>NZ_BOPG01000110.1 GCF_016863635.1 Virgisporangium aurantiacum | reverse complement strand
ACACAGCACGCCGACCACGATGATTCCGGAGACGACATAAGGCATTCGACACTCACCTTCTCGATGGGACCGACGCGGGACCGCCGGGTTTCGGCGTGGACACGATCACCGCGCCCAGGTCTTCGCTGCGGACGACGAACAGAGCGGCGACGAGACCGCCGCACACCGCCAGCGCAACCCCGCCGGGATGCCACGACCCGACCGTTCGGGACGCCGCGAGTCCGGCGACGCACAGGGCCAGCAGGAACGAGTTGCGGGCGATGTGCAGCCCTCCGACGGGCCGCGCCGACGCGCCGAAACAGCGGCAGGAGACGCGCTCGTGCCGGACCAGCACGACGACGACGGCAACGGTGAAACCGACCAGGAGAGCCAGGGCGAAGGCGTACGCCGTCGCCCCGGTCCGGGGCACCGCGAGCAGAACCACGGCGGTCGCCTCGGCCCCGACGACGGCGCCGGCCACCAACCGCGTGCGCCGGCGCGCGACGATGCGCATCGCCCGCAGGGACTCGGCGAACTCGACGAAGTCGGTCCGCCGCACCTTGCTCACCAACGAGGCGAGAAAGACCGCTAACAGCGCGACACGGCAGGCTATTTCCAGGTACTGCATGGCTTCGGGTCCGTCCGGGCTGGCGTGAGGGATCTCCTCGTGACGACCGCCCGAGTGTGTCGATCGGCTGCTTCACATCGGTTTCGCGTCAGCGTCAGCGGGACGGCCGCGACGAAGCAGGGGTGAAACGTCGACCGCCGCGGAGCCGTGGCGACGTCCGCCGCGATGACATCTGTCATCGGTGCCGCATGTGGATCGACATCGAAACCGCTGTGCGGTGGCACTACGCCAGCTCTCACGGTCTGCCGACACTCGTGGCATGAAGCGCATACTCGCGGTCCCTCTGACCGTCGTGACGGGTCTGTTCGGTGCCCCGGTGGCGCCGGCCCGAGCGGCCGAACCCGTCCCGATCCAGCTCGTCCTGCCCGCGCCGACCGGGCCCAACCGCGTCGGCACCGTGTCGTTGCACCTCATCGACGCGTCCCGTCCCGCCCCGTGGGTGCCGGCCACGCCGACCCGCGAGTTCATGGTGCAGATCTGGTACCCGGCAACGAGCGTCCGCGGCTACCCGCGAGCACCCTGGGTCTCGCCCGGCGTCGAGGCGATCCTCAACCCGCCCGGCTCGTCGGTGCGGCTGCCGGTCACGCACGGGCACATCGGCGCGCCGGCGCGGTCGGGCCAGCATCCCGTCGTCCTCTACTCCCCCGGCCTCGGCATCGACCGCGCCGCCAGCACCGCGCTCGTGGAGGACCTGGCCAGCCGGGGATCCATCGTGGTCACCATCGACCACACCTACGAGGCGCGAGCGGTCGAGTTCCCCGGCGGGCGGGTCGTGGAAACGGCCATGCCGACACCGACCACCCCGGCCGAGGAGGAGCAACTCCTGGCCACGGCCCTCGCCGTGCGGGTGGCCGACACCCGCTTCACCCTCGACAAACTCACGCTGATCAACCGCGGCGGCAACCCCGACGTGGCACGGCGACCCCTGCCGCGCGGCCTACGCGGGGCGCTCGACCTGTCCCGGGTGGGAATGCTCGGCCACTCCATGGGTGGCGCCACGACCGCGGAGGCGATGTACGAAGACCGCCGCCTGCGGGCCGGGCTCAACCTGGACGGCAGCGTCTTCGGCCAGGTTGTCACCGCCGGCCTGGACCGGCCGTTCCTGCTCCTCGGTTCGCAGTCCGACGGGGACGAGCCTGACGAGACGTGGGTGAAGCTCTGGTCACACCTCCGGGGTCCGCGCCATCAGCTGGAACTCCTCGGCTCGGGGCACCTGTCGTTCTGCGACTATCAGGTGCTGCTGCCGCAGTCCGGCATCCCGCCGGGGGACCTGGAGCCGCTTCTCGGGACGATCGACGGCCGGCGCTCGGTGGCCGTGCAGCGGGTCTACGTGGCCGCGTTCTTCGACCGGTACCTCCGCCACGGTGACGGACGCCTCCTGTCCGGCCCGTCGCGCACCTACCCGGAGATGCGGATCGTGGCGTAGGGGTTGGCACCCACGAAACGGCGGCAGGTGCGGCGGCGTTTCCGCTACCTCACCTGCCGCCGGCTTCAACAGTATTGGATTACTGTGTCACGGAACCACTACCACCCGATCTGGGCGCCGTCGGTCGGATTGAGCACGGAGCAGGTTCCGCCCCACCACAACAAGACCGAGCCCGAGAGTGCGGTGTTGACCCAACCGGTGTCCGTGTACTTGTTCTGGGCGATCTGGTAATAGCTCGAAAGTGGCGCGCCGTCGTCCTCGAAGCCGTTGGCGGTCCCCTTGGTCCAGTTGGCCCAGTTGACTGTGAGGAAGTGAGCCGCCACCGCGCCCTGGGTGGAGTTGTACCCGTACAGGAACCTGGCATTGCCACGGTAGGCGTTGAAAATGTAGATCCAACTTGTTCCGCAAGTACCGACGGCGGTGCCATTGGTCGAGACGTCGCTCTGGACCGCTTTGCCGTCTGCCGTGCAAATCTTGTTCGCCAGCGCGTATTCGCGTGCGGTGGGAGTCAGGTTGACGCAATCGAGCGCCATCGCCACCTCGACCTTCACCGCCTCGCCGGGCGTCGGCTCGCCAGCGACCGCCGCCGTCGCGGTGCCTCCGCCCAGCGCGACCGCGACCGCGAGGGCCAGCGCCACCACGATTGGACGCCTGACCTGGTTGAACCTTTTGGACATGCTTGACTGCCTCTCTTTCCGATTGGCCAAATGTCGAAGTTCCCCGTTGACGATCTCGAATACTTCGCAGGCGGCGCATCCGTGCGGAATGACCGTCCTACTTCCGGCGATACTGGCAACACCGGTCGCGAGAAACGTCGACAAAGCGAAGGTTACGGGCTGCCCGAAGATCGTCAATACACCTCCACGCCAGCGTCAGCCACGCGAGAGGACGATGAGAGTGGGACGAGAGCACTGTTGCAATCGTCGACAGCCACGACGGCAATGTCATTCGTTCCAGTGCTGACCCGCAGAAGCTCCGACACAGCCAGCGAACAAGGACCACCAACCAGCTCAACCAGCTTGATCAGCAGTTGGTGAAAGACGCTGCATCCACAGCGAGCTGAGGTACTGACCGTTCTTGACGGCGTACTCACGGAACGTTCCGACCTCCGTGAAGCCGAACTTTCGATGCAGCGCCACCGACGCATCATTGGGCATGGCTATACCGGTCAGGAAGACGTGAACCGGCTCTTCCGCCAGACACTCGAACAGTTCGCGATACAACAAGGAACCCACGCCCTGGCCGCGGCAACTGACATCCAGCGCGATACTCACCTCGACCGTCTCCCGGAACGCTTCGTGGTCGCGGTAACGCTGGCTGCAGGCGTAGCCCAAGAATAGGTTGCCACGTCGAGCAACGAGCAACCGGTAAGGCCCGGTCGAGGAGAACTGCTCAAACCAATCACGCCGCTCGGCCACGCTGACCGGCCGGGTATCGAAGGACGCGTGCGAGTTCGCCGCCACGTAGTTGAGGACCTCCACGATCCCGGGCAGGTCAACCTCGGCCGCCGGCTCGATCACCACAGGGTTCAGGTCCGCAGACGCGCTTACATCAGTCCGTTGAGTCACCTCGACACCGTAATCCCGGCCACCCGACACCCAGACCACCCCACGACCACTGGCGCTGCGCCAGCCCGGTGATCGCCGCTCACCACCGTGATCACTTCATGCTGAAAGAGTGAGGCTGGAGCTCGCGGCGGGCCTTGAGCCAGCCCTGCCGCGCTGCGCGCCTACTACGACGCTCTCGCCGCCGCCGGCGGCGGACCGGACAACGTGCTGCGAACGTTGCTGCGCGAGCATCACCACCGGGCGCTCGGCGTCGATCCCGACGTCGAACGCCAGACGAACCACATCGCCCGGGCCGTCGCCATGCGTCACCTCAGCCCGCGAGGCGTCCGATGAGCGCCGCCACGCCGACCACCCTGACCAGGGCCGAATCCGGCGCGCAATCCCTGGCATCCGGCACCGTCGGACAGGCGCTGGTCGCCGTGGAGCGCGCCGTCAACGGCGCCGGCACCTGGGCCACAGCCGAACGCCTCATCCGGCAAGCGGCGGGCCGGGTCGACGCCGCCGCGCACACCGGGCTGTACTACGGCGCGCCGGCCATGGCCTTCCTGCTGCACACAACCGCCACCTCCACGTCGGGATGGCCGTCTTCGGTCCACGGGCCTCGGTCGAACCGGCTGGCGGCTTCGTGTCGACGCGTCGGTGATGAGCTTTGTTCGGCCGGGCCGTCAGACGCGCTGGAGCATCGGTGGCTCGCCATGGCCCTCATGCTGACCTCGGCGACCCCGAAGCGGCCACCGCACTGCTCCACGACGGTGTACATCAGCACCACCGGCGGCCGACGTCCACCAGCGTCAGGTCGTTTCGAATTTCTTCCATCTGCCGTGCAACCCGGCCCACCGCTGCGGTGTGTAAGGCGCGTCCATCGACGAACGGGGAGGAACAATGATCCGTATCAGCAGGGTGCTCGCGGTCGGCGGTGCCGTCGCGGCACTCACGCTCGTGGGGGCCGCACCGGCCGTCGCGAGCCAGCCGGCGCTGTCGGTCGGTACCGGCACCGCGGTCCTGACACCGGCGACCGGCGGCGGCTACGCCGGCCAGCTCGCGGTCCGGATCCGGGCCACCGGCGGCGACGTTTCCGGGGTGACGGTCGTCATCGACCAGCCCGAAGGGCTACGGTTCGCCGGCGAGCGCGACGGCCAGCTACAGACGTGCGTCCGCACGCCGAACGTGGGGCCACGAGGGCTCGAGTGTTACCTGGCGGTGACGATCGCCGCCGGCGGACATCACGACCTGGCTGTCGCCTTCACCTCGCTGGCGCAGCCGCAGCGGCGCTCGCGATTCAGCGGCGAGGGCGCGGTGACTGTCAGCTCGGCGACGACCGCCACGTCCACCGCACGCTTCCGCGGGCTGCTGATCGGCACCGGACCCGGTGTGGACCCGGCGGTGTACCGGCCGGCGTCGGCGCCGGACCTCGCCGTCACGGCCGGACCGGCGACGTTCGTCGACAACGGCGACGGCTCCTGGACCGGCCAGCTGCCGGTCACCGTGACCGCGGCCACGGACGCCGAGCACGACGAGATCGGGCTGTCGGTGACCGGCCTGCCCCCGGGCAGCGGTGTGCGGGTCGAGGGCCAGCCGATCGGCTGCATGTACGGCGAGTGGGCGTGCCGGCTCGACCGGGTCGCGCAGGGCGCGCGGCGCACGTCGACCCTGGTGATCTGGAGCGACCAGCCACCGGTCGCCGGCACGGAGCTCACGATCGGCGTCACCGCGATGCGTGGCCTGCAGCCGTTCGCCGACGCGAATCCGGTGGACAACACCACCACGACCACCGTCAATGTGAACTGACAATCTGAGCTGAACCGATCCGTCGGAGTCGGCGGCGGGCACCTGCCCGCCGCCGCTGCGGCGTCTGAACGCTTCCGGGGGGAAGTAGTGCTGAAGTGTCACCGCCGGTGAGAGACCGGGACCGGGGGACGCTCGAACCGGTGCCGGCGACCGGCGCGTCGGCGACCGGCGCGTCGGCGGTCGCCGGTTTCGACGAGTTCTATGCGGCGAATTTCGACAGCCTGACGCTGCAGCTGTGCGCCTACACCGGTGACCTCGCGTTCGCTCAGGACCTGGTACAGGATGCGTTCTGCCGGGCGCTGCCGCGGTGGCAGACGATCTCGATGTACGACAACCCGACGGCGTGGGTGCGCCGGGTCGCGTGGAACCTGGCCAAGAACCGGTTCCGCCAGGTGCGGCGCGCGTTCGCCGCGGCCGCCCGGATGCGTCCGGCCACAGTGGACGCACCGACCGCCGACCGCGTCGACCTGGTGCGCGCCCTCGCCAAGGTGCCGGCCCGGGCGCGACGGGTGTTCATCCTGTACCACATCGCCGATCTGTCGATCGCCGACATCGCCGTACAGGAGCAGGCGGCCGAGAACACCGTCAAGTCGTGGTTGCGCCGCGCCCGGCTGGTCCTGGCGGAGGAGCTGGCGGAGAAATGGACGGAGGACGACGGTGCCGGATCTCGATGAGCCGCGCCACCTCCGGGTAGCGCTCGACGACTTTCACGCCCGGGTCGCACCCCGGATCGTCCGGCCGGGAGCGGCGGCGGTCCACCTGACCGTGCGCCGAAGGCGCCGGGTGCGTACGGCCGGCGCGGTGGCCGCGATGGTCGCGGTCGTGGTGGGCGCGGTCGCCCTGCTCGGTGGCCCGGTTCCGTCACCCGACACCGGAACGCCCTCCGAGACGCCGGCGACCGCGTCGACGGACCGGCCGAGCGGATCGGCGTCCGCCCCGCCGTCACCGACCCAGAGCCCGACGGCGGCCACACCGGTGAGCCAGGCGGAGTTGGCGACGGCGACCGTCGACCTGCCGGCGTGGTCGCAGCGCGCGTGCCCGTCGGGGCGCTTCACCTTCCACGGCGCGAGCACCCGCAGCGGCACCGTCACGGTGACCATCGGTCAGGTCGCCCACCCCGACGTCGACCGCGACGGCGTACCTGAAACGGCCGCGGTGCTGACGTGCCAGACAGAGGCACAGGTCGTCGTGTTCGACCGCGACCCGGCCGGCGCGGTCACCACGGTGGGCCAGGTGGTGCGCACCGGCGGCGCGGTCCGGGCGGTGTTCGCCGTCCAGGCCGACGGTTCCCGCGTGTCGGTCGAGGTCGGCGACTATCGCGGGTGCTGCGGCGAATCGGCCGACCTGCCGCAGCACCAGTGGCGGGTCTACGCCTGGACCGGCCAGGGTTTCCAACAGGTGCAGGGGCCGACATCGTTTCCGCCCAACCCGAACGTGGCCGACCTGTCGGTGTCGGCGAGCGACCTGGTGTGGGGGCCCGACAACGGCGGTTCACAGCGCGGCACCGTCACCGTGACGGTTCGCAACAACGGGCCAGGCGCGCCGGCGCGGGCGACCCTCGCGTTCGCCCTCGGCGGCGACACCTACCTCTACCAGGAGACCCTGCACGAACTCGCCGGCTGGGACGGGTGCACCGTCGGATCCGAGAACACCAAGGCGACCTGCCCGGTGACCGTGCCACCGGCCGGGCAGTCACGGACGCTGACGTTCGAACTGCGGCACGGCACCATCCACGGCACCGGATTCTCGTCGACGGTGCGGGTGACCGCCGCGCTACCCGACGGGTCCCCCGCGCCCGACCCCAACACCGGCGACAACGCGACCACGTTCGTCACGAAGTGATGAACGTGGCCACAACGCTGAGACGCAAGGTCACGCGGTCGTCGTCGACGACCACCTGGGCCTGTAGGGGCCAGCAGCCGACCTCGCCGCAGTCACAGCCGAGGAGCGCGATCGCGCCGACCTTCGTCCAGTAGGTCGAGTCGGGCCGCCCCAGCAGATGGCCAGCTCGCTGCGCGCGCGGCCGCCGCGGGGCGTACCGACAGGCAACGGCAATGATCGTAGTAGATCCGCCGTGAAACAGTCGCCGGTGTTCTGACGGCGGTCAGATCGGGTCGGCCAGGAACTGGTGGGCGACCGTGGCTCGCTGGGATTCCGCCGGGATGGCGCCCCGGTTCAGCTGTTCCTCGATCGCTTCCTTCAGCCGTTGAACCTGTGACGGATCGAGCTTCGGTTTGGCCGTGTGTGCGGCGCGGAGTGCCGTGATCTGTTCGGAACGGGAGCGGGGGATCTTGATCGCACTCAAGATCCGGTCGACGTCGGCCAGCGCTGCGGATTCGGACATGAGGGCGAGGCTGTAGATCCGGTTTCCGTCCGTGCCGGTATCGAACAACTCCTGAGCTTGCCGGGCGGTCCACTGGGCGTCGCGGGCCTCTTGGCGTGCCTGCGTCAAGATGGACTTGATCTCCGTGCTGCGCAGGTCGCCGGAAGGTAGGAGCTGCCGGAGTAGCTCGTACCGTCTGGTTTCGCCAAGAATGCGGAGGCCGTCGGCTTGGAGTTCGAGGCTGCGCTCGGTGTTGCCGGCCTGAAGTTCATCAGCCGACCGGTGCAGTTGCTCCATGGCGCAGTCCACGTCTGAGAGGGCCGACGTGAGGAGGAGCCGGGTGGCCAGCCAGCCGCACATGAAACCGGACACGGTGTAGCAGACGAGCAGCGCGGCGCCGAAGACGCCGCTGTCGGGGCGCGCGCCCAGCGCTGGTTCCACGCTGCTGATCAGCCGCTTGAGGGCGTCGTGAATCGGCCCCAGTTGGGTCAGCCCGAGGCCGACCAGAATCTTCGTCAGCCAGTCGGAGATCTGTTCGAGGTTGGTGTTCGCGAGGTATCTGCTGTGCGAAGTGGCCGTAACGCGGCTGTCGTCGTTGCCGGCAGCCGAACGGGGAACGCCGAACAGGAACCCCACCAGTCCCCCGACCACCGTCGACGCCAATGCAAGCATGACCGCGGACGCGAGGACCTGGGCGGTGTTGTCGGAGCCGGCAGCATAAAACACTGTGGCCAGCAGGCCCGTCAGTGGGAGCGCGGCGCAGACCGCGAGGAATCCCCGGCGTCGAGGTGACATCGGCGCCTCCGATCCGAAGTGAGCCCGGGCCTTGTCCATGCCGGGTGCAGTGTCGGAAGATCGCAACTCTGAGTGCCAAATTGGGCACGAAGGGTAGCGTACTGGTTATCGCCTAAGGGCTGATCCCGTCGCGCCGATGGGCGGGTGTCGGCAACCGTGCCGCGCCCGGTTGGCGCCAAGCAGGGGGTGCATGAGATGTCTGAGAGCGTTACGTTGCCGGATGCCGCCCTGGCGCTTGCCCCCAGCGAGGAGAAGTACGTGGCACCGTTCCAGGACATTCGACCGTTGGACATCCCTCCGCAGCGGTCATCGTCCGCAGCCAGGGTCGACGAAGCCGTTGACGCGTGGGCCCGCCAGCCAATGGCTGATCGGGATCGCCTGGAGGCCGCAGTCCACGTTCTTCGCGATCTGGTTGCGCTGTTCGAGCAGCTCATCGTGGACAAGGAAGCCGAAGGCGACCTCAGCGAGGCCGGGCAGCTCCGCGCACAGCAGCGCCGGTTGCTGCGGGAACAGCGGGATCTCCGCGTCGAGCACACCGTCCAGATCGACCAGGTGCTCACGACGTACCGGGACGAGCTGCGGAAGCTGACCGAGACGCCTGCGAAGCATGTGGCCAATGACGGCGGTGAGGCAGCCTGCGGGCTCCGGCCGTCGCCGCGTGTCCTCTGAGTTCGCCTGTGCGATGCCCGAAGGCGAGCTGTCCGAAGCCGAGATCAAGAAGCGTTTCCGAACACACGTAGTCTGCAACGACTTGGCTCCCGACCCATTGGCGCTGTTCGTCGGGGGTCAGCCGGGGGCGGGAAAGTCGACGCTGGTTCCGGAGCTGCGCGATCAGGGTGACTTCGATGGACGCAGACCGGTTCTGATCGATCCGGACGGCTACCGCCAGTTCTATCCCGAGTGCTGCAGCGGCAACGTGAGCCACGGACCGGCCGCGGGCAAGGCAATTTACCGCGTCCTCAACCGATGGGTCGACCTCGCGATCGACTACGCGGCCTCGACGCGTCGGAATGCCCTCGTGGACGGGACTCTCGCAGACTGCCATGTGTTCGAGCGACGACTGCACCGCTTTCTCGATGCCCGGTTCGAGGTGCAGGTCGTCATCCTGGCGGTGCCCTGGGTGATCAGCCGAATCAACGTGGTGAAGCGCTACCTGACGCACTACCAGCTTGGAGGATCCGCCCGGCGCGTTCCCGTGTCTTACCAGGAGAACGCGTTCGACCGACTGCTCGACACGGCAGCTTTTATTGACAGAAGCCACCTGGTGAGCCGGGTCTCCGTTTACCGACTCTGGTCGCCGACGGTCTGCCACCGCGCCTTCCCAACAGACGCGCCGGAGTCGGAAACCCCGGCGGCGATTGACGCGTCGCGGCAAGACGCGTCGGTCCGAACAGAGGTCATCTACGACGACAGCAGAGCCGACGCCGGTCGATACCTCGATGAACTGGCGGGGACCATGCCGGACTCCCTGCACCGCGAACTCAGCGACGAACTCGACGAGATCGACGCATTGGCAACCAACTTTTTCAACCGCTGACCGAGGTCAGACCGGAAGGCTGCCCGCTCAGCAGACGGCCCCGGTGCTGTGCCTGGGTGTACCCAACCTGATGACTCCCGTGACCTATGAGCCAAACACCAGCTCGGTCGTGACCTCGCCAGATCCGGTCAACCCGAATCTCCATATCCGTTTGGCGCCCATGGAGTCCCCGGCCTTGTCCCGCAGTCTGACCAGATCCGGCAGCACGTCGATCCAGCCCCGGTTGGCGGCCAGCCGGTACAGTACTTCGGCGCCGACCGCGTCCCCGTCCTTCTCCCGCAGCCTGGCCAGATCCGGCAGCGCCCGCTTGTGACCGAGATCGGCGGCCTGCAGCGCCAGGGCCTCGGCGCCGGCCGGGTCCCCGGCCTTGTCCCGCAGTCTGGCCAGATCCCCCAACACGTAGATATTGCCCAGGTCGGCGGCCTGCCGGAACAGCACCTCGGCGCTGGCCACGTCCCCGGCGCTCTCTCGCAGTCTGGCCCGGTCCTGCAGCGCGAAGGTGTCGCCCAGGTCGGCGGCCTGCCGGTACAGCGCTTCTGCGCTGGCCGCGTCCCCAGCCCGCTCCCGCCGCTCGGCCAGACGCCGCAGCGCGTCGGTGTCGCCCCGGTCGGCGGCCTGCACCGCCAGGGCCTCGGCACCGGCCGCGTCCCCGGCGCTCTCCCGCCGCCAGGCCAGATGCCACAGCGCGCCGGTGTCGCCCCGGTCGGCGGCCTGCACCGCCAGAGCCTTGGCACCGGCCGCGTCCCCGGCCTGCGCCCGCAGTTCGGCCAGACGCACCAGCGCGTACGTGTTGCCCAGGTCGGCGGCCTGCATCGCCAGGGCTTCGGCGCCGGCCGCGTCCCCGGCGCTCTCCCGCCGCCAGGCCAGATGCCACAGCGCGCCGGTGTCGCCCCGGTCGGCGGCCTGCACCGCCAGGGCCTCGGCTCCGGCCGCGTCCCCGGCCTGCGCCCGCAGTTCGGCCAGACGCACCAGCGCGTACGTGTCGCCCAGGTCGGCGGCCTGCCGGAACAGCGTCTCGACCCCGGCGATGTGGCCGCCCTCTGACAAAATCTTGGCCAGTACCCGCAGATCAGCGGTGGTGCCGCGTTCGGCGAACGTCCGGTACAGGACCGCGGCGCCGGCGGTGTCCCCGGCTTCCTCTCGCAGTTCGGCCAGGTCCCCCAACGCGTAAATGTCGCCCAGGTCGGCGGCCCGCCGATATAGCTCCTCGGCGCCGGCGGTGTCCCCGGACTGCCTGCGCAAGGTGGCCCGGCTCCACAGCGCGCCGGTGTGGCCGCAGTCGGCGGCCTGCTGGTACTGCACCTCGGCGCCGGCCGCGTCCCCAGCCCGCTCCCGCAGGTCGGCCAGGGCCCATAGTGCGCCAGGGTCGCCGCAATCGGCAGCCTGGGTGTACAACCAGACGGCGTGCTGGAAGCGGCCCCGCTTCTGAGCCTGGTTGGCGAGGTGGCGCAGCAGCTTAAGGTCGGTGACGGTGGTGGTGAACGCGCGCCACAGGCTGTCGGGCGGGTAGATGCCGGCGCGTTCGGTGTGGCCGGTCTGTTCGAGGTAGTCGGCCAGCCGGTAGCCGGGCTGTCCGCCGGTCGGGGACGGTTCGCCTGGGCGGGGACGGATGCGGGTCAGCGGTCCACGGACGCCGTTGCACGGGCAGGCGATGTAGGCCAGCGCCACCTCCAGCCAGTCTTCACCTTCGCTGTCCCAGTCCTGGTCGTTGATATAGCCGGGTGCGGCCTGTTCCAGCAGGGCGTGCGGAATGGCCACGGGGTGGCCGAGCCGGCGGGCGTCGATGGCCACGTGGATGATTGCCTTCGCGGCCGGCGGCGCGGTGCGGTACCTGTCTTCCAGCTCGGGCGCACCGGCCAGGTACTGGGTGATCCGGCCCCCTTCCGCGTGTGCGGCAGCCTCCCGAAGCCGAGGATCCACCCCAGCGCCCGCCAAACCGGACACCTCGGCCGGAGCGAACCCATCCGGCACGCCGACGCGGGTTCCGGTCAACAGGTTCCGGGCCTGGGCGTAGGGGTCCGGCTCCCCGGCATCGGAGCGCCGGGTCAATTCGTTCCAGTACTCCGGCCACAGGGTGGCCAGCACCAGCACCGGCCGTCGCCGCTGATCCTGTAGCAGCGTCCGTAACCGAGCCGCGACTCGCTCACCGACCCCGACGTCGGCCGGTGCCAGGTAGAGCTGGGCCTCGTTCAACCACACGATCGTGTGCGCCCCGACCTCGTCCA
Source organism: Virgisporangium aurantiacum (assembly GCF_016863635.1). Classification (GTDB taxonomy): domain Bacteria; phylum Actinomycetota; class Actinomycetes; order Mycobacteriales; family Micromonosporaceae; genus Virgisporangium; species Virgisporangium aurantiacum. The sequence goes on along the minus strand of NZ_BOPG01000110.1, from coordinate 22,508 downwards.
GGCCGGCAAGTACCGCGTCCGGGCGGGTCGGATCGAAAGGATGCCAAACCCACCACCGACCCGGCTGTTCCTGCTCCAGGTACTGGGCAAGTTCCCAACAGGCCCGGGTCTTGCCCGTCGACGACCCACCCACCACCGTCACCGACGCCGATGAACCGGCCATCGCGAGGTCCGCCGCCCGACGCAGTTGCGAGTCGTGGTCGCGGACCACGTACACCGGCAGCCGCCCACCCGGCCGCTGGTGTCCGACAACGTCGATCGCCGGATGCACCTCCAAGGCGAAGGGGTCACAGGCGGCGACCGGACGCCCCAACCGCACTGGCGGCTCGGGCGGATCCGGCTCGGTCTGCGCGGCCAGCCACAGACCCCGGACCTGCGCCTGAACCGCAGCCTCCGGTTCCTCCCCGACAGCACGGGCCAACACGAGCGCCACCGTCACCGTGTCCTCCCGCGACGCCGGCCCACCCACCCTGATGACCCTGCCGATGACGTCCTTGCCCGGCGACCCAGGCAGATCATCATCGGCCGCGATCTCCTCGGCCACCCGAGCCAGCTGCGGGTAGTCAGCCCGCACATACAACTCGTAGATCGCATCCCGCAACTCCCGCCTCGCCCCGCCAGCAAGCGGGACACGCGCCACCTTCCGCGGGCGGCGCACACCTGGTCGGAACTCGTCGGCACTCATCGCCGATCCAGCTTCCCCCACCCGCTGCACACACGGCGCTCGTTTGCCACTCGTCGGCATCGAGTTGATCATCACCAAGTGCACTGAGGCTGGACACCAGCCGGCGCCGGCTCGACGCGTTCCAACCAGACCTCAGGAGCAGCAACGATGACTCGACACCACAAGCCAGACCCCGAGCCGCAGGGCTGCCGATTCAAGCTCATCGCCGCGGCCGTCACAGGCGCGATCGCCGGAGCTACCCGCTTCCTCGCCGAGTGGCTGCGGGAGTACCTGAACACCGGTAACTGACCTTGACGTCCGGTGGGACCTCGGGGTCTGGTACCCCAGGGTCCCACCACCTACTGAACGGGGAGCCGCGCGATCAGCGAGTTCAGACGCGTTCACGATGGCCTCTATTCTTCGAACCACGGGTTCACCGGACGTCCCTGATCGGGTGCACTACTTTTCGGCTCCGGACACCTGATCAAGTGCGATCGGCGGTGGTCCTCCCAGCATGGTCGCGATCCTCGCGACAGGTGTTCAAGGTGGGCTGTCGCTTGTCCTGTTCAGGGATTGGTAGGCGGGCTGAACAGGGCTACCGGGCGGCACCGTTGGCAGGTTCGCGTTGTGTGCGGAGGTAGTGGGCCGTGGCGGTGAAGGCCACCACGAGCAGGGCGTCGGCCAGGTTGGCGATGAGGTCGATACGCGGGATGCGGCTGAGTGGGAATGCCAGCGCTCCGGCGCACAGCAGCGCCGCCGCCCACAGCGGAACGAGCCGCTTTCGGCCGAGCAGCGCGCCGAGCGCGAACAGGCTCAGTGGCATGACGGGTCCCGGTATCCAGAGCAGCAGGTTGGCGGCGAACGGGTGATCTGCCAACGCGTCGAGCGAGGCGTCGGCGGACCGGTGGAAGATGTCTTCGAAGACGCCCTGGAACCCGAACGCGGCCCCGCCCATGATCCCGTACAGGAACACCGGCAGTGCGAGGGCAACGTAGCGCGGTGCGTACGGGCGCACCGCGTCGAGGAGGCCGATGAGGCCGTAGGCCCACACGACCATGGCCAGGACGAGGATGGTGCCACCGGTTGCTCCGTACCGTCCGTCGGTCCAGAAGTAGGTGGCGAGCGCCGATCCGGTGGGGCCGAGAACGAGCGCGGCACGGGTCGCAAGGGTCATGGTCCGATCGTCGAACGGCTTACGGTGTCACAGATCCACCGTGGCGACGATCTCGGCGTACGCAGGACGCGCACCGCGTGTCAGGGTATTCCCGGAACGACGAGGCCGGACTCGTACGCCATGATCACGAGGTTCGCCCGGTCGCGGGCGCCGACCTTCGACAGCAGGCGGCTGACGTGCGTCCGGGCCGTCGCCGGGCTGATACCCAGCGATGCCGCGATCTCCGCACTGTCGCGGCCGACCACGACAAGGTCCAGTACCTCACGTTCCCGCGCGGTGAGGCCGTCGGGGTCCAGGCGCGCGGCGCCGGGTGCGGGCCGTCGGGCGAAGGTCGCGATGAGACGCCGGGTGACGGCCGGCGCGAGCATTCCGTCGCCCCGGGCGACCGCTCGGACACCGTCGACCAGCTGCCCTGGATCGAGATCCTTCAACGCAAAGCCGCTGGCTCCCAGGCGCAGCGCCCGGAATACGTACTCGTCCAGGTCGTACGTGGTCAGGACGACCACCCGGGTCCCGGCGGTGGCGCGGTCGGCGAGGATCTGCCGGGTCGCCTCCAGCCCGTCGAGCTCCGGCATGCGGATGTCCATCAGCACCACATCGGGTCGGTGTTCGCGGGCGAGCCGGACGGCTTCCGCACCGGTGGCCGCCTCGGCCACCACCGTGAGGTCCGGTTCGTCGAGGACGACCCGCAACCCCGCCCGGATCAGTTGCTGATCGTCGGCAATGAGGACGGTCGTCACCGCGGAATGCTCGCCCATACCCGAAATCCGCCGCCGGGACGGGGACCGGCGGCCAACCGTCCGCCGAGGACGGTCACCCGCTCCCGCATTCCCGTGATGCCGGTACCCGCCACGCCGTCGCCCCGGCCGCGTCCCCGGTCCGTCACGTCGATCTCCACCCGCCGTGGGCGGTAACGGAGGCGGACCTCGGCGTCGGTCACCCCGGAATGGCGGCGGACGTTGGTGAGCGCCTCCTGGGCGATCCGGTACACAGCCGCGTCGACCTGCGGTGGCAACGGGACCGCACGACCCGACACGGTGACCGAGACGTCGAGCCCCGCCCGTTCGGCCAGCCCCGCCAGGGATCCGGCAGCGTCGCACGCCGGCTCGGCGCGGATGACTCCCAGCACCGAGCGGACCTCGGTCAACGCCTCGCCGGCCACGGTGCGAACGGTCTCCAGGGCCGGATACGCGAGTTCCGGCCGGCTGTCGCGCTTGCGCAGCGCCGCACCCGCCTGGACGCTGATCGCAGTCAACTGATGGGCCAGCGTGTCGTGCAGGTCTCGGGCAATCCGCAGCCGTTCCGCGTCGGCGGCGCGCTGCGCACGCGCGTCCTGTTGCTCACGCCGCGACCGCGACACCTCGCCCAGACCTGCCGCCGCGACCAGCACCGCCACGACCGCGACGAGATCCTCGCCCTCGACGGGCCGTCCGGCGACGACGTCCGCCGCCAGCACCACCACGACAGCGAGCGGAACGGCCGCAACCGCGATCCGCCGCCACCCGGCCGCAGCCGCCGCGTACAACGCGACGACAAAGGGCACCGGCTCCGGCCCGGGCGGGCAACCGAGCAGGTAGTAGAGGACACATGCGAACCCCGCGACCGCAAGCACCGCGGCTGGCCACCGGGCACGCCAGTACAGGGCACCGGTGGCCGCCAACAGGATCGCGGCGCCGAGCACTCGGGCTCCCCACCCGCCGCCGGCCCCGGCGAGCTGCACGCCACCGACGACGGTCGCCGCCACCACGAACAACCCCGCCATCCGCCGACCGTACCGCGACGGCCCCAGCGCCTGTTCATTGGCAGCACGTACGTATCTCGCTCCGGAGGGGCCGCGTAAGGGTGGTCATCGGCTCCAGCGGGCGGCCGGCAACGCCGCGTAGATCTGTTCCAGGTCGGCGGGGGTCTGCGCCCGTATCCACACCCAAGCCCAGTCGTCGCCGTGCGTTCGTAGGAGTTGCCCCGGCCGTGAATACCAGCGCACGGGTGAGTCTTCCGCCTCAATCCACATCGGCAGGTCGGGCAGCGGCACGCGGTCGAACCGTGCCGCCACCGACGGCACCTGCTCCGGTGGCAGTTCGCACGCGTTCGTCAGCGTGTCGCCGTCGATCGCGGCGGTGAGGGCCAGGTCGACGCACGCAAGGGAAAGCCTGTCGAGGTACGGTCGCCAGCCCGATCCGGTATCGATGACGACTGGAGGGTCCGCCTGATCGGCCACGGCGATCGGGATGCCCCATGCAGTCTCGGTGATCAACGGGTCAGCCGAGTGGAACGCCAGAATCCCGTCCTCGGCATACATTCCACGTGGATCGAGGAACCCGGTACATGCGTATGCCTCGCGCAGCGCCACCGGCAGCCGCACCCCCTGTCGATCCTCGGCCTGGTCCACCCCGGCGATCGGCCCGCTCGGCAGTCCCCAGGCGGTGGTGAACAGGCGCAGGAACTCCCACACCGCAGCAGGATCGTCCAACCGCTGCCGCAGCGCCTTCGCCGTGTCGAACACAGCCACCTCGTTCTCCATTCGGGCAGTACACCGATGCCGTTGGATCTCAACGCTGAAGGATCCCTTTGTCTGTGGCGTCGAGGAGGTCGAGGATGCACCGGGCCATGGCGGCCCGGTTCGCGAACAGTGGGTGCAGTTCCGGTTCCGCGGCGGCGGTCCGGTGCTCGTAGGGAATCGCGGGGATGGCGTGGAAGATCGTCATGGCGATGGCGTGCGCCCGTCGCACCTGGTCGACCGGGGTCATGCACCCTTCGTCGCGTAGGCCTTGAACGTAGGCGGGTAGGCATGCCTCCTCCAGTTCCGGGAACGCTCGAGCTGGACGCCGTCCGAGTTGGATTTCACCCAGTAGGAGCTGGCCGAGGTCGAACCCGACGGGCGCGGTGCCCCAGAAGCCGAAGTCGATCAGGACGATGTCGTCGTCGACCTCGGTGAGGAGCAGGTTGTCGGTGCAGGCGTCGCCGTGCGCGGTCGAGGTGGGCAGCGTCTCGATTTCGTCGACCAGCGTGGGCAGGGCGGCTGCCGCGCGGAGGATCCTGCGTCGTAGCTGCGGGTCGAATGTCGCGGCGACGTTCGGGTGCTGCCACAGGTCTTCTGTGGTGAGGTCAGGTATGACGTTGACGGCCAACCAGTGCTCGGCGAACCGCCGGGCGGTCCGGCCGACCGGTACCTGCTCGGCGAGCGGTGCGACGCATGCGTTGGCTGCGAGTCGCCCCAGCAGGTAGGCCGCGTGCCGGTGGCGTGCGACGTCCCACCGGACCCGGCGTACCGGCACGCGGTCGAGCCAGATGGCCGCTGACTCGCCGTCGACGTCAGTGACGTGGTAGGCGTGCGGAAGACGGAGCCCGTGGGGCAGGTGTCGGCCCAGATCGCCCCGGTAGATGTCCGGCTCGGTCCGCCAGGGCATCAGCGGTGCCAGCTGTGAGCGCAGCGGTTCGGGCACCTCCGCGGCCAGCGGTGACCTCCTCCAGGCCCGGACGAGCTTGACGAAGAAGGCGTAGTTGTGGGTCCGGGCGGCGGCGTCGGCCGCGGTACCGCTGACCAGGTAGCGACCCGCTGTGGTCAGGGCGGGCCGGTCGTACGGGTGGGCCTCCAGGCGGACGGTCAGCACCCGCGCCCGCGGACGGCGTAGTTGCACCGCCACCATCGCCTCCAGGCGGGGCAACGGCTGCGGGCCCAGACCGAGATCGGTCAGGCCGGCGAGGGTGCGATCGTCGACCCCGTCACCGTTGACTTTTCGCACGGTCTACGTCGCGATGCCGCCGGCGGGGACGACCAGTCCGCGCAGGGCGAATTCCTCGACGCGCGGTGGCAGGAGCGGCGCGCCGGATGCTGCCTCGGCCTGCTCGGCGAGGATCGGTGCGACGAGGTCACGTTCGGCGCGCTCGTAGGCGGCCCGGTCGGTCCACACTTCGAGTACCTGGAAGCCTTCCTCGGTGGCGCGGCACAGGTGCACGATGAGCCCGTCGACGTGCCCGCCGGTGCGTCGCAGGAGTTCGGTGTGGGTGGCGTCGTAGACGCCGGCGGGGGCCGGCACGTCGACGACGTGTGCGAAGTAGGTCATTACCGCTCCTTCGGAGATGAGGCACCGGCATCGGTGGTGGCGGGGCCGGAGTTGCTTGGGAACGTCGCGGCGAGTTTCGCCGCCCCTGGCCCGGCCAGATCGGCCACGGCGGCGGGCCGGCCGGACACCAGCAGCAGGAGCGCCGAGATCGGTCCCTCGACCCGGAGACCGGCACCGGCGCGCCACGGCGCATCGGTCGCCACCAGTTCGAAGCCCCGCAGCCGGCGTCGTGCCCGGAACGGGAACGACTGGCTCCAGATGCGGTCCGCGGCCGCCGCGGCCGCGGTTGCCGGCATCGGGTAGGGCCGTCCGGTCGGACGGGCGATGTCCTGGGCGTGGCACAGCACGTCGATCATCGGCTCGAGTTCGGTGATGAACGGCGCGGTGCGGCGGGACCCGATCATCGCGCGTAACCGTCGCGGGTACTCGTGCACCGGCAGGCGGGCCTGCCTGATCGCGGTGTCCCGGATCATCCGGTTGAAGCCGCCGCCGGCACGGATCAGCGAACCGGTCGCGGACAGCGGTCCCGTGTGGGCCAGCGTCAGGTGCGCGGCGACCTCGCGTACGGTCCACTCCCTGCACAGCGACGGCGTGCGCCACTCGGATTCACTGAGGTCGTCCATCAGATCGGCCAGGCGGCCGCGCTCGTCGTCGATCACACGCCACACGGCATCCGCGTCCATGGACACCCCCAAATTCGGTTCGAAACTGGTACTATCTTGATTCGAATCTCGAACTATTGTCAAGGAGTTCACCCATGCCGGGTCGACCGAAGCGACGAGTCTCCGCAACGGATGCGGACGCCCCGGCCGACAACATCCCGGCCGACGGCGCGCTCAACATCGGACTGCTGTGCTTCATCGTCCAACGCGCCATGGAGGACCGGGTTCTCACCGACCTCGCCGCGGCCGGATTCGAGGACATCACCGTTGCCCAGGCACGCGTGCTGGCCCGGGTCGGCTCCAAAGGCACCCGGGTCACCGACCTCGCCGAGCAGGCGCGCGTCACCAAGCAGACCGTCACCTTCATGGTCGACCAACTCGAACGCGCCGGATACGTACGCCGCGTCCCGGACCCCAGCGACGCACGGGCACGGCTGGTCACCTTCGCCGACCGGGGACTCGCCGCGCAGGAAGTCGCCCGCCGCACCGAAGTCGTCGTCCAAGAGGAATGGACCCGCCATCTCGGCCGCCGGAACACCGCACGCCTGCACCAGATCCTCACCCAGCTCCGCGAAATCACCGACCCGTACCGATGACCACCGTGGTGCTCCGAGCGACGGACTTGCGGCTCGCTGCCCGGCACAATGCTGGGATGGGCCCGCACCTGGTCGGTCGCCGCCACGAGTTCGGCGAGCTCGCCCGCGTCGTGGCCGGTGCGGCAACGGGCGAGGGTGCCTTGGTCGTGCTGTCCGGCGAGGCGGGTATCGGCAAGTCGACGACGCTGTCGTGGCTGGCCGAAACGGCCGCGGCGGCCGGCATGCCGGTGCTGGCCGGACGGGCCGTGGCCGACGAGGGCGCGCCGGCGTTCTGGCCGTGGTCGCGGGTCTTCGTGGCGGGTGGTGGCCTGGGCCTGTCGCCGGATCTTCTCGAGATCGGTTCCGGGCCGCCGGCGCAGGCCAGATTCGTCGCCATCGAGCGGGCCGCGAGCGCGTTGCTGGCCGCCGTGCCGGCGACCGGCCTGCTCGTCACCCTCGATGACCTGCAATGGGCCGATGAAGCCACGATTCAGTTGCTGCGCCGCGTCGGAGCCGACCTTTCCGGAGCGCGGCTGGTCGTCGCGGCGGCGACGCGGGACGCGGCTCGCCTCGGCACCGTCCTCGGGTTGCCGGCCGCACGCACATTACGGTTGCCGCCGTTGACACCGGCCGAGGTCGGCGACTACCTGCGGGCCACCGTCACCGGCCGGGTGGATCCGGACCTGCCCGGCCGGGTGCACCGGCGCAGCGGCGGGAATCCGCTGTTCGTCCGGGAGATCGTGCGCACGATCGGTGGGTCGGGCGACGGACTGCCGGACTCGTTGCGCCCGCTCGTCGGGGCCCGGTTGGCCGGTGTCGGCGCCGAATGCCGCGCACTGCTCGGCGCCTGCAGCGTGATCGGCGAGGAGTTCGACGTCACGCTGCTCGCCGCGGCGACCGGGCACGAGCCGGACGAGGTCGGCGGCCGGCTCGCCGAGGCTGTCGCGGGAGGAATTGTCGCTGACAACGCCGATGCGCCGAACCGGATGCGGTTCACCCATGCTCTGGTCCGCCAGGCCGTGTACGACGACCTGCCACGGGCCGACCGGATCCGCTGGCACCGGCTCGTCGCCGACGCGCTTGCCGGCTCGCCGGTCCCCGGCCACGTCGCGGATGTGGCCCGGCACCGGGTCCGGGCGGCCACGGACGCGTCCACCTGCCGCACCGCCGTCGACGCCTGCCGGGCGGCGGTGGACGCGGCGCTGCGCTCGCTCGACCACGCCGACGCGGCGCACTGGTACCGCCGGGCCATCGAGCTGGCCACCGGCGCCGGCCTGGACCCGGCAGAGGTCGCCGACCTGCTCCTCGGGCTGGCCGAGGCGGAATACCTGGACCTGCGGGTGGCCGAGGCGTTGCGGCACTGTGTCGCCGGCGCGGACCTGGCCACCGGCCCGGATCGGGTCGGCCTGCTGGTCAGGGCGGCGCTGGTGGTACGCGGAGTCGGCGGCGAGGAACCGAACCGCGTCATCGCCGACCTGTGCTCCCGGGCCCGCGCGGCGCTCGGCGACGGCACTGCGGATGACGACGCGGGGAACGCCGGGACGCACGCCCGGGTGCTCGCGCAGCACGCGATGGCGCTCGCGCAGCTCGCGGTGACCTCGCCCGAGCTTGCCGAGTCCGCGCTCACGCTCAGCCGGCGGGCCATGGCACTTGCCGACCGCGACGGGGGCAGTACCGCACTCGTGGACGCGCTGCACGCCCACGAGACGCTTGCCGGTGGACCGTCGTCGGTGGCCGAACGGATGGACATGGGCGTGCGGTTGCGCCAGCTCGGTCCGGTGCCCGAGCGGCCGGAGGCGCCGCTGTGGGCGCACCTGTGGCGCATCGACGGGGCTCTCGGCGTGGGCGCGGTGGCCGAGGCCGACCGTGAGATCGCCGGACTGGCCGCACTCGCCGAGCGGCTGGGCTGGCCGGTGGCCCGGTGGCATCTGCTTCGCGTACGCGCCGCCCGCGCGATGCTCGCCGGCCGGTTCGCCGAGGCGCAGCGTCTCGTCGAGGACGGAAAGGCCCTCGCCGAGCGGTGCGGCGACCCGTCGATGCAGGGTCAATACATCGCGTACATGCTCGACATCCGGCGCAAGACCGGCGATTTCGGCGATGTCGGCTTCGACGTCGCAGCCGCCGCCGAATCCGAGCCCCGCCCGATCGTGCTCGCCATCGCCGGCGAGTACCTGTTCGCCAGCGGCCATACCGACGCCGCCCGCCTGCTGTTCGCACGGCTCGTTCCGGCGCTGCCCGACCTGCCCGAGGACGTCCGCTGGCCGGCCATCGTCGGGATCGCCGGCGAACTGGCGGTGGCCTTCGGCGACGCGGACACCGTGTCGGCCAGCTACCGTCGGCTGCTGCCCTACGCGGGACTGTATCTGGCCTCGAGCTACGGGTACCGGGGTGCGTTCGCACGCGTGCTCGGCGTCCTCGCGTCCGCCAGGAGTGATCACGAGGCGGCGATCGCCCATCTGACGGCCGCGGAGGAGCAGGAGCAGCGAGTCGGGGCGCCGGCCGAGCTCGCCCTCGCCCAGCTCGCCCACTCCCACGCCCGCCGGTCCCGAAACGGGCGCGGTGACCGCGAGCGCGCCACCGAGCTCGCCGAGCGGGCCGCCCGGGCGGCGCGCCGGCTCGGCATGACGCCGGCGCTGACCACCGCGACCGCGCTGCTGCGCGAGCTGGGCGGAGCTGACGTCGACGTCCTGACCGCCCGCGAGCGCGAGATCACGCTGCTCGTCGCGGACGGCCTCGCCAACCGGGTCATCGCCGAACGCCTCACGGTGTCCGAGCGGACGGTCGAGACCCACGTGCGCAACATCCTGACCAAGCTCGGGCTGGCCAACCGCACCCAGGTGGCCGCCTGGACCCTGCGGGCCGGCCTACGTACCTGAGCTGCGTACCTCCACGGATGTCCCGGGCCGGCACGCCGCCGAGGATCGCTGCACCGACCAACAACCGGAGGTGCAGAGATGTTCGCACGACTGCAGACCGTCGCGACCCGGCCGACCGACGCGGAACTCGTCCCGATGATCGCCGACATGGTGAGCGGGCACCCGGGATCCGCCGGCCTGGCTCTCCTCGCCGGCGACGACGGCAGCGGAACCCTGCTGAGCCTCTGGCTCACGCGCGAGGACGCCGAACTGGCTTCGGAACGCTCGGCCGCGATCCGCGGTACCCGCCCGTTCGAGCTGACCCGGGACGCCATCTACGAGGTCGACGCCGACGAACCCGGATCCGCGGCGGGCGAGGAGCCGGCCGTGGCGTTTCTCGGCGAGTTCGACGGACCGCTGGGCCCGGCCCGCGTCGAGGCCGCCCGCTTCGCCGGTACCCAGCGGGTCGCCCCGGTACTGCGCACGGTTTCCGGGCTGGTCCGGATCCTGGTGCTCTGGCATCCGACCGAACGCCGCATGGCGGTGCTGCACCTGGCCACGTCGATGGCCGCGTTGGAGGCCGTGGGCGAGGCCGTCATGTCCACCAAACTGCTGCCCGGTGAGGATCCGGAGTTGCTACCCGGACCCGACCGGATCACCCGGTTGCAGGTCACGGCCTACCGCGCGACGGCCCCGACGCCGAAGTAGATGTGCAGCACGCGGTCCCCGCCCTGATTGCCGGCGGAGTGCGGGTCAGCCGATGCAGTCCTGGTAGGTGCGTCGGTACACGGGATCGATGGCGCTGTTGCCGAGATGGAACGGGCCGCCGTCGTGGCCCCAGCCTTGCGGCGCGCCGGTGCGCGGCTCGACCGTGATGAGGTGACGGCCGTCCGTGCACCGGAAGGCGTCGAGGTATTGGCGGTGGCCGGTGGGGTCGGTGCAGGTGAAGTCGATGCCGATCGCGATTGGCTGGCCAGGGCGGAAGGCGTCGGTGCAGGCGGGCACCACGCGTGTCGTGGCCGGTGGTACCGGGTCGGTGTGGATCGAGTCGGCGTAGATGATGCCGGCGTGGCGGAGCGCGCCGAGTGTGGCGCCGACAGCGACGCACAGGCAAGCGGCGGCGAACAGGACGGGCCGCCTTGATGTCATGTGTTCTCCGTTCCGGCGGTCGGCGTGCGGCGCCCTGGAGCCGAGCCAGGGCGCCGCGGCCGTCACCCGCCAGCCGGGCCGCTCACGCCGTCAGTACGCGACGGCCGCGGTCCGCAGGCGACGATTACAGGATGACGATCACAGGGTCCAGTAGCCGGCGTCGCCTTCGGCGAGCCAGGACTTGAGCGCGATCTTGCCGCCGGTCTGGGCGCCGGTGCCAGCGTCGAAGACGATGGTTCCGTTGGTCTTCTGGCCGACGGTGAGGTCGGAGCCGGAGATGTCCTGCCGGTCGAGCATGGTGGTGGTGTCGTAGGCGGTGCCGTCGGCGGCGACGAGTTTGAACATGGCCGAGTTGATCGAGTACTTGCCTTCGCGGACCTCGGCGGTCACGTCGGCGGTGATGAACTGACCCTTGGCCGGCTTGATGTACTGGTTGCCGGACTTCACCCCGTACTTGACGTTCGTCAACGTCACTACGACGACGGTCTTCGAACCGAGGATGTTTTCGGTGAGCGTCATCGGCTGGCCGGCGGTGACGACGGCCGGGGTGTTGGCCTTGGCCGGCTCGGCGGTGTCACCACTGCTGGTGCTGCTGCCGGTTGAGCCGGCGCCGCAGGCGAGCGCGGCGGCGACAAACGGGGTGGCAACGAGCGCGACGAGTGCGCGGCGCATGATTCGCTCCTGACGGTGAGCGGACGGCGGACCGCTCGTGTCTATCGGCGCAGAACCGCAGACCGTGCCGCTTTCGTCAACATGTGCCGAGTCGGCGGACGGCCGGCAGGGTCGGTCACAGGTCCAGCCGCCGTTGGACAGACAGAGGACGCGACAGGTCGTCGCCGGACATGGTGGCGACCGGAACCGTGCCCGAGCTATTATCCGTGTTCGATTGACGCCGAGCGACGAATTCCCGTGGATACCCTCGGCGCGATTGCGGGCTACACCAATGCGCGAACATGAATTGACGTCGACTTTCGTAATCGTCGTTTTCGTGTGACCATGGGGGAATCGGCTCACCACTGCGAAGGCAGCCTGGATCGGCTGTTCGATCGCGCGTCCCCCAGGTGAGTGACGTGTTGGATCGGTGGTGCACCAATATGCGAGAAATTAGCGCAACAACCGACCGGAATAGCTCGCCGGGTATTCCCCCGGCCTACCCTGATGACTGCTCGGTAGCCGCGATATTCGCCGAGCGGGTCATCGAGAAACCCGACGCCGTTGCCGTTGTCGACGGCACCTGGCGCGTCAGCTACGAGCACCTCGACCAGTGGTCGGGACGGTTGGCGGCCCAACTGGTGGAGTCCGGAGTCGAGGCCGGCGAGCCGGTGGGGCTGGTCGGCGAACGGGGCTTGGAAGCGATCGTAGGAATGCTGGCAATCGTCAAGGCCGGCGCCGCCTACGTTCCGCTGGATCGCGGTGACCCGATTGGCCGGCTGCGCTCGCTCAGCGAACTGCTCGCTATTCGGCGGGTCGTTGCGGTATCCGGCTCGGAAGGAATTCTGGATTGGATTCCCGCCATTGCGGTCGCCAAGTTCCGCGACGGTCCAGCGGCCGATTGGCATCCGGTCGGACGCGGTGGCGGCGATACCGCATACGTGATGTTCACTTCGGGTTCGACCGGTGTGCCAAAGGCCGTCGCGACGCCTCACCGGGCAATCGCACGGCTCGTCATCAACACGAATTTCATCAGTATCGGGCCGGCGGATCGCGTGACGCACACCGGCCATCTCGCGTTCGACGCGTCGGTGTTCGAGCTCTGGGGAGCATTACTCAACGGGGCCCGGGTGGTGGTCGTCGATCCGGAGACCCTGCTGGACCCACGGCGTCTGGACGCACTTCTGCACCGGCACCGCATCAGCATCTCGTGGCTGTCGGCGGGCGTCTTCCACCACTGCGCCCGGTCCCGCCCGGCGATGTTCCGCGGGCTGCGCTACCTGATTTCCGGCGGTGACGTGCTCAACCCGCACCTGGTGCGGCAGGTCCTGGCCGCCGGGCCGCCCGAGAATCTGCTGAACGGGTACGGGCCGACGGAGAACACGACGTTCTCGACGACCTACCGCATCGTCGAGGTTCCGGAGGACATGCACCGGATCCCGATCGGCGCACCGGTGGCCAATTCGACCTGTGCCATCGTCGCGGCCGACGGTTCACCGGCTCCGGTCGGCGTGGAAGGAGAGCTGTGGGTCGGCGGCGACGGTGTCGCCCTCGGCTACGTCAACGACCCGGTCCTGACGGCCGAGCGGTTCCATGCCGATCCTGCCGGTCGGCGGCCGGACGCGCGCCTGTTCCGCACCGGAGACATGGCGGCCTGGCTGCCCGACGGCAACATCGACTTCCTCGGCCGCCGCGACCGGATGATCAAGTTCAGGGACTTCCGGGTCGAGCTCGATGAGATCGAGGCGGAACTCGCACGATGCCCGGGCGTGGGTGAAGCGGCGGTCGTCACCGAAAGTGCCGGCGAACGGCCCCGAACCATCGTCGCGTTCTACACCCCGGAGCCGGCATCGAGCAACGGCTCCGCCTCGACCCGCAGTGTCCGTGCCTGGCTCGCCGATCGGCTTCCGCACTACATGCTTCCCGCCCGGCTCACGCCGGTGCAGCGGTTCCCCCTGACCGACACGGGAAAGGTCGACCGGATTGCCCTGGCCGCGGGGTCGGCCGGCGCCCAGGCCACGACCCACGCCGCGGAACGGCGTCCGCAGACGCCTGTTCAGGTCGGCCTGGCGCGGCTGTGGGCGGAGTTCCTCGACGCCGACGACATCACCCTGGGCGACGACTTCTTCGAACTGGGCGGCAACTCGCTGGTCGCGGCGCAGGTCTTCGCCCGGCTCCAGAACGTGTTCGGAATCGGCGTCGCGCAGGGACGGTTCCTCACCTCGCGACTGCTCGCGGACTCGTCGTTGGAAGCGTGCGCGGCGGCGGTTGAGCAGGCCCGCACCGGCACACTGCAGGGCGGCGCAGCCGGAACGGCGATCGACTTCGAGGAAGAGAGCCGGCTCGGCGTTCCGGTCGTCGCGACCACCGCGCCACCGCGGCCGACCTCGCGGAACTGGACCGACGCCGACATCTTCCTCACCGGCGCGACCGGATTCCTCGGCAGCCACCTTCTTCGCGCCCTGGTCAGCACGACGGACGCCCGCGTCCACTGCCTGGTCCGCGCGGTCGACGAGCACCAGGCGATGCTGCGGCTGCGCGCCGCGCAGGCGCGCTACCAGCTCGGAGATCTGCCGGACCGGGTCGTCGTGGCGGTCGGCGATCTCGGCAAGCCGCGGCTGGGACTGCCGACCGGGGAATTCGACCGCTACGCCGCGACGGTCGATCTGGTTCTGCACTCCGGCGCCTACGTGAACTTCACGTATCCGTACGCGCCGCTGGCGGCGGTGACCGTCGGCGGTGTCCGGGAGCTGATCAGGATGGCCGGCCGACGCGGAACCCCGATGCATGCCGTGTCGACGCTCGCCGTGCTCGCGGGCTACGGCGCCGCCGGTGTCGACACGGTCACCGAGGACACCTCGCTCGAGTTCGTCGAATTCCTGCACATGGGTTACACGGAGGCGAAGTGGGTCGCCGAGGCGCTGCTGGGTCGCGCGGCGGCGGCCGGCCTGGCGGTGGGGATCTCCCGACCGTACGAGATCGGCGGCGACACCCGCCACGGCGCGTGGAACCTGGAGAATGCCACCTGCGCGCTGTTCCGGCTGATCGTCGACATGCAGGTCGCGCCCGATATCGATCTGCCCCTCGACCTGGTGCCGGTCGACGTCGTGGCCGCGCAGGTCGCCCACATCGCGCTGACCCGGACCGATGAGACGCACACCTATCACCTGACCAACCCGCGCCCGGCGATGCTCGCCGACATGGTCGACGTACTCCGCAACCACGGGTACCCGGTGCGCCAGATCCCGTTCGCCGACTGGGTGCACGGCGCGGTCGGCTTCGCCGTCGACCATCCGCAGCATCCGTTCACGCCGTTCGTGCCGCTGTGGGTCGATCGGAGTCCACGCAGCGGCCTGGCGGTCAAGGAGATGTACTTCAACTCCCACTTCCCCCGGTTCGACCGCGAGCACGCAACCCGGGCGCTGGCCGATCTCGACCTGCCGGTGCCGCCGGTCGACCATGAGCTCCTCGACCGATACGTACGGTTCTTCCAGCAGACCGGATTCTTCCCATCGCCGCCCGGCCGCCCCCGGGAGCAGCGGGTGCCGAGCCAGCGATGACCAGCCAGCGATGAGTGCGGCCCTGCCCTCGGTTGCGATCGTCGTCGACTTCGGCGCTGCCAGCCCGATGAGCATCCTCGCCGCCGCACGGGGACTGGCGCAGGTCGTGTTCGTCTGCGACCGGCGACGCCCGTACGTGCACGCGCTGTTCGACGATCTGGCGGCGCTGGGCACCGTCTGCGACGTCACCGATCTGTCCGACGACCAGATCGACGGCCATCCGGCCCTGCGTCACCTCGACGCGATCACCACGTTCAGCGAGCATCAGCTCGTCCGCACCGCGGCCCTGGCACACCGTCGCGGGCTGCCGTTCCTGAGCCCGGACGCCGCGGTGGCGGCCACCGACAAGTACCGGCAACGCGAGCTGCTGGCCGAGGCCGGTGTCCAACACACCCCGTCCCGCATCGTCCGGTTCCGCGACGGGCCGGCCGCGCTGGCCGCCGCCCTCGCGGAGACCGGCCTGCCCGCCGTGCTCAAGCCACGCAGCGGCGCGGCGAGCGCCCGCACGTGTCTGATCCACACGGTCGGTGAGGCCGAGGCCCGGCTGCGGGAGTTCACCGTGGGCGCGGAGGCCGACGAGTTCGTGGTCGAACAGATGCTCACCGGCGATCCCGCCATCACCGCCGCCGGATGGGGTGACTACGTGTCGGTCGAATCGGTGACCTCGTACGGGCACACCCGTCACATCGAGATCACGGGCAAGTTCCCGCTCGCCAGTCCTCTCCGGGAGACCGGTTACGTCGTCCCGGCGCTGCTCGACGAGGACACCCGCCGCCGGGCGCTCGACCTGACCAGCGCGGCGCTGATGGCACTCGGCGTCGGGCACGGCGCCTCCCACGTCGAGCTCAAGCTGACCCCGACCGGCCCGCGCATCATCGAGGTCAACGCTCGTGTCGGTGGCTACGTGGCGGACCTCATCCGACGCGCCCGTGGCTACGACCTCATCCGGGCCGCCCTCCAGGCCGCCCTGGGCCGGCCGTGCACCGAACCGCCCGCGGGGTACCGGCGGCATGCGTTCCAGTACTTCGTCACCCCACCCATGGCAGCCGAGCGCCTGCGCCGCATCGACGGAATCGACGAGCTGCTCCAGCACCGGGGTGTCCACCTGGTCGAAGCCGTGAAGGAACCTGGTACGCGCGTGGACTGGAGGGACGGGACGTTGGCATATGTGGCGATCGTGCACGGATCCGGCGCCGATCACGGCGAGGTTCTGGACCTGGTCGAGACCATCCGGCGCACGATCCGGGTCGAGTACGACGAGCGAGCGTCCGATTAGTCTGAAAAAGCTGTAAGATCTTCTTTGTCGCATAGGCCCCGGGCGACGGAGGGGGGACCGTGCCAGTGGTCGAGGCCCTCACCGGTCACCAGCCGGCTGCCAGTCAACGGCGGCGATCGTCTCCGTGGCTCCGGTTCGCGCCGCTCGGACCGGACCTGGTCGGCCGGCTTTTGCGGCGTCTCTCCGCTGCCGACCGGCAAGCGCCGATGGTGTGGCCGCTCGGCCTGACCGCCACGGCCACCGCAGCGTTGATCGGGGCCAGCGCCGCCCGGCGGGTGCCCCGATCCGTGATCGTCGGAGGCTTTCTCGGGCTGCTCGCCGGGCTGTCCGTCGCCACCACCCGCACCATCCGCCGGCTCGAAGCCGCCCTGGCCACCGCCGAGTTGGACAAGGCGGCCAGTCACAACCAACTGCAGAAACTGATCGACAACAGCAACGCCAACATCTACATGAAGCGGATCGACAACGGGCAGTACCTGCTGGTCAACAGTGAATGGGAGCGGCTGTTCGGGGTGACCCGCGACCGCGTCATCAACATGACCGACCACGGCGTCTTCCCGCCCGCTCTCGCCCAGCAGCTACGGGCCAACGACCTCGGCGTCGCCCGAGCCGGCAACACGGTCCAGTACGAGGAGAGCGCCGAAAGCAGAGACGGCATGCGGACGTACGTCTCCGTGAAGTTCCCGGTCCTCGACAGCGCCGGCCAACCGTACGCGATCTGCGGCATCTCCACCGACATCACCGAACGCAAACGCGCCGAGGACGAGGTCCGCCGCCTCAACGCCGAACTGGAGATGCGCGTGCGGGAGCGCACCGCCGAACTCGAGGCGTCCACGCGGGAACTCGACGCCTTCGCCTACTCCGTGTCGCACGATCTGCGCGCCCCGCTCCGCTCCCTGCATGGATTCAGCGAAGCGCTCCTGGACGACTACGCCGACGTCCTCGACGAGGAGGGCCGCGACAACCTCAACCGGATTCAGCACAACGTCCAACGCATGGGCCGGATGATCGACGACCTGCTCAACCTGTCCCGCGCCACCCGCGTCGAGCTGACCCGCGACGACATCGACATCTCCGCGATGGCCCGCGACATCATCGCCGAACTCGCCGCCACAGCTCCCGGCCGGACCGTCGCCGTGACGGTGGCCGACGACCTGCGAGCGCGCGGAGACGCCCAACTGGTCCGCCTCGCCCTGCAGAACCTGCTCGCCAACGCCTGGAAGTTCACCGCCCAGCGCACCGACCCGTGCATCGAGGTGGGCAGCGCCCGGCACGACGGCGAAGAGATGTTCTTCGTCCGCGACAACGGCGCGGGCTTCGACATGAAGTACGCGAGCAAGCTGTTCACCGCGTTCCAACGGTTGCACGCGGCCGCCCAGTTCGAAGGCACCGGCATCGGCCTGGCCATCGTCGCCCGGGTCGTGCGCCGGCACGGCGGCCGGGTGCTCGCCCGCGCCGAGGTCGACCACGGGGCCACCTTCTCCTTCAACCTGCACACGGACACAGGGGACGCCCCATGAACAGCAGTCCGACCATCATGCTCGTCGACGACAGCCCCGACGACGTGGCATTGACGCTGCGCGCCTTCAAGAAGAACAACATCACGAACAAGGTCGTGGTGGCCGCCGACGGCGAGGAGGCGCTGCGGTACCTGCTCCCCGATGACGACAGCAGCAACCCGGTTCCCGACCTTGTCCTGCTCGACATCAACTTACCGAAGGTCAACGGCCTGGAGGTGTTGCGCAGGCTCCGCCAGGATGACCGCACCCGCTACCTGCCCGTGGTGGTTCTGACCACCTCCAACGAGGAACGCGACATCGTCGAGACCTACGACCTCGGCGCCAACAGTTTCGTCCGCAAGCCCGTGGTCTTCGGCGACTTCCTCGAAGCCGTGCGCGTCCTCGGCATGTACTGGCTGCTGGTGAACCAGCCCGCGAAGGGCACGGGCTAAGCATGGATCCCGTCCGCGTCCTGCTCGTGGAAGACAGCGACGACGACGCCCTCCTGGTGATCAGGCGTCTGCGCAAGGCCGGCATCGCTCTCGACCACCGACGGGTGGAAACCGCCGGCGCGATGTCCGCCGCTCTCCAGTCGCAACCGCCCGACATCATCATCTCCGACAACAACATGCCGAACTTCAGCGCCGACGAGGCTCTTCACATCCTCCGCGACACGAGCCTCGACATCCCCTTCATCGTGGTGTCCGGCGAAATCGGCGAGGAAGCCGCCGCCGCCCTCATGCGCGCGGGCGCCGCCGATTTCGTCCTCAAAGGCAGCCTCGCCCGGCTGCCACCCGCCGTCGACCGGGAACTGCGCGACGCCCGGGAACGCACGAAGAGGCGGCAGGTCCAAGCAGCGCTTCAGAACGCGCAGGAACGCTTCCGGCTCGTGGCCGAGAACCTCCGCGACGTCGTGCTGAAGTACCGCCTGCAACCCACTCCGGCCCTGGAGTACATCAGCCCGGCCATCAGTGACATCACCGGACACCAGCCGGCCGACCTGTACACGGACTCCGACCTCATCTTCACCGCCGTCGACCCGGCCGATCAGGAACACGTCCGCCAATCCTGGCACTCACCGCCGACGGCTCCGATCACCACCCGATGGCACCGCCCCGACGGCAGCACCGCCTGGATCGAGCAACGGCTCGTTCCTGTCCGCGACCCGGACGGCGCCATCACCGCCGTCGAAGGCATCCTCCGAGATGTGACCGACGCCGTCTCGGCCGAACGCGAACGCGAGGAACTGGCCCGCCAGCTCCGTCAGGCCGAACGGCTGGACTCGTTGGGTCAGCTCGCCGGTGGGATCGCGCACGACTTCAACAACATCCTCAGTGTCATCACCTCCTACACCGCGTTCATCCAGGAGGAACTCGGGTCCGACCACCCCTCCCGCCAGGACGCCGACAGCATCGCCGCCGCCGCCCGCCAGGCCGCCGCGCTGACCCGTCAACTGCTCATCTTCAGCCGGCTCGAACCCGCGCGTCCGGAACTGCTCGACGTCAACACCGTCGTCGTCGACATCGACCGCCTCCTCCGGCGCACCATCGGCGAGGACATCGAGTTCGTCGTCGACACCGATCCCACCATCGACTGCGTCGCCATCGACCGCAGCCGCCTGGAACAGATCATCATGAACCTCGTCGTCAACGCCCGCGCCGCGATGCCCGACGGTGGCCGCCTGACCATTACAACCAGTTCCGGACCGGCCAACCCCGCGGACGACCCGACGGCCCGCGGCCCGGGTGGCACCGGCCGGTCGGTCTGCCTGACCGTCACGGACACCGGCTGCGGCATGGATCCGGAGACCCGGAGCCGGGCCTTCGAACCGTTCTTCACCACCAAGGGACCCGGAAAGGGCAGCGGCCTCGGACTGGCCACCGTGTACGGCGTGGTCACCGACGCCAACGGCACCATCGACATCTGGTCCGAACCCGACCAGGGCACCCGGTTCACCATCTGCCTCCCGTCCGCCGGACCGTCCACCGTCGAAGCCCACTCGTCCACGACCGTCGTCGTCGAACGTGGAGCAGGCGAACACATCCTCCTCGTCGAAGACGATCCGGCGGTACGCGAGGTCACCCGACGCATCCTCACCCGAGGCGGCTACGTCGTGACCGGCGCATCGAACAGAGATGAGGCGCTCGACCTCATCCAGCACGGCGGTCACCATTTCACGGTCGTCCTGACCGACGTCGTCATGCCCGGCATGCCAGCCGCCCCGTTCATCGACGCGGTCCGAACCCAGTTCCCGACGACGTCGATTCTTCTCATGTCGGGTTACACGGGCGAAGGACGCGGAACCTCGAACCTGCCCAGCGACCTGACCATCGTCGCCAAGCCCTTCGACGAAGCGACCCTGCTCCACGCGATCGCGAAGGCAGCACGCGCGGGTGCCGGGCAGTCGGGGTGACGGTGGTGATAGAACGGATGGACGGTCATGGCATCTGGAACCAAAGACGATCCGTGGATCCTGCGAACACCGCCCGGGTCGTCGCAGTACACGATGTACCGCGACGACACCGCGGACCCGCCCACGCTCGTCTGCCAGGTCGGGTCGACGAAGCTGACCTACCGGTCACGGGCGATCGAGGACCTGCACGCGTGGCTGCGGGAACACGGCGACTGGGTACCGCTCGGCGCCGCGGACGAGAACAAGTCCGCCGCCGAGGGCACGGTCGAGGCGTGGGGCCGATCCCCGGACAATCCCGTCGGCGGCTGGTACGGGCTCCGTAAGGGCTACCGGGGCAGGTTCGGCATGTACCTGCCACCGTTGCTGGAGGAGCTGGGCCTGGCCGAGGTGACCCACGACGCCCGCAACAACCGCATCCGCGCCACCTGACTGGAGCAGCGAAGCCACGACGCTGCGCGCCGCCGGACCTCAGCTTGCCGGTGTCCAGTACGGGTCGCGGCCGATGAAGCCGAGCATCCTGGTCTGCGCGTCGGCGTCGGTCGGCACCGGGACCCGGGGGCCGTACTGGCCGGATGATCGGATGACGTCCTCGATCGGTTCCATCTCGGCCAGCAGCAGGGCGCAGGAACGTGCGTCGAGGCGGTCGTCCTGGCCGGTCGCCCGGGCCAGGTCCCACGTGTGCATGAACACGTCCGTCGTGTAGAACCGGTCGATCGCCCGGTCGACCGGAACCTCACCGATGTGCCGGTTGGACAGGATCAGGCCGGCGGTGGCCGGGTCGTCGAGCAACGCCTGCACGGCATCGACGTGCAGCTGCCACGCGCCGACCGGGTCGTCGTCGACCGAAGGCGGCGCCGGCAACCGCACTGTCGAGCCACCGGCGAGGAACGCCGGCAACCACTCGACCAGATGGCGCACGACATCGCGGGCGACCCATCCGGAGACCGGCGCGGGCGCGTCCCACGAGCGGGTGCCGTACACCCGGGCGGTGAACACGCGGCCGATCTCCCGGTGCCGCTCTGCGGGCTCAGACATCGCCCCGCGCAAGCATCTCGTCGAGTTTGGCGTAACCGTCGTCGACGCCGACCTTCATGCCACCGGCCAGGTACATGTCACGCGCCTCGAAACTGTCCACCAGGGACTGAGTATGCAGGCGGGTCCGCCCGTCGCCGAGATCCTCGAACCACAACGTCGCCAACGCCACATCGTCGGGCTGCGCCTCGTACGTGAACGTCTGCACGATCCGGTCCGGCCGCACCTCGTGGAAGCATCCCCGGAACGCGAACTCCTCGCCGTCACGGGTGGACACGTACCGCCAACTGCCACCGGACCGCGCGTCCCAGTCGATGACCTTCGTCTGCAGCGACCGAGGCCCTATCCACCGCACGAACAGCTCGGGATCCGTGTGCGCCCGGAACAGTTGCTCGGGTGTGGCGGTGAAGTCGCGGCTGATGCGGATGATCGGTACCTTCGGGTCTGCCTCGATCGTGGTCGTCATGTCCCGTGCTCCTTTTCGTCCATCTCGGCCAGCACCGCGTCGAGGCGGCGGTAGCGCTCCTCCGCCTCGCGCCGGTAGCGCTCGATCCATGTGTCCATCAGGTCGAAGACCTCCGCTTCCAGCCGTACCGGCCGGGGCTGGGGACCCGCCGGCCGGCTTACCACGCCGGCGTCCTCCAGCACCTTCAGATGCTTGTAGACCGCCTGCAACGTCATCCGGTACGGCTCGGCGAGCTGGCCGACCGTGGCGTCGCCCGCCGACAGCCGGGCCACCATGTCGCGCCGGGTCGGATCCGCGAGCGCCGCGAACACCCGCGACAGCGCGTCGGCAGCTGTCACCGTTCCCGCCTTTCAACTCTCTGGTTGAAAGGACGTTACGTCCACCGCGCGACGGCGTCAACCATCGGGTTGAAAGTGCAGCGTATGGCGGTGGCTCTCCGCACCTTCCAGCACTGAGATCCCTCGCCCG
>NZ_BOPG01000109.1 GCF_016863635.1 Virgisporangium aurantiacum | reverse complement strand
TCTGCAGGACCTTCCCCGCACCGCAGATCAACTGCCGGGTGACCAGGAACGGGATCAGGATGTCGGCCAGCCGGCCGAACTCGCCGTGCCGCGAGACCAGGTAGTTCTCGTGGCAACCGTAGGAGTTGCCGGCCGAGTCGGTGTTGTTCTTGAACAGGTAGATGTCGCCGGCGATCCCCTCGTCGTGCAGCCGCTTCTCGGCGTCGACGAGCAGACCTTCGAGGATGCGCTCACCGGCCCGGTCGTGCACGACCAGGTCGTCGACCGAGTCGCACTCGGGCGTGGCGTACTCCGGATGCGAGCCGACGTCGAGGTAGAGGCGCGCGCCGTTACGCAGGAAGACGTTGCTCGAACGCCCCCACGACACCACACGCCGGAACAGATATCGGGCCACCTCGTCGGGTGACAGTCGCCGCTGCCCCCGGTAGGTGCACGTGACTCCGTACTCGGTTTCGAGGCCGAAGATGCGCCGGTCCATGGCCAAACCCTAGCCGTCGCGGGGAGTCGATGCCCTGTTCACGCGCGGGTGTTTTTGCGGACGCGAATCAGTTCCGGAGCGACGACCGGTACTCCAGGCATGCTTTGTAGTCGGGCAGCCGCCCGTCGGCCCGCACGTTGGCCAGCGACGGCGCGTTGCGGTCGCGGGCCGACAGCACCGGATCGGTGACGCCCCAGTCGATGTTCAGCTGCGGGTCGAGCGGGTGGATCACGTACTCGCGCTGCGGGTTGTACGGCGCCGAACACAGGTAGTGGATCACGGTGTCGTCGGTGAGCGAGCGGAATCCGTGGCCGAGACCCTCGCTGACGTACACCGCCTTCTTCTCCACCGTGTCGAGCAGCACGCTCTCCCAGCGGCCGAACGTCGGCGAGCCGACCCGCAGGTCGATCACGAAGTCGACCAGCGCACCCTGCTGGCAGGTGACGTACTTGGCCTGCCCCGGCGGCACGTCGGCCCAGTGCACGCCGCGTACGACGTCGCGGGCCGAGGTGGACGTGTTGATCTGCGCGATCCGGAGGGGGTGACCGATCTCGGCCGCGAACACGTCCTCCTTGTAGAGCTCAGCGAAGTTTCCCCGCGGGTCGCCCAGGACGACCGGGGTGATTTCGTACGCGCCCTCGATGGACAAGGCTCGGATCTTCACGATCGGTGATGATAAGCCAGCCGGGCACCGTCGGACCGGCGAATCCAGTTGCTAGGATTCGCTCGATCTGCCCCGGGTCGGCGGTAGTGATCGATGCCCGGCGCCGGTTCGCGCGGGCCTGAACCTCGGAGGACGAGCTGATCAGGGACCAGGTCGAGGAGGACCGCGACATGCCCGGGGGCTTGGATTCGGAGACGACGGAGTCCCCCGAGACGTCGGATAACCGACGCGCTGACGCCCGTCCCAAAGAGGTTTCCCCCAAGACCCGGGCCCGCCGCGTGTGGTGGGCCGCCCTGGTGGTCTTCTTCCTGCTGCCGGCCGCGTGGGCCCTGATCACCCCGTACGACGGCGCCTACGACGAGCACGACCACGTGATCCGGGCGGCCGGCATCGTCCGCGGCGAGATCTTCGCGCCGCCGACCAACGACGGCCAGAACGGTCGGTACCAGAGCGTACCGGCGAGCCTGGTGCCGCCGAACTTCGACTGCCTGCGCACCGGCATCGAGCCGGCGACCTGCCTCGGCACGCCGACGAAGAGCCGCGAGCGGAACGAGGTCCACACCCGGGCCGGCCATTACAACCCGTTCTACTACGCGATCGTCGGCTGGCCGTTGCTGCCGTTCCCCGACATGACCGGCGTCTACCTGGCCCGGCTGCTCAG
The DNA here is from genome assembly GCF_016863635.1 of Virgisporangium aurantiacum. Taxonomy (GTDB): domain Bacteria; phylum Actinomycetota; class Actinomycetes; order Mycobacteriales; family Micromonosporaceae; genus Virgisporangium; species Virgisporangium aurantiacum. The sequence continues at coordinate 51,866 of NZ_BOPG01000109.1, read as the reverse complement.
CTCGCTGCTGTGCGCGGTGCTGTACGCGTCGGCGCTGGTCACGATCTGGCCGCTGCGCCGGCGGCGGATGCTGATGGTCGCGCTGCTGCTGGTGTTCGCGCCGACCACGATGGTGCTCACCGGCCTGGTGAACCCGAACGGGCTGGAGATCGCCACGTCGGCACTGCTCTGGGTGACGCTCACCTGCCTGCTCTCGAGAAATCGCGAGGAGGACGCCGAGGACGCGAAGGCGTTCGGCTTCGGCGGGGAGAAGTGGACGAAGCGGCTGGTGTGGCTGACCGCGCTCGCCGGGGTGCCGCTGGCCCTGAACCGGCCGATCGGCGTGGTGCTGGCCGTCGCCATCGTGATCCTCAGCTTCCTCGCCATGGGCCGCCGCCACCACATCAAGGAACTGCTGCGACGCAAAGACGTCCGGTACGCGGTGCTCGCGATCGGCATCGCGGCGGCGCTGGCGTTCGCGTGGTCGTTCGCCGCACAGGTCGGCACGCTGGGCACCGAGGCGACGCCGGAGGTCCGCACGCCGGTCAGCGAGATCGTCCGGACGGTCATCAACAACAAGTTCGACTACTGGATCCGCCAGACGATCGGCGTGTTCGGCTACGCCACCGCCCAGTTGCCGGTGTGGTTCATCGTGACGTGGGGCCTGGTCATCGGCATGCTGGTGCTCACCGGGATCATGAACTCCAGCCGGCGCATGATGGCCGTGATCCTGGGCATCCCTGCGGCGTGCCTGGTCGGCGGCCTCGCCGTCGACGTGATCATGGTGCCGGTCATCGGCTACTTCATGCAGGGCCGCTACTTCATGCCGCTGTGGATGGGCATGTTCTTCCTCGCCGCGCAGGCGGTGCCGCCCGGGATGCTCACGCCCACCGGGCTGCGCCGGTTGTACGGCGTGTGGCTGTTCTTCTGGGGCCTCGCCGTGTCGTACGGGCTGTACCTGACCGTCAAGCGGTACGAGTACGGCAACGAGGCGCTGGCGACGTACCCGCGCGGGTGGCGGCCGGTGATCACGGAGATCGGCGGGTTCGGGTTCGTGATCTTCTGCGTCCTGCTGATGGCGGCGCTGTCGGCCTGGTACGTCCTGTGGAAGCACCCGGCCGACGACGCGGAGCTGTCAGCCGAGGTCGAGCAGACGTAGCAGATAGTCGCCGTATCCGCTCTTGGTGAGGGGCTGGGCCAGGTCACGCAGCTGCGCGTCGGTGATCAGGCCCGCCCGCCAGGCGGCCTCCTCGACACAGCCGATCTTGTAGTCCTGCCGCTGCTCGATGACGCGCACGAACTCCGCCGCGGCCACCATCGAGTCGAACGTACCGGTGTCGAGCCATGCCGTGCCCCGGTCGAGCACGGTGACGTGCAGTTCGCCCCGGCGCAGGTACTCCTCGTTGACCGCGGTGATCTCCAGTTCGCCGCGGGCGCTCGGGGTGAGCTTCGCGGCGATCTCGACGGCCGCGTTGTCGTAGAAGTACAGCCCGGGAACCGCGTACCGCGACTTCGGCTTGACCGGCTTCTCCTCGATGGAGACGACCTTGCCGTCCGGGTCGAACTCGACGACGCCGTACTCGCTCGGGTTCGCCACCTGGTAGGCGAAGATGCGGCCGCCCACCACGTCGGTGTGCTCGCTGAGCTGGCGGCCCAGACCCGTCCCGTAGAAGATGTTGTCGCCCAGGATCAGCGCGATCGTCTCGCCGTCGATGAAGTCGCCCGCGATGAGCAGCGCCTGGGCGATACCGGCCGGTTTCTCCTGTACCGCGTACTCCAGCCGCAGGCCCCACTGCGAGCCGTCGCCGAGCAGCCGACGGAACTGCTCCTGGTCGCCCGGTGTGGTGATCACGAGGATCTCCCGGATGCCGGCCATCACGAGCACCGACAGCGGGTAGTAGACCATCGGCTTGTCGTAGACGGGCATGAGCTGCTTGGACACGGCCTGCGTGATCGGCCACAGGCGGGATCCGGTACCGCCGGCGAGGAGGACAGCGCGCATTCCGAACACCCTACAGACGGTGATCCTCTCCGGATCGCCCCCGGACCGATCCGGTAGATTGCGTCCCCGTGAAGGTTCTGGTTACCGGTGGTGCCGGTTTCATCGGCTCGCAGTACGTCCGCGCCCTCCTCACCTCGGCGGACGCCAGCGTGACGGTGCTCGACAAGCTCACGTACTCCGGCAACCGGGAGAACCTGGCGCCGGTCGCCGGTCACCCCGGCTTCTCGTTCGTCGAGGGCGACATCGTCGACCGCGACACGGTCGCCGACGTGATGAAGGGCCACGACGCGGTGGTGCACTTCGCCGCCGAGTCGCACGTCGACCGCTCGATCGACGGCGCGGAGCCGTTCGTGGTCACCAACGTGCTCGGCACCCAGCGCCTGCTCGACGAGGCGCTGCGCGCCGGTGTCGGCCGCTTCCTGCACGTCTCGACCGACGAGGTCTACGGCTCGATCGCCGAGGGCTCCTGGACCGAGGACTGGCCGCTGGCCCCGAACTCGCCGTACTCGGCCAGCAAGGCCGGTTCCGACCTCCTCGCGCTGGCCTACCACCGCACCCACAAGCTCGACGTGGTGGTCACCCGCTGCTCGAACAACTACGGTCCGTACCAGTTCCCGGAGAAGGTCATCCCGCTGTTCGTCACCAATCTTCTCGACGGGAAGAAGGTGCCGCTCTACGGCGACGGCGGCAACATCCGCGACTGGCTGCACGTCGCCGACCACTGCGCCGGCATCCAGCTCGCTCTGGAGAAGGGCCGCTCCGGCGAGGTCTACCACATCGGCGGCGGGCTCGAACTGACCAACAAGGAGCTCACCGAGCGGCTCCTGGAGGCCTGCGGCCGCGACTGGTCGTTCGTGACACCGGTCGAGGACCGCAAGGGCCACGACCGCCGATACTCGCTCAGCATCGAGAAGATCCGCAGCGAGCTCGGCTACGAGCCGGCGGTCCCGTTCGAGCGCGGCATCGCGGAGACGGTCGCCTGGTACCGCGACAACCGGGCCTGGTGGGAACCCCTGAAGGCCAATTCGTGACGCGGTGGTTGGTGACCGGCGCGGGCGGGATGCTCGGCCGCGAGGTGGTCGCGCTGCTCGGTTCGTCCGTCACCGCTTTGTCGCGCGCCGACCTCGACATCACGGACAGGTCCGCGGTGGTCGCGGCCGTCGCGGACCATGACGTGGTCGTCAACACCGCGGCCTGGACGGACGTGGACGGCGCCGAGGCGCACGAGGCCGCCGCGACGGCGGTGAACGGTGACGCGGTAGCGCTGCTCGCCACGGCCTGCGCCGACGCCGGTGCCCGTCTGATCCAGCTCTCCACCGACTACGTCTTCGACGGCCACGGCACCACCCCCTACGCCGAGGACGCGCCGACCGCGCCGATCAACGCGTACGGGCGGAGCAAGCTGGTCGGCGAGCGGGCCGCGCTCGCGGCCGGCGGTTACGTGGTCCGCACCGCCTGGTTGTACGGCGCCCACGGCAGGAACTTCGTGGCGACGATGCTGACCCTGGCCGCCACCCGCGACACCGTCGACGTGGTGACCGACCAGGTCGGCCAGCCCACGTGGGCCCGCGTCCTGGCCGCCCAGCTGGTCGAACTCGGCGGCCGGGCGGTCGCCGGCGCGGCCCCGCCGGGCGTCTACCACGGCACGGCGACGGGCGTCGCGTCCTGGTTCGACCTCGCGCGGGCCACGTTCGCCACGGTCGGCCTCGACCCCGAGCGGGTCCGCCCCACCACGTCCGACCGCTTCGTCCGCCCCGCGCCACGGCCGAGCTACAGCGTGCTGGCCCACGACAACTGGACCCTGGCCGGCGTCTCCCCCCAACCCGACTGGCAGTCCCAGCTCAAGGAAGCCCTGGCCACCGGCACCCTGACGTAACCCCCTCCCCTCGAGGCGGTCAGTCGGCGGGGCGGCCGGCCGTCAGGGTCGGGGTGGGGTCGAGGACCGGGGTGGGCGGTGCCTGGCTGCCCTTACGCCAGGCGAACGGGAGGACCACCGGGATCACGGCCAGCGAGCCGATCGCGAACGCCAGTTCGACGCGCAGCCGGAGGTCGCCGGGGCCGAGCGTCACCGCGATCAGCACGAGCGTGCCGATCAGCCAGCCCACCGCCTGCCCCGCGTGCCAGCCGCGGGCGACCACGGCCTGGCCGAGCACGGTGGCGAACATGTACGCCAGCACGCCGAACGTCAGCCACACGAAGTCGACGCGGGTGAGGACGCCGGCGCCGGCGTCGAACATCAGCTCGGCCAGCCACGGGCCGAGTATCACCGCCGGCGCGGCGCCGGCCAGACCGAGGAGGCCGACCACGCCGAGGGCGCGCACCAGCTGGTGCCGGTAGCCGGCCAGGTCGCCGGAGGCGATCGACCGGGTCAGGGCCGGCAGCAGCGACGCCTGCAGCGACGCGAACACGAACAGCGGGATCCGGGCCAGGATCAGCGCCGCCAACAGGGCGGCGGCGATGCCCTCCTCCGCGTGGGTGGCGAGCAGCTGAACGTTGATCACGCCGACGTTCGCCACCACCTGCGCGAGCAGGCTCGACGCCACCAGGAGGAACAGCCCCGCGCACAGCGTCGCCATCGTGACGCGGCCGCCCGGGCGCAGGCCGCGCAGCACCGGCGGCAGGGTCAGCAGCACGGCCGCGGCCGGTGCGAACGCCAGGACCAGCGCGAACGCGACCGGTGACTGCACGCCGGCGAGCCACAGCGCACCGGCGATGACGATCCGCAGGCCGCCGTCGACGGCGAGTTGGGTGCCGTACCAGCCGAACCGGCCCAGCCCGGACAGGACGCCGCGGGTCAGGTGCTCGGCGGCGAGGCCGGTGAAGGCGCCGCCGAGGGCGAGCACCATGCCGCGGTCGCCGTCGAACAGGTTGTCGGCCATCGGGCCGGCGAACACCGCCAGCAGCACGAGGACGGTCGCGAGCACCGCGCCGGTGAGCAGCGCCGCGGTACGCAGGACCGGGCGCACGCCGTCACCGGAGACGGACCGGACCGCGACGAGCCGCGCCACCTCCTGCTCCACCGGCATGAACAGGCCGATGCCGATCGAGAACACGATCGACCACAGCACCGACACCGACGAGGACTGCGCGTCGTCGAGGCTGTGCCCGGCCGCCATGAGGTGCAGGAACGACGCCAGCCCGAGCACGGCGAGGCCGCCGCCGACGACCAGGGTGCCCTTGGGCACCGCACTGAGCAGGCGCCTCACCGGCGTACGAACGCCAGCAGGAGCGTGATCATCGCCCGGAACAGGTAGACGGTCGCCTTCCACGGCGACGTGGCGGTGCCGCCCTGCCGCTGGCGCATCGCGACCGGCACCTGCCGCACCACGTGCCCGGACCGGGCCGCCCGCACCAGCATCTCGATGGTGTCGCCGAGGTACTCGACCGGATACCAGCGCGCGAACCGCTCGATGAGCGTGCGGTTGCTCGCCCGGAAGCCCGACGTGGTGTCGGTGAGTTTCGTCTTCGCGACCCGGCTGAGCACCACCGACAGCACCTTCGCCGCCCAGTGCCGGGGGCCCTTGATGGCGTAGTCGCCCTCGCCGGCGTAGCGGGCGCCGATCACCAGGTCGGCCGACTCCAGCGCTTTCAGCATCATCGGGACGTAGCGCGGGTCGTGCTGGCCGTCGGCGTCGATCTGGATGGCGACGTCGTAGCCGTTGCGGTCGGCGTACCGGTAGCCGAGGCGCATCGCACCGCCGACGCCGAGGTTGTACGGCAGGCTGGTGACGATCGCGCCGGCACCCGCGGCGACCGCCGCCGTGCCGTCGGTGGAGCCGTCGTTGACCACGAGGATGTCGACGAACGGCAGTTCCGACCGCACCTCGGCGATGACCTTGCCGATCGACTCCTCCTCGTTCATCGCCGGAACGATGATGAGGACCCGTTGATCAGTCATCGCCGGCCGCCTTCGGGCCGATCTCCGTGGCCGGCGCGTCGCGCTCCGGTATCACCGAGCGCTCCTCGAGCTGGGTGCGGATCAGCGCGATCTCCTCGGCGAGGGTGCGGGTCTCCTCCTCGAGCTGGCTGACCTCCCAGCTCAGGTGCGTGCAGATGAGCAACAGCAGCACGAGGCCGAGGAACAGGACGAGGCTGGCGCCCGACTTGACGCCGATCTGCCGGGTGACCCAGTCGAGGCCGCTGGGGAAGATCGCCAACGGCACCACACCGAGGGCGACGATGATCCACAGCACGGCGTACTTCTCCCGGAGCTGGCGCCTGCGCAGCAGCTCGAAGAAGACGACGAGGAGCACCAGACCGATAATCGCGGTGAATATGTTGAGCTTGGTCATGGGATGGCCTGCCAAGGTCCTTTCGACCACGGTCCGTCGATGGAACGGTGTGATGAGCCTAATGGTCCCTCCCGGGTCCGATGAAACGGCCTCTCGCCCATGACCGACGGATAGCGCACCGTGACGCCGGTCGCCTATGCTGCCGGGGTTGCCGGGGGTGGTAGATGGAGGAGCGCGTGCGGATCCCGAAGAAATGGGGGCCGACCCGTACCCTCGCCGACGAGTTCTCGCCACGGGCCAACAGCATCGGCTTCCTGCGCCTGGTGCTGGCGACCTCCGTCCTGGTGGCCCACGCGGCGCCGCTGGGCTACGGCGGTTCCAACTACGGCCATTCGTGGACCCGCAACCAGGTCGAACTGGGCGGCATCGGCGTCTACGGGTTCTTCGTCCTGTCGGGGTTCCTGATCACCGCGAGCGGCATCCGGTTCAGCCTCCCCCGCTACGCCTGGCACCGGTTCCTGCGGATCTTCCCCGGGTTCTGGGTGTGCCTGATCGTCACCGCGTTCGTGATCGCGCCGCTGGTGGCGCTGTACGAGCGCGACACCCTCGCCGGGTTCTGGAACCACCCGGTCGGCCCGTTCGACTACGTCACCGACAACTTCTTCACCGGCATGCAGCAGTACGGGATCGCCGGGCTGCTGGCGACGACGCCGTACGGGCAGATGACCGGCGGGCCGGCGGCCTTCGACGGGTCCCTGTGGAGCCTGATCTACGAGCTCAGCTGTTACGTGATCGTCGCCGTGTTCGCCTGGACCGGGGTGCTCCGCGCCGCGCCGCGCCTCGTGGTGGTCGTCACCCTGGGGCTGTACGCGCTGGTCGCGCTCGACTTCGTCCGCCAGCTCCCGGCCACCAACACGCACCTGCGGTCGAGCGGGCTGATCGGCCCGCTGCCGCTGATCGGCCCGCTCGACATCGCCACGATGCACATGATGTTCCTGCTGTTCCTGGCCGGCGCGTGCCTGCACCTGTACCGGCACCGCGTACCCATGCACCCGGCGATCGCGGCCGGGGCCGGGGTGGCGTTCCTCGGGTCGGCGGCGTTCGGCGGGTTCCTGGTGATCGGCCTGCCGGCGTACATCTACCTGTTGATGTGGACGGCGTGCAAGCTGCCGGCGCTGTTCCAGGGCATCGGCCGCAAGCGTGACTACTCGTACGGCATCTACATCTACGCCTTCCCCGTGCAGCAGGTGATCGCGCTGGTCGGCGGCGCGAAGTGGGGTCCGCTCGTCTACATCGCGCTGTCGCTGGCCGGCACGGTGCTGCTGGCCGTCCCCTCGTGGCATCTGGTCGAAAAGCCCGCGATGTCGGCCAAGAACTGGACGCCGCGCCGGCGCGACCCCGCGCCGGAGGAACCCGACCGCGCCCCCGACCGCGTCGACCCCGCGCCGGACGCCCCCGACACCGCGTCGGCCCCGGCCGGGAGCCGGCCCGACGACATGCCCGAACCGGGGCCGGCACCGGAACCGGCCACGACCGTCCCATCGGAGGAGCACGCCCGCTCATGACCCTCGACATCATGCTGCCCTACTACGGCGACGTCGGCCTTCTCCAGGCCGCCGTGCGGAGCGTGATCGCCCAGTCCGACCCCGAGTGGCGGCTGACGGTCGTCGACGACGGGCAGGAGCCCGGCGTTCCCGAGTGGTTCGCGGGCCTCGGCGACGAGCGCATCCGGTACATGCGCAACGACCACAACCTCGGGATCACGAAGAACTTCCAGAAGTGCGCCGACCTCGCCGAGCACGAGTACATGACGATGCTCGGCACCGACGACCTGATGCTGCCGAACTACGTCGCCACCGTGAAGGCGCTCGCCGCCGACCACCCGAAGGTCGCGATCATCCAGCCGGGCGTCGAGGTCATCGACGCCGACGGCAAGATCACGAACACGCTGGTCGACCGGACCAAGTCGAAGATGTACCGGCCGCGCTTCACCGGCCAGATCGTCATGGGCGGCGAGGAGATGGCGGTCAGCCTGCTGCGCGGCAACTGGCTGTACTTCCCGTCGCTGTGCTGGCGCACCGAGAAGATGCAGTCGGTGCGGTTCCGGCCGGAGCTGCGGGTCATCCAGGACCTGGCGCTGATCATCGAGCTGGTGCAGGCCGGCGAGCAGATGCTGGTCGACGACACGCTGTGCTTCCAGTACCGCCGGCACGCCGAGAGCGTCTCGTCGTCCGACGCGAAGCTCGGGGTGCGGTTCCTCGAGGCACGCCGGTACTTCGTGGAGACCGCCGACCAGATGGCGGCCCACGGCTGGCCCAGGGCCGCCAGGGCCAGCCGCCGGTACGTGTCGAGTCGCCTCCATGCCGCGACCATGCTCCCCGGAGCCGTGCTGAGCCGCAGCGGAAAAGGCGTGAGGGTTCTCACCCGTCACGCCTTCGGTCCGTCCCGCGTGTAGCCCCGCTTCAGCGGGCGGCTATGAGCTCCTCCTGGTCGTCGGCGTCGAAGACGAGGCGACCGGGCCGCGCGCTGCGCAGGGTCAGGAGGCTGGAGAACAGGCCCGAGCAGATGATGATGAAGCCCAGGGACACCGAGGTCGTCGACACCAGCACCCAGCGGATCGTGGAGCTCGTCTGCAGGGCGCCGAAGCCCGTGTCGCTCCACTGCGTCAACGCCACGGCCGTGCCGACGGCGCCGACCAGCATCAGCAGCAGGCCGATCGCCATGCAGGTCTCCAGGCGCAGCAGCTTCGTCCAGCGGGCCGCGTGGTCGACGTGGGTGATGCCCTCGTGCCGGCCGTACAGCTCGGCGAACCCGCCGAAGAGCACCAGTTGCACCCCGACGATCAGCAGCAGGCAGGCGTAGATCAGGCCGTTGACGTCGAGCTTTCCGAACCCGACCGAGACCTGACCGACCGCCAGGGCGGCGGTGCCGACCAGGCCGATCGTGCCGAGGACCGCGCCGGGCCAGACGAGGATCTTGCGCGGCGCGAACACCAGCAGGAAGCGCAGGTGACGCCAGCCGTCGCGCCAGGTGCGCAGGTGCGGCGGGCGGCTGCGACCGTCGGGACGCAGCGTGGTGGGGACCTCCACCAGCGTGTAACCGGCGAGCGCGGCCCGCACGACCAGCTCCGACGCGAACTCCATGCCCGGCATGCACAGGCCCAGCGCCTGGATGCGGGCCCGGTTGAAGCCGCGGATGCCGCAGTGGAAGTCGCCGACGTGCTTGAGGCCGAACAGCACCCGGCCGATCAGCGACAGCACCGGGTTGCCGAGGTACTTGTGCAGGAACGGCATGGCGCCCGGGGCGATGCCGCCCTTGAACCGGTTGCCCATGACGACGTCGTTGCCCTCGCGGAGCCGCTCGATGAACGGTCCGAGATTCGACAGGTCGTACGAGTCGTCGGAGTCGGCCATGATCACGTAGCGGCCGCGGGCCGCCTCGATGCCGGCCTGCAGGGCGCCGCCGTACCCGCGGATCGGCGCGGCCACGACGCGAGCGCCGTTCGCCTCGGCGATCTGCTGCGAGCCGTCGGTGGAGCCGTTGTCGCTGACCAGGACCTCTCCGTCGACGCCGAGCTCGGCCAGGCAGCGCACCGCCTTCTGCACGCAGACGGCGAGGGTCTCGGCCTCGTTGAGGCACGGCAGCAGAACGGTGACCTCTACAGATGGGGACGGCATGCAGGCTCCGGTTCGGGGGTCGGTGGACGTCCGCACGCACCGGTGCGGCGGCGTTGACGGGGACAATACCTGGCGCACGGCGGCCCGATCGTGACGGCCGGGACCGGTGCTACGATCTCGGCCGATGTCGACACAAGCCGCGCCGGACACCGACGTGCGACCACCGGCCGGTAGCCAGCCCCGGCCGTGGTTGCGCCGCCTGTGGTGGCTCGGCGCGCTCGCGGCGGCCTGGCTGGTGCCGCTGCTCACCCACCTCGTCGGTGCCGACTGGCTGCTCATTCCCGCGTTCCTGGCCGGCGTCGTCGGCCTGCAGCGCGGACTGCCGACGCTACTCGACCGGCTGGTGGTGGGCATCGTCCAGTCGTTCGGTGCGCTGTGCGTCGCCGGACTGTTCTTCTCCTACGTCGGCAAGCTGCACCCGGTGGTGCTCGCCGGCACGGCGTTCACGGCCCTCGTCGCCATCGCGACGCGGCGTGACTGGCGGGCGCCGCGCACACACCGCACGTCGGACATTCTGGTCGCCGCCGGGGCGGCCGCCGTCGCCGTCCTGACCGTGGTGCCGTTCGCGCTGCGTGACTTCGGCGGCCGGATCGGCATCGTCGCCGGCGGCGAGGACATCGCCCGGCACACGACGCTGTTCGAGCAGATCGGCCGTTTCGGCGGGTACGCGTTCCTGCACCCGCCCACCGACGCCACGATGCTGCCACCGGCCGAGACCGAGGGCATCCGGGCGTACCCGCAGGGCATCTACTACACGTACGCGGTCGTCGACCGGTTCCTGCGCTCGTCCGACACCAGCAGCGCCGACCCGTTCACCGCGGTCAACACGATGCTGTGGCTGTACGTGGCCACGTTCGTCGTGCTGGCGCTGGTGGTGCTGTGGTCGGCGGCCCGCGTCGCCGGCCCGGGTGCCCGCCCGCTGGCGGTGACGGCGGCGCTCGCCGTGGTCGCGGCCGGCGTCTACTTCGGCGAGCCGATCGCGGTGTTCGTCCGCGGCTACCCGAACGAACTCGCCGGGCTGGCCGTCGCCGCCGCCCTGACCGCGGTGGTGGTGCGGCCGCTGACCAACCGCGTCGACCAGGTGGTGACGGTGGGGCTGCTGGTGATCGGGTTGTCGTTCACCTACCACCTGTTCCTCCCCTACGCGGGGCTGCTGGTGCTCGGGTGGGCCGTCCGCGACCGGCTGTGGCGCAGTTGGCCGGCGGTGGTGGTCGCCGTCGTCGCCGCCCCGATCGCCGCGATCACGCCGGTGGGGCTGCTGCACGCCACCACCGCCCAGCTGCTCACCTCGGCAGGCACCGCGCTGCCCAGCGACAAGCCGGCCGCGCTGGTGCTGGTGCTGCTGGCCGCGGCGGGGCTGGTCGCCGTCGGCGGGTTGCGGTCGCCGGCCCGGCGGATGGGCGCGTTCGCGCTGCTCGCGGCCGCGTCGCTCCAGGCCGCGATGGGCGCCTGGCAGTTGCTGACGATCGGACGCACGCACTACTACTTCGACAAGCTGCTGCACGTGCTGGTGATCGTCGCGCTGGTGCTGATGGGGTCACTGGCCCGGCTCGCGAGCGCCCGGCTCGGAAGCGCCCGGCCGGCGCTGAGCCGGTCGCTGGTGGTCACGGCGGCCGCCGTGCTGGTGGTGGCCGGGTTCTTCGTCGTGGCCGGCGGCCGCAACCACGCGGTGGTGCCGAGCTACGGCGTGCGGCTGGCCACCGGCATCGACCGCGGCTCCCCCGGCGGCGGACGCGACGCGGTGTTCCTGGCCCGCGAGTACCCGGTCGCCGCGAACAGCGTCGAGGTCGACCTCATGGGCGACCCGTACCGGAACTTCTTCGGCACGCTCTACGCGTCGGTGCTGCAGCGCAACTACCGCTACGGGCACGACTGGTACAACTTCCTCAACCCGTCGCGCGGTCCACGCACGATCGCCGACCTGGAACAGGCCGTGGCGGTGAGCCCGGTGACGGTGCGCATCCACGTCGCCGATCCGAAGGCCCGCTTCCTCGCCGGCCCGGACGCTCCGACCAACGCCGAGGCGGCCGCCCTGCTCGCCCAACGCCACCCCGACAAGGTCGAGGTCGTCACCCACCCGGCATAACCTCAGAGTCGATCTTGCAGTTGTGGTGCCCATCAAACCGGTGTAGAACCGGCTGATTCAGGCACCACAACTGCAAGATCGACTGGGGACTACTCGTCCGGCGAGGACTCCGGCTCTGGGGTGGGGTCCGGAGTGCCGGGGTTTTCGGTGGCTTTTGCCCTGGCGTCGGAGTCTTCCGACGGGGCGGGGGCGGGGTCGTCCTTCTTGGCGGGGGCCGGCGACACCGCGACCGTCGGGGGCGGCGGCTCCTCCGGCTTCTTGTCGGAGCCGTCGAGCAGGGCGTCGAGCGCGGCGCCCACGACGCGGCGGAACGTGCGGCCGGACTTGCGCCGGTCGAGCACCGCCACCTCGAACTGGTGCCGCGGGATCTCGCGCTTGTTGCCGCCCTCGCCGCCGACGCTCGCCAGCGCGTCGGTGGCCATCTTCAGCGCCTGGGTGAGCGTCATGTCGGTGTTGTGGCGCTCGCGCACCAGGGCGGACACCGGTTCGGCCTGGCCGCCGATGACCAGGATGCCCGGCTCGGTCTGCACCGACCCGTCGAACGTGATGCGGTACAACTCGTCCTTGTCGGGGGTGCGGCCCACCTCGGCGACGCAGATCTCCACCTCGAACGGCTTGGTCTGGTCGGTGAAGATCGCACCGAGGTTCTGCGCGTACGCGTTGGCCAGCGCCCGCCCGGTGACGTCGCGCCGGTCGTAGGAGTAGCCGCGCAGGTCGGCCAGTCGCACGCCGAACGCGCGCAGCGTCTCGAACTCGTTGTAGCGGCCGACCGCGCAGAACCCGATGCGGTCGTAGATCTCACTGACCTTGTGCAGCGCCGTCGACACGTTCTCGGTGACCAGGAGCACGCCACCGTCGTAGCTCAGCACGATCGCGGCGCGGCTACGCGCGATGTTCTTGCGGGCGTACTCCGAGCGGTCCCGCATCAGTTGTTCGGGCGATGCGTAGAACTGCATAGCCACCGGTGGGGTTCTCCTTAGCTCGCTGTCAATGCGCTGGCCTTACCGGGCCAGCTCACGGCGGGGTGGACGGGATCAGTCGACGGTGCGGGCGGCGATCACCGAGCGGGCGATCTCGGCCACCTGCTCGTTCGGCACCCGCTGGGCGCCTTCCGCGGTGGCCGTCATCACGACGGGGTAGATCTTGCGGATCGTGTCGGGCCCACCGGTGGCGGTGTCGTCGTCGGCGGCGTCGTAGAGCGCCTCGACGGCGATGCGGATCGCCTCCTCGGCCGTCTGGCCGCGCTTGAACAGCTTCTTCAGCGACGACTTCGCGAACAGCGAGCCCGACCCGATGCCCTCGTAGTCGGTCTCCTCGTACACGCCGCCGACCACGTCGAAGCTGAAGATGCGACCCGCCTTGCCCGGCTCCTGCGCGTCGAGGTCGAACCCGGCGAACAGCGGGACCACGGCGAGACCCTGCATGGCGGCGGCCAGGTTGTTACGGATCATGGTGGCCAGCCGGTTGGCCTTGCCGTCGAGCGAGAGCATCGCGCCCTCGATCTTCTCGTAGTGCTCGAGCTCGACCTGGAACAGCCGGATGACCTCCAGGCCGATGCCGGCGGTGCCGGCCATGCCGACGAGCGAGTACATGTCGGCGGCGTAGACCTTCTCGATCTCCCGGTTGGCGATCATGTGACCGGCGGTGGCCCGGCGATCACCGGCCATCAGCACGCCGCCGTCGAACGTGATCGCCACGACCGTGGTGGCGTGCATGAGCCCCTCGGCGGCCATGCCCGGAGGGAGGGGCCGGCGGCCGGGCAGCAGCTCGGGCGCGGTACGACTCAGGTAGTCGACGAACGACGACGACACCGGCGGCGCGACGTCGGCCGGAAACCGGCGCGGTGGATCGAATCCCGCTGCCACGGGGCTCCCTTCAGTTGATCAATGCGTCAGAGCGTGAAGATACTACTCGCCGCCCTTTTGGACATAACCGCGGACGAACTCCTCGGCGTTCTCTTCCAGCACCGAGTCGATCTCGTCCAGGAGGTCGTCGACGTCCTCGGAGAGCTTCTCGTGGCGCTCGGCGACCTCCGGGTTCGCCTCCGGCGCCGGCGCCTCGTCGACTTCCTCGTCCTTGCGGGCCTTGCCCGACTGCGACTGACCGCCCGTGTCCCGTGTGGCCATGTTGACCGCCCCTCCTCGATCCACCTGAACCGTGTGAGCAAACCTATCTCGCCGCGACCCCGAACGGCCGACGCGACATCACCCCTTTGTGAGGGCCTCCAACAGATCCTTGGCGGTGTCGCAGCGGTCGAACAGCGCGCCGACATGCTTGCGGGTCCCCCGCTCGGGCTCCATCATCGGCACCCGTACCAGCGACTCGCGGCCGATGTCGAAGATCACCGAGTCCCAGCTGGCGGCGACGACCTCGGCCGCGTACTGGGCCAGGCACCGGCCACGGAAGTAGGCGCGGGTGTCCTCCGGCGGCTCGGTCATCGCCTCGCGCACCTCCTCGTCGGTGAACAGCCGCTCCATCGAGCCGCGGGCGACGAGCCGGTGGTAAAGACCCTTTTCGGGCCGCACGTCGGAGTACTGCAGGTCGATGAGCTGCAGCTTCGACGACGCCCAGCCGAGCGACTCGCGGTCGCGGTAGCCGTCGAGCAGGCGCAGCTTGGCCACCCAGTCGAGTTCGTTCGCGCACAGCATCGGGTCGCGGCCGAGCCGGTCGAGGACGCTCTCCCAGCGGGCCAGCACGTCGAGCGTGACCTCGTCGGCGTCGCCGCCCTGCCGGTCGTCGACGTACGCGCGGGCCCGCTCGTAGTAGGCCCACTGCAGGTCGAGCGCGGTGAGGCGGCGGCCGTCGCGCAGCCGGATGCGGTGGGTCAGCGTCGGGTCGTGGCTCACGGCCTTGAGCTCGCTCACCGGGTCGGCGATGCCGAGGTCGGAGGGCAGCGCCTTGTCCTCGATCATCGCGAGCACGAGCGAGGCGCAGCCGACCTTCAGGTAGGTGGAGATCTCTGACAGGTTCGCGTCGCCGATGATGACGTGCAGCCGCCGGTACTTGTCGGCGTCGGCGTGCGGTTCGTCGCGGGTGTTGATGATCGGACGCTTCAGCGTGGTCTCGAGGCCGACCTCGACCTCGAAGAAGTCGGCCCGCTGCGAGATCTGGAAGCCCGGCGTCGACCCGTCCTGCCCGATGCCGACCCGGCCGGCGCCGCACACGATCTGCCGGGTGACGAAGAACGGCGTGAGGTGCATGACGATGTCGGCGAACGCCGTCTGCCGGCGCATCAGGTAGTTCTCGTGCGCGCCGTAGCTCGCGCCCTTGTTGTCGGTGTTGTTCTTGTACAGGTGGATCGGCTGGGTGCCGGGGATCGTGGCGGCCCGGCGGGCGGCCTCGGCCATCACCCGCTCGCCCGCCTTGTCCCACAACACCAGGTCACGCGGGTTGGTGACCTCGGGCGTGGAGTACTCGGGGTGCGCGTGGTCGACGTACAGCCGGGCGCCGTTGGTCAGTATCACGTTCGCCAGGCCGAGGTCTTCGTCGGCGAGCGCCTCGGCCGGGTCGTACAGCGCGCCGGAGTAGGTGAACCCGCGGGCGTCGCGCAGCGGCGACTCCTCCTCGTAGTCCCACCGGGCCCGGCCGTTGCGCGAGAGCTCCGGCCGCGCGCCGTACGCGTTGACCACCTGCGACGAGGTAACCATGGGGTTGGCCCCGGGGTTACCCGGCACGGAGATGCCGTACTCGACCTCGGAACCCATGACCCGCCGCACGCTCATACGCTGAGACTAGTCCAGTCGACGGTTACAACCCGACACCACCTCGATGCGATGGGCCTAGAAGAAGGCACGGAGGAAGGCACGCGGAAGGAAGACGGTCAGGTGCTCGTCGCCAGTTCGGCGCCGTCCCGGCCGGCACCGTCGTCCTGTTCCGGGCGATCGGCCGCCGGCTCCGCGGCGGCCGCGACCATCGGAACCGAGAGCCGCCACACCAGCCAGGCCAGCCCCGCGAGGCCGATGATCAGCATCAACACCGGCAACGCCGACCCCGTGACCGGGTGCCAGCCGCGGCCGAGCGGCCACAGTGACACGATGCCGATCTTCCCGTAGTCGGGCAGGCCGCTGCGCCAGCGGATCATCGCCCACAGCAGGCTGAACAGTTGGATCGGCAGCACCGTGACCAGCAACAACCGGATCAGCGACCGGCCGGCCCGCTCCGGCAGCCCGCGCTCCTCCAGGATCCACGCCGCGAAGATCATGACGCCCACCAGCGCCGGCAGCATGTACCGCCCCTGGGTGACGAACCCGGTGTCGTTGAAGAACCAGAACTGCATGAACGTCGGGACGCCCACCGCGCCGACGAGCAGCATCGACAGGCGCCACCGGTCGATCCAGTGGCCGAACGCGATGCCGAACACCAGCAGCGCGCCGGCCGCCAGGTGCCAGATCACGTAGATCGAGCCCGGCATGTTGATGTCGAGCCAGCCGAACACGCCGACGATCTGCTCGGTCAACTCGCCCCAGAGCTCGACGATGATCAGCGCCGCCTGCCCGCGTTCGATCGCGGCGCCGCCGCGGAACGTCGACCCCAGGTCCGTCCCCTTGAACGCGACCGCGTACCCGGCGGCGAACACCGCGGCGAACGCGACCGCGCCGATCCACCACCGGGCCGCCACCGACCCCCACAACCGGGCCAGCGTGTCGCGGCGCAAGGGCATGAAGAACGCGATCGCCGCGAACAGCAGGTAGATCAGGCCCGTGGGGCGCAGCGAGGCGAGCAGGATGCCGCTGGTTCCGGCGAGGACCAGCAGCCACGTGGGCGGGCCGGCGTCGTCGTCGGCTCCGGCCCGGCCCAGCACCAGCGGGACGAGCGCGGTGAACAGGCCGACGCCGGCGGCGATCTCCAGGCCGTTCGGGTTGACCGCGCCGAAGAAGTGCACCGCCATCGGCGTCACCGCGACCAGCAGCCCGGCGAGCATGAGCCGGCGACGGAAGTACGTGACGATGGTGACCAGCGCACCGGCCAGCAGCGCGGCCGCGGCGGCACCGGTGATGAACCGGGCGAGGATCACCCCGGACCAGCCCGGCCACAGCTTCAGCGGCAGGCCGACCAGCGCGTAGTAGCCGGGGTGGTAGCGGCCGGCGCCGGTGCCCACCCGCACGGAGGTGCGGTCGCTGCCCGGTTCGGGCGCGCAGGAGGCGGACACGGCCGGCTTGAACTGCCAGCACATCTCGTCGGGCACGATCAGGCCGCGCGGGACGTGTACGAACGCGCCGCTGCCGCGCACCGCGTCCGCGGGCCTCGGCGCGATGTCGCCGGACCAGACGCCGGCGGCCCGGTAGATGTGGTCGTGCTCGTCGGCGGAGCCGTCGTACGGTGCCGACAGCGCCCAGGCGCCGATCATCAGGAAGAACGCCGAGAACGCCAGCAGCCAGAGCCGGAAGCCCCGCAGCCGCATCAGCTGCCTCCGACGCGGGGCATGAACGTCACCTTGTCCAGCCACAGGAACCGGGCGATGAAGATCACGCCCTGACCGGTGAGGCCGGCGAGGATGAGCACCGCCTCGTTGGCGTCGAACAGCAGGTCGACCACGGCCATGAACGCGCTGGACGCGAGCGCGCCCACCATCACGGTCTGCCAGAACGAGAACAGCTCCGCCCAGACGCTGCGGCCGCTGCCGCCGCCCCACACGAACACCCGGTACATCAGGAACGAGGGCGGCGTGAGCACCATGCCGACACACAGGTTGAGCAGACCGGCGTTGACGTTCTCGAAGAAGTGACGGAACAGCAGGAACAGGCTGTATCCGGCCGGAACGGTCAACAGCGACAAGGCCGAGTAGCGGGTGAACCGGGCCGCGACCCGGCCGCGTACTGGCGGCTCGGAACCCTCCGGGACGTCCTGCTGCATCGGGGCGGCTCCTGGCGTGGTCATCGACCTTCCTATCATGACGACGTGACTGACCTATCTGACACGACGTTGCCGCCGGTACCCCTCACCCGTCCGTCCACGGACGGGTCCGAACTCGCGGCGGTCGCCGAGGTGCTCGACTCCGGTTGGCTGGCCGGTCAGGGCCCGCGGAGCACCGCTCTGGAGGAGGGCTTCCAGAAGCTGTCCGGCCGCGCGCACGCCGTCGCGTTGAACAACTGTACGGCCGGCCTGCACCTCGCGTTGCTCGCCCTCGACGTCGGGCCGGGCGACGAGGTGCTGGTGGCCGACTACAGCTTCCCGGCGACCGGGCACGCCGTCCTCTACACCGGGGCCACGCCGGTGTTCGTCGACGTCCGCGCCGACACCGGCACCATCGACACCGACCTGGTCGAGGCCGCCGTCACCGCCCGGACGAAGGGCATCATCGCGGTGGACGCGCTCGGCGTGCCGGCCGACTACCAGCCGCTGGAGGCGCTCGCGCGCAGCCGCGGCCTGTTCCTCCTCGAGGACGCGGCCTGCGGGGCGGGCGGGGTCTACGCGGGACGCCCGTGCGGCGGCTTCGGCGACGTCGCGGTGTTCTCGCTGCACGCCCGCAAGGGCATCACCTGCGGCGAGGGCGGCGTGCTCGTCACCGACGACGCGGCGGTCGCCACCCGGGTCCGGGAGGCGTCCTGCTTCGGCATGCAGAGCGCGTTCGCGCGGCAGTCGGCGGCCGGGCTGGCCCTGCCGACGTTCGCGGCGCTGGGCTACAACTACAAGCTCTCCGACGTGCTCGCCGCCGTGGCCTGCGTGCAACTGGGCAAGCTCGACGAGTTCATGAGCAAGCGCGCCCGGCTCGCCGCCCGGTACGCGGACCTGCTGGCCGGCGTGCCCGGCGTCACCGCGCCGCAGGTCCCGGCGGACCGCTCGCCGACCTGGCAGACCTACGCGGTCACCGTGGACGAACCGGTCAGCCGCGACGCGGTCGCGATCGCGCTGCGGGAGCGGGGCATCGGCTGCAACATCGGCACGTACGCGATGCACCGCGAGCCCGTGTACGGCCCGCAGGCCGCCTCCTGCCCGGAGTCGAACCGGCTCTTCGAGCGGCACCTGGCCCTGCCGATGTTCACCGATCTCACCGAGGCCGAGCAGGACCGGGTGGTGGCGACCCTGGCCGCCGTCATCGCGGAGCAGCCGGCGGGTCACCGGTCGTAGGTGATGGTGCCGGTCCGCGGGTCGACGCTGCCGACCACGCGGGCCGGCACCCCGACCGCGACCGCGCGGTCGGGGACGTCGCTCGACACGACGGCGCCGGCGCCGATGACGCAGTGGCTGCCGATCGTGACGCCCATCAGGATGACCGCGTTGGCCCCGATGAACGTGTAGTCGCCGATGCGCACCGGTTGACGGTCGACGGGCACGGCCCGCTCGGTGACGCAGCGACGCGCCGTCGAGTGGGTGTACACCTGCGCACCGGCGGCCAGGTCGCAGCCGCGGCCGATGACCAGACCGCCGGAGCCGTCGATCAGGCAGTACGGCCCGATCCAGGTGCCGGGACCGATCTCCGGCTCGCCCACGAACCAGGCCAGCTCGTTGTACGGGTTCTGCCGGGCGGGCGCCCGACCCGGCGCCGTCAAGCCAGTTGGCCGGAGTGCTTCAGGTGATCCACCACGGAGGCGAGCCCGCTGGGCAGATCGACCGTCGGCTCCCAGCCCAGCAGCTCGCGGGCCTTGTCGATCGCGGCCTCCCGCTGGGTGACGAGCACCTCGCGCGGACGGAACTGCGGCTGCACGTCGACGCCGAGGGCCCGGATGAGGTGGTCGGCCAGCTCGGCGACGGTGGTCTGCTGCCCGGTGCCGACGTTGATCACCTCGCCGGAGGCCGACGAGTCCAGCGCGAGGCCCACCGACCGGGCGACGTCGCTGACGTGGACGAAGTCCATCGACTGCTCGCCGCGCCCGTCGATGACCGGCGCCTGCCCGGCCGCGAGGCGGCGCAGGAACGTCAGCACGACGGAGGTGTAGTAGGCGTCGGTCGGCTGCCCCGGGCCGTACACGTTGAAGAAGCGCAGCGCCAGCCAGCTCAGCTTGGAACGCTGGGCGTAGAACGACAGCAGCTGCTCGCCGGCGAGCTTGGCGATGCAGTACGGGGTGATCGGCGCCGGCGGGTCGGACTCGCGCATCGGCAGCGAGGTCGGGTTGCCGTACACCGACGCGGACGACGCGTACACGACCCGGCGCACACCGGCGCGGGCAGCGGCGTCCAGCACGTTCTGGGTGCCGAGCATGTTGACGTCGAGGCTCTCGGTCGGGTCCGAGATGCTCTTGTTGATGCACACCGCGGCGAGATGCACGACGCCCTCGACGCCCTTCGTCGCCCCCTCGACCGCGTTGGCGTACCGCACGTCGCCCTCGACCACCTCGACGTCGTCGAGTTCGGCGATCGACGCGGCCACCGCCCGGTCACACCGGTAGTAGTTGTCGAGCACGCGAACGCGCCAGCCGCGGGAGAGCAGTTCGTGGACGACGTGGGACCCGATGTAGCCCAACCCACCGGTGACCAGAACGGTGCTCTGTCGTGTCTTCAAACCGTCATTCTCCCTTGCTCATTGCGGACGCTGATTGCCGCACATTGGTGACCACCTGCTCACGCGTCGGCCCCGCGGTGCCGTCACCGGCCCCGCCCGGCCACCCGCCGAACGCCGGCGCATCCCCGCCCGGGCCGGCGGTCTGACGCCGCCCCCGCCGCGGCGCGGCCGGCACGCTCGCCGGGTCGGCGCCGCGCACCCGTACGTCGCGCACGACGTACAGGGGTCGTCCGCGCGCCTCCTCGACCGCCCGCCACAGGTACTCACCCATCCCGCCGATGACGGTGAGCTGGGTGCCGCCGAGCAGCAGAATGATCACCAGGACGGTGGGCCAACCGCTCGGTGTGTCGACCCCGATCAGGCTTCGCACCACCAGCACGAGGGCGTACAGGAGGCCGACGACCGCGACGCCGATGCCGGTCAACGTGCACGCCCGCAGCGGCATCGAGGAGAACTGGATCAGCGAGTCGACCGCGAGCTTCACCATCTTGCGACGGGTCCACCGGGACTGGCCGGCCTTGCGGGCGATCTGGTCGTAGTCCACCCGGGTCTGGGTGAAACCCAGCCACGCGATCAGGGCGAGGACGTTGCGGTTGCGCTCGGGCAACCGGTCGACCGCGTCGATGACGCAACGGTCGAGCAGCACCCCGGACGGGCCCTCGGGCGGGTAGTTCGCCAGGTTCGCGTAGCGCGTGAACAGCAGGGAGAACGACTTCGACGCCGCCTCCTGGAAGAACGACCGACCGGTCCGCGAACGGCGGACCCCCCAGACGACCTCCGAGCCGGACTCCCAGTGGGCGAGGAACTCGGCCAGGACCGTGTTCGGCTCCTGCTGGTCGGCGCCCAGCACCACCGCGCAGTCACCGAGGCAGTGGGACAGGCCCGCCGAGATCGCGTAGTGCGCGCCGAAACTGCGGGCCAGGCTGACCACCGTGACGCGCTGTGCCGGCCCGGCGTGGCTGAGCACGAGGTCGGCCGTCCCGTCGGAGGAGCCGTCGTCGATCAGCACGAGTTCGAAGGCGTATTCCGGATGGTCGGCCTCGAACTGGCTGATCCGTTCCATCAGGCTCGGGATGTTGTCCGCTTCGTCCAGCGCCGGAATGACGATCGAGACAAGCGGCCGGTCCCCGGAAACTTCGTTCATCACTGCCCGTTCACGTCGTCGGTCGGTACGTACACCTGCAATCCCAGCGTTTCCCCTGGCGGGGCCAGCAGCCGGTAATCGGTCGCGAAGTCCAGCCCGCAAGACCTTAACGCGTCGATCTCTACTTGTGTAATCGGACGGTGGAGGATCACGACCGGCGACCGCGTCCCCCACCATCCACGACCGTCGCTGCACTCCTTGCGCACGCCGGCCGCGGTCCGGTCCGGTGCGATCGCCGAGTACCAGGCCTCGCCGACCGGACGGCCGTCGAGCAGCAGGACGATGCCGGCCATCTCGTCGTACGCCATGATCGCGCGGCCGGGCGGGTCGAGGTACGGCGCCAGCCGCCGGCGCAGCCCCGCGTAGTCCGCGGCCTGCTTCGGCGTGAGCCGGATGCCGGAGAGCGCGGGCGCCCCCGGCACCTCGGCCGTGGCCATCGTGCGCGGAGCGGCCCGGTACGGATGCGCCCACAGCCCGTCACCGGCGACGACGGCCGAGAGCAGCACCGCCGCCGCGGTCACCGTCGCGGTCAGCACACGCGCGATCACCGGCGCGGTCTCCAGGCCGGTCAGGATCGCCAGCATGATCGCGGCCCACGCCGCGAAGCCGTTGATCGCCATGAAGTACAGCGGGTTACCGGTACCGGCCGCCTGCGTCACCGGGACGAGGGCCACCGCCGCGAGGATCGTCCAGCCCCGCCACCCCTCGACGCGCAGCGCGGAACCCCGGGCCCGGCGATCGACGAGCACGGCGATCGCCACGAGCAGCACCACCGCGAACGTGACCGACAGGCCCACCGGGTAGCGCAGCAGGTTGGCCGTGCCGCCGTGGTAGTTGCCGTCGACGATCACCCGCCACGCCGAGACGGACAGCGCCACCGCCGCGACGACGCCGGCGCCGATCGCGGCGCGGCCGCGGAGCACCACCGCGACGATCGCGGCCAGGAACACCAGGAAGTGCCCGTCGACCATGACCTTTACCAGGTCCCAGGTCGTGCGCGCGTAAAGCTTGAGCAGCGCGGCCGGCGAGTTGGCGCCGGCCGCGACGAGCCGGTTGGTGGCCAGCATCTCCGGCACCGCCGTGGTGAGCGGGACCACGAGCAGCTGGATCAGCAGCACCGTCGCGACGGTGCCGGCGAGTGCCCATGCGGTGACCCGGAGTACCTGGCGCCAGCCGAGCGGGGCGACGGCGGCCAGCCCGGCGAGCGCGACGACCGCCAGCGTCACCGCCGACGACGACCACTTCGCCAGCAGCATGGCCACGACCACCGGCCCGAACAACGCGGGAACCCACGCCGGAACGCGGCCGGTGCGGTCGGCGTGCGTGGCCATCCGCAGCACGATCGCGACCGCGAGCAGCGCACCGAGCAGTGACACGTCGTTGTAGCCGGGGCTGAGCGGCAACCAGCTGTACACCATCCCGCCGCACGCGAGGATCACCGCGACCCCGGCGGCTTCCCACAGCCAGGTGGCGGGAGCCCGCGGACGGCGCACACGCAACCAGCGCATGAACGCCCAGCCGAAGGCCAGGTGGGTACCGACGACGCTGAGCAGCCGCACCAGCCGAAGGCCGGTGATGTCGTAACCGACGAGCTCGAAAACCGGCCCGTACAGGTACTGCGCGCCGGTGAAGGTCTGCATGTTGACCCGCCACCAGCGGTACGAGAGCAGGTAGTAGCCCTCGTCGCTGACGTCGAGGCCGTGTCCGGCCGTCAGCGCGACAACGGTGATCCACAGGGCGGCCGCCGCACCGGCGGCGAGCACGGCCCCGGCGAGCGCGATCCGAACCGGTCGCGGCACCTGCGCGGGAGCTCCGGGAGCGCCCGCTTCCCTTGTGTCGCGCGCCATTTCCCCGGCGTCGCCCGCGGCCGGTGCGCCGTCGTCCCGGACCGGGTCGGGCGCGGCGGCCGGACCGGACGCGGGGGCGGCGGCTTGCCCGGACGGGACATCGGTCGCAGCACGATCCACGGTCGGGGAGAGTACCGGTGCTCCGACGCCACCACCAAGTTCGCGACGGATCGGGGGGCGGCCACGGTCCACAGTGGACAAGTCCGGGCGAACCGGTCAGCAGTTGGCCTGTCGTCGATGTATTCCGGTCTTTTCGGCCCTATCGACGGGCGCCTAGCTGTGACTGAATGGTGCGGCAAAATGAGCGCCGTTCACGGGAGGGCTTGGCGTGCGCAGTACATACGCAGCCAGATTACGGGCAGCAGCGATAGTGACACTCCTTGTAGCGATGGGTGTCCCGCTGTTCCCGGGCACCGCTTCCGCTGACCCGTGCGCCCCGGTCGTCAACGCGATCGCCTGTGAGAACAGCAAGGCGGGCACGCCGAGCAGCATCTGGGAGATCAACGGCGCCGGCCCCGCGGACATCCAGGGCTACGCCACCGAGATGAGCGTCAACGCGGGCGAGACCGTCAACTTCAAGGTGGCCACGACCGCCTCCTCCTACCGGCTGGACATCTACCGGATGGGCTACTACGCCGGCAACGGCGCCCGGAAAGTGGCCACGCTGAACAGGTCCGGCGCGCAGAGCCAGCCGAACTGCATCGTGGAGCCCTCGACCGGACTGGTCGACTGCGGCAACTGGGGCGTGTCCGCGTCGTGGGCCGTGCCCGCCTCGGCCGTCTCGGGCATCTACTTCGCACACCTGATCCGCACCGACGGTGGCAATTCGGAGAGTCACATCTACTTCGTCGTGCGTAACGACGCGAGCCAGTCGAACCTGCTGTTCCAGACATCCGACACCACCTGGCAGGCGTACAACACCTACGGCGGCAACAGCCTCTACGTCGGCTCGCCCGTCGGCCGCGCCTACAAGGTCAGCTACAACCGGCCGATCACCACGCGCACCACCGGTGCCGAGGACATGGTGTGGAACGCCGAGTACCCGATGGTGCGCTTCCTGGAGTCCAACGGGTACGACGTCAGCTACACCTCCGGCATCGACACCGACCGGCGCGGATCGTTGCTGCGCAACCACAAGGCGTTCCTGTCCGTCGGCCACGACGAGTACTGGTCCGCCGCGCAGCGGGCGAACGTCGAGGCGGCCCGCGACGCCGGTGTCCACCTGGCCTTCTTCAGCGGCAACGAGGTCTTCTGGAAGACCCGCTGGGAACGCAGCGTCGACGGGTCGAACACGCCGTACCGCACGCTCGTGACGTACAAGGAGACGCACGCCAACGCGAAGATCGATCCGGCCGGCCAGAACGTCTGGACGGGCACCTGGCGCGATCCGCGCTTCAGCCCGCCCGCCGACGGCGGACGGCCGGAGAACGCGCTGACCGGCACCATCTTCAAGGTCCAGAACACCAGGGACCTGCAGGTGCCCGAGGCCGACGGCAAGATGCGGTTCTGGCGCGGCACGTCGGTGGCGAGCCAGCCGGCCGGCGGCGTGATGACGCTCGGTTCGGGACTCGTCGGATACGAGTGGGACGAGGACCCCGACAACGGGTTCCGGCCGGCGGGGCTGATCCGGATGTCGAGCACCACCGTGACCGCCGGCGCCGGGGAGATGCTGCTGGATCACGGCACCAACTTCGGCCCGGGTACGGCCACCCACCGCCTCACCATGCACCGGGCGGCGAGCGGGGCCCTGGTGTTCGGCGCCGGCACCGTCCAGTGGTCGTGGGGCCTGGACAGCAACCACGACCGCGGCACGGGAACCGCGAGCCTGCCGGTGCAGCAGGCGACCGTCAACCTGTTCGCCGACATGGGTGCGCAGCCGGCGACGCTGCAGTCCGGCCTGACGGCGGCCACCGCGTCGACCGACACCACCGCGCCGACCACCACGATCACCTCGCCGGCCGCCGGCGCGTCCGTGGAGGTCAACGCGCCCGTCACGATCACGGGAACCGCGACGGACACCGGCGGCGCCGTCGGCGCCGTCGAGGTCTCCACCGACGGCGGCGCGACGTGGCACCCGGCCACCGGCCGCGGCAACTGGACCTACACGTGGACCCCGACGGCGCTGGGTGCCGCCACGGTCCGGGCGCGGGCCAGCGACGACAGCGTCAACCTCGGCGCGGTGACCTCGAACGCGGTCACGGTCGCGCAACGCGTGTGCCCGTGCTCGCTGTGGAACAGCGCGACGGTGCCGTCGATCACCGACCACCCGGACCCGAACTCGGTCGAGGTGGGCGTGAAGTTCCGGTCCGACGTCGCCGGTCAGGTGACGGGGGTGCGGTTCTACAAGTCGCCCAGCAGCACGGGTACGCACGTGGGTCACCTGTGGTCGGCGTCGGGTCAGTTGCTGGCCACGGTGAACTTCGCCAACGAGACGGCCAGCGGGTGGCAGCAGGCGCTGTTCAGCAACCCGGTGACGATCTCGGCCAACACGACGTACGTGGTCTCGTACTACGTGCCCAACGGCCGGTACGCGTTCGACCAGGGCTACTTCGCGTCGTCGGGTCGCGACGCCGTCCCGCTGCACGCCTTGCGCAACGGGGTGGACGGGCTCAACGGCGTCTACCGCTACGGCGCCGGTGGTGGCTTCCCGACCAGTTCGTGGGAGGCGTCGAACTACTGGGTCGACGTCGTGTTCAGCACGGGCAGTGACACGACGCCACCGACGGTGACCGGCCGGAGCCCGGCGTCGGGTGCGACCGGTGTGCCGGTGACGACCACGGTGGCGGCGACGTTCAGCGAGGCGGTGCAGTCCGGCTCGGCGAGCATCGTGGTGCGCAATCCCGCCGGGACCGCGGTGACCGGAACGACCAGCTACAACGCGGGGACCAACACGGCGACCTTCAGCCCCGCCGCCGCGCTGGCGGCCAACACCGCCTACACCGCGACCGTCAGCGGCGCCCGCGACGCGGCGAACAACACCATGTCGACCGTGTCCTGGACGTTCACCACCGCACCGGCGCAGACCGGAACGTACTCGTTGTGGAGCAACTCGGCGGTGCCGGCGGTGCCGGACGAGCCCGATCCGAACGCGGTCGAGGTCGGCGTGAAGTTCCGGTCCGACGTCGCCGGTCAGGTGACGGGGATGCGGTTCTACAAGTCGCCGAACAGCACCGGCACGCACGTCGGTCACCTGTGGTCGGCGTCGGGTCAGTTGCTGGCGACGCTGACCTTCACCAACGAGACGGCCAGCGGGTGGCAGCAGGCGCTGTTCAGCAACCCGGTGACGATCTCGGCCAACACGACGTACGTGGTGTCGTACTACGCACCCAACGGCCGGTACGCGCAGGACACCGCGTACTTCGCGTCGTCGGGTCGGGACGCTGCGCCCCTGCACGCCTTGCGCAGCGGGGTGGACGGGCTCAACGGCGTCTACCGCTACGGCGCCGGTGGTGGCTTCCCGACCAGTTCGTGGGAGGCATCCAACTACTGGGTCGACGTCGTGTTCGCCGCGAGTTGACCGGAAATCCGTTGCCGATGACCGTGTTTGGCGGTGGTCCCGTGCCCTGAGCCCCGCGCAGCGCGACGTGACTTCGCAGGCCTCGTCGCCGACAGTAACGAGCTAGAGACTGGCCCCTGTCGCTGTGGTCCGCCGGTTCGCCGGCACCGCGGCACCCCTCCGTTTGCTTGCCCCCTCCCGCTCCGATTCCGCGCGTCGATCGTCCTGCCCGCGTCACCCGCGAGGGACGGCCGCCCGGAGTCCGACTGCGCCAT
This sequence comes from Virgisporangium aurantiacum, assembly GCF_016863635.1. GTDB lineage: Bacteria > Actinomycetota > Actinomycetes > Mycobacteriales > Micromonosporaceae > Virgisporangium > Virgisporangium aurantiacum. The sequence continues at coordinate 24,688 of NZ_BOPG01000109.1, read as the reverse complement.
TGGCAGAAAAGGCGTTTTCACCATGACGTCCGTATCCAAACGTTTTACCTGGACATTTCCCCTCACCGTGCTGACGATTGTCGCGATGCTCCTGGGCAGCGGCGCGGGCGCCGCCTCGGCCAGGCCCGCCGGATCGTCCACGGTGGAGGCGTATCCGCTCGGAGCGTCGACCGCCGTGCCGGCCGCGCTCCCCGACCGGACACCGCCCACCGTCGTTTCCAGGTATCCCGGGGACGGCGGATCGGCGACATCGTCCTCGAACCGGATCACCGCCACGCTGTCCGAGGACGTCGACCCCGACTCGGTCCGCGCCCAACTCGTCGACGGCGCCGGCAAGCAGGTCCCGACCAGCGTCGACTACAACCCTGCCGCGCGCACCGTCGTGCTGACGCCGCAGGACGCTGTCGCCGGCGGCACCTACCAGGCCACCGTCAACAGCGCCAAGGACGCGGCCGGCAACGTGATGGCGCCGGTGTCGTGGCGGTTCGCGGCCCCCACGGTCGCCGGCTGCCCGCGCACCCTCTTCCGCGACAACGACGCTCCGGCCGGCACCACGACCGACGGGACGCCGATCGAGCTCGGCATGAAGTTCCGGGCCGACCGGGACGGCTACGTCACCGGGGTCAGGTTCTACAAGGGATCCGGCAACACCGGTTCCCACCTCGGGCGGTTGTGGTCCTCGCGCGGCGAGAAGCTGGCCGAGGTCACGTTCTCCGGTGAGTCGACGTCCGGGTGGCAGCAGGCGCAGTTCAGCGCGCCGGTGCGGATCGCGGCGGGCTGGACCTACGTCGTGTCCTACTACGCGCCGGTCGGCCGGTACTCGTACACCTCCAGCTACTTCACCTCCAACATCACGCGCTCGCCGCTCATCGGGATGGTCAACGGCTCCGACGGCGGCAACGGCGTGTACAAGTCCGGCAGCAGCGGCTTCCCCGCCGCGACGTACCAGTCGACCAACTACTGGGTCGAGCCGGTGTTCGACGGCATGGCCGGCCAGGTGACGTGCCCGGCCACCGTCTTCGCCGACCACCAGGCTCCCGCTGTCTACGCCTCGACGGCGACCGCCTCGATCGAGGTCGGCGTCAAGATCCGGGCCGACCGGGACGGCTTCATCCAGGGCGTCCGGTTCTTCAAGGGCGCGGGGAACACCGGTGTCCACATCGGACGGTTGTGGACCTCGGCCGGTCAGAAGCTCGCCGAGACGACGTTCGTGGCCGAGTCGGCGACCGGCTGGCAACAGGCGTGGTTCGCGCAACCGGTGGCGATATCCGCCGGCACCACGTACATCGCCTCGTACTACGTGCCCACCGGTAAGTACTCGTACACCGAGAACAAGTACGCGTCCGCGGGTGTGACCCGTGGCCCGCTGACCGCCCTGCGCACTGGGGTCGACGGCGGCAACGGCGTCTACCTCTACGGCACCGGCGGCTTCCCGACCAACACCTACAACTCCTCCGACTACGGCGTCGACGTGATGTTCACCGGCCAGGCCGCGGTGCCGTGCGGCCCGTGCACGCTCTGGTCCGGCACCGGCGAACCCACCGTCCAGACCTCGAGCGACACGTCGGCCGTCGAACTCGGCGTGCGGATCCGTCCGATGCGCAACGGCTACATCAAGGGGATCCGGTTCTACAAGGGCGCCGGGAACGCCGGTACCCACGTCGGACGGTTGTGGTCGTCGGCCGGTGCCAACCTGGGCCAGGCGACGTTCACCGACGAGTCCGCCACCGGCTGGCAGCAGGTGCTGTTCAGCACTCCGGTCGCGGTGACCGCGGGACAGACCTACGTAGCGTCGTACTACGCGCCCGTCGGGCGCTTCGCCTACGACACGAACTTCTTCGGCCGCGACGGTGTGACGGCCGGACCGCTGGCCGCCACGCAGGACGGGGTCGGCGGCGGCAACGGCGTGTACCGCTACGGCGCCGGGGGCGGCTTCCCGGCATCGACCTACGGCGCCGCCAACTACTGGGTCGACGCGGTGTACGAGACCAGTTCGGCCGACTCGGGACCGCCGGTGCTCGTCAACCAGTCGCCGGCGACGAACGCGACCACCATCCCGGTCACCGAGCGGGTCAACGTGCGCTTCGGCGAGGCGGTCACCGGCTCGACGATCCGCATCGCGGTGCGCGCCGGCAGCACGACCGTGGCCGGCACGGTCACCTACAACAGCTCGACGTGGAGCGCGGTCTTCCGACCGACGAACCCGCTGGCCTACTCCACCACGTACCAGGTGACGGTCAGCGACGCGCGGGACGGTGCCGGAACCGTGATGGCACCGGTCACCTGGAACTTCACCACCGGGCCGGACCCGTCGGCCGGACCGGGCGGCCCGATCCTGGTGATCACGAGCTCCACCAACCCGTACAGCTCCTACTACGCCGAGATCCTGCGCGCCGAGGGCGTCAACGCGTTCTCGACGGCGTCGCTGGAAAGCCTTACCGCGTCGACGCTCGGACAGCACGACGTGGCGATCCTCGGTGACATCGCGCTCACCGACGCGCAGGCGGCGATGCTGACCACGTGGGTCAACGGCGGCGGCAAGCTCATCGCGATGAGCCCGGACACGCGGCTGGCCTCGTTGCTGGGCCTCACCGCGGCCGGCGGGACCCTGGCCAACGGGTATCTCAAGGTCGACCAGGCGACCGCGCCGGGCGCGGGCATCGCCGAGCCCACGATGCAGTTCCACGGCACCGCCGACCGTTACACGCTGTCCGGCGCCACGATGGTCGCCCAGCTGTACAACTCGGCCACCGCGGCGGCGAGCAACCCGGCCGTGACGATGCGCACCGTCGGCTCGTCCGGCGGGCGGGCGGCGGCGTTCACCTACGACCTCGCCAAGTCGGTGGCGCTGACCAGGCAGGGCAACCCGGCCTGGGCGGGCCAGGAGCGCGACGGCGTGGCACCGGTCCGCTCCGACGACATGTTCTTCGGCGGTAGTGGTGGAACGGACTGGATCGACCTGAACAAGGTGGCCATTCCGCAGGCCGACGAGCAGCAGCGGCTGCTGGTCAACCTGATCCAGCACCTCAACCTCGATCGCAAGCCGATCCCGCGGTTCTGGTACTTCCCGGGCGGGGCGAACGCGATCGTGGTGCCGACCGGCGACGACGAGGAGCCCGGCACGCACGGCAGTTCCGGCCGGTTCGACCGGTACCTGGCCAACAGCACGCCCGGCTGCCGCACCGACGACTGGCAGTGCCTGCGGTTCACCACGTACCTGTGGGCGTCGGTCGGCTTCACCGACGCGCAGGCGCGGGCCTACCACGAGCAGGGCTTCGAGGTCGCGATGCACCCGCAGAACGGGTGCACGAACTTCACCCCGGCGAGCCTGGAGTCGGACTACTCGACCCAGCTCGCGGAGTGGTCCGCGAAATACCAGAGCGTGCCTCCGCCGACCACCTCGCGGTACCACTGCATCGCGTACAGCGACTGGGACTCCCAGCCGAAGACCGAGTTCCGGCACGGCATCCGCTTCGACACGAACTACTACTACTGGCCCGGATCGTGGATCCAGGACCGGCCCGGGTTCATGACCGGATCGGGCATCCCGATGCGGTTCACCGACACCGGCGGCCGGGTGATCGACGTCTACCAGGCGCCGACCCAGATGTCCAACGAGTCGGGGCAGAGCTACCCGTTCACGTCGAACACGTTGTTGGCCCGGGCGATGGGCACGGAGGGGTACTACGGCATGTTCGTGGCGAACATGCACAACTCCAACGAGCCGACCTCGTACGAGGACGACTCGTTGGTGGCCAGCGCGCAGAACTACGGCGTGCCGGTGATCACCTCGCGGGACGCGCTGGAGTGGTTCGACGCGCGCAATGCCTCGTCGTTCCAGAACCTCGCCTGGTCGGCGGCCGGCCTGTCGTTCTCCATCGACGCCGCACCGACGGCGCGACGGATGGTGGCGGCGCTGCCGACCACCGGCGCGGGTGGCACCGTCCTGACCGGGTTGACCCGCGGCGGCGTCGCGGTTCCGGTCAGCATCAGCACCGTCAAAGGCATCGAGTACGCGTTCTTCCCCGCCGTCAGCGGGTCGTACTCGGCCGGCTACGGCTTGCCGGGCCCGTCGGTCCTCGCGGCGGCGCCGCAGGCCACGGTCACGGCGGACAGCGCGGAGGTGAACTGGAACACCACCGTGGCCGGTTCGTCGGAGATCGAGTACGGCACGTCGCCCACCGCCTTGACCCGCAAGTTCACGGCGGACAAGTCCCGCAAGCACCGGGTCAAGGTCACCGGGCTGGCGCCCGGCACCCGGTACTACTACCGCGTGGTGTCCCGTGACCCCGCGGGTCGGGACGCGACGTGGCCGGCGCCCGGCCAGGTCAGTTCGTTCACCACGCCCCCGCGCGACGGGAGCGCGCCGACGATCGCCGGCCTCAAGGTGACCCCGCTGCCGGACAGCACCGTGCGGGTCACCTGGCAAACCAGCGAGCCGGCGGAGTCCCGGGTGCTCTACGGGTACTCGTCCGACCGTCTCGACCAGATCGGGCTGGACGAGAAACTGGTCACCGACCACATCGTGGTGCTGGCGAAGGTGCCGGCCAACTCCACGCTGAACGTGCGGGTCGTGAGCACCGACACCGGGGGCAACCAGGTGACGTTCCCGGCGGCCGGTGCCTCTCCGGTGCAGGTCTTCTCCTCGGCACCGGGTGTCGCGGACCAGACCAGGGTCGGGTTCAAGACGGGCACGGTGAGCGGGCCGGTACTGATCCGTGGTGACAGTCTGGCGGACCTGACCCTGTCCACCGCGACCGGGTCCGGCACGTTCACGTCCCGGGTGCTCGACGCCACCCAGGCGGTCGCCTGGAAGCACGCCCGGTGGGACGCCACGGTGCCGTCGGGAGCGCGGATGGTGGTCAGTGTCCGGAGCGGCAACTCGCCCACACCCGACGGCTCCTGGTCGGGCTGGACGGCTGTTCCCGCCGCGCAGGCCGCCCTCACGGTGCCCGCCGGTCAGTTCCTCCAGTACCGCATCGAGATGACCGGCAGCCGGGCCGGTGCACCGGTCGTCCGGTGGATCGGGTTCGTGCACGACAAGTCGCTGCCGGGCGCGGACCGGCGCGAACAACGCAAGGTCGGCTAGATCAAATGAGTGGGAGGCCGGGCACCTTTGAACAAGGTGCCCGGCCTCCCACTTGCTGAAGACCATCGACGGACCCGCCCGCCCCCCAACATCGCCGATCTTGCAGTTGTGTCCGCAGAAAAACGGGCGAATTCCGGCGAAAGGGCGGACACAACTGCAAGATCGACTCGTGGGGACGGCCCGGCCGGACCGGCCGCGCGGGCGGCCGGGTCAGTCGGGGGTTGACTGGATGTCGAGCATCAGGGCGTTCACCAGCATGTGGATGCCGGTGAGCAGCGGACCCACCGAGAGGAGCACGCTGCCGGTGGTGGCGACGGGCTCGCCGAGCGTCTCGTAGAGCACCCAGCAACCGACCAGCGCGCCGAACGTCACCAGCGCGAGGCCGGTGAAGAACAGCAGCGCGACGGCCGAGAACGACTGCAGCACGTGCTTGCGCAGCATCCGCCGCCAGAACCCGCTGACGAGCAGGCGGCCGATCGTCCACGTGACCTTGCGCAGGTTCATCGTGGACACCTCCTCGCCGTACAGCGCCGGCACGGAGACGTCCTTGGCCCGCGCGTTGACGATGTTCAGCCAGATGAGCAGGTCGTTCTCGAACGCGTAGCCGAGCGCGATCCGGTCGAGCGGCAGCCGGTTGAGCGCCGTCCGCTTGAGCGCCGTGTAGCCGTTCTGCGGGTCGAACAGGTTCCAGTAGCCGCTGGCCACCTTGGTGGCGAACGACAGCCCGATGCTGCCGGCGGCGCGCATGAACGGCATGGTCGCGTAGCCGGTGCGCGAGTAGAACCGGTTGGCCTTGGTGAACTCGTACCCGTTCTCGCAGATCGGGTCGAGCAGGTCGGGCAGGTACTGCGGGTCCATCTGGGCGTCGCCGGCCATGATGACGTTGACGTCGGCGCCGAGTTCGAGCGCCTTCTTGTGCCCGGTGATGATCGCGCCGCCGACGCCCTTGTTGACCTCGTGGTCGATCACGAAGACCCGCGGGTCGTCGACCGCCCGGGCCTGTGCCGAGGTGTCGTCGGTGGACCTGTCGTTGATCACCACGATGAAGTCGATGTACTCGGGCATCGTCATGATCGTCTTGCCGATGAGCTTGCTCTCGTTGTACGCCGGCACCACGGCCGCGATCTTGTGATCCTTGTACACGACGGCTACCCCGCGAGAATCTGGTCCCGGATGGAGATGGCCACCTCGAGCGCGGCGAGACCGTCGGCGCCGCTGCTCAGCGGCGTCCGGCGCTCCTGCACACAGGTGGCGAAGTGGCGCAGTTCGTGCATCAGCGGCTCGCCGTGCTGGGCGAGATACGGGATCTCGACGAGACCGCTCTGCCGGTAGCGGGCGCCACCGTCCGACAGGAACTCGGAGTGCTCGATGCGGTGCACCTCGACCTGCTGACGGAGCAGGTCGGCGATGACCGCGTTCTCACGCTGGGTGAGGCTGATCCGCCGGATCTTGGTCTGGCTGACCCGGCTGGCGATGATGTTCGCGACCACGCCGTTCTCGAACGTCAGCAGCGCGGAGGCCAGGTCGATGTCGTCCGAGCGGACCGCCCGGCCGACGCTGACCACCTTGACGATCTCCGACCCGAGCGCCGCCCGGGCCAGGTCGATGTCGTGGATCATGAGGTCGAGCACCACGTCGGCGAGCAGCCGGGTGGGGAACGGACCCACCCGGGTGATCTCCAGCGCCACCGGCTCGTTCACCAGCCGCATCAGCTCGGTGACGGCCGGGTTGAACCGCTCGACGTGGCCGACCATCAGGACCCGGTTGTTCGCCTCGGCCGCCTCGATGAGCGCCCGGGCGTCGCTGATCGAGGTCGCGATCGGCTTCTCGACCAGCAGGTCGCGGCCGCTCTTCAGGATGCGCGTGCCCATCTCGGCGTGCGTCTCGCTGGGCGTGGCCAGCACCACGCAGTCGGCCGCGTCGATGGCCTCCTGGAGGCTCGACGTGGCCAGGGCGTCGTGCGGCTTGGCCATCAGCGCCGCCCGCTCGACGTCGTTGTCGCACACCGCGGTGACGGTGAACTCCCGGATCGAGCCGGCGACCCGGCCGTGGTTGGCACCCATGATGCCGGCGCCGACGATGGCGAGTTTAGGCACTGAACGCTCCTCGGACTGCGGCCACGATGCGGGCCAGGTCATCGGGGGACAACCACTGGTGGACGGGCACCGACACCACCTGAGCGGCGGCCCGCTCGGCGACCGGGGTGTGGTCGCCGGCGATCTGCGGGTGGCCCTCGTAACACTCGTAGTGGTGCATGAGCCTGGGATAGTACAGACCGAAGCCGATCCCGGCCTGCTCCAGTTGCTTGGTCAACTGGTCGCGGTTGATCGGCGCGTCGTCGCCCAGCCGCAGCGTGTACTGGTGCCACACATGGGTGCGGCCGGCCGGTGTCGCGGGCGTCACCAGGCCCTTCACGTCCTGCAGGCCCTCGTTGAGCACCGCGGCGTTCGCGGCCCGCCGGGCCGCCGTCTCGGCCAGGGTCGCGAGCTGTGGGACCGCGATGGCGGCCTGGAGATCGGTGAGGCGCCAGTTGTGCCCGGGCACCTCGTACATGTACCGCACCCGCATGCCCTGGTTACGCAGCAGGCGCAGCCGGTCGGCCACCGCGTCGTCGGTGGTGGTGACGATGCCACCCTCACCGCTCTGCATGTTCTTGGTGGCGTAGAGCGAGAAGCAGCCCACCCCGTACGAACCGACAAACCGGTCGCCGACCTTCGCGGCGTGCGCCTGCGCGGCGTCCTCGATGATCTTCAGCCCGTGCTTGTCGGCGATCGCGGCGATCGCGGTCATGTCGGCCGGGAGCCCGTACAGGTGGACCGGCATGATCGCCTTCGTGCGCGGTGTGATCAGCGCCTCGACCGCGGCCGGGTCGATCGTGTAGTCGTCGGTGATGTCGGCGAACCGCACCGTGGCGCCGGACTCCAGGATCGCGTTGAGCGTCGCCGCGAAGCTGAACGCCGTGGTGATGACCTCGTCGCCGGGGCCGAGGCGCAGCGCCTCCAGCGCGGCGACGAGCGCGACCGTCCCGTTCGAGACGGCGACCGCGTGCGGCACGCCGTGCAACTCGGCGAAGCCGTCCTCCAGCTTCTTCACGACCGGGCCCTGGGCGAGGCCGCCCGACCGCAGGACGGCGAGCACCGCCGCTTCCTGCTCGGGGGTGATCACGACCCGGGTGATCGGGATCGGCTGCATCTGGTTCGCGCTCCTGTTGTCGAGGATCTCGGCGGACGGTTTCTCGGTGTCCCGGCTCACGACCTCGCCGTCACGGTTCACCCAGCCCAGCGGGCGGGCGGGATTTCCCGCGACGAGGCGGTGCGGTTCGACGTTCTTCGTCACGACCGAACCGGCCGCGACCATCGCGTACTCCCCCACCGTGACGCCGCACACCAGCGTGGCGTTGGCACCGATCGAGGCGCCGGTGCGTACCAGGGTGGGGGTGATGGCCCAGCCGCCCGTGGCCCGCGGACGGAGGTCGTTGGTGAACACCACGCTCGGGCCGACGAAGACCTTGTCCTCGATCGTCACGCCGGTGTACACGCTCACGTTGTTCTGGATCTTCACCTCGTCGCCGACGGTGACGTCGGCATCGACGTAGACGTTGCGGCCGATCGTGCAGTTCGCGCCGATGGTCGCGGTTCCCCGTACGTGCACGAGGTGCCACACCTTGGTGCCCGGCCCGATCGACGCACCGTCCTCGACCTCCGCCGTCGGATGGATGAAAACCGGACTCGGGTCGGTCACATCGGTCACCAGGAAAGCCTCACTTGCGACACGGCAGCCATCGGCCGCGGGGAATCGGGACTGACAGACAATAGCCGCTCCACGGGGCTGCTCCGAACCCGGCGCACATCAACCGTTCGGCCGCACACGGACACGACACACGCGACCACAGAGCGCGGTTGCACGGCCTTTACACACGGGAAAGGCGCCGACCGCGGTCGGCGCCTTTCCGGTTTGCCCGCTTACAGGTATTGGCCGGTGTTGCTGGCCGTTTCGATGGACCGACCGGCCTCGGTGCCCTTGCCACCGGACACGAGGGTGCGGATGTAGACGATCCGCTCGCCCTTCTTGCCGGAGATCCGGGCCCAGTCGTCCGGGTTGGTCGTATTGGGGAGGTCTTCGTTCTCACGGAACTCGTCGACGCAGGAGTCGAGCAGGTGCTGCAGGCGCAGCCCCTTCTGTCCGCTTCCGAGGAAGTCCTTGATGGCCATCTTCTTCGCCCGGTCGACGATGTTCTGGATCATCGCGCCGGAGTTGAAGTCCTTGAAGTACAGGACCTCCTTGTCACCGTTGGCGTAGGTGACCTCGAGGAAGCGGTTCTCCTCGGTCTCGGAGTACATCCGCAGGACCGTGGCCTGGATCATCGCCGCGACGCAGGCGTCGCGCGAGCCACCGTTCTGGTCGACGTCCTCCGAGTGCAGCGGCAGGTCGGTGAGGATGTACTTGGAGAAGATGTCCTTCGCCGCTTCCGCGTCCGGACGCTCGATCTTGATCTTCACGTCGAGCCGGCCGGGCCGCAGGATCGCGGGGTCGATCATGTCCTCCCGGTTGGAGGCACCGATCACGATGACGTTCTCCAGGCCTTCCACACCGTCGATCTCGCTGAGCAGCTGCGGGACGATCGTGTTCTCGACGTCGGACGAGACGCCGGAGCCGCGGGTGCGGAACACCGAGTCCATCTCGTCGAAGAACACGATGACCGGCGTGCCCTCGCCGGCCTTCTCCCGGGCCCGCTGGAACACCAGCCGGATGTGGCGCTCCGTCTCACCGACGTACTTGTTGAGGAGCTCCGGGCCCTTGATGTTGAGGAAGTAGCTGGTGTGCTTCTCCTTGCCCTGACGTTCGGCGATCTTCTTCGCCAGCGAGTTCGCCACCGCCTTGGCGATCAGCGTCTTACCGCACCCGGGCGGACCGTAGAGCAGGATGCCCTTCGGCGGCCGGAGCTGGTGCTCGCGGAACAGGTCGGCGTGCAGGAAGGGCAGCTCCACCGCGTCGCGGATCTGCTCGATCTGCCGGTCGAGACCGCCGATGTCGGTGTAGTCGACGTCGGGGACCTCTTCGAGGACCAGTTCCTCGACCTCGCTCTTGGGGATGCGCTCGTACGCGTACGCCGAGCGGGGCTCCACCATGAGCGAGTCGCCCGACCGCAACGGCACATCTATCAGAGAGTCGGCCAGATAGACGATGCGCTCCTCGTCGGCGTGGGAGATGACGAGAGCGCGGTCGGCCTTCTGGCCTTCCGGCGCCTCGAGCAGCTCCTTCAGCATGACGACCTCGCCGGCACGTTCGAACCCGAACGCGTCGACGACGTTGAGCGCGTCGTTGAGCAGGACCTCCTGGCCACGCTGGAGCTCGTCGAGGTCGAGCGCCGGCGACACCGCCACCCGCAACTTGCGGCCACCGGTGAAGACGTCGGCAGTGCCGTCGTCGTGCTTGGTCAGGAAGACCCCGTAGCCACTCGGTGGCTGGGCCAGCCGATCAACCTCTTCCTTGAGGGTGATGATCTGGGCCCGCGCCTCCTTGAGCGTGGCCACCAACCGCTCGTTGTTCTCGGTCAGCCGAGACACCTGTGCCTGGGCGGCCGCCAGGCGCTCCTCCAGTTGGCGTACATGACGAGGGCTCTCGGTCAGCTTCCGCCGCACCAGGGCGAGCTCCTCTTGGAGGTACGCGACCTGGGTGGCGAGGTCGTGTGCATCCCTCTCCCACCGTGCGGCGCGCGCATCCGCGTCGTCGCTGCGTGCCACGTCCCACCTCCCCGGGGGTTAAACGTTGTGCTCTAACACTAACTGCTCATCTGGTGCCGAGTCCCGTTGCATCGCCCACGGTTTCTTGACCGTGTCGGTGTGGAGTTCGCCCAACTGTCGCCTTCGGGTACCGTCGGAACAGGTGATCCCAGATCAAGGAGGACCGGTGTCGGACGAGCTCGAGGTGCGGGTCGACCAGGATCTGTGCACCGGAGACGGCCTCTGCGTGCAGTACGCGCCGGAGGTCTTCGAGTTCGATGTCGACGGTCTCGCCTACGTCAAGGGCGGCGACGGTGAGCTGCGCCTCAATCCCGGTTCGCGCGTCGGAGTTCCGTCCGGCCTGCGGCTGCACGTCATCGACGCGGCCAAGGAGTGCCCGGGTGAATGCATTCACGTCACCCGCCTGAGTGACGGCGCGGCGGTGGCCGGCCCCGAGGCCGAAGCCGCCTGAATCAAATCATCGGCCGGCCGACCAGCGACGAGACAAGCCGGGCGAACTCCTCCAACCGGCCGATCTGCCCCGCTCCCCCGTCGTCGAGGGTCTTGCCGAACCGCAGCGCGTCGTGCCGGATCACCGGGCCGCCGTCTTCGGCCGCGCCCAGGCCCGGGCCGGCGCTGGTCTCGTCGAGCGAGCTGAGCAGCAGGTAGACGTCGATGCTGTCGACGCGCACCTGGCCGCCACCGGTGCGCGTGAGCCGGCGCCGGCAGCCCACCTCCGTCACCGCCGACAACGCCACCACCCGCAGCGACGACGACATCGACCCGGGCGGCCCGTCGCCGGGTGGCAGGTCCTCACCGTGCCAGAGCACGAGCCGGGTGCCGTCGCAGACGACGACCTCCTGCCAGACCCCGTTGACCTCGTTCACGAAGCGCTCCAGCGTGAAGCCGAGCACCTGGGAGCCGCGCATGACGCCGGCCAGGGCATCGAGCGCGATCTCGGGGTCCCGCAGGTACGCCCGGGCGGCCGAGTCCAGCTCCGTGTACGGAGACCAGTCCGGAAAGACCGCGGGCATCTCGTTCCCGAAACTCGACCTCGTCATGGCCGCACCTCGCTCCGCGAGCTGCGGCCCCGGCAAAGCCCATCGGCTCCGCCGATGACCTTGATACGTCCCTCGGTCATGGTGGGCCCCCCTCGCCCGGCACCGCCCCGGCAGCACTCGTGCCGTTGCCACTGGCGGTCCCATTGGCAGCCCGGCCGGCCGCCGATCCCTGGACGGCCCCGCCGGCCGTCCCGTTACTCACCGCACCCGCGGCCGCCGCCACGGCCGCACCGGCCGCCGCCGCGGCCCGCCGGAGCTGGTACGCCTCCGCGCCCTTGCTCGGCTTGCGCCGGCGTGGCGGGGCCACCACGCCGGGCGCCATGCGCCGGGCCGTCACCAGGAACGCCGTGTGGGCGATCATGCGGTGGTCCGGCCGCACCGCGAGACCGTCGGCGTGCCAGTCGCGGACGAGCGTCTCCCAGGCCCGTGGCTCGGTGAAGCACCCGCGCTCGCGCAGCGCCTCGACCAGCTCGCTGAGCTGGGGCGTGGTCGCCACGTACCCGACGAAGACGCCGCCGGGCACCAGCGCGCGCTCGACGAGGTCCAGGTGCTCCCACGGAGTGAGCATGTCAAGGATTATCCGGTCAAAATCGTTTTCTTCGCAGGCGCCTACGTCATCCACTGTGAGCGACCAGTTGTCCGGGACATCGCCCATGAAGGCGGAAACGTTACGTCGCGCGATCTCCGCGAAGTCGGCCCGTTGCTCGAAGGAGAACAGCTGCCCCGTCGGCCCCACGGCGCGCAGCAGCCAGCAGCTCAGCGCGCCCGACCCGGCACCCGCTTCGAGCACCCGGGCACCGGGAAAGACGTCGCCCATCGCGACGATCTGGGCCGCGTCCTTCGGGTAGATCACCTGGGCGCCGCGCGGCATGCCGAGCACGTAGTCGGCGAGCAGGGGACGCAGCGCGAGGTACTGGGTGCCGCCCGAGCTCGTGACGACGCTGGCGTCGGGCAGCCCGATCAGGGCGTCGTGGTCGACCATGCCGCGGTGGGTGTGGAACTGCTTGCCGGGTTCGAGTGTGATCGTGTGCAGCCGGCCCTTGGGGTCGGTGAGCTGCACGCGGTCGCCCGGACGGAACGGCCCACGGTGCCGGGGGCCTGCCTGCGTGGCGGTCACGTGCCACTCCTTCGGGTCGGTGAGACGCGCTCCGTGGGTCTGATGACCCGCTTGACGTCGGAAACGCGCAGGATGCCGACCACATCCTCTCCAGCCGTGACCAGGTAGTCGCCGACGGGGTCGTCCTCGACGGCGCGCAGCAGGTCGTCACCGCTCAACCCGGCCGGCACCGACCGGTACAGGCCGACCAGCCGGGCCACCGTGTCGATCTCGACGACGCCCCGACGATCGACCGGCACCGTCGCATCCTCCGCCTCCGGCACCACCGCCCACAGCCGTCCGTCCGGGTCGACCACGCCGAAGACCGTGTCACCGGCTCCGGCCAGGCGGTGGGCCTCGGCGATGGTCGTACCGGCCGGCACCCCGAAGATCGGCCGGGTCAGCCGGTCGACGTCGAGCAGCCGCAGGCGGGCGCCGACCCGGCCGAGCCGCACCGAGGCCACCCCGCCGAGCCCGATCGACCCGGCCACCACCAGCGTGAAAGCGGCTCCGACCAGCGACAACCAGCCCCTGAGGTAGATCAGCGTCGCGAAGGTCGCCACGCCCACCGCGAGCGCCACGCCGACCGTGCCGGCGATCCGGCGGCCGCGGTGCGGGTCGCCGGTGCCGGCCCAGATCGCCGCGTGCAGGGCCCGGCCGCCGTCGAGCGGCAGGCCGGGCAGCACGTTGAAGATCGCGATGATGGCGTTGCTGATCGCCAGGTGGGCCAGGAAGCGGGCGGCGGTGCCATCGCCGGGCAGGGCCGCGGCTCCGGCGCCGGCCGCGAGGGCGAGAATCAGGGACGCGGCGGGGCCGGCCAACGACACCGCGGCCTCGATTCCGGGACGCGGTGCGTCGCGCTCCATCTCCGTGTAGCCGCCGAGCAGCTCCAACGTGATCCCCGTGACGCCGGTGCCGAGACGCCGGCTGACCAGGGCGTGCCCGAGCTCGTGCAGCAGCACCGAGGCCAGCAGCCCGGCCACGAACAGCACACCGAACCCGTAGGCGGCGCCGGTGGCGAGGCCCGGCCGGGCATCGGCGACCTGCCCGCCGTAGAGGATCGTGACGAACACCGCCAGCACCAGCCAGGACAGGTTCAGGCGCACCGGGAAGCCCAGGACGCGGCCGAGCGGTATCCCCTGACGTGAGTTCCGCTCGTGCCCGGCCACCCTGGTGATGGTACGGGCGCGGAAAGCGTCGTACCCCTCGCCTAGTGTTTCGGGCATGACGGTTGAGGTGTCCGGTGCGGTTGCCGAGGAGCGGGTTTTCCCGTCGCTGTCGCCGTCGCGGGCGGGCGATTTCAAGACCTGTCCACTGCTCTACCGCTTCCGCACGGTCGACCGGCTGCCCGAGAAGCCGAACGCCGACGCGGTGCGCGGCACGCTCCTGCACGCCGTGCTCGACCGGCTGTTCGACCTGCCGGCCGCCGAGCGCACGCCCGGGTCGGCCGAGGCCCTGGTCGAGCCGGAGTGGGCGCGCATGCGCGAGGAATGGTCCGACATCACCGGCCTGTTCGGCGACGGCCTCACCGAGGAGGATTTCGTCGCCGGCGCCCGCAGCCTGCTCGGCGGCTACTTCGCCGTGGAGGATCCGCGCCGCTTCGAGCCGGCCGAGCGCGAGATCATGGTCGAGACGGTCCTGGCCGACGAGCTGCGCCTCCGCGGCATCATCGACCGCCTCGACGTGTCGCCGACGGGCGAGATGCGGGTGGTCGACTACAAGACCGGCGGCGCCCCCCGCGAGGCGTTCGAGGCCCGGGCACTGTTCCAGCTGAAGTTCTACGCCCTGGTCGTCTGGCGCCTGCGCGGTCGGGTCCCCCGGGTGCTCCGGTTGGTCTACCTCAAAGACGCCGAGGTGTGCGACTACACGCCCGACGAGGAGGAGCTCTCCCGCTTCGAGCGCACCCTGGTCGCCCTGTGGCAGGCCATCGAACGCGCCACCGCCGACCGCGATTTCCGTCCGCGCCCGAGCCGCTTGTGCGGGTGGTGCAGCTACCAGGACCTGTGCCCGGCGTACGGTGGCACACCCCCGCCGTACCCGGAGAAGCGCCCCGAACCCGCCCCTCCCGTCGACGGCGCCACTGCCGCCGGGCCGGGCCGGCCCGCCACCACGGCAGGAGGCGACGCGCCAGCGCAGCCGACCGCCACGCCGGCGCAGCCGGTTGCGGCGCCGGCCGACGTCGCGGCACCTGCGATCCCGGCGGCGCCACCTGCATAGCGGCACTGCGTAGCGGCACTGCCGATTCCGGCGCTCGACGTTCGCGGTTCCGACCCGGCGACCGGGTGATTCATGCGCTTTGTCGGTCGCCGCGCGCCCGGCTTGGTGGATCTTGGAAAACGGTGGTCGTTGTGGCAACCACAAATTTCCAAGATCCGAAAACCGCGGGCCGGGCCTGAACGTGGGAGACAACGGTCTGCTGCAACGAACCGTTGTCTCCCACGATGCGACCGGCCGCCGGGCGGGCGGCTGCCGGGGTCTCATCCCGAAGGATGAGGAGAGATCGGCGTCGCGTACGAGATGTGGGGCGCGGTAGCGGATAGCGTCGCCTCATGGTGGCGCAACGGCACAGCCCGCGGGCTCGGCTGCTGTTCGACATCATGCTGGCCGGAGGTCTGTTCGCCGGCGAGTCGGTGCTGTGGGCGTTGCAACCGATCGGGTACCGGCCGGCCAACTGGTTCTGGCCGTTGGTGTGGCTGGGCGTCGGGTACGTGGCGGTGGCGTTGCGGCGGACGGCCGTCCACTGGGCGGTCGGCGTCCTGATGGTGCAGCTGTGCGTCGCGGCCGTGGTGAAGGACTGGGGCGGCAGCGGGATCGCGATGATCGTGATCACGTACACGGTCGCGTCCCGATGTTCGGTGAAGTATGCGGCCGGCACCAGTGCGTTGCTGTGGTTGGCGCCGCTGCTGTTGGGGCTGACGCCCCTCGGCCGGTCGGTGACGGACCCGATCCCGATCGACCTTCCGGTCGCCTACCAGGTTGCCTACAGCACGCTGATGTTCCTGCTGACGTTCTTCATCGGCCGCACCGTGCACAACCGGCGGGCCTACGTCGCCGCGTTGGAGGACCGGGCGCAGACCGCCGAGCGCGACCAGCTCGTCGTCGCCGAACAGGCGGTCGCCGACGAGCGTCGCCGCATCGCCCGGGAACTGCACGACGTGGTGGCGCACCACGTCAGCGTCATGAGTGTGCTGGCCACCGGCACCCGGCGGGCGCTCAGCCGGGATCCGGTGGCCGCCGACGAGGCGCTCGCGACGATCGAGGAGACCGGGCGGGTGGCGCTGCGGGAGATGCGCCGGCTGCTCGTGGTGCTGCGCACCGACGCCGAACCGGTCGGCGAGCTGGAACCGCAGCCCGGCCTGCCCGGCCTCGACGAGCTGATCGAGCAGGTGCGGGAAGCGGGCCTGCCGGTGGAGCTGACCACCATGGGCGAGCCCGGCCACCTCGACCCCGGCGTGGCGCTGGCGGTGTACCGCATCACCCAGGAGGCGCTCACCAACGCGCTCAAGCATGCCGGGCCGGCGGCGGCCGAGGTCCGGTTGTCGTTCGGGGTGCGGGAGCTCGCCATCGAGATCAGCGACACCGGACGCGGTCCACGGCCGGGAACCCGTACCGTGGGACACGGCCTGCTCGGCATGCGGGAGCGGATCAGCCTGTACGGTGGCACGCTCCGGGCGGGTCCCCGGCCCGGCGGCGGGTTCCGGGTGTTCGCCCGCATCCCGCTGGAGGGCGAACAGGGAAACGTGACGGCGGCAGTTGAAAGCACGGGTGCCGACGCTGTGGGCGTCCACCCGGTTGGGAAGGAAACCGCGTGACCACCGCAACCCCCGGCGACGGACCTGTACCACCGATGGCGCCGTCCGGCGGGACGCCGATCCGCGTGCTGCTCGCCGACGACCAGCCGTTGCTGCGCACCGGGTTCAAGATGGTGCTCGGCGCCGAGACCGACCTCAACATCGTCGGCGAGGCCGGCAACGGCGCGGAGGCGGTCGACCTGGCCCGCCGGCTGCTGCCCGACGTGGTGCTGATGGACATCCGCATGCCCCGGCTCGACGGCGTGGCGGCGACGCGGCAGATCATCGAGGCGAAACTGCCGGTGCGGGTGCTGATCCTCACCACGTTCGACCTGGACGAATACGTGGTCGGCGCGCTGCGGGCCGGTGCCAGCGGGTTCCTCGCCAAGGACGTGCCGGCCGAGGACCTGGTGGCGGCGATCCGCACGGTGGCGGCCGGCGAGGCGGTGGTGGCGCCGCGCATCCTCAAGCGGCTGCTCGACCGGTTCGCCCTGGTGCTGCCCGACCCGTCGGCGCAGCCACCGCGCGGCCTCGACGCCCTGACCGAACGCGAGCGCGAGGTGCTGGTGCAGCTCGCCCGTGGACTGTCGAACGCGGAGATCGCCCGGGAGCTGTCGGTGAGCGAGACGACGGTCAAGACGCACGTGGGGCACGTCCTCACCAAGCTCGGCCTCCGCGACCGCGTGCAGGCGGTGGTCCTGGCGTACGAGACGGGTCTCGTCCGTCCGGGGCGGTAGGTACTCCCCCGGTCTCACTCCCAGGGGGTACGCGCGAATCGCCGTCGAGCACGACGGAACCGCGAACGCGGTCACCTAGCGTGTTACCCAACGATCTTCAAATGATAGGGGACGCACGTGACCGGGACGATCGCCGCGACGGACATCGCGGCGCGCGCCGTCGACGTATGGAAGGTGTACGGCAGCGGCGAGGCACAGGTGGTCGCGCTACGGGGGGTCAACGTCGAGCTCGCGCGGGGCCGGTTCACCGCGATCATGGGGCCGTCCGGCTCGGGGAAGTCGACGTTGATGCACTGCCTGGCGGGTCTCGACTCGGTGACCCGCGGCGAGGTGTACGTCGGTGACACGAAGCTCACCGGCATGTCCGACCGCCAGCTGACGGAGCTCCGCCGCACCAAGGTGGGCTTCATCTTCCAGCAGTTCAACCTGTTGCCGACGCTCAGCGCGGAGGAGAACATCCTGCTGCCGCTGGCGATCGCCGGCCGCAAGGAGGACCGGCAGTGGTTCGACACCGTGATCGACACGATCGGCCTGCGTGACCGGCTCGGTCACCGGCCGTCGCAGCTGTCCGGTGGCCAGCAGCAGCGCGTCGCGTGCGCGCGGGCGCTGGTGTCGCGTCCCGAAGTGGTCTTCGCCGACGAGCCCACCGGCAACCTCGACTCGCGGTCGGGCGCCGAGGTGCTCGGCTTCCTGCGCAACTCGGTGCGCGAGTTCGGGCAGACCATCGTGATGGTGACGCACGACCCGAACGCGGCGAGCTACGCCGACCGGGTGGTGTTCCTCGCCGACGGCGCGGTCGTCGACGAGCTCGTCGACCCGACCGCCGACGCCGTGCTCGACCGCCTCAAGAGCCTCGACGTGGCGCCGGGCCCCGACCTCACCAAGAAGCCGGCATGATCCGGGCGACGTTCCGCAGCCTGCTCGCCCGCAAGCTGCGGCTGGCCCTGTCGGGCGTGGCCGTGGTGCTCGCGGTCACGTTCATCTCGGGCTCGCTGGTGCTCAACGACACGCTGGGCCGCACGTTCGACAACCTCTTCGCGAGCGTCTACGAGTACACCGACCTCGAGGTGTCGACGAAGTCGACGATGGAGTTCCAGGGCATCCCGGTCGCGGTGCCGGTGCCGGCGTCGGTGGTCGACCGGGTGAGCGCCGTGTCGGGCGTCAAGGAGGCCGCCGGGTACGTGGCGGTCAACGGCGCGCTGGTGCTCGGCAAGGACGGCAAGCTGCTGCCCAACCAGACCGGCACCGAGCTGGGCGCGAACTGGACCGGCGACGACCCCGTGATGAAGCTGCGCGAGGGCAACGCGCCCCGGGGCGACGACGAGGTCGTCATCAACGCGCAGGTCGCCAAGGACGGCGACTTCAAGGTCGGTGACACGGTCACCGTGCGGATCAAGGGCGAGAACCGCCCGTTCACGGTCGTCGGCATCGCCGGGGCCACCGGCGGCCGCGACTCGCTCGGCGGCGAGTTCATGGTCTATTGGACCGATCAGCAGGCCCAGCGGCTCATGCTCGGCGAGACCGACCTGTGGAGCAACATCTCCGTCGAGGTCGCCGACGGTGCGTCGGTCACGACCGTCCAGAACGATCTCAAGCGGACGCTGGGCGGCGACTTCAACGTCGAGACCGGCGACGAGCTGGCGAAGAAGAGCGCGGCGCCGCTGAAGACGGTGTTCAACTTCATCAACTACGTCCTGCTCGGCTTCGCCGGTGTGGCGCTGCTGGTCGGCGTCTTCCTGATCCTGAACACGTTCTCGATCATCGTGGCGCAGCGGACGCGGGAACTCGCCCTCATGCGGGCGATCGGTGCCGGCCGGGGCCAGATGATCGGCTCGGTGCTGATCGAGGCCGTGGTGGTGGGTCTCATCGGGTCGGCCGTGGGTCTGCTCGCCGGCATCGGCCTCGGCTGGGTCGGCGCGTGGGGGCTCGGGCAGATCGGTGGCGGCGGCGGCCTGGAACTGGCCGGGCTCGGCGTCCCACCGGCGGCGATCATCAGCTCGTTCGCGATCGGGATCAGCGTCACCGTGCTCGCCGCGATCCTGCCGGCGCTGCGGGCCGCGCGGGTCCCGCCGGTGGCCGCGATGCGCGAGGCGGCCACCGCCGACCGGTCGATCATCGGCCTGACGATCGCCGGCGGCGCCGTCACCGCGATCGGGGTGGTGCTGCTGGTCCTGGGACTGCGGGGCGCCGGCGACAACCCGATCCTGCTGGTGCTCGGCGGCGTGCTGTTCGGCCTCATCGGCGTGGCGCTGCTGACGCCGTTCCTGTGCCGGCCGGTGGTGTCGACGGTCGGGCGGCTGTTCTCCTGGTCGGTGCCGGGCAAACTGGGGCGGCGCAACTCGTCGCGGAACCCGCGCCGCACGGCGATCACCGCCGCGGCCGTGATGATCGGCATCGCGTTGATCACCGGCGTGAGCACGATCGTGTCGTCGGTCAGCACGACGATCGACACGTCGATGGACAAGCAGATGCGGGCCGACATCATCATCGCCGGCACGCAGACCTCGGAACTTCCGCCGATCCTCGACCAGCCGGCCTACGACAAGGTGAAGGCCCTGCCCGACGTGCAGACGACGGCGGCCGTGTCGATGGAGATCTTCACCGAGATCGACGGCAAGGGCACGATCGCGTGGTCGTACGACGACTGGGGCCGGGCCCGTCAGGTCCTGGACCTGCCGACGGGTACCGGCGACATCAGCTCGCTCGACCGCGGCGAGGTCATCGCCGACGAGGGCACCGCCAAGTCCTTCAACAAGAAGGCCGGCGACCGGGTGACGCTCGACCTGCCGCAGGGCGAGCGGACGTTCACGCTGGTGGGCGTCACCGGGCGCACGCAGGTCAACCCCGGCTGGGTCATCAACCACGACGACGCGCAGGAGCTGTTCAAAACTCCACAGTGGACGATGGCGTACCTGAAGCTCGACGACGGCGCCTCGGTGACGGCGATGAAGAAGCAGGTCAACGACGCGCTGAAGGACAGCCCCGAGGTGTCGGCGCAGACCCGCGACGAGTTCATCGGCAGCCAGACGGTCATCTTCGACTTCCTGCTCGGCGCGGTGCAGGTGCTGCTGCTGGTGGCGATCGCGATCTCGGTGCTCGGCGTCATCAACACGCTGGTGCTGTCGGTGCTCGAACGCACGCGGGAACTGGGCATGCTGCGGGCGATCGGCCTGCGGCGCAGCCAGACGATGCGGATGATCACCGTGGAGTCGATCGTGATCTCGCTGTTCGGCACCATCCTCGGCCTGGCCGTGGGGCTGGGGCTGGGCGTGGCGGTGGTCGACGCATTGAAGGACGACGGCATCTCGGAGATGACGCTGCCGTGGGCCCTGATGGTCATCTACCTGTTCGCCGCGGTGATCATCGGCGTGGCGGCGGCGGTCATCCCCGCGGTGCGCGCCGCCCGGTTGAACGTGCTGAACGCCATCTCCTACGAGTAACGGTTCCCGCCGGGGTGCGTGCGGTGCGCGCATCCCGGCGGCATCGGAACGGCGTCGGATCCGCACAGGAAACGCATCATCGATGCCTACGATCGGCCGGCATGGGTGAGTTGCTGACGGTACTGCTGGCCATCCTCTGCGCGGGGTTCGGCCTCGTTCTCGTGAAGGTCATGGTCCAGAGCCGGTCCGCCGCCGGGGCGACCGGTCTGCTCGTCGTCGGCGGGATCCTGGTGGTTCTCGTGCTGGCGACGCCGATCTCGTACGAGCGGATCGACGCCCACGACCTGCTCAACTGCGGGAGCGTGCTGGATCCGATCGGGTGGAAGCCGTCGGGCCTGCCCGGCGATCGCGCGACGGAATGCGGCCGGGCGTACCGCCGCCGGACCATCTGGGCGGCGGCCGTGGCGGGGCTGACGGTGGTGAGCGTCGGCGTCATGGTGCTGCGGGGCCGGCGGGTCGCTGCGCGCTGACACGGGACCGGACGGGGACCGTTCGGGGAGTGGGTGCGGGCATCGTCCGAGGTGGTCACGGTCTACGGATTACCTCGGGAGGGACGATGCGAAAGACCATCATGAGGCGCCTCGACGCAGCGCCAGCACCAGCGGTGCGCCCGCGAGTTCCGGGCGGCCGTCGTCGAGGACAACGAGGCGTACAACGCGCGGGACGCCGTGCGGTACGAGCGGATCCTCAACCCGCGCATGATCTTCTGGTACGACGGCGTGGCCACCTACGGCCGCGACGCGATCATGGCGACGGCCCGGGCCAACTTCGCGGTGCCGAACTGGGTCTGGACGTACTCGATCCTGTCCGAGACGGTCTACGGCTGCGAGTCGGGCATCGCGGTGGTGGAGGCGCACAACATCAACACGGTCACGGGGGTCGACCGGGAGTTCGCGGTGACCATGGGGATGGTCCGCGAGCACGGTCGGTGGACCGTCGCGATCGACAACGTGCACCTGATGCCGCCGGCCTGAGCGACGGCTCGTCGGGTCAGGTGGCCGTCTCGGTGGGGAGGCGGCCACCTGCGTCCGCGTCGTCGGGCGGGTCGATCCAGCACCGGCGGCGCTCGAACGGATACGTCGGCAGGGGGACCCGCCGACCGGCGCGCGGCGGTGCGGCGGGCGCGACGTGGCCCGGGGCGTCACCGGATGCGAGGCGGCGCAGGGATTCCACGGCCTCCGCCGTCGTGCGGCAGGTGACCGTGGCCCGGTGTGCCAGCCGGGCCCGGCCGACGGCCAGCGTGTAGGCGACGTCGGAGAGCGGCGGCGCCCCGTCATCCGTGAGGTGGTCGGCCAGCCGGCGCGCGGTCGCGGCCAGGGCCGTCGGTGTCGCGGCCGAGAGTTCCAGCGTGTGCGGCCCGCCGTCGTCCACTGTGGACGGTCGCACCGGCGGCTGCTCGACGACGACGTGCGCGTTGGTGCCGCCCATCCCGAACGAGCTGACGGCGGCCCGGCGCGGTTCGTCGCCGATCGGCCAGCCCTGCGTCTTCGCGGGGACGAAGAACGGGCTGCCGGCCAGGTCCAGGTCGGGGTGCGGCGCGGTGAAGCCCGGATCGGCCGGCACCACGCCGTCCCGGACCGCGTGGACGGCCTTGATCAGGCCGACCACCCCGGCCGCGGCGTCGAGGCTGCCGACGTTCGCCTTGGCGCTGCCCAGCGCGCAGTCCTCGACCCGGTCGGTCCCCCGCCGGTACGCCTGGCGCAGCGCGGCGACCTCGATCGTGTCGCCCACCGGCGTGCTGCTGGCGTGCGCCTCCACCAGGCCGACGGAGTCGGGTGACACGCCCGCGGCCGCCATCGCCTCGACGATCGCGGCGGCCTGCCCGTCGACGCCCGGTGCGGTGAAGCCGGCCCGTGCCCCGCCGTCGTTGGTGACCGCCCAGCCGCGCAGCACCGCGTGCACGTGGTCGCCGTCCGCGACCGCCTCCGCCAACCGCTTGAGGACGACCGCACCGGCCCCGTTGCCGAACACCATCCCGTTGGCGGTGACGTCGAACGGCCGGCAGTTCCCGTCCGGCGAGAGCATCCCGCCGGGGCGGTACCGGTACCCCGCCTGGCGGGTCGAGATGACCGCCGCGCCGCCGGCGATCGCGATGTCGCAGCGGAAGTCGAGCAGGCTCTGCGCCGCCTGGCAGACCGCGACCAGCGACGACGAGCACGCCGTCTGCGCGGCGACGGCCGGGCCGGTCAGGCCGAGCTTGTACGCCACCCGCAGCGGCAGGAAGTCGGGCGGGCTGCCCGGGACGGCCTCCTCCCAGTCCTCCCGCCACACCGGCGCGACGCCGTCGGGCAGGGCGGCCGGGTTGCCGAGCAGGTGCCACAGGAAGTACCGGTTGGCCGCCGCGCCGGCGAACACGCCGAACGTCGCGTCGGACCGCGCCGGGTCGTAGCCGGCGTCCTCGACGGCCGCGTACGCGACCTCCAGGAACAGCCGCTGCTGCGGGTCGACGAGCGCGGCCTCGGCGACCGGGTAGCCGAAGAACCCGGCGTCGAAGTCGGCCAGCCCGTCGAGGTGCCCGTACGCGGGGACCCAGCCGGCCAGCCGCGCCGGCACGCCCGCGGCGCGCAGGTCGTCGGCGGTGTAGCGGCGCACCGAGTCGACCTCGTCGACCAGGTTGCGCCAGAACGTCGCCGCGTCGGGCGCGCCGGGCACCCGGCAGGCCAGCCCGATGACGGCGAGCGCACCCTCGTCGTCGGTCATGGTGTGCCCCGGCCGGCCCGCGCCGAGCGTCGCCGCGACATCCGGTCGGACACCCGGTCGAGCGCCGCGCCGTCGGTGCCGGCCGCTTCCAGCCGGCGCGCCAGCGAGGAGACCGTCGGATGCTGGAACATCCAGGCGAGCGGGATCTTCCGGCCGAGGCCCTGCTGCAGCCGCTGGTGCACCAGCGCCATCATCAGCGAATGCCCGCCCAGCTCGAAGAAGCGGGCGTCGGGCCCGACGTCCGGCACACCGAGCACCTCCCGCCACGCGGCGGTGATCGTCTCCATCAGGGGCGTGCCGGGCGCCGCGTCGCCGGCGGGCTCCGGATCGCGGGCGGGAGCCGGTACCCGGTCCACGTGACCGTCGAGCAGGGCGCGCACGTCGACCTTGCCGGTCGACGTCAGCGGCGGGTCGCGGAACAGGACGACGGTGCGGGGCACCAGGTAGTCCGGCAGCTCGGTGCCGAGGTCCCGGCGCAGCTCCTCGGCGTCCAGGACAACGCCCGCCGCCGGAACCACGAACGCCATGAGTTCGCCCCGGTGCGGCGCCACCGCGACGTGGGCCACGTCGGGACGGGCGGCCAGCCGCGCCTCGATCTCGCCCGGCTCGACGCGGAAGCCGCGCACCTTCACCTGCCGGTCGACCCGGCCGGCGTAGACGAGCCGGCCGTCGGGCAGCCGGCGGGCCAGATCACCGGTGCGGTACCCGCGACCGTCCACAGTGGAGCCTTCGACGAACCGCTCGGCGGTCAGGTCGGGCCGGCCCCAGTACCCGAGGGCCACGTGCGGGCTGCGGACGACCACCTCACCGAGGTCACCGTCCGCATTTCCGGCGGAGTCGACCAGGTCGACCTCGATGCCGGCCAGCGGGTGCCCGACCGGAACCCGCGCGCCCGACGCCCCACCGGGTCCGTGCGGGTCGTCGGGGCCGATGTGGTGCTGGGCGATGAAGCTGACCTCGGTGGTGCCGTAGCCGTTGACGAACACGCACCGGTCACCGAAGCGCTTCCGGCTCTCGGCGACGTCGCCCCAACTGACCTCCTCGCCGCCCA
>NZ_BOPG01000108.1 GCF_016863635.1 Virgisporangium aurantiacum | reverse complement strand
GCGCGGACGCTCGTGAGCCGCGTTTCGGCGAGCGCGGCGATCAGGTACCGGTAGACCGTCGGCGTGGAGTGGTAGATCGTCACGCCGTGCTCGGCGATCGCGGCCACTACACCGGCGAGCCCGACGGCCCGCACGTCGACGGGTACGGCCGCGGCGCCGGTGAGCAGCGCCGAGAACGTGTCGGTGACGGCCATGTCGAACCCGAACGACGTCAGGACGCTGGTGCGGTCGTCGGGCGTGATCCGGAAGTTCGTGGCGTGGTTGGTGACGCCGAACAGCACGTTGCGGTGGCTCTGCACCACGCCCTTCGGGCGCCCGGTCGACCCCGACGTGTACAGCAGGTACGCCGGGTCGTCCATCGTGGACGGACCGGCCAGCCCGTCGAACGGATCGTCGACGGGATCGCATTCCCGCACGACCGTCACGGGAAGACCCGCCGCCAGCTCCGCGGCGCGGGCCGCGTGGTCGGTGTCGGTGACGATGCCGGCCGCACCGCTGTCGCGCAGCAGGTCGGCCAGCCGCCCGGCCGGGAACGCCGGGTCGAGCGGCACGTAGGCGTGGCCGGCGGCCAGGGCGCCGAGGATGCCGGTGACGGTCGACGCGCCGTGACGGCAGAGCACGCCGATCCGGCCCGGTGGCGAGCCGGGCGCGCGCGGCGCGACGACCCGCAGGGCGGCGGCGACCGCGGCGACGGACGCGGCGAGCTGCCGGTACGTCACCCGGCCGTCGGCGGCGAGCACCGCCGGACGGTCGGGGTGGCGCCGCACCTGCGCGGCGAACGCGGCCGGGATCGTCGCACCGACCGGCAGGCTGACCTCGGCCGCGGCGCGGTGCCGGTCGGCGGGCGCGCCGGTCACCCGGGGATCGAACTCCATACACGGCCTCCCAGGGATCTCAGAACGGGAACGGGCGCAGCATCGGTGTCGGCCGGTGGTCCACAAAGGACGGAGTGACCGTCACCGGCGCGCCGACGTAGTAGTCGAGCATCCGGTGCCAGTCCGGGCCGTATGCCGTCGCCTCGGCGTTCAGCGTCGCCGGTGCGGTGTCCGGCCAGCGTCCACTGTGGACGCGATCGGTCAGCGCGTCGATCGCGACGGTCATCTCGGCCTGGCTCCAACGGCAGTGGTTCGCCCGGTCGATCCAGAGCTGGCGCAGGTTGCGCGGGTTGCCGAACCGCGACACCTGCTTGGCGTACCAGCCGGTCTGCTCGGCGCCGGTAAGGCCGTCCTCGGTGGTGTGCAGCGTGACGACCGGCGTGCGGGTGGCGCCCAGCGGCGTGCCGTCGCGGGCCAGGTCGAACGCCGCGGCCGGGTCGGGCGCGATCCGCGGTGCGGCGGCCAGCGCGGCCAGGTCGGCGTCGAGGTCCAGGCCCGCGGCGGCGTAGGCGCGCTCCACCAGGGGACGCATGCTGGAGCGGGCCAGCAGCCGGCCGTAGTCGACCCCGACGTTCCAGCTGGGGTTGCCGCCGCTGCGCTGCTCGACCTCGACGCGGGTGGCGCCCCACGTGTTGTCGCGGTACATGCCGATCGCGTACACCGCCTCGTGGAACAGCTCGTCCTCCAATGTGGACGGTCGCGGGCCGCCGAACCACGCGGGCACGTCGGTCATCGCGTTGGCGAGGGCGATCCGGGCCAGGCCCTGCGGCGACGTGGTGGCCGCCCGCAGCGTGGCGAGCGCCCGCGCGTTGTTCGCGGCCGGGTCCTGGATGCCGGTCAGCTGCAGGCCCGGGTCGAGCAGGGTCCGGACGACGAAGCCCATGTCGAGCCACTGGTTCCAGAACGGCACCGAGCCGCCGTCGGGCCCGCACGCCGACAGGACACCGGCGAACCGGCCCGGGTTCCGCTCGGCCAGCAGGATCGAGGTGAGGCCGCCCATCGACAGGCCCCACGCGTAGACCCTCGTGGGCCTGCGCAGGTTCGCGCCGATCCAGTCCAGCAACGCGATCTGGTCGCGCAGCCCGTCCTCGACCGCCCAGCCCTTGGTGCGGTACGCCGACGCGGCCAGCGCGTACCCCTCGCTCAGCAGTTTCTGCTCGACCAGCGGGTAGCCCGACGTGACCGGCGGGACCTCGGCGTTGGGGGCGTAGTGCCCGTGGCTGTAGAGGAAGACCTCACCGGTCCAGTTCTCCGGGACGGTCACCCAGAACCGGGCGCCGTCGATCACTCCTTCGTGGACGGTCGGCGCGGCCGCGGCCGCGCTGGTCGGTAAGGACGTGGCGGTGACGAGCGCCGTGAGGACGGCGACCATCAGGGCGAGGGTGCGTTTCACATCGTCTCCAGGAGGGGGTGTAGTTCGTCGAGCGCGGTGAACGCCGCGCGGATCTCGTCGGCGGTGTTGTAGAGGTAGGCCGACACGCGCAGCACCTGCCCGCCCGCCTGCGCGTCGACGTACGGCTGGGCGCACAGGTGACCGCTGCGGCACATCACGCCGTAGGAGTCGCTGAGGGCGCGGGCGAACTCCGTCAGATCGCCCGCGCCGCGGACGGTGACCGACGTGATCGCGCTGCGTTCCGTGGACCCGGCCCCCGCCACCTCGGTCAGGTAGTCGCGCTTGGCGACCTCGGCGGCGAGCACGCCGGCCAGCAACGCGTCGTGGGCCGCCACCTCGGCCATGCCCAGCCGCTCCAGGTAGTCGACGGCGGCCAGCAGGCCGTACGCGCCGGCGATGTGCGGGGTGCCGGCCTCGAAGCGGAACGGCGAGCGCCGCGGCACCGAGCCGGTCAGGTCGACCCAGTCGACGGTGCCGCCGCCGACCAGCGCCGGCCGGAGCCGGTCGACCAGCGCCGGACCGAGCACCAGCACGCCGATGCCGGTCGGGCCGAGCATCTTGTGCGCGGAGAAGGCGAGCGCGTCGGCGCCGAGGTCGGCCATCCGGATCCGGCGGTGCGGCACCGACTGGGCCGCGTCGACGACGACGAGGGCGCCGTGCTCGTGCGCCATCGCGGCCAGCTCGGCGACCGGCGCGTACCGGCCGGTGACGTTGGAGCAGTGGGTGAGCGCGACCACGGCCGGCCGGCGGGCCAGCAGCGCGGCGTACCCGTCGAGGTCGACGTCGCCGTCGGGCCGGGTCGGCAGCCAGGCCACCGCGCACCGGTCGCGCAGCGGCAGCTGCATCGAGTGGTGCGCGTCGGGGCTGACGACGGCGAGCGTGTCGCGGGCCAGGTCGAGACCGTCGGCGACGAGGTTGAGCCCCATCGTGGTTCCGGCGGTGAACACCACCTCGTTCGCCCGCGCGCCGACGAACGCCGCGACCCGCGTGCGAGCGGCCTCGTACGCGTCGGACGCCTCCTCCGACAGGATGTGCTTACCGCGGTGGATGTTCGCGCTGACCTCGCTGTAGTAGCGGGTCACGGCGTCGATGACGGCGCGCGGCTTGAGCGTCGTCGCGGCGTTGTCGAGGTAGACGAGCGGTGCGCCGTCGACGTGCCGTTCGAGGACGGGGAAGTCGGCGCGCAGGGCGTCGGTGATCGTCACAGCGGCACCTCGGAGATGCAGGGTAGGAACTTGCCGGAGCGTTCGCATTCGATGTAGGCGGCGGCTTCGAAGGTGAGGTCGGAGCCGAGCAGCGCGCGCAGCTTTTCGTGGAGCGAGTCGTCGGGCTCGCCGTCGGCCGGCACGTACCGGAACTGGAACCGGCCGGGGGCGAGCTGGCGGAGCTTGTAGACGTCGAGCCAGCGGGCCGGTCCGACGAGCTCGTCGAGCTGCCTCGGGGTCAGCAGGACGCCGCCGTCGCCGGCGCGCATCACGTCCTTGCGGCGGCCCTGGTGGACCACCCGGGGGAACCCGTGCCCGCACGGGCACTCGCCGTCGAGGAGCGTGTACAGGTCGCCGGTGCGGTAGCGGATGTGCGGGGAGAGCTCGTCGCCGATGCTGGTGACGTACAGCTCGGCCAGCTCGCCGGGCACGGCCGGCCGGGTGGGCCCGTCGCCCTCGGGCAGCAGTTCGAGGTAAAAGCTCTCGGCGTTGAGGTGCAGGAAGCCGTGCGGGCACTCCATGCCCAGCCACCCCATCTCCGACATCGACGCGACCTCCACGGTGACGGTGCCCGGGTCGAAGAACTCGGCGATCTGTCGCCGGGACGTGGCGGCGACGACGTTGTAGGTCAGCACGATGCCGCCGACGGTCGGCGGCGGGATGCCCTGCCGGCGCATGGCCCGCACGAGGAACGCCAGGTGCTGCGGGTCGACGTAGAGCCAGTGCGGCCCGTACTCCGTCAGCTCGTCGACCGCCTGCTGGACCATGACGTCCGGGGTGGCGAGCAGGTCGTGCGCCACCGGCAGCACGAGCGTGCCGTCGGGCAGCGTGCGGGTCTGTGGGGTGGTGAACGGGGTGGCGCACTCCACGTCGGAGCAGTTGGGTGGCGCGTACCGGCACACCCGCTGCTCCTTGGCGTCGGCGAAGACCTTCAACAGTCCGGGGTGGACGGACGTCGTCGCGGTCATGCGGCCGGCGAGCGTGAACGTGTGCGCCACCGTCAGCAGGCGGTCGCCGGTGGTCCCGGAGCTCCGGCTCTTGAAGATGAACGGGTCGTTGAGGGTGGCGCCGCGCACGAGCACGCCGGCCGGGAAGTTGCGGCGGTAGTCGGGTTTGGCGGTCGGCGGGACCCGGCGGAAGTCGTCGGCGGTGCGGATGTCGTCGGGGGTCAGGCCCGCCGCGTCGAGGTGCTTCTCGAAAAACGGCACCTGTTCGTACGCGACGTACAGCTCGTCGAGCGCGCCCGGGAACGCCGCCGTGAACGCCTCGGTCATGGTTGTCCGCCTTTCTCGGGGGACTCGGGTGGGGTCGGCAGCTCCCGCATGCGGGGAACGGAGGACAGCAGCAGCGGCACCACGGCCAGCGTCGTACCGCCGACGGCGACCGCGATGGCAGCCCGCAGCCCGACCGCCTCGGCGAGCAGCCCGGCGCCGAGGGCCGCGAACGGGGCGAGGGCCAGCGACAGGGTCCGGAACGTGGCGACCGTCCGGCCCTGCATGTCGTCGGGCGTGGCGGCCTGGCGGATCGCCGCCTGGCCGGCGATGGAGACCTGCACGCACGCGCCGTAGGCGAACTGCGCGACGCCGACCATGGCCGCGGCGCTCCACCGGCCGCCCATCGCCAGCGGGACGGGCACCAGCACGAGCCCGCGCAGCAGCACCGACCACGTCAGCGACGGGCCTACCCCGAAGCGCCGGACGAGCCGCGGTGCCACCGACGCGCCGATCAGCGCGCCGGCACCGCCGATCGCGAGGATGACGCCGTACCAGCCGGCCGGCAGGTGCAGGTCGCGGACGAGGTAGAGGAACAGCAGCACCTCGACGGCGGTCGCGAACGAGAAGAACACCGCCAGCTGCAGCGCGCCCGGCCGCAGCACCGGGTGCCGCCAGACGAACCCGACGCCCCGGGCGATGGCCGGCAGCATCGACTGCCGCGGCCCGCTCTCCGGCGGCGGCCGCTCCGTCGTCCGGATGAGCAGGACGGCGATCGCCGAGGCGACCAGTCCCGCCGCGCCGAACAGCACCACGAGCACCGCCGACGCGGCCGACACCAGCAGCCCGCCGAGGCTGGGACCCATGAGCTGGGCGACCGACTCCGACATCTGCAGCTTGCTGTTGGCCTCGACGAGCTGCGGTCGCCCGACGAGCGACGGCAGGTACGCCTGATGCGCGACTGTGAACACGACGAACATCAGCGTGCTCAACGACACGATGAGGTACAGCCAGTGCAGGGTGAGCACGTCGGCGGCCCACAGCAGGGGCAGCGCGGCGAACAACGCGGCCCGCCCGACGTCGGTCGAGATCAGCAGCGGCCGGCGGCGCAGCCGGTCGACCCACACGCCGACGAACAGGAACAGCAGCAGCGGCAGCCGGGCCAGCATGCCGAGCAGGCCGACCTGCGCCGGGGTGGCGTCGAGGAGCACGACCGCGATCACCGGGAGCGCCACGAGCGTGATCTGGGCGCCGAGCAGCGACAGGCTCTGGCCGATCCACAGCTTGACGAAGTCGGCGTGGCGGGCGAGGCTCGTGCGTCCGTCCACTGTGGTCATCGGACACCGTCCGCGAGGTCTGCCAGTGCCCGCTGGTAGCCGGCGGCGAGCGCGCGCACCCGGGCCGCGCTGTGCCGGTCCCCCCGGTAGTTCAGCACGAGGACGAGCGCACGCGCCGGATGGGTGCGCACGAAGTTCGCGGCCAGGGGGACGTGCGTGTGCTCGATGATCCGGCGCTTCACGACGCGCACGGGGCCGGGTGCCGCTCCCTCGCGGTAGACGTGGAAGTCGCGGAACTCGAAGACGGTGTCGAACTGCGGCCGGCCGGCGATCCGGTCGACCTCCGCGTACGGGAAGTGCCGGTGCGGCAACAGTTCCAGCTCCGCGTCGTGGACGCGGCGCACGAGCGCCGGCCACCGGTCGGTTCCGGCGGCGACCCGCAGCGGCAGCGGGTTGAGGTACATGCCGAGCACCTCGACGCCGCCCTCCTCCTCGGGCCGGCCGTGCATGACGAGCCCGGTCTGCACGTCGTCGACGGCGCACGCCGCGGCCAGCGCGCGCACGTGTGCGGCGAGGAGCACGGTCGACAGCGGGACGCGCAGGGCGCGGGCGGCCCGGTCGAGTCCGGCCACGACCGCGTCGGGGAAGACCTCGGTGACGGTGCCCAGCGGGTCCCCGTCGGAGGGCTCGGCCGGAAGGGCGGTCGGGACGGCACCGCGGACGCGGTCGGCCCAGAACGCGCGCTCGTCCGGATCGTCGACGGCGGCCCGGGTGCGGGCGACGAAGTCGCGGTAACGGACCTTCGGCGGCTCGACGGGCATCGCGTCGCCGGTCAGCCGGGCGGCGTACCGGCGGACGATCTCGGTGGTGAGCGAGGCGAGGCTCCAGCCGTCGAGGATCGCGTGGTGGAACGTCAGCGTCAGCGCGAACTCGCCATCGGGGAGCGTGTCGACGTGTGCGCGCAGCAGCGGCGGGCGGTTCCAGGGCAACGGTTTGGCCCGCTCCTCCCGTCGACGCCCGTCACCGTCCATTGTGGACAGTTCCGCGACCGTGAGGGGGACCTCGGCGGTGCGGTGCACGTACTGGGTCGACGTGTGGACGTCGATCGAGGTGCGCAGCGCGTCGTGCCGCGCGGTCACCTCGTCGAAGACGGCCGCCAGCGCGGCCCGGTCGAACGGCGCGCGGACGGTGAGGGTGAACACGTCCCGGTAGACGGCTACGTCCGGCCGGGCGTCGGTGTGGGCGACCATCGCGGCCTGGTTGGGCGTCAGCGGGTAACCGTCGACGAGATCCGGGTTGTCGGGGCGGTGCGGCAGGAGGTCGAAGGGCTGCGCGATCGGCTTTGCGGCGGCCGGTTCGTCGGCGCGTTCGAGCGCGGCGGCGAGATCGCGGAGTTCGGGGCGGGTGAACAGCACCTGCGTCTCCAGCCGGTAGCCGGCCTGCCGCAGCCGCGCGACGACCATGAGGCTGCGGATCGAGTTGCCGCCGACGGCGAAGAAGTCGTCGCGGGCGCTGACCCGGGCCAGCCCGAACACCTCCCGCCACACCCGTGCGACGGCGCGCTCGGCGTCGGTCGACGGCTCCTCGTACGGCGTGTCGAGCCGCAGCGCGTCGGGCGCCGGCAGGGCGGCCCGGTCGAGCTTGCCGTTGAGGGTGAGCGGCAGTTCCGTCAACGGCAGGAACACCGACGGGACCATGAACTCGGGCAGCCGCGCGGCGAGGTGCCGCCGCCACGGCCCGGTCAGCTCGGCCGCGAGCCGCCCGTGCATCGGCCGGTTGGCGAACCGCTCCAGCCCCGCGCCGCCGCCCGACGCCGCGACAGTGGCCGGCGCCGCGGCCTGCGGGCTGGCCGGCGGCGGGCCGGCATCCGGCGGCGCGGCGAGGCCCGACGGCGGGTTGCCTGGCGGGCTGGCCGGCGGGGCGGCGGGGTGACGGAATACCGCGTCGCACCGGGTCGGGTCGGTGGTGGAGGGGCTGATGTCGGCCACGAGGCCGAGGGCGTCGGCGAGGGCGAACAGGTCCTCGGGATCGACCGCGGATCCGGTCGCCGGGTCGAGGGCCCGGCGCAGGGCTGCGGCGGCGGGCGGGCCGGTGGGGTCGGCGAGCAACCCGAGCAGCCGGGCC
Source organism: Virgisporangium aurantiacum (assembly GCF_016863635.1). GTDB lineage: Bacteria > Actinomycetota > Actinomycetes > Mycobacteriales > Micromonosporaceae > Virgisporangium > Virgisporangium aurantiacum. The sequence continues at coordinate 1,287 of NZ_BOPG01000108.1, read as the reverse complement.
GGGCCGGCGAGACGGGCGTTCGGCACGCCGGTCACGCCGAGGCGCCCGGTGCCGGCGGGCAGGGCGGTCAGTTTCGCCCGGAGGTCGTCGAGGGAGGTCCACGGGATCCACCCGTCGAGGGGGGTGGCCGGGTCGGCGTCCAGGTGCAGGGTGACGTCGTACCGGAAGCGGATCAGTTCGTTGTCGGCCCGGCCCCGCTTGACGGCCACCTCGACCCGTCCGAGGCGGGGCAGCCGGCCGGCGAGCGCGGCGAAGAAGCCGGGATCGAGCGCCAGTTCCTGCTCGCCGGCGACGCGGCGGGCAACGGCCTGTCGCAGAGCGGCCGCGGGGGTGGCGTCGGCCGCGCGGTGCAGTTCCACCGAGGCGTGCAGCGCGGTCAGCAGGGACCGGTGGCGGACGTCGCCGAGGAAGACGCGTCCGCCGGGCGCCGACGCGGCGACCGACGCCTCGAGGACGCGCATCAGGTAACCGGTGTCGGGAAAGTACTGCGCCACCGAGTTGAGCACGACGGTGTCCACAGTGGACGGTGGCAGTGCCGCGAGCTCGGGCAGGCTGCCCCGCGCGACGGTGACGTGCGGCATGGGCTCGCGGGCCAGGTGTGCGCGGATGTGGGCCAGGCCGGCCTCGGCGATGTCGAGGCCGTGGTACGCCTCGACGTGCGGGGCGAGCCGGAACAGCACCAGGCCGGTGCCGCAGCCGACCTCCAGCACGCGGCGCGGCCCGGTGGACCGGATCCGGGCGACGGTGTCGTCGAGCCACCGGGCCATCTCGGCCGGCGGGATCGGCTCCCCGGTGTAGCTGGACGTCCAGCCGCCGAGGTGGAACGCGGCGTCGGCGGCGGGGGCGCGGTAGGCGTCGTCGAACACGCCGCTCCACTGGGTGACCCGCTCGGCTTCGAGGCCGTCGGCGCCGACGCGGTCGAGCGCGTCGGTGTCCGGAACGACGTAGGCGACGAGCTGCGGGTCGCCGCCGGGCGAGGGCCGCGCGAGGACGACGGCCTCGCGGACGGCGGGATGCTCACGGAGGACGGCCTCGATCTCGCCCGGTTCGATCCGCTGACCGCGAATCTTGACCTGCTCGTCCAACCGCCCCAGGTACTCCAACTCCCCCGACGGCAACCACCGGGCCCGGTCCCCGGTCCGGTACCACCCGTCCACAAACCGCTCCGCCGTCAACGACGGCTCCCCCACATACCCATCGGCGACCTGCACCCCACCGATCCACAACTCCCCCGGAACACCGACCGGAACCCGCTCCCGCGCGGTATCCCACACCTCCAACCGCGTA
>NZ_BOPG01000107.1 GCF_016863635.1 Virgisporangium aurantiacum | reverse complement strand
AATGGGTCATGACCGTCCGCTGAGCGTGCGTCGAGGACTCACCGTGGCGGTCAACGACCTGCCAGTTCAGAGCGATCACGCCCGCCGAACTGCGCCGGTTCGTCGAAGCCGCCCGCGAAGACGCCAGCGTGGTTGCGTTCCCATACGAGCCGGTCCACGTGACGGTCGGCGATGAGCCGACCCACTGCCCGGTCGGCCACCCCAGGCACGGCCGCCGCGGTGGCTGGCTCGTCGACAGGTGGGTGATCGTCCCGCAGAGGCAGCCGGCATTCGTCCGCGACGGTGGGTCTGACCACGGGGGTGTCGCAGCATGCGATGCAGCGAGCGGCTCGGACATGCCAACGCGCGGACGACGCAGGAGTGGTAACGCCCGTACTGCCGCGGTACTCAAGGTGTTCTCCGACGGGCGGCCATGCAAGCACAAGACCTGCAGGCAGCGGCCCGATAGCGGACTCGACGAATTGCCCGATGAAGTCGGTCGGCTCGAGTAGGAACGAGGTCTCGAAGGACCCGTTTTCACCAACCCTTCGTCGCCGGGATCCCGTGGCGCGGTCACCGAGTCGATCGCCGTCCGCTGGTGGTCGCGGCGCGAAGGACTGTGCAACCGGCACCTCAGACGCAGGAGGCACGATGCGACCCGACGCTCGATTCCCCACGACAATGTCCCGGATGGCCCTTCTGCTGTTGGGCGCGTTGTTCACTCTCGGCTTCGCCGCGGTTCCCGCTGCGGCGGCCTCGCCTCGTCTGGAACGTGTGGCGATGTGCCTGATGCCGGTCAAGACGCCCGAGCTGACCCGGCATGCCGATGGCCAGGTCCGGGCCGACGGTGTCGTGCTCGCCGCGGACAAGACCACCTGTCAGTTGGCCGGCGCGCGGGGGGTCAAGGTGACGGCCGAGGTCAGCAACGACGGCTTGTGGGTGAACTGCTGGGCGGTCAATGCGACGGACAATGCGGTGTCGACCGCGGTTCCTCCGGCGAAGCTGGCGGTCATTCCGAAGGTCATCGGTGGGATCACGGCGCCGCTCGATGCGAATGGCAAGGCAACGGTCGAGGTTGATGTCGAGGTCAAGGACAACGCGGGTGGCACGTCGAAGTACCGGGTGAAGGCGGAGCGGGTCCCCGGTTCGACCACCATCACGATCACCCCGGTCCCGTAGCGGCGTCGTCGGCCGGCGCGAACGGGCGCCGGCCGACGCGCTTTGCGGCGAACGGTCCGGGCGGGCACGAGGTGTGTCGGTCACCTTACTTCGCGCTTGACCGGCCCGGCGGGCGGACGATCTCCTGTCGCCGTGCGGGGGAAACGCATCATCGGACGGACGGACGAACTCGAGCAACTCGCGCGCGCCATCCGCGAGGGGCGTCGACTCGTCCTCGTGATGGGCGGCGTGGGCATCGGCAAGACGCGCCTCGTCGCGCAGGCGGCGCAGGAGGCCCGGGACAACGGCACGGTCGTGGTGGAGGCGTCGTGCCTGCCGCTGGACGTGCGGTTGCCGCTGCTTCCGGTCATCGACATGCTTCGCAGCCTCGACCGTGCTGTCGGCCGGCCGGCAGTCGAGGAGATCGTCGCCGGGCTCCCGCCGGACGCCTCGGACGAGTTGGCTCGACTCGTGCCCGAGCTGATCGGCCATCAGGTCGGCCCGGATGTGCTGCCGGCCGCCGAGTGGAAGCGGCAGCGGATGTTCGCCGCCGTCGATCTCGTGCTGACCCGCGTCGCCCGCCACCGTCCCGTGCTGGTGGTGGTCGAGGATCTTCACTGGATCGACATGGCGACCCTGGATCTGCTGACCTACCTGCGCGCCTCGTCCCGCGGATCGATCACCATGGTCGTCACCTGTCGCAGCGACGAAGCGCCGCTCGATCCGTTGGTGGCGCGATGGATCGAACAGGCACGCCGGCCCGAGACGGAACGGCTGGATCTGGCGGGCCTGTCCCGGCCGGCGATGGCCGAACTTGCCGAACAGGCGCTCGGCGGCACTCCCGATGACGGCCTCGTCGAGGAACTGCATCGGCGCACGGAGGGGAACCCGTACTTCGCGGAGGAACTGATCGCGGCCGCCGCCGGTGGCCAGCTGACCCGCCAGCCGCCCCGGGCCCTTGCCGACCTGCTCGTGGCCCGTGCGCGTCGGGTCAGCGTGCCGGCCCGCGGTGTGCTCTCGGCGCTGGCCGTGGCCGGCCGGCCCGTCCCGGAGACGGTGGTCGCCCGGGCCACCGGGATGACGGCCGATGAGGTTGCCTCGGCCCTGCACGAGCTCATCGACGCCCGGCTCGCAGTGCCCGACAGCGTCCGGCCGGAACTCGGCTGCCGGACACAGCACGCCCTGCTGGCTGAAGCGGTGGTCGGCGACCTGCTGGCCGACGAGCGCCGCGACGTGTACGCCGGAATGGCCGCCGCCCTGGAGTCGGTGGAGGATCCGGCCCTGTCTGCGGAGATCGCCGGTCACTGGTCGGCCGCCGGCCGTCCCGCCGACGAACTCCGGTTGCTTCTCGACGCTGCCGACCACAGCCACCGGATGCGCGCGTACTCGCCGGCGGCGGACCTCTGGCAGCGAGCGACGACCATCGCCGAGAAGCTGCCCGACGCGGCCGAGAAGCTGGGCGTGGAACCGGGCTGGCTGCGGGTCAGAACCATCGACGCGTTGCAGGCGTGCGGCCGGGACCTCGACGCTGCCCACCTCACCGAGGAGACCCATGCGAGGCATCACGACTCGGCCGGCGGTGCGCTGCTGGCCGCGGTGCTGCACCGCACCGCCTGGCATCGTGGCGTCATCGCGCAGCGGGAGGCGCCGCCGAGTACGGCGTACGGGCTTTTCGACGAGGCGTCGCGCATCTACCGGGCGCTGCCGGAGTCGGCCGAGTACGCGCGGCTGCTCGCCGACCATGCGCGTTTCATGTGGATGGACAGCTGCGACAGCGCCAGCGGGTCGGTCTACCGAACCGCGCTCGCGGTCGCCGAACGGTGCGGAGCCGTTCATGAGATCGCCGACGCGCTGAGCGGTCTGGCCGAGGTCGCGTTCCTGCATGGTGACCCGGCGGAGGGCTTCGCCCTGTTGGACCGCGCCCGCGAAGCCGTCCGACATCCGTCCGACACCGAACTCACCCCTCGGATCGACTACTTCATCGCCGAGTACCACAGCAACGCGCTGCTCAAGACGGGGCAACTGGCGGCGGCCGAACGGGTTGCGCGGGAGGGCCTCGAACGCGCCCGCCGGATGGGTGCGACGTCGGGCTACTCGGCTGCGGTTCTGCATCACAACGCGGTGGAGGCTCTGCTGGAACGCGGCTTCGTCGACGCCGTGGCGGAACTCGTCGCCGACGTGCGTGACCGCCAACCGGGACTCGACGACTGGAACCTGCACCTGTATCAGGCCCAGGTCGAGATCTGCCGCGGCGAGCTCGACGCCGCCGTCGCCCGCACGCGTTCCGTCGACCGGCTCGGCCTGGCCGGTCCGCGCATGTGGATGTACGAACGGATCCGCCTTCTGCCGCGGGCCGCGCTGTGGGCCCGCGATCCCGCCGCGGCACTCGGTCAGGTCGAGCCGGCCCTTGCGCTGTTGAGCGGATGCGACGTGGAGCAGTTCTGCGGTGAGCTGTTGGCGCTCGGTGCCCGGGCCGTGGCCGACCTCGCCGAGACCGCGCGGGCGCGCCGCGACCGCGATGCCGAGCGTGCCGCCCACGCCGACGCCGATAGGCTCGGCGACGTTCTCCACCGGATGCGCGGCCGGCCGTTCGTCGACCATCCGTTCCTGGCGACCATTGCGGGCGATCGGGCCGACTGGCAGGCCGAGCTGTGCCGTGTCCGCGGCGTGCGTGACCCGGACGCCTGGGCGCAGGCGGCCGGAGTCTGGCAGCGGCTCGGCCGCCCGCACCGCAGGGCGTACGCGTTGTTGCGTCAGGCGCAGGTCATTGTCGCCACGGCCCGGAACCCGACGGCGGCGGCCGACGTGTTGCGCGCGGCGGCCGAGGCGGCGGCCGACATGGTGCCGCTGACCGCGGCGATCCGTCGGCTGGCGCAGCGGTCCCGGATCTCCCTCGCGCCGACGCGCACGCTCGCGCCGGCGGCACCGGAACCGGAGGACCCGTACGGCCTGACCAACCGGGAGCGGCTCGTGCTTGGACTGCTGGCCCAGGGTCGCACGAACGCCCAGATCGGCACCGAGCTGTTCATGAGCCCCAAGACCGCGAGCGTGCACGTCAGCAATATTCTGCGCAAGCTCGGGGTGGCGAACCGGGCCGCAGCCGCGGCTGTCGGGGAACGCGCCGGCCTGACCGGTCTCGACGCCTGATGCGGCCCGGCCCACGCCAAGGTGGGCCGGGCCGGTGTCTCAGCTCGCCGAGACCGCGCTGGTGCCGATCGTCTCGACGTGCTTGACCCACCGTTCGGTCCAGTACGCCGCGGCGAACCTCGTCCGCTGGTATGCCTCGTCGTCGATGATCAGCGTGAACTGTGCATCGCCGTTGGGGTCGACCGCGCCCGCCACAGCGGTAGCCGTCCCCGGGTTGCCGAGGTAGTTCCACGGCAGCGTCCAGTTGTCGTCGACCTGGAACTTGTGGTGCAACTGGCCGTCGATGACGGCCGCCACCTGGACGTTGGTGCCGTCGAACAGGGCCGTCACCCCGGTAGCGGTTCCGCCGTGTCCGGCCGGTGTGAACTCCGTCCAGGCGCCGTTGCCGTGCCGGATCCGATGACGGACCTTGCCGTCGACGACCGCGAGGACGTGGAGACGGGATGCGCCGTCGACGGCGGCCGCCACCGCCGTGGCCGTTCCGGGGGTGTCTCCGGGTTTCGTCCACGGCGTCCAACTACCGTCGACGCCCCGCATCCGGTGGTGTATCTGGCCGTCGACCACGGCCAGGACGTGGAGCTGTCCGGCCGCGTCGGCGGCGGCGACCGCGGAGGCGGTGCCGGGATGGTTGCCGATGGACACCCATGGCGACCAACTGCCGTTCTGGTTCCGGATCCGGTGGTGAACCCCGCCGTCGAACACGGCGAGCAGGTGTCGACGGTTCTTCGACTCCGGGTGCGTGTCCAGGGCGGTGGCCACCGCTGTGGCTTCCTTCGCCGCCCCGTTGGCACGTAGCGGGTGATCCAGAATGTCCCAGATCAGCGGTCCGTCGTCTTCCCAGAACGTGACCTGGCCGAACTGGACGCCGCACACGACGAGGTCTCGTCGCAGCTTGTCCAGCGCGGTGCGCAGCAGGGGAAGCGACTGCTTGACCAGGCGCCAGTTGGTGTTGGCGGCCGCCTGTTCCTTCACCGCCTCCAGGTTGAACGGGGTGCCACCGGGCGGGATCCACGGGTCCCAGCCGCCCTGCCCGTTGCCCCGCCAGTGTTCGGAACCCCGGGCGAACTCACCGTTGTACGCCGTGCAGGTGTGCTCGCGGGTCCGGAAGCCCCCGTACTGGAGGTCGCGGTACGTGCAGGCGGGGGTGAGCCGCGAGAAGAGAACCTCGAAGTCCGAGATGAAGTTCGCGAGCTGTCCCTGCATCTCCACGCCGGCCTTGGCGTGGAACACCGCGGAGATCGCCTGCACCTCGGCCATCGCCACGGCGAGGCGATCGGCGACGCCGAGGTTCTGGACCTGCCCGGCCAGAATGCCGGCCCGGTTGGCGCATTCGTCGATGGCCCGCGTGATGAGGCGACGCGACACCGGGTCCATCGTGTCGACGTCGACCAGATCGCCGCTGCTGGTCCGGACACAGGTAGTGATGTCGGCTTCGAGATTCTGGTCGATGTAGTCGAGAATCCGCTTCTCGCTGGCCGCGATCTCGGCCAGGATCTCCCGCTTGGCGGCCTCGATCGCCCGCTTGATCTCGGCCGTGTCGTTGCCACCGAACGAAACGGCGATGTCGAAGTTCGCCTCGACGTAGACGAAGGTGTCGTCGGCGTGTGCCGGCCGGGCCACACCGAGCGTGGCGCCGACGACGCCGGCAAGGACCGCCAGCATCGCCAGAGGTCGTCTGAGTATTCGCTCCATTCTCCACATTCCTTCGCTACGGTTGCCGCTGGAGCTTCGCCTTCGTGGCCAGCAGGTTGATCTGGGCCTGGTACGCGTCGTACAGAACGGTGTCCCGCAGGGCCATCTTCTTGATGTCGTCCCAGTTGCTCGGCATCGATCCGGGCTCCCACTCCGCGCCGAACCCGCGCTTGATCTGGCGCTCGCCGGCCGTGGTGGTCCGTTCCGCCCACGCGTCCTCCGCGTTGTACGAGTGGCAGATGACCGCCCACTCCGCGGAAACCCCCGGCGATGGCCCGACGTCGGCCTGCCGGCAACTGGTCGTGGCCATCAGCTTCGTCGTGGCCGAGTCGAGCATGTCCAGAAAATCGTCCAGGGTGTGGCCCAGCGACTCGTGGAGCGCGTCGAGGTCCGCCCGGTGGTAGCTGCTCGTGGCGGCCAGGGTCAGGTCGTAGGCCGCCATCGAGATCCGCGTCAGGTGGTCGATCTGCTTCTGGTCGACTGTCGCCGGCCGCTCGATCTCCGTGTGTGCGTAGCTCGCCGCGTCCCGGGCGTCGCGCAGATACAGGTACCGCACCGTCGAGCTGGGGTCGCGCATGTCGACCGTCCGGCTTCCGATGTTCCTCAGTTTTCCTCTGGCATCGGTCACCCGCTCGCTGTCCACCTCCTGGATGACGGCCTCGCCGGAGGTCCGGAACGCACCGATGACCTCGAGCACGAACCCGGCGATCTCGATCACCTGCATGACCGGCAATCTGGCCTCGAGGGCAACGGTCGTCCTTATGGTCAGCCTGCCCGCGTTGCCTTCGTCGCCGTCGGCACCCGCGGGCCGGACGGTGCCGGCGACGAGAATCGCCGCCACGATCACGGCCACGATCACCGCCATGGCCGTGCCTCGCACTCTGGTACCCCTGTGTGGTCTTCCCCTGATGCTCATGAGATCAACGGTGGTGCTAAGCCGTCGATCACCGCATCGGAAGATCGCCCATGCGCCGGCTCCCGGGGCCTTAGCCTCGGGTCGAGGGAGGCCACGCCGCCGCGACGATGGCGGGGAGTACGTGTGCGGCGGTACCGAGCAGGTTGATGGTGCAGAACAGGTCGAGCTGGGTCGGCTGGGGATTGACCTGGATCACGGCGGCGCCCGCCCGCACGGCGATCCGGGGGATCTCCGCGGCGGGATAGACCATGCCGGACGTGCCGACGGTGAGGAACAGGTCGCTGGCGGCGGCGGACTCGGCCGCGGTGGTCAGTGCCGACCCGGGCAGTTCCTCTCCGAACCAGACCACGCCGGGACGCACGAGCGCGCCGCACGACACGCACAATGGCGGCGGGATGCGGCGCCCGTCCGCCGGTTCCCCGCTCGGCGACTCGTCGTGCGCCACATTCTGCGTCGCGTCCGGGAACGTGGCGGGATGGGCGCCGTCCCCGACGCACCGCGGTGCGAACAGGCTGCCGTGCAGGTGCGTCACCTCCGGCGACCCGGCCCGCTCATGCAGGTCGTCGACGTTCTGGGTGACGACGACGGCGCCCGGAACCCGGCGGGTGATCGCGGTGACGGCCAGGTGCCCGGGATTGGGTTCGGCATGGCGCACCCGCGACCGTCGCCACTCGTACCAGCCCCAGACCAGGTCGGGGTCGGCGTGGAACGCCTCCGGGGTGGCGAGATGCTCGGCGTTGAAACGCGACCACAGACCGGTGAGGTCGTCGCGGAACGTCGGTACACCGCTCTCGGCAGAGATCCCCGCTCCGGTGAAGACGACCACGCGCCGGGCCGTGCGGAGAAGGCCGGCTGCCTGTTGCAGATCGGTGTCCATCCCGACAATGCTGCCATCGCACGGCAACACCTTCCGGTTCGCCCGAACCGGACTTCTCCGCCGGCTTCCTGCTTTCCGGTTACTGGATGGGGATCAGTTCGAAGGTGCCGGAGCCGTCGGGCATGCCGGCTTCGTACTGGCGGACCGGCTCGTCCTGCTCGAGGATTTCCGAACCGAGCATCGCGCCCCTCTCGGCGGCCTGGATGCCGGCGAAGGTCGAACCGGGTACGTCGCGGTAGAGGAAGAGTTTCTGTGCCTTCGGCGTCGCCTCGCAGGCGTAGTGACGGATCTCGGTGCCTTCGACGACGGTCGAGCGGCGTTGCGGCTGGGCGCAGGTGCCCGTCCACCGGTTCACCAGCACCACGGGTGCGACGCCGTCGGTGTCCGGGCCGGTGCAGACCTGCCAGTATTGTCCGATGTGGTCGTCGTCCCACGAGTTCCAGCGGACCGGGGAGTCCTCGTCGTCGTCATAGATGTCCATGACGAGGCCGTTGTTCGCGGTGATCCGGTAGTAGGTGGCGTCGCAGGTGTAGCCGGCGGGGACATCGGCGGTGGCACTGGGTTCGTCCACAGTGGACTGTCCACTTCGGACCGAAGCGCTGCGCGCGTTCTCGGCCTTGTGCCCGGCGATCGCCTGCTGCCGCGCGGCTTCGCCGTCGCAGCCCAGTTCGCGTTGCGCGGCACGGCGGAGGCTGTTCGCCGGAACCGTCTCCTCGCAGCGGACGACGCCCTCCTCGTCACGTCCCCAGGTGGTGTATTCGCCGCCCGGCCGGCGCACCCATTGCAGCGCCCAGGTGCCGTCGGAGCGCTGCATCCGCGTGCAGTTGATCGAGCTCATCGTGCCGCGCACCTTGTGCGTTCCCGAGTAGATGCCGTAGTAGCCGGGCTGGTTGAGGTTCCACTGGACCGTACGGACCGCCGTGTCGGTGGTTCCGGTGGCCCTCGCCACCGAGAATCCGACCGTGGCCCCCACCGAGCCGAGGGCGCCGAAGCCGAACGTGGCGGTGATCGAGGCGTTGTTGGTGATCGTCACCGTGATCGTCTCGGTGTGCGTCAGTGCGATGTTCTGGAATCCTGTGGTGCCCTCGGTGACGTAGTACGCCTTGAAGTGGGTGACCGTCGGGATCACCTCGGCGGTGTCGGCGACACCGGCGCGGCGGCCGAGGTCTTCCCGGTCGCACGGCTGGCCGATCGTGGGCGTGGTGACGGCGAGGGCCGGTGAGGCGAGCGCGACAGCGGCGAGGCTGGCAGCGGAGAGGCTGGCAGCGGCGAGGCCGGCTGCTACCAGGGGTCTGAGTCGCATGGGTCCGCCTTTCGATAGCGGGGGTGAGGGCGCGTTCCACCGCCGGTCGTCGCCGGACGAGTGCTCTGACAATCGACGCTTACCGGGACGATCGGGAAAGTGGAAGCGCTTCCACATTACGAGCGGTGACGGGTCCCGGGAACCCAGTGAGAGGTATCAATGTCGGGGTCGTATTTACGAATGGCGCGAAAGGGCGGCGGCCCCTCGATTTGCGCGTGTGAGGATGTTGCGACATGGACGAGCCGCGATCGGGCGCTCGGCCGCCGACTGGCGTACCGGGAGGTTCGGAGTTGCCGGCCGAGAGTGGGGTGACCATTTATCAGGTCGCCGCGCGTGCGGGCGTCGGAATCGCCACCGTCAGCCGGGCGTTGCGCGGGTCGGGGCCCGTCTCGCGGCGTAGCCGGGAGAAGGTCGAGCGGGCCGTGCGGGAACTCGGGTTCCGGCCCAGCCAGCTCGGGGTTTCGCTGGCCCGGGGCAAGCATGCCGCCAACGGGATCGTGTTCCCCGACCTGTCCGGGCCGTACTACGCCGAAGTCGTCATCGGATACGAGGAGACCGCGTCACGCCTCGGCCGCAGCGTGCTGATCTGCTCGACCCGGGGGCGCGACGACATCGGTGCCACCGTGCTCGGGTTCGCCTCGCGGGTCGACGGCCTCGTGATCCTCGGCCACGACGTCGACGACACCACGATCGCGGCCGTCCTCGCCGCCCGGCTGCCCACGGTGCTCCTCGCCCGGCCCGCGGTCGGCACCGCCGACACGCTGAACACCGAGAACCGCCGCAGCGCCAAGGCCCTGGCGGAGCACCTGATCAGCCACGGCCACCGCGCGCTGCGGTTCGTCGGCGACCCGGCCCGGGCGCCCGACGTCCGCGAACGCTACGCCGGGCTGCGGGCCGGGCTGAGAGCACATGGGCTGCCGTGCCGCGCCCCGCTTCGGTGCGCGCTGACCGACGAGGCCGGGCGGTACGCCGTCCACGAGCTTTTGAAGAGTGAGCGACCGGACGCGCTGGTCTGCGCCAACGACGAGGTCGCGCTCGGCGCGTTGCAGGCCGCCGCCGAGGTCGGGCTGCGCGTGCCGGCCGATGTCGCGGTCACCGGGTGGGACGACGTGATGGCCGCTCGCCACACCGGGCTGACCACCGTGCGTCAACCCATGCGGGACCTCGGAGCGAAGGCCGCCGCCGCGCTCGACGAGCTGATCAGTGGCGTCCGCATCACCCCGCGGCACGACGTGCTCCCGACGGAGCCGATCATCCGTCGGACGTGCGGCCCGCACTGAGAAAGCCAGGGATAGGGTCGACCGATGCGGGGGAGATCGATGGCTGTCTGCGCCGTGTTGGCGCTCGTGTCGGCCTGCGACCCGGCCGGTCCGGCTGGTGACCTGTCCTCGGTGCCGACCCCGTCGACGACCCGGACGCCCGGGACGGCGCCGGACCTGCCCGCCCGGGTGGCGCAGGCCACCGTCCGGTCGATCCTGGCCACCAGCCTGCGGGTCCTCCCGGCGGCGGACGGCGTCCAGGTCGTCGCCACCTACGCCGCCGGCGCCTCCACCAAGGCGCCGGCGATAAACGAAGGGGTCGGGGCCGCGGCGTGGTGGTGCGCCGGTCCGCCGTGCCCGTTCGCCGCCCGGCCCGCGCCGATGCCCGCCGGACAGCCATTGAGCGCCGAGGACGACGGCACCGTCCGCTACGCCCTGGCCCGCAGCGGGGACGACCCGTCGGTCATCGACCTGGCCCGGTGCGTTCCCGGCGGCTGCGACCAGGCCGGATCGGTCCCGGCGACGCTCGCGGGGCGCACCCTCCTCGCCGTCGCGGCGGTCGGCGCCGACCTGCTGATGCTGCACACCCGGTCGTCGCCCGACGGGTCACCGCCGGAGCACCGCGACGTCTCGCTCGCCCGGTGTCCGATCGCCTCCTGCCAGGCCGGGTGGACCAGCCACCAGGTCGCGCCCATGCCGGGAGTCCGGCCCACCCACTTCACCCTCGCCGTCCACGTCGGGCGCCCGGTGGTGGCCTTCCACGAGAGCCCTGACCGGACCACGCTGCTGCTGTGCCCGGATCGCGCGTGCTCCTCCGCGCCCCGCGCGGTCACGGTCACCGGGATGGATCCGCTCCCGCGCCCGTCGGTGCGTGTCCTGCCCAGCGGCCGGATCGCGGTGCTCTCCGGCCGCACGCTGATGACCTGTGACGATCCGGCCTGCGCCACCGCGTCGGTGGTCGCCCTGCCGCAGGATCACGGGTGGGGTGCCACCGCCTCGGCCTTCACCGTCGACGCCGCCGGCCGGCCGCTCGTCGTCACCACCGATGCGAGTGCCGACCTGCGGCTGCACACCTGCGCCGACGAGGCCTGCCGCGAATCGTCGTCGGTCCTCGTCGGCCTGCGCACCCCGTACAGCGGGAGCACGCTCACCGTGGCGGTCGGTGCCGCCGGCACCCCTGTCGTCGCCTGGCTGGCCCGCGACACGCTGACGCTCGTCGCCTGTGAGACCCGCGACTGCCGATGACGGCGCGCGAACCGCGGAACTGACGACGCTGTCTCGCTACCGGATCACGATCCGGGTCGGTGGGACGGACACGTTCTGCATGCCGCTGTCGCCTTCGACGTACCCCGACGCGCTCCACCTGGCGGCGGCCCGGCGGAACGTCGCGCCGCCGACGGCGGTCAGCTCCACGGCGTACCACTGCCCGGTGCCGTCGCACACGGTGGGCGTGAGGTAGCCGATGCCCCGCACCTCGACGCCGTTGACGACCTGCGTCAGGCCCATGTCGATGACGCCCCGATCCGGCACACCACCGGTGAACGGGCCACACGAGTACTGCCCGACGAGCACGACCGCGGTCGGGTCGTCGGCCAGCAGTGCCCACCGTGCGGTGACCGTCAAACCGGTCGCGGTCACGGTCGCGGTCGTAGCCGGGTCCGCGGTGGCGGCGCCGGCCGGTGTCAGCAGCAGCAACGCGGTGATGAAGAGAGTTGCGATTCGGCGCATCACACGCCTCCGATCGTCGGTTCGGCAGATGATAGCCATTCGCGGTGGTCGATCAAGGCGGGTTGTCGAGCAGGTTCGATTGGCCTTTTCGTTGGCCTTTTGCGATGACGCGCAAACGACCGGCAACGTGGCTTATCGCACAACAACGGCGAAAGGACGACCGACCGGCAGGCGCGACGTCACTGGCGTCTCCGCTGGATCACCACGCGCCGGCGCGGGCCGGGCCTGCCGCCGCGGCCTCCGCGCGGCTGTTCATCGTGGGCCGGTTGCCCATGTTCTCGTCGGCCAGCTCCGCCTGCCTGTCGACGTAGTCGTCGAAGATCTGCTGCACCTGCTCGGCGTTGCGCGCGTCGGTCTCCGCGTAGTGCGCGGCGATCTCACACAGGTCGGTGCCGTACCGGATGAGTTTGTCGCGGGTGTGGTTCAACGACCTCGACGTGAACGCGGTGCACAACGACCTCCACTGGCCGACGCTGCTGGTGAACCAGGACCCGAACGCGTCGGCCTCGTTGTTGTCGGTGGTCAGCCCGAGTAGGAAGGCCGCCACGTCGTAGTGCCAGGCGGCCGACGACATGTCGACGTAGCCGATCTGGTACAGCGCCTCGCAGTCGGCCAGGACATCGTGGGGGTCGCCCGGTGCGAACCCGGCGTAGGTGTCGAGCGGGTTGTCCGTGTCCTGGTTGAACTCCGCCTGGAACATCTCGATGTTGTGGCGACCCGGGCCCAGGGTGTCCAGATCGAGGCCGATCGCCGTCTCGATATCGGCCTCCTCGTTCTCCAGATGGCCGATCAGTTCGGTGATCCGCTGATCCATCGACGCGATGATCTCCTCCACGAGGTGGCCCTCGATCACGATCTCCGACTCGTCGCGGTCGCGATCCGCGCCCTGCTGCCCGGACGCGAGCACGCCGGCGCCCGCTTCGACACCGGCGGCGAACACGGCCAGGCCACCCGTAGCGGCCGCGCCCAGCACGACCGCGGCCGCGCCGATCAGCACGAACGCGAAGGACCCGATGTTGTCCGACTGCGGCGTGAAGGCGTCCCTCGCCGCGTTGAGGATCTTGATCGTGGTCCTGCGGGTCTCCTTCATGACGTCGCGGTAGGCCTCCAGATATCCCCGGAGAAAGCAGATCATGGCGCCTTGCGCCGCCACCGTGGGCGGGAAGGCGCCGGCGATCAGTGACCGGAAGGCGCCCGCGGCGTCGCCCTGCCAGGTGCCGGGGAGGTTGGCGAGGACGAGATTGAGGTCGGTCTCGGCGGCGGCTACGTGACCCCATACGGTGGGGTCGCCGCGCACCGGCGATCGTGGGTTGTCCGCAAAGACGTTTCCCGTTGGCTGGCCGAAGGTTTTGATCATCTGGTCGAACGCGTCGGGCTCTCCGTCGGCGGCGGCGAAGTCCAGCCTCCGCAACACCCGTTCGAGGCTCGTGGAGATGCCTTCGATGTAGGTGTCCCACTCCGGATAGTCGAGGTCGTAGGCGGACCTGGCGACCCACTCCTCCTCAGCCGCGAACATCGCCATCTCCCAGAGTTGGTCGACGGCAGTCTGGTATTCGTCGTGGAAGACCATGTCGTGAGGGTAGGTTCGCCGATGCGCCGGGTCCCGCGCCCGGCTCCGGAATTAGCAAAGATTTATCTGCGGGTCCAGCGTTGGTTGGCGGACCCGGTGCAGGTCCACAGGATGACGAGCGTCCCGTTGGCGGTCGCGTTGCCGTTGACGTCGAGGCACAAGCCCGACTGTGCGTTGCTGATGGTGCCGTTGGCGTTGAGGTTCCAGCGTTGGTTGGCGGCGCCGTTGCAATCCCAGAGTTGGGCCTTCGCCCCGGCGACGGCGCCGGTGGGGGAGTCGAGGCACTTGCCGAGCGACCGGATGGTCTGGCCGGTCACGGTCCACTGCTGGTTCGGTCGGCCGCTGCAGTCGTAGATGATCGGCTGGGTGCCGTTGGCGGAGTTGCTGTTCGGCACGTCCAGGCACCGGCCGGAGGAGGCGCTGACCAACGCGGTCGTGCTGCCGGTGCCGCCGCCGGTGCCGATGCTGCCGGGTACCGACAGCAGGGCGCTGTACCAGGTGGCGGCCATCTTGTCGTAGCCGGTCGCGGTCGGATGGATGCCGTCGATGAGGTCGGCGGTCGTGAGGGCGCTGTGCATGTCGACGAGGTGAACCCGCCGGCCGGCGTTCACCTTGCTCTGCACGATGCCGGGAATGGCCGCGTTGAACGTGCGGGCGTTGGCCTCCTGGCCGGCGTTGCTCAGCGGAATGATCGTGGCCACGAACACGTCAGCCGCCGGCACTGCCGTGGTGATCCGGTCGATCAGCGTCGACAGGCGGCCCGGCGCTCCGGACAGGTTGTAGTTCTGCAGGACGTCGTTGGTGCCGATGTGCAGCAGCACCGTGCGCGGGGTCGTCGAGGCCAGCCAGCCGTTGATGTTGGCGGTGATCTGGTCGATGCGCCAGCCGGGATGGCCCTCGTGGTCATGGTCGCCGAGGTTCGACGGGCCGTTGAACTGTGAGCCGACGAGGTCGACGGTGTAGCCGCCGGCGGCCATCCGCTGCCACAGACCGATCCGGTAACCACCCGGCACCTGGGTGCCCTCGGTGATCGAGTCACCCAACGGCATGACCCGAACGCCGCCGTTGGACTCGGCGTGGGCCGGGGCGGTGCCGATCGCGAGACCGGCCGACGTCACGGCCAGGGCGAGCGCGGCCACGCTGAACCATGGTGTTCGCCTTCTCATGGCAACCTTTCGACGATGTGAATCAGGGGGTGAGCACGATCGTGGAGACGCTTCGTGCGGCGACGTTGACGGTGACCCGTCCGCCGCTGACGGTCGTGGGTTGGCCGGCCGCGTTGGCGCTCTGCGACGTGAGAACGTGCTCTGCTCTCGTGATGGTCTGGGGCGCCTGAATCACGGCGTTGTTGACCGCGCTGGTCGACCGGTTGAGGATCACCAGCGTGATCCTGCCGTCGCCCTGATACGCGGTCACCTCCAGCGGCGCGGCCTTCGTGCTCTTGGCCAGGGCGATCCGCTGGTAGCCGGGGCGTACGTACTTGGCGTACTGGGAGAACGCGTACCCGCGCTTGAGCGGCGCCCCGGCGGTGGTGCCGTAGGCCGCCTCACCGTCGCCGATGAAGGAGTAGAAACGCTTGCCGTACCACCAGATGTAGGCGCTCCAGTTCGCTTCCATGGAGCGGTGCACCGTACGTATGACGGTGTCGAGAGTCTCGTTCCAGACCGCCAGGTTGGACGGGTTGCCCCAGATGTTCGATCCGCTGCCGTCGGCCTCGTGGAAGTTCCACTCGGTCATCCACACCGGTTTGTTGTTCTGGGCGGCCAACGGGTACGGGGCCAGGCGGCTCGCCGTCTCGGTGCCGTACAGGTGCCCGCCGATGTAGCCGATGTTGGTGCGGGCGCACGCATCGTTCAGGGTCGGGTCGGTGTAGCCGTAGTTCAGGTTCACCGCCTCGGCGACCATCAGCCGGGTGTTCAGGACCCGCGCCCCCTGGCTACAGGCGAAGTCGCGCAGTTCGGTGCCGCTCCAGTCCATCGAGTCGTAGTCCGGGTGCCAGTCCGGCTCGTTCTGCACCGAGGTGACGTCGATGGTGACGCCCTGGGCGCGCATCTGCTGCACGTAGCTGTTCAGGTGGTTGGCGTAGTCGTCGTAGTAGTCGGTTCTCAGCTTGCCGCCGTTGGTCCGGCTGTTGTTCGTCTTCCACTCCGCCGGCGCCGTCCACGGCGACGCGAGGATCTTCACGTTCGACCCGTACGTCTTCGCCGTTCGCAGGGCGTTCACGTGGGTCGACCACTCACCGGAGACCGGCGAGATGCCGGTGCGCACGATCGACAGGCCCAGTTGGTTGGCGCCGAGCCCGACCAGCGTCTGTGTCTCGGCCGTCGACCACGCGCTGCCCCAGATCGCGGTCGCCGCCCCGAAACCGTCGACCGTCTGGTACCTGGTCGCGTTGTTGACGGTGATGTCCGCGGCGCCGGCGGGCGGCGGGGAGGAGGGCGGGGAGGACGATGGGGAGGACGGTGGTGTCGACGGTGGTGTCGACGGCGGCGTGGTGCCTCCGGTGCACGTCACTCCGTTCAGTGCGAACGTGACCGGTGCCGGGTTGCTGCCGGTCCACGTGCCGTTGAAGCCGAACGCGACCGTGCCGTTCGTCGCGATCGCCCCGTTGTAGCTGAGGTTCCGCGCGGTGACCGCGGCGCCGTTCTGGGTCAGCGTCGTGTTCCACGCCTGGGTGACGGTCTGGCCGGCGCTGTAGGACCACGTCAGGCTCCAACTGGTGAGCGCGTCACCGAGGTTGGTGATGGTGACGTCGGCACCGAATCCGCCCTGCCACTGCGACGACACGGCGTAGTTCACCGAACACCCGGCGGCCGCGGCGCCCGCCGGAGCCACGGCCACCGTCGCCAGCACGAGGGCGCCGGTTGACACGAGGGTGGCACCGAGCAATCCGAGTCTTCTCATCGGACCGGCATCCATGTCGCCTCCTCGTGGACGCCCGAGGAATGCGCACCAGCGGGCGGTGATGTGAGCGTTAACAGCACGGTGGGAGGAGGCGGGGGAGCGCGTGGGTGCTGTCCGGTCGACCCTCCAGGAGCCGACATAGATGAACTTTGATCGGTGTCGCCGGGGATCGTCAAGGGGTTTCGGCAATGTTTCGCGATCGACGCCCGATGGTCGCTGCGGAGCGCATCAAGGATGGATCCGGGACAAATCGATGCGCGTGGTTGCCAGACTCGACCTGCTGCGCGGCGACGTGCCGCGTGGCGAGGCTTGTCGGCGAAGGAGGCGTGTGCATGCGGATGATTCCGAAGCTGCTCGTGGGCGGGGCGCTGGCGGTCGCGGGAACGATGGCGGTGCCGACCGCGGCCCAGGCGGCCCCGACGGGTTGCTCGCTCACGATCTCGGGCCGCACGGCCCAGGTCGTCTGCTCGGGCGGCAGCGGTCAGGTGCGGGCCGCGGTCGAGTGCCTTGTCATGAAGCCGGGGGATCCGTTCTCCACCAATCGATTCGGACCGTGGGTCGGTGTGGGTGCGGTCTCGTCGGTGTCCTGCGGCGGCGGGACCCATCTCGTGGACGCGTGGTACGAGACCCGGAACTAGGGCGTGGCGTGGCGGCCGGTGAGCGGACGTCGCCACCGCCGCCACGTCAGGCGAAGGAAGGGGAAGCATGCGACTCGGCGTCTCGGGCGTGGTGATACCGCACCGGATCGACAGGGTGAGCGCGGCACACGTCGCGGAGCTGCGCGAGCACGGGTTCGCAGGTTTCGCCACCCGGTTCTGGGACAACCCGTTCACCATCACCACCGAGCAGGCCCGGCGGGTCCGTGCGCTGTTCGAGGCCGGCGGCGTCACCATCACCCAGGCGACCGGGTACTGGCAGCCGCTGATCCATCCCGACGAGACCGAGCGGAGTGCCGGCCTGCGGGTGCTGTGCGAGGCGATCCGGGTCGCCGGCGATCTCGGCGCAACGGCCGTGCTGACCGGGCCGGGGACTCTCAACCCGCGGTCGGCCGACCTTCCCGACGAGCAGCGCCGCTGGGGCGCCTGGTGGCCGGACCGGCACAACCACGGCCCCGCGCCCGTCGACCGCCTGATCCGCAGCCTGCGCGAAGCCGCGGTCGAGGCGCAGCGGCACGGCGTGCTGATCTCCCTGGAGTGCCACGTCGCGTCGACCATCGAGTCACCGGAGTGCGCCCGGGACATCATCGAGGCCGTGGGCTCCCCGCACGTCAAGATCAATGTTGACCCGGTGAACTTCATCGGCACCATCGCCGAATACTTCGACACCACCGCACGGATCAACCACATCTTCGACGTCCTCGACCCGTACATCATCAGCGGCGACGCGAAGGACGTCACGCTGGAGGACCCGGCCGTCGTCCACCTGAAAGAGGTGCCGGTGGGCGCCGGGTCGTTCGACTTCGACACGTTCCTCGCCAGGTTCGCGCGGAGCTGCCCGGACGGGTTCCTCCATCTGGAGCACTTCCCGCTCGATGACGCGCTGCGTGGGCAGGCCATCCTCCGTGACCGGGCGGCCCGTCTCGGCCTGGCGTTCACCGCCGCGGTACCGGCCGCCGCCGGTCCCTGACCGTCCCGGACGGCCGACGCCGATGAGCCGAGCGCGTTGGGTACCCGCGTTCACCGCACGGTGGGAGGGCTGGCGCCGACTGGTCCGCGATCTCGTGGTGATCCAGGCCGGGTTCGCGTTGTACGGGCTCGCGATCGACCTGTTGGTGCGGTCACGGCTGGGCACCTCGTCGTGGGTTGTCCTGGAGGCGGGTATCACCAACCACGTCCCGATCACGCTCGGCCAGTCGGTGATCGCGGTGTCGGTCCTGTTGATTCTGGTCGTGGTGCCCTGCCGCGAGCCGATCGGCTGGGGCACGTTGGCAAACATGATCTTCATCGGCGTGTGGGTCGACCTGTGGCGCCCGCTCGTCCCGGCAACGCCCGACGAGCTGACCCCGGGTGCGCTGACGGTCCGGCTGTCGTACCTCGCGCTGGCCGTGCTCACCATGGGCTTCGCGACCGGAATCTACGTCGGCGTCCGGGCCGGAGCCGGCCCACGGGACAGCCTGATGCTCGCGGTGGCGCGGCTCGCCGGGATCTCGGTCCGGCTGTCACGCACCCTCATCGAGGTCACCGTCGTCGCGCTCGGCTGGCTGCTCGGCGGCCCGGTCGGTGTCGGCACGGTGGTCTTCGCGGTGACGATCGGGCCGTCGGTGCAGTTCGCGTTCCGGGTCCTCCACGTCGAGCCCGACCCGCGGCGTCCCGCGGGAAGCCATCGCCGAACCGGGTCAGGGTGAGCCGGTACAATCGACACTCGTCATTGGGGCTGCGAACGCTGACGGGCATCGGAAGGGCGATGGGTGGAATTCCGCATCCTGGGGCCGCTTCAGGTGAGCGTCGACGCGGGTCCGGTGGCACTGAGCGGCCGACGGTCGCGCACGCTGCTCGCGGTACTCCTGACCCACCCCGGTCAGGTCGTCGCGGTCGACCATCTCATCGATGCCGTCTGGGACGGGCGTCCGCCCGCCACCGCCATCCGCCAGGTGCAGAACGAGATCTCGGTCCTGCGCCGCCTGTTGGGTGACGGGGCCGGCGGCACGGGCCGGACCACCATCGTCGCCGACGGCCGGGGCTACCGGGCCGAGCTGCGCCCCGGCGAGCTGGACTCCGAGGTCTTCGCCGACGGAGTCGCCCGGGCTCAGTCGCTGGTCGCCGACAGCCAGATCACCGAAGCGGCCGCCGAACTGCGGGCCGCACTGCGGCTCTGGCGCGGCCCGGCGTTGATGGGCCTTGGCGGTCGAGTCGTCGAGGCGGCGGCGGCGAGGCTCGACGAGCAGCGGCTCACCGCCATGGAGCAGCAGTTCGACCTGGAGTTGCGGCTCGGTCGCCATGACGACGTCGTGGGTGACCTCACCGAGCTGGTGGCGGCGAACCCGCTGCGCGAGCGCCTGGTCGGGCAGCTGATGCTCGCCCTGTACCGGGCCGGCCGCCAGGCCGATGCCCTGGAGGTGTACCACCTGTTGCGGGTCCGGCTCGCCGACGAACTCGCGCTCGACCCGGGGCCGCCGTTGCAGCGGCAGTTCGTGGGGATCCTCAACAGCGATCCGGCGGCCGGCGCACCGCGGCCGGAGCCGACACACCCGACGCCCCGGCAACTGCCTGCCGACGTGGCCGGGTTCACCGGTCGCGGCGAGCACCTCAAACAGCTGGACGAGCTGCTGCGGGACGACGGTGACCGGGAGACCGCGGTCGTGATCTCAGCGATCGCCGGTACGGCCGGCGTCGGCAAGACCGCCCTCGCGGTGCGCTGGGGGCACCGGGTGTCCGACCGGTTCCCGGACGGGCAGCTCTACGTGGATCTGCGCGGCCACGCGCGCGGAGAACCGGTCCGCTCGATCGACGCGCTGACCCAGTTCCTGCGCAGCCTGGGCGAACCGGCGGGGGAGATCCCGGCGGAGGAGAGCGCGGCGGCCGCCCGGTACCGCTCGTTGCTGGCCGAACGCCGGGTGCTGGTGCTGCTGGACAACGCGGCCGACGCGGCGCAGGTCCGCCCGTTGTTGCCGGCCAGCCCGGGCTGTCTGGTGCTGATCACCAGCCGCCACCGGCTCTCCGACCTGGTGGCCCGTGACGGCGCCCGCCGGCTGAGCCTGGACGTGCTGGGCGCCGACGAAGCGCAGCTGCTGCTGGTGCGGATCCTCGGCGGCGAGCGGGTGGCGGCCGAGCCCGACGCCGCCGCGGAGCTGGCGCGGTTGTGCTCCTATCTGCCGCTCGCCCTGCGGATCGCGGCGGCCACGCTGCTCGACCATCCGGTGGGGCAGATCGACGACCTCGTCGGCGAGCTTCGTCGGGACCCGTTGTCCATCCTGGAGACCGACGGCGAACACTCCGGCGTACGGGCGGCGTTCGAACTGTCCTACCGCGCGTTGACCGCGGACGCCCGGCGGATGTTCCGTCTCGCCGGCATGGTGCCCGGCCCCGACGTCACCGCGGAAGCCGCCGCCGCGCTCACCGGCACGACCGTGCCGATGGCCGGCCGGCTGCTGGAGCGACTCGCCGGCGCCCACCTGGTCACCGAGCATCGCTCCGGCCGCTACACCAGCCACGACCTGCTGCGGCAGTACGCGGCCGACCAGTCCCGGGCCGAGGACACCCCGGCGCTGCGTCGGCAGGCGCTGGAGCGGCTGTTCGACTGGTATCTGCACGGCGCCGACGCGGCGGCGACGGTGGTCTATCCGGATCGGCTCCGCCTGCCCGTGCCCCCGGGAGGGACCTCCGGCCCGGCATTCGCGACGGATACGGCCGCGCTGGCCTGGCTGGACGCCGAGCGGGCCAACCTGGTCGCCGCCATCGTGCACACCGCCGAGCACGGGCCCAGGCCGACCGCGTGGTTGCTGGCCGACACCCTGCGCAGCTACTTTCTGCTGCGCGTGCACACGGTCGACCTGGCCCGTGCGACGCGCGCGGCTCTGCGCGCCGCCGAGGCCGAGGACGACCTGCGCGCACAGGCCATCACGCTGCTCAGCCTCAGCAATCTCGACCACCGCCAACTGCGGTATGCCGACGCCGTCGAGCACTGCACCCGGGCCCGTGCCCTGGCCGAGCGTGCCGCCTGGGCCCAGGGCCAGGCCACCGCGCTCGGGATTCTCGCCACCGTGCACCGGGACGCCGGCCGGATCGAGGAAGCCGCCGCGGTGTACGACCAGGCACTGACCCTCTACCGCCAGGAGGGCTCGCGCAACGGCGAAGCGCTGACCCTCAACCACCTCGCCCGCACGTACTGGTATCTCGGCCGGTTCCCCGAGGCGATCGAGGCGGCCACGCACGCGGTCACCTTGCGCCGCGCGGCCGGATCACGCGAGGGTGAGGCCGCGGCCCTGGACACCCTCGGCGAGATCTGCCACGCCGCCGGCCGGCTCGACGAGGCACTGGCCCATCTCGGCCAGGCGCTCACGCTCACCCACGAAATCGACGACCGCGGCGTGGCCGCCTACACCCTGCGTGATCTCGCCGAGGTCCACCGCGATCGGGGCGACCTCCGGCAGGCGCTGGATCTGGCCCGTGCCGCGCTGACCCGCGGCCAGCAGCTCGGCGACGTCCGGATCGAAGTGGACGCGCTGAACACGCTCGCCACCGTCCACCACCGCCTCGCCCACGACCGGGAGGCCATTGCCCTCCATCAGCAGGCGCTCGAGCTGACCGGCGAGGTCCAGGAACGGTTCCCGCAGATCGAGGCGTTCATCGGTCTCGCCATGGCCTGGCACGGACTCGGCCGCACCGCGCAGGCCATCGAGTACGGGCGCCGGGCGCTCGCCGCCGCGGACCGGACCGGCTACCAGATTCTCGAGGACCGGGCCCGGGCCGTGCTGGGGCGCATCGCGCCATCCGAACCCCCGGGTCAGCCGCGGCCGACGTAGGGCATCGTCGTGGCCATCACGGTCAGGAACAGCACGTTGGCTTCCAGCGGCAGGCTCGCCATGTGAAGCACCGCGTTCGACGCGTGCCTCACGTCCATCGTCGGTTCCGGCGCCACCTGGCCGTCCGCCTGCGGCACTCCCTGACTCATCGCCGCGGTCATGTCGCTGGCGGCATTGCCGATGTCGATCTGGCCGCAGGCGATCCGGTACGGCCGGCCCTCCAGAGCGATCGCCTTGGTCAGCCCGGTGACGGCATGCTTGGTCGCCGTGTACGCGATCATGTACGGGCGCGGGACGTGCGCCGAGATCGAGCCGTTGTTGATGATGCGGCCGCCCTGCGGCGACTGGCCACGCATCGTGCGGAACGCCTCCTGGGCGCAGAGGAAGGCACCGGTGAGGTTGGTGTCGACCACCGTGCGCCACTGCTCGATCGGCACGTCCTCGATCGGGCCCGGCGCTCCCGACGTGCCGGCGTTGTTGAACAGCAGGTCGACCCGGCCGAAGCGGTCGCGGGCCTGGGCGAACAGGTCGGTCACGGCGGTCGGGTCGGTCACGTCGGTGGGAACCACCAGGGTGGCCTCCGGCGCGGCCGCCGCGGTCTCGTCCAATGTGGACGCCCGGCGGCCCGCGAGCACCACCCGGTAACCGGCGCCGAGCAGATCGATGCTGACCCGTCGGCCGATTCCGGAACCGGCGCCGGTCACGACCGCTACCGGTCCATCTGCCCGCACCCGGCCGAGTCTAGGCCGCTATCCGGTGAGTCCGGTGCGACCCGGAGGATGGTCCGATGAGTAGTGGACCGCCGAGACGGCTTGCCATCGACCACGACGACTACCACGCCGAGCATGTCGGGCGCACGGCCGACGGAAGGCAGTTCTTCCTGACCCGGCCGTTCGATCCGGGCACCCATGAGGGCAACGACGGCCAGGAGTTCGTCGCCCTGTTCCTGTTCGACGCCGACGGCTGTTTCCTCGAGGCGAAGATCGACGCGTTCGGGCCGCGGGAGACGATGGACCGTGCCGCGGCCAAGGCGGCGTACGACGGCAGGCTGCGGGAGCTCGGCGACGTCACGTTCACGCGCATCGAGATCGAGCCGTTCGCGGTCGAGCGGTTCGGCACGACCATCGGTCTCATCCCGCGGGCGCCGGACGATGATGACGACCGGTGGTGGGTCACCATCGAGCCCGGCGACTACATGGCGTTCACCGAGCCCTGGGACAGCGGCGACTACGACACCTGAGCGGTTCGATCCCCACCGTCCCGGCCACGCAGCGACACGGGGATGCCGTTCAGAACCGCGTTGCCGGACAGCGGATCGATCGCCAGGTCGTCGGTGAGCAGGTTGGTGTTCACGCCACCGGGCAGGTGCCGGGCGACGGACATCTCCACGCCGGGCAGGTCGTGCCCGAAGCCGTGCGGGATGCTCACCACGCCTGGTGCGATGTCGTCGGTGACCTCCACGGTGAGCTCGACCTCGCCGACCCGCGACGTCACCCGGGCCCGGCCGCCGGCCACCAGGCCCAGCCGGTCCGCGTCGCCCCGGTTGACCACCACTGTGCACAGCGGACGGCCCTTCACCAACGCCGGGACGTTGTGCATCCACGAGTTGTTGGTACGCAGGTGCCGCCGCCCGACGACGACGAACGTGTCCGGCTCCGGCGGACGCGGGTCCAACCTGGACACCTCGGCGGCGATCGGCTCGGGGCACAGTTCGATCCGGCCCGACGGGGTACGCAGGATCTCCGGCACCCGCGGCTCCAGCGGTCCGAGGTCCACCCCGTGCGGCTCGGCGAGGAGCCGGTCCAGCGACAGTCCGTACGGGCCGGCGCGCAGGCGCGCGTCCAGGATGCCGCGAGCCTGCGCCGCGCCGTCCGTGGCCACGTCGGGACCGGCGCCGGTGAGGATCGCGATCAGGCGCAGCAGGATGTCGCACTCGTCTAGGGCGTCCGGGGGCAGCGGCACCACCGGTGGCGAGAAGCGGGCGACGTTGCGCACCGCGAAATGGTAGAAGGCCATGTCGTAGTGGGCCTGCTGGCTGGGCGGTGGCGGTGGCAGCAGTACATGGGCATGTCGGGTGGTCGCGTTGACGTACGGGTCGACGCACACCATGAAGTCCAGCCCCGCGATCGCGCCGTCCAGCCGGGCCGAGTTGGGCAGCGACAGCACCGGGTTGCCGGCAACGGTCAGCAGCGCGCGCACCTGGCCCTCGCCGGGCGTCAGGATCTCGTCGGCCAGCGTCACCGCTGGCAGTTCACCGAGGACCTCGGGCAGCCCGCGCACCCGGCTGTGCCAGCGGCCGGTGCGGAAGCCGGCGCCGGTCCCGGTGCCCCGGCGGCTGTGGGCGGGCAGGGCGAACATCGCGCCACCCGGCCGGTCCAGGTTGCCGGTGAGCACGTTGAGCACGTCCACCAGCCAACTGGTGACGGTTCCGTGCGGCACCGTGGTCGTGCCGATGCGGCCGTACACGGCGGCCCTGGGTGCGGCGGCCAGGTCGGCGGCCAGGTCCCGGATCGCGGTCGGGTCCACCCCGCAGGCGGGCGCCACCACGTCGGGGGAGAACCGGGCCACCAGGTCGCGCACCGCCGCGACGCCGGTCAGATGCGGCTCCAGGGCGCCCGGGGTCACCAGGTCCCGGGCGAACAGCTCGTGCACCATGCCGAGCAGCAGGAACGCGTCGGTGCCGGGACGGATCGGCAGGTGCCGGTCGGCGACCCGGGCCGTCCGGCTGCGGCGCGGGTCGACCACGACCAGCCGGCCACCCCGCGCGCGTAGCGCCGCCAGCCGGCCGGGCAGGTCCGGCACCGTCCACAGCGAACCGTTGGACGACATCGGGTCGGCGCCGAGCACCAGCAGGAAGTCGGTGCGGTCCACGTCGGGCACCGGCACCGCGAGCGGGTTGCCGAACAGATGGCCGCACGATACGTGTTTGGGCATCTGGTCCACGGTGGACGCCGTGAAGATGTTGCGGGAACCGATCGCTTTGCGAAGCGGCGCGGCGAACAGGTTCCCGGCGAGGGTGTGCACGGTCGGGTTGCCCAGGTACAGCGCGACCGCGTCCCGGCCGTGTGCCGCGATGACCCGGCCAAGGCCCTCGTCGACGGCGGCGAACGCCTCGTCCCAGGTGGCCGGCACGAGCTTGCCGTCGCGCCGCACCCGCGGCGTCCGCACCCGGTCGGGGTCGGCGTCCAGGCCGCCCAGCGCCGCACCCTTCGGGCAGACGAAGCCGCGGCTGAGCACGTCGTCGCGGTCTCCGCGCACGCCGGTGATCCGCCCGTCGAGCATGGTCAGCTCCAGCCCGCAGGTCGCCTCGCAGAGCGGGCACGTGGTGTAGGCGGTGCGTTCCATCGGCCTCCATGCAACCGGTGGCCACCCGGTGCCGGCAGTATGGGAACCACAACAGCTAAGGGGAGCGGTCCATGGCGTCGAGGACCCGCGCCAGTTCCAGGCGGGACGCGACCCGCAGCTTCGCGTAGATCCGCGTCAGGTACACCTCGACGCTGCGCGGGCTGTAGTGCAGGGCGGCGGCGATCTCGCGGTTGCGCATGCCCTGCTGCACCAGCCGGGCGACCCGTTCCTCCGACTCCGTCAGCAGCCCGTCGCCGCCCCGCCGGGCGCGTGGCACCTTGATGCCCAGCTCCTGCAGTCGACGGCCGGCCCGTCGCCGCAGGCCGTGCGCGCCCAGCCGGCCGAAGGTGCGGTACGCGTCGACCAGCGCGGCCCCGTCGCCCTCGTCGTGCTCGCCGAGCAGCAGCTGGGCCCGCGCGCATTCGAAGGTGAGCCCGCCGGCCCGCGCGCCGGTCACCGCCTCCCGCAACGCCTGGGGGTCGGCGCGTACGCCGCCCACGGTGCGGTGCACGACGGTCAGCGACCACGGCGACACGCTCGTGGCCGCCATCCGAACCAGGTCCTTGACCAGCCCGTCGATGTCCTCGCCGGCCGGTTCCAGTTCGATCAGCCGGGACAGCAGCAGGCAGCCGTACGGCGTGTCGCCGGCCCGGTCCAGCTCGGCGCGCAGGACGGTGGCGGCGCCGCCGGGGTCGCCGGCCGCCGCCCGGTAGCCGGCCAGCGCCCAGATGTACAGGCCGGCCAGGTTGAGCACCCGCGGCACCGAGCGGTCGGCCAGGGCCGCGGCGAGGGTCAGCTCACCTCGCCACGTCCGCATCTCCAACTCGACGGCGGCCAGCGCGCCGGCGAGCGTCGCCTCCCGCCGCACGGCCAACTCGGCACCGACGGGGCGCACGCTCTCCAGCGCCTGGTCCCACCGCCCACCCAGCCAGTCCAGAACCACCCGGGTCAGGGCCAGCTCGCCCGGGAACAGCTGGGTGGCTCCGCCGTCGACGAGGTCGGTGGCCTCGCGGAGCCGACCGGACGCCACCGTCACCAGGCCGGCCAGGGCCTCGGTGGACGCGGACACGGCCAACGCCTGCAGCCGCAGCGTCGCGGATCCGCCACTGGCCCGCACCGCCCGGTCGCCCAGTGCGACGGTCCGCTCGTGCCGGCCGAGCATCGAGGTCAGCATGGCGAGCTGCCCACAGACCACCACGTCTTCGGCCGGTGACGCGGTGACGGCCGACTCGGCGAGGGCACCCTGCTCGGCCGCCTCGTCCAACCGGCCGGCGAAGGCCAGCATCACCGCCCGCTGCGCCAGCAGGGCCGCCGGTGGGTCACCGGTGGCGACCAGCGCGTCGGCCACCTCGATGACCTCCCCGATGCGGTCGAGGAGGAACAGGCTGCTGATCACGGCGGTCCCGGTGCGGTAGCGCTCCGGGCCGGGCGGCAGCAGGCCGAGCGCCTCCCGGCCGCACGCCGCCGCCTCGGCCGGCCGGGACGCCCGGGCCAGCGCCCGGCAGCGCAGCGAGAGCAGCCCGGCGGCGCCCTCCCCGTCGGGGCCGAGGAGGGAGAGGGCGCGCTCGCACAGGCCGGCGGCCGTCTCCGGGGCGCTGCCGAGGGCCGATCGGGCGGCGTCGGCCAGCACCATCACCGCGTCCGCGTCTGCGGGCTCCGCCGACTCGGACACGTGCCGGGCCAGATCGAGCAGGTCGACCGGTTCGCCGCGCGAGCGTGCGGCGGCCAGGGGCCGGGCCGCCCGCCCGTGCAGCTGCCGCCGCTGGGCCGGCCCGATGTCGTCGTACAACGCCTCGGCGACGATCGGATGCGCGAACCGGTAGCGTCGCTGCTCGTCCCGCACCGCAACGGTTGGGTTGTCGCCGGGAGAGGCGACCGCCACGCCCGCCCGGACGAGTTCGTCGAAGGCCGCCGCCACGGCCGGCTCGGGCAGGTCCGCGACCTGCGCGACCAGCCCGATGCGCGCCAGGTCGACGGTGCGCAGCACCGCGAGCGCGCGGGCGACCTCGCGGCAGGCGGGCCCGAGCGGGACGACCCGGCGCAGCACCGCGTCGCGGCGGTCGAGCCGGATCCGGTCGGGCGGCACGTCCAGGCGCACCGCGTCGCCGGCCCGGGTGAGCAGGCCGGACCCGGCCAGCGACCGGGCGATCTCGATCGCGAAGAACGGGTTCCCGTCCGCGCGCAGGTGCAGTTGCGCGGCGAGGGTGTCGTCCGGGCGGCCGCCCAGGGCCGGCGTCACCACGTCGGCGATCTGCTCCGGGGTCAGGACGCCCAGCTCCAGGGGGACCAGTTCGGCCCCCTCGGCCAGCCGGGCGAGCAGTTCCTCGGCCGCCGGGCTGGGCTCGGCCAGATGGCTACGCGTCGACAGCAGTACCGCCAGCGGTGCCGGGGCCAACCGGCTCAGCACCACGGTGAACAGGGTCAGGCAGTCCTCGTCGAGGTCGGCGACGTCATCGGCGACGACGACCAGCGGTCCCGCCGCCGACAGCGCGGCGAGCAGGCGCGTCGTGGTGGCGCACGCGCGGGCGAAGTCCGAACCGGAGCCGGCCTCCAGGGCGGCGACCGTTTCCGCCCGCAGCCCGTCGGTGTAGGCGTTGTCGGGCTGCAACGCCCGCACCGCGGCGGCCAGCGTGCCGTACGGGATGCGGCGCTGAAGCCGGTCTCCCGGTACGGCCAGCACCCGCCAGCCACGGCTCCGCAGCCGGTCGGTGGCCTCGACCAGCAGCCGGGACCGGCCGATGCCCGCCTCCCCGGACACGGCGACCGCGACCAGCCCACCGGTCGGCACCGGGAGGACGGCGTCGAGCACCTGCGACAGCTCCGCGGCCCGACCGGCGAACGGCATGCGACCACGGTACCGATGTTATGAGTGCGGAACTTCGTACTGTCGCGCCGGGATCGCCGGTGCTGCGATCGCGGGTATGGCGATCGACGGCACCTTCGACCCCCGCTTCGCCGGGGTCCGCGACGAGTTCGAGCGCAACTTCGCCGAGCGTGGCGAGGTCGGCGCGTCGGTGTGCGTGACGGTCGACGGCGAGACCGTCGTCGACCTGTGGGGCGGCACCGCCGACCCCACCACCGGTCGGGTCTGGGACCGGGACACCCTCGGCCATGTCTGGTCGGCGACGAAGGGCGCCACCGCGCTGTGCGCCCACATCCTCGCCGCCCGGGGCCAACTCGACCTCGACGCACCGGTCGTCACCTATTGGCCGGAATTCGGCAAGAACGGCAAGGAGTCGGTCCTGGTCCGGCACCTGCTCAGCCACCAGGCCGGCCTGCCGGCCGTCCGCGCGCCGCTGCCGGCGGGGTGCTTCTACGACTGGCAGCTCATGGCCGACGCGCTGGCCGCGGAGGAGCCGTTCTGGCGCCCCGGTACCCGCAACGGCTACCACGCGCTGACGTTCGGCTTCCTGGTGGGCGAGGTGGTGCGCCGGGTCAGCGGCCGCAGCCTGGGCACGTTCTTCGCCGACGAGGTGGCCGGTCCGTTGGGGCTGGAGTTCTGGCTCGGCCTGCCGGCGGAGCACGAGCCCCGCGTCGCGCCGACGGTCCCCGCCGCGCCGGCCGGGCCGGGCGACGCCGTGCCCAGTTTCTACGTGGCGGCGCTGTCCGACCCCGCGTCGGTGCCCGGTCTGGTGCTGGCCAACAACGGCGGCTACATGCTGGTGCCGGGCGAGTCCGACAGCCGGGCGGCGCACGCGGCCGAGATGGGCGCGATCGGCGGGATCACCCAGGCGCGCGGACTGGCCGGCATGTACCGCCCGCTGGCGCTGGGCGGCACGGTGGACGGGGTGACCCTGGTCGGTCCCGCCCAGCTGTACCGGATGGGCGCGGTGGTCGCGGCCACCTCGGTGGACGCGGTCCTCCTGGTACCGACCCGCTGGTCGATGGGCTACACCAAGACCATCGACAACAGCCACCTGCCGGTCGCCGACCGGGAGGGCCTCCTGCTGACCGAGACCGCGTTCGGGCACCCGGGCATGGGCGGCAGCCTCGGCTTCGCCGACCCGGGGCTGCGGCTGTCGTTCGGGTACACGATGAACCGTCAGGGCACCGGGCTCGGGGTCAACGAGCGTGGCCAGTCACTGGTCGACGCGGTGTACCAAGCGCTGGGCTGCCGCCGGGTCGACGACGCCGGCCACTGGTACCACTGACGACGGTTCAGGCCACACAGAACTCATTTCCGGACGGGTCCTGAAGAACGATCCACCGATGGTCGTGTTCGTCATGTTCGGCCTGGTAGGTGGCGCCGAGGTCGATCAGGCGCTTCACCTCCGAGGCCCGGTCGTCGGCGGTCAGGTCGAGGTGGCAACGGTTCTTGGCGGACTTGGGTTCGTCGACCTTGAGGAACATGAGTGTCGGGCCGGGATCCGCGGCGCCGATGGTCGCGAAGTACTCGTTGGCACCGTCGTCGACGGGGTGTCGAAGTGCCCGCGACCAGAAGCCCGCCAGTGCCGCGGCGTCGGTGCAGTCGAACGTGATGTGGGCGAGGGTGAGCATTAGTCCTCCGGGACTCGAACGGGCCAGCAGATCTCCGTGCGGTAGCCGTCCTCGGCCACCTCGTCGTCGGGCCCGATCACGTAGATCTCCCGGATCCGGTCGGCGATGGCGAGGTTGGTGCCGGCCAGCCAGCCGCCGAGCGCCCGGTAGCCGGCCGACATGCTCCGGTAGGGCCCGACGAACTCGGCGACGGCGAACCGGCCGCCCGGCAGGCGGGCGGTGCCGCGCTCGGCCGGAACGTAGGCGGTGACGGGCATGGGTTCGTCGTGGTACTCGACCGGGAACAATGCCCCGGGTGGGCCGGCGGCGACCGCGCCCGCCTCGGCGACGGAGGCGTAGAGCAACGGGTACGCCTCGCCGAGGAAGGCGGCGAACTGGTCTTCGCGGACCTCGCCGGTCATGGTGAAGGCCCGAACGGGCGGCATCGTCCGCTCGGTCACCACGGCCGGCGTCACCGCCGCCGGATCGGCGAGCAGATCACCGGTGACCCGCAGGATCTGCTCCACCCGCGCCTGCTGGGCCAGCGTCCGTTCGTGATGTTCGACCAGTACCCGGCGGGTCACCGCCGGGTCCCGGGAGGCGAGCACCTCCCGAATCGCGGCCAACGGCACGTCCAGCGCACGCAGGTGCCGGATCACCGCGGCGTCACCGAGTTGGGCGACGCCGTATCCGCGGTAACCCGTCCGCAGATTCACCACAGCCGGCACGAGCAACCCGGACTCGTGGTAGGCGCGCAACGTGTTCGCCGAGATCAACGTGGCACGCGAGAACGCGCCGATCGGCAGAAGATCGTCCACGGCTCCCAGTGTCAACCTTCACCCGGGGCGAAGGTCAACGAACGCCGGTCGGGGTCACCGATCAGTAGTAGTTGACGTCGAGGCCGGAGCGCTGTTCGAAGTCCTCCAGGCCGTCTTCGACCGGGGTGCCGACGAAGAGGGTGGTGTGCCTGCGGTCGTGGGCCACCACCACCCGGTGGTCGCGGTCGACGTAGCCGAGCAGGGGTCCGCCCTCGCGCAGATCCGGGTCACCGACGGGGGTCAGCAGGCTGGCCAGCCTGGCGCTGTCGGCTTCCGCCAGTTCGGACTCGCCGGATTCGTCGCAGGCGAGGGCGGCCTGCCAGCAGCCGACGCCGAGCAGGAACGCGGACAGGGTCTTCGCCTCGAGGCTCCACCGGCCGACGTCGGGACCGTCGGTCATCTGCACGTACACGGCGGGGTTGGGTCCGGTCAGTTCGCTCAGCCGCAGCCCCCACTCCATCACGTGCTGGTTCTCGTGGCAGAACACCAGATGCCCGTCGGTGACGCGCAACCGTTCCGGCGTCTGGAACCGCGAATGGGCCGACATCATCCCGTCGTAGCGGCCGGCCACCGCGTAGAAGTCCCGCAGCGGCGCCGGCACCGTCACGTCGAGTCCGGCCACGGCGGTGGCGATGTCGTCGGCATCGATGCCGTCCCGGTCGGGCCCGTCAAAGGCGGTCGCCACGACCAGTTCCAAAGGCTCAACGATCATGCGGCTGTGTATACCTGCCGTCGTCGGCCCGCACCAGGTCCGGGAGGGCAGCCCGTCGGGCGTCAGCGGCCTCGCCGGCCCATCGACATACCTGGTTAACTCGGCCCTGCGTCGGAGGCGACACTGACGGCTGCCGTCCGGCATGCGGATGAGGAGGCACCATGCGCGACCGTACGCTGCGGATCGGGACACGGCTCGGCGAGATCGCGGTCACCGTCCGGGGCAACGGATCCGCGGCGGCGCCGGCGATCGTCATGTGGCCGAGCCTGCTCATGGACCACACCCTGTGGGCGGCCCAGGTCGAGCACTTCGCCGGGCGGTACACGACGGTGGCTGTCGACCCGCCGGGCCATGGGCGGAGCAGCCCGCTCGGCCGGACCTTCACCTTCGACGAGTGCGCCGACGTGATCACGGCGATCCTCGACTCGCTGGGCATCGAACGCACGCACCTGCTCGGCAACTCCTGGGGTGCGATGATCGGCGGCACGTTCGCGGCCCGCCATCCCGACCGGATCGGCTGTGCGGTCCTGTTGAACGGCACCGCGTCGGCTCCGCCGAACCGACAACGGTTCGAGTACGGGGCCCTGCTGACGATGGCCCGGCTGCTCGGCGGAGTCCGCCCGCCGTTGACCCGCTCGGTGGTGCGGGCCTTCCTCGGTCCGACGTCACGACGCGAACGGCCGGCCGCGGTGCGACACGTGCTGGCCGGCGCCCGAGCCGTCGACGTGCGGTCGGTGTCGTACGCGATCCGCAGCGTCGTCCCGCTGCGGCCCGACCAGTCGGAACTGTTCGGGACGATCCGAACCCCGGTGCTGGTGGTCGCCGGACGCGAGGACACGACGTTCCCGTTGCCCGAGGTCCGACGGATGGCCGAGGTCATTCCGGGCGCCGAACTACAGATCCTCGACGGGGCGGCGCACCTCGTCGCGCTCGAGGTTCCCGACGCGGTCAACGCGCTCGTCGACGACTTCATCGACCGCCGGGGTTCGTCGCACCGGGGCGAGCACCTACCTCCCGGAATGTGACTCCACTGTGGAGTCCGGTGGCCCGGATGCGTTCCACCATCGTGGACGTGAAGTAGAGGGGGCCGAACAGCATCTGCGGGATCTTGAACACGGCGGATCCCGTCAGGAGCTCACCGCGGAATGCGGCCCTGCGGATGTCGAGGATCTGCGCCGGCCCGAGCCGGAGCACATCGGAGCGTTCCTCGTCGAGTGCGTCGATGACCCGGGTGGCGTTGAAGACAACCAGGTTCGCGTCGGCGCACGCGAGCGGCAGCAGTTCGCCGTGGTCGGCCAGCAGCGGGCCGACCACGGCGATCGCCGTGTCCCGGAGGACGAGGACATGTCTGCCCAGCCACGGCAGGTCCGCCGGGCGCAGCGGTCGGCCCTCGTTCGCCCGCAGCAGGTACATCGGCACCGGAGACCAGGTGGCGGCGCGTCGTGTGCCGTCGAATCCGGCGAAGAGTCCGATGTCCTCGTCGTCGAGCGGCAGAGTCCACTCCGAGCCCTCCTCGACCCGCAGTTTGAAGATGCGCGGAGGGGTGGCGTCAGTCAACCCAGGTTCCCGTTTCCAACATCGTCCTGATGTCGTTCAGCGTACGCAGCACCGCCTCCCTGCCACCGACGATGTCGGCGTTGCGGATCCAGTCGTTGACGTTGGCGTAGTAGGCCTCGTGGTGCAACGTGGAGTGGACCGTCGCGCCCGTTGGGTTCGGCGACGTCGAATTCGCCGGCAGGAACACGCCGTTCTCCGCCGAGTTGATGTCGATCCCGTGCTTTTCCAGTACCGCCCGCGCCGGCGCCGACGCGTCGCTGCGGCCCTTGCCCGCCACGATGTGGTGCGCGGCGCTGCCCTCCGGCCGCTTGACCCGGGTCTTCGCTTCGATGTTCCGGCCGAGGACGGAGGAATCCGGCCTCGAGGACGCCGTCAGCGTCGGCGGTCCGTTCCCCGATGCGGGCCCGCCTACGGCCGCCGGCGGGGCCGCGACGACGGTGCCCGCCGTGCCCTCGCCACCGCCGGTCGGCCCGCCGTCGGAGGGCATTGCCGCGGCGTGCATCATCGTCGCCACACCGGACGCCACGTCGATGGCGGCTTCGGCCATCGCGCCGGTCGAGACCGCGACGACGGGCACGCCGGCGGGGGCACCGGCCCCGGTCACCGTGAGTGCCCCGCCGCCGGCCGTCCCGAAGGCGCCCGCGACGAACTGACCGACGCCGTACACGGCCTCCCCGGCGCCACGGGCGAACTCGAAGGTGCGGCTCGGTGGGTCGATGGAAAGGACAGCTCCGGCGATGGAGCCGCCGGGTACGGCGCTGAGCGCCACGCCGGCGGTGAACCCGGCGGCGGCCTCACCCAGCGTCGAGTCGCGGACCGCGTCGGCGATCTGCTCCACGGCCGCCTGGATCTTGTAGAACGCTCTCGGGTCCCGACCGTCCGGGTCGAGGTAGGCGAGCGGGTTGTTCGCGGCGTATCCGTACGGCTGGAGCAGGTCGGCGGCTGCCATCGTCGGGGCGGTGCCGCCGCCGGGCGCGCCGGCCTCGGCGACCCGCGCGACGAGCCGGTCCGCGGGCGCCGGGCCCTCGGTCACCCCGACGATGCTCGGGTCGGCCGAGAGGAACCGGCCGAGGACCGGGTCGTAGAGCCGACCGTCCATGTCGATCAACCCGAGGTCGGCGTCGTGGTCGTGCCCGGTGAAGCCGCGCTCACCGGTCACCCGCCAGTTCGGGTCGAGGTTCGCCCCGTACGCGGTGAACCGCTGGCTGTGGCCACGCGCGGCGGCCGGGTCGCTGTGGTCGAGCGGCGAGCCGAGCCGGTCCGGGTGCTCGTAGGTGACGGTTCTGGTCTGCAGCGTGCCGGACGACTCGGTCTTCACCACCTGCGCGACGGTCTTGTCGCCGGCCCGCACGTAGTAGCGGTGCTCGGTGGTGCCGCCGCCGGCCGGCTCGCGGCGTTCGTACAGTCCCGAGACGTACGTGGTCGTGGCGTCCGGGGCGCGTCGCTGCACCCGCTCTTCGGCCGCGTTGTACCGGAACGTCGTCGTCAGACCCGGCCCGGTTCCGAGGGAGATCGAGGTCGGCAGGTTCGCCGGCGACCAGGTGACCGCCTGCCTGCCGCCGGCGACACCCGGACCCGTCCGGCCGACCTGGTTGCCGGCCGCGTCCCAGCTGTACGCGTTCTGCCCGGCGGTGATGGGGGCGTGGGGCAGGATGTCGGTCGCCGGCCGGTAGGTGTACGTCCCGACGCCGCTCTTGGACGTGAAGTTGCCGGCCGTGTCGTAGGCGAACGACTCGTCCACCTGGCCGGGGGTCGCCGGGTTGTTGCCCGTCAACAGCTGGGTCTGCGTCAGCCGGTTGACGGTGTCGTATGTGTAGCTTCTCGACCGGTCCGCGCGGACGCCGTCGCGCATGTGCTTGACGCTTCCGACCGCGTCGTAGCCGTACTCGAGATTCTGCACCGTGCCGGCGCTGCCCGCCGCGACCACGCTCAACGGCCGTCCGCTCAGCGGTTGGAACCTCGACGTGGTGGTGACGTTGTTGCCGAGCCGCTCCACGCCGACGCGGTAGCCCTGGTCGTCGTCGACGAAGGTCCAGTACGGATTGTTCGTGGTGGCGTCCCGGACGGCGGTGAGCAGGCCGCCCGCGTCGTAGGCGTAGGTGACGCCGAACGCCTCGCCGGCGGCGCCCGGGTACTCCAGACGGGTGTTGCGGCCGAACTGGTCGTAGCCGTAACCGAGGCGGTACGAGCGACCGTCGATGGTCTGCTCCGTCGCGGCCAGCAGACCGCGGTTCGGGCCGCTCGCCGGCACCGGCTCGTAGCTGAGCTGGGTGAAGCCGTCTTCGGGGTTGCTGACCTGCGTCAGCTTGCCGATCGCGTTCGGGCCCGGCCCGTCGTAGCGCCAGGTCGCGATGCCGCGCGGATCCGTGCGCCGGGTGATCCGGCCCAGCTGGTCGTAGACGTTCTGGGTGGTCTGCCCGCGCGGGTCGGTGTGCTGGGCCAGCTGCCCGTACGCCGTCCACGTGTAGGTGTGGCGGCCCGTGTCGCCGCTCGCGACGGCGGTGGTGCGTCCCCACCGGTCCGTTTCGAAGGTGGTCACCGAGCCGCGCGGGTTCACGATCCGGCGCGCCGCTCCGAACGGTCCGTACTCGACCTGGGTGACCGACCCGGCGGCGTCCACGGTGGCCACCAGCGCCTCGTCGACGTCCTTGACCTGGACGGTGCGCCGGCCGAGCGGGTCGGTGACCGCGACGGCATCGGCGGCGGAGGCGCGGACCTCGGCGGTGAACGCCGCCGCCGACGGCGCCTCGTCCGGCCCGCCATACCGCACGTTCGTGGTGGCGATGCCACCCGTGGCGTTGTCGTCGGGCCGCTGCGTGGTGACGAGGCGACCGAGCGCGTCGTAGATGTTGCGGGTGGCGCCCTGGCTGGTGTCGTTCGGCAGGTGCGGTCGGGACACCGTGAGCGGGCGGCCGGCGAAGTCGAAGGTGGACTCGGTGACCACGGTCGTGCCGGCGTACCCGTTCGCCCGCGTCTCGACGGTCCGACCGAGCGCGTCCTGGAACTCGGTCGACGTGGCACCGCCCGCGATCAGCTTCGTGGTGCGGACCCGTGCCCGCGGGTTCGCGCTCGTATCCGTGTCCACGCGGGCGTACGTGGTCACGGTGTCCCCGTTCGGCCCGCGTTCGCGGGCGAGCCGGCCGAACCCGTCGTACGCGGAGCGCGTCACGACGCCGTTCGGGTCGACGCGCACGAGCACCGTGCCGAGCCGGGTGTCGGTGACCAGTTGGGTGACGTGCCCCATGGGGTTCGTCTCCCGCGTCGGGAACAGCGTCGCCATGTCGTACGAGAACTGCGTCGTGCGCGTACCCAGGCCCGTGGCGCTCATCTGCTGGCTGATGACGTGGCCGTATTCGTCGTGGGTGCCCATCTCGGACGTCCGGTACACGGGGTCGTCCGGTTCCCGAACGGACGTGAACGGGAGCGCGCGGTCACCGGCCGTGTAGGTGAACGCCGTGGTACGCACCTCGGTGCGACCCTGCCGGGTGTGGGTGGTCTTCACCCGCGTGCGCAGGCCGATGAGCCAGTTGGTGCGCCGGGACGGGGTCGCGTCGTACGTGTTCTCCTCGACGGTCCGTTCGATCTCCGCGCCGGAACCGTTGCGCACCAACGTGTTCGTGGACGTCAGGTTGCCGTCCCCGTCGTAGGCCGTCGACGTCAGCGACGACCTCACGCCGCGGATGTCGGCGGACGACCGTTGCGCGGTCACCGTGCTGGAGCGGCTCTCCTCGACGGCGAACGGCACCGACTCCGGCGACAGTTTGACGGCGTACCTGATCGGGCCGGTCTCGACGATGCGCTGCACGGTGCGGGGCGTGTCCAGGCCCTCCGTCACGCCCGCGGACACGATCCGCTCATTGGTCAGGCGGCCGGCATTGGGGTACCAGTGCCGGATCGGCGAACCGGTCGTCGTGTTCAGGTACGTGGTGTTGTCGTAGTCGCTCGTGACCGACTCGATCACGTCGGTGTCGGCCTCACCCCACGTCGTCGTCACGCGCCGGGCGAACCCCAGGTTTCCGCGGCCGTACCAGGCCCGCTTGCCGTCCTGGTACGTGATCCGCTGGAAGCTGATCCGCCGGAATGTCTCGGTGGGAACCCCTGGTTGCCGCTCGGCGACGCGGACCTGGACGCTGGACACCAGCGGGCCGGCCCGGTTCAGGCACCAACCGCGCCGCGATTGGCAGAAGGTCGTCCGTTGGTAGGTCCGGTTCCCGGCCGCGTTGGTGGCCGAGTAGTCGAACGTGATGGTCTCGCCCATGCCGTCGCGGGCGCTGACGAGGAAGTTGCCCCGGGCGTGGTTGCCCCACCGGATCGTCAGCTGGCCGGCCGGGTTGCCGACCTGGTCGACCAGCCCCGGCGCGTCGGCCACCAGGATGAGGTCGCTGCTGCCGTCGCCGTCGACGTCGCCGCGCACCGGCAGCGAACGCTCCGCCAGGTTCATCGTGCCGACCAGTTCGGGGCGGGTCGTGGCACGGTCCTGCGTCTTGTGCACCACCCAGCGCAGGTTCGCCGGCTGGCGCGGGTCACCGATCGGCATCAACACGTCGTCGCGGCCGTCGTTGTCGTAGTCGACGAACTGTGCACGGGCGAAGCTGTACGCGCTGACCCGGTACCAGTCCCACGCCGGATCACCGACCAGCGTGGGCATGGGGGACGTGAAGCCCTTGCCGGCGTTGATGTGCACCCGTACCGGATTGGCCTGGGTCCCGTCGTAGCGCAGGATGTCGTCGAGGCCGTCGCCGTCGACGTCGAGCACGCGCATCTGCCATTTCCGCGCGTACGTCGTGGCCGTGACCTGGCCGCTGTCGTCGCCGGGATCGGTGTTGGTCACGTCGCCCGCCCAGTACGGCGTGAGGTCGTAGATGTCCTCCGGGGCGGGCAGGGACGCGTCGATCGTCTCGTTGAACGTCAGCACCGGCTCCGACCAGCGGGCACCGGTCGCGTCGATCGACAGCGCCTCCCACGTCTCGGTCCAGACAAACGTCTGCGGGTTGGGCGAGCTGTCGAACGTCCACTGCCGCTTGAGTGCGTTGACCACGCCGTCGGCGTCGAAGTCGACGAACATCGGCGCCTCACACGGCTCGGGCGGGCCACCGGTGATGCCGGTCAGCGGTGACAGGCCCTGGTGACCGTAGTTCGGCAGCGTCCGGGCCGCCTCGAAACCGAGGCCCGGACCGCGGTTGAGGTACAGCAGCAGCGAGGCCGACTGGCATCGCAGCACGTCGGCGAGCGCATCGCCGTTGAGGTCGGCGAGCCAGAACGACTCCACCTGGGCGGTCGGGATCACCGGGATCTGCTCCTGCGTGAACCCGGTGCCGGTGGACACCAGGACCTTGCCCTGCGTATGGCCGTCGCAGGTGCTGACCAGGTCGTCGCGGTTGTCGCCGTTGTAGTCGATGACGCTGTCCTGCGAGATGCACCAGAACGTGAACCCCAGCGAGGGCTGCGACCCGAGTCCCGTGTCCCGCACGGTGTACGGGTTGGTCCGGTCGCCGGTGGCCAGCGCGAGGCGGTACGTCCACGATCCGCTGCAGCTGTTCAGCGCCGGGTCGCACGTGTACCGCGCCGTCGGCGCCGGGTACACGAGGTCGTCCAGGCCGTCGCCGTTCGCGTCGAGCACGATGGTGCGACCGACGGCGTAACTGCCCAGCCCGTTGCCGAACATCGACGAGACGGCGGGCCCGTTCGTCGGCGTGGCCGAGAAGCCCTGCGAGTTGTCGTAGGTGAACGTCGTGGGCGGCTTGCACACCTCAGCGGTCGGGTCGTCGACACACTCGCGCAGCCGCAGGAGCCGGCTGACGTCCTGGCGCGCGTCGTATTCGAACTTGTACCGGCGCACCACCGTGCCGCCGACCACCGTCTCGATCCGGTTGATCCGCCGCCACTCCAGCTCCCGCATGCCATGGGTGTGCGCCATCCACCCGTCGGCCCGGTCCTCGTAGACGAACCGGATCGACCGGTCGTGCGCCCGCGCCCCGGTGCCCGACGAGCGGTGGCCGCCGTACCGGACCTCCGACGGCGCGGACCGGGTGCAGGTCGGCGCCTGGGCCGGGCCGGTACACGCCCGCGCGTACACCATCTCCAGGTAGTTGCCGTTGCGGTCCTGCTCCTCCTTGACCGCCCACCGCCGGTTCGACGCACCGGCCCACACCTCGATCGCGTCCGCGGCGAATCCGTACCGCAGGATCCGACCGTCCTTGCGACGCACCTCGAATCCCGCCGGCCCGATCGCCGCCCCACCCGGGCGGCTCAGCACGATGCGCGTGTGCGAGTCCACCTCGGTGCGGTACTCCGAACCGTCCGCGCCGTAGGTCCCGCGCACCACCACGAGCAGTTGCCCGTCGAGACAGAACGCGTCCGGCCGCCCGGCGGGGTCCCCGACCGGCCGCGCGTACCCGTCGGACTGGGCCGAGGCCAACGCACACCGCTCGATCGCGGAGAAGCCGGAGACCTCCCACCCCTCGCCGGCGACCCCGTCCCTGGCACCGGACGTGTACGACAGGGCGATGCTCGGGGACAGATCGGCGATCCCCGGTGGCGCCACGATGGGCACCGTGTAGGTCGCATGGCCGTCGTTGGTCACGCCGTGCGTGCCCTCCAACGCGCCCACCGCCGCCGTGGGCTCCCGCGGCAACGGATCCGTGTCCGCGGCCTCCGCCGGCACGCGAGGCAACAAGGTCATCGCAACGACCGACACCGACACGACGAGCGTGAACACGAGGAGGTGCACGACCCACCGCCGCCGGCCCGGGTCGGGATGGAACCACGCACGCACACGCCTGGAAAACCGCGAAGCGCTGATTGACCGCGAAGCGCGCACGTCGGGTCGCCTCCACCCTGCGAGGGTCCGAGCTACGGTCCCGGACCACCGCACGCAGGATGCGCCGGCGCCTTCATCGAAGTTGCATTGAAACATTCATCGATGAGATCGGATCCGCTGCAACCGGGTTGCAATCGGGATCGGCATGATGCGGCTGCGGATCCGCGTCCGTCACCTGACCGATTGGATACATGATGAGTGAAACGCGGGTGAGAAGGCTTCGCACCACGGTGGTCATGTTGGGTGCCGTCGTGGCAGGCCTGATATTTCCGGCACCTGTGTCGGCGTCCACCGCTGCGGCGGCTCAGGACACCGTTGTCCAGCAGCCCTTCGCCGCCGACTCCGGTGACGCGTGCCCACATGGCCGCACCAAGGGCCTGCTCGGCTGGCATCTGCCGCCGTTGGGCGGCGGCCCGGTCGTCGCCGACGTGACCGGGATTCTCGTGGACCAACCGGTGTCCGGGGACGTGTCGACACCCGAATGCGCCGACGACTTCCGGTTCTCGACGGTCACCTTCACCGCGATCGCGGGTGCGAGGGTGGTCGACACCGAGTCTGCGCGCGTCGACAACGGCACCGTCAGGTTCGCCTTCCGGCTCGCCGCCGTGACGGCGACACCGATCGACCTGGTCGTGGTGCAGGTGTGCCGGGTGAACCTGGACCCGGCGCCGTTCACGTTCTGCGGCCCGAAACAGCAGTACCGGGCACCGATCGCGATCTCGTAGGGGACCGTGGACCTCCTTCGTAGCCCCGGCTACGAAGGAGTCCCGGGCGGCGACGGCTCACGGGTCTGGTCGGATGGTGGGTCCGGGTCGGCCGCGACCGTGTGGTCGCGGGTGGTCCAGGCGACC
Source organism: Virgisporangium aurantiacum (assembly GCF_016863635.1). Lineage (GTDB taxonomy): Bacteria > Actinomycetota > Actinomycetes > Mycobacteriales > Micromonosporaceae > Virgisporangium > Virgisporangium aurantiacum. Next base: position 23,287 of record NZ_BOPG01000107.1, on the reverse strand, counting down.
ATGAACACGGCCGTCCACAGCACGCCGACGAGCACCGACGTGACGGCCTCGCTCGCATAGCTCCAGCCGAGGTAGACCCGCGCGCCGACGATGAGGACCGTGCCGGCAGCCGCGCCGGTCCACGCGGTGACCGCCCACGGCCAGTGCACGTAGCGGGCGACCAACCAGGCCAGCGTGCACAGGCTGGCGGTGACGACCGGGCCGGCGCCGAACAGCCGGGCCGTCTCGAACGGCTCCACCGAGTCCGGCGTCGGCAGCACCGACCGGCCGGCCGGGTCGTCGGCGTCCGCGTGCGGCAGCACCCTGGCCGCGATCGCCAGCAGCACCAGGGGCAGGAACGCCCCGACGGTGCCCAGCATCGTCACCAGGTCCGCCCGCCCGGCCTCGTCGCGCCAGGCCCGGTTCTGCCAGGCGTGGTATCGCCAGCCGAGGAACAGCGCGACCAGCGCCACCACCGCGGTGAGCACCGATCCGCGGGCGGTGGTGACGATCGCGGTCGCCGCCGAGTCGACGTCGGAGGCCGCGCGGTCGCGCAGGCTCCGGGCGATCGCGGTGTCCAGTTCGGACAACCCGCTGTAGTCCACGAGCGCACTCACCAGCCAGATCAACCCGAGGCTGCCGACGAACAGGAGCGCCAGCCCGATCACCAGGTTGATCACCAGTGCCCAGCCGGGACCGATGTGCAGGGACAGCCGGGCGTACAGCGCGCCGTGCCGGCGCTGCAACCAGCGCAGCGCCGGCAGGAGGCCCGTGCGGGCCAGCAGCGCCCGGGTCGGATCGGGGTTGCGGCCCAGCCAGCGCCCGACCAGGACAATCAGCAGTACGCAACCGACGAACGCGAGCACCGCCCCGGTGGCCCGGCCGAGTCGCTCCGAGACCTCCTTGTAGGAGGTGCCCGCCAGGTAACCGATAAGCACCGAGGTGCAAACCCAGGTGACCACACCGACGGCGTTCCACGGCCCGAACTCGCGGTACGGCATGCCGGCGCTGCCGGCCAGCCGTGGCACCAGCGTCCGGATGAACGCGATCCACCGGGCGGCGAAGACGCCCCGACCACCCATCCGGCGCAGCATCGAGTGGCCCCGGTCCCACCGCTGGTCACCGACCCGCCGGCCGACCCGGCTGGCCCGCACGCGCGGGCCGTAGCGGCGGCCCGCCCGCCAGGCCAGGAAGTCGCCCACCAGGGCCGCGACCGTCATGACCAGCAATGCCGGCAGCAGCCGCAGCGTGCCGAGGTACGCGAGGAAGCCGACGAGCAGCAGGGTCGCTTCGGCCGGCAGCACAAGCCCGAAGATCCACGCCGTTTCGGCGGTCACCAGCAGGGCGGCCACCAGGTAGATCAGCGCCGGTGGCAGCTGCTCCACCAGCGTCAGCAGAACCTGCACGCGGTTTCCCAGGTCACCAATCGACCTTGCCAGACCCCGCCAGGACGGGGATCCGGGGGATCCCCTACGACGCAGCCGCTCACGGTAGGGCGGGCACCGGCTCCATGCGGCGTCGGCGGTCATCACCGCAATGAGCCATTCCGAGTAACGAAGTGTGATGTAGCGTAACTGGCGTGGGGTGGATGCCGGCGACACGCTGAACGTGTTGTGGTGCAACGAAAAGACGCAGAATCCCGGTATAAAGGTGGTCCTCTCACAGATCAACTTCATAGGGATCCTGCGTCGACGATGAGTGTCACATATACCGCCACCCTGCCGGTACGCGAGGAGACGGTGGCGTTGCTGGCCGACCTGCTGGACGCCGAGCGACTGCGGCGGGGCACCCGTGCCGGTACCCGCGCGTTGACCACCCATGACCAGGCGGTGCTTGTCTTGCGGTGGTTCTGCGACGGCACCCGGATGAGTCAACTGGCCGGTGACAACGCGATCAGCGAGTCCACCGGCTACAACTACCTCCACGAAGGCATCGGCGTGCTCGCCGCCCGCGCACCCAGCCTGCACGGCGCGTTGCTGGCCGCGAAGATGGCCGGGCACAGCCACGTCGCCATCGACGGCACCTTGATCGAGACCGACCGGGTGTCCACCCCGGGCCCGACACCTGGCGTCGATCTGTGGTGGTCGGGCAAGCACGCCAACCACGGCGGCAACATCCAGGTCATCACCGCACCCGACGGATGGCCGATCTGGACCTCCGACGTGCGCCCCGGCCGCGAGCACGACACCACCGCCGTACGCACCCACACCGAGATCCTGCCCGCCCTGGTCGAGGCAGCCGGCGACCTACGCCGCCTCGGCGATCTCGGCTACGAGGGCGAAGCCGACACCATCACCGTGGCGTTCAAGAAGCCGAAAGGACACCACACTCACCGCGGCCGAACAGCAGTTCAACAGAGCACACAACGGCGTACGCGCGATCGGTGAACGCGGCAACGCCATCCTGCAGATGACCTTCAAAGCGCTGCGCAACATCAGCCTATGCCCCTGGAACATCGGCCGGATCGTCGCTGCCGCGTTGGCCATCCTCCACTACGACCATGCCCGCACCACATGATCACCACCCGTGATCAACACGTTGCCCGGAATGGCTCACTGAGTACTTCACCAGCAGGATGCGGGTGTGTCCACAGATCTTCCCGACCGCCGGATTCTTCGGACACGATGCGGGAGCGGTTGCGGCATCGGCCGATTCCGCCGTGTCGTCGGCCGCCGCGGCGGCGGTCGGACTGGTCGCCGTCAACAGCCCGCCGGCGACGAGCAGCGCGGTGGTCGCGACGGCGACCCGGATCCGGATTCTCACCATGGTCTCCTTTCGAATGTGTCCGCTCAGCCTGTGACGAGGGCCCGGTGCGGTCACGCGTCGCCGGACGCCGGACACCCGATCCGGACACCGGACAGGGCTCGCCCATTTGCATCGATTGGCATACTCGGCGGCAGGACGGACTCGCCCCGGTCCGGCGCGCCCACGCCGGTGGAAGAGCTCTGGCGCACGATCGAGGAATATTGCGAGCGAACGACCGGAAGTCGGCGACCGGTGCGGCATATTGCCCGGCGAACCGGTCTGCGGAAATCGACGATCTCGGACTGGTTCAACTATCGTTCATTCCCGCAGTACGAAACGTTCTCGGTATTCCTGTCGTATTTCGACGACGAGGCGTGGCGCCGCGATCTCGCGATCATGTGGCAGGCCGCCTGGGAGGCACATCAGGCCGCGCGGTCCGCGGCACCGGCCCGCCCCCGCGATCATCCCGGCCCGCCACCATCGGCCACCCAGCGGCGGCCCCGGTGGCGCCGGCCGGCCGCGGCGGGTGTCGCGCTGCTGGTGCTCATGCTGGCGGCCTACGCCGTGGTGCGCACCACCGGTCTGATCGGCGGGAACGACGCGCTCGCCCGGCCGGCCGACTCCACCGCACCGGCGGTCGGCATCGTCGGCGGAACGTGCATGGTCGTCACCGCCCGCGACGTCCGGGTGTTCACCTCGGCGTCCGCCGACGAACCCTGGACGACCTGGGCCCGCGGCACCTCGTTCTGGGTCGACCGCGACGCCGGCTCCACCAGCCGCTACCGCACCACCCTGGGCAACGGCCGCCACGGCTGGGTGACGACCGACCACCGCTACGTCCAGCCGGCCACGACGTGCGTCTAGTCTAGTGCACCTCTTTCCTGTCAGGCACGGATCCAGCGTCCCGGCGGCGCAGTTCGCGGATGACGCCGTGGCGCCGCAGTGCCAGGACGAGCCGGCGGGCGTGCCGATGCCGCACGATCAGGATCACCGCCTCGCGGATCAGCGCCCACCGGCGTCCCCCGAGCTGGTTCTCGATCACCTTCCAGACCACGGCACGCAGCGGCGCTGACTCGAGCGCCTCGCGCAGCTCGGTACGGACGTCCGGATCCTCCAGCGCAGACCGGATCGCCCACGCGAGGTCGGGACGGTCGGCGATGCTGTCGGTGACGGCGGCCGCCAGGTTGTGCCGCACGTCGTCGTCCTCGACGAGGAGCAGTGTCGCGCGCCGGATCTCGTCGGTGTCCAGGCCGGACCGGAGCAGCTCCATCGCCCGCAACTCGACCTCATGGTCGTGGTCGTCGACGGCGAGGGCGGCCAACAGGTCGGTCACCTCGTCGAGGTCGATCAGGTGCTGCAGACCGGCACGGAACTCGGCCCGATCCCAGGCGAAGAGCAGTGCCTTGAAGAGGTGACGATCCATGCCACCTGATACCCGTGGCGGTGGTTTCGAATCATCTGTTCGTGTGTCTGCGACGCGTTCGCTCCCGCGTGCCGACGCATCGGGCGGACAATCGCGCCAGCCCTTCATCCGACCACGACAGCCGAACGCGATCCCGGGTGGACCCACATGGACGGTTGGGAATGCACCGAATGCGGCACGCGGAACGGAACGGCGGCGACGATCTGCGTTGTCTGTTTCGCGGAGCCCGACCGACCGGCAGCGGCCGGCACGCCGCTGAACGCCGTCCCCGTCGCGCGTCGACCGGATGCCGGGCACCCGCCGGCGGTGTCCCCGCCCGCCCCGGCGGCGGTGACCCGGCCCCGCGCGTGGAAGCGGGTGCTGCTCTGGGCGACGGCCGCGCTGGTGGTGGCCGGCGGGTCGGCCGCGTACGTCGGTTACACGAACCGGGACGACAGCTCCATCCCGGTCGGCGACTACGGTGACCTGCTCAGCGCACTGGCGATCGCCCCGGACGGTCAGCATCTCTTCGCGGTCCGGCGGTGGCACGCCGACGTCTCACTGGTTCGCCTCCGCGACGGCTCCGTCAGCCGCGTCACGCTTCCCGGCGACTTCCAGCCGGGCAGCCTGGCGGTCAGCCCCGACGGCAGCCGGTTGTACGTCTCCGACGGGAGCACCGGCGATTGTTCCGGCACGCGGATGCTGACCGTCGACGTTACCGCGCGGACGGTTTCGCACACGGTCACGACGTCGGCGTGCCGGATGTACGACATCGTGGCGGGCCCCAACGGTGCTTTCGTCTACGTGACAACCGACGACGGGCTCCTCGCGGTCGACACGACAACCGACGAGATCGTGGGCACCGTCCGGCTTCCCGGTGCGGGCGCGATCGCCGTCGACCCGGACGGACGGCGCGTCCACGTCGCCGTCCGCGGGCCCGAGCCCGCATTGGCCGTCGTCTCCGCGACCACCCTCGGTATCGCCGGACTCGTTCCGTTGGTCGACACGTCGGGCACGCCCATGTCGCCGGAGGGACTCGACCTCGCACCCGACGGAAGCACCGTCTATGTCGCCTGCTCGTTCCACGACGAAGCAGGCAAGCCGATCGACCGGCCGGGAATGGTGTCCGTGGTCGACCCGGCGTCCGGAACGGTGGCCGCGAACCTCCCGCTTCCGGGCAAGCAACCGCGCGACGTGGCGGTGAGCCCCGACGGCACCCGCGTGTACGTTGCCAACTGGGGCTCCGGGTCCGTATCGATGGTCATGGCGGCCGCGGGCACCGTCGAGACGGTGGCGGACGTGGGCGGAAACCCGACCGACCTCGCCGTCTCCCCGGACGGGCGGACGGTCTACGTCACCACCTACGCGGAGAAGATCGCCGTCGTCGACGCGGGTTAGCCGACGACCTGGCCCGTCAGCTCCAGCAACTGCGTGGCGAGTGGAACGGCGCCGCTGGCCGAGAGGGCGGCCGCCGCTCGTTGGGCGGCACGGAGAAGCCGTCCCCGACCGGGTTCGCCGGTGGCGTCGACCGTCTCCTCGATCAGCGTCAGATCGTCGTCGGTCGCGGACTGATCCGCGACGCGCAGCCTGCCGTCGGCCACCGCGACGCGCAACTCGTGGACGAGCTCCCGCAGTTCCCTGACCAGATCCTCGGTGGCGAACGGGTCCGTCCCTTGCACGGCGCGGGCGCGGTAACCGCCGGCGACCGGCCCGTTGACCTGTCCACCGAAGAACTGCACCCCATCGTTGTGGAACGTCGACATCGGTCTCTCACCTTCCTGGGGCGACCGGTGCCGGTGCACCCATCGTTGTCGCGGCGGCGCCGGCACCTCCGGCCACCGCACCGGTGACCGTGGAGTTCTGGAGGATCGTGCCCTGGTTGTGGAGCACGTTGACCCGGGCGCGGTACTCGCCGGTGTCGACGTGCGACTGTTCCAGGAAGTCGAGGATCGCGTCGGTGACGCGGCGCTCGAAGAGCTTGCTGTACTTGTGCGCGTCGAGCCACGCCGTGTAGGTCGCCGGCGCCAGCCGCGACACCGACTCCCGGATGCTTTTTCTCGCACCGAAGTTGTGCGCCGGCTCCGCGCTCCGTCGCGACGCGTTGTCCATCCGGCGGTTCACCGACAACATCCCCCAACCGCCGCGGACGAGCCGCACCGGCGCCGCGACCAGATCCGTGCCGAACCTGCGGAGGGTCTCCAGCAGCGCCCAGGCAACCGGATCACGGTCCTGCAGACGATCGATCACGTGGAGACTCTCGCGGATCGGGCCGAGCACGGTCGACACGAACTCCAGATACAACATGCCGCCCTCGACCGCCACGTGCACGAACGCGGAGACCTCGATCTCCTGGTCGACCGCCGGGAGCAGTACGTCACCGTCGGGGCCGATGACCGGCTGTCCCTGCGTGCCCGTGGTGACACGCAGGAAGTGCCTGGCCGCGCCCTGCGGATGGCAGATGACGGCCGACATGGTCTGCCTGCTCGCGAACGAGAACGGCACCCGCGTCTGCGGGTCGATGAGAGGGAACTGATGGTTGCGGGTGCCGAGCGCCACCAACTGGTCGCGCACCGCCAGCCCGGTCAGGCGTTCCCGTTCCGCCAGGTCCTCGCCCCGCAACGCAGCCAGCCGCTGCTTGACGTGTCGGTTCAACACGATCGGGTCGATGTCGACCCGCGGCTGCGGGCCACCGTCCATCATGGACCGTGCCGCGCGCAGTTCGAGGACCATCGACCAGACCTGGAACACGGTGCCGGCACCCGGGAACGGGTTGAACCCGGCGTGCAGCACGACGTTTCCGTGCTGTGCACGGGCGGCGGCCGACACGCGCGCGGCCACCCGCGGGCTCGTCACCGCCGGTGGGTCGTGCCGGACGCCCGGCGCCATGTCGTTGATCAGGGTGTCCGCCACGGCGCGGTTGTAGACGAACAGCGCGGCGCCGATCACCAGCACCAGCAACCCGGCCGGGGCCAACAGCTCGCCGAGCGCGGACTCGTCGGGCACCCCGTACTCCTCCCCGACCTCCGGCGTGCCCGACGGGAGTATCTCGTTGACGGCGGCCATCAGTGAGGCCAGCAACGGCAACCCGAAGCACAGGAAGGCCACGCCGCCGCCGACCAGCGCGGTGATCTTCCACCGCGCCACGCCCCGGTAACGACGGGCCCACAACGGGACCGCGATGCAGAGACCCACCATCAGGACCAGGGTCGTCGGCGCGGTCAGCTGCCAGAGCCCGACGATCAGGATGAGGGTGAGCGCCGCGTCTCGGGCGAGCGCCAGGCGACGTGCCCGCAAACCGTGCAGCAGCACCGGTGCCACGTCGTAGCCGTACGAGGGAGCCACCGCCCGCTGCTCGTCTTCGAGCAGTTCGGCGATGACGTCGTCGGCGTATCCGGGGTTCAGGTACGTGGCGGCACACAGGTACCGGGTCGCATTGTGGAGAAACGGCTCTCCGGCGCGGGGACTGACGTGGCGGAAGCCCGTTTCCGGGGCAGCTGTCATTGCCGTCGCCTCGGTTTCTACGGTCGGGTCCGACCCACCGTAGGACAGTCCGCCACCGAAACACACCACGCGCCGGGGCCGTCACCCGGACAGGTTCCGCCATGCGACGCCCGGCCCGGTCCGATACGACAGTTGCCGCGGCCGGTCGAACCGAACCTCGGCGATGTATGGGTGCGCGGGACCCGGTGCGATGCAGAATCGGCCATATTCCGTGGCCCACCCGATAGAGGCCAGATGAACCATTGGATATGCGACGAGTGCGCCTCGACAAACCGAACGAGCGCGAACATCTGCGGCGTCTGCTCGGCGGAACGCGGCGGCGGCACGTACTCCGACGCCTCCCGCCGCCGGGGCGCGTCGGCTGAACGTCCGCACCGACGCCTCGCGTCGGCTGAACGTCCTCCCCGACGGCTCGCCCCGATGGTGCTGGCTGCGGTGTTCGTCGCGGCGCTTGCGCTGCTCGCCGGCTACCCGCAGGTCTCCCGCTGGCTGGCCGAGGCCGGCGACACCGTCGCCGCCGAGCCACCCCCGCCCACGGACGACGGCGACGGGCCGGCGGATCCCCCGGCCACCGCCGACGCCACCGCCTCCGCCGACGCCTACGAGGAGTCCGCACCGGTCGACTACATCGGCACGGTACGGCTGTCGCAGTCGCTCATCGGCGACCCGACCGCCGTCAGCGTCGCCGGAGCCTTCGACGCCTACTTCACCGCGGTCAACAACCGCGACCACCCGACGCTCTTCGCCCTGTACGACCCGGCCGGGGTGGTGAACCCCAACAACGCCACCCAGGCGAACGCCCTGGCCAACGCGATCTCCACGACCCGCGACCACCACGCCCAACTGCACGCCGTGTACGTCGCCGCCAGCCCACCCGGCGCCGTCACGGCCCGGGTAACCTTCACCAGCGAGCAGGCTCCGGGCTACGGCCCCCGCGGTCGCGAGCAGGAGACCTGCACGAACTGGGACCTCACGTACACCCTCACCGCCGGCGGCCCCCGCGCCTACCGGATCCTCCGCTCGACCGCGACCAGCTCAGCCTGCTGAACGTGAGCGGGGATCGATTAACGCGGCTGGCCCAGAAATCCGGTCCGCCAGCAGCGTTCGCGAGACTCTCCAGCGCCGGCCTCGCCGATGTCGCACCGATCCGGCCAGCTTCACCCTGTCGTTGTGCGGATCGGTCAAGACGCTGGGGTTTCGTCGCTGGCTCGGCGTCGAGGTACCGCGGTGGCTGCAGAACTCGCCTCGCCATGCTCACGATCCACTGACCGAGTCCTATCGGCGGCTTGGTCTGGTCCGGGGCAGGGCAGAGGTGCTTGCCGCCGCCTGGGTTGGACCACGCTGCCGCCCCAGACCCGGGAGCAAGTCCGTGTGGAGTGGAGCGGCAACGCCTGCGTTATCTATCGGTTGCCTCCCCGCCAAATCTTGACCGGACGGCGGTGAGGCCTCAACTGAGGCTCAGTGCACGAGGTCGTCGAACTCGCCACTCTTAGCCCCGTCCAGGAAAGCGGCAAATTCCGCTTTGCTGTAGACGATCATTTCGCCATCGGGCTCGCGGGAATGGCGAACTGCCACTCCGGCCTGGGTGGGAGCGACTTCTACGCAGTTGCCACCGGCGCTTCGCGTCGCAATGCGCCACGTGAGCGTGAGGCGGTTGATCTCTGCCGCGGTCATCTGAATTGTCCCCTGCTACGTTGAAGAGAAGGCTCGAAGTTGTGTTTCGATGAGGCTGAGCGACGAATCCGAGTCCGCGGCCAATCGGGTAAGGGTTTCGAACGCTCGACGACAACGGGCGACCTCTTCAGGCTTGTCGTCGAACGTCTGGCCCAGTTGCCCCTCGGCGTACGCCACGTCGGGTATTGCCGTCTCGGCGAAGGTCAGGACGGCGAAACTGCCATCCAAGGCCCGGATTCGGCTCAGCGGAGAACGGGAGAACCTGTACTTGAACATTCGGCAAGGCCGCGACGTCTAGGACGTGGCGCAGCTGTGCTCGAATGATGGTCTTGTCTCGGCCGTCGACGGCTCGATGCAGTACCCCCTCGTCGAGGATGACGTGCCAGAACCTGCAGCACCTGGTCGGTGTGTGCCACCACGGCCCGCGGTCCCGCACCGACGGTGATAAGGCCCGCCACCCCGGCGCCGACCACCAGGACGTCGCACCGGTGGCTTCCATCCGCACTTCCCTGCCCGCCGGTGTGAACGGCTGCCAACACCATCGCGCGTTGCCGGCCGTCGCGACATCTGCCCCCTCGTCCTGTGCACAGACGTCGTCGTACATCGGGGCCGGCGTCCGGACGGTGCCGTCATGTTCGGCGAGCTGCCCTCGCCGGTGGCGACTTCAACCGGCGTACGCCTCCACTTCCACGACCCGCGAGTACGTAAGGCCCTCGTTGCTGGCCAGCGTGACGATCCGCAGCCCGGTCGCCGCCACTGGCGGGAAGGTCGAGCTGACCATCCCGGCCAGGTTGCCGCGGACCTGCGCGACGCGCTGCCACCCGCCGCCGACCCGCGCCTCGACATCCCAGTCGCGCAGGCCGTACCGGCTCGCCGGGTATCTGGTGGAGTCGAGCGTGTACAGGTCGACCCGGCCGAGGGTGCGGGGTTGGTCGAACGTGACCAGCAACCAGTCCGGGAAGACGCCCCGGGTCGCGTCGTTCCAGCCCGTGGTCGAGGCCCAGTGCGCCGAGTCCCGGTCGCCGTCCACCGCGCCGCAGGCCGGGTAGAGCGGCAGGTGCTCGCTCGATGCCGACACGGGCATGTACCGGACCAGGTTGCCGGTGCCGTCGACCGGTGACTGCCCCACCTCGACCGCCAGCGCGAGTCGCTGATCGCCGCCCCGGACCGTGATCGTGTACCGCCCGGGCGGGGTGTGCACCGGTGCACTCACCGAGATCTGCACCCGCAACGTGTATCCGGCCGGTAGGTAGCTCGACACCAGGTACCGGGACAGTTCCAGCGGTGCCGGCACTTCGAGGAACGCGTCGGCGTACACCTCATTCGCGCCCGTGTTGCCGAAACGCAGTTCGAAACCCTGCTTCGCGCACGGCACCGGAGTGACCGCGACCTCCGTGACGTCCGTCGCCAGGCTCAGGCCGCGGACGTCCGCCCGGTCGGCCATCGCCGGCACGGCGATCGCGACCGCCACCGCGGCGAACACCGCGACTCCGGCCGCGACGGCGGCCCGGCCGCCCACCTTCCTCATCGCGTCGCCTCCTGACCCACCGGGTTGAGCCCGGGATTGCCCGCCTCCACCACGAACGAGGCGACCGTGGCGACCGGTGCGCCGGTCCGGTCGATGTACGGCACGGCCCGGTAGTCGACGCGCATCTCGCCCTCAGTCAGCCGCAGCACCGTGTAACCGCGCCGCTCGTCAACCAGCTTCAGGTGCGGGTTGGCCGCGAGGAACGCCCGTCCGGTCGCCGAGACGTCGGTGCCGTTGCCGCCGCTGGAGATCGAGGTGGCCACCAGTTCCACCCCGAACGACGTCGACCCGGGGTCGGCGAAGTCGGTCTTCATGTCCATCGCGTACGCGGCGTGCACGTCACCGGTGAGCACGACCGGGTTGCGGTGGCGCTGCGCGGCCAGGCCATCGAGCAGCCGCCGCTGCTGCGCGGCGTACCCGTCCCAGGCGTCCATGTTGTACAGGTCGGCCGGCGTCGGGTCCAGGTCCATCCGGCTCATGATCACCTGGTTGGCGAGCAGGTTCCAGGTGGCGTGCGAACCGGTCAGCCCGTCGAGCAGCCACCGCTCCTGCTGGGCTCCGGCCAGCGACCGGCCCGGGTCGCGGCGCGCGTCCGAGTCCGCCCTCCAGCCGTCACCGGACGCCTGGTCGGACCGGTACTGCCGGGTGTCCAACACGTTGATCTCGGCAAGCCGGCCGAACGTGAGCCGCCGGTAGAGCATGTAATTGGGGCCGCGCGGCGCCGGTGCCCGCAACGGCATGTGCTCCCAGTACGCCCGGTAGGCGTTGGCCCGCCGGACCAGGAAGTCCAGCACCGGCGCGTTGCTCTTGGAGACCTCGCCGGCGTAGTTGTCCTGCACCTCGTGGTCGTCCCAGGTGACGATCCACGGCGCGGCGGCGTGCGCGGCCTGCAGATCCGGGTCGGACTTGTAGAGGGCGTACTGCAACCGGTACCGGTCCAGCGTGTCCGCCTCGGTGCGGAACTGGCTGGGCACCGGGTCGGTGACCGCGCGCAGCCCACCCGCGGCCGCGATGCCGTACTCGTAGAGGTAGTCACCGAGGAACACGACCGCGTCGACGTCCTCGGCGGCCAGGTGCCGATGCGCGGTGTAGTACCCGTCCGGCCACGACTGGCAGGAGCCCATCGCGATGGTCAGCCGGTCGACCCGCTGGCCGGCCGCGGGTGCGGTGCGGGTCCGCCCGGTCGGGCTGAGGTACCCCCCGGCCTTGAACCGGTACCAGTAATGCCGCCCCGGTCGCAGCCCGCGCACGTCGACGTGCACGCTGTGCGAGTACTCGGGACGGGCCTGTGCCCGGCCCGCGCGGACGACGCGGCGGAACCGCTCGTCGTCCGCCACCTGCCACTCGACCTCGACCGGCCGGTACGGTGCCCCGCCCAGCGGCTCGAACGGTCGCGGCGCCAGCCGGGTCCAGATCACCACGGCGTCCGGCAACGGGTCGCCCGAGGCGACGCCCAGCGTGAACGGGTCGGCGTCGAGCCGCCCACCGCCGCGATACGCGCTCGCGCTTCCAGGCAGGTTCGCACCGAAGGCAACGGCCGTCGCCGCTCCGGTGAGGGTGAGGAACCGCCGACGGGCCAGCCCTGCCGCCGGTCGCAGGTCCGCGTTCACGCGCCACCGTCGGGGCGTACCTCGACCAGGTCCTCGTCGTTGACGGAGTCGGTCAGCTCGAAGGTCTCCCGCGCCTGGTGGAGCTTCGCGTCCACGTCGGCGTCGCTGACGTCGGCGACGCGCACCCGCAGGTCGTCGACCTCCAGAACCTCGACGTGCCCACCGAAGTTCGCCGACACCAGCGTGAGGTCCGTGGCAGCGTCGAGGATGCCGGGGTACAGGTGGCCCATCAGCGCGTGCCGCCCGCGCTGCAGCGCGGCACGGACCCCGGCCGCGCGTGACCTACCGAATGCGGTGCCATGGGTTCCTCCTATGTGGGGCCGACGCCGAAGGTTCGTATCACGAGTTTCGTTAAGAAAACATCTGATCGTGTGAGATCTATCAGGTGCTGAAGGCTACGAAGTTAATTCGTTCAATGTCAACCCCCGACTCCCCGGTCGCGACAACTGGCAGTGAGGCCAGGATCGTCCGGGGTTCAGGCCGCAGCCGTCGGCCGGCTGCCTTCGTGTCGGCGCGTTGCCGGTGCAGACACGCGGGTAGCAGCCGGACGGTGGTGCGGTCCAGGGCGACGGTGCGCCGGCTGGCTCTGGTCTTGGAGGTCCGACGGCGACGGGGCGGCCGTAGGCGATGTGCTGCTGTTCGATCATCACCACGCGCTGGCCGAGGTCGATGTCGATCCAGTGCAGGCCGGCCGCCTCGCCACGGCGCGGCCACGCAGGGCGATCGGCCGCCCATCGCGAACAGCCGGTCCTCCCGCATGAAGTTCAAGAACCCGGCCAGCTGCCGCGCCGTAGCCGCCGCCGCGGCTCGACGCGGACCTACGCGAACGGCTGACCCTCGGTCATCTCAGGTCACGGAAGAAGGCGCGGATGTCGTCGGTGAGCAGTGCGCCCTCCTCGAGGGCGGCGAAGTGTCCGCCTTTGTCGATGTCGGTCCAGCGCACGATGGTGTTCTCCCGTTCCGCGTAGCGGCGGATGCCCACATCGTGCGCGAAGGCGAGGACGCCGGTCGGTACGCCCGAGTTGGGATTTCCGGTGCCCCAGGCGGTTTCCTGTGCGTATCCGACGTATGCGGCCGAGCCCGCGGTACGGGTGAACCAGTACAGGGACGCGTTGGTGAGCAGGCGGTCGCGGTCGATGATGTCCTCGGGCAGCTTCTCCTGTGGATGCGTCCACTCCCGGAACTTGTCCATGATCCAAGCGAGCTGCCCGACCGGTGAGTCCGTGAGGCCATATGCGAGGGTCTGTGGACGGGTGGCCTGGATGGCGATGTACCCCGACTCCTCCCGCATGAATTTCTCGATCCGCCGGATGCGGTCACGCTCCAGGTCGGACAGTGTGGCCAGTTCGTCCGGCGGCAATGGCATCGGCGGCAGCATTCCCGGGCCGCCGTTGAGGTGGATGCCGACCACGCGATCCGGTGCGACGCGGCCCAGTTGCGGGCTGACGAGGGCGCCGATGTCGCCACCCTGGGCGCCGTAACGGTCGTAGCCAAGCCGAGCCATCAGCTCGTCCCACGCACGAGCGATCCGGGTCGTGTCCCACCGGCCGTCCGTAGTCGGCCCGGAGAACCCGAAGCCGGGCAGGGCGGGTATCACCACATGGAACGCGTCGGCCGGATCGGCTCCGTGGGCCCGAGGGTCGGACAGCGGGCCGATCACGTCGAGGAACTCGGCCACCGATCCGGGCCAGCCGTGCGTCAGCACGAGCGGCAGCGCGCCCGGTTCCCTGGACCGGACGTGGATGAAATAGACGCTCTGGCCGTCGATCCGGGTAGTGAACTGTGGAAACCCGTTGAGCTGTGCCTCGTTCGCGCGCCAGTCGTGGCCGTGCTGCCAGTAGTCGGCCAGTTGCCGCAGCCACGTCACCGGCACGCCGGTCTGCCAGCTGTCACCGGGCAGGGGGTCGGGCCACCGGGTCCCGGCGAGCCTGGTCCGCAGGTCGTCGAGATCGGCCTGAGGTATGTCGATCCGGAACGGCCGGATGTCATGCTCGTGCATCTGTGGACCTCCACTGTAGGAAAACCGCAGCTCAGCTGGGCCGGGCTAAGATCACAGCGTGGCCGAGGGACCAGTCCGGTGGATCTGCCGATTGTGGTATTTCCATGTCCGGTGACGTCGAGCCGGCGCCCGGCCGGGTCGTCCGTGGGATCAGCCCGCTGCTCGTCGGCCGTGGTGCGGAGCTGGCGGCGCTGGGCTCGGCCGGGCAAGGCGTGCTCGACGGTCGGCCCACGACCGTGCTGGTGTCCGGTGAAGCGGGAATCGGCAAGTCGCGGCTGGTGTCCGAGTTCGCGGCGAGCCTGGGCCCGCAGTGGTCGACCGTCACGGGTGGGTGCTTGGAGCTGGGCGCCCAACAGTTCGCCTATACACCGTTTCTTCAGGTCGTCAGGCGACTGGTGGGCTGGGCTGATTCGCCCGTCATCGGACCTGGTTCAGTCCTGCGCAGCCTGCTACCCGGCGATCACCCGGCGCCGGGACCGGTGGGCACCGGCCGGTTCCGCCTGCTGCGTGAGCTGTTGGCGCTGATCGAGAAAGTGTCGTGGGTACGGCCCCTGCTCCTCGTGGTCGAGGATCTTCACTGGGCCGACCCGGCCAGCTGCGAGCTGTTCGCGTATCTCGCCCGGAACCTGGACCACCTCCGGGTGTTGCTCATCGGCACGATCCGTACCGGCGAACTGGGACCCGGACATCCGGTTCGTCAGCTGGCGTCCGAGCTGAGTCGTCTGCCCGAGGTGACGGCGCTGCCGCTCGAACCGTTGAGCGTGGCACAGGTCGGCGAGCAACTGACCGCGATCGACGGACGCTACGACCCGGCGAGAGCGACCGCCACGCACCGCCGCTCGGGCGGTAACCCGTTGTTCGTCGAGGCACTGGCCGCCGCGGAGTCCACCAAGACCGGCGGCCACGGCGGCGACACCGGCTACCCGTTGCGGGCACTGCTGTTGGAGCGTGTGGCCCGGCTGCCCAAGCCCGCGCAACACGTCCTGGCGGTCGCGTCGGTCGCGAGTGGGGCGATCAGGCACGAG
Source organism: Virgisporangium aurantiacum (assembly GCF_016863635.1). Lineage (GTDB taxonomy): Bacteria > Actinomycetota > Actinomycetes > Mycobacteriales > Micromonosporaceae > Virgisporangium > Virgisporangium aurantiacum. The sequence continues at coordinate 7,824 of NZ_BOPG01000107.1, read as the reverse complement.
CTACTTGCCCTACTCGCCGAGCTGGCAGACGAAGAGCTCGACGGGGCGCTGCAGGAGCTGGTCGAGCGGGAACAACTGGTGGCGACGGAGAGCGGATACCGGTACCGCCACGAAATGATCCGCGAAGCGGTCTACCGGAACCTTCTGCCCGGCCGGCGTCGTCGGCTGCACGCGAAGGCGGCGGCCGTCCTCGCCGAGCAACCCGGGTTGGCCACCCAGGGCCACCCCGCGACCGAGCTCGCCGAGCACTGGCACCTGGCCGGTCAGCCCGACCGGGCCTTCTCCGCGGCGCTGATCGCGGCCGACAAGGCCCACAGCAGGTTGGCGCACGAAGAAGAATTGAGGTTCCTGGAACGCGCGCTCGACTTGACGCATCCTGATGACGCTGGCGGACGGTTGGCGCTGCTGCGGCGCGCGGCCACAGTGGCCGGGCCGGCTGGAGCGGCTGAGCGGGGCCTGCGGCACTGCACGAACGCGTTGGCGCTGTTGGATGCCGGCCATGACCCGATCGGCGTAGCGCGACTCCTCGCCGAACGTGCCAGGTTCAAGAACCGGCTCGATCTCAGCGGCCGCGATGACCTGGAACGGGCTCTCGGTCTGCTGCGTCCGGACGAGCCGTCGTACCCGCTGGGCCTGGTCTACACGGAGCTGGCCATGGACGACGAGGTGCGTTCGCGGTTCGCCGCTGCCACCGAACACGCGACGCGAGCCCTACGCGTCGCCGAGGCGCTCGATGACGAGGGCCTGCGCTGCCGTGCCCTGGCCGTCCTGGGCGTGGCCGAGGGAGGCGCCGGAGCCACCGACGCCGCGGTGGCCCGTCTGGCCGAGGCACAGCGGATCGCGTCCGCTGTCGGTGACTCTGCGACGCTCGTCGGCAGCATGCAGTGGAAAGCCTATGCGCTTTTACTGGGTGGCCGGTTCGAAGAGGTGATCGTCGCCGCGAAAGACGCCCTCCGGATGGCCGAATCGGTGGGCCTGTACCGACGGGCGGGCCCGATGCTCACCGTCAACCTGGCCGGCGCATTGCTCGCTCTGGGCCGCTGGGACGAGGCCCTGCAATCGGCCGAACGCGCACTCTCCGACGATCCTGAGGCGCTGGGTGCCATGGTGCTGCGGGGGATGCTCGCTTACATCCATCTCGGCCGCGGCGACATCGACCTCGCGGGGCAACTGATGACCGGCTTCGCCAGGCTGCACGACGCACCGGCAACAATGCGCAACTACCTGTTCTGGGTTGCCGTCGAATTGCAGTGCGACCTGGCGATCGTCCGGTGCCGGCCCGAGGAGGCCGACGAGCCCGTCGACCGGTTCCTCAAGCACACACGGGATCAGCTGGGCCACGGCGAGCCCGAGTTGAGAGCCCTGCTGGCCGTCGCGCGGGTGCTGCGGGCGCGGCTGGGTGCGGCGCCCCGGAACCAGGCTGTCGCCGCCCGGGTCGCGGCGGCACGGGCCGACCTGGCAGACCTCGTCGCCAACAGCCGCGTCACCACACCGTTGCTCGGGGCGTACCGGCTCGCCCTCGACGCCGAACTGCGGCCCGGACGGCTGGCCGACTGGGATCGGGCCACTGCCGCCTGGCGCGATCTGCGACACGTTCCCGAGCTCACCCGCTGCCTGATCCGCTCGGCAGAGGTGGCGCTGGCCAACAGCAACCGGGCCGGGGCACAGAGCCGCCTGCGGGAGGCCCACGACCTGGCGACCGGTCTGCGCTCCGCCGCCCTCCTGGGACAGATTTCGGCGCTGAGCCAGCGGGCGAGGCTTGAACCGGTGACCCCGCCCGCCAACCCCGCCGGACTGACCAACCGGGAACTGGACGTGTTGCGAGTCCTCGCCCGCGGAAGATCCAACCGCCAGATCGCCGCCGAGCTGTTCATCTCACCCGGCACCGTTTCGGTTCATGTGTCCCGTGTCTTCACCAAGCTGGGCGTCAGCACCCGCAGCGAAGCCATCGCCTACGTCGGCGACCAAGGGCTTCTGTGACTCGCACCATGGCCCACGCGGCCTAGAAACGGATGCGCCGGGCAAATGACCGCTGTCATCTGAAAGGTCTTTGCAAGGGCGTATCGGACTATCGTTGCGGTGATGGTGGGGCCGGCTTGAGCGGTTGCTGGGGGAAAGCATGTTCCGCGACATCGAGGAGAATGAGGGGTTCTACGGCTGGCTGGCGTTCCTGGGCACCGTTCTCGGGCCCGTGTTCCTATTCCTCGGGGTGCTGGCGACCACCGATGAGGTCCGCACCTACAACAGCTACGGAGGATCGAACGGAGTCCGTGTGTCGGCGACCGTCGTGTTCGTCGACCCGGGCGTCAAGAGCAATAAGCGGGTCCCTGTGCTTGTCGAGTACCCCGGCCCCGACGGCGACGTGATCCGCGCCGCCGTCGTCGTCTGGGACCGGCGGCCGGATGTCGGCTCGCGCCTGCCGGTGGTCTACTCGAGGCAGCATCCGTCTGAACCCATCATCGCTGCCCGGGTGGATGGACCCCTCGGCACCCAGAACATGCCCATCGCCATTCTGCTCCTGGTGGGCGGCACCGCCGGAGTGTCGCTGGGAACCGGCTCGACCGTGGCACTGCTTCGCCTATGGCGGCGAAGGAGACGCGCCTTTGCCTGGACTCCCCCCACCAATCGTGCACCACCACAGAACTCCCAATGGTGAAGCTGCGGATCGAGGAGTAGCTCCGGACGGAGATCCAGGGCCGTGTGGGCCCATCTCCTTCATCGAGCGCCTGCCTGCGTCTTGCTTCCGCTTCCTGGTTCCTTCCCCCTTCCGCTCCGCGGGTGCACTACTTCCGCTTCCAAGTCCGCAATCAGTGACGCTGCGAACCCGGCTGGCCGAGCTCCCGCCGGCGGAGCGGCTGCGGCAGCTCACGGTGGACCAGACCGTCATCCGGTCGGCCGGGATGGTGGGGATGCTGATCCTTCCGGTCGCGGTCGACGCCGCCCCCGGCTGCCGCGTTCGCCGGCGCCGGCGCATTCCTGGTCCTCGCCGCGCTCGTCGCCGCCGTGACCGGTCGGCGGGTGGCCGCCGGCCGTGCCGTTGCCGTCGATGCTGTTGCCGTGGATGTCCCACAGGTGAGCGAGGCGGTCCGCGCCGCGCGGGAACCGGCGTCCCGCAGCGCGTCGTGACCGGCGACCCCCCCGCCCCGACAGACGCGGCACTCCGATCTGCTTTTGGTTGCGCTGGTGCAGGGCGCCGAACCAGGCGCCGGCCCGGTCGTCGTAGAACTCCCGGTCGTACCAGGCGACGCCGAGGTGGATCGTTCCGCCGCTCGCGGTCGGGTCGGCCGGGTTGTCGAGCTGGACCCAGGTGGTGTCCCAGTCCCACAGCATCAGCTCGTCGGGCCGTGCCTGCAGCCGCCGGTCGGGTTCCTCGATCGCGTCCCCGCGGTTGGCGCGGCCCCCGCCGCCGAGCACATCACGCCAGTCCCACCGCGCTCACTCGTCCGTGGTAGCCGGTAGACCACCACAGGGATCTGCTGCGGTGAGCACGTCTGGCCGAGATGCGTGTGTCGGCTCCCGTTGCCGTCGCTGTGGGCCTGCGGCTAGGGAGAGGGGGTTCGAGTCCGCGGGTGGTCCGGTCGTATGCTGCCCGGGCCGCGTCCACCTGTGACATGTGCAGCTCGGCCCACTCCTTGAGTTGATTCATCACGGCGAGCAGCGATTGGCCGAGCAAGGTCAGTTCGTAGTCGACCCGCACGGGCATCGACGGCGTCAATGTGCGGGTCACCAGGCCGTCGCGCTCCATGCGGCGCAGCGACTGGGTGAGCATCTTCTGGCTGACCCCTTCGATCTGGGAGGTCAGTTGGGAGTAGCGCAGCGGACCGCGTAGACCGAGCGCGACGATCAGAAGGCTCACCCACTTGTCGCCGATCGTATCGAGCAGACGCCTGCTGGGACAGCTCGCTGCGAAGGCGTTGAAATGCGGCGTTGACTGCTGGGCAGATGCCGTCACGACATACCTCCGGGTGCGCACCCCACTCTGAAGTGCCTACTTCCCAACGGAATGTAGGTCACCGAAAGTGGTGTGGCAACACAGATCCAGGAGGAGTCCAATGCGTGCACTTGTCACCAGTGCCGGCACCGATACGCCGGTGCTCGCCGACGTCGAAGCCGCACCGGTCGGCCCTGCGGACCTGCGGATCCGGATCAGCGCAGCGGCCGTCAACCCGATCGACGTGTTTCTGGCGACCGAGCGAGGCCGGGCCGTGTTCGGCCTGAGCGGCGGCACCGGCTTGGGCTCGGACCTCACCGGGACGGTCGTCGAAGCCGGCCCCCAGGTCGATGGCTTCGCCGTCGGCGACCGGGTCGCCGCTCTTGATCGCGATCCCACCGCCCCGAGCCGGGCGCACGCGGACAGCATCGTCGTCGCGTCCGCCGATGTGGCTCGTATACCTGCTGGTCTCGATCCGCTTGCAGCAGCATCGATACCGCTGAACGCACTCGCGGCGCGCCAGGGCCTCGACCTCATCGGCCCACCAGCGGGTCGGAGCCTGCTGGTTACCGGCGCGGCCGGTGCCGTGGGCGGATATGCCGTCGCTCTGGCGGCCTCGGCGGGCTGGCGGGTCACCGGCCTCGCCCGGGCCACTGACGCGGACTTCGTCCGCAACGCCGGCGCCGAGCGGCTGGTCCACGAGCTCCCGGGGCCGACATACGACGTCGTGCTCGACGCCGCCGCGCTGCTGGGCAACGCGGTCCGGGCGGTGCGCGACAACGGCGTGTACGTCGGCTACCCCGGACAGGCGGTCGAAGGCGTAAGGGGTGTTCAGATCAAGTCAGTGGTCACCCGGCCCGACGGTGCCGCGCTGGGCGAGCTGCTGCGACTGGCCGCCGACGGACTGTTCCAGCTCCGCATCGCCGGCACGGTCCCACTCACCGCGGCAGCGGAGGCCTACGCCACGGTCGCAGGCGGCGGCCAACGCGGTCGGTGGCTCCTCGTCCCATAACCAAATCGACGTCTCGCAACGCGTGCTCATGGCCGCTGGTGAGCTGGCGTGTTTGCCGGACGGGCCGCGGGGAGGCGAATCAGCGGTTCACAGAAGGACGTGCTCAGCCGAATAGGGCGGTGGGGATGTCGGCGTAGAAGAAGGCGGGGTCGCGCGAGAGTGAGGCCTTGACATTGGCGGTCGGGGTGTCGGCGATCACTTCGAGTTTGCCCGCTTCCAAGCCGTCCAGGGCCGTGGCGACCACCTCGTGGGGTGGGAGTTTGGGGATGTCGTAGGCGGCCATCATGTCGGTGTCGGCTATCGCCAGCGCCAGGGCGGTGACCTGGGTTTTCTGGTCGGCCAACTCGAGTCTGATGCCGTTGGTGAGAGACCATTCCGCGGCTTTGGAGGCGGCGTAGCCGTTGCTGGCGGGGGCGAAGGTGTACCAGCTCAACGCCGAGATGACGTTGAGGATGGCGCCGCCGGCGAGTCTGGAGGCGAAGGCGCGGGTGACGTTGAGGGTGCCCCAGAAGTTGGTGTCGAACTCGCGGCGGACGTTTTCCGTGGAGGGGCCGAGCAACGGAGCGTTCGTGGAGATGCCGGCGTTGTTGATGAGGATGTCGAGATCGCCGACCTCGGCTGCCGCGGCGTCGATGGACGCGGGCTCGGTGATGTCCAGTTGGAGGGGGACGACGCCAGGGATGTTGATGCGGTCGGGGCGGCGGGCGGTGGCATAGACGGTGGTGGCGCCGCGGGCGAGGAGGGCCTCGGCGAAGGCCTTGCCGAGGCCGCGGTTGGCGCCGGTCACGAGGGCTTTTGTGCCGTTGATCTGCATGCCGCTACGCTAAGACCTCACGCTGACGTCAGAGGCAAGTTTTGCGAGGTGGGTCACTGTGCGGATCGGGGACCTGGCGAGTAGGACGCGCGTGAGCGTGCGGGCGCTGCGGTACTACGAGGAGCAGGGGTTGCTGGCCTCGGCGCGTAGTGGAAGCGGGCAGCGGCTTTATGCCGACACGGCGGTCAACCGCGTGCGGCTGATTCAGCAGCTGTACGGCGCGGGACTGTCCAGCAAGACGATCGCGGAGCTCCTGCCGTGCGTCGACGCCAAGGTGAGTACGCCGGAATCGCGGGAACGGTTGCTGGTGGAGCGGGACCGGATCAACGCCCAGATCGCCGAGCTGATCCTCGCCCGGGACAGGCTCAACGACATCATCGACGCGACGTCGAAGCCGAATCCGACGTGCGATTACGTATGAACCGGCGCGATCCGGATGGGTGATCGACGGGGGATCGACGGTTCTGGCAGCGTCCGAGAGACGTGGCGGTGTGGCGGCACGAGATCGCCGGGCACCGCAGGATCAGCCTCATCTGCCGCGAGGTCGCAGTTATCCTGTACGCCAGCGAGATCTGCGGCGGCGGCATGCGAAGACCCGGCCGGCTGGCCGCTCGCCGCACCCGTCGTGCACGCATATCTCGGCCGGATCGGCCGGGAGTTCGAGGCGACGGCCGATCGGCCGTTCTGCCGCGGTGCGGCCGAACCTTGATCCCAAGCACCCGCTGGTCCGCCTCGGCCACCCGGCGTCCCCCAACGGCCCCGGGGATGGCGTCCGGGTCGGCGCCATCCTGACCACGGTTCACCGAGGGTGTGGATGCGCCGGATCGGGGAATGTCAACTCCGGGGTGGCGTCGAGCTACCGGTGAGGAGTTCCGATGTCCCACAGTGAACGGGCCCGGCCGGAGATCGTCGTCGGCGTGGTGGCGACACCACCGGATCACCCGGCGCGGGCGGCTGCGCAGCTCGCCGCCGACTTGGCCGGTCGACTCGCCGAGCGGGTGGACGCAGACGTGCGGTGGACCGTTCGGGAAGGCTGGGGTGAGGTGGCACCGCGCCGCGACGGCGTTGAGGCGCTGCTCGACGATCTTGCCCAACGGCGCACCGACGACCGGTGGGACGTTGCGATCTGCCTGACCGACCTGCCGCTGCACACCGAACGAATGCCGCTGGTCGCGCAGTCCTCGGCCCGGCGCCGAGTCGCGGTGGTGTCCCTGCCCGCGCTGGGGCTGCGCCAGCTACGAGGAGTCCGCGCGGCGGTGCCGGATCTTGTGGACCGGCTGCTCACCGACGCTTCCGACGAGCGGGTGGCCTCGGCCGGCCGGGCACCGGCCGAGATGGCAAGCCGGGTTGCCGCCATCCATCGAGTGGTCGGCGAGGGTGACGCGGGGGAACTGCGCTGGGTCGCGTCGCGGCTGATCGGCCGGGGGCGGCTGTTGATCGGGATGGTCCGGGCCAACCGCCCGGGGCGCGCACTGCTGGGCCTGTCCAAGCTGCTGGTCGGTGCGTTCGGCACGGCCGCGATCGGGCTCGGCAACTCCAGTGTCTGGCAGCTGAGTGAGGGGCTCGACGGACCCCGGCTCACCGTGATCATGCTGATCGCGCTGACCGGGTTGGTGGCCTGGCTGATCATCGCGCACGACCTGTGGGAGAAACCGGACCAGGAGACATCGGCTGAGCTGGCCCGGCTGTTCAACCTGGGTACGACGCTCACCCTTACCCTGGCCACGGCGGTGTCCTACCTGGTGCTGTTCGCCGGAGCGGTGCTCGCCGCGACGCTGCTGATCGACACGTCCGTGCTGGAAAGAGCCCTGCAGCGGCCGGTCGACTTCACCGACTACCTGATGCTCGCCTGGCTCGTCAGCTCGTTGGCCACCGTCGGTGGCGCGATCGGCTCCGGCCTGGAGGACGAGGAAACGGTGCGGGCCGCCGCTTACGGCTACCATCCCGAACCCGACGGCTGGCGGGACGAGAAGGACGGGTAGGCCCGCCGCGGGTTCGATCAGTGCTGCTGTTGGCGGTGGTGCGCACCGAGCGGGCGTGGGATGTACAGGCCCTGACGGAGTGCTC
>NZ_BOPG01000106.1 GCF_016863635.1 Virgisporangium aurantiacum | reverse complement strand
GGACGGATGGACCTCGACGACGCCGTACGGGCGGGGAACACCGACGGATTCGCCATCCTGCCGGGATTCGTCCCCGCCGACGAGCTGGCGCCGGCGGTGGCCGAACTGGGGACGATGTTCCCGTCTCGACACAGTGGGTCCTGTTGAGCTCAGCCCTTTCGATCGCCTGCGCATGCGTCTCTCTGGTGTTGCTCCGCTAGGCCGGGCGGATAGCGGCATGGCAGTACGCTGCGACGCCCCACCGGTCAAAAGACACGGTGTCCTCGCAGCAGAATTGGCAGCTCCTCATGGGCGAGCGAAACTGCGGGTTTGGGAGTTGGCGGAAGAGGGACGAGGAAGCGGGCACGTGGCTGAAGGCCGCGATCGTTCGTGGCGTTGTCACCGCCGACTCGTCAAATTGCGCACCGGCTGCGAGGCCGCATCAGCCACCTCAAACACCGCTACGGCTGGCACCGCACCCGCCTGACCACCCTCGCAGCCGACCAGACGCGGTAACCCCAGCCGCCCCCCTTGACTCGACGAGGACCTGGGCGACCGCCGCTTGTGGCCGGCTCTGCCGGAGAAGGTAAGCCGGAACCACCCCATCGAGGTGGGCCCGAGGTCAGCGATAGTCTCCCGTTCAGAGACAACCCCGTGATAGGGAAAGGTCCAGCCTGCTCGGCGCGTGCCTGCTCCGAGGCTCGCCGGTCAGTAGGCGTCTTCGGAGGCCGCCGCCGCAGCACCCGGTCGCTCGCCGCGCTCGCGGCCCGCGAGGTCATCCAGGATGGCCTCCGTGGCGGTCGCGCCGAAGCGGGTGGCGCCGGCCTGGTGGAGGGTGAGCAGGGTGTCGAGGCTGCGGACCCCGCCGGCAGCTTTGACCTCGATGTGCGCAGAGACCGTGGCCCGCATCAGCTGGATGTCGGCCAGGGTGGCGCCGCCGGGGGCGAAACCGGTGCTGGTCTTCACGAAGTGCGCACCGGCCTGTTCGGCGAGGCGGCAACCGGTGACCTTCTGCTCATCGGTCAGGTAGGCATTCTCCAGGATCACCTTGACGACGCGGCCTTGCGCAGCGGCGACCACGGCGGCGATGTCGTCGTGGACGTAGGCGGTGTCATCGCTGCGCAGCCGGCCGATGTGCAGGACCATGTCGATCTCGTCGGCACCGGTCTCGATGAGTTCGCGGGTCTCGGCGGCCTTGATCGTGGTGCAGGTGTCGCCGTGCGGAAATCCGGCCACGGTCCCGACCAGCACCCCGGTACCCGCAACAGCAGCTTTGGCGAGTCCGACGTCGGAAGGGCGGACGCACACCGAGGCGACCTGGCGGCGGGTGGCGATCTCGCAGCCGTGCCGGATGTCGTCGGTGGTCAGTTCGGGGCGCAACAGTGAGTGGTCGATCATCTTGGCGATGTTCATCGAGTTTCTCCGGGTCAGGGTGGCTGCACGTCGAAGGTGACGTGCAGGTCGTAGCGGTCGCCGACGTAGCGGCTGACGGTGTATTCCAGCGGCGCGGAGTGCTGGTCGACGATCAGCCGGGTCTCGACCAGCAGCGGTTCGCCGGCCGGGACCTGCAGCAGTTCACCGTCGCCGCCGGCTCGCTGGGCGGTCAGCCGGGAGGAACCGAGCGTGGGACGCAGCCCTTTCTCGTGCAGGGCGCGGTGCAGCGACCCGGTTTCCAGGTCGAGGTCGAGCAGCGCGTCCAGGTGGGGCGGGAAGCAGGCGTACTCGACCGCCAGCGGTACATCGTCTGCGAACCGCACCCGCACGATCGAGACCACCCGCGGCGCCGCTGCGGTCAGCTGCAACGCCGCCGCCTCCGCGGCGGAAGCGGCCCGGACCTCGCCCTCCACCAGACGCGATCGCGGGACCCGACCCCAACTGCGCACCTGATCCTGAAAACTCATCAACGTCCCCGCGGCTCGCGGCGCGGGCCGTTGCCGCACGAACGTGCCCCGCCCCTGGATCCGCTCGATGAGACCGTCAGACTCCAGAGCGTTGAGCGCCGCCCGCACCGTCATCCGGGCAACGCCGAACTCCTCGGCCAGCACCGACTCGGCCGGGACCACGTCACCTGGCCGCGCCCCGACGAGACGTGTCCGCAGCTCACGTTCGATCCGCATGTACAGCGGCGGCGCCTTGGCCACTAGGTCCTCCAGGTCATCTAGACAACCTAGAGGATTGCGCGTTCCGAGGGTCAATGTCAAACGGCAACTCCGACAGATGGCGCGGGTCCGCGGTAAGTCCGCGGGAAGCGGCACTGCCTAGCCTCGGACGGATCCGCGTGTGCGTTGGGGGAGGGTCATGAAGACGCTGGTATTGGTCGCCGTTGTCGCGGGCACTCTCGGGACAGCCGGCTACACCGAGGTTGCCGCCGTCGCGAAGGTCGACACCATCGGGGTGTACCGCGCGAGCGACCGGCAGGTGTTCCTGCGGACTACGCTCGGCTCCGGGGCGGGTGACGTGCCCGGCTTCAGCCCGGTCGGCGCCGCCACCGACGTGCCGGTCGTCGGCGACTGGAACGGCGACGGTGTCGACAGCCTGGGGTACTTCCGGCCGTCGGACGCGAGCTTCCACCTGCGCAACGCCCTTGACGGCGCCGGGCCGCCCGACGTGTCGTTCACCGCGGCCGAGTTCGCCCGCGCCGGCGACGTGCCGGTCGCCGGTGACTGGGACGGCGACGGCCGCGACACCGTCGGAACATACCGGCCGTCGGACCACATGTTCCGGCTGCGTGACGCGCTCGGCGACGGTCCGCCGAGCTACCCGGCGTTCGCCTCGGGGCAGGCCGGCGACGTACCGGTCGCCGGTGACTGGGACGGCGACGGCCGCGACAGCGTCGGGGTGTTCCGCACCGGCACGGGCAACTTCCACCTCCGCAATGCCCGGAACTCCGGCGCCTCCGACTACGCGTTCGACCACCCCGCGGCGAACCCGAACGACTCACCGGTCACCGGCGACTGGGACGGCGACGGCCGGGACACCGCCGGCGTGCTCCGCGCCGGGACGAACATGTACACACTGCTGCGCGCGAACACGGCCACCGCGGCGACGCACCCGACGTTCGCATACGGCCGGCCCGGTGACCGACCACTCGCGGGCGACTGGCGGCTCGACGTCACCGCGCCGACGCCCGCGCAGCTCGGCGCCGCGTACGGCTTCTACGTCGACCCGGACTCCAACCCGATGCTGTGGGTGAACGCCAATCCGGGGGACTCCCGGGCCGCGACGATCCGCGCGGCGGTGGCGAACCGGCCGATGGGCCGCTGGTTCGGCGAGTGGAGCGGCGACATCGGTACGGCCGTCACCGCGTACGTGTCGGCCGCCCTCGCGCGCGGGCCGCTCGGGCAGGTGCCCGTCCTCGTCGCCTACAACGTGCCCAACCGTGACTGCGGCGGAGCGTCCGGCGGCGGCGCGGCCGACGCGGCCGCGTACCGGGTGTGGATCTCGGCGTTCGCGGCCGGGATCGGCGACCGGCCGGCGGTCGTGGTGCTCGAACCGGACGGGGTGGCACAGCTGTCGTGCCTGCCGGATGAGCAGACCAGGCAACAGCGACGGGAACTGTTGACGTACGCGGCCCAGCAGCTACGCACCCGGGCGCCGCGTGCGTGGGTGTACCTCGATGGCGGCAATGCCACCTGGATCCCCGCCGGCACGATGGCCGACTGGCTGGTGAGCGCGGGCGTCACCGAAACGCGCGGTTTCTCCGTCAACGTGTCGAACTTCTATCCGACGGCGCAGTCGGTGGCGTACGCGAACGACGTCACCGGACACCTGGGCGATCGGCACGGCTTCGGCGCCCGGTTCGTCGTCGACACGTCCCGCAACGGCTCCACCAACCCGGTGACGCCGGGCGAGTGGTGCAACCCGCCGGGGCGGAAGATCGGCCGGCCGTCGACGGTCGACGCCGCACCCGCGGAGATGACGCTGTGGCTGAAGATCCCGGGGGATTCCGACGGGCCGTGCGGCACCGCCCCCGGCGTTCCGGCCGGGACGTTCAGTCCCGCACTGGCGATGAACCTGATCAACGGGGTATGAGGTCAGCCGGCGGTTAGTGCGCGGACATCGACCAACGGCACTGTGTTAGTCATGCGTTGGCTGACGTCGGCACTGGTGCTGGTCATTGTCGCGGGCGCCACCCCGGCGCCCGCCGCCCGGCCGGTGGCGGGCGCATCGGGCACGGCCCCGGGGCAGCCGCCCGCGGCCGCGGTCACCGAGGGGTCGGCGCTCGCCCTCGCCCGTGCGGGCGGGCGGCGGGTCGAGGTCCTCGGCGGGCGGACGGAGACCGAGCAGCTGTTCGCGAACCCGGACGGCACGTTCACCGTCGACATCGACCGGGTGCCGCAGCGGGTGCGCCGGGGCACCGGCTGGGTGCCGGTCGACGCCACCCTGATCCGCCGGCCCGACGGCCGCATCGAGCCCCGGGCGTCCACGGTGGACACCGTGTTCTCCGGCGGCGGCGACGCTCCCCTGGTCGAGCTGGCGCGGGCCGGCCGGTCGGTGGCCCTGTCCTGGCCGGGTCGGCTGCCGACGCCCGTCCTCGCCGGCGACACCGCCACCTACGCCGACGTCCTACCCGGTGTCGACCTGCGGATGACCGCCGATGTCGGCGGCTTTTCCCAGGTGCTCGTCGTGAAGACGGCCGCCGCGGCGCGCCACCCCGCGCTGCGCGAGTTGCGCTTCGGTGTCCGCACCGCCGGCGCCGAGCTGCGGGCCGGATCCGACGGCACGCTCGCGCTGCGGGAGGCCACCGGCGCCACGGTCTTCGGCACCGGCACCCCGACGATGTGGGACTCGCCGGCCTCGTCCGACCGGGCCAGGCCCGGAATGGAGGCCCGTCAGGCGCCGATGGCGGTGCGAGTCGAGCCGGGGGCGCTCGTCGTCGTCCCGGACGCCGCGATGCTCACCGACCCGGCTGCCCGGTTCCCGCTGCACATCGATCCGGCGTTCACCTCGGCGCAGAATGCGTGGACGTCGGTGTGGCGCAAGTACCCGACGACGTCCTACTGGAACCGCTCCTCGATCAACCCGGAGGACGGTTCCAAGGGGGTGGTGCGGGCCGGGTACGAGTCCGACGAGGGCAATCTGGTCCGGTCGTTCTTCCGGATGCCCACCTCGGCGATCGCCGGCCGGCACATCCTCTCGGCGGTGTTCCGGATGTTCGAACTGCACTCGTGGTCGTGCCAGGCGCGGCCGGTGGAGTTGTGGCACTCCAGCGGCATCAGTTCGGCGACGACGTGGAACACCCAGCCGCCGCTGTACGAGCGGATCGCGGTGCTCAACACGGCCAAGGGCTACAGCTCGTCGTGTCCGGCCGGTGGGATCGAGTTCAACGCGACGCGGGCGGCGCAGATCGCGGCCGGTGACTCGGCGCCGAGCATCACGCTGGGCGTGAAGGCGCAGAACGAGTCGGACACGTTCGCGTGGAAGCGGTTCCGCAACAACCAGACCATGTCGGTGACGTACAACAGCTATCCGACGCGGCCGACGAAGCTCAGTACCGATCCGAGCACGCCGTGCTTCTCCGGCGCCGACACCGACCTGCCGTTCATGTCGACCCCGACGCCGACGCTCAAGGCCATTGTCGCCGACCCGGACGCCGCGCAGGGCCAGCAGGTGCGGGCCCGGTTCGAGTGGTGGGCCAAGGGCGGGGCGAAGATCGGCGAACACGTGACGGCGCTCGCCGCCTCCGGCAGCACGTTCAGCGGCACCGTCCCGGCCGGCGCGTTGGCCGACGGCGGCAGGTACATGTGGCGGGTCCGCGCCGAGGACGGCACCGACGTCAGCACGTTCAGCCCGTGGTGCGAGTTCGTCATCGACGGCACCCCGCCCGACAAGGTCCCGCTGATCACCTCCGACGGCACCTACCCGCCTGGCGGGTTCGCCGGTGGCATCGGCGTTCCGGGCGTGTTCACCCTGTCGGCGAACGGTGTTCCGGACGTGGCGGAGTACGAGTACTGGGTGCATCCGTACGGGGCGCCGGCGCGGGTCCGTCCGACGACGATCGGCGGCTCGGCGACGATCGTGGTGACACCGACCGCCGACGGCCCGCAGACGCTGTTCGCCCGCAGCCTCGACCAGGCCGGCAACCGCACGTCGGTGACACCGTGGATCGGCTACGACTTCTTCGTCGCCGGTGGCGGCACCGTGCCACGACGTCCACCCGGCGATATGAGCGGTGACGGCCGGGCCGACCCGACGTTCCTGTACGACCTCGGCGGCGGCCGGTCGGCGGTGTGGACGCTCACCTCGAAGCCCGGCGGCGGCTTCCACCCGGCGAGCGTGTCGGCCGACACCGGGCCCGGCGCGGTCAACCTCGCGGCGGCCCGCACGGCCACCGGCGACTTCGACGGTGACGGGCTGACCGACCTGCTGACCCTGCACATCGACGCCGGCAACCAGATGCGCATCAACGTCAACCGGTCGACCGGCAGCGGGTTCGCGGGCGCCGACGAGGCCTACGTCGGTTCGCCGGGCAACTGGGCCCTGGCCAGCATCAAGCTCGTCGCCGGTGACGCGGACGGCGACGGCCGCTCCGACGTGGCGATCTTCTACGGGTACTCCGGGGCGCGCACCCGCGGCTTCCTGGCCCTGTCGCAGAGCACCGCCGACGACGCGGCGCTCGGCGCGATGACCCTCTTCTACGACAGCGGGGCCGGCGGGTTCGACTGGAACAAGGCGACGTTCCTCACCGGCGACTACACCGGCGACGGCCGCGACGACATCCTCGGCCTCTACGACCTCGGCACCACGTTCCGGGCCTGGGTGTGGGTCGCCGGCACCGACGCCGAGGGCGAGCCGGTGCTGATGCCCGCGGTCTGGTACAACGCGGTCGCGAACTGGGGGAACTTCGCCAGCGCGAAGTGGCTGGCGGGGGACTGGGACGCCGACGGCGACGACGACCTCATCATGGTGTACGGCTACACCGGCGCGGCAACCAGCGTATTCACACAGACCTCGACGGGCAGTTCATTCACCGAACGCGTGGAGCGGTGGGACAACCGCGACGCCACCAGCGGCGTCAACGAGTTCGACGGCACCCGGTACAAGGTGACGATCGGCGACTGGGACGGCGACGGTGACGCCGACGTCGGCTGCTGGTACTCCCAGCCCGGCGGGGTCGTGCAGTTCTTCCAGATCCCGTCCACGCGCACCGCGTACGGCCCGGCGTCGGGACCGTGGAGGTCGCCGGCCGGGGTCGTCGCGTGGGCCTCGCTCACCGCCGTCTGACCGCATGGAGGAATGATGAGACGCCACGTTCTCCTGGCGGCCGTGCTGATCCTCGTGGTGAGCAGTGGCGTGGTGACCGCGCTGCGGGTGGCCGGCGTCGGGCTGTTCGCACCGGACCTCCCGGCCGGCGAGCGGTCGGTCGCCGGCGTGCGGGTTCCGGTGCTGCCGCCGGGTAAGGACGCCACGACCGGGCGGTTGGTCGGTGAGGTGTCGGCGGCGCGGTGGCCGGCCGGGTCGGCGTCGGTGATTCCCACCGCGGACGGGGCGCGGGCCGGCGGCCTGCCGGTGGTGGTGCGGCGACTGTCCACGAAGGACGGTGCACCGGTGACGGTGGACGTGCTGGGCCGGGCCGATACCGCACGGGCCGGGGTGACCGGGTTGCTGATGCGGCTGCGCGGTGCCGGCGGCCCACTCGGCGTCGAGGTGGACACGCGCGGGTTCCGGGACGCCTACGGCGGTGACTGGGGGACGCGGCTGGGCCTGGCCGTGTATCCGTCGTGTGTGCTCACCGAGCCGGCCCGGGACGAGTGCCGTGCCCCGGCCGTGGTGCCGTCGCGTCAGCGTGACGGCCGCGTCTCCGGTGAGGTGCCCGACGGGGCGGTGGTGGCCGTGCAGGCGGCGCCGGGCGGCACCGCCGGTGACTTCGCGGCGTCCACCGTGGAGCCGGCGGGTAGCTGGTCGGCGGGTGGCGCGTCGGGGGACTTCACGTGGTCGTACCCGCTGGACATGCCGCCGGGGGTCGCGGGTGGAGCGCCGGACCTCAGCCTGGGTTACTCGGCGGCGTCGGTGGACGGGCGAACCGCGGGAACGAACAACCAGTCGTCGTGGGTCGGTGACGGGTGGGATCTCAACGCCGGGTTCATCGAGCGGGGGTACAAGGCCTGCGCCGACGACCGGGCGGCCGGTGGGAACAACGCGACGCGCACCGGTGACCTGTGCTGGGGCACCGACAACGCCGTGGTGGTGCTGGCCGGCAAGGCCAGCGAACTGGTCCGCGACGACGGCACCGGTGCATGGCATCCGCGGGACAACGACGCCGAACGCGTGGAGCGGGTCACCGGATCCGGCAACGGCGACAACGACGGTGAGTCGTGGGTGCTGACGTCGGCCGACGGTACCCGGTACTACTTCGGGTCCGGTGCGGCGTCGACGTGGACGGTTCCGGTGTTCGGCAACCACAACGGGGAGCCGTGCCACGGGTCGACGTTCGCCGGCTCGTGGTGCCAGCAGGCGTACCGGTGGAATCTCGACCGGGTCGTCGACGCCGACGGCAACACGACCACGATGGTCTACCAGCGGGAGCTGAACCGGTACGGGCGTGCGCTGACGGCCAGCGCCGGCACCGAGTACGTACGCGGCGGATGGCTCGACCGGATCGAGTACGGCAACCGCGGCACCGGTGCGCCGACGGCGCGCGTGGTGTTCGGGGTGGCCGAGCGGTGCGTGCCGTCCGGTGCGGTCACCTGCGACCCGGCCCAACTCACGGCGGCAACGGCGAAGCAGTGGCCCGACGTGCCGTTCGACCTGAACTGCGCCGCGGGCGCCTCGTGTGCGACCTTCGCGCCGACGTTCTGGAGCCGCAAGCGGCTGGCGACGGTCACCACGCAGGTCAACGCCGGCGGGTGGAAGGACGTCGACCGGTGGACGTTCACCCACACCTACCCCGACCCGGGTGACGGCACGAAGCCGACGCTGTGGCTGGAGTCGATCCGCCACACCGGCCTCGCCGGCGGCTCGACCACCGTGCCGGAGGTGAACTTCGACGGGGTCCAGTTGGACAACCGGGTCGATGCGCTGGAAGGCATTCCGGCGATGAAACGGTGGCGGATCTCGGTGATCCACAACGAGACCGGCGGCGACCTCGGTGTGCTGTACTCCCCGGTGGAGTGCCGCCGTTCCGGCGGACTGCCGGCGGCGAACGAGTCGAACACGAAGCGGTGCTATCCGGCGTACTGGACGCCGGAGGGGGCGGAGAACCCGTCGCTGGACTGGTTCCACAAGTACGTGGTGACGCAGATGACGGCCACCGACCGGGTCGGTGGCAACCCGACCGTGGTCACCGTGTACAGCTACCTCGACGGTGCCGGGTGGCGGTTCGCCGACGACGACGGGCTGGTGCCGGAGAAGTACAAGACCTGGAACCAGTGGCGCGGCTACGGCCGGGTCCAGGTCACCACCGGTGCGGCCGGCGGCACCCAGTCGCGTAGCGAGCTCCGCTACTTCCGGGGCCTGGACGGCGACCGCACCGCCGCCGGGGGAGTCCGCAGCGTCGCCGTGGCCGCGTCGACCGGGGAGACGGTCGCCGACCACGAGGCGTTCGCCGGCGCCGTCCGCGAGGAGACCGTGAACAACGGCGTCGGCGGGCCGGTGGTCGAGACGACGATCAGCGACCCGTGGATCTCGGCACCGGTGTCGATCCGCAACCGGCCGTGGGCCAACGTGCGGGCCTACCGCACCGGAATCGCCCGCACGCAGACCCGCACCGCGGTGCCCGGCGGGTGGCGGGTCACCGAGACCCGCACCACCTTCGACGGCTACGGCATGCCGACCGCCGTCGACGACCTCGGCGACACCGCCACCGCCGCCGACGACCGGTGCACCCGCACCTGGTACGCCCGCAACACCGGCGGCCCGTGGCTGCTCGACCCGGTCAGCCGCACCCAGACCGTCGCCCGGACCTGCGCCGCCACCCCGTCGCTGCCGGCCGACGCGATCAGCGACCTGCGCTACTTCCACGACGGCTCCACCACGTTCGGTGCGACCCCGACCCGGGGCAACGTCACCGGGGTCGAGCGGCTGGCCGCCTACACCGGCACCACCCCCGTCTACAGCGTCGCGGGTCGGTCCACAGTGGACGACTACGGCCGCGTCACCGAGTCCTTCGACGCCCTGGGCCGGCGCACCACCACCGCCTACACCCCGGCCACCGGTGGACCGGTCACCCGCACCACGTCGACCAACCCCCTCGGCCACACCACCACGACCGACCTCGACCCGCTCCGCGGCGCACCGGTGTCCACTGTGGACGCCGGCGGGGCACGTACCGACGTCGCCTACGACCCGCTCGGCCGACCCGCCGCGGTCTGGCCACCCGGCCGGTCCAGGGTCGCCGGTGCCCGGGCCGGCATCGAGTACACCTACCTCGACCGGGCCACCGGACCGTCGGCGGTCAGCACGACCACGTTGCAGGCGGACGGCGGCTACCAGACCTCGCACCAGCTCGTCGACGGGCAGGGCCGGGCCCGCCAGACCCAGGCACCGGCGCCCGGTGGCGGCCGCATCCTCACCGACGTCGTCTACGACTCCCGCGGCCTGGCGGTGAAGACGAACGACGGCTACCACAACGCCGGCGCACCCGGCACCGACCTGGTCGCCGTCGCCGACAACGCCGTCCCCGAACAGACCGTGACCACCTACGACGGCGCCGACCGGCCGACCGTCTCCGCGCTGCGGCGGTACGCCGGTGAACTGTGGCGCACCACGACGACCTACGACGGCGACCGCACCTCGGTGGACCCACCCGACGGCGGCACCGCCACCACGATCGTCGAAGACGCCCGGGGACGCACGACCGAACTGCGCCGGTACACCGACGGCACGCCGTCCGGCGCCTACGACGTCACCCGGTACACCTGGACCGGCGCCGACCAGCTCGCCACCGTCACCGACCCCGCCGGCAACGTCTGGCGCTACACCTACGACCTGCGCGGCCGCCGCGTCACCGCCACCGAACCCGACACCGGCACCAGCGCCAGCGAGTACGACGACGCCGACCGGCTCACCGCCACCATGGACGCCCGCGGCGTCACGGTCGCCACCAGCTACGACGCCATCGGCCGACCCACCACCCGCACCGCCGGCTCGACCCAGTTGGCCTCGTGGACCTACGACACCCTGCGCGCCGGCGCACCGACGTCGTCGACGCGGTACACCCCGGCCGGTGCGTTCGTCACCGCGGTCACCGGATACGACAACGCCGGCCGACCCACCGGCTCCTCGACCACCGTGCCCGTCGGCGCCGGACGCCTGGCCGGCACCTACACCAGCAGCGTCACTTACGGCGTCACCGGGCTGCCGGCCACCCGCACCTACCCGGCCGTCGGCGACCTGCCCGCCGAGACCGTCACGATGTCCTACGACGCGTTGAGCAACCCGACGACGGTCACCGGCGCAGCGCCCTACGTCTCCGAGACGCTCTACACCCCGCTCGGCCAGGTCTCCCGGGTCGCCTCCGGCGCGACCGGCAAACGGGTCTGGCGCACGCTCCACTACGAGGAGGGCACCCGCCGTCTGGCCCGCGCCGTCACCGACCGGGAAACCAGCGCCGGCGCCCGCGTCGGCGACACCGCCTACGGCTACGACCCGGCCGGGAACATCACCCGGATCGCCGACACCCCGACCGGCGGCGCCAGCGACGTCCAGTGCTTCACCTACGACCATCTCCAGCGACTCACCGAGGCCTGGACCCCCGCCACCGACTGCGCCGCGCCGCGGGCCGCTGGCGCGCTGACCGGCCCGGCACCCTACTGGCTGTCCTACGCCTACGACCCCGCCGGCAACCGCGCCCGGGAAACCAGCCACGCTCTCGCGGGCGACACCGTCCGCCGGTACACCTATCCCGCCGCCGGTGCCGCCCAGCCGCACGCCCTGACCTCGGTCACCACCGACGGTCCTGGCGGCAGCCGCACCGAGGGCTGGTGGTGGGACCCGGCCGGGAACATGGTCACCCGCGGCTCCCAGGTGCTGGAGTGGGACCACGAGGGCCGCACGGCCGCGGTCAACGACCCCGCCGGGCGCACCTCCTTCGTCTACGACGCCGACGGGGTGCGGCTTATGCGCCAGGCACCCACCGGCAGCACGCTCTACCTGGACGGCCAGGAACTGACCGCCACCACCGGCGGGCAGCTCCTCGCCACCCGCTACTACCGGCACGGCGACGCCACCGTCGCGGTCCGCACCTCGGGCGGGCTGAGCTGGCTCGTCACCGACCACCAGGGAACCGGGCAACTCGCGCTGACGGCCGACGCCCTCACCGTCACCCGACGCCGGTACACCCCGTTCGGCGCCGAACGCGGCACCGCCGTCGCATGGCCGTCCGAGCGCGGCTTCGTCAACGGGACGGACGACCGCAGCACCGGCCTGGTACAGCTCGGCGCCCGCCAGTACGACGCGGCCATCGGTCGGTTCGTCTCACCCGACCCGCTCGTGGTGTTCGACGACCCGCGCACCCTCGACCCGTACGGCTACGCGCTGAACAGCCCGGTCACCTACGACGACGCGAGCGGCCTGCTCGCCCTCGGCGGCGGCGGTGCCGGCGGCATCGCGCGCGGCCGGCCCAAGGCGGGCGGGACCGAGGGCGGCGCCCGCGGGAAGGCGGGCGGTGGCGGTGCGGGCGGCAAGGTACGCCGCTACAAGCGTGTGGGGAAGGTCAGCGTCGGCGGCGCCCGCGGCAAGGCGACCCGGAAGGTCAGGCCGAGCGGCGGCGGACGCGCCAAGAGCTGGCGGAGCAGTGGCGGCAACGGCAACCGGATCCACTGGGCCGGTGGCCGTGGGAGCGCGTTCGGGTTCGGCTGGAGCAGCGGCGGTGGGGGCGCGACGGGCGCCTGCGACGGCGAGGGGTTCCACTCGACGAACACCTGCCACGCCGACTTCCTGTGGAAGGTGAGCCGGGCCGTGCGGTGCCTCGGCGGCACGATCTGCCGGAAGGACAAGGACGAGCCGCGACCCGGCCGCGACACGGGCATCTTCGACTACGTCCCGAACCCGTTCATGCCGTACATGCCGTACACGCAGTTCCGCTCGGTACAGCTCTGCATCGGCATCATGGGCGGCGGCGGCCCCGGCCTGGGCGGCGAGGGCTGCATCATCCTCGACGGCCATGGAAAGGTCGCGGTCAGCGTCGGCTACAAGGCGGCTTACGTGCCGGTCGGGATCAGCGCGGGCCCGAGTGTCGGGGTGTCGACCGGGTATGTCGAGGACGCGGCCGGCAAGAACACGTACGGCGAGTTCGCCGGGGAGTACCGGAAAGTCGGCGGCAACGTCGGTGTGTCCAAGAGCGACGGACCCGGCGGGGCGTGGACCGTGCAGGGCGGGATCAGCGGCGGCTACAGCGCGCCTTTCAGCCCACCCGCTTATCCGTCTGCCGGCAGAAGTGGTAGCAGCACCTGGGTCATCGGTGACATCCGGGACTGGTTCTTCGAGTGGTGAGGAAGGCTATGGGACGAACTCTCGGTGCGGCGTTCGCCGCTGTCGTCACCGCCGCCGCGGTGGTGCTCATGCCGGTGACCGCGCACGCCGCCACGCCGCCGGCGACCCCGCCGTTCAACCGGGCGATCGACGGATACGCCGCCAACGACCCGGTGACGAGCTGCGACGCCGGGATCAAACCCGGCCTGCAGGACTTCCGGTCGTTCATCAAGAACCGGTACGGGCTGGGCAACACCATCGACTTCGTCGTGGGCTGCGACCTGAGCGGGCCCGGCGGCCACGACCAGGGCCGCGCCTGGGACTGGGGCAACGACGTCGGTGACCCGGCCGACGTCGACAAGGTGGACACCGTGCTGGGCTGGCTGCTGGACACCGACGTCTACGGCAACCGGCACGCGATGGCCCGCCGCCTCGGGATCAACTTCATCATCTGGAACCGGCGGATCATCTTCCTGACGCCGGGCGGCGCCAAGACCTGGGAGCCGTACTCCTGCAACGGATCGGCCAGTTCCTGTCACACCAACCACGTGCACTTCGAGATGAGCTGGGCCGGTGCCCGTCGCCAGACCACGTGGTGGACGGCCCGCCAGCCGGACCACCCGGGCGTGTTCCGGCCGGGTCCGAACGACTGGTTCTTCCGTGGTTCGGGCACCATGGCCGACTGGGGTCAGCCGGGCGACCTGCCGGTCGCCGGTGACTGGGACCGTGACGGGATCGACGAGCCGGGCGTGTTCCGGCCGTCCGAGCGGCGCTGGTACCTGCACGGCAACGGGACGGTCGACGGCTGGGGTGAGCCCGGCGACCTCCCCGTCGCCGGCGACTGGAACGGCGACGGGATCGACGAGCCGGGCGTGTTCCGGCCGTCCGAGCGGCGCTGGTACCTGCGTGGCGCCGGAACCGTCGACGGCTGGGGTGAGCCGGGTGACCGGCCGGTCGCCGGTGACTGGGACGGCGACGGCGTCGACGAGCCCGGTGTCTTCCGGCCGGGCACGCTGTCCTGGCATCTCCGCGGCCGCGGCGGCGTCGCCAACTGGGGGCTGGCCGACGACCAGCCGGTGGCCGGTGACTGGGACGGCGACGGCGTCGACGAGCCCGGTGTCCGGCGCCCCGGAACCAAGGAGTGGTACTTCCGCACCCGGCCGAAGGTCACCGAGTGGGGCGAGCCCGGCGACCTCGCCGTCGCCGGCAACTGGTCCTAACCGATTCGATGAGCGGGCAGGACGTGCTGGCGCAGGATCCGCAGGTGCGCCTCGCGCAGTTGCGGACCCGGTTCGAGGCCCAGTTCGTCGGCGAGCAGCCGGCGGGTGGAGGTGACGACCGCCAGCGCGTCCGCCTGCCGGCCGGACGCCGCCAGCACCAGCGCCAACTGCGCCTGCACCCGCTCGTCGAACGGCACCGCGCGGGCGACGTCATCGAGGAACGGCAGGGCCGACTCCGGTTCACCGGCTTCCAGCGACGTCTCGGCCAGCCGGACGGCGGCCTCCTCCCGCAGCGCCTCCAACCGGCGTACCGCCGCTCGCTGCTGCAACGCCGCCGGTGCGTCGTAGCCGATCCGGCCCCGCCAGAGCGACAGCGCCGAGGACAGCAGGTCGATGCGCGCGCTCGGGTCGACGGCGGCGTTCGCGGCCGCCAGCCGGCGGCGGAACTGCCCGGCGTCGACGAGCAGCGGGTCGACGTCGAGGGCGTAGCCGTGCGGGGTCAGGTCGAGCCGGTGCCCGCCGTGCTGACGCAGCCACCGGCGCAGTCTGTGCACCGAGACGTGGATCGTGGGCGGCGCGCTGCTGGCCCGGCCGCGGCTGAAGATGTCCAGCAACTGTCCCGGCGGGACGGGCTCGCCCTCGATGAGCAACAGCAGCAGCAGCGCGCGCAGTTTCGGTGCGGTCAGAGGGCCGGCCGGCGACGTCCTCCACACCGCGAGCGGGCCCAGGACACCGAATTCCATCGCCACCTCACCCCGCACCGCGCCTTTTCCGTGCGCATCAGTATGGACACCGACGACGGTCGATTCGCTTAATCGGTCTCATCTGCGGTGGAAGGCGAAATCCCGTACTCGTCCCGTACCGCGGTCCCATCGAATCTGACCTATAGGAGGAACGTTGTACCGACGAACGTGCACTCAGAGGATCGCCGGCGACGTGATCGTTGCAGTCCTGGCTGCGGCGGGCGGGATGCTGCCGCACGGCACCGGCCGGGCCGCCGTTCACACCGGCGCGCAACCGGCGCCGTTCAGTGCCGCCGAGTGGCTGTGGAGTCCGGTACCGGCCAATCCGCGGCTGGATCCCCACAGTGCGACGTGGGCGTCGTACCTCGCTGGTGGGGCGAAGGTCCTGAACACCTACGACTACGGCGCGCCGTCCTACTACACGCACGACGCGGCCGGCAACCGGCGACCGGGACGATGGCAGAACATCACCGTGACGCACACGGAGTGGGGCGGCAACCCCTTCGCGGCCTACAACCCCGTCTGGATCCCGGACGACGCCGCACCGTCCCCGCAGTCCGACGCCGCCATGACCATCGTCGACCCCGTCCGTAACCTGACGTTCGAGTTCTGGGAGGCCCGCCGCGACGCGGCCGGCACCTGGGTCGCGGGCTGGGGAGGGGTGCTGTACCTGGGTGGCCGCGGGAACCGGAACACCGGCGGCCAGGAGACCGGCCAGCACGGCGGCGTCGGCGCGGGCGTGTCCCGGGTCGCCGGCCTGGTGACGCGGGCGGATATCCAGGCCGGCGTCATCAACCACGCACTGGTGTTCGCCACCGACATCGCCGCACCGACCACCGTCCGGTACCCCGCCACGAAGACCGACGGCTGGAACAACGCTGGTGTGGCCACGCCGATACCGGAAGCCGCCCGCATCCAGCTCGACCCGGCCGCCGACATCTCCCGGCTCACCGGTTACCAACGGATGATCGCCCAGGCCCTGAAGACGTACGGGGCGTACGTCATCGACAACGGCGGAGCCCGCGTGTCCGTCATCGCGGAGGGGCAGGACCCCGCCGGCCCCCGGACCGGCCTGCCGTACTTCTCCACCACCACGCCCGTGCCCGGCAACCCCGTCTTCACCGGATCGACGTTCTGGAACGCCGGCATGCGTGACACCACGAGCGGCTACCAGTCCCTGGCCACCATTCCCTGGCACCAGGTCCGCGTCCTGGCGACCTGGAACGGCCGGTGACCCGACCTCCGATCACGGCTCGCCGGTGACGCCGTCGGCGGTGAGCCGGGAGCGGGCCTCGGCCGCGTCCGGGTGTTTGAGGTCGGTGAGGATGAGCAGGGCCTGCTGCCAGCTCTCGCGCGCCGCGCGGGCGTCGCCGGAGGTCCGCTGCGCGTCGCCCAGGTACAGCAGCGTTTCGCCCTCGTTGTAGCGGTCGCCCAGCGTGCGGCACAGCTCCACCGAACGGAGGTAGCAGTCCACCGCCTCGGCGTGCCGGCCCAGGTGCCGGTACGCGTATCCCAGGCTGGCCCAGGTGCCGGCCTCGCCACGCGGGTTGCCCAGGACGCGGTGCATGGCGATCGCCTCGCGGCAAAAGCCCAGCGCACGCTCGTGGTCACCGGAGAGCGTGTGATACCAGCCGACCGCGTTGAGCGCTCGGGCCTTCCCGGCATCGTCGCCGGCGCCGAGAAACAGCACCAGCGCCTCCTCGGCGTGGCCCAGCGCCGCGCGATGGCGGTCCTGCCGGGCGAGCGTGCGGGCGAGTTCGAGATGGGCACGACCCTGCCCGGCCGGGTCGTCCAGGGCGCCGCAGAGGTCGAGGGCATGCCGGAGGTGGACGATGGCCTCGTCGTACTCAGCCAGGCGGGTGCACGCGAAGCCAAGGTCGTACCGGGCCTGCGCCTGGCCGGCCAGGTCACCCGTGCGGGTCGCGGCGGCGAGCGCGGTGCGCTGGCTCGTAGCGAGGTCGTGCCAGCGGCCCTGGCGGTCGAGAACCTCGACGAGGGCACCGGCCAGCAGCCGACAGTGGGTGTCGAACCCCTCGTCGTGAGCCTGACCCACCGCGGCGAGCAGGGGGCCGGCCTCGGCGGTGAACCACGCCATGGCACGGTCGTGATCGCCGATCTCCTCCGCGCCGGCGCCCGGCACGGGTTCGTCGAGCAGGACCGGCCGGCGATGCGGGTAGAGCCTGATGGCGGCGCGGTGTGCGGTGTGCAGGTAGTGGTCAAGGAGCCGGTGCAGCGCCGCGGTCCGGCCGGCGGCCTGGGCCAGTTCGGCCGCGTACGCCCGCAGCAGGTCGTGCAGCGTGAACCGGCCCGGAACCGCCTCGGTGACGAGGTGGGCACGGGCCAGTTCGGCGAGCAGCGGTTCCACGTCGGGCGGGGGCAGGCCGACGAGGGCGGCCGCGGCGGCGCTGGAGATGTCCGGGCCGGTGGCCACGCCGAGGTGCCGGAACAGCCGCGCCGCGCGCGGGCTCAGCGACTGGTACGACCAGGAGAACACCGTCCGCGGGTCGGTGGTCGGATCGTCGCCGGCGAGGCCGTCCAGGCGGCGTGACGCGTCACCGAGGCGCCCGGCAACCGCGCCGAGGGTGAACTGCGGATGCAGCGCGGCGCGCGTGGCCACCACCGAGAGGGCCAGCGGCAGACCGGCGCACTGCCCGACGATCGCGTCCGCCGCCTCCGGCTCCGCGTTGACGCGCCGTGCCCCGAGCCGGGCGACGAGCAGGTCGCGGGACTCGCCGGGACCGAGGAGACCGAGCGTCACCGGCAGGGCGCCTTCGGCCGCGACCAGGCCGGCCATCTGGTCGCGGCTGGTGACGACGGTCAGGCAGCCGGGGGTGCCGGCCAGCAAAGGCCGCACCTGGTGGGCGGAGCGCGCGTTGTCCAGAATCACCAGCAGCCGCCGACCGGCCAACCGGGACCGGAAGGCCGCCGCCAACGCGTCGAGGCCGGAGGGTACCCGTTGCGGCGGCACACCGAGCGAGCACAGGAAGTCCCGCAACGCCTCCCGGGGGTCGACGGCGGAGCCACGCGGGTCGAAACCGCGCAGGTTGATGTAGAGGCAGCCGTCGGGGAAGCGGTCCGCGACGTGATGTGCCCAGCGCACCGCGAGGGTGGTCTTGCCGACGCCACCCGAGCCGGACAGAAACGCGACCCGCGGGCGGTCGCCGTCGGTCAGCAGGCCGTCGAGCGTCGCGAACTCCGCGGCGCGACCGGCGAAGTGCGCGATCGGGGCCGGAAGCTGCCGAGGGATCGGCAGGTCGCCGGGGTCGCCCTGCCGCAGGATGCGCCGGTGGGCGGCGATGACCTCGTGGTCCGGGTCGACGCCGAGTTCGTCGGCCAGCCGGCGGCGCAGCCCGGCGAAGATCTGGAAGGCGGCGGCCTGCCGCCCGCTGCCGGCAAGGGCGATCATCAGCCGGGCGTGGGCGGCGCCGTCGAGCGGGTCGGCCGCGGTGAGTTCCCGCAGCAGCGGCACGACCTCGGCGTTGCGGTCGCTGCGGGCGGCCGCGTCGGCGTAGGCGAGCACAGCCACCGCCCGCTCCCGCTCCACGGCGAGCACCGCTGGGTGGCCGCGCAACGGCTCGACGTCGGCCAGCAACGGCCCGCGCCACCGGGCCAGAGCCCGTGCGAACAGCTCGCAGGCCCGGCCTGGCGACGTCGGTGCCGCATACGTCGCGGTGCGTACGTCGTGGCGGAAGGCGAGCAGGTCGAGGTCGACCTCGTCGGGCACGAGCCGGTATCCGCCGGGCACTGCGGTCAGGAGCGGGTCTGCCGCCACCCGGCACAGGGCGCGGCGCAACCGGCTCACGTGCACCTGTACCGCGTTGGCCGCCGACGCCGGTGCGGCGCCGGCCTCCCCCCACATCGCGTCCACCAGAGCGGCACGGCTGACCGCTTCGCCGACCCGCACCGCGAGCAGACCGAGCACCACACGTTGCCGTATCGGGCCGAGGCCGACCGGGATATCGCCGCGACGAAGTTCGAGCGGCCCGAGGACTCCGAGCCGCGGGAGCGGCGGGGCGGTGACCGGTGCGCCGTCGAGATCCACGTCGAGCCCGGCGGCGAGCCGGCGCAGGACGTCGCGGTCGGGGCGCAGCGTGCGGCCCTGCTCGATGTCGCGCACGGTGCCGACGCCTACTCCGGCCCGGGCGGCGAGCTGTCTCTGCGTCAGTGCGGCCCGGTGGCGGGCCACCGCAAGCCATCGATAAGCCTCACTTCGCCGCATCGTCCACAGGATAAACCGGCGGGCGCGGTTCCTTCAGGGCAGGGTCAGGCCTGTCTGGCGACCACTGAGCACCGCATTCCGACCACTCGCGCACATCGTTCCCCGCACACGGTCGCCGCCGGGGTGCGGGTGGGCGGCTGCGCTCAGCACCAGCCGGGCCGGGTCGATCCACAAGGCGTGGTGACCCTGACGAGGTGGGTGCGGCGGACTCGGTCGGCGACGGGTCTGGCCGTGGTGGTCGTGGTGGTCAGTCTGCTGGTCGCGGCGACGGTCGGCGCGGCATTGGCTGGGGGCAGCGTGCGAACGCCCAGCAGCAGCTAGAGCGGGGGGCCACGCTGGTGGCCGAGGCGGTGACCGGTGAGGCCGGCCGCTACGTCGACACGCTGCGCACCGTCGCCGCCGCCGTGGGCGCCGGATCATCCAACGCCGGACGAACAGGGCACTGGCAGCCCGCCAACCGGTGAGAGCGCTGCCGTGTCCGCTCCCGCAATTCGTGCCGATGGAGCAACAGGGGCGCTGCCTGAGAAAAAGGGGGCCGACGCGATTGACAAGCCGCCTTAATCTACGAGGCCCCCTCCGCGAGGACCATGAACATTCTTTCGCGGCGTGGCAGTTCGTCTGAGGAGTCCGCGGCGGCGTGCGAACGACCACCACCGCCTTGGCGGCGAACACCGCGTCGGAGAGTCCGGCGAGTTGGCGTCGCGGTCACGGATCACGAACCGGTACGCGGTGATCCGATTGCCGAGATCCATCACCAGATCGCGGACCCTGTAGGTGCAGGGTCGCGAATCCTTCGCCGATCTGACCTCGCTCGGTCAACCTGACATCGTCAGTGTGATCCCGGCGAGGAGGACCTCCCCGGGGATCCCTAGCTCGAACCGCTGTTCAACCGTCAGACCGACCGGCTTTGGGTCGTCGCCGAACGAGTGGGATGTTTTGCGTGCCCCCGCGGCGCACCGTCGTGAGCGGGCCGTATGGCCGTGGGCTATGCGGCTTTGATCTTGGGTGTCGCGTGGGTCTCATGGATGCGCGGCACTTCCGCGAGCGGCGCCCCTTGCGGGATCGCTTGGGGCGTATCGGTTCCGGTCCGGTCGGCAGGTCGGGTGCTGCGGATTTCGGTGGGCCGATCTTGGATCGGTATCGCCGGCCCGGATTGCGGGCGGCGGCTTGGAGGACGAGCCGGGCGGTAGCCTCGGTCACCTTGAAATGCAGTTCGAGCAGCACGCTGGTGTACATGCCGGCGGTCGGCACGATGCTGGTGTGCCCGAGCTGCTCCTGCACGGTCTTCAGATCCGCACCGGCGGCGTGGGCCATTGTCCCCGCGCCGTGGCGCAGGTCGTGCAGCCGCACCGGCGGCAGCCCAGACAGCTCGACGAGACGGCGGAACCGGCGGGGATCCAGTCCGGGTGCAGCGGTGCGCCGTCGTCGGTGGCGAACACGTAGCCGATGTCGTGCCGCGCCTGGCCGGCGGCACCTCCGCGGCGACGTCGGACGGCGGCCGGACCATCAGCGAGGTTTCCGGACGCGGCCGCCCTGGACGGCGCGCGGCGCGCCTCCGCTTGGCGAAGACCGTTGATCAACCTGGGTGGTGACGGGTCGGTCGGTACGCCGAAGTCGGTCGGCTATATCGAGGCCGTCGCGTGGGCGCTTTCGCGGATGACTCGCTTGACTTTCAGCGGCCGCAATTGGATTCTCACGTCCTGCTTTCGCGGCAGAACACGCAAGTACGCGTAGACTTCAAGTAGAAATTGAACTCTGGATCCATCCATATTCCTATCATCGCCCGATATCGCAGACAATACGACGCCGATTTCCGCCGGGGCCTCCGACTCTCCGCGGAGTTGTAACCGTTGTCAGATATTCCAGCCGGCCGGTGCCGGCACATGATGTAGCGCCCGAGCGCAAGATCTAATCGGCGGCCGTAAGCAACCTGCGAGGCACTCGGGCGTGGCACTGATTCGTTTGGCTCGGGAATGTCGACTGCAACCGCTGTCATCTGTGATCGACTCCGTATGTCGCCGCCTACCCTGCACCATAGGAGCAATCGTGATCAATCTTCGTCGAAACCAAATCGATGACCCGCGGCCGCCCCCAACCAACTCTCAACAGCAGTTCACGCCACCAAACCCGCGGCCACCATCGAGTGCCGCCTTCTGGGCGGCTGCCGTCCCGCCAGGGGCGATCCCCCCAATGAGTGGGCCGGCCGGATACCAGTCGTCGCCTTCGCCACGCTATGGCGCCCCAGTCGCGCCGAGTTCGAGAAGTCCGGTGCGGCGACTGGGAGCTGGCGCCATCGTCGCCATCGCGCTGAGCAGCGTCCTGGCGCTGTGCCTGATCCTGAGCACCGTTGTCGCTGTCGTTTCACCAGCCAACGAAGAGACGGCAGCCATTCGGCCGCAGCCGGCGGTGGCCGCTGAATCAGCAACGCCGTCCTCGAACACGGAGGCCCGTTCACCGGCAGTCGGTCAACCACCGACAGTGGAGACACGAACCGTCACCGCGACGGAGTCCATCCCGTTCGAAGCGAAGGCCGTCGACGACCCCTCGCTCGCCGCCGGTACGACTGAGGTGCGAACCGCAGGAGTCGCCGGAGTGAAAACGCTTACCTACGAAATAACACTGACCAACGGCGTGCAGACGGGCAAGAAACTGTTGGCTGAGGTGATCACTACAGCGCCGACAACTGAGGTGACGGCCCACGGAACAAAAGCCCTATCCCCGTGCGATCCGAACTACACAGGTGCCTGCGTGCCGATCGCCAGCGACGTCGACTGCGCAGGCGGCACCGGAAACGGCCCTGCCTACGTCAAAGGGCCGGTGAAGGTAGTCGGCTCGGACATTTACGACCTGGACAACGACAACGACGACATTGGCTGCGAATAAGGCCGGCGACCGGGACCGGCCCTGGAATAGCCGCACGCCGTTGTCCCGTCGCTAATGGAGCCGGACTGCCGGGTGGCCAACGCACCCCGACGCCGCACACCTCTCGCACGACCGGGCCGCTCTCCGGCGACTCCCTCGCCGGGCCAGCCGCTCATATGCAGGCGTACGGATCTGCCGCTCTGTTCGCGCTCCGCTTCCACGGGTTGCTGCCCAGGAATGGATGCCACGACGCGGGGCAAGGCTCAATCGGGTATGTCGTTGACCTCGCCGGGTCCGTCGGCCGGGGCAAGCGGAGCGAGATCGAACGGCCGTACGACCCGCCGGTAGGCGATGCGCCAGGAGCCGTCGACGTTGCAGTAGTGGTCCTCGTAACTGCCGCCTCCGGCGATCCACCGGCGGTCAGGCAGCTGGACGAGGACCACCACGTCGCACCTGCCTGTTGCCGTGGGGGCGTCGATCTCCACGATGTGGTTAGCGGTGGCGTGCTGCATGACCGGGAAGATCCGCCACTGGTCCTGGACCGCAGCGCGGATGGCCTCGATGCCGACGAAGCGGCGGTCCGGGCTCGTCTCCCATACCGCGTCGGTCGTCCATACCGAGGTCCACCGCTGCAGGTCACGGTGGTCGGCACCGATGCAGTAGTCGTGCACCAGCCTGTGCAGCGCCAGCTGCGCCTCGACCCGCTCCAGCCGCAGCACCAAGCTCTCGATCGTCACCACAATGCGGACCCTACGAGGCCCGCCGAGCGACCCGCGCCGTGGGGACCGAGCCCGGCGCACCCACTGCACTAGACGATCAAGGCATCCGGATCTGCCGCCGGTCGCTCGTCACGGGAGGTAACCCGGCGTCCCAGGTTGGGCTTGAACGTCGATGCGCTCGGCGGGGCACGAATTCAACGCGCCGCTCCCTCATGCACTTCCGCGGGCCTACGTCGATTGGCCGTCCGCTAAGGTCGGGTAGCGGTGAGCAGATACGGCGTCCCGTTGCCAACGCTGAGATCGGGCCGGGACTCGACGACTACGTCGACGAAGCCGGCTGCGGTGAGCATGTCGCGGATCGGTGTCGGCCCGTCGAGATGCATGAGCGGGAGTGCCCGCCGGGTGTCGGCCGTGTAGTGCTCGGCGAAAAGGGGCGGTGCGTCGTCGTCTGCGGTGAACCAGAAGCCGTCGACGGCCACGAGCCGGCCGTTGGGCCGCAGTAGCCGTTTCCAGTTGGCCATCGCCGTGGCCGGCTCGCGGAGTGTCCAGAGCAGGTGCCGATTGGTGACAGCGTCAAAGCTGGCCGGCGGGAAGTCGGGCGCCACCGCGTCGCCGAGTCGGGCATCGACCGTGAGCCCTCGCGCGGCGGCGTTCCGGGTGAGTTCGTCGAGCATGCCGGGCGCCAGGTCGACGGCCGTCACGCGGTGGCCAAGGGAGGCCGCGGCCAGGGCCAGGTAGCCGGTTCCGGCGGCCACGTCGAGGATGTCGGCCGCACCGTCGGGCAGGATGGAAGCGAGGGTATCGACCCAACGTTGGTACTCCGCGGAGCCGTACTCGGCGACATTGCCGCCGTGTTCCTCGTAGCCAGGCGCCACCGTGCTCCAGAAAGTGGTGATGTGCGCCTGGGCCTCGTCGCATTCCCGTTCGCTCGTCACCGATTCCTCCTCGCTCGTGACTGCCCGAACCGTACCCCGCCAAGGTCAAGTGGTGCACTTCGATGCCTGGCGCACCAGGCCTCCGGGCCAAGCCTGGTCAATGGGCCACCTCGGCACCCTGCACACCTACCTCGACCAGCCCGCCCACGCCACCCGGCACCATCAGCACGCCCTGACCATCCACCGGGAAACCGGCGACCGGGAGGGTGAAGTCTGGGCGCTCAACAGCCTCGGCGAAGCCGCACACACCGCCGGGCGACCCACTGAAGCCCTCACCCACCACACCAACGCACTCACCATCGCCAGTGAAATCTGCGATCGCTACCAGCAGGCCCGCGCCCACACCGGCCTCGGCCACGCCCA
Organism: Virgisporangium aurantiacum; assembly: GCF_016863635.1. GTDB lineage: Bacteria > Actinomycetota > Actinomycetes > Mycobacteriales > Micromonosporaceae > Virgisporangium > Virgisporangium aurantiacum. The sequence continues at coordinate 47,264 of NZ_BOPG01000106.1, read as the reverse complement.
CCACGCTCGTAACCACCCGGCCCGCGCCCGCCAGCACTACCAGCACGCCCTAGCCGGGACTCTGCACGCCGGTCAGGACGGTTTCGATGCCGGCGTCGGCGAGGATGGTGTCGATCAGGGCCGGGTACTTCCCGTCCCGGTCGCGGACAAGGTAACGGATCGGGCGGCCGGCGTCGTCAAGGTCCATGTGACCAGGTTGCGGATGGTCTGGGTGACCCAGGCCGTGGTCGGATGCGGCGTCGCGCCGAGGATCCGGATCCGGCGGGTGGCGTGTTCGATGACGGCCAGCACGTACAGCCGCGTGCCGTGAGGGTGACCGTTTCGAAGAAGTCGGCGGCGATGATCGCCTCGGCCTGGCCGCGCAGGAACGTCGCCCACGTCGTGGCGGTGCGGTCTGGAGCCGGGTCGGTCCCGGCGTCCTTGAGGATTTCCCAGACGGTCGATGCGGCCACCCGGATCCCGAGGGTGAGGAGTTCGCCGTGGATGCGCCTGTACCCCCACGAGCTGTTCTCGCGGGCCAGCCGCAGATGAGCCGGCAGAAGGCCGGCGAGGAACCCGCCGGCGCCCGATTGATGAGCAGGCGCAACCTGTCGCGCCACGCCGGGTCGAGGAGGAGGTCCGTCAGGATCTCCGCGACCCGGTCGGCGTCCCACGCCAGGGCAGCGTCGAGCATGGTCGCCGCCGCCGGCCACGTGCGCGAGTTCGCCGACCTGATGAACAAGCACGCGGCGACCGCATCAACGTGTGGATCGAGCAGGTCGAAGCGGACGACCTGCCGCACTTTCACTTTCTTGCCACCGGCCCGCGTCGTGACCTGGCCGCCGTCACCGCCGGCCTGACTGAGCAGCACAACTCCGGCCCAGTCGAAGGGCATGTCAACCAACGTAACCACGTCAAACGATCAAGAGGCAGACCGTGCGTGCAAGACCGCGACCGTCCTTCCGCATGAGCGCCAGCGAACACTCAACAGCAAGGGCTGGCGGCGCCGCGCCCTGACGGTCTCAGGGCTGTTCGTCGGGGCGGGGAGGACGCACCATGTCGCGGTAGCGCCGGGCGCTCGCACCGTAGATGGAGTAGTTCAGCCGGGCCTCGTCGAGGGTTCGTTCGCCGTTGAGACCGTCGAACGCGGCACCGGAGTGCCGCCCCGAAGCGCCGTCGTGCGTCCAGTAGCAGACCGGGCAGGTTTGCGCAGCCGGTGCGGTAGCCGCAGCAGGGACACCGTGGAATTGTCGGGCGATCCACCCGCCAAGCCTTTCACGCCTACCGTGACAGTTCGTATCGATGCCGCGTCACATTCAGATCACGGAGCGGTGCGGCCGGTCACGCGACGATGACCTGGGTCCGGTTGACCTTGCCGGTCGCGTTGCGGGGCAACGGTTCGGTGGTGATCACCGGGTAAGGATCTTGTAGCGCGCAGCGCGGCCCGGATCCTGTCGGCGACGGTCCGCTGGCGGGGACCTCTGGGTGGTCGGGTTCGCCGGCGGCGGCGCAGCCACCATCATCAAGGTGCAGGCCGACCCGACGATCGGTGGGGACGCCAAGGTCGGTGGGACCATCATGGCCGTGACGTTCCTGGCCAACGGTCTGGTGGTGACCATCATCGGTATCGTCCAGCTGGCCCGTCGGCGCACGAGGTCGGCCTCGAAAACGGAGCCGCGCCGGATCGGCACATCCGCACGACCCCACCAACCCCAAGATCACCGGTGGATCGAGGCTACGAGCCCGATCGCTGATGTGGGTGAACCCCAGCCGTGCCCGATTCTGAGGGCGGTTCGAGTGGGCACGTCCGGGGTGCGGGGCGAACATGGCGAGGTAACCAATGGCATCCCTGCACTCTTCATCCGGCGACGATCTGCTGGCCGCGTGGCTGCACGGCCAGAACGCCGCCGTGCGGAGTCGTGGCCGCCCGACACCGGCGAGGGCGGGAAGGATTCGGGTTGCCTTCTACGGGCGGACATCGACGACGGACTACCAGGATGAGGCCTCATCGCGGCGGTGGCAGCTGGACAACGCGACTGACCTGATCGGCGACCGTGGGTTGATCGTCGCCGAGTTCTTTGACGTTGGCTGGTCTCGTAAGGTGCCGTGGTCGCTGCGACCCGAACCCAGTCGGTTGCTGGCTGAGATCGCGCAGGTGGACCGGCCGTTCGATGCCGTCGTGGTCGGTGAGTATGAGCGTGCGTTCGAGGGCGGCCAGCTGCAGGCGCTACTTCCGGTTCTTCGGCGTCATGGCGTCGTGCTGTGGCTGCCCGAGTTCGGCGATGTGGTCGACGAGGCGGACCCGGTCCATCAGGCTGTGTCGCTGCTGTTGGGCTGCGAGTCCCGGCGGGAGGTGTTGCGGGCCCGGTTCCGAAGCACGGCGGCGATGCGAGCACAGGCTCGGGATCAAGGCCGGCATCTCGGCGGTCGTCCGCCGTACGGCTACCGGCTGGTCGATGGCGGTCCGCATCCGAATCGGGCGCATGCGCGGTGGGGGAGGCGTCAGCACCGGCTGGGTCCGGATCCGGTGTCCGCGCCGGTCGTGCGGTGGATCTTCGCTCGCCGATTGGCCGGCGGGAGTGCGGCGGCGACCGCGCGGGCGCTGAACGAGTGTGGTGTGCGGTCGCCGTCGGGTCATGATCCGGAGCGGAACCGGCACCGTTCCCGGCCTGGCGTGGGACGCTTCACACGGTGGCCGAAATCCTCGCGAATCCGCGATACACGGGTCGGCAGGTGCGGAATCGGCAGCGCACCGACCACAAACGAGACCCGGCCAGGGGACAAGCGGTCCAGCCGTGGTGCGATCCGGCGGTGGAACCCGAAGGACGAGTGGGTGATCTCCACCTGGATCGTGCATCCGCCGCTGGTGAGCGAGACCGACTTCATCCGGGCCCAGTCCGACCCCGGGGCAACCGCAGGGGGTCCTCGATGTCCGCTCTGCTCACAGTGATCCACGGCGGAGCCCTCGTGGCCGGTATTGGCACCACGCTTTATTCGGCCACCGTCACCACCGCAGCCCTGACCGCGTTGCTCGCCCCCACCCCGCAACGACGCCGCGACGCCCGCACCGTATTTCGTGGTGCGCGGCTCGGCCTGGATAGACAAGCTACTGCGGCTGCGCGCCCGCCCGGGACCCGTCCGGCGCGCCCAGGATCTCCGTCAACGACCTCGTCGTGCTCGCGGCTGCCCGGGGCCCACGTGCGTGTGTGCTCGCGATGAGCGTGATCTGGACGCCGGACGCCGGACGCCGTGCGCGCGTTCTCGTCGAATCGACATCGGGTCGCCGTCGCCACCCACCGCGGGCTGGTAGCGCCGATGGTGCTCGGCTGCGGGTGTCGGCGGTCGCGACTGCGACGGCAGATCTGATCGCGCGGGCCCGCACCGGCCGACTGCGCCAGGAGGAGTTGGAGGGCGGCACGCTCACGGTGACCAACCATCGCCCCGTCGACCGGGCCATCGCGGCGCAGCGGCCGGCCGCCTCCCTCGCCCTCCTGGAGAAGCCCGTGACCATCCTCGCCTGACAAGGCACGCGTATCTGCGGTCAGGTGAGCGTGTCGGCGGCCACGGCGGCCACCTGCTTGACCCCGGACGCGTTGTCCGGCCGGCTGGTGCCGTGCACGGTCCACACCGACGACACGACCGTGCCCTTGGCCACGAGCGCCACGCAACTGACGAATGTGTTGTCGGGTCGCTTTGTGGTCTGGCAGAACGCGTACGTGGCGTCGATGCCGGCGAACGCGGGCAGGGCCACCGCGTCGTGCAGGGTGTACTGGCCGTCGCTACCGGTGTAGGCGCGGCAGCTTTCGACGGCGGCCTTCACCTGGGCCACGACGTCGGTGCCGGGGGTGGCCGCGTATGCGTACGCGGTGTTGCTGATCCACCAGCCCTGTGCGCTCCACGTGCGGTTGTGGGCGGCGTGCACGTCGAGGCGGTCGGCGTCGACGCGCTTGCCGCACGCCCCGGTGACGTCGTACGCGACGGCCGTGTCCTGCTTGGGCGTGACGGAGACACCGAGCGGCGACAGGCCTTTGGCAGCGATCGCGGCCGCCTTCGCCCGCGCCTGCAACGCCGCCTTGTCAACCGATGCCGACGGCGAGGCGCTCGGTGGCGCGGGCGACGCTGCCGTCGAGGAGGCGACCAGGGAGACCGGCCGTGCCACCGTGTCGGGCTGGGCACCACAGCCGGACACCGCGACCGCCAGCACTATGCCGGCCACGACACGTAACACCACAACCACACTTACCCCCGTTGCGACGGTCGCGGGCGCGATCCGCATCGATGCACGAAAATACACGCCCGCACGTGGCCGGTGGAGAACGTGTGCCCGGTTCCCCGGCGGTCCGGTGGGTCAGCCGGTCCACGGCACGCTGCTACCCCCGCGATTGACGGCGGAACGCCGCAGCCAACCCCACGGTCACGTCGGTGTCGGGCGGTACTCGACCTCGGGACGGCCCGGGCCGCCGTACCGCGGGGCCCGTATCACCGTTCCCGTGTCGGCCAGGTGCTCCAGATACCGGCGGGCGGTGATCCGGGATACGCCGGTGCGTGCCGCCACCTCGGCCGCGGACAGCCCGGCAAGCTCGGCGGTGCGCAGCGCGGCCAGCACCAGGTCGTGCGTCGCCGCGTCGAGGCCCTTCGGCAGGGAGGAGGCCGTGGCGCCGCGGAGAGTCGCGAGGACCCGGTCGACCTGGTGTTGCGCGGTCAGCTCGCCGGTGTCGAGGAGCTGGCTGCGGTAGCGGGCGTAGCGGTCGAGCTTGTCGTGGAACGCGGCGAACGTGAACGGCTTGAGCAGGTAGTGGGTGACTCCCAGCGCGACCGCTGCGCGCACCATGGTCAGGTCCCGCGCCGAGGTGACGGCCAGGACGTCGGTGCCGCTGCCGGCGGCGCGCAGGGCGCGGCAGACCTCCAGGCCGTGCCGGTCCGGCAGGTTGAGATCCAGCAGAACCAGGTCGACCTGCTCTCCGCGGAGGGCGGAGAGGGCGTCGCGGGCGGTGTGCGCGACGCCGACCACCACGAACCCGGGCACCCGTTCGGTGTAGACGCGGTGAGCCTCGGCCAGCAGTGGCTCGTCCTCGACCACGAGCACGCGGATGTTCACGAGCGCCTCGGCAGCCGTACGGTGACGAGCGCGCCGCCGGTGGGCGCGGTGCCTACGGTGTGCCGGCCGCCGTGGCGCCGGATGACCTGGCCGACGAGTGCCAGTCCGAGCCCGCGGCCGTCCTGTTTGGTGGACCAGCCGCGCCGGAATGCGTCGGTGACCCGGTCGGCGGGCAGCCCTGGGCCGGAGTCGCCGACCCGGACGACCACCTCGTCGTCGTCGGCCCGCACGAAGACGGTGACGCGGCGCGGCGGTTCGGTGCCGGCGACCGCTTCGAGCGCGTTGTCGACGAGGTTGCCGACCACGGTGAGCAGGTCCCGGCTCGGCAGGGCCGGTCCGTCTAGGCGGGATCCGTCCGCCACGACGAACTCCACGCCCCGCTCGGCGGCCTGGGCGGATTTGCCGAGCAGCAGCGCGGCGAGCGCCGGCTCGGTGACCGCGCCGACGACCTGGTCGGTGAGCTGCTGTGCGACTGCAAGTTCCGCGGTGGCCAGCCGTACCGCCTCGTCGGTGCGCCCGAGCTCGACCATCGTCAGAACGGTGTGTAGCCGGTTGGCGGCCTCGTGCGCCTGCGCCCGCAGCGCGTCGGTCAGCCCACGCACCGAGTCCAGCTCACCGGCGAGCAGGCGCAGGTCGGTGTGGTCGCGCAGGGTCAGCACGGTGCCCAGGCGCCGTCCGGCGAAGCGGGTCACGCGCTGGTTCGCCACGAGCACGCGGTCGCCGGCGACGACGACCTCGTCCTCGGCGGGCCGGCCCGACGCGAGCAGTTCGTCGACGGCCGCGGGCAGGTCCAGGTCCGCCACGAGACGGTCGGTGCCGGTGTCCTCTGGCAGGCCGAGCAGCCGCCGCCCCTCGTCGTTGACGAGCGTGACCCGTCCGTTCCCGTCGACCACGACGAGACCCTCACGCACGGCGTGCAACACGGCGTCGTGGTACTCGTACATGCGGGTCATCTCGGCCGGACCGAGCCCGTGGGTCTGCCGCCGCAGCCGCCGGCTCAGCAGCCAGGCTCCGGCGGCCGCCAGGGCCAGCGCGGCGGCGGTCACAACGGCAAGGGTCGGCAGTTGCCGTGTCAGCCGGCGGTTGATCTCCTCGGTGGTGATGCCGACCGAGACGAGGCCCACGATCCGACCGTCTCCGGCGCGGACCGGCACCACGGCCCGCACCGACTCACCGAGACTCCCGGCGAACACCTCGACGACCTGCCCCCCGTTCAGGGCACCCTCGATGGCGCCGGTGAACCGCTGCCCGATCAGCTCCGGCTTCGGGTGGCTGTAGCGGCGGCGGTCCGGTGCCATGACCACGATGAAGTCGGTGTGCGTCGCGAGCCGGGTCGACTCCGCGTACGGCTGGAGCCGGCTCACCGGGTCGGGGGCGGCCAGCGACTCCACTGTGAACGGGGACAACGCCACGGTCTCGGCGACCGCGAGCACGGTCTCGACCGCGGCGTCCTGGGCGTCGTCGCGCGCGAGCAACACCGCGCCGGCCACTCCACCTCCCACCAGGAGCGTCACGACGACCCCCTGAAGCGCGAAGATCTGTGCGGCGATGCTCCATCGGCGTCTCATCCTGTGTCCGTCCCGGGTCTGTGCTGTGAACAGAATGAACGTAACGGTGTGTTCGAGTGAGACCTAGGCCACATTCTCGGCATGGCATCCCAGATCCCCGCCCGGCGGGTCCGCCGGGACCGGACGCATCATCTGTACATCGCCGTGATCGTCGCGGTCGTCGCCGGCGTCGCCGTCGGCCTCGCCGTGCCCGACGTCGCCACGGAACTGAAGCCGATCGGTACCGGCTTCGTCAACCTCATCAGGATGATGATCAGCCCGGTCATCTTCTGCACGATCGTGTTGGGAGTCGGCTCGGTCCGCAAGGCCGCGAAGGTGGGAAAGGTCGGCGGTCTCGCGCTCGGGTACTTCCTGGCGATGTCGACCGTCGCGCTCGTGATCGGTCTCGTCGTCGGCAACCTGATCCAGCCCGGTTCCGGGCTGAACCTGAGCGACAGCGTCGCCGCAGCCGGCCAGAAGGCGGCCAGCGGTGCGAGCCACGAGAGTACGGCCGACTTCATCCTCGGGATCATTCCGACGACGCTGGTGTCGTCGCTGACCTCCGGCGAGGTGCTCCAGACCCTCCTGGTGGCGCTGCTCGTGGGCTTCGCCGTCCAGTTCATGGGCAGGCGCGGCGAGCCGGTGCTGCGGGCCGTCGCCACCGCGCAGCGACTGGTGTTCCGGATCCTCGCCATGATCATGTGGCTGGCACCGATCGGTGCATTCGGCGCGATGGCGGCCGTCGTCGGGGCGACCGGCGTCGACGCGCTCAAGAGCCTGGCACAGATCATGCTCGGCTTCTACGTCACGTGCGCGATCTTCGTCTTCGTCATCCTCGGCGTCCTGTTGCGGGTGGGCGCCGGCATCGGCCTTTTCTCGCTCCTGCGTTACCTGGGCCGGGAGTTCCTGCTGATCCTCTCGACGTCGTCGTCGGAGTCGGCGCTGCCCCGCCTCATCGCGAAGATGGAGCACGTCGGTGTCAGCAAGTCGGTCGTCGGCATCACCGTGCCGACCGGATACTCCTTCAACCTCGACGGCACGGCGATCTATCTGACGATGGCGTCGCTGTTCATCGCGCAGGCGATGGGCGACCCCCTCTCGATCGGCGAGCAAGTGTCGCTGCTCGTGTTCATGGTCGTCGCGTCGAAGGGCGCCGCCGGCGTCACCGGCGCGGGACTCGCGACGCTCGCCGGCGGATTGCAGAGCCACCGTCCCGACCTCGTCGACGGTGTGGGTCTGATCGTTGGCATCGACCGGTTCATGTCCGAAGCCCGCGCACTGACGAACTTCGCCGGCAACGCGGTCGCCACCGTCCTCGTCGGCGTGTGGACCGGCGAGTTCGACCGGGACCGGGCGCGGGCGGTCCTCGCCGGTGACGATCCGTTCGACGAGGCGACGATGCTCGACGACGACGAGGAGGAGGCGACGGAGAACACCACGCCGGACAAGCTGCCGGCCGACGTCGCACATTGACGGCCGCCTGCCGTCCGGGGGAGTTGCCAGTCCCCCCGGACGGCACAGCCCTCAGGGATAGAAAGCGGTGGACGGCCTGCGCCACGCGCGCGGGCCTGCTGCCACCGGCCATCTCCAGGTGAAGTCGGCCGGATCTGTACGCCGCCACCGGCGACGTCGGTCACCTCGGAAGCCGCCCGGCGAGCCGGATCTTGGCGCCGACCGGTACCGGCACCGGTGCCGGGAACCTCACCTTGTTCACCGCCATCCGCACGTCGTCGACCACCAGCAGCTTCCCGAATAGGGGAATCAGCAGCGACAACGTCAGGTACCCGTGCGCGATCTCTGGCCGAAGGGTCCGGACCTGGCCCGGGCGCTCTTGCCGCCGAGTTCCATCGTGGTCGGCTTGATACGGGCGGTCGCCCCCGGCGGCGACCTTGGCGCCGGTCGCGGTCGAACCGGTGAAGGCGATCTTGTCGACGCCGGGGTGCTCGACCAACGCCGGGCCTGCCGCGCCGCCGCCGGTGACGCCGTTGAGCACGCCGTCGGGCAGCCCGGCCCCGGTGAGCAACTCGGCGAGTCGCTGCGCGGTGAGCGGGTGTCCTCGGCTGGCTTGTGCACGACCGCGATGGCGTCGCACCGGCTCCTACTCGCGGCCCCGGCCTCGCCAGCTTCGGCCGACCCCTCACGGTGCAAGCGCAATCGCGCCTCAACTGAAACTCTGGCTGGCTGGATGCCCTCGTGGTAGAGCTCGCCGATGCTTCGGGCACTGCGCACGAACGCGTTTCGTCCGGGTCCTCGGTCCACGATGCATCCGCGAAGCCCGTTTGCGCCGAACTCGACCGGGCGCGGAATCCGCGCGATATCCAGTCAACCCCGTAGCACGGCAATAGGCGGCTTTACGCTGGGTGCGAGCAAGAGACCGAGGAAACAGCTGGCCATGAAGGGGCCTGCTCGCGGCGCCCGAATACGGGTTTACGCAGCGCTGGCGGGTGTCGCGGCGGGCACCATTCCGGTTCTTTGCGCGCCGGCTTGGGCGCGTGCCCGCATGGTGAAGTGTGCGCAGCCGGGCGTTGGCGCAGCGGTGACCGGGTCGTAGACGGCTCTGCGACGGTCGAGGTCGACATCACGGGCCTGCTCGTGTGGCACCGCAGCCGGTAGCCCCTGCAGAGTCAGCCCGACGACGACACCGTGCGGGCGCGGGCGGCGGCTTGGCTGCGGCGCTGCGCGCCGAGTTTGGTTAGGATGTTGTGCACGTGGTTCTTGACGGTGCTGACCTCGATGTACAGGCGGCTCGCGATCTCCTTGTTCGACAGTCCGGTGTCGATGAGGCCGACGATCTGGCGTTCGCGTGGGGTCAGCCGGATCTGGGCGGCCGCGCGGGCCGGTTCGCCTCCGGTCCCGCTCACCCGCCGCAGCAGCGCCGCGGTCACCCGGGGTGAACAGACGGCGTCGCCGCGGGCGACGGACTCGACGGTGCCGACGACATCGTCCAGCGAGCCCTCGCTGGCGACGAATCCCGCCACGCCCGCCGCGGCGCACGCGACGATGTCCTCGTCCTCCTCCGGCGATGCCAGCGCCACCAGCGCCGCGTCGGGGTAGGTCCGGGCAAGGTCGGTAATCATCCGCACGCTGTGGGCGGTGCCGACGTCGACCAGGAGAACGTCGGGGACGCGGTCGGTCGCGTGGCCGCGCGCCTCGTCGGGCGTCGCGGCGGTTCCGAGGACCTCGAGGGAACCCTGCCCGCACAACGCGGCGGCGAGGCTCTCCCGGTAGATCCGCACCGGACTGATGACAATGACAGCCGGGATCGTCGCCATGATTCCCCCTTCCGCGCACGGCACGCCTGACCTCTTTGGAGGTCGTGCGGCCAGGGACTGATACGCCGCACGGAACCGGTCACCCGGACCGGATCCTCCGATCCGCCGGATCCGGTACCGATGTGGACCGTCAGGACAGGCACTTTCCCCACCCGGAGGTTCATCCGTCCCCGGACTGGCGCGCCTAACGTCGGGACCCGGCTGCACGACGGCGACGAGGGAGGCGGCGTGAGTCACAGGATCCTGGTCACCGCCGAGCCGGCACCGCTTCTCGCGGCCGTGCGCGCGGCGGTGGCCGTCGCGCCGGACCTGGAGGCCGTCGAGGCTTCCGGCGGCGAGGTGGAGGTGTTGTTGCGCCTCGCCAACGGCGACGTCGATCTCGTCGTCGTGGCCATGACCGACCGGACCCTGCCCGCCGTGGCCGAACGGGTCGTCGACGAGTACCCGCGGCTGGGCGTGCTGGCCGTGGATCTCGACCGGGCTGAAGGGCTGCTGCACCGTCTGCAACCCGACACGACCCTGATCGACGGGCTCCTCCGTGCGAAGCGCCTGTCGACGGTCCTGCGTCGCGCCGCTGCCGGGCGGACGGCGTACGAGTGAGAGGAACACCGCGATGAACGGCACCGACTACCCCCACCTGCGGGACGCCCTCGACGATCGGTTCTCCGCGTTGACCGACGCGGAGCTCGACTCGGTCTTCGAATCGGCGTTCGGTGAGGGCGTCACGCCGGCCGAGTACGAGGAGTTCTTCTCCGGACTCGGCAAGGCGTTCAGCAACATCGGTGGAGACATCGGACGGTTCGCCCAGCAGGCCGCGCCGGTGGTCGCCAGTGCGGCGCAGGGCGCGATGCAGGGCGCCGCGGCCGGATCGCGGCTCGGGCCGTACGGCGCGCTCTTCGGCGCGTTGGCTGGCGGCACCGGGTCCGCGCTCAAGTCACACGGGACCGGCGCCGCGCGCGACGTCGGCAATGTCATCACCGGGGTCGTGGGGACCGCCGGTGCGCTGACCGGGGGAGGCGGCACCGGACCGGGCCTCGCCGGTCTCCTCGGTGGCGGCGGGGCCGGCCGGGCACCGGCGACCAGCCAACTGCTGGGTCTGCTCGCCCGTCCCGAGACCGCGCAGGCCCTGGCCGCCCTCGTGGGCGGGCGGAACCCGGCGGTGCCGGCGGGGCCGTCGGGCGTGCCGGTGCCGGCCAACGCCTTCGCCGGGTTGCTGTCGGCACTGGCGAGGGAGTCGGAGGCCGAGGCGCTGTCGTGGGGCGATGCCGTGGCCGTTCCCGCATACCTCGTCGGCCCGCGCGGCGATTTGGTCGCCGACCCCGCCGACCCGGACCAGTGCTCCGGTCGGCTGCTCCAGCTGCTCGGTCCGCCGACCCGCGAACAGGACGAGGCCTACGACGAGGCTTACGACGAGTACGAGGAGTACGACGAGTTCGTGGCGCGTGGACGATGATCGACCTCGACATCGCCGCACTGATCAAGCAGCACCTGGCCGGTGGCGCGAGCGTGCAGGAGAGCCTCGGCCGGCTCACCGAGTCCGATCCCGACCTCGCGCCGATCGCGCAGATCCTCATGCAACGCGAGGAGCAGCTGCGTAGCGAGTTGGCCGAGGAGGAGCGGGACGACCTTCAAGAGCAGGAGCTGGCCGACCGTCGGATGCGGGCGGCGGCGCTGCGCGAGCACCTGGACGGGATCACCGCGGAGGTCGACGCCCTGCGCGCCCGGCTCGCCGACGCGGCCGACGCGCTGGGCGCGTGCCGGATCTGCTTCGGCGACGACCGCGGCTGTCCCTGGTGCGGGGGCCGGGGCAGACCCGGATTCATGCCCCCCGACCCCGACGGGTTCGACCGCCTGGTCCTGCCCGCGTTACGCCTGCACGTCCGCCTGCGCGGACGGCGGACCACCGGGCAGGCAGCAGGTGCCACCCGGGAAAGGAGTGCGTCATGAACGGATATTCCGACGACCTGGACTCGTTGCTCGACAGCCTCGAGTACGAGGAGTTCGACGAGGCGGCTCCCCGCCGCGCCCTCGTGCGGACACCCACCCGGCAGAGCAGCTTCGTCCCGCGGCAGACGGCGACACCGGCCAGCCAGACCCAGGTGCAGACCGCCGCCCGCAACCTCGACGGCAAGATCGAGACGCTGAGCAACGCCGTCAAGGCCCTCGAAACGCGCACCAACACCCTGGCCACCGCCCAGGAACGGCAGGGCGGCCTGCTACGCAAGGAGTTCAGTGACCGGCGCAAGACCGCCGACGCGACCCGCGCCGACCTGCAGCAAACGAAGATGCTCGCCGTGCTGTTGCCGCTGCTGACCCAGGAGACCGCCGACTCGACCGACGAGAACGGCAACCCGGTCAAGGTCGTCACCCAGTCACAGAACCAGCTCGCGACGTTGCTGCCGTTGCTCCTGCTGCTCGGACCCGGTATGGGCGGTGGCGGTGACGGCAAGGGCGGCCTCGGCGGCGGCGACTCGACGATGATGCTGCTCCTGCTCGTCCTCGTGCTCGGCAAGAAGTAGGGAGCGAAGCGATGGTGTCATTGCCGGGCTTGGTGATCGGCGGAGGATCCGCCGCGGTCGGCAGTGTGGCCGTGCCGTCCGTCGTCGGCCGGACGCAGGCCGAGGCCGAGCAGAAGCTGCGCGATTTCGGCCTGGTGCCCCGGGCCCGGGTCGTCGAAGCCGACGAACCCGACGGCACGGTGGTCAGCCAGAATCCTGTCGAGAACACGATCCGCCCGCGCGGGACGACGGTCAATCTGTTCGTCGCCAAGCGGCCCGTGGTGCCGACGGACATCGTCCAGACCTTGACCGACATGGTCGAGGCGGTCGAGGCCGTGGGTATCGCGGTGACCGCCGTGGACGGCAAGGTCGACGGGATCGGTACGAAGGTCGACGGGCTGGAGACCGAGGCGGCCGCGGCCGCGCGGCACAAGGAGATTCTCGACCGGCTCGACAAGCTCGCGGGTCCGGCCGCCGCCGCACCGGGTGGCGCCGCGGATGCCGCGCCGGGCGGCAAGAGCGCCGGCCGGGGCGGCCGCGGCGGGAGCTGACCGATGGATCCGGCCCTGCGCGAACTCGTCCGGCGGTGCGATCCCGACGGCGAGATCGCGGTCATCCTGCGACTGCGGCACCCGGACGCACTCCCGCCAACGGCGCGCGTCGTCTGCCGGTTCGGCGACGTCGCCACAGCCAGGGTGCGCTGCCGCGACGTCGCAGCGCTGTGGGCCGATCCCGTGGTCGCGAGCGTCAAGGCGCCGCAGGTCTACACACCGGACCTGGAACCCCCGGACGAGCCCGACCCCCACGGGCCCGACCCCGGCGGTCCGGACGGGCCCGCCGACAGGGCCGCCGACGGGGGCCGGCCGGCGGACCTGCCGGAGACCGGGAGCGGGATTGTGGTGGGGTTCGTCGACTGGGGCATCGACATCGGCCACCCGGACTTCCGGCACGCCGACGGCACGACGCGGCTGCTCGCCCTCTGGGACCAGCGACCGGCCGCGTCGGATCGGGCGGAGCGCTACGGGTACGGGCGGATCCTCGAGGCGGCGCGGATCGACGCCGCGCTCGCCGGGCCGGACCCGTACTCCGCGCTCGGCTACGACCCGGCCGACTTCGACGCCGGCCCGGGCGCGCACGGCACGCACACGGCCGGCCTCGCCGTCGGCAACGGCCGGGCGGGTGGACCGGTGGGGATGGCCCCCGGCGCCGACCTCGTGTTCGTCAGCCTCGGCCGACGACAGGACGCCGGCCCGGCATCGCTCGGCGACTCGATAGAGCTGCTCGAAGCGATCCACTTCGTGGCCGATGTCGCCGGCGACCGGCCGTGCGTGATCAACCTTAGCCTCGGCCGGCACGCCGGCGAGCACACCGGACGCACGCTGCTGGAGTTGGCGCTCGACCAGTTCGTCTCGGCCGCGCCGGGCCGGGCCGTGGTGCAGAGTTGCGGCAACTACTACCACCGCCGCACGCACGCCGCCTGGCGGATCGGACCGGGAACGTCGCGCCGGTTCCACCTCGACGTGGATCCCCGCGACGTGACCACGAACCAGGTGGACATCTGGTACCCGGGACGCGACCGCCTGCTCGTCGAGCTGACCTCCGACACCGGCGCGACGGCGATGGTGCCCCTCGGTGGGCACGGGACGGTCGTCGTCGACGGCCGCGACGTGGCCCGGGTGTACCACCGGGCCCACGACCCGAACAACGGCGACAACCAGGTGAGCATCTTCATCGACCCGGCCGGACCGGGCGGCTGGGACGTCACGCTCACCGGGCAGGACGTCGTCGACGGGCGGGTGCACGCCTGGATCGAACGGGACTCCGGCTGCCGGACCTGCCAGGTGCGGTTCACCGACGGGCAGGCCAGTCCGCGGACCACGATCGGCACGATCGCCAACGGCTACCGCACGATTTCGGTCGGCGCGTACGACGCGCACCGCGGCGACCGCCCGCTCGCGTGGTTCAGCAGTTCCGGCCCGACCCGGGACGGCCGACGCAAACCCGACCTGGTCGCATCGGGCATGCTCGTGCCCGGTCCGCGGTCGCGGCCGGCCGGCGGCGACGGTCCCCGGTACGTGCGGATGTCCGGTACCAGCATGGCGGCGCCGGCCGTCACCGGCACCGTCGCGCTCATGTTCGAAGCGGCCGGCCGGCTGCTGTCCATCGAGGAGACGCGGCGGGCGCTGCTCGCCGCGTGCGACCCGCCCGGTCCGGGTGTCGACCCGCGCCGGATCGGCAGCGGATACCTCAACCCGCGGCGCGCGCTCGACGCCGTCCGTCCGCGCCGTCCGCCGGAGGCACACATGCCGGGATTCGACCTGCCGCCGGTCGATCTGAACGCGGAGGATTCGCCGGTCGCCGAGTCGGTAGCGTCCGGGTGCCTCGGTAGCATCCGGGTGGCCGTGGTCGGCGGTGGTCTCGCCGGGTTGATGGCCGCGTGGTCGCTGCAGACCGGCGGCGCGCGGGTCACCGTCCTCGAAGCGAGCCGCCGGTTGGGCGGTCGGGTCCGTTCGGACCACGGGGTGACGCCCGGCATGGTGGTCGAGGCCGGTGCCGAGCTGATCGGCGAGAACCATCGGACGTGGATCGGGTTGGCCCGCCGGTTCGGCCTGGACCTCGTGCGGGTCAGTACGGAGGACGACTACGCCCGGCGCGGCCTGCGCGTGCGGACCCGGCTCGGCCCCGCCGACCTGACCGACGAGCAACTGCGCGAGCTGGAGCGCGACCTGCTCCGGGTGCGGACGCAGATCGCCCGGGACGCGTCCGCCGTCGATCCGCTCCGACCGTGGCTGTCGCCGGGTGCC
This sequence comes from Virgisporangium aurantiacum, assembly GCF_016863635.1. Taxonomy (GTDB): domain Bacteria; phylum Actinomycetota; class Actinomycetes; order Mycobacteriales; family Micromonosporaceae; genus Virgisporangium; species Virgisporangium aurantiacum. The sequence continues at coordinate 32,066 of NZ_BOPG01000106.1, read as the reverse complement.
GCCGCCCTCGACGCGAAGTCGCTCGCGCAGCGGCTCGACGAGCTGTTCGGTCCGGTGTCAAGCGTCGCCCGTACGTACTTCGAATTCGTCGCCGAGAACGACCAGTGCGCCCCGGTCGCGCGGCAGAGCTATCTGGGTTACCTCGCGGCCGTCCGGGCGCACATGCTTCCGGGTGACCCGCTGGCGTACTGGACGCGCATCGAGACCCACCGCTGCAAGGGCGGCAACGAGCAACTCGTCACCCACCTCGCGAAGCGGCTGCCCGACATCCGCAAGAACACGCCGGTCACCTGGCTGGAGATCGGCACCCGGTCGGTGCGGGTCGGGTTCGGCACCGCCACGGCCGAGGACTTCGACTACGTCGTCCTGGCCGGTCCGCCGACGACGTGGCCGCGCGTCCACGCCGGAGTCCCGTTCCGGCCGGCCGACTACACCATGAGCCACGGCCCGGCGGTCAAGTTCCTCAGCGCCGTGCGGCGGCCATTCTGGGAGGACACGCGGCTCGCGCCGAGCGCGCTGTGGGACCGGCTCGGGAGCGTCTGGGAGGGCACCGACAAACAGACCGGCGGGACGGCGGCGTGCCTGTCGGTCTACTCGGGCGGGCGGCTCGTCCGGGACCCGGCCGCCTACCGGGCCCGGCTCGAGGAGCTGTACCCGGGCTACCGGGCGAACGGCCCGACCACGACGTTCGTCGACTGGCCGTCCGAGCCGTGGATCCGCACCGGGTACTCGGTCCCCGCACCCGGCCAGGTGACCACGGTCGCGCGGAACCTCGGCACCCCGTTCCAGGGCCGGCTGATCTTCGCCGGGGAGCAGGCGTCGCCGGGGTTCTTCGGATACATGGAGGGCGCGCTGGTGTCCGGCGTGCTGGCCGCGTACCGGATCGTGGCCGCGTGCACGGCGTCCTCGCGCGAGGCGCTGACCGGTCCCGCGGACGGCGCGACCGGACCGGACCCGGAGGCCGACCGCGGGTGCGGCGGGAACCCCGCCGCGGACCCGCCGGCCCGGCCGGACGACATGCTGACCAGGCTGGACACCGTGCTGGTGCGCCGCGCCGCCGGATCCGGTTCCGACGAGATTGGGGCCGAGGAGCCGTGGCTGCGGCACGTGCTGTCGGCCGCGGGTGTCCCGTCCGGCATCGGGCTCACCGAGGCCGGACTCTTCGACGCGTTCGCGGCCGACCCGGCCACCGGGCCGGGACCGCTGCTGCACGCCCTCGACGTCGTCGCCCGGCCCGGCACCCGCCTTACCACGCTGCGTCCGGGCGACCTCGTGCTGAGCCGCGGACGCGGCAGCCCGTTCGCCAGCATCGCGGTCGTCGCCGCGCCGGACCTGCGGCACCTGGGCCAGCTCCGGCCGGCCGGCTACCGGCCGGACAGCCGGTGGCCCGGCCTCTACGCCCACGTGCTCGACCCGGCGCCGCACCCGTGGGCGCACCGGTTCGCGCGCCGGGTCGCCGATCAACACGGCGTGCTGCCCGGGCACGTGCTCGTGCTGCGTCCACGTGGGTCCGGCATGGACGCGGAGTCGCTCACCGGCCCGTGCCCCGACGTGCCCGTGCCGCCGGCGAGCCGGCCCCGGGTGCTGCGGTCGGGCTCGGTGCACCCGGCCGTCCGGGAGATCCAGCGCAAGCTCAACGGCCTGCACGGGTACCGGATCGCGGCCGGTGTCACCGGCATCGCCGACGCCCCGCTGGTCGAGGACTGCCGGTTCGGCCGGCACACCCACGCAGCCGTGCGGGCGTTCCAGGCACTCGTGTTCCCGGGAACGCCGGCCGAGGTCGACGGCGAGGTCGGCGTCCGGACCTGGGCTCAACTCGACGCCGTCGTGACCGGACCCACCGGCACGGCCCAGGTGACCGTCGAGGGGCTGTGGCTCGCCGGACCGGCCGGCGCCGGTACGCAGTTGACCTGGAACCAGGTGCTCGGCGTGGACACCGCGACCGTCGAGGTGGTCGCCGTCGCGTCCGGGCTTCCGGCGGCGCTGATGCCTGCCGAGGTGGTGGTCGAGGTGACGAGCCGACTGCCGAACCGGAAGCCGGGCGGCGGAACGCTGGCGTCACCTCTGCGGTGGCCGGTCCGGGCCACCGGGCCGGATCCGGCGAACCCGGCCCGGACCCGCTACCGCGACGCCCGTCCCCTCGACGCGCTGGGCGGATTCCTGGCCGTCGGTCCAGGCGCGGCGCAGGTCGCGACCGTCGTCCGTCCCGGTGGGACGAGCGACGCCCGGTTCCGGACCGCGCTCGGCGCAGCCGCGCACGGCATCGCCACCCAACCGCCGACCCCGACCGGCACGACGGGGGACAGGTCGCGGGAGATCCCGGACGCGCTGGCGCTGTTCCGGGCCGGCGGCGTGGAGGTGCTCGAACTGGCGGTGCGCGCGCTGCCGAACTGGCGGCTGCCCGGCCCGGTCCGCGGCCTGGTGCGCAGCCCGGCCGACGTCTTCTACTACTCTGGCCACGGCCTGTCCGGCAGCGGCAAGCTCGCGATCGACACGACCGGCAGCCCGTGCGGCGTCTCCGGGTCGTACCTCGACTGGCTCGGTCCGGCCGACCTGGCCCTCGTCTGGCCGCCGGCGATGGACCTCGACGTCCTAGTGATCGCCGGCTGCTCGGTGCTGCGCATCGACCGGTCCACGTCGCCACCGTCGGGCCCGGGAGTGGCCTGGACGCGCCTGCTGCGGTCCAAAGGCGGTCCGCTCGTGGCGCTGCTGGGCTACCAGCGCGGCGCACCGTGCGACAGCCCGAACGGCGACGCCATCGCGGCGGCGATGGCGGCCCGGATCAGGTCCGGCTCCACCGACTACGCCAAGGACTGGCTCACCGCCAACGGCGACCACAACGCCAACAACGCCGTCGCGATCGACAACCGCGGATACTGGACGATCACAGCCACCTGGACCGGCGGCTACGGCATCGTTGGCCCGCATGTGGTGCCCTGATCCGACGTCCTCGGCCGCGATCGCATCGACGTACACGGAGCAGCACAGGTCGCCGCCGCGACGGCTCGGATCGGCGGTGTACGGGTCACCACGAGGGTTGCGACCACGGCGGTCGCGCACACCACGAGCGTCGCTCCGGCCGCGACCGCACCCAGGAGAGCCAACGGCGCCGACATCACAGTTACGCCGATTGTCGCGCGTACGTTGACCGTCGTGCTCGCGACGGTTCCGGCCGCGGCCAGGTAGCCCAGGACGAGACCGACCGCCGCCACCGTCAGCGACTCCCACAACGCCGTACGGACCACCTGGCCGCGGGTCAGTCCGGTGACGCGGCGCCACGACCGTGTACGCCATCGCCATCGCGAGCAGGGCGATCATCACGTCGACGTCGCCCCGTTGTTGTTCGTCGGTGGTCCGGCCGATCCCCTCGTCGGCGGTGACAACTCGGCCGGGGAGGCCGCGGAGACCGTCGGCACATCAGCGCCCGCCGCGAGCCGCACGATGTATCGGCGGTCGCCGTCGACCGGTGCCAGGACGAGCGACAGGAGGATGAGCGGACCGGCGAACGTGTCGGGCAGTAGTGCCACGATGCGCAGGTCGCGCGGCCCGTCGTCGAGCCGGACCCGCAGCGTGTCGCCGACCTTCCAGTTCATGCCCGGTTAGTAGCCCGGGTAGACGGCGACGGTGGCCCGACGCAGGTCGCGAAGGTCGCCGGCGGTCACGTCGACGGCGTGCGTCCGCGAATATGCCGCGGGGTCGACGGCCAGTCCGTCGGCGATGTCGAACGCCGACGGGTCGGAGCTGTCCAGCGACGCGTCGAAGGTCACCGGCACCTCCTCGGACACCGCGTCCACGCCGTCGACGCCGGCCACCCGCGGGCTGATCGGGTGGTCGGCGGTCACGACGAGCTCCGCGCGCAGCGTCCGCTTGCTTTCGGCCCGGGTCGCGGCGCCGAGCGTCGCGACGATACCGGCGACGCCCCCGACGAACGCCGCCCGCACCATGACGGGCGCCGCGGTCGACGCGCTGCGCCGCACGCCCGCGCGGACATTGGCGTACGCGAGCCGGCCTAGGATGCCCCGCCCGCACCGCGACCGGTCCGAGCGCCGCCCCGGCCACGACGAGCGTAAACAGCAGTAACAGGGCGTCGTTCAGCGCCGCCTCGCCACGCAGAAACGGCATCGCGCCCACCAGGCCGCGGGCGGCGGTCACGGCGAGGGACCCACGGTCCGTCGTGGTGCTGTCATCACGCGGGCCGCGGCGCCCGTCTCCCGAAGGGCTTCGAGTGGGCGCACGCGCGAGGCGCGCCACGACGCCGCGAGGACGCCGCACAGCGCGACACCGACCCCCGATCCGACCGAGACCGTGACGATCCACCGGCCAGCAGGATGCTGGCCGGCGCGGTGTCGCCGACCGCGGCGGCCGTGTAGATGCTGGCGGCGGCGAGTTCGGGGTGTGCGGTCAGCAGGTGGCGGGCTCGCTGGTGGCGGGTCTGGTCGTCACCGCCGTAGGTCAGGCAGGCGAGCCGGAGGAATTCGTCGGCGAGTCCGGCGGCGGTGGTGATCGGCCCGCCGATCGGCTGGTGGTGCGGCGAGCGGGTGTACCGGGTGACCGTGTCGATGTGTTCACGCAGCCGGGGCCAACTGACGAAGCCGTAGCTGCGGGCGACGACGAGCTGTGCGTCGGCCAGGGCGAACGCGGTCAGTGCGGCGGCGCCGTCTGGGATGTCGGTCAGTCGCGGGTGGAACTCCCGCACCAGGCCGGCGGCTTCGGCGTCGCCGGACCGTACCGTCTTGCAGGGTATTGGCCTGGTGTTTGAGGTGTTCCAGGTTGGGGTTGTTGGGCAGATCGCGGGCCGGCATGACGGCCTCCTCTCGCTGATGCCTGGTATCCGCATGCGCAGGCCGAAAGGAGGTCGGGCGGCGGTGCCGTGGCGCGGTCGGGTGGGCTGAGTCCTTCGCGCAGATCGCGGGCGCCCCCGGGCGCCCGCGATCAGGATATCGCGATCGAGGCACCGGGCGACGACGTAACCCTGTCGCAGGGCCTGGACGCTTCACGTTCGGTGCCGCCGACCGGCTCGACGCCGCGGTCCACTCCAGCGCCGAACACCCGCGACCGCCGCCGCCGGATCTCGGCATGCTGTTGGACGCAGTGGTCGGGCAGGTCAGGGGCGATCAGAAGACGCCAAGCTCGGCGTACGGATCAGCTAGTGATCCGATCAGAGGCGATAGTCGCTGATAGGAACGCTCAGCGCGTAGGTGCTGGTGAAGATCCGGCGATACTCGGTGAGTTCGGCGGGAAGTTCGCCGTAGCGGGCGCCGGTGAGGGTCTCGGCGTAGACGATGTCGGGGTCGTCGGGGTCGTGGAAGTCCAGGATCGTGAACCCGCCCGCGGCTATGGCGGGGGTGTGCGCCGGCTCTCCAGGGCAGGTATCGGATGTCGATGTGGACGCGGTCGGCGAGTGCGCAGAGGAGCTGGATCTGCTCGCGCATGACGTCTGCGTCGCCGACAGGTCGGGTCAGCGCGTTCTCGTTGAGGATCGCGGCCAGCCGCATGGGCGGGGTGCGCTCGATGAGTACGGCTTGGCGTTCCTGCTGGTGTTTGAGGTGGTCGCGGACGGCCGCCTGGGTGGCGTCGGGCTTGACAGCCAGGCAAAGCGCCCGGGTGTAGTCGGGGGTTTGCAGCAGTTCGGGTACCTGTCCGAGTTCGTAGATGTATAGCTGGTCGGCGGTGGCTTCGAGGTTGGCGTAGAGCCTGTCGCGGGTGGACGACGCCGGGTCGGAGTCTCGCCGTTCCGCCCGACCACGCCCGGGCCCGGATCGACGCCCCGGTGGCCGCCCGCGGTCGGGTTGTGCCGGAGCACACACCGTCGCCGATCCGGAGGGCAACGAACGGGACGTCATCGCGGCCGGTCGGGCGTAGCCGGCGGCCTGGACGGTATCGTCGGCCGGTGGATCCGTCCCAGCCGATGCCCGTCCAGCCGCAGCCGCCAACCGGGACTGACCGACGGGCGACGTGGTGGACCGTGGCCGCCGTCGTGGCCGCGGTCGTGGTCGTCGTCGTTACCGCGGCGACCACGGTCTGGGGGCTGACCCCGAGCCGCGGAACCCGTCCTGAGAAGCCGGTACTGGACCCGATGGTGAAGAAGGTCAAGGCGGTGCGGGCAGCGGCGGCCGCCCTGGCGGCAGGCCCGTACGAGGTCGACTTCGACTTCACCTGGAGGGAACCCGACATGTCGGCGTTCCAGGCGAGGGCGATAAGCATGCTGTGGTCGGGCACGATGCGGTCCACCGGCGGTGACTCTCCACAGTGGACGCTGTCGTCGGAGGTGACGTACAAGCAGGAGGACGGCTCGCGGCAGCGGCTCGACGCGGTCACCATCGTCGACGACGGGCAGACCCGCTACCTCGACACGCTCAACACCACGTTCGACGGCCTGGAATGGGCCGCCATCACGGGTTCCGGACGCGTCAACAACTTCTGGCGGCCCGCGTTCACCAGCAGGACCGGCGAGGTGGTCCCCGCCCGCGCGGCTCCGATGCCGGAGGTAATTCCGCTGGACTACCTCGACATCACGTCGGCGGGGTCCGTCCAACAGGCCCTCGACCCCGTCCTCGGCGACCGCTACACGTTCCAGGGCCTCGCTACGGAGGTGGTCCTCGGTGACCGCACGGCCCGGGCCGTCGAGCTGTTCGGCGCCGAGTCGTCGTTCGGTCGGCCCGACTTCCTCCTCGACGTTTACGTGGCCAAGGGGCGCCTGAGCAAACTCGTGGTTCAATCACGCACGCCGACGCCGACGAGGCCGGCCCTCTCACTGACCGTTCGGGACCCCGGCGGACCGGTGACCGTCGAGATCCCGAAACCCGGAACATTCGCCGACCGCACCAAGACGGGCGGCTGAGCCCGTCAGCTGACGGCGGTGCCGCTGGCCAGTATCTGAGTCCCCACCGGCGTCCGTTGTGCTTCGGCCGATGAGAATGTAGTCAGGCCGCTTTGCGGTGTTCGCGGCCTGCTGCACGGCCGGTCCACCGTCCAGGAACCCGGCTACCTCCGCGTCAACAGCGCTGAACTTCCCCACCCCGGATAGGTCTGACGAAGTACTGCCTTCGTGGTTGGCGCGGTTTCCTTGAGGAGGTCGCGGCGGCGGCGGGTGCGGTAGGAGTCGCCGGTGAGGGTGAGGACTTCGGCGCGGTGGACGAGGCGGTCGATCATGGCTGCGGTTATCTAACCGTTCAGGTGAGATGTCCACGACGTCCGTGACGGCGGTGCGGGACCTGCCGTTCGCCTGCTGTGGACGGATTATCTTCCCGTGTCTGTGACGGGCCTTCGTTCCGGGTTCAGCGGCTGGTGATGCCGTCGGGCCCGGAGTCGTCGACGGTTCTGGCCGGCGGGATGGTCGTGGAGCCTGCGGACCGGTTCCTGGCTCACCTGACGGCGGTCGATCGCTCGCCGAACACGGTTCGTGCCTACGCGCATGATCTGCGGGATTACTTCGAGTTCCTGGATCAGCGGGGGCTGCGGTGGGATCGGGTCGTGTTGGAGGACTTGGGCCGGTTCGTGTCGTGGCTGCGGTTGCCGGACGGGGCCCGGGACGGGCGGGTGGCGTTGCTGCCGTGGGTGGAGGCGCCGGTGGCGGCGGCCACGGTGAACCGGAAGCTGTCGGCGTTGGCGTCGTTCTACGAGTTCCATCATCGGCACGGTGTCGCGCTCGGGGAGTTATTGACGCGGTGGAGGCCTGGCCGTCGCGGTGGTTCGTGGCAGCCGTTCCTGGCGCATCTCGGGGCGCGGCCGGAGCGGCATCGGGTGATCGCGTTGCGCGCGGAGCGTCGCCCGCCGCGCGAGTTGACCGCGTCGGAGATGACGACGCTGATCGAGTCTTGTGACCGGCTGCGCGACCGGTTCCTGCTGACTCTGTTGAAGGACACCGGTTTGCGGATCGGTGAAGCGTTGGGTCTACGCCATGAGGATGTTGACGCCCGGCGGCGGCTGGTGGCGGTTCGGGCGCGGGAGAACGCGAACCGGGCGCGGGCCAAGACGTGGTCGCGGGAGGTCCCGGCCGACGCGGGCCTGTTCCGGCTTTACAGCGACTATCTGCATGAGGAGTACGGGACGCTGGACTGTGACTACGTGTTCGTGAACTTGTGGGGTTCGCCTGTCGGGGCACCGATGAGTTATGCCAGTGTTGATCGGTTGGTGCGGCGGTTGCGGGAACGCACCGGCATCAGCTTCTCGCCGCATCTGTTTCGGCACAGCTACGCTACCGGTCTGCTGCGCCGCGGTGTCGCCGCGGAGATCGTGCAGCACCTGCTCGGGCACGCCCACATCAGCACCACCATCGACACCTACTCTCACCTGGGCGTCGAAGATGCCCGCAACGCCCTTGTCGCCGCCGGGATTCTGCGATGACGAAGGGAATGACGAACGGCTTGAGGCATTTGCAGCCGCTTCCTGGTGACGCCGACACCGGCGTGGGGTTGGCGGCTCGGCTCCGGCCGCGGTTCGCGCAACCGATCATCCTGGTCGACCCCGACGACCCAGTGATCGGCGGCCCGGCGTGTCTGGTCCCGGTCTGCACACGACTCGCCGTCATCTTCGGGAAATGCTCAGCCCACCACCAGCGCTGGATCGATGACGGCCGCCCCGACGACATCGAAACCTGGGCGGCCGCGGCGCCGGCGAACCGGCGTTGGCTGCAGCAGCCGGCGAAGTGCACGATCGACGGCTGCCGCCGCAGTCGGCGCGAACACAGGCTCTGCCACTCCCACGCCCACCGGTGGCACCAGCAGAACCGGCCCGATCTGGCCGCGTGGATCGCCGCCGGCGGCGGCCCACCGCTACCGGCCCGCGCCGGCTGCCGGTTCCCCGACTGCGGGCTGGAGGCCGAAGGCGAGGCGGGATTGTGCGTCCACCACCGCAACCGGTGGGTCCGCGCCGACCGGCCACCGATGCAGTCCTGGCTGCTGGGCTGCGCCACGTTCGGGCAGGACCGGTTCGACCTACGGCCGCTGCCGACACCGATGCGCCACGAGATCGCCTATGCGATCCAATGCCGGGTGGATGAGCGTCGCACCATCACCCGGCCGCACTCGATCCGTCGGCTCCTGCGGGCAATGCCCGGCGCGGGTGTCACCTCGCTGCTGGACCGCAGCCCCGAGGCATGGACGGCCTTTCTGGGGTTCTCCACCGAACGCGGACACATCGAACGCCGGTTTCTGCTCGACGCGATCGGTTACCTGCGCGACGTCGTCGAGGGCGTTGGTTGGGAGGCCGAATTCCCCCGCGACGTCTGGCTACTACGCCGGATCGGCTTCCCCGGCCGCGACGCCCAACTGCGGTTCACCGGCATCGCGCCGGTCTGGCTGCGCGAGCTGACCAAACGCTGGGCCCGCTGGCGGCTGTCGACCGGGATCGCCGTGGCCACCGTCGCCGCCGACGTCCGGGCGATCACCCTGTTCGCCGCATCGTTCCCGGCGCTGCGACGCGGGCCCGAAGCTTTCACCCGACAGATGGTCGAGGTTCACCTGGCGCACCTGGTCGACCGGTTTCCCAACGCGAAGAGCCGCACCGGGCAGCTCACCAGCCTGGCCGGGCTGCTGCGCGCCGCTCGCCAGCACCGCTGGCAGCCACGCCTGTCCCCGGACGTCGACGTGTTCGCCGAGGACTACCCACGCCTTCCCGCCGCCGCGCCACGGGCGTTACCGGAGACGGTGATGGCCCAGCTGGAACGGCCCGACAACCTCGCCCGCTTCGCTGATCCCCACGGCCGGCTGCTGGCCAGGATCCTGATGAATACAGGGCTGCGGGTCGGTGACGGCGCCAAACTGCGCCTGGACTGCATCGTCCGGGACGGCCAAGGCGCCCCCTACCTGCGCTACACCAACCACAAAATGCGCCGGGAGGCGTTCGTCCCCATCGACACCGCCATGGCCGAGGCGATCACCGCCCAACAGCAGGCAATGATCGACGAGTATGACGACCCGGCGGTCCTGCTGCCGCGCCGCACTCGCAATCCCGAGGGCAAGGTCGCCTTCAGCACCGCCACGTTCCGCGGCCAGCTGCGCGAGTGGCTGCGCGTCTGCGACATCCGTGACGAGCACGCCCGCCCGGTCCGGGTCACGCCGCACCAATGGCGGCACACCTTCGGCACCCGACTGATCAACAACGAAGTTCCGCAGGAGACCGTTCGTCGCCTCCTCGACCACACCTCGCACGCAATGACCGCCCACTACGCCCGACTGTCCGACGCGACGATCCGCCAGCAGTGGGAACAAGCCCGGAAAGTCAACATCGCCGGCGAGCAACTGCCTGCCGACACCGGTCCGCTGGCCGAAGCGATCTGGATGAAGAACAACCTGGCCCGGGCGAAAATGGCGCTACCCAACGGCTACTGCACCCTGCCGCTGCAACAGAAATGCGAGTTCGCCAACGCCTGCCTGACCTGCCCCGTCTTCGTCACCACCGCCGATTTCCTGCCCCAGCACCGCGGCCAGCTGGAACAGACCCAGGCACTCATCGCCCGGGCCGACAGCAACGGCCAGCACCGCCTGGCCGAGATGAACCGCACCGTCGAGAAGAACCTACTGGCAATCATCGACGGTCTTACCACCGGCTGCTGCGGCGGCGGAAAGTCCTGCGCCTGCACCACAGCAGGAGCCCCGGATGCCGGCTAAACCAGGCCAGCACCTCGCCGAGCACGCACGACAACGACACCAGCAAGCCCTGCGCCGCGCCCAGAGAACCCTCACTGAGATGAACGACGCCGGCGAGACCGTGACCGTCGCCCTCATCGCCCGGCGGGCCGGAGTTTCGCGATCGTGGATCTATACCCAGCCAGAGCTCCGCGATCGGATCCAGCAACTGCAACGACATCGCGCCGACGCTGACGCCCGCAGGGAAACGACGATCCGCGCCACGGACGACTCGCTGCGTCAGCGCCTCACGCTGGCCCACGAACGCATCAGCCAGCTACGCGCCGAGAACCAGCAACTCCGCGACGCCCTCGCGCAAGCCCACGGACAACTACGCGCATCCCGCCTCAACGCCCAAGACAGCTAGTCGAAGACACCTGTCCACGAAACAAAACCGCAGGTCAAAGGCGATATTTCAAGATCGAAGTCGAGATAACGGTGGCGACGACGTCGTCGGAGAAGGTCTCGCCCCAGCGGCCGAAGGGCAGGCTTGAGGTGACCATGACGGAGCCTTGTTCGTAGCGGGATGCGATGAGTTGGAAGAACAGGTTCGCGGCGTCGTGGTCGAACGGGAGGTGGCCGGCTTCGAGGCGTCCGGGGTGGTGGGCTTCGGCGAGGCGGGTGATCCAGTTGCTGGGGGAACCGTGAGTAACGGCGGCCCAGGTCAAGGTCTCATGGTTTCGTTCGCGGGAACGGACCGGGTAGCGGCGGTGGTTCGTCGGTCTCAGGCGACGAGGCGGTACTCGTGGATCAGGCCGCAGAGGACATCGACACGTTCCACGGCCGCTGTGCCGATGCCAGGGGCCTGGCGTGCGCACCCACCGTTCGGCGAAGGCGTTCGCCTGCGGTGTGCACGGCGGCGTCCCCACCACGTCCACACCGGCCGCGGCGAACACGGCGTCGAACGCAGTGGTGAACCTGGTATCGCGGTCGCGGATCAGGTACCGGAACCGGTGCACGTGTTCGTCCAGGTCCGTATGAAGTCTGGTGTTGCGGACAACCCACCGTGGTCTCGTCATCGCGGGCGGACCAGGTTGCGGTGGTGGTGTCGGTGCTGGCCGGGATCGTCGGGGTCGGGGTCTGGGCTGGGCCACCCGCTACCGGCCGTACCGGCCAGGTACGGGCAATCCACACCGGTGAGGCCACGGCCGCGGTGCAGCGACAGTACGCGGAGTTGGACGGATCCCGCGGCGATCCTGCGGTGACCGCCTGCCTGCAAATGACCGCAGACTCGCTGGAACCGGACAACCATCACCGTCACCTCGAAGTCGGCCGGCGGATCGAGTCTGTGTACGTCTGGCTCGACGGCGCCGACCACGCGTTGCCGGAAAGACCCGACCGCTGACGGGCTTTCTCGGTTCGACCTTGGCGGTTTCGGCCCGCCGGAGCCGGAAGTCCCCAAGGTCCACGAGCAGCAGATCAGTATTTCTCCGGATGTGCGTGCCGCCGGTCTGCCCGACGCTGGACGTGACAGATCCGTGCCGCTCGCCCACGGCCACGACGGCGGGCCGCCCGACCCGGGTGCAAACCGGTTCTAATGGGGGACACATGGACGTTCTCTCGGATCAACCGTTCGTCCTGCGGATGTCGTCGAGCGGTGGGAACCTGCGAGTCACCGTTGCCGGGGACCTGGACACGTTCCGTGCCACCAAATTCCGCGAGGTGACCGCGGTGCCGCCGGACGGCGTGCGGCTGATCGAGCTTGATCTCGCGCGGGTGACGTTCTTGGACGCCGCCGGAGCGCGGGAGGTCGTCAGGCTCCAGCGTACCGCGATGCGGGACGGTTACGGGCTGGTGATCACCGCCGCAAGTGACGTGGTGCGTGCGGTGCTCACCGCCCTGGACCGGGAGGATCTGTTGCCTACTGGGCCGACGGCGCTGCCTAGCCCTGCCCGAGGTCGTTGGGTCGGGCAGGCGAGTTGGGACATGCGGGCAGCGGAAACTCCAGCCGCACGTTGGTGCCGCCCCCTGGGCGATCCGTGATCTGCACATGCGAGCAGAACCGGCCGGCGAGCCACAAGCCGTGACCGCTGTTCCACGCGTCGCCGCTGGAACGATGAGGGCGCAGGCTCAGGTATCGGTCCGGAATGCCTGGCCCGTCGTCACTCACCAGGCAGTGCAGGACGTTTCCGGCGCGCCACAGTTGCAACCGGCCCCGTCCACCACCATGGTGCACCGCGTTGAGCGCGATTTCGTGCGTGGCCAGCGTGAACCAGGTCAACGGCATGTGCTCCAACCCTTGGGCCGCTCCGCAAGCCGTGACGCTTTTCCGTACGGCAACGAGCGAGGACCGATCGAACTGCTCGTCATAGAGCATTCGCCGATCACTCAACGGGCCGTCAACCGGAGCATGGTTCACCGGTCACCATCCAACTCGGGCCCCGCCACCCGACCACGGCGGTGGCCAGGCCGAGGAGCGCGGCTCCGGCCAGGTACCACGCCGGCGCGACAGGATCGTGCGTGCGGGAGAGCAGCCAGGTCGACACGTAGGGGGCGGTTCCGCCGAACACCGTCACGCTGACGTTGTACGCGAGGCCGGTCGCGGCGAAGCGGATCGGAACCGGAAACTGCGACGCGCTCAGCAACGCGCTCACCGTGGCACTGATCCCGATGCCCACGGCCCAGATAACCTGCCCGAGCACGGCAGCGGCGAAGGTGCCCTGCTGGATGAGCATGAAGCCGGGCACGACGCTCACGGCGACGCCTACGGCGCTCGCGATTGCGACAGTGCGCGGCGGGAACCGGTCGACGAGATGACCGCCGGCTACCGCACCGACGGCGAGGGCGAATACAGCGGCGAGATTCGCCCCGAACGCGACGGTGGCGTCCATCCCGACCACCCGCGTCAGGTAGGAGGGCATGTAGCCGAACAGCAGAAAGCCGCCCAGGGTGACCATCACCAGCCAGCCAGCGAAGACCGCGATGCCCCGTTTGACAGTACGCAGCGCCACGATGAGCGGAAAGCGGGGACGGACGATGCCCGGCGCGTCGAGGGCCGGGCTGTCGGGGACGCTGCCCCGTATGTACAGTCCAACCAGCGCGAGCGGCACGGCGGCGAGGAACGGCAGCCGCCAGCCCCAGGCGGCCAGTTGCGCCGGGGTCAACGAGCTGGCCAGCAGCAGGCTGGTCGCCGCCGCAGCGGCAACGCCGACGTACACGGCGACCTGGTTGGCCGACACTGCGCGGCCGGAACGGCCGTCTGCCGCGTGTTCCAGAATCAGGATGTTTGCGCCGACATATTCACCCGCGATGGCGAACCCCTGCACCAGCCGGCAGATCAGCAGCGACACCGGCGCCCATACGCCGATGCTCTGGTACGTTGGCAAGAGGCCGATGCCCAGCGTGCCGGCCGCCATCAGCAGCATCGACGCGGCGAGGGCCGGGCGTCGTCCGACGCGGTCGCCGACGTGGCCGAACACCACGCCGCCGATCGGTCGCACGGCGAATCCCACCGCATAGATCGCGAACGTGTTGAGCAGCGCCGCAGTGGGGTCGTCCGCGGGAAAGAAGCGCGTCGCCAGCACGCCGGCGAGGTAGCCGTAGAGAAGCAGGTCGTATCCCTCGATCACGGTGCCGACACTCGCCGCGATCACGGCGCGGCGGGCTCCTCCGACGGGGGACAGCACGACCCGCGCCTGGCTCATGTCCCCCAAGATGGCACGACGCCGCCGACGGGTCGAGGTTGGTCACCCGGTGATGGGTGCCATTCACCCGTCCGGGTGCTGCCGGGCCATCCACGCCGCAACCTGAGCGCGGGAGGAGAAGCCGAGCCTTGTGAGGATGCTCTCGAGGTGACTTTCGGCGGTGCGCTGGGAGATGACCAAGGCGCTGGCGATCTCCCTGTTGCTCAGTCCGCGCCCGACGAGCATGGCAACCTGTTGTTGGCGTCTGGTGAGCGGGGTCGGGGCGGCCGAGGTTGCCGGCGGCGCTGACCGTACCTCGCCGAGGGCGTACGCCAGCGCCTCTTCATAGGTCAGGCCCCGGCCGTGCCGGAGGGTCTCGTCGAATATCCGGTCGCCGAGCGCGTTGCGGGTCTGCCGCTCGCATTCGTCGTGTTGCTCGGCCAGATGGCCGAACGTGCGGATCGGGGTGCCGAGGTCCTCCAGCGCGGCGTCGGCGGCGCCGAGGAACGTGGCAGCGCGATCAGGGCGCTGTTGACCGGCCTCGATCCAGCCCAGCACCTCCAGGCACAGGGCGCCGCCGAGCGTGTCGTCCAGGCCGTGGATGCATTTGAGTCGCAGGCTTGCCAACTGCAGCGCGGCAGCCTCGTCCAGATCGCCCTGCCGCCACGCAACCATCCCGTGAGCCCACATGGCGTTGGACCGGTAGATCCCCTCCCCGTTGGGCTCGGTGATCGCCAGTACCTCGCGATAACACGCGCTGGCCCGCGCATGATCCCCGGCCAGACCTGCCGCCGCCACGAGCGTGAACATCACGTGTAGCCGTTGATCCAACTCCGGTTCCGCCGCCCGGTCGAGCGTCGCCAGGGCAGCCTCGAACAATTCCACGGCGAGGGCCAGCTCGTTGCGAAACATCGCAGCCGTTCCGCGGATGAACATGGCCTGTGCGATGGCGTCCGGGGCGTCGAGCCTCCGGGCGAGCCGCTCTCCGTCCTCGAGCAGCCGGGAGGCGTCGCCGTCACGTTGGGCGAAGGCCAACCGGCTGGCCAACAGCATCGCCCGGGTATGCCGGACCCCGCGTTCGGTGGTTGCGCCGAGGGCGATCTTGAGCCACCGCCGCCCCTCGCGGAACATGCCTCGGGCCCACCAGTACATCGCTGGCAGGGAGAGCGCGATACGCAGCGCCGCATCGACCTCGCCCGGCTCGCGGAGGGAGAAATCCACGGCCGCCCGCAGGTTCGGGTATTCACGGGTGAGACGGGTCAGCCAGTATGCCTGTCGGTTGCTGATCCACTCCGCGCGGGCGCGGGCCACGAGCCCTTCGTACCAGTCACGGTGCCGTCGGGCCAGGAACGCATCCTCACCGGTCTCACGCAGTTTCTCCAGCCCGTAGACCTGCATCGTCTGCAACATGCGGTATCGCGCGCTGCGGCCGTGGTCGTGGTTCCGGACCAGGATCGACTTGTCGACCAGGCTGTTGGTCAGGTCGAGGAGCTCTTCGACCGGCAGGTCGTCACTGGCGCAAATGCCCTCGATCGCGTCGAACTCGAAGCTGTCGGCAAAGGTCGACAGGCGCGCCCACAGCCGCTGCTCGTCCTTCGTGCACAGGTCGAAGCTCCAGTCGACGCACGCCCGGAGCGTCTGCTGCCGGTCCGGACTACGCCGGCTGCTACGGGTGAGCAGGGCGAACCGGTCGATCAAGCGGTCCGCGATCTGGTGCGGAGTCAGAACCGGCAGCCGGGCCGCAGCCAGTTCAATGGCCAGCGGCAGTCCGTCCAGCCGTTGACAGATCTCGACCACCGCGAGCCGGTTGTCCTCGGTGAGCTGGAAGTCGTGCAAGGCGGCCGTCGCACGAGCGGTGAACAGGGCCACCGACGCACACCGGGTCAGGTCGGCGAGGGCCGGCGGTTCGTGTCGATCCGGCACTGGTAGGGGCGGCACGGGCAGCGTGGCCTCGCCGACGACGGTCAGCGGCTCTCGGCTGGTCGCCACGATCCGCAGACCCGGGCTGGCCCGCAGCAACGCCTCGGCCAACATGGCGCAGGCGGAGAGCAGATGTTCACAATTGTCCAACACCAACAACAGCCGTGCTCGAGCGAGACGTTCGCGGAGCGCGTCAACCGGTGCGCGGGCAGACTGCTCCCGCACACCCAGCGTGGCGCAGACCAGACCGGCGACGGCCTGGGCGTCGGGCATCTCAAATGTGGCCAGCTCGGGCGGGAGTACTCCGCCCAGGTCGATGAACCAGGCCCCGTCCGGAAACGCCCGCCGCACCTCGGTCGCCGTCCGCAACGCCAGCCGGGTCTTGCCGACCCCGCCGACCCCCGTTAAGGTCACCATCCGATAGGTCGACAGCAGTCGCTTGACCTGCGTCAGTTCGTCCTGGCGGCCGACGAAGCTGCTCAATTCCGCGGGAACGTTCCCGATCACACTGCCGGTGCGCCGTCGAACCACCTGGTTCGTCGCGCGCGGCCCTGCCATGGCCACAAGTCTTCCCTCTCGCGGACAATCTCCGCACCTGAAACCCACGATCGGGTGGCGACGGATCACCGTTGCCAGGATCCGGCCGCGGGCGGTCGACGTCGGTAACTTCCTTGAGATCGTGAGTCCGTAATTGCTCTCCCGTGGATGTCCAGTCTGCGCGATGTGCGGGTCGGGCCGGATCGAGAAGGTGTGGACGAACAAGCCCACTCAAACTCGCCAACGAGTTGACCGCCGGTGGGTTTCGGTAGGGCCGCGCACGGTGTCCAAATTGCAGGCGTGGACGCAGCCACCGATCGATGTCTGGGCCGACAAGCCGACACCAGACAACGAGCGGGTCGGGTTGCGACGCGTCCATCGGTCGGGCTCACCGGTTACGCTCGGTTATCAGCACGCAATTGGTAACGCACCGGATCGCGGCTGACTACTTATTGAATGGATCTACGACCGCTGGTGCGTTGGACGTCGGGACCGCCGGTGTCCCGGCGCAGTCGGAACACCCGCCGGGCGCCGGGAAACAGTTGGTCGTCGCAGCCGGCGACGCCGGCATCATCCACGCTGACAGCCGCGGCCGCCGGCCCTCCATCGATAGTCCACACAACCATCGATGATCAACCGGCGGCCGTTCCACGTCCTGCCACCACGCCGAGCGAGATCTCGACCGTGAATCTTGCCGAGCAGTGAGGATGCTCTCCCGTCGATACTTGCGGAATAGGTGCGGGTGCCTTACGTGTCGCCAGGCCTGTGTCCCGCACAGACTGCACACGTCGACGATGACCGAGTCGGCGCGGGATCTCGATCTTCGACGCCCCCCGAACGGTGAACGCCGCGTTCATGGTTCCAAACCTCGGGGAGTTGGAATGGCATTTCTGGTGGCCACGGTCGTCCTCGTGGGACTGTTAGCGGCGGTCAATCTGGTGTTCACGCTCGCCGTCGTCCGGCGCCTGCGGGAACACACGGAGTTGATCAGCAAGATGGGAACGGCTGGGCCGATGCGCGGCGCCACCATGCTGCCCGCGGGACAGTCGGTGGGCGCGTACACCGCGACGACCGTCGACGGCGCGACGCTGTCGGCCGACGATCGCGACGGGCCAGAGCTCGTCGGCTTCTTCTCCCTGGGGTGCCAGCCCTGCGCGGAGCGGTTGCCGGAGTTCGTGGCCAGCGCCGCCGACCACCCGGGCGGCCGGCACCGCGTGCTGGCCGTCGTCGCCGGCCGCGACGACGAGGGCGACGCACAGACCTTTGTGGACGACCTGGCTCCGGTTGCGCGAGTGGTGCGCGAGGACATGGGTGGCCCGCTCCAGAAGGCGTTCGCCGTACAGGGATACCCCGCGATCGGCGTGGTCGACGAGTCCGGAGTGGTCGTGGTGAGCGGCACCACCATGCCCGATCTCGCGCCCGCTAACGCCTGACACCTACTGGCGATTCTCCGAGCATCTGTCCAATGTGGACGGATGTCCGGTGTTCGGTATGCACCGCAACGGTTCCGAAGGAGGCACAATGATCAAGGCCCTCAACCGGCTGGGTGACCGCATGGTCGGCCGGTTCGTCCCACGCATCACCGCAGACGCCAACCACTGCTACACCGAGCGCTGCTGCGGCCAGAAGTACTGCCGGTACTGCTGCCACCACGAGGTCCTCGGCACCACCTGCCAGGCCTGGTACTACTGCTGATCCCGCTCGGCCCCCCATGACCGTCCGGTCGCCGCGCCACGAGGGAGCGGCGGCCGGGCGGTCGCCGTCGTCGTTAAGGACATTCGATGGACGCCCTGTGGCGCCGGCTCGGTTCGGCGGTGGCGCTCGCGTGGCGGGCCGACCGGCCGGCGATGATTCTGTCCGTCGCCGCGGCGACGCTGCGCGGCCTGCTTCCCGTCGGGTTGGCGTGGATCACCAAGCTGGCACTCGACGCGCTGGCCGGCGGTGCGGAGCCCGCCGAGTTGGTGCCGATGGCGGTGGGCCTCGCGGTGCTGGGCGTCGCCGTCGCCGTGCTGCCGTTCCTCGGGGAGTACTTCCAGGGCCAGCTGCGGCGGGCGCTGTCGGTGCTCATCGAGGACCAGCTTTTCCGGGCGGTGAACGCCCAACCCGGCCTGCGGCCGTTCGAGAATCCCGCCTTCCACGACCGCCTGCAACTGGCGCACGAGGCCGGGCAGCGGGCGCCGCAACGGGTGGTCGGCGGCGGCCTGCAGATCGCCCAGAACGTGTTCACCGTGGCCGGCTTCATCGTCGCCCTGTTCACGTTGAACCCGCTGATGGTCGTGCTGGTCGTGGTCGCGGCGATCCCGGCCATGCGGATGCAGATCCAGCACAGCCACCGGCGCGCCGAGATGATGTGGGGCGTCACCGCCAACACCCGCCGGCGGTTCTTCTTCGCCGGCCTCCTCACCCAACTGAGCGCGGCCAAGGAGATCCGCCTGTTCGGCCTCGGCGACCACCTGCGCGGCCACATGCTCGACGAGCTGCGAACGGTCAACGCGACGGAACGCGACCTCGACCGGCACACCATGCGCGGGCAGTCGGTGCTCTCCGCGGTCAGCGCGGTCGTCACCGGCGCCGGTGTGGTCTGGGCGCTCCTCGCCGCCGCCGGTGGTCGACTCACGATCGGGGACGTGTCGGTGTTCCTGGCCGCCGCGGCCGGCATCCAGCTCGGGCTGGCGGCCCTCGCCGGTGAGGGAGCCGAGCTCCACAACGCGTTGCTGATGCTCAGGCACTACTTCGACGTGGTCCGCTCCGCGCCCGACCTGCCGGTGCCGGAGCATCCGGCCGAGCTCGGTCCGTTGCGCGACGGCCTGGTGCTGCGCGACGTGTGGTTCCGGTACGACGACGGCCATCCGTGGGTGCTGCGCGGGGTCGACCTGGTGGTACCAGCGGGTAAATCGGTCGCGCTGGTCGGTCTCAACGGTGCGGGCAAGTCGACGCTGGTCAAACTCGTGTGCCGGCTGTACGACCCGGACAAGGGGAGCGTCAGCTGGGACGGCGTCGACCTGCGCGACACCGATCCGGCCCGCCTGCGCGAGCGCATCGGCGTCCTCTTCCAGGACTACATGTGCTACGACATGTCCGCCGCGGAGAACATCGGCCTCGGTGACCTCGCCACCGCTTCCGACCGCGACCTCGTCCGGGCGGCGGCCGAGCGGGCCGGCACGCACGAGCGGCTGGCGAAGCTGCCGCGCGGGTACGACACGCTGCTCAGCCGGATCTTCGTGACCGACAGCTCGGACGTCGAGGCCGGCGTGGTGCTGTCGGGCGGCGAGTGGCAGCGGCTGGCACTGGCCCGCACGTTCATGCGCGACAGCCGCGACGTGCTGATCCTCGACGAGCCCAGCTCGGGTCTCGACGCGGAGGCCGAGCACGCGATCCACGAACGGCTGCGCGAGCACCGGCGCGGTCGCACCAGCCTGCTGATCTCGCACCGGCTCGGGGCGGTCCGGGACGCCGACGTCATCGTGGTCCTTGACGCCGGGCAGATCGTCGAGCAGGGGTCGCACGCGGAACTGTTGGCGCTCGGCGGCCGGTACGCGACCCTGTTCACCCTGCAGGCGCGCGGCTACGGGTCCGAGAGCTGACGCAGGGCGATCCCGAGCACGCGGTCGGCCGGTACGTAGCCGAACATCCGTGAGTCGCCGCTGACCCGGGCGTTGTCGCCCAGTACGACCAGGTGACCGGCCGGCACGGAAGTGCCAGCCGGTATGCTGGCCGCGCGCGTCACCGACTCGGGCACCGGATCGCCGGCCACCGACGCGATCCGCTTGATCAGCCAACGCTGCGAGGTCGGATCCGGCAGGGGACCGGTGGCCCAGTCGCCCCCGCGCGACATCGGATCGATCACGACCACCTGCCCGCGCGCCAGCCGGTCCGATCTGACCCTGCGCACCAGCACCTGATCGCCGTTCCGGTACGTCGGCAGCATGCTGTCGCCGGCCACCCGCACCACGACCAGACGGCGCCGGACCACGACGAGGAGACCGGCGCCGGCCACCACGAGACCCGCCGCGACGGCGAGGACCGCAATGACGACGTTCGACATGATGCCGCATTATGCCCACACCGGGCCTACCGCGCGGCAACGGCATCCGCGTCGTGACGGTGCACTCGATCCTGCGCCTACTCGGCATTAGCTCCGAACGCGGCATCGATGACCGCGTGGATCCGCAGCAGGTAGCCGTTTCCGCAAGTGACGACGGGATGGCATCATCACTGGTCGCCAAGGTTCACACCACGATTGGAGGGAGACGCCCGAGTGCGGGGACGGCAACGCCCGGACACCATGAACCTGGTGCGCGCCCAGCGGCTCAGATTGGGGCTGTCGCAGGAGGATCTCGCGGCCCTCGCCGGGGTGAGCGTGCGAAGCATCCAACTGGTCGAGTCGCGGCCCGACCGGCGAGTCCGCCCCTCGACCGCCCGACTGCTCGCCGACGCGTTGCAGGTGCCCGCCGACCAACGGGAGGACTTCATCGGGTCGCTGGTGCACGACGCGCTCGGCAGAGCCCCCGGCCGGAAGCCCGATACCGGACAAGCCTCGCTCCCTGCCGTACTACCCGCCGCATTGCCCGAGTTCACCGGGCGTCGCGACCAACTCGACCAACTCGACCAACTCCTCCGACGCGGCCAACAGGGGTCGACCGGCCCGGCAATCGGCGTGATCTACGGTCCCGCCGGCGCCGGGAAGACCGCTCTTGCCGTCCACTGGGGGCACCGGGTCGCCGACCAGTTTCCGGACGGACAGCTGTATCTCAACCTCCACGGTTTCGACTCCGCAGCCGAATGCGTCTCCGTCACCGAGGCGGTGCGGGCGCTTCTCGACGCGCTCGACGCGCCGAGGTCGCGGATGCCAACCGGGCTCGACGCCCAGGTTGGTCTCTATCGCAGCCTGGTGGCCGGCCGGCGGATGCTGCTGGTCCTCGATGACGCTCGCGACGCCGGGCAGGTCTGGCCGCTGCTGCCGGACCTGCCCGGCAGCGTGATCCTCGTCACCAGCCGCAACCTGCCAGACAGCCTGATTGCCGTCGAAGGCGCCCAGCCGATCACAGTGGAGGTCTTCCGGCCAGCCGGGTCCGCCGATGCCGTACCGACGGTCGGTTCGCGGTGGGTACCCGCGCAGTTGCCGCGTCCACTGGCCACCTTCGTCGGGCGCGGTCAGGAGTTGGAGCGATTGACCGCGCTGGTTCGGGTCGCGGACGGCGACGACACACACGCACCGGCGGCCGGTGTTGCGGTCATTTCGGGACCTGCGGGCGTGGGTAAGTCGACCCTCGCTACGCACTGGGCGCACCGCGTCGCACGGCTGTTCCCCGATGGTCAGCTCTACGCCGATCTGCGCGGCTTCGATGTCGGTGGACCGGCTGATCCCGCCGAGGCCCTGCGGGATCTTCTCGAAGGGTTGGGCGTTCCCCCCGCCGAGATTCCGGCGGCGGAGGCGGCCCAGTGCGCGATCTATCGCAGCCTTCTCGCAGGCCGGCGGGTTCTCGTCGTTCTGGATAATGCCCGCGACGCGGAGCAGGTCCGGCCGCTGCTACCGGGCGCGCCTGAGTGCGCTGTGGTGGTGACGAGCCGCAGCACGCTCACCGGTCTTGTGGTGACCGACGGCGCCGTGCTGGTCAGGCTCGGGCTTCTCGATGCGCGGGATGCGGCGCAGTTGTTGCTTCGTCGCCTCGACCCGGCCCACGTCACGGTCCGGCCGGCGGCACTGGACGCAACCGTGGCCGCCTGCGCCGGATTGCCGCTTGCGTTGGCTATCGTCGCGGCCCGGGCAGCCGAGCGCAGCGGTGACAGCCTCGCCACGATCGCGGGCGAACTCGCGACCGAAGGCCTTGATGTTCTCGACGCTGGCGGCCCGGCGACCAATCTCAGGGCGGTGCTGTCGTGGTCCTATCTGGCGCTCAGCCCGGCGGCCGCGGAGCTGTTCCGATTGCTGACCCTGTTCCCCGGCCCGGATATCGCACCTGCGGCGGCGGCGAGCCTGGCCGGCCGGCCGGTCGCCGACGTACGCCAACTGCTGGGCGAATTGACCGGTGTGAACCTGGTCGATGAGCACCGATGCGGCCGGTTCTCGCTGCACGACCTGGTGCGAACGTACGCTGCCGAGCAGATGCAAGCCGCCGGTAGCGAGGAGGACCGGCAGACGGCGATGACTCGGCTACTGAGCCACTACCTGCACACTGCCGACCGCGCCAGCCACCTGCGCTATTCCTACCGCTCACCGATTTCCCTACCCGACCGGCCACCGGGGGTCGTCGTGGAGGCGCTGTCCGACCGGCAACATGCCGAGGACTGGTTTGCCGCCGAGAGCGCGGCCATGGTGTCACTGGTGAGGTGGGCGGCCCAGCCGCTTTTCGAGTCGTACGCGTGGCGACTGGCATGGACGCTGTGGGATTACGTTTCGGACAAACCTGGGCACTGGCGCGGGTGGGTCGCCGTCCAGCGGGTCGTTCTGGCGGCCGGGGCGACCTCGACCGACCCCGTCGCGCTCGCACACATGCACCGCGGTCTCGGGCTCGCTGCCTGCCAGTCGGGAGAACTGGACGAGGCCGATCGCCACCTACGCGTGGCCATCGACCACTACGCCGCCGCCGGCGACCACCGCGGGCAGGCCAACACGCACCGGAACCTGGCCCGCGTATTGGCGTGGCAAGAGCAGCCTCACGCGGCGCTGGAAAATGCGGTGCAAGCCGTCCGGCTCGCCGACAGCTGCGGCGATCGGCACACCCAGGCTGCCGCACTCAACCAGGCCGGCTGGTATCACGCCCACATCGGCAACTACCGGCAGGCCCTGATCGCGTGTCGGCGCGCCCTCGGCCTTCATCGGCGCACCGGCAACCGCGACGGCCAGGCCGCCGCCTGGGACAGTCTCGGCTTCATCTACCACGGGCTCTCCGACTACGGACAGGCAATCAGTTGCTACCAGACGGCGATTGCCCTGCTCGAGGAACTTGCCGATGACTATGAACACGCCGCGACCCTCGACCGCCTGGGTGACACCTACCACGCGGCGGGCCGACTTCACGATGCGCGGGACGCATGGCGGTGTGCCGCCGACCGCCTACGCCAGTTGAACCACCCCCAAGCCGTCGACACACTCGCCAAGTTGGCAGAGACTCGCGGCGCACAGAGCTGAACGGGGCCGGCACCGCCTCTGTGCGTCGGCACCCTCTACGGGGGTCTTGAGCAACTGACGGCTTCGTGGAGGTCGGCCGGGAGAGAGTCGTTGACTCCCGGCTGCGCCGGTACTACCGGCTCACCCGGGCGGGGGCCGACCCGGCCGCCACGACCGCCGCCGCGGTGCTCCGCACCGTCCTCGCTGAGGCGGACCCGGCCGACAAGGCGAGGTCTACCGCCAACTCGGCCTGAAACTCACCTGGCCACACGAAACACGCCGGTCGACTCGGGCGTGTCGGCGAGGCGCCACCGCCGGCGGTGATGCTCGGTAGGTTCGGCGAAAGTCCGGGCGACATTGCCGACGTCGCCCGGACCGGGGGAGTCATTCGACGGCCGAATCGTGGCGGAGTTCTTCGACGCGGGGGTGTCGCGGCGGGTGGCGTGGACGGATCGGCCGCAGGCGTCGCAACTGCTGAGGGAGATGGTCGCCGACGGTCGTCGGTTCGATGCGGTTGTGGTGGGGGAGTACGAGCGGGCGTTTCCGGTCAACGGCTCGCCTGGTTGGCGCCGGTCCTGTGTCAGCAAGGGATCCAATTGTGGTTGCCGGAGACCTATGGGCCGGTGGACTTCGACTGTCCGCGTCAGCTGGCGCTGCTTGATCTGCTGGGGGTTCGGGTCGCTGCGGGAGGTGTCGCGGGCGCGGTTTCGGACGATGGCGGCGATGCGGGTTCAGGCCGAGGTGCAGGGGCGGCATCTGGGTGGTCGGCCGCCGTACGGGTACCGGTTGGTCGATGCCGGTCCGCATCCGAACCGGGTCCATGCGGGGTGGGGCAGGCGGCTGCACCGGCCGGACCCTGACCCAGGTGACCGCGTGCTCGCGAACGTCGTCCCACCGGCGAAGATCGCGGCGTGCCGGTCGTGGTTGTTCGCCCACGCCAGCCAGCCTGCGATGCCCCGGGGAGATGGCCGGAATCGGCTACCTCCCCGGGATCCGATCGTCCTAGTAGGCGATCCACTTCTGGTTGGGGTCGCGGTTGCAGAGGTAGACGATCACGCTCCCCCAGTGAGGGATGACGCACAGGCTGGTGTTCTGGAAGCCGGCCCAGGACCTGATCCGCGTGACCTTGGTCGGCGGCGGCGGTCCCGCGTCGGGCACCCAATCCTCGTTGCTGACCTCGGTGCACACTGCCTGGGAGACCTGCGTGAAGCTCTGCACCGGCCCGTTGAGGTACCAGCACCGCCCGCTCTCCTGGTTGCGGATCTGCATGCGGCTTCCGCCGTTGACGCTCGGGAAGAACCTCCAGTTCTGCCACGTGCTGCCGTCGCAGGCCTGCATCTGCAGCGGGCTGTCCACGTAGGCGGTGGCCGCGATGCACGTGTCGTCCTGGACGTTGCGAAGCGGAGCCCACGGGCTAGCCGCATGGGCCGGGGACGCCGCCACACCTGCGGCCGCCGCGATCGACGCGAGGACGAGCGTGGCGGCGGTGAACCACCTTCTGACTGTCATGCCTTCTCCTTTCGGGATTGACCGGTCCGTCATCCGACTGCCGACGGCTGGGATCGACCGTCGGTGGTCGCGTCAGGGACGATGTCAGTCGGCGCAGGAGCCGGACCGGAACGGCGCTGGAGCCGGGAATCGATAGGACACAGCGCTGGAATGGCGCTGGAACATGACCGGAACGGGGAGCGTCCGGTGTATGACTGCGTCAGCTTCACGCGTCTCGGTAGGATCGAGATCAATAGCGTCCGACGTTAGGCTGCAAGGTGCAGGTGAGGCTGCTCGGCTCGGTCGAGATCGTGCCGAGCGTTCGGCCCGTCTCCGGTCGGCGTCGCAAGGCGGTGCTCGCGGCGCTGGCGCTGCATCCCGGACGTGTGGTCAGCGCTGACGTTCTCGTCGAGATCGTGTGGGCCGACGCGGCACCGGCTACGGCCGCCGGCACGTTGCAGAGCCACGTCTCCTACCTGCGTCGTGCTTTCGGGGACCACTCGGCAATCGTGGCCCGCTCCATGGGCTATGCCATCGAACTGGGCGACGACGAGACCGATGTGCAGACGGCGCAGCGACTCGTTGAGGAGTGCGCCACCACGGGTGAGCCGTCGCAGCGGTTGGCCCGGCTGCAGGCGGCGGTCGCGCTGTGGCGGGGCCCGGCCCTGGCTGATCTGGGCGGTCTTCCCTGGTTCGAGGACCAGGCGCGCCGACTCGACCTGCTGCTTGTGCATGCCCAGCGGGCGTTGGCCGAGAACCGCCTGGCGGTCGGACAGCACGATCACGCCGTGCCGGTCCTGGAGAGCCTGTGCCGCGATCATCCTCTCGACGAGAGACTTCACGAACTGCTGATGCTCGCGTTGTACCGCGCTCGCCGGCAGGTCGAAGCCCTCGCGGTGTACCGGAGCCTGCGGTGCCGACTCGATGAGGAACTCGGCGTCCGTCCCGGCCCGGCGATGCGCCGTTTGGAGGCCGCGATCCTACGCCAGGACACCGATCTGGACGGGCCTCTGGCGACACCGGTCCCGATGGCCGGTCCGGCGCCAGGTTCCGGCGCCGCGCAGGCAACGCTTCCCCGGAAAGAGCGCGTGGACGAGTCCCGCCGGCCGGCGTCGAACCCGGCGGCCAACCAGTCGGCGACAGCCGACACGCCGGCCCAACTGCCCGCGATGATCGGTGACTTCACCGGACGCGAGCGTGAGGTTGTCACACTCGACGACCTGCTGCCGGGCGGCTCCGACTCCGCCCCGTCGATCGTGGTCGTTGCTGGGATGGCCGGGGTGGGGAAGACGGCGCTGGCAGTTCGTTGGGCACACCGCGTCCGTGACAGGTTTCCGGACGGCCAGTTGTACACCGACCTTGCGGCGTTCTCGACGGAGCCCGCGGCCACACCGTTACGGGTCCTCGGCGAGTTCCTCTCCGCATTGGGGGTCTCCAGCCAGGGAGTTCCTGCGGGGTTGGGCGAGGCCAGCGCGTTGTACCGCAGCCTCCTCGCCGACAAGCGGGTGCTTGTGGTACTCGACAACGCGGCCGCCCCGGACCAGGTCCGTCCACTGCTGCCGGGCGGCCCGGGCTGCCGTGTTCTCGTGACCAGCCGCAGCGGGTTGGGAGGTCTGGTCGCCAGGGAAGGCGCCCGCCGGCTGGCACTGGGCGTCCTCACCCCCGACGAGGCGGTCGATCTCCTCCGACGACTCGTCGGGCTGGATGAGCCCGACGCCTTGGCCGAGCTGGCCCGTCTGTGTGCGTATCTGCCGCTCGCGCTGCGCATCGCGGCGGCGAACGTCAACGCGTGTAACGGCGCCCGGGTGCTCGATCAGGTCGTCCGGCTCCGTGACACCGAGCTCCTGGACTCGCTCATGCTCGACGGCGATGAGGAGGCGGCCGTCCGAGCGGCGTTCGCCTTGTCCTACGAGGCATTGACACCGGCCGCCCGACGCCTTTTCCGGCTGCTGGGCTCGGCCGCCGGTCCGGACATGGGCGTACCGGCCGCGGCCGCGCTGGCCGGTCTCGACCCAGCCGAGACCGCCCGGCTTCTGGAACGGCTCGCCGGAGCCAACCTGATCGAGCGGCGGCTTCCCGCCCGGTACGGGCTGCACGATCTGCTTCGTCTGTATGCGGCGGAACAGGCGAGGGCGGCCGGAAGAGCCGAAGCCGAGTCGGCCATCGGGCGACTCGACGGGTACTACCTGCGTGCCGCCGGGGCCGCTACCGCGCTGTTGAATCCGTTCTCGCCGCAGCTGCCGTCCCGCTCGACCGAGCCCGGCGAAACGGTACCCGCGTTCGTCGACGACCGCGCGGCCAGTGCGTGGCTGGATGCGGAACGGCCGAATCTCGTCGCGACCGTCGTCCAGGCCGCGGCTGCCGGACGCGCGACGGCGTGGCTGCTTGCCGACGCCATGGGTGGTTACCTGTGGTTGCGCCGCAACGGCGCCGACTGGCTACCGGTGGCCGAGGCTGCACTCTCGGCGGCGCATCAGCACGGTGACGCGTCGGCCCGGGCGTCGGCGTATCGGCATTTCGGGGCGGTCCACATCGTGCTGGGCCAGTTCCACGACGCCGTCGCGCACCTGCGCCGGGCGCTGGATTTCGCCCGCGACGCCGGTTGGCGCGTCGGTGAGGCCGCCGCGCACAACAGCCTCGGTCTGGCCCACGGCAATCTCGGCGACCTCGACCGAGCCACCGCCCGGTTCTCCGCCGCCCGGGAACTCTACCGCCAGTGCGGCCTCGCCGCCGGGGAGTTCGCCGCGCGGAGCAACCTGGCCGGCGTGTACTGCAGGGCCGGCCGGTTGGCGGAGGCCACCGCCGCGTACACCCGGCTGGCGGCCGACGAACGGAGTCGGGGGTCACGCTCCGGCGAGGCGACCGACCTCGGCAACCTGGGTCGGACGCTCGGGTGGCTGGGCCGGTCCCACTACGCGGTCCGGTACCTTACCGCCAGCCTGGCGATACACCGGGCGGTCGGCAACCGGGTCTCGGTCGCCATGGCGTTGGACGAACTGGCCCGGCTGCACACCGACTCCGGTGACCTCGACATCGCCGGCACGTTCGCCGACGGCGCGCTGGCGCTGGCCCAGGAGATCGGCCACCTCCGCATCGAGATCAACGCCCACAACGTCCGCGCCGGTGTCCTGGCCCGGCTCGGCAATTCCGACCGGGCGGCCGCCGAATTCGAACACGCCCGGTCGCTGGCGGTCGAGGCCGCCTTCCACCACGGTGAGGCGGAAGCCCTGATCGGACTGGCGACGGCGAACCGGGCCCGGGGCCGCATCGCCGCCGCGATCGACGTGGCGCAACAGGCCATCGCCCTTACCAGCCGGCGCGGCCTACGGCTACTGCGATGCGACGCCCACGTCGCGCTGGCCGAAGCCCATCTCGACGACGACGACAGGTGCTCGGCGGCCGAGCAGGCACGACTCGCCCTGGCCATCCACCGCGACACCGGCTACCGCCGCGGCGAGACAACCGCCCGACGGATCCTGACCCTGACCGCACCCGGAAAACCCGCACCCGGTTGAGCCACTGCGGAGCCTGTGGCGCTGGAGACTGCCGTCGCCTTCAGGTTGTTCACGGCAGCGCCGTCAGGCGTCTCGTGAGCGCAACGGGTACCGGGCAGGTAGCGTGTGCCTGCCCGGTTCGGTGACGCTTTGTGCAGGGAGGGGGGTGAGCGTCGTGCCAGTCCTCAGCGTCGAGGGCCTCAGTGTCGGGTTCGACGGGGTCAGCGCGCTGCGTGAGGTGTCGCTCAGGGTCGAGCCGGGCGAGATACTGGGACTCGTAGGTCCCAACGGCGCCGGCAAGTCCACGCTTCTCAACTGCGTGTGCGGGCTGTACCGGCCCGGCGGCGGGCGGGTGCTGCTCGACGGCGTCGATGTCGTCGGCGAGCGTCCGGACGCCATCAGCGCCCGTCACGTGGTGCGGACCCACCAGGAGCCGCGGCTGCTGGACAACGTGTCGCTGGTCGACAACGTGCTGCGGGGCGGAACGACTCCGGGCGTGCGCGACCGGGTGGCCGGCCTGTTCGGGCTGCCGTCGGGGCGTCGCCACCGTCGCGACGACCTCGCCCGGGCCGACGAGGAACTGGCCGGCCTCGGGATCGAACAGTGGCGCGACGTCGCCGCGCGGTCGTTGCCGTACGACGTCCGCAAGCTCGGCGAGGTGGCCCGGGCCCGGTACGCGGGGCCGCGGCTGATGCTTCTCGACGAACCCGCCGCCGGCGTCGGGGCCGCTGCCGCCGAGACGCTGAGCCGCCGGCTGCGCTTCTTCGCCCGGTCGGGGACCGCTATCGTGCTCGTCGACCACAACATCGATTTCGTGACGAGCAGCGCACACCGCGTCGTCGTGTTGAGCGCCGGCGAAGTCGTGGCGGTGGGCCTGCCCGAGGACATCACGCGGGACGCGCGGGTCATCAACGCCTACCTCGGGGCAACGGAACCGGACCAAGCTTGACGCGCACGCGGTGCTGGTCGCTGTCCTTACAGGCGAGCCAGACTCGGCTTCACGTAACGGCATCCGCTATTCGCATGTGCCGGGTACGTACGGCCTGCGGCGCTCACGCGGACTGCGTGGTGTCCTCGTCGCGGAGGCGGTCCAACTCCGCGAGGTACATCGCCTGCATACGGCCGAAGTGCCGGACCAGCAGCATGACCTCCTCGACACGGTAGCCCTCGATGAGCCGCCCCACACGTTCGGCGAACCGCTCGTACGGGCGCTCCAGCTCCGGGATCCGCTCCGGCCGGATGGTGACGATCACCCGGCGCCGATCCGCCGGATCGCGCTCGGTCGTCAGGTAGCCCGCCTGCTGGAGCCGGCGGAGCATGCTGGTCACCGCTCCGGTGGTGAGGTTGGTCCGCTCGGCGATCTGTCCCGCGGTGGCGGAATCGACGTCCGCCAGATAGTCCAGGCACTCCAGGTCGC
The DNA here is from genome assembly GCF_016863635.1 of Virgisporangium aurantiacum. GTDB lineage: Bacteria > Actinomycetota > Actinomycetes > Mycobacteriales > Micromonosporaceae > Virgisporangium > Virgisporangium aurantiacum. The sequence continues at coordinate 1,848 of NZ_BOPG01000106.1, read as the reverse complement.
TCACGGTGAGACCGAGACGCTCGGCGATGGCGTACCGGAAAACCATCGACAGCCGCGAGTTCTCCCGCCCGGCACGCATGAGATCGGCGATCGCGGACGCACGAGACGACTGGTCGGGCATGCCCGCAATCATGCTTCCGGCACGGTGACCCGGTGCAGCCGAGGTAACACGCGAGTCAGTACCCAGTGTGGCGCGGCCGCATTCCCGGTGAGCCGGCGCATCAGCCGGGCCGCGTCGTCGACCGCGTCGAAGGCATAGGACACCATCTCGTCCTGGTAACCGGCGATCGCCGCCTCCAGCGGTGTGCCGTCCGTCAGCGCGTCGACCAGCCTGCGGCCGAGCAGGGCGGCGTCACGCAGCGCGGTGTTGCCGCCGTGAGCGCCGAACGGAGGCATGGCGTGTACGGCGTCGCCCATCATCGTCGCCCGGGGCACCGCCCACCGACGGGGGCGCTGCCCGGCCGCGAAGAGGTTGAGCACCACGGTGTCCAGCTCGGCCGTGCCGACCAGCCGCCGGACGAGCGGATGGAAGTCCGCGGTCATCTGGGTGGCCATCTCCCGTAGCCCCGGCAGGTCTCCGCGGACGTTCATGGGCACCTCCGCTTGCCGGAGCAGCAGTCCCCACATGACGTAGTCGTCGCCGGTGGGCGGGAAAACGCCCGGAGCCAGGCGCGCGAACGCCTCCCGCGGACTCTCACCGAACCGCATGGAGGTGAAGAAGAAGGCCCGGCCCGGTTCATTGGCGATGGCCAGGACACCGCTGGTACGCAACGCCTCCGGAATGATGCTCCGACCGTTCTGCCGCAGGGGCGACCTGCCGTAGATGCCCGCCATCGGCGTGTTCACCGGGTTCGCGTCCGGCATGAGCTGCGCGCGCAGCGCTGAGCGCACGCCGTCCGCGCCCACCACGACGGACACCGTGGCGGCTCCGCCGTCGGAGAACCGCAGCCGCAGCCTCCCCGGTCCGCCGCTGTCCACCCCGACGGCGGCCTTGCCGTAGTGGACGCGCCCGTCGAGTCCCGACTGCAGGATCGAGCGCAGGGTCAGCCGGTCTACCTGGCGGGTCGTGTGCTGCTCCTGCTTGAAGGTGATGGTGAACGCGTCCCGCAGCCGGCTGTCGGTGAAGCGCAGGTGCCCGCCGGGCTCATCGCTGGTGGCCAGCGCCAGGCGGTACAGCGGGACGGGCAGGCTCTCACGCAGCGCTTCCAGCCCGTACCGGTCGAGGATGAGCCGGTAGCCCTGCCGCCGGACAAAGGGACCCAGGTCCCGCTCGTAGACATGCGCGTCGATGCCGGCACGCACGAGGTATTGGGCGAGACACAAGCCGGAGAGGCCAGCGCCGGCGATTGCCACCGAGAAGTCGGTCGATATCACCATGCGGTTATCTTAATGACTAAGATGTCATGGACAAGGCCGCGGGCGTGCCACGACCGAGCCGGACGCCTCCGGGCGCCGGTTCCACCAATGCGAACGATCTTCGTCGCGGCGGCGCCGGCCGAAAGCCGCCGACAGCGAGCTTCGTTGTGCCGAAACGCTGGCGGGCGGGCGTGCTCGACGAGTCACAGCGCGGCGGTTTCGCAATCCGCCGGAGCGGCCGGCCACGGATGCTCGGGCGCGAGACGGCAGTCCACGCTCGCAACCGCGACGCCGAGTGGGTCGGCGAGCCTGTGGTTGCGGACGTCGCTGCCAGCGGCCGACCCATGGAGAAACCGCCCCCGTGGATCTCCAAGAACACGCCTTTCACTGCCGCGTCGACGGGAGTGTGGATCCGCAGCGGAACGCGGCGGTGGTGCCGCTAACACGGGACGGCCGTTGCCGTCCGTCGTCAATCCGGGTGGCGACAGTCTT
>NZ_BOPG01000105.1 GCF_016863635.1 Virgisporangium aurantiacum | reverse complement strand
CTACGCGTGTACAGGGCAGGCGGGTGTCCGGACCGCCCAGCCTACGCAGGTAGGAACCCGGTCAGCATGCCAGCAACGCGCCCTGCCGCGTCAACCTCGCACGGTCCGAGTGACCGGGTTAACTTGATTGATTCCAGATTCTGGATTTCGTGCCGGTCGGTCGGGTATGTGGCTGGGACTAGCGCCCACAGCCCGTCACCCCGTCCACCAGGAGAGATCATCACCATCGTCACCCGCCGCCCGCCTAGCCAACAGGTTGTCCGGCATCCGCGGCGTACCGCCGACCATCCGGCCCGGATCGACGCCAGGGTGGCGATCCCCGGCGGCACCATCGCATACACCGAAGCAGGGTCCGGTGAGCCGCTCCTGCTCATCCACGGACTCGGCGGAACCCGCCGGACCTGGCGGCACATCATCGACTCCCTTGCCGCCACGCACCGGGTCATCGCCCCTGATCTGCCCGGGCACGGGGACTCCGACGCCCCCGCGGGTGACTACTCCCTCGGCGCGCACGCGGCGGCCCTCCGCGATCTACTGGTTGCCCTGGGGTGCTCCGCAGCCACGGTGGCCGGCCACAGCCTGGGCGGCGGCATCGCGATGCAGTTCGCCTACCAGTTCCCCGAGCGGACCAGCCGACTCATCCTGATCAGCAGCGGCGGCCTGGGTCCCGAACTGTCTCCGGTGTTGCGGGCCGCCACCCTGCCCGGTGCGAACACCGTCGTCACCGCCCTCGCCCAGCTACCCCAGAGTCTGACCCGTCGGATCCTGCCGGTCATGGCCATGCTGCCCGGACTCCCGGCACGCCAGGACGCCGGCCCGCTCGCCGAAGGACTCCGCGGACTCGCCGACCCCCGCCAGCGGCAAGGTTTCGTCCGCACCGCACGCGCCGTCATCGACTGGCGAGGACAGACCGTCACTGCATCCCGCCAGCTCGGTCTGCTCGGCAATCTGCCGGTGCTGGTCGCCTGGGGCGGGGACGACAAGACAATCCCGCCGCACCACCACCAGAACATCGCCCGCCAACTCCCCGAACCCCACCTCATCGAGATCGCCGGCGCAGGCCACTACCCGCACGAGACCGACCCGGCCGAACTCCTCCCGGCGCTGCACCGGTTCCTCGACACCACGGCACCGTTCCAGTACTCCGAGGCCCGATGGCGCCAACTACTCACCCCCGTCTCTGCCGCCTCCGCTGCCTCCAGGCGGTCGAGTTGATCTCCCCGCTGCCGTACGACGTGTTGCCCAGCCGCCGCAACCGTCAACAGCCCGGGCGACTCAGTCGACAGGAACGGCGCAGCGCCCTCGCCGCGCCCGCGGACGCTGACGGGTTCACCAGCGGCTGGCACCGGGTCGGCGCCCGACGTCTGCACGTACGCCAACGACTGGCCGGCGGCTCCACGGCGCTCCCGTGCGTCCTCCTGCACGGCCTCGCGGTTTCCCATCGCTACCTGATACCGACCGCCCGCTGCCTGCGCCAACGGGACGTGTACGTGCCGGACATGCTCGGATTCGGCCTATCGGACAAGCCCGCGGCTGTTTTGAACGTCGCCCAGCACGCGCAGGTCCTGGCAACCTGGCTGGATTCACTCGGCACCCCCGCCGCGGTACTGGGCAACTCCTTCGGCTGCCAGGTCGCCGTCGAACTGGCCAGCCGGCGACCGGATCTGGTCGCCGCACTCATCCTGGTCGGCCCGACCACCGACCCGCGGGCCGCGAGCATTCCGGCACAGCTCGGACGGTTGATCCGCGACCTCCCCGGCGAGGACTGGCGCCAGGCCCCCATCCTGTACGCCGACATCCGCGACGCCGGTGCCCGCCGCATCGTCAATACCCTGCGACACGCGGTAGGCGACCGCATCGACACCAAACTGCCCGGATGTCATATGCCGACGTTGTTGGTCCGGGGTGCGCGCGATCGGATCGCCCCACAATCCTGGCTCGAACACGCGGCGGCCCTCACCCCGGACGCCCGCACCCTTGTCATCGAGGAAGCCGCCCACAACGCCGTCACCACCGCCGGCCCCGAACTCGCCACCGCCGTCGACACCTTCCTGGCCCGGACCAACGCAACCCATCGGACGCACCCGACCGGCCGCAAAGACCTGGAGGTGACCGGCGCCTCGCCCGACCGGCAACTCCGACATTGACGGAGCCCACCGTGATTACGGACGTTGCAGGCGGGTAGCTGAGTGCCCGGCACCGGGCTGGTATAAGGGAGACAGCGATGATCAAGGCCGTACGGAAGCTCGGCGACGCGGTGGCACCTTATGGACCACCGGACGAGTCGCGGCCCCTGGGCGGCTATCTGATCTTGATCACCGCCTACGGTGCAGCACTGGGGGCAGTCGCCACGGTGGTCCGGTTGACCGGGCGGCGGCTGCCCGACCATGTCGCGCTCCCGGACCTGGCCATGATCACGGTCGCCACCCACAAAATCTCCCGGCTGGTGACGAAGGACGCCGTCACCAGCCCGCTGCGGTCGCCCTTGACGAGATTCGACGGCCCCGCCGGTGCGGGCGAGCTCAACGAGTCCGTCCGCCACCGGCACGGCCTCCGCCACGCCGCCGGGGAACTGTTGACCTGTCCCTTCTGCGCCGCGGTCTGGAGCGCGACCGCGTTGACCACCGGAATGGTGCTCGCACCGCGGCTGACCCGTATGGTCGCGGCCACCGCAACGGCTGTGGCCGGTGCCGACTTCCTGCACCTGGCATATGACATCGTGAAGCGGCGGGCAGAGGGCGACACCTGACGACGGCGGCGCCGGTAGCGGTAGTCCATACGATCTATTTGCCGGTAATGCGTTCAGTCTCCACGCCAGGGTGTCGTGCCGGACGGGTCAACCACCCCGTCGTAGTTGTAGAACCACCGGATCCGCACCAGCGGAGCCCTCGCGGCATTTGGGTGGTGCGGATGTAGTGGTGTATGAGGCCGTCGAGCCGGACTGCTTCGTCCGAGCCTTGTTCTGAAGTGATACCGCACAGCTACCCTGCCTGGAACAGAAAGCACGCCTGGCGACATTCGTCGTTGCGCAGGCCGCGGTGTTCGCGAGGGCTTTTGACCGGCCGACCTGGAAGTCGAGGGACGCGAGAGTGTCGTTGCGTTCTCGGGTCTCCATCACCAAGTTCCGCTCGTCCAGACCCATCCCGGACCTCGGCAAATGACCTATCGGCGAGGTGGCATAGGTGCGCCGGCGGTGGGTAGCTCCGGGAACGACCCCTGGACAGAGGAGCAATCCCATGCACGATCAGGACACGTACGCACGCGCACCTGCCTACACCGGAGCCCATGATGCGGACGACGGTAGTTCGAAGGCCGCCGTCGCCGCGGAAACGGCTATGGAGACGGCGAAGGACGAGGCCCGCAACGTCGCGGGTACGGCCAAGGAGCAGGCCGGTGCCGTTGTGGGCGAGGCCCGCAGCCAGGTGCAGCGCATCGCGTCGCAGGCGAAGGTCCAGGCGACGGATCGGGTGCGCGGACAGCACAACCAACTGGTGGACCGGCTGCGCGGGCTCTCCGACGAGTTCGCCGAGATGGGCCGTGACGGCGACTCGCCCGGCAAGGCGCTGGTCAGCGATCTCGGCCGGCGCGGCCAGCGGGTGGCCGACTTTCTCGCCGACCGCGGCCCGGAAGGCGTCGTGTCGGAGCTGACCGACTTCGCCCGGCGGAGGCCCTTCGCGTTCCTGGCTGGTGCGGTGGCGGCGGGGTTCCTGGTGGGCCGGCTCGGCAAGAACGTGTGGAAGGCCCAGCAGGAACAGTCGGCTTCGCCCGCTACGGATACGCGTACGCAGGCGACGCGGTTGGCCGAGGCGGACACCGCTTCCTACTCGGTTCCGCCGACCACGCCCGCCGGAACCGCGGCACCGGTCGTTGCCGACACGTACACCGAGCGGGTCGTCACCGAGCCGGTCTATGTGGAGCCGGTGGTCGCCGACCCGCGTGTCGTCGAGGCGTTCCCGCCCGCGGAATCGCCCGTGACCCCGGCGACTCCGCCGCCGTACTATCCCGACCCGGACCCGCGGCAGGGCGGCCTGCGATGACCACCGGGTACGAACCGGAGCACATCCGGCCGGTCGAGCGGCCGGTGGAGGACGAGTCCATCGGTCACCTCATGAGCGAGGTGCTCCAGGACGTCTCCAAGCTGTTCCGCCAGGAGGTCGCGCTGGCCAAGGCGGAGCTGAAGGAGGAGGCGTCCAAGGCAGGGAAGGCCGGCGGGATGCTGGCCGGCGCCGGCTTCGCCGGCTACATGGTGGCTGTGCTTCTCAGCCTGGCGCTGGTGTTCGCGCTCGACGCGGTCATGCCGCTGGGATGGGCGGCGGTCATCGTCGCCGTGCTGTGGGCGATCGTCGGCGGTGTGCTCTACAGCGTGGGCCGCAAGCGAATGAAGGACGTGGACCCGGTGCCACGGCAGACGGTGGAGACGCTGAGGGAGGACGCGCAATGGGTTCGCGACCAGAGGAACTGAGGAACGAGATCGAACAGACGCGGGAGGAGTTGGCCCACGATGTCGACCGGCTGGCCGACCGCACCGTCCCGACCCGGGTGGCCGGACGGAAGTGGGAAGGCGCCAAGAGCCGCGTCCGCTCCGTCACCGACCGGGTGATGGGCGCGCGGGACACGGTTGTCTCCGGAGCGCAGGACAAGGCGTCGCAGGCCGGCAGCAAGATCCAGGACGCGGCGTCGAGCGCGGCCGGGTCGGTACAGTCCACCGCGTCCACGGTCGGCGACAAGGCCCAGGAGACTGCGCACGCCGTGGCCGACACGGTGCGGGAGGCCCCGGACACGGTGGCGCGCCAGACTCGGGGCAACCCGCTGGCCGTCGGTCTGATCGCCTTCGGCGTCGGGCTGCTCACCGCGTCCCTCCTGCCCGAGACCGAGGCCGAGAAGCGCGCCGGCGCCGCCGTGGCCGACCGCTCCGGCGACCTGGTCGAGAAGGCCAAGGAGACTGCACGAGAGATGGCTGACGAGCTCGGCGGCACCGCCCGCGAGGCGACCGAACAGGTCAAGGAGACCGCCCGCGAGGCGGCCCAGCAGACCGCCGGCCAGGCCAAAGAGTCCGGTCGTACGACCGTTGAACAAACAAGGCAGTCGGTGAGCTGACGCGCGGAGAAAGCAACAAGGCCCGGCGGGGTCACCCGCCGGGCCTTGTCGAGCGACCACGGCATCCGGATCGACGAGTTGGTGAATTGTCGGCCAGCGACCTCGTCGACGTCCCAGCCACGTTCGCGAACGCTCCGCGCCACGGGAACATACGACGGTCCGATCAGCAGATAAAACTCCTGGCATCGACGCCGTCGCCAGGCCGTGTCGGGTGTCTTTGCTGCGGCTGTGCACGGTTCGGTCGCGGATCGGGCGATCGCGGTCGGTTCAGATCGATGCGTCCTGGCGGTTTGTCCGCGAAACCGAGACGCTGCTGGCCGACGGCAAGGTCCGGGCGATCGGGGTCGCAACTTCATGGTCGACCACCTGACGACGCTGCTGGAGAAGGCGACGGTGGTGCCGTCGGTCAACCAGATCGAGGTGCACCCGTACTTCGCCCAGAGTCTGCGGCCCAGGTGATGCTGCGTTGGCATCTGCAGCAGGGCCGTCAGGTGATCCCGAAGTCGACCAAGCCGGCTCGGATCGCGGAGAACTTCGACGTCTTCGACTTCGACCTCACCGGCGAGCAACTCGCCGCGATCGACGCTCTGGACACCGGCAAGCGCGGCGGCCCCGAGCCCGACGCCGTCACCCTGGCCACCTTCGGTATGCCGATCCCCGAAGCGTGATCCACCGGGTCGACGGGCTCGACGACATGGACCTTCCCGGCCGTTACGGCACGCCGAGCTGTTGACGGTCGGGGCCGATGGCAGCGATTACGCCATCGTCGACGAGCCCGTCGAAGCCGCGGTGGAGGAGTCGTCGGCCTACGTGGAACGCGGCGGCGGGGCCGCCGACCTCGTCAGGTGGCCGCGCGGGCGTCGAGCCGTAGGACTACCGGAGTGCCTGGCATGCTGGCGGTGTTCGTTGACGAGCAGTCTCGGCCGGAGGGAAGCCGCGTGACGTCGATGCGATCGTTCCGGTCTGTCGATGATGCTGCTGTGCAGGCTGTTCTGTTCGATACGTTCGGGACGGTGGTCGACTGGCGCTCGGGCATCAGTGCGGCCGTCCGCCGGGTCGAGGCCGGGGTGGACGCGGAGGCGTTCGCCGATGCGTGGCGGGCGAGGTACGACCCGTCGATGGAGCCGGTGCGCAGTGGGCGTCGTCCGTTCGTCACCTTGACTGAGCTGCACCGGGAGAACTTGACCGCGACCTTGGCCGAGTTCGGCCTGGACCTCCCGCTGGAGGAGGTCGATGACCTCAACCACGCGTGGGAGCGGCTTCCGCCGTGGCCGGACAGCGTCGAGGGCCTGACACTGCTGCGGCGGCGTCACATCGTCGGTCCGCTGTCTAACGGCAACCTGGGTCTGCTCACCCGGATGGCCAAGAACGCCGGGCTGCCGTGGGACGTGATCATGGGCTCGGACGTGACCCGGCGGTACAAGCCGCAGCCCGAGGCTTATCTGCGCGCTGCGGCATTTCTCGAGCTTGAGCCGGCGCAGGTGATGCTGGCCGCCGCGCACAACGACGACCTCGCGGCGGCCCGCTGGTCCGGCCTGTCGACGGCATTCATCCCGCGCCCGACCGAGCACGGACCCGGGCAGACCCGCGACCTACGGCCCGAGTCGGACTGGGACGTCGTCGCCACGGACGTCATCGATCTCGCCCACCAGCTGGACGCGCGGCCGTAGCCGCTGCTCAGTTGTCTCGCCAGGAGTGCGTAGGCTGCCACCCGAGGACCGTGAAGAAGTCCGTGGCCAGCAGCCCACCGGCCTGGGCGCGCAGAAACTCAGTCCAGGTCGGACCGCTGCGGCGGGTTGCCGGACCGAGACGGTGCCGGTGCAGGATCCGCCGCACCGACGACGCCGACACCCACACCCGAGACTGCGGCACTCTCCCACGATCCTTATCTACCCGCAGCGCGGGTTCTCCCGGGCCAGCCGAACCACCAGCTCAACGACGTGCCCGTCCAACCGACGGCCACGGCCGGTGCGCGGGTAGATCCAGCGGCGGACCACCAACTCCCGATGCCAGCGCAGCAGCGTCGACGGCGTCACCAGGAACATCTGCCACCGCTCCCGCGGCAGCAACCGGCCAGGGCAGCCAGCAGTATCCGATCCGCCGGCGTGTACCGCGGTCGGACCACCTGCCGGCGCAGCACCGCCAACTGGTGCCGCAGCACCGCGATCTCGACCTCGTATGCAGTTGGCGAAGGGCCGCAGCAGAGCACTCCCATCAGCCGCCGCAACGCCATCAACGCCACCGTCCGGACCACCACACGACCCACCCCTGCCAGCGAGCATCGACCGCCGCCGCCATACTGCGGGACTGCGACGCGAAACTGGCCCGCTACCGCGCCGCCTTGGAGGCGCTCCTCACCGGCACAAACCCGCATAAGGCCAGGCCACGGATGAGCGCGGACGAGATCGCGACCATGGTCGGCCAACTCGGCGACATCCTGGCCGTCTTGGCAGGCAGACCCGGCCTCCAAGGTTCGTCTCCGAGGTTCAACACGAACCATTTTCCAACCGGGTCGGTGCTCTCGGTGGATCTCGTCGTGGCATGAGGCGCGGCGTTCGTGACGGGCTGCCAGGCGAAGATATGGGTTGGTCCCCTGGCAGGGGATGTCACAGATCGACATGACGCGCGGGTACGGCGGTGTCTGGCGCTACCATCGCGCGTACCAGCCGGCCCGCCGACGGTCTGGTAGATTCTTGTCGACTTCGAGAGACGTGAGGAGGTGGGTTGATGACCGCCGGTCAGGGCGCTGTCGTGTGCAGCGCGTCCGTCATCCCCGCCTCCGCGGCCCGGGCCTGACGCAGCGCGTCGTCCCGGGTCCTTCATCTCTCGACAAAGGACCTTTCTTCGCCATGAGCGACTCTTCGCCGCGCCGTGCCGCGGCTTACCCGATCGACTGGACTCTCGAGAACCAGATGGGGCCCAACGCCCTCTGGCTCGTCGACGAGCTGACCGCCGTGATGGACCTGCGTCCGGGTGCGCGCGTCCTCGACCTCGGCTGCGGGCGCGCACTGACGTCGGTGTTCCTCGCCCGTGAGTACGGCGCCCACGTCACCGCGGCGGACCTGTGGGTCGACCCGTCCGACAACTGGAACCGGATCCGTGCGGCGGGCGTCGAGGACCTGGTCGTCCCGTTGCGCGCCGAGGCGCACGACCTGGCGTTCGCCGATGAGTATTTCGATGCCGTGGTGTGTGTCGACGCCTACGAGTACTTCGGCACCGACTACTGGTTCCTGCCGTCGCTGCTGCGGTTCGTGCGGCCCGGCGGACTGGTCGGCGTCGTCACGCCCGGCGTGACGCGCGAGCTCGACGGGCATGTGCCCGAACACCTCACGCCGGGGTGGAACTGGGAGTTCAACGGGTTCCACACCCCGGAATGGTGGCGGGTGCTGTGGACGTCGTCGGAAAAGGTGGACGTCGAGCGGGCGGATCTCCTCCCGGACGGCGGGTCGACCTGGTTGGCCTGGGAGGAGACGGTGCTCGCAGCCGATCCCGAGCGGGGCTCGGCCGACATCGTTGCGATGCTGCGGGCCGACGCGGGGCGGACGCTCGGGTTCGCCCGGGTGGTCGCGCGCAAACCGGACCGGACCGACGACCGGACCGACGACCGGACCGACGACGGCCGGGCGCCGGTCGCGCTGCGGAAACCACCGTCGGCCGAGCCGCACGTCCTGGCCGAGCGGTTGACCCTGCCGCGGTACCCGCGCAGCGCGGCGTACGACCCGGCCTGGGTGATGGCCAACCTGATGGGGCCGAACCCGCTGTGGCTGGCCGAGTGGCTGACCGGCGCGATGCGGCTGGAGCCGGGAATGCGTGTGCTCGACCTCGGGTGCGGAACGGCGTTGACGTCGGTGTTCCTGGCCCGCGAGTTCGGCGTGCACGTCACGGCGGCGGACCTGTGGATCGCCCCTGGGGACAACTGGCGACGTGTGCTGGAAGCCGACACGGGTTCGGGATCGGTGACCCCGCTGCGGGTCGAGGCGCACGACCTGCCGTTCGCGGACGGCTATTTCGACGCGGTGGTGAGTGTGGACGCCTACCACTACTTCGGGACGGACGTGCTGTACCTGCCGACGCTCGCCCGTTGCGTGCGGCCGGGCGGCCAGCTCGGGATGGCCGCGCCGGGCACACAGATCGACCTCGACCTGGAGCCGCTGCCCGAGCATCTGTCGGTGTGGTCGGCCGACCCGGGTTTCTGGACGTTCCGGACCGCGCAGTGGTGGCGGCGGACCTGGGAGCGCAGCGGGTCGGTCGTGGTGGAGACCGCCGACACGCTGGAGGACGGCTGGCGGGACTGGTTGCTGTGGAACGAGACAATTGCGGAATTCGGTGACCAGGAATGGGCGACCGGCCGGCTGGCCCGGGAGGAAGCGGACGCGGTCCGCGGCGACGCCGGGCGCGTGTTGACATTCACACGGGTGGTCGCGTCACGGGTCGAGCCGAACACGACGGGGATGTGAAGGCGGCGCAGCCCGGCCTGTGATCTACTCCGTCCGAGCGTCGCCTACCGGCGGATAGACGGCGCAGACGTACTTGTCCCAGTACCGCCCGGCGTAGAAGTCGTGGTCGCGTAGCACGCCCTCGACCTGGAACAATCGGCCGGCACCGCTCTCTACCTGAGGCCAGTTGAAACCAGGCACCTCCAGGTAGACCTTGTGCAGCCGGAAGGTGTGGAACAGGTACCTGACGAACAGCGCCGTTATCTCGGCGGCGAGACCGGTGCCGGCATGATCGGGCGTGAACACCGCTCCGATGCTCGCGTGCCCCTGGGCGAGATCGGCCGCGTAGGAGACCACCAGCCCCGCCGGTTCACCGCTGGTCGCGTTGCGGGCCACGAACTGGGTCAGAACCTGGCCCCACAGCTCGGCCGTGAACTCCTCCGGCGATGGCGGGTTACCCCGGTAGCGCCATCGGTAACTGCTCTCCGGGTGCACCGCCAACGCGTAGAGGAACGGCAGATCAGTCTCCTGGATAGGGGTCAATTGGTACGCGTGGCTGCTGAGCACCGGCGCCAGCGGCGATCGCCGGCCCGCCGCCGACGGTAGGCCGGTCACCGCGGCCGGTCCGAGACCGGCCCGATCGTCGCCGGTCCGCATGCCGACCACGACCAGGGATACGTCACCCCTGGCGGGCATCCGCTCAAGCAAGGCGAAGACGTCACCGATCCGCTGAAGCGCGTTACGGTTGGCGGCGGACACACCCTTGACGTCCAGCCACGCGAAAAGGCGCATCATCGCCAGACTGTCCAGTCCGAGGTCGTCCACCAACCGGGCGGCGTCGAACAGTTCGGCCGGGTCAAGCTCAAGCATCGCGGCTATCTCGTTCCGCCATCCCTCCCGCCGATCGCGGGCGTGTCCGCCGCGATGGTCGCGCTCGCGGTCGGGGGTCGTCGTCTCGGCCGTCATCGGGGTACCTCCGTGGAAGTCCAGAGTGGACGATCTGTGGGTTCTGCCGCGGTTGTCGGTCGAACCGGATCGAGTTGGCCGGCCAGGTACCTCCGCCGCATCTCGGCCCGGCGCAACTTGCCCGAGGACGTCTTACACAGCCGACCTGGCGCGAGCACGACGACCGCGCGGGGAGTGAGGCCGACCTCGGCGACAACGGCCGCCGTCACCGCCGCCCGCAGGGCGTCGGCCGCGGCCGGGTCGGCCCACGCCCGCGACTCGACGGCGACGACCAACCGGTCGCCGGCCCTGGACCCCGGTACGCCGAACGCCACCGCGTTCCCGGCGCGCACGGCGGGTACGGTGCTGGCGGCGGCCTCGGCGTCCTGCGGGAACACATTGCGCCCCGCCGCGAACAGCAGGTCCGACTCCCGACCGCACACCACGAGGTCGCCGTCGGTCACATAACCCAGGTCTCCCGTCCGCAGCCACCCGGCCGGCCCGGCGGATTCCTCACCCCAGTACCCACCGACGACGCTCGACCCGGTGACCTCGATCCGGCCGACCCGGCGATCGCCGAGCTCGCGACCGCTCACGCGATCCACTATCCGTAGGCGAGCGCCCGGCACCGGCCCTCCCAGGCGCACCAAGGGCCGGCCCGTGTCGCCGCCGGATGGCGGAACCGCCGCGCCGTGGGTCTCCAGCGACGTCGGGTCGACGACGTCCACCTGTAGTCCGACCCCCGGCGCGGACACCGTGACGGCCAGCGTCGCCTCGGCCAGGCCGTAGGCGCAGGTGACGATCGAGGGATCCAGCCCGTACCGGCCTGCCACCGCAGCGAACCGCGCCATTGCCACCGGGTCGATCGGCTCCGCGCCGGTCAGTGCGAGGCGCAGCGATCCGAGATCGATGGCCGCGTCGGTACCGGGACGATCCGCGAGCAGCCTCGCCATCAGCTCCCACGCGAAGTTGGGCGCGGCGGTCGCGGTGGCCCGATAGGCCGCGACCGCCTCGAGCCACGCGATCGGGCGGGCCGCGAAAGCGGCCGGTGACTGCAGTACGAGTGGGCAACCGCAGGACATCGGCAGTGCCAGGCAGCCGATGAGGCCCAGATCGTGATAGAGCGGAAGCCAGCTCACCACGCAGCCGTGCACCCGCTCGTGACGGGTGGCCACCCGGATCGCCGAGAGGTTCACGGCGAGGTGTCCATGGGTGACCGGCACACCACGGGGCTCCCGGGTGGACCCGCTCGTGTACTGAAGGACGGCCAGGTCGGCCGGCGACGTCACGACCGGTGTCGCCGGCTCGGCCGCCCGCGCCCTGGCGACCAGCGCGGAGAGGGCCACGGACGATGTCGAGGCGTCCAACGGTAGGGCCGACTCTGTGAGTGGACTCCCGACCACGACGAGCCCCAGCCGGGCGTCCGCGATCACCCGGCTCAGCCGGCTCAGGTAGGCGTCGTCGGGCCGCCGCGCCGGCAACGGAAGTACGGTGACCGCCGCGCCGACCAGCCAGACGGCCTGCAGCGTCGTGACGAGATCGATGCTGGTGTCGGCGAGCAGGCCGACTCGCGCCCCCGGGCCGATGCCGCGCCGCCCGAGCACCGTCGCGACGCGCCGCGCGCGGTGGTGCACCTCGGACCATCCGACCGCATGTTCGCCACCGTCGGCATCGAGCACGGTGAGAGTCCCCGGGCCACCGGCGCGGCCGGCGATGGCGTCGACGATGGTCCTCATTGTCACGTCCTCACTGTCACGTCCTCACGGCCCGGCAACGCCGAGCCCCTGGCCCACTCGGTGGCCCACCGAAGCCGGGCTCCGGCGGGCCTTCGGGCAGTGTCAGCCGCAGGTGGTTGTGATCCATCGGTGGGAACGCACCTTGTAGTCGCCCTGCAGGTTGCCCTGCTGGCCTCGTCGCGTACATCCGATCCGGTCGCCGTACCCCGTATTCCGGTAAAACGCGACGCCTGTGAAGTCCTCGTCCTCACCGTTGTTGCGGACCGACTTCACCGGCTTCTCGCCGGCCCATGGACACGTAGTGGACCCGCCCAACCAGTCCGAGTCGTCGCCGGACCAGTAGCACCGCTGACCCACGCCGCCGAAGCTGTCCCAGAAGCAGATGGCTTTCGTGGGGCAATCCCAGGCAGCAGCCGTGCCAACAGATGACGTTGGGCCCCCGTACGCCGCCGCACCGTCAGCAACGACGACGCCGACACTGACGAGCGTCGGCACGGCGAGCAACGCCGCGTACTTCCTCATCGTTGATGCCATGGCACCTTCCTCTCTCCGACTCCGGTACTTGCATCAACGGCAGCATTGCCAGTCGCTCCATCCGATCGGTCTTCATCCGGTCTCCACCTGTTCTCGGCGGGCAGTCGAATCGCTGACACGTTTCCGACAGGCACCCCGCAGCGGGCCGAGTATCTTGCGTAATCGAGCGCCATCGATACCGCTGGGGGAGAGGATCGGATGGAGTTCCGGATCCTGGGGCCGCTACTGGTCGTCGCCAATGGCGGCCAACCCCGACCGTTCGGCCCACGACAGACGAAGGTGCTCGCCACGCTGTTGCTGGCCACCAACCGGGCCGTCCCGATCCACGACCTGATCGACGCGGTGTGGGACGACGATCCACCGCCGACCGCGCGGCGGCAGATCCAGAACTGTGTCTGGACGCTGCGCAAACAACTGACCGTCCGCGCCGACGGCCCCGGCTACCGGATACCCGTCGACCATGGGCAGCTCGACGCCCAGCAGTTCCAGGACCTGGTCACCGAGGCGCGGGCATCGGCCGCGACCGGAAAGCTCGGGCCAGCTGTCGACCAGATGACGGCCGCGCTGCGGCTATGGCGTGGCCCGGCACTGGCCGGCTGCACCGGCCGTACGATCCAGGCCAGCGCGGCCCGGCTCAACGAACAACGCCTGACCGTGATCGAGCAGCGTTTGGACCTCGAGCTCACGCTCGGTCGCCACCGCGAGCTCGTTGGCGAACTGATCGAACTGGCCGCCGCCCACCCGCTACGGGAACGCCTCATCGGCCAGCTCATGCTGGCGCTGCACGCATCCGGCCGGCAAGCCGACGCGCTGGCTGTCTACCAGCAGCTACAGGCCCGACTCGTCGATGAACTGGGCATCGGCCCCGGCGCCGACCTGCGTCAGCTGCACACCGCGATACTGCGTGACGAGGTCGACGTCCGACGTACGGTCGCGGTCGCCGCCCCGCGGCCGCCCACGCCGATCGCGCCGGCCCAGCTGCCGACCGACGTACCCAGTTTCGCCGGCCGCACCGATCAACTCACCCGGCTGCACGGCATAGCCGCCGTCACTGACCGGCCCACCGCCGTCGTCATCTCTGCGATCGCCGGAACAGCCGGCGTGGGGAAGACCGCCCTGGCGGTGCACTGGGCCCACCAGGTCGCCAACCAGTTCCCGCACGGGCAGTTGTATGTCAACCTGCGCGGCTTCGACCCAGCTGGCACGGTCATGGACCCGGCCGAGGCGATCCGCCGATTCCTCGACGCCCTCGGCGTGCCACCGCAACGCATCCCGGCCGACCCGGATGCGCAGGTCGGCCTGTACCGCACACTCCTGGCCGGCAAACGCGTGCTGATCGTGCTCGACAACGCCCGCGACCCCGACCAGGTCGGGCCGCTGCTGCCCGGCTCTCCCGGCTGCCTGGTCCTGGTCACCAGCCGCAACCGCCTGTCGGGCCTGGTCGCCACCGTGGGCGCCCACCCGGTTCCCCTGGATCTGCTCACCCTTGACGAGGCGCGGGACCTGATCGCCCGGCGCATCGGTATCCGCCGGGTCGCGGCCGAGCCCGACGCGGTCGACGAGATCATCACCTGCTGTGCGCGGCTACCCCTGGCGTTGGCCATCGCCGCGGCCAACGCCGCCACCCAACCCCAGCGGTCACTGACGGCCATCGCCGCCGACCTGCACGACGCCCAGGACCGGCTCGGCTTTCTGTCGACCGGCGACACCCCCACCACCGACCTGCGGGCGGTGTTCTCCTGGTCCTACCGGACCCTCACCCCGGACACGGCGCGGCTGTTCCGGCTGCTCGGCCTGCACCCCGGCCCGGACATCGCCGCCCCGGCGGCCGCCAGCGCCGCTGCCCTGCCCCTCGACCGGGCGCGCACGTTGCTGGCGGAGTTGGCCCGGACGAACCTGCTCACCGAACACGCCCGCGGCCGGTACACCTTCCATGACCTGCTCCGCGCATACGCCGCCGACCTGAGCCGCACCACCGACCCCGACCGGCGGCGACGCGCCGCCGTACACCGAGTGCTGGATCACTACCTACACACCGCGTACGCCGCCGAACGGCTGCTGTACCCGGCCCGGGATCCGATCAGCCTTACCCCACCTCGACCCGGGGTCATCTCCGAAGCACCCGCCGACCACGAGCGGGCCTTCGAATGGTTCACCGCCGAGTGTCCCGCGCTGCTGGCCGCCGTGGAGCACGCCGCCGCCACCGGCTTCGATTCCCACACCTGGCGACTGGCCTGGGCCCTCGACACCTTCCTCGACCGGCGGGGGCACTGGCACGATCAGGCCGCCACCGGACGCGCCGCGGCGGCAGCTGCCGGCCGGCTGGCCGACCCGACCGCGCAGGCCGGTGCCCACCGCCTTCTCGCCCGCGCCTACCGACGGCTGGGCCGCTTCGACGACGCCCACACCCTGCTGCGGCAGGCCCTCGACCTGTACGACCGGGCCGGCGACCGGATCGGGCAGGCTCACACCCACGTCGGCCTCGCCGTCGTGTGGGGGCGGCAGGGCTGTCGCACCGAGGCCCTCGACCACGCGCGGCGGGCACTGAAGCTGTACCGGGTCGCCGACCACCAGCGCGGGCAGGCCCTGGCCCTCAACGCGATCGGCTGGAACCACGCCCTCCTCGGCGAGCACCAGCAGACCCTGACCTGCTGCCAACAGGCCCTGACCCTGTTCCAGGAACTCGGCGACCGCTCCATGCAGGCCGCCGCGTGGGACAGCCTCGGCTACGCCCACCACCACCTCGGCCAGCACACCGAGGCCATCACCTGCTATCAGCACACCATCGAGCTGTACCGGAGCCTCGGCGACCGTTACGAGGAAGCCACCACCCTCACCAATCTCGGCGAGACCCACCACATCACCAGCAACACCGAGGCCGCCCGGACCGCCTGGCAGCAGGCCCTGACCATCCTCGACCAACTCGACCATCCCGACGCCGACACCGTCCGCGCCAAACTCCACCACCTCGACCCGTAGGTAACCTCATGGCACAGGACCGCGCTGATCTCGGGCACGTCGTGGTGGAAACGGCGGTCAGGGGTCGGGCAGGTTGATCGTGCCGGTGGCGACCACGGTGGTGAAGCCGCCGACCGTGACGTGTTCGAGCCGGCCACCGGCTGTTCGGGCGGTGGTGTCGATCAGGCTCGGGCGTCCCATGGCGACTCCCTGGTCCACTTGCAGGTGGATTTCGGTGTCGGGGGTGGTGCTGCGGAGGGCGAGGCTGGCGACCAGCCCGGCGGCGGCCGAGCCGGTGGCCGGGTCCTCCTCCACCCCGACCGCCGGCGCGAAGCAGCGGGCGTAGACCCGACCGCCGTCGCGGAAGTCACCGGCGAACACATACAGGTTCGGCGACCACAGATCCGCGACCTTCGCTGCCCACTGCGCGCGGTCGAGCACGGCCCGGTCGACGGTGCCGGCCGTGTCCAACCGCAGGTAGCAGAAGGCGGCGCCGAGATCGGCGAACCAGCAATCCTCGATGTCCTTTGGGGACAGTGACAACGCGGCTGCGAGGGCGGCGCGCGGCGGCTCGTCGGCCGGTTGCTGTAGGGCCGCGGTGATGGTGAAGCGGCTGAACGTGCCGTCGACGTCCACCGGAACCGGGCCGACACCCTCCTCGAGAACCATCGTCAGATCCGGATCGACAAAACCCTGTGTCGCAAGCACCGACGCCGTCCCGACGGTCGGGTGACCGGCGAAGGGCAGCTCTGTGACCGGAGTGAAGATGCGCACGCGGCGGGTGTGCCGAGGGTCGTCCGGCGGAAGTACGAATGTGGTTTCGGAGTAGCCGAACTCTCGTGCCACGTCCTGCATCCGTTCCGGTGATATGCCGCGGGCGTCCGGCAGCACGGCGAGTTGGTTGCCGCCGAACGGCGTCTGGGTGAAGACGTCAGCGATGACGAACGCGTACTCTCGGCTCATCCGGCGATCGTATCCACGGCGTCCACGCGGCCGACATTACGGTCAGCGTGACGGGCTCCTGTCGGCGACCGTGCGTCGGGGATCACCAGCGGCGGCGGCGTAAAGGAACGACAACAGCACGAAGCGCCGTCCCGCGGTCACATCGAGCACCTCGTGCAGGTGGGCACAGGAGAAGACGAGCGCCGCGCCGGCCTCGGGTCGGTAGCGCTGGTTGCCGTACTCGGGAAAGCGCAACTGCCCCCCGTCGTAGTCGTCGTTGAGGTTCAACGTGAGCGCGAACACCCGGTGCGCCGTCGACGGCGTGAGGTTGTCACGGTGCGGCCGGAAGAAGCCGCCGGTGGCCGCGTCGTAACAGGCGATCTTGAACCCCTCGAAGCGGGTCGGGCGGTACGCGAACGCCTTGCCGATCTCAGGGAACACCCGGCGGCCAATCACCGAGGTCAACTCCCGCAGCAGGGCGTGGTCATCGACAGTGTGATCGCGACGCCGCTTGACGCTCGCATCCGGGACGTCGTTCCCCGCCCGCTCCACTCCGGTGTCGGCGCCGCCGTCGCTCTCCCACACCCGGATCAACCTGTCCCGGTACGCCGCGTGAAGGACGCGCGGTAGCACAAGCACCGGAGCCTGCGCCACCACCTCCACCGGGCGATCGTGGTACGCCGCGCCGTCGAGCAGTTCGACGACCCGGTCGACAAAGCGATCTCCGACAACGACACCGACCACACGCAGATTTGGGTCGAGCACCACCGCGGTCAACTCCCGTGGCGTCACCCCGTACGCCTCGGCGACCAGACCGTCGTGATCGGACCACATCGGCACGTCCGCCACACGAGTAGCCCCGTTCGGGGCCACACAGCACAGCGCGACATCCTCACGGACCGCCAGCCGGCCGGCGAGATCGACCAGCCGCGGATCGCTCTCCGCATCACAGAAGACCACCGCCGTCGGGCGGCCACCCGCGTACGCGTAGAACCGCGCGGGCACACCAGACGGACCGCCCGTGACAAAGTCGGCGGCCCGCTCTCCGACCCCGAGCTGCCCGCGACCGCCCATGCGCATCTCACCACCTTGTATCCGGGCATCCTACGCCGACACCCTTGGACCTGATCGCCGACCGCGAAGCTGCCGCGACAAGTACAGCCGAGCAACTCAGCCCGCTCCCACGCTCCACAGCTGGATCCAGGCGGCGGTCCTGTCCACCGTGGCCAGAATCCGGCCGGCCGGGCTGAAGCAGGCGATCGACGGAGTGGCCGGCCCGCCGCCGATGACGTCCAACGGTCGGTTGCCCGTGACGTCCCACAGTCCCATCCGTTGTTTGTCGCAGCTGGTGGCGAGCACCTTGCCGTCGGCGCTGAACGTCTGCGCGAGTGGTAGTCCGGTGCATCCGGCGAACTCGGTAGTGTATCTGCCCACCGCGAGGTCCCACATCCGAACCTTCCCGTCGCGGCTGTCCGCTACGGCCAGACGGGACGGGTCCGGACTGAAGACCGGGCTGCTCGGCGAGCCCGGCAGACTGGCCAGCCGACTCTGCTGCCTGACGTCCCACAGCACTACTTCACCGTCGAGCTCGTCGGAGGCGGTGTTGTATCCGGTGCTGGCCAACACCTCGCCGTTGGCGCTGAACTCCACACCGATCACGGTATGCCGGGGACTGGCCTGCAGCCGTGCCACCTGGGCTCCGGTGGCCGGGTTCCAAAGTTGAGCCTCGTTGCGGGTGGAGTCCTTGCCGAGCCCGATGGCGGCGGCCAGCAGCGTGCCGTCCGGGCTGAATGCCAGGTCCTCGAACCAGCCGTTGCCGTCGGTCGCGCCGAAGGTCCGCACCCGCTCACCGGTGTTGGCGTTCCACAGCACGATCCGGGCACCTCCACCCGGCCCGAAGTTCGAGGCTGCGACCTGGCTCCCGTCAGGGCTGAGGGCCACCGCGTCCAGGAACCAGCCCTGACCGGCATCGAGAACCCTGACCGTCTGACCGGTGACCACGTTCCACAACCGGACCGTGTTGTCCACACTGGACGTGGCCAGCAGTGTGCCCTCGCGGTTGAACGACACGCCCGTGACGTCCTTGGTGTGGCCCTGCAACCGAAGGCCGGTCTGCATGGCCACCGATCCGGAACCGGTGACGCTGGCGGACTGTGTGATCGAAGGCGCGCTGGACGTCGGCCCGGCCCCGCGGCCGACACCCGAGCCGGCGCCGGTGAGTGGCCTGATCAGGAAGAGCCCGGCGATCAGGATCGCCACCGCAGCCGCGCCGATCAGGAGCCGACGCTTCGCCTTCGGTCCGGATGCCGCCGGCTCCGGTGGGCCGTCAGATGCATCGGCGACTCGCGCCGTCGACGTCACCGCCTCGGACGACGGCATGACAGGCTCGGGTTCGGGACGGGATTCCTTCTCGTCCACCAATGTCGACAGCGAGACGGCGGGCACACGCAGACTGCCCTCGGCGACCACGAGCTCCGGACGTTCCCGCACAGTCGGCGCGATACCGAGCGCACGGTGGAGCAACGTCGCCGCCAGCGGCATTCGCGACCCACCACCGACGAGAAACAATCCAGCCACCTCAGCTGGACGCAGTCCGGCGTCGTCAAGCACCTGCCGCGTCGTCTGTACGGTCGGCTGCAGAACCGGCCCGGCCAGCGCCTCGAGCTCCTCACGCCCGAGAATGACCGCCTCGTCGAACAGCGGCACATGGATCTCCGTCGACGCCGCGCGTGAGAGCATCTCCTTGGCCACCCGGATGTCACTCCAGAGCTGCCGGGCGGCCCGTCGGTCGCCGTCGGCGTCCGGGCTGATCAGACGCTGCCAGCGCCCGGTATCCCGCGGGCCGAACCGCCGGCCCAGGTGCGTCACGACCGCCGCGTCCACGTCGAGACCGCCGGCACCGCTGAGCCCACGGTGGGCACGCACGTCGAACCCGTCCCGCGTGCGGCGCAGCACCGCGGTATCGAACGTGCCCGCGCCCGCGTCGTACACCACGACGTGACCCCCCACCGGCACCCCACCGCCGTCGGCTGCGGCGAACAGCGCGGCGGCGGCAACCGGCTCAGCCACCAGTGCCACCCGGGACAGCCCGGCCAACCCCGCTGCGGCCAGCAACACCGAGCGCCGGCGCTCACCCCACCCGGCCGGGTAGGTGAGCGTCACCTCAACCTGCTGGTGCCCGACGACCCGAGCGGCCTCGGCGACCGCCCGCCTCACCAGCGCGGCGACAAGGGCCGGCACCGCAACCTCGACGCCGTCGAGCAGCACCGTGCCATCGTCGACACACCGCTTCGGGTACAGCTCCAGCGCCTGCGGCCGGGTACGACCCAGATGCAGCGCATCCACCCCGCAGTGCAACACCCCGTTCTCGTCGCGCAGAACCGCCGACGGCAGCAATTCGAACCCGTCGAACAGCACCGGCCGCACCACGCCGTCCGGGCCGGTCAGCACGGCCACGGTATTCGACGACCCCACGTCGACACCGAGCCGGACTCCGTCCACCTCATCGATGGTAGTCGGCCGGTAGCCGGCCCCCGAGTTCCGACGGATGGCCGAGGTCATTCCGGGTGCCGAACTACAGATCCTCGCCGTGGACCGAGGTGTGACAACCTGTTCCGGACTGGGCTCCAACGGCGGGAGGGCGGCTTGACATGCGGGCATACGTGCTGACCCGGTACGGGGACGCGAACGCCATGGAACTGCGTGATGTCCCCGAACCGGTGGCCGGCGACGGCGAGGTGCTCATCCGGGTGCGGGCTGCAGGGCTGAATCCGGTCGACCACAAGATCCGCGAAGGCAAGATGCGGTTGGTGAACCGCCTCGACCTGCCGCGGGTGGCGGGCAGTGAACTGTCCGGTGTGGTCGAGGGCGTGGGTGTCGGCGTCACCCGTTTCGCGGAAGGAGACCGGGTGTTCGCCAGGGTGGACAAGAAGAGGCTGGGCGCCTATGCCCCCTACTCCGTGGTCAACGAGATTCACGTGGCGAAGATGCCGGAGTCACTGGACTTCACCGATGCGGCCGGGCTGCCGCTGGCCGGGTTGACCGCCCTGCAGGCGCTGCGCGAACTGGCCGTCGCCGCAGACGACCGGGTGTTCATCTCCGGCGGGGCCGGGGGCGTCGGCACCTACGCAATCCAACTGGCCGTCTGGATGGGGGCGGAGGTGGCCACCACGGCGTCACCCCGCGGCGAAGAACTGGTGCGGTCTCTCGGGGCGACGACGGTTGTCAACTATCGGAAGCAGAGGTTCAAGGACGCCTTGGCCGACTACGACGGCGCCCTCGACCTGACCGGGGGACAGGACCTGCCGGACAGCTTCGCCATCCTCAAACGGGGAGCCAGAACGGTCTCGATCGCGGGAGTCCCCGAACCGACCACCGCACGTGTAGACCTGGGTGCCGGCCCGCTGCTCGCCGTCGCGTTCTGGGCGGCCAGCGCCACGATCCGTCGCCAGGCCCGACGCAGGGGCGTCGGCTACCGGTACATGTTCATGCACCCGAGCGGAGAGGACCTCGACCTGCTGGCCGCCCTGGTCGACAAGGGCACGCTGAAGACGGTGACCGACCGGGTCTTCCCGTTCGAGCAGATCGCCGACGGCTTCGCCTACCTTGAACAGGGCCACGCCAAGGGCAAGGTCGTAGTCGAGTTGTAATGCACCGGCGTTGGGGTGGTGTCGACCGGTCGGGTGACTACCTCGTCGAGTAGTTGGCGGGCGTACACGCCTGGATCCAGGAACGGGCGAGCCTGTCGGCGGTTACCAGCCGGCGATGACGACTTTGCCGATGGTGGCCGAGCTTTCGACGAGTGCGTGTGCCTCGCGCAGGGTGGCGGCGTTGATGGGTCCGAGTTCGGTGGTCGCGGTGGTACGCACGCGCCCGTCGTCGACGAGCCGGGCGGCCTGTTCGAGAAGCTCGTGCTGTGCCGGGTCGGTCGGGGTGAACAGTGGGCGGGTGAACATGAGTTCCCAGTGCCACGAGATGCTCTTGGCCTTCAGGGGCAGCAGATCCAGCCCCGCCGGATCGTCGATCGCCGTGATGTGCCCGAACGGTCGTACCAGCTGGGCGAAGTCGCCGATATTGCCGGCCGAGAACGCGGTGAGCACGTAGTCGACACCCTGCGGAGCCACCGCGAGTACGGATGCGGCCAGGTCACGGTGGTCGGTGACGTGGTGTGCGCCCAGGTCCGTGACCCACCGCGCCGATTCCGGTCGGGACGCGGTCGCGATGACCGTCAGGTCGGTGAGGGCCCGCGCGAGCTGGATCAGGGCCGATCCGACGCCGCCCGCGCCGCCGACCACCAGCAGCGTGCCGCCGGGCTGCTTGCGCGCGTCCAGCGTGAACGAGTCGAGCGTCTCCCACGCCGTGATGGTGGTCAGCGGAAGCGCGGCGGCTCGGGCGAAGGACAGGCTCGCCGGCTTGTGACCCACGACGTGCTCGTTCACCACGTGGTACTGGGCGTTGGTGCCCGGCCGGTCGATCGAGCCGGCGTACCAGACCGTGTCGCCGACGGCGAACCGCGTAACTCCGTCGCCGATCGCGGTCACCACGCCGGCCGCGTCGTAGCCGAGGATCTTGATCTGCCCGCGCGGGTCGTTGCCGGCGCGGACCTTGACGTCGACCGGGTTCACCGAGACCGCCTCGACCCGGACGAGCAGGTCGTGGTGCCCGGGTTCCGGGACCGGCACCTCGACGTCGATCAGGCTCCGTGGGTCGGTGATCGGCAGACTCTCGCGGTATCCGACCGCGCGCATCATTTCGCTCATGCCCGGACGGTATCCCCAGGGGGGTAGTAACCATCAAGGGCTAGTAGTACCCATCGGGTAGTACGATGGCGGGCATGTCCCTGTCGATCGAGGAGTGCGGCCCCCGCGACGCCTACGCCGCCGCCTGCCCCTGCCGCGACATGCTCGACCTGCTGGCCAACAAGTGGAGCGCGCTGGCCCTCGGCGCACTCGAGGACGGCCCGCGGCGCTTCGGCGATCTCCGTGGCCGCCTGCAGGGCATCAGCCCCAAGGTGCTCACCCACACGCTGCGCCGGCTGGAGGAGCATGGGCTGGTCACCCGCACCATCTATCCGGCGGTGCCGTTGCACGTGGAGTACGCGCTGACCCCCCTCGGCCGGGACGCGTGCGAGCCGTTGACCGCGCTACGCGTCTGGGTGGAGCGCAACATCGACCGCTTCCCAGCGAACGCGCCGGCCCCAGCCTGACGGGGACTGCACGGCTATTTCATCACTCGTTGAAACCGGCCCGGAGAGGGCCGGAGAATGCTCGACGTGAGCGACGGCTTGACCCAGGAGCGACGTGGACCCCGGCCGGATGGGGTCGACACGCGCGCGGCCCTGCTCGATGCGGCGCGTGAAGTGTTCGTCGAGCACGGCTACGAAGGCGCCACGATGCGCGCGATCGCTGCTCGTGCGGATGTCGATGCGGCGATGGTCAATCACTGGTTCGGGAGCAAGGCAGGCCTGTTCGCCGAGGCGGTGATCGATGTCCCGTTCGACCTCGACGGGCTCGTCGGTCGATTACTCGACGGCGATGTCGGCAGGCTCGGCGAACGGATCGTGCGTACCTTCCTCACGAACTGCGACGCCGCGGGCGGCGGTGTCTTCGCGGCACTCCTGCGCAGCGGTGCCGGTCATGCGCGGGCCAACCACCACCTGGGTGTCGAACTGGATGCAGGCCCGCTGGATCGCGTTCGCCCGCCACGGCGCTCCATCTGACCAGTCCGACTGGCCAACCTGCGGAGACGGCGGACGTATCACCATCATCGACGGCGTCCCGGCCCACGGGCGGATCGATGACGAACCCGTCGTACCGCTGCTACACCGGCCCGAACTGGCTCTGGCTCACCACCACCCCGTTCCGCAGGAACTTCCAGGTGATCTGCCGGAACGCGAGCGAGAAGTCGACCTGGCGGTCGGGGCCGATCGCGACCTTCGTAACGACCGCGTCGGCGAGATCGACCTCGACGTAGGCCGTCGCCGCGCACCGCTTCGGATCCGTGCATACGGTCAGCACCACCGTCTGCACGTGCCGGCCGGTGGTGGCGAACCGGAACAACACCGGGTACGCCGCATCCAGTACGCCGCTGACCTGTAGGTCGGTCAGTGTGGGCCGCCCGGCGCCGCCCCCGCCGGCGCTGACGGGCACGGTGACCGCGTCGGAGAAGGTGGTTACGTCGATGCCCCCGGCAATCGCCGTGCCCTCGCCTGCGGCACCCTCCAGGACGATCCCGCCACGCACCGCCGTATCTGCCGCCGCCGCCGTGGCCGGCGTACCCGGATCGGCGCCAGCGACCCCGAACGCCACCGCGGCCAGCACTGCGGCCAGCGCCGCCGCCGACGCCACCGCGCGGTTCTTCATCGATGTCCTCATACTCATTTCCCCTGTCCCTTCGGCCGCCCGCATCCGGACGTGCGTCGATGGAACGACCGTGCGCCGTCCGGGTTCGCCTGACCAGCGTTGCGTCGTGTCGGATTCCGGCCACGCGAACTGGCACTGAACCGGCCGGTCCTTGCGGAGCCGCGGTGCAACCGCGCTGCAATCCGGGTTGGCATGATGCGGCCGCGGATCCGCTTCCGTCACTCGACCGATTGGACACTCGAGGGAACCGCGGGTGAGAAGGCATCGTGCTGGCGATCATGGTTGGGTCGGCGTTCGTGGCCATGGTGATCGGCCTGGTAACCGCGAGCTGGTGCTGCGGCCGGCTCGGGAGAACCCGCGCTGGGGCTACGTCAGAGTCGTGGGGGAGTGCAACGACCGACATTGCTCCGTAGCTGGCTACTGTGTGGTGCCGCGCCACGGTCGGGCACGGACGTAACGGCCTCGCCCGGATACCTGGTCAGCATGCGCCGGTCGATAGGCTGAGCGACCGTGGTCACGGAAAAATCCTTCGCGAAGCTGCGCATGGCCGCTCCGGCACCCGACGGGCAACGTTACGCGTCGGGACGGCCCGTACCGTGCCAGTTGCCGGCGGACCTTCCTTTCGCGGGGCGTTCGGACCACCTGAAGACCTTGAACACGCTGCTGCCGGATCGGGCGTCGCCCCGATCGGCGGTCGTCATCACCGGAACAGCGGGCGTGGGCAAGTCAGCACTGGCGATCCACTGGTCACGGCGCTCGGCGAGCCAGTTTCCCGATGGGCAGCTGTACGTGAACCTGCGCGGCTTCTCTCCCGACGGTCGTCCGGTCGAACCGGACGGTGCGCTGCGCACGTTCCTGGACGCGTTACATGTCCGGGCCGACGACATGCCTTCGGAGCTACAAGCCCGGATCGGACTGTACCGCAGCCTGCTGGCCGACCGGCGCATGCTCGTGCTGCTGGACAACGCCCGCGACGCCGAGCAGGTACGGCCGCTGCTTCCCGCCGCTGACGGCTGCTTGGCCGTCGTCACCAGCCGCGATCCGATGAACGGTCTGGCCGTGACAGACGGTGCGCACCTTTTGCAGCTCGACCTGCTGGACCACGATGAGGCGAGGGAGGTACTCACACAGCGCATCGGGGAGCAACGTGTCGACGCCGAACCGGACGCCGCGCAGGCGATCATCGACGAGTGCAGCGGGCTGCCGCTCGCGCTGGCGATCGCCGCGGCCCGGGTGTGCGGTCACCGCAACCCGTCGTTGGCGTACCTCGCCGACGAGTTACGCTCGGCCCGAGGGACCCTCGAAGCGTTCTCCGGCCGCGACCGGGCCAGCGATCTGCGGGCGATCTTCTCGCTCTCCTACCGCGCGCTCAGCGCCGACGCCGCCCGGGTTTTCCGCTTGTTCCAGCTACAGGTCGGCGAGTCCGTCTCCACCGCCGCGCTTGCGGCCGCGGCCGCATTTCCGCTGGCTGAAGCGCGCCGGCTGCTGGACGTGCTCGTCGACGCGAACCTCGTGCGCGAGCATGAGCCGGCCCGCTACACGACGCACGATCTGCTGCGCGCCTACGCCGGCGAACTGGTCGGCGACGGTGACTGCGCGTCGGAATCGGACGCAGCCGTGCGCCGGCTGCTCGACTACCACCTGCATTCGGCCTACGCCGCCGACCGACAGATCTATCCGCACCGATTGGCGATCAGTCCCGACGAACCAACCGAGGAAACCGCACGCGAGCGATTCATCGACGACGGCGCCGCCACCGCGTGGTTCGCCAAGGAGATCACCACGCTGCTGGACGCGGTGGAGCTCGCCGCGTCACGCGGTCTGGACCTGCACACCTGGCACCTGGCCTGGTGCCTGACCACGTACCTCAACCGGGCCGGCCGCTGGCACGAGTGGTTCCACGTGCAGACCATCGCTCTCGCCGCGGCCGATCGACTCGGTGACCTCGCACGGCGGGCCTACTCGCACCGTGATCTGGCCCAGTCCGCCATCCGGTTGCGACGGTACGAACAGGCCCGCGTGCAGATGCGGCAGGCGCTGTCGCTGTACGAGCAGGCTGGTGACGTGATCGAGCAGGCCCGCTGTCACGGTGGTATGGCCTGGGGGGAGGAGCAGGCCGGCCGCTTCGCCGAGGCGTTGGCTCATGCGCAGGCCAAGCTGATGCTGATCCCGTTCGGTGAAGACGCGGCCCAGACCGGCAGCGCCCTCAACACCGTCGGCTGGTATCACGCTCTGCTGGGCGACCACGAACCTGCGCTGCGGTTGTGCCGGCAGGGCCTGCAGTACTTCCAGACGGCCGGCGACCTGCACGGTGAGGCGTACACCTGGGAAAGCCTGGGCTACATAGAGCAGCACCTGCGCAACTACCAGACCGCGATTGAGCACTACCGGCGGGCTCTCACGCTGTGTGACAAGATCGGCGAACGTTATCTCGGTGCGAAGGTTTCGGCTCGCCTCGGGGAGGCCTACCATGCTGTCGGCGACGCGGACGGGGCCCGCCGCGCCTGGCGCGCCGCGTTGGATACGTTCGACGAGATAGATTCGCGCGAGGCCGCGGCGACGCGGGCCACGATGGCGCACCAAGGCCATCCGCTGACTTCATGATCGTTCCACCGGCGGCACGCCGTCGGCGTCGGTGGTCCGGACCATCGGAATCAGGTCCAGGCAGGCGTGCAGGGCGTGGTCGTCCGGCAGGTCCAGGGCGCGGTACAGCTCGATGGCGTGCGCCCAGTGCTGCCGGGCCTGCGTCGGCTCGTTCATCGCGGCACACACGTGCCCGAGCCCGATGCGGGCGCGTGCCGCTTCGTAACGGTTGTGACCGATGGTGGCCAGCACGAGCGCCGACGTGTAAAGCGCGTGTGCCCGCTGCGGTTGTCCGGCGGCATGCCAGGTCTGGGCGAAGTCGACGAAAGCGCCCGCCTCGCCGCCCGCCCAGTGCCGGGCGAGGGCGGCCCTGCTGGTCCCGACGGTGCCCGGGGTGTCAGTGCCGGGGACGGCCGTGACGGTGATGGCGGGTTGGTCGCCGGTGGCGGAGCGGACGGTGTCGCGCCTGGCCGGCGTCTCCGCGGGTGCGACGGAGGACCGGGACCGCTGCGGCGCAGGTGCCGGGCGGGCAGGCGCCCCGAGCGTCGATGCGGCGGCCCCGTTCACCCTGGCCACCCGCTCGGAGTCGGCCCGACCTGTCTGGCGCAGGATCGCGAGCTGTCGCTCCCGCAGTCGCGGCCCCGGCTCGATGCCGAGCTCGCCGGACAGAACGGCGTGCGCCCGCGCATACGCGGCCAGCGCGTCGGCGCTTCGACCGGCCGCCTCCAACGCGATCATGTGCATCTCGACGAGCCGTTCCCGGGTGGGATAGATGCCGACGAGCCGGGCGAGCTCCGGAATCAGCCGGTCGCCGTCGCCGAGCTGCAGGCCGGCCGCGATCCAGTCCTCGTAGGCAGTTGCGCGCAGCTCGTCGAGGTGACCGAAGATTCGCCACCAGAGCACCTCTTCTGGCGGCGGCGGCAGCGGTTCGCGCCACAGGTCGAGAGCCGTGCGCAGCAGACCGGCCCGGACCCCCAGGTCGCTGGCGGTGGCACGGGCGAGAAGCGTCTGGAACCGCTGCGCGTCGACCCGATCGGGATCGGTCGTCAGCACATACCCGTACCCGTTGGTTTCGAGGGTGACACCGTGCCGATGGCTTTCGTGCGCGCCCAGGACCGACCGTAACCGCGCCACATGACTCTGCACGATCCGGCGTGCGTTCTCGGGTGGGCTGCCGCACCATAACAACTCACCGAGCCGGTGCACAGACACGGCCCGGTTGGCATCGAGGGCGAGGATGCCGAGTAGGTACCGTTCCCGCCGGCGTCGGATCGGGAGGAGCCGGCCAGCGACCCCGATCTCCGGCGGCCCGAGCACCCGGAACCACATCCCCGCAGGCTACGCGGAGAAAATTTCCTTGGACGGTCCGGGTCCGGCCGTTCCGGTCGCCCGGCCGGACCCGCGTGGCATGTGCGCCCGATCGGGTGTGCAACTGGCCGATCCACGCAGTTGCACGTCGCCCCGCCGTGCTCAGGCGGCCGTGGCCGCCGCGTGTCAGCACCCTGTCAGCACCGGCGCAGTCGACCGGTTCGACGATGAAGCCGCAGATCATGACCGATCGTCGCGCGCCGGGACAGGCGAGCCCGGTACCGGCCGGATGGGATCGGTTGCGCAGAAACCGGGGGAGTGCTGTGGAGTCGTCGTCTGACTTATCCGATACGTGCGCCGTCGAAGACGTTCCGGTGGCCGCGCTGCGAGACGGAATCTCACCGCGGTTCACCGGCGAACAGCTCGACCATGTGCGAGCTCTCGCGGAGGCGGAGACGGAGCTGCCACCGATCCTGGTGCACCGACCGACGATGCTGGTGATCGACGGAATGCACCGCCTCCGTGCGGCGCAACTTCTCGGCGCGGCGACGATCCGGGTGCGGTTCTTCGACGGTACCGATGACGCGGCGTTCGTGTTGGCCGTCAAGGCCAACATCGCGCACGGCCTCCCGCTGTCGCGGGCCGAGCGGGAAGCCGCCGCGGCACGGATCCTGCGCAACCACCCGGAGTGGTCGAACCGGGCGGTCGCGGTCGTGACCGGTCTCGCGGCCAGCACCGTCGGCGCGCTACGGCGCCGCCAGGCCGACCCCGGGCGTGACCAGAATTTCCGTCGGGGCCGTGACGGCCGGGTGCGTCCGCTCAGCACCGCCGAGGGCCGCCGGACCGCGGGCGAGATCATCGCCCGGCACCCTGATGCGTCTCTGCGGGAGGTTGCGCGGGCGGCCGGTATCTCGACCGGAACCGTCCGCGACGTCCGGGCCCGATTGGGCCGTGGCGAGGATCCCGTCCCGATGGCGCAGCCGCGCGTGCGCATCCCCGCCGCCGACGGCAACAACGGGGGGCACGACAGGGTGGACGGCCGACGGACCACGTTCCGCCGGCGCCGCGATCCCACGCGCGAGCCGGCCGAGATTCTCCGGAGCCTGCGGACGGACCCGTCGTTGCGGATGACGGCACAGGGCCGGTCGCTGCTTCGGTGGCTGGACGCCCGGTTGATGGGCCAGGACCGGTGGGAGCCGGTGCTCGACGGGCTTCCGGCCCACTGTGCCTACCCGGTCGCCGAGCTCGCCCGGTCGTGCGCACGGGAGTGGTTGCGATTCGCCGACCGGTTGGAAGCGTTGACCGATACGGCCGCGGATTGAGCGCCGCCCGGTCAACCGTCGAAAGTCTTGTCGGTGTGCGGACCCGCGTTTACCGTCTACCCGACGTTGATCAGCGCACGCAGCTTCGATCCGTTCGTACCTCGAAGACAAGGGTTGGTGGTTCATGTTCCGCGGTGTCGAAAAGATGGCTGACCGACTGCTCAACGTGTTCGCTCCGCATGTCGTCGCGAAGGCCGATCCCTGCTCCTGCAGCGGCTCCGGCTCCTACTGGGGCGACGTCTGCGACTACGTGGGATGCAGCGAGTACCGGAGGTTCTGGAAGTGCAACGGTTGCCAGTGGGTCGGTACGTGTAAGTACTACCGCCGTTGGTGCTGATCCGTTGTGCGGGGCGGCCGGTCATCCGGCCGCCCCGCACGTCGGGCCCGGTCGGTGGTGAGGTGACGAAGGGAATGTGGGTATGACGCCGTACCTGGCTGGCGTGGTGTTCTGCGGACTGCTCGGGTTGCTCAACCTGGTGCTGACGTACGGGGTCATCAGGCGGCTGCGGCAACACGACACCGCGCTCGCCGAGCGTCCGGGTGGCGGACCCGACGCGGATGTGATGGCTCCGGCCGGCTCTCCCCTCGGCACTTTCACCGCAACCACCGTCGACGGGAGTGTCGTATCCGCCGGCGAGTTGGCGGGGCCGACGGCGGTGGGCTTCTTCTCCACGGGCTGTGCGCCGTGTGTCGAGCGGTTGCCGGAATTCCTCCGGTACGCGGCCACCTTCCCCGGTGGTCGCGACAACGTCCTTGTCGTCGTCGTGACGGAGCGGGCCGACGAGGCCCGGGACACCTTCGTGGCGCAGGCGACCGCGGTGGCGAACGTCGTCGTGGAGCCGCACGACGGACCGGTGGGCACAGCTCTGCGGGTGCGGGGATATCCGGCACTGGCAGTCGTCGACGACGGTTCGGTGGTGTCCAGTGGATCGGAACTCGACGCGCTTCCCGCCCTGTCGCAGGCGTGAGCCCCGGTCTGGACGCTCTGCGTGCCCTGGGACCTGCCTGGGCGCTGGCATGGCGGGCCGCCCCAACGCAGGTGGCACTGCAACTGGTCGTGACGCTGGCCGCCGCCGCCAATCCGGTGGCGGCGGCGTGGCTGACCAAACTGGTGCTCGATCTCGTGGCCTCGCCGTCACCACCCCGGGCCGGACTCCTGTTGCTCGCCGCGGGCCTCGTGGTCGCCGGCGCGGCAGCCGCCGTGTTGCCGCAGGCCGGTCAGTACCTGCGGGCGGAACTGGAACGACGCGTCACGGTCCGTGCCCAGGACCGTCTGTATTCGGCGGTGAACACGTTTCCGGGCCTCGGCCGGTTCGAAGATCCGCAGTTCCTGAACCGTCTGCGGCTCGCTGAACAGGCCAGCTCAACCGCACCGGCCGCCGTGGCCGAGGGGAGCATGGGCATCGGCCAGTCGGTATTGACCGGCATCGGATTTCTCGCTGCGTTGACCGTGCTCAGCCCGCCCATGGCAATTCTGGTGATCGTCGCGGCGGCGCCGTCGGTGGTGGCGGAGTTCGCACTGTCGCACCGGCGCGCGTCGATGATGTGGCAGGTCGGCCCGGCCGAGCGCCGCCAGCTTTTCTACGCCACCCTGCTGTCCGATCACCGGGCGGCGAAGGAGATCCGGCTGTTCGGCGTGGGTGACTTCCTCCGGCTGCGGATGCTGCGGCAGATGTACTCCGTTCACCGCGCGCAACGCCGTACCGACATCCGCGAGTTCCTTGTACAGGGCGGCCTGGGTCTGGTCGGCGCCGGCACGGCCGGCGCCGGGCTGGTGTGGGCCATCATCGCCGCCGGCGACGGTCGGCTGAGTCCGGGTGACGTCGCGATGTTCGTCGCCGCGGTCGCCGGCGTCCAGGGGTCGCTCAACTGGCTGGTCCACCAGGTGGCGATGATCCACCAGCGGCTGCTGATGTTCCAGCACTACCTGCACGTGA
Source organism: Virgisporangium aurantiacum (assembly GCF_016863635.1). GTDB lineage: Bacteria > Actinomycetota > Actinomycetes > Mycobacteriales > Micromonosporaceae > Virgisporangium > Virgisporangium aurantiacum. The sequence goes on along the minus strand of NZ_BOPG01000105.1, from coordinate 40,664 downwards.
TCCGCGCGGCACCGGAACTCGGTGTATCGCAGACGCCGGCCAAGCTGCCGGCGATGCGTCGCGGAATCGAGTTCCGGGACGTGTGGTTCCGCTACACCACGGGCCAGGAATGGGTACTGCGGGGGCTGTCGCTGACGATCCCGCACGGACAGACGATCGGTCTGGTCGGCCTGAACGGCGCGGGAAAGAGCACGGTGGTGAAGCTGCTGTGCCGGTTCTACGATCCCACCCGGGGCGCGATTCTCTGGGACGGGGTGGACCTGCGCGACGTCGACCCGGCCGCGCTACGCGCCCGCATCGGCGCGGTGTTCCAGGACTTCATGACCTACGACCTCACCGCCACGGAAAACATCGGCCTCGGCGACGTGGACGCGCTGGAGGACACGCACGCCATCGAGGCGGCGGCGCGGCACGCCGACGTGCACGAGGTCGTGTCCGCACTGCCGAAGGGCTACCTGACGATGCTGAGCCGCTCCTACGTCGCCGAGTCCGACGACAGCGACGAGGGCGACGAGGGCGACGAGGGTGTCGCGCTCTCCGGCGGCCAGTGGCAGCGCCTGGCCCTGGCCCGGGCGTTCCTCCGCGGCGCGGCGGACCTGCTGATCCTCGACGAACCCAGCTCCGGCCTCGACGCCGCCGCCGAGGCGAAGCTGCACGCCAGGATCCGGCAGTACCGCGCCGGACGCACCAGCCTCCTGGTATCGCACCGGCTCGGTACGCTTCGCGACGCGCACCGGGTCATCGTCACCGACAATGGTGTGGTCACCGAAGCGGGCACGCACGCGGACCTGATCGCCCACCGGGGTACCTACGCCGGGCTCTTCGAACAACAGGCGCGGGGCTACACCGCAGCCGCAGTACAGGGAGCTTCAGTACAGGGAGCTTCGCCGTGACCGGCACGGTGGTCGGCACGGTGGTCGGCATGGTGATCGGCACGGCAGGTCTCGCTGGCACCGTCATCGCCGTCGCCTGCGTGGTCGTTCATCGTCACCTCGTGGTGGTGACCGTCGAAGGCCCGAGCATGCAACCGACGTTGCGGCACGGCGACCGCGTTCTGGTCCGCCGGACCGGCCTGCGGACCGTACGCACCGGTCAACTCGTGGTTTTCCAGCGACCGGAGTGGACCGGGTCCGCGGACGGCGCTCCGGCCCGTTGGCTGATCAAGAGGGTCGCGGCGGTAGCGGGTGAGCCGGTACCGGAAGCCGTGTCGGGCATGGTCGGCCATCGTCGCGTACCCGACCGGCGACTCGTCGTTCTCGGCGACAACCCGGCCCGTAGCGGCGATTCACGACACTGGGGCTACGTCGCCGAGGACCGGTTCCTGGGCGTCGTGCTACGCACCATGAGCCGTTCCTGACCGGCGGGTGCCACGGCCCTCGCCGCCATTGCCGACGCCATTGCCGACGGGCGTCCGCTGGCGGCGGAGCGGGTACGACACCGACTGATACGATAAATCAATTCGATGGAGAACCTCATCAGGTACCAACCGTTCCGGGGGGACAGTGGACAAGCGGTCGCCGACCAGGCGCGGCACCAACCTGCCCCGGATGGGCGACTTCAACGAGTCGGTGGTACTGGACACCATCAGGCGTGTGCCTGACGGGCTGAGCCGCGTGGAACTTGTCGAGGCCACCGGCCTGTCGGCCCAGACCGTGTCGAACATCTGCCGCCGCTTGTTGAACACCGGCCTGGCCCATGAGGTCGGCACCAGCTCCGGCAGCGGTTCCGGCAGTGGCAAGCCGCGACGACTGCTCCAGGTCAACGCCCGCGCGCGGTACGCGGTCGGCGTCCACCTCGATCCCGCGGTGGTGACCTTGGTGGTGCTCGACCTGCTGGGCAAGGTCGTCGCTCGCGCGCAGCGTCCCACCCCCGAGGCGGCCGACCCGGACCACACCTTGACCGAGATGAGCGAGTCGATCAATGCCCTCGTGAGCGACTCCGGGGTGCCCAGGGAGACGGTCCTCGGGCTGGGCATAGCCGCGCCGGGACCGGTGGACGTGACCTCCGGGCTGGTGATCGCGCCACCCGAGCTGGCCGGCTGGGGGCGGGTGCGGCTACGCGACTACCTTGCGGAGACCACGGGAATGCCGGTCCTGCTGGACAAGGACGTGATCGCCGCGGCTGTCGCCGAACGCTGGGCCGGTGCGGCCAGGAATTCGGACAACTTTCTGTTCTTCTACCTGGGCACCGGTTCGGGGATGGGGCTGGTGGTCGACGACGTGGTGGTGCGTGGCTTCTCCGGCAACGCGGGCGAGGTCGGCGGCCTCTACGCCGCGTGCACCACCAACGCTCTGGTCGCCGAGGCGATCGAGCACGGGGTTCTGGATCCGGTCTTCACGCCGACCGGTCCGCGGGACGCGGAGGAGGGCCTGCGGCACCTCTGCCGCCACGCGTCGGCCGGCAACGTCATTGCCGGCGAGATCATCGACCGGTGGGCGGTCCGGGTGGGGCGTGGCGTTAGTGCCGCCGCGACGCTGGTCGACGCGGAGATGATCGTCTTCGGCGGACCGATCTGGCCGTTGCTCGCGGACCGGTTCATGGCCATCGTCCCCGGCATCGTGGAGAGTTCCCCGTTCGTCGAGCGGATCCACCCGACCGTGGTCACGACGACCGCGCTGGGCGTCGACGTCGGTGCGATCGGCGCCGCCTGCCTGGTGCTCGACCAGATCCTGTCGGTCCAGCCGCAGTCGCTGCTGCTGGGCTGACCACGCCTTCGGGCCGGACGCGTTCGCCGAGGTCCGGGGCGGTCTTAACGTTTTGGCAAAGTAGCCGTGATCTCGTTGACACGCTCCATCGATTCGATTTAGATTCCGGGCCACAGTGGCGTACGTCTATGGCGCCCACGATGTGAAGGCTCGGCACCCGTGATGACACACGTAGGACGCGCACGGCGGCCGGTGTTGGCCGTCCTGGTAGTACTGGCGCTGACCGCCGCCACCGCAGCGTGCACCGATGACCCGGACGACAGCTCGTCCGGCAAGACATTGACGATGTGGACCTTCAAGCAGTCCCACGTCAAGGCGCTGGAGCAGGCCGCGGAGGGCTTCGCCCGGGAAACGGGCATCACCGTCAAGGTCGAGGCATACACACCCGACGACGCGTATGTGACCAAGGTGCAGGCCGCGGCACAGACGAAGAACCTGCCCGACCTCTTCGAGGTGCACACCACCGGCGACGACTTCGCCTGGGGCGCCGCCGGCCTGCTCACCGACCTGGCCAAAGACGTCGACGACGCCTGGCTCGACGGCTACCTGCCCCAGGTGCGGCAGGACGGCCTCGTCAACGACGCGTTCTACCAGAAGTCGCTGGCGAAGGACGAGAAGACCAAGGGCATCAAAGTCGGCCAGCGGTGGAGCGTTCCGCTCACGATCGGCACGTTCGGCATCGTCTACGCCAACAAGCAGCGGCTCACCGAGGCCGGCGTCACCACGTCCCCGACCACCTGGGAAGACTTCGTCTCAGCCCTGGGAAAGGTCAAGGCGAAGCACCCTGACAACGGCGGCGTCACCATCGGCCTCAAGGCCCCTACCACCGGGCTGGAGTGGTTCATGCAGCCGATGGCGTACGGGATGCTCGGTCCCGACAGGTTCCGGGCCCTGTGGGGGAAGGACAAGTCCCAGAACTTCTCGTCGCCGACAGGCACCCAGGTGTTGGAGGCCTACGGGCAGGTCACTCCGTACTGGATGCCGGGCACGCAGAGCCTGGACATCGACGCGGCTGACCTGGCGTTCGCACAGGGCAAGTCCACATTCGACATCGGCGGCACGTTCACCCTCGCGTTCCTGGCGCAGAACGGGATGGACCCGAGCAACGTGGTGACGTTCCCGGTGCCGGCCCCGGCGAACGGCGCGATCAAGAACCTGAGCCTCGCGCCGTTCACCCTGACCGGCGTGTCGGTGTCGGCGACCACCAAGAACAGGGCCGGCGCCGTCCAATGGCTCAAGTATCTGGCCAAGAAGGACGTGTCGGCCACGTTCGCCAAGACGGCGCTGGACGTTCCGCCGACCGACCTCGGCGCCGACCCCGACGCCGCGGTCGGCCCGGTGCTCGGCGCAATGATCAAGGCGTTCGGCTCCGGCCCCTCGGCGTACAACCCGGGGGACACTTCGTACCGGCCCAGCGCGTACGACGGGGTCCCGGTCGCTTCGACGCTGATGGACTTCACGCCGCTGAAGAAGAAGAGCGCCGCGGCGGTCGGCGCGGAGATGACCAAACAGATCGACTCCTTCTGGGCAAAGCAGTAATGGCGGTATCGACGATCGCGAAGGGCCCGTCGCCGACCCGGCGGGCCCCGAGCCGCACCAAGACCAGGTACCGCCGCTCGGAGACCGCCTGGGGCGTCGCGTTCGTCATGCCGGCGATCACCCTGTTCGCCGTGATGGGCGTCTACACCATCGTGTACGGGTTCTCGCTCAGCTTCGCCTCGTGGAACGGGTTCACGCCGGACTGGCGCTGGGTCGGCCTGCGGAACTACGCCGACCTGTTGTGGGCCGACCCCCAGTACGCGCCGATCGTGCACCAGGCCGCGCTCAACACGATGTGGGTGATGATCGCGGTACCCGTGCTGACCGTCCTGGTCAGCTTTCCGTTGGCGCTGTTGCTGAACTCGGTGCGGCGCCTGAAGACCGTGCTGCGCTCGGTGTACTTCCTGCCCCACGTGACCAACGGGATCGCCGTGTACTTCGCCTGGGTGTACGTGCTCCAACCGGACGGCGCGATCAACCTCCTGCTGGGTTCGCTCGGCCTGGGCAGTCTCCAGCAGCCGCAGGGCTTCCTGGGCAACCCGACGACCGCGTTACCGACGCTCATCGTGATCACCGTGTGGACGTCGGTGCCGGTGGCCATGATGCTGTACCTCGCCAGCCTCCAGGCGGTGGACCCGTCGCTGGTCGAAGCGGCGCGCGTCGACGGTGCCGGCCCGTGGCACGTCGCCCGACGCATCCTGTGGCCGTTGCTCCGGCCGATCACGGCGATCGTCGTGCTGCTCGCCCTGCGCGATTCGTTGCAGGGGTTCCAGACGTTCCTCATCATGACCAACGGCGGGCCCGGCAACCACACCAACGTCGTCGGCCTCCAGACGTACAAGCTGGCCTTTCTGTCTCAGCTCAGCCCGACGCTCGGCCTGGCCAGCGCGTTGGGCTGGATGCTGTTCCTCGGGGCACTCGTTCTCGCCGCGATCAATATGCGGGCACTGCGGAGGCTCACGTGAGCACCGGGACCCGCCGGCCGAGTGTCCACTTGTCACTGTCCACTGTGGTGGCCCGAATCATTGTCGGCGCGCTGCTGTTGCTGTACGCGGCAATCAGCCTGTACCCCTTCCTGTGGATGGTGTCCGCCGCGTTCAAGGACCAGTCCGAGGTGGTCGCCGGCGGGCACCTGATCCCGCACCGCCCGACGTTGCGCACCCTCGTCGAGACGTGGAACGAGCTGCAGTTCTTCGACTACTTCCTCAACAGCCTGAAGGTCACGGGGTGGACCGTGCTCCTGGTGCTGGTGGTCTACTCCGCGGCCGGATACGCGTTCTCGGTGCTCCGCTTCCCCGGGCGGAAGGCGCTGTACCGACTGTTTCTCGCGCTGTTGTTCGTGCCCGGTGTGACCGTGCTGCTGCCCATCGTGCTGCTGGAAAACAAGCTGGGGCTACTGGGCGGCCACTGGGGCCTGATCCTGCCGTTCGTGAACGGCACGGCACCGCTGGCCATTCTGTTGATGACCAACGCGTTCGACGCCATCCCCGGTGAACTGCGCGAGGCGGCCCGCGTCGACGGCGCCGGCGAACTGCGCATCTTCACCACCATCTACCTGCCGCTGTCCCGGCCGGTCCTGATCACAATCGCCGTGCTCACCGCGATACCGACGTGGAACGAGTATCTGCTCACGCGGGTCTCGCTCAACGACCCGGAGACCTACACCCTGCCCATCGCGTTGCAGAACCTGCAGTCCGGCGCGGTACTGCACTACAACGTCCTGATGGCCGGCTCCCTCATCGTGGTGGTGCCGGTCATCATCCTGTTCATCGCCGCACAACGCTACTTCGTCAACGGCCTGATCGGTGCCGTGAAGGCCTGAGCCCCGAGCCCGGAGGCAACCCGTGAGAACAAGGCGTCCCGAAAGTCGGCGATGGTCCCTCATCTGGCCGGTCCTCCTGGTGGTGACCGCCCTCGCCGCGCCCGCCGGTGCGGCGCACGCGGCGCCGGGCCCGGTCATGTATCCGCGCGGCATCGGCGCGGACTTCGGTCCGGACGCGGTGTCGCTCGGCGTGGCGGTGCGCGCCGGTGACGACCCGGCGGGCCTGCGCACCGGAACGCTGGACGGCCGGACGTACTGGCAGACCCAGGTCGCGGCGGGCACGACGTACGTCGGCATCACCGCCGACCCCGGCTACGCGTCGAGCGTGTCGGAGGCGTCGATCGTCGTCGTGGTCACCTACCACGACGCCGGAAGTGGGCAGTTGACACTGCGCACCGCCGCGGGCGATACGAAGACGGTCGCCGATCTCGCCGGCACGAACGCCTGGCGGCTGGCCGCGGTCGGGCTCGACGGAGACGCGCTCGCGGGTGAGGTGCTCCTCGCCGGGGTCGCCGGCGGAGCCCCGTCGGACATCACCGTCGCCCAGGTGCGGATGACGACGACCGGACCGCAGGCCACCCTCGGACCGACCGCGACCGATACCGGCCTCAGCCCGCGGGCCGGCGACAACGAGGCGGGCCTCGTCACCGGTACGGTCGCCGGTCGCGGATTCTGGCGGACCAACGCCGCCGCGCCACCGCCGGGCACCAACTACCTGTACATGAACGTCGCCGACAGCTACGCGTACAACACGAACGACATCGTGATGGTCAGCGTCGACTACCTCGACGCGGGCAGCGGTTCGCTCTTCCTGCACTACGACTCGCCCGGCGAGGAGCTCGTCGACAAGTTCAAGCCGTCGGCGGTCGTGTCCTACGGGGACAGTCAAACGTGGAAGACCCATGCCTTCGTCCTCGACGACGCCATCCTGACCAACCGCAGCAACGGCTCGGACTTCCGCCTCGCCCACGACGGCTCCCCGGTCGAGCTCACGGTGGCCGCCGTACGGGTGACCGTCGTCCCGCGCCAGCTCGACGCCAAGGCCGGCCTGCGTGACCTCGTCGCCGCGGCGGGTCTGACCCACTACGCGGCGCGCGAAGGCACCCGCGACGGCCAGTACCAGCCCGGGTCGAAGGCGACGCTCGCGTCGGCCATCGCCCGGGCGCGAGGCGTGCTCGACGACGCCTCGACCACCGAGGCGCAGGTGGTGGCGGCGCTGCGGGCGTTGTACGAAGCCCACCAGGCCTTCCTCGCCTCGGTCGTCGACACCGACCTGGCCCGCCGTGGCTCGCTCACCGCGAGCAGCAGCGCCGCCGGTTCGAGTCCGGCCGCGGCGAACGACGGTGCCGTAGCGACCGTCTGGACCAGCGGGAACGGCGGCGGGGGCGAGTGGCTACGCGCCGACCTCGGCACGGCCCGGCGGGTCAACGACGTGCTGGTGCAGTGGGGCAGCGCCTACTCGCCCGACTACACCGTCGAGATCTCCACCGACGGCACCAGCTACACCGCCGTCGGCCACTCCGGCGCGCCGGGAACCAGGTCGTCCCGCACCCGGTTCCCCACCACGAACGCGCGGTACGTCCGGCTGAACCTCACCGGATACGCCACGGGCCTCACGAGCTTCGATGTGGCCGGGTTCCAGGTCCGCGAGCAGCGCGTCGTCGAGCCGTCGCCGAAGCTGGTCAAGACCAGGTATCCGAACACCGACGCGGTGGTCGCCGACTTCGACGTCACCGCCTACGGCGCCGACCACACCGGGAAGCGGGACGCCACCGCGGCGATCCAGGCCGCCCTGTACGACTGTTACGACGGGGGCGGCGGGACGGTCTGGCTGCCGGTCGGCACCTACCGGGTCACCGGCACGGTCGAGGTACCGGCCTTCTGCACGCTGCGCGGCGACCGTCGCGACCCGGACGAGGGCGGTGGTCCGTACGGCACGGTGGTGAGCGCGGACCTTCCCGCCGGCGACGACGGACCGGTGCTGTTCCGGATCGGTGGCAGCGCCGGCGTCGTGGGTGTCACCACGTACTACCCGCGACAGAGCGCGACCGCCCCGGTGCCCTACAACTTCACGTTCGAGATCCCGGGCAGCTCCTGGGCGGGCGACGAGAACTACATGATGAGCACTGTCTCCGACGTCACCATGCTCAACTCGTACCGGGGCATCGGCGTCAGCACGATGCGCGACGAGCGGGGCCGTCCGCCCGGCAACGGGCAGGTCCACGAGTCGGCGACCGTTCGCAACGTCAAGGGCACCGCGCTCCTGAGAGGCGTCGAGGCCTACAACGGCGCCGACGTCGGCACCTGGGAGAGCGTCAAGTTCAGCAACGCCTACTGGTCCCAGGCCCCGGCGGGGTACAACCCGCCGCGACGGACGGCATTGGACGCGTGGACCCGCGCGCACGGCACCGGGTTCGTCTTCGGCGATCTGGAGTGGGACCAGTTCGCCGACCTGTCCGCGGCGGACTACAACGTCGGCATCCACGTGGTGAAGGGACTGCGGGCCGAGTTCACCGGCATTTTCCAGCGGGTGCGGCTCGTGCGTACCGACACCGCCCTACGGGTCGACCAGTTCGACGCCCGGTGGGGACTGTCGCTGGCCGCGAGCGTTCTGGAAGGCAGCCAGGCCGCGGTGGTGAACAATGGGGGTGGCTACGTCAAGCTCACCGACACCCGGCTCACCGGCGCGGTACGGGGAACCGTGTACCAGCTTGCCGGCACCGTGCCCGCCGAGGACGCGCCACCCGCCACAGTCAAACCCAGACATGCCGTCCTGTATGACGTGCACACCCCGCGCGGCAACGGCTACCTCCCCGCGCGGGACGCGACGGCGGGCATCCAGCGGGCGCTCGACCGTGCCGGGCGCGACGGTGGCGGCGTGGTCTACCTCCCGGCCGGCTGGTACCGGCTCGACGGGCGTCTCGTCGTGCCGGCCGGCGTCGAGCTGCGCGGTGCGTCCTCCGTGCCGAACCGGGACGAGGACGGGCGCAGCGGTGGCACCGTACTGATGTCCTTCGCCGGCCACGGCACCGCCAACCCGGACACCGACCAGGCCGCCATCACGCTCCGCGGGGAGCGGGCCGGGGTCAGCGGCCTGCGTGTCTTCTACCCGGAAAACAACCCCGCCGCGCCGGGCGGCCTGGTTCCCTACCCCTACGCCATCCGGGGCCAGGGCAGCCATACGTACGCCGTCAACATCGGACTGCCCAACGCGTGGAACGCCATCGACATGTCCATGTACCGCAACGACCACTTCCTGGTCCGCAAGATCAAAGGCACGTTCGTGCGGCATGGCGTGACCGTCGGCAAGAGCGACCACGGGCGGGTCGAGGGTGTACTCAGCAACGGCAACACCTTCGTGCGGACCGGCTTCTACCTGCCCAACTGGGTCCTCGGACGGGATCTCTTCCCGCAGGTGATCGACGGCTGGACGCGCAAGTACGCCGACCTGGTCACCGTCGACGGTGCGCGCCGGCTGACCGTCGTCGACGTGTTCGGCTACGGCCTGCACAACGGGCTGGTCGTGAACTCCGGCGACGTCACGGTCTTCAACCTGGGCACCGACAACCTCGGGACCGACGGTTACTCCGTGAAGGTGTCCGGCGGAAACGTCACCGTTGTCAACCTCATGCGCTACAACGGCACCACCAGCGTCGGGCGCACGACACTGCACAACGTGATGGTGATCAATATTGTCGAGCACAACGTCACCGCCGCCGCGGCTCCCGCCGGCGGCGGCACGGTCAGGCTCACGGGCAACGAGACCCGGCCCGGCTTCTACGAACCCGGGGCCCCGGTCACCGCGTCGGCCGAGGCCGCGTCCGGCTTCCGCTTCGTCAGTTGGACCATCGGCGACGCGGAGGTCTCCACCTCCCCGGAGTACACGTTCACCGTCGTCGGCGCCCAGGAGTTGACCGCCAACTTCGCACCCGCGGCCGTGGCATGAGGAGGCTTGGGTGAAGGTCCTGGTCACCGGCGGTGCCGGCATGTTGGGTCAGGCGGTGGTCACCCGGCTGCACGCCGACGGGCACACCGTCCGCGCGCACGACCGGACGCCGCCGCCCGGCCCGGCCGACGACACCGTCGCCGGCGACCTGCGCGACGCCTCCGGCTTCGACCGGCTGCTTTCCGGCGTCGATGCCGTGGTGCACGCAGCCGCCATCCCCAACCCGGGGCACGACGACGTGTTCGACAACAACGTCGGCGCCGCGTACCACCTCCTCGAAGCGGCGGGGACGCTCGGCGTGCGCAGGATCGTGTACGTCTCCAGCCTCTCCGCCCTCGGGCTGGCGTGGTCGCGGCGCCGAGCCGCACCGCTACGGGTGCCGGTGGCCGAGGACCACCCGTATGTGGGCGACGACCCGTACGGTCTGTCCAAACAGGTCGGCGAGCTGGTCACGGCGACGGTCAGCAACCGGTTCGGGATTCCGGCCGTGAGCCTGCGGTTCCCGTTCATCGGCACCGGCGAGCGGCTGCGTCACCACGTCGCGCTCGTCCAGGCCAACCTCGGCGACCACCGGGGCGGTCTGTGGGGCTGGATCGACACGCGCGACGCCGCGGACGCGGTCGCCACCGCGCTGGTCCGGCCGTTCGAGGGCCACGCCGTCGTCCACGTAGCCGCGCCCGACACCGTCGCGCTGGCGCCGACCGCCGAACTGCTCAGCCGGTACTACCCCACGTCTCTCCGCACCGAACCGTTGGACGGGTTCGCCGTGCCGATCTCCACCCGGCTGAGCCGCGAGTTGCTCGGCTTCGTCCCGGCACACGGCTGGCGGCCAACGGCTGCGCGGTGAACCGGGCGGTCAGGGTGCTTCGAGCGCGCCGTCCGGACGGCGGACGCGGGCCGCCCAGCGCTCATGGGCGTATCGGCGTGGCGGGTGTTTCGTGGCCCGCGCCTCATCCAGGTCGATGCCCCACCCCGGGTCCGGTGAGGGGGTGATGTAGCCGCCGACCGGACGTGGCGTGCCCGGGAAGACCTCGTGGACAGCCTCCGGGTACGCGTGCCCTTCCTGGATGCCGAAGGCGTGACTCGTCATGTCGAGCGTGAGGTTGGCGGCGAGGCCGATGGGTGAGACGTCGGCCGGCGAGTGCCAGGCGGTCTGCACGCCGCTCAGCTCGCACAGCGCGGTGAGCTTGCGTGCCGGGGTGAGGCCGCCGACCGCGGAGACGTGCAACCGGAGCAGGTCGACGCTGCCGCCCGTCACCAGGCGGGCGGCGTCCGCCACCGAGGAGAGTTGCTCACCCGCCGCGATCGGCACCGGCGCCGCGGCGCGCACCTCCGGCAGCCGGTCGTAGTGCTCCGGTGCCACCGGGTCTTCGACGAAGAACAGCCGGTACGGCTCCAGCGCCCGGCACAGCACGATCGCCTGCTTCGGCGTCAGCCGGCTGTGTACGTCGTGCAGCAACGCGACGTCGTCGCCCAGCTCCCGCCGCGCCCGCTCGAACAGGGCCGGAGTGGCGTGCAGGTAATGCTGGACGTCCCAGCCGTCCGGGTACGGTGCGTCCGGATAGCCGCCGGCCCGGCCGGGTGCGCCGTACGTGCCCAGTCCCGGGCCGCCGACCTGGAGCCGCACGTGCCGGTAGCCCTCGGCCAGGAAACCCCGCGCCTGCTCGATGGTCTCCTCGATACTCGCGCCGCCCGCGTGCGTGTATAGCGGCACGGCCCCGCGGACCCGCCCGCCCAGCAGCTCGTACACCGGGACGCCGAGCCGCTTGCCGGCAATGTCCCACAGCGCCATGTCCACACCGGACAGTGCGCTGTTGAGCACCGGCCCGTTGCGCCAGTACGACGACAGGTGCAGCATCCGCGTGATGTCCTCGATGTCGGCCGGGTGCCGGCCGATCACCAGCGACGCCAGGTGCTCCACGGCCGCGGCAACAGCGCCGTACCGCTGGGTGAAGGTGGCGCAACCGAGGCCGTACAGGCCGGCGTCGGAGGTATCCACGCGTACCACGACGAGGGTCGCCTCAGGCGCGGTGACGATCGGCCGTACACCGGTGATGCGCAGGCCGTCTCGGGCCGGCCAGGGCGCCTGGGTTTCCGGCAACGGTGTGGTCATACGCTGCCGCCAGTCCGATTTGGGGTCAGCAAAACGTTAAGACTGATCGGAATCTACTCCCGACGCGGTCGAAGTCAAGAGAGACCGATCAGGCTGACTGGCGACGTATCAGACGGGCGGGGATGATGACCTCGGTGGCATCGCCGCCGACCGCGTCCGAGATGCGGTCGATCAGCAGTCGGCCGCATGCCTGGCCGATCTCCCGGGCCGGGTTGGCCATCGTGGTCAGCTGAGGGCTCACAAGGCTCGCCGCCTCGATGTCGTCGAAGCCCATCACGGCCAGGTCGTCCGGCACCCGCAGGCTCCGCTCGCGGGCCGCGTCGAGCGCGCCGATCGCCATCACGTCGTTGGCACACAGGACCGCGTCCGGCGGGCGGGCCAGATCCAGGAGGCCCCCGACACCGGCCGCACCGCCCGCCCGGCTGAACTCGGTGTACGCGATCAGGTCCGGGTCGACGGCGTGGCCCGCCTCCTGCAGCGCCGCGCGGTAGCCCGCCACCCGCTCGGCCGCCGGGCCCTCGGCGGCTGGGCCGCACACGAAGGCGATCTGCTGGTAACCGGTGCGGAGCAGGTGGCGCGTCGCCTCGGCCGCGCTGCTCTCGTCGTCGCTGTGGACGAGGTCGACGCCCGGCTGTGCCTGGCGGCCACCGAGCCGTACCACCGGGATGCCGGCGTCGATGACCGGCCGGAGGTCGTCGGGGTGGGTGTGGAAGACCGCGAACGCGATGCCGTCGACCTGCCGGGAGATCATCTTGTCCAGCGCGAGTCGTTCCAGGTCGCGCTCGCCGTTCGTGTTGGTGACGATCTCGTCGTACCCCGCCGGTCCGAGCACATCCTGCAGCCCACGGGCCAGGACGGGATAGAACGGGTTGGTGATGTCCGGAATGACCAGCCCGATGGTCATCGTGCGCCCGGCCCGCAGGCCGCGAGCGACGACGTTCGGCCGGTAGCCCAACTGTTCGATCGCGTCCAGGATGCGCTTTCGCGTCGCCGCTGACACCGGCCGTCGGCCGTTGAGTGCGTGCGAAACCGTGGTCGCGCTGACGCCCGCAAGATCTGCGACCTGACCGATCCGTGGCCGGTCGCCGCGAGCCGCCACCGCCGTCCCCTTCCGCCGTCCGCCGCATCCTACCGCCGAGCAGGTGGCCCGGACGGACGTACCGATGGCCTGGTGAGCCGGGTCAGCTGGCGGATGTCCCCCGTCCTTCCGGCGGCCGAACTCCCGGCCGAGAACGTCGCGGGTCGTGGTGACGAACGAAGCGGTCGCAATTTGCGTATGTCGGGTGAACCGGGCACCTCCGGATCGCGGTCGTCGACCCGTTGCCGTTGTATCGGCGCCCGTGATCGTTGACTCGATCGCCGTCCGGGCTCTTGAGGCACCTTGCGTCGGGGGAAAGACCGTTGAAAGGACCGTCGGTGGCCGCGTCGGCTACCTTCGACCGCATGTCGAGGCCACCGGCGGCCGGCCGTGGCCGGCAAGACGGGGGCTCTGATGCGGTTCTATGTACTTGGTCGCCTCGACGTGCGCGACGACCGGGGTGGCCAAAGGCGCATCCGTCATGGAAAGCAACGCGACGTGCTTGGGCTGTTACTGCTGCGCCGAAACAGTCTGGTCCCGGTGACCGGCTTGATCGACACCCTCTGGGACGTCGGGCCGCCAAGTTCAGCGAGAAAGAACCTCCAGACGTATGTCTGGCACCTACGCCGGGCGCTCGGAAAGGATGACGCGCACCGGCTTCGGCACGAACCGCCCGGTTACCTTATCGAGGTCGGACCGGACGAACTCGACCTCGACCGGTTCGAGAATGTCATCGGCCAGGGCCGGCGAGCCTTGGACGCCGGCGACCAGGTCGCGGCGAGGGGACTGCTACAGACCGCGCTCTCGTACTGGCAGGGGCAACCCCTCGCCAACACCGGCCTCGATCCCCGCACGTGCCCTCAGCTCGCCCAGCTTGTCGAGCGTTACCTCACCACGCTGGAGAAGCGGATTCAGATTGACCTGCGGTTGGGCAATGGTCAGGATCTCATACCGGAACTGCGGCGGCTGACGATCGAGCATCCCCTGCGGGAACGGTTGCACTGCCAACTCATGGTCGCTCTGCATCACAGCGGCCGACAGGTGGAGGCACTTCAGGTGTATGCCGACGTCGACAGTCTTCTGCGACGCCAGTTCGGCATGGAGCCGGGCCGCCTGTTGCGGGGCACTCAGCGCGCCATCCTCACCGAAGCGGACACGCTGGAGACGCTGCACGAGCTGGACACCGCCTTTCCGGTGGCGGTTCCGTAGCCGGCCATTCGCGACCAGTCGTCTGCGACCATGCGTGTACTCGCGATATACCAGCGACAGGGCCGGCGTGGAGTTGCGGAATGACCGCGATGGAGCGCCCGCTGCGATGCTGGTGGCATGGACATGCGTTACCAGCAGTATTGTTTCGCGGATCCTTTGTTCTACGACTCCCCGGAACGTTGGGACGTCACCGGCTCAAGTTTCCGGCAGACGCTGGGAGGCATGCCTCAGGGCTGGAAAGGTGGGTCGATAGACACATGGCTCTATCTGGCTCCGGCGGATGCCATCCTGCCTCCGCAAGGCTGGAAGATCCATGTGTCCACGTGTCTGAGCGACGCCCAGGACGTCTTGGCGGTGGTGTACGACTATTGCGTCGAGCAGCGGATCGCATTCAAGTTCCTGCCGACGAAAGGATTGCTGATCGCCCGCAACCTCAAATACGCGGAGCGGAGCGGTAGCGGAAAGTTCATCACGATCTACCCACCGAACGAGGTGGCTCTGGAACGGGTTCTCAACGATCTGAACGGATTGTTGGCCGGCCGGCGGGGCCCGTACATTCTCAGCGACCTGCGCTGGGACCAGGGCCCGCTGTACGTGCGTTACGGTGGTTTCGCCCGGCGCTACTGCCGGGATTCGGATGTCCCGGTTCCCGCGATCGAAGACCCGTCCGGGACCCTCGTGCCGGACCGACGCACGCCCGTCTTCTCGACACCGGAGTGGGTGGCTGTCCCCGGTTTCCTGGAATCGCACCGGGCGGCGTTGGGTAGCAGCGATCCACCGGCCGGGTTCCCCTTCGACATCGAACGGGCGCTGCACTTCTCCAACGGCGGCGGCATCTACCTCGCTCGGGACCGGCGTTCGGGTGACCAGGTCGTGCTGAAGGAGGCCCGCCCGTTCGCCGGACTCGACCCGCACGGCGCGGACGCGGTGTCCCGGCTCGAACGGGAGATGGCGTTTCTGCGCAGCCTCGCCGACGTCGACGAGGTGGTCGACTGCTTCGAGGACTTCGAGCTGTGGGAGCACCGGTTCCTCGTTCAGGAGTACGTCGAGGGTCAGACCGTGCAGAAGGCGGCCCTGGAGCGGTTCCCGCTGATCCGGGCGGAGAGCGACGCGGCGGCGGTCGCCGAATTCACCGAGTGGATTCTCGGCCTGCTGGACCAGGTCGAGGCCGTGCTGGGCAGGTTGCACGAGCGGGGGATCGTCTTCGGCGATCTGCATCCCAACAACGTCATGGTGCGGCCGGACGGCCGGATCGCGTTCATCGACTTTGAAATGTCCTACCGGATCGGCGAGGCGCCCAATGTCGGTGTGGGCGCTCCCGGCTACGTCCCGACAGATGGCCGTACCGGTCCAGCAGCTGACCTGTATGCGATGGCATGCATGCGACTGGCGATGTTCCTGCCGTTGACGATGCTGTTCAACCTGGATCCGGGCAAGGCGCGGACCCTCGCCGACGCGGTGGTCGAACGGTATCCGGTCCCGGCCGGGTACGCACAGCGGGTACTCGACATGCTGGACCTACCTACGGCCGGGCCGGACCCGGGCGACGGCGGCCGGAGGGTCCAGGACCTGATCGCGACCCTGGACTCCGCAGAACCCGACTGGACCGGACTCTGCGGGTCGCTGGCGTCCGCGATCCTGACCAGCGCAACGCCGGACCGCCCGGACCGGCTCTTCCCGGGCGACATCGAGCAGTTCGCAACGAACGGGTTCGGCCTGGCGCATGGTGCCGCCGGCGTGCTGTACGCGTTGGGGCGGAGCGGAAACGGCACCTACCCGGAGCACGAGGAGTGGCTGCTGCGCGCCGTCCGGGACGGCCGGGTCGACCAGCACGCCGGTTTCTACGACGGCCTGCACGGTATCGCGTTCGCGCTGGACCAGCTCGACCGGCCGGCAGATGCGGCGGAGGTTCTCGACCGCGCGCTGCGTACGCCGCTCGAGGGCCTGCCGAGCGACCTCTTCGGCGGCCTGGCGGGCGTCGGGCTCAACGTGTTGCACTTCGCGGAGCAGACCGGGGACGCGGCTCTGGATGAATTCGCTCTGGACATCGGCGACCTGCTCGCCGGCCGGCTCGCGGCCCTGCCGGAGGTCGACGAGAGCGGCACGGCGGTCACCCCGACCGGCCGCGCCGGACTCATGCGGGGTGCCACCGGTCAAGCCCTGTTCCTGCTGCGGTTGTACGAGCGCACCGATGACCGCCGCTGGCTCGCGCTGGCACGGCAGGCACTCGACCGGGATCTGCGGTACTGCATCCGGTCCGAAAAGGACGGTTCGATCCAGGTCAACGAGGGCTGGCGGATACTCCCGTACGTCGCCTCGGGCAGCGCGGGCGTGGGTATGGTGCTCCAGGAGTACCTGCATCACGCGCCGGACGACGAGCTACTGGCGCGGCTGCACGGTATCCGTCTGGCGGCGCAACCGGAGTTCGTCATCGGCTCCGGTCTGTTCAACGGCCGCGCCGGGCTCATCGGCTTTCTCGCGCGGTTGCGCGGTTGCGCGCCGTATGCCGACCGGGAGCCGGGTGCCGACCTCGAACTGGACGGGTTGATCGAGCGGCACCGACGTCGGTTCGCCTGGCACGCGCTCGACTACCGGGGCACCGCGGCGTTCCCGGGGGACCAGCTGCTGCGCCTGTCCATGGACCTGGCCACCGGGAACGCCGGCGTGCTGTTCGCCCTACACGCCGCGGACAGCGGCTCGGCGATGCTGCCGTTCCTCGATCGGACGGCGCGCCGGAGACCGGTCCCGGTGCCGACCGGAGCCGCGGGAGGGAGGTGAGAACAACCATGTCATTCGTTCTGGAGCTGCAATCCCTCAAGTCTGAGGACGGCGTGCAGAGCCCCAGCAATCCGAGCTGGGTGCTGTGCATCAGCACCTGGACCGTCTTCTGCAATGTGCCGAGTGAGTAGCCGTTCGAGACCACGGAGGTGGATCTAGATGTCGTTCGTCCTGGGCCTTCAAGCTATCGACAACCAGTCGTCGGAGGACCCGCACATCATGATCAGCACGTGGAGCTTTCTCCTGTGCGCGAGCTCGCTGTCCACGTTCGTCTGCTTCCAGCCCGAATCCAGCTGATCCGAAGGAGTATCGATGTCGTTTGTCCTGAACCTGCAACAGATGGACGGCCCGTCGCAACACGCCGGCGGGGACAGCGCCGGGCCCATCTTCAGCACCGTCAGCCTGTCCTTCTGCCTGCTGAGCACGTGGAGCATCGCGCTCTGCATCCCGTAGAACCAAGCGTCATGGTCATCCACTGTGGAGGGTCGTCACTCCACAGTGGATGCTCGATGGAGGAGGCATCGCATGTGGTACCTGCTGGACCTGCAGGCGCTGGAGGTCGTGTCCAGCGGTGACGGCTCCGGACCCCTCACCCTCACCAGCTACGTCAGCACCATCCTGTGCCCAGCGAGCTTCGGCTGCGCCCAGTTCGCCGCGACCCGATGACGCTGACATCCGTCCTTCGTGCCGGAATCGGCGCGAACCTGTTGCTCACCGCGCTGGCCGGTGCCGGCGCGGTGGGCGCCCTCCTGCTGCCGGCGGCTGTCGCCACCGCCGTCGATGCCCAGCTCGCCGGAGAAGGTGGCCCCGGCGCCCTCGCCATGCTCGCCGCCGTGCTCGCCCTGCTGGTCACCGCCGAGATTCTCAGCCAGGTGGTCACCGCCCGGTCGACCGCCATGGTCACGGTCCACCTTCGACGTGGGCTGCTGCGCCACGTGCTGGCCCTCGGCGCCGGCGGTCAGCGCCGGTTCGGCACCGGCGACGTGGTCAGCCGCATCGTCAGCAGCGCGCCGGAGGTGGCGGCCGTCGGTCCGGGACTGGCCGGTGGCCTGTCGTCGATGCTGGTTGCCGCCGGCGGCCTCGTCGCCCTGCTGCTGATCGACCCGTGGCTGGCCGCCGCGTTCCTGGTTGGCATGCCGGTCGGGGTGCCACTGATCCGGTCCTTCGTGACCGAGCTCGGCGGCCTCGTCGTCCGCTACCAGATCACCTATGGCACCATCGCCGGCCGGCTGAGCGACGCACTCGCCGGAATCCGGACCGTCCGCGCCTGCGGTACGGAGCGGCGCGAGATCGCCAGGGTCCTCGCGCCCGCGGCCGACCTGCGTTCGTTGGGCTACGGCATGTGGCGCGCGCAGGGTCGGGTGGGCTGGCAGTCCGGACTCCTCGCGCCGGCCATGCAGGTCATCGTGCTCGCGGTGGCCGGCGTATTGCTGGGCGGCGGGCGGATCACTCCTGGTCAGATGCTGGCTGCGGCCGGGTACGTGCTGCTGGCCCTCGGGTTCTTCGGACAGACCCGGGTCTTCCTCGGCGTCGCCCGCGCCCGTGCGAACGCACGCCGCCTCCAGGAGGTCCACGACGTTCCGGCCATGAGCGCAGGCACCGGCTCGTTGCCCGCCGGATCGGGTGAGCTCGTTCTGCGGGCGGTGACCGTATACGACCATGACCAGCCACTCCTGGACGCGGTGGACCTGGCCCTGCCGGCCGGATGCTCGGTGGCCGTGGTCGGCCGTTCAGGTACCGGCAAATCGGTGCTCGCCGCGGTCGCCGGCCGGCTGATCGAACCGGACAGCGGCGATGTACTGCTCGACGGTGTGCCGCTCCGGGAGCTGTCCCTTGCGGCCCTGCGCGCCGAGGTGAGCTACGCCTTCGAACGCCCCGTCCTGCTGGGCGACACCGTTGCGGACGGGCTGGCGATGGGCCGGCCGCAGGCGCAGCGGCACGACGTCGAGCGGGCCGCGCGCACGGTACAGGCCGACGCGTTCGTGGCCCGGTTGCCGGCGGGTTACGACACCGCGCTGGCCCACACTCCGATGTCCGGCGGGGAGGCGCAGCGGCTCGGCCTGGCCCGCGCCGTGACCCAGGGTGGGCGGCTGATCATCCTCGACGACGCCACGTCGAACCTCGACACGATAACCGAGCGCGAGGTGAGCGCTGCGCTGGTCGAGGCGTTGCGGGGCCGGACCCGTCTGATCGTCGCCCATCGGATGACCACCGCGGCCCGCGCAGATCTGGTCGCCTGGCTGGATCGGGGACGGGTACGCGCGCTCGCGACCCACGAGGAACTGTGGTCGCACGCCGACTACCGGCGGCTCTTCGAACCGGAGACGGTGCCATGAATCCGGCCACTCGGCGGGGTTGGGTCCTGCTCCTCGGCGACCTGCGCACGCAGCCCCAGGGGTTGGCGAGGGTGGCCGGCTGGGCCGCGCTGGAGGCGCTGCCGGCACTGCTCGGCGGGCACCTGGTGGCCCGCGCCATCGACGACGGCTTTCTGGCCGGCCGGTCCGGTGCCGGACTGGGCTGGCTCGCGGCGCTGCTCGGCGTGCACGGCCTGGCCGCCCTGGCCACACGATCCTCGTTCCCGGCGCTCGCGAGCGTCGTGGAGCCGGTACGGGATGCGACGCTGGAGCGAGTGGTCAGCGGCACCCTCCATCGGGCGTCCGCCGGCGTCGACGGTCTGGACGCCGCCGCGGTGTCCCGCCTGACCCAGCAGGTGGAAACCGTCCGGGACGTGCTCGCTGGCCTGTTGATGAACCTGCGGCGGGTGCTGTTCACGGTGCTCGCGGCAACGGCCGGACTGCTCACCCTGGACCCGGCGATCGCCGTGCTCACGGTTCCCGCCGTGATCGGATCTCTGGTGCTCTTCGGGTGCCTGATGCGAACCCTGATCGCCCGCCAGCGGGCTGTCGTGCTCGCCGACGAGACCGTGGCGAGCAGCGCCGGCACCGCGGTCGCCGGCGCCCGGGACGTGGCCGCCTGCGGTGCCGTCGAGCTGACGGTCGACCGCGTCGGTCGGCACATGGACGCGTCCGCCGCCGCCGCGCGGGCGATGGGCAGGGGTGCCGCGGCACGCAACCTGACCGCCTCGCTCGGCGCGTACCTGCCGCTGATCCTGGTTCTCGCGTGGACACCATGGCTGCTTCGGCGCGGCGCGACCGCGGGCGAGATCGTCGGCGCGGTCACCTACGTCACCGCCGGCCTGGAGCCCGCCGTTCGGCTGGCCACCCAGACCGTGGGCGCATCCGGGCTCCGGCTGGCCGTGACCCTGCGCCGGCTGGCCGAGGCGTCGGCGCCATCAGACGTCCGGGAGCCGGAGCACCCGGCCACCCCGGACGGCTACGAGCTGCGGCTGGCCCGGGTGACCTTCGCATACGGCCCGCGGTCCGAACCGGTGCTGCACGAGCTCGACCTGACCGTACCGTCCGGCAGCCATCTCGCCATCGTCGGTTCCAGCGGGATCGGGAAGTCCACTCTGGCCAACCTGCTCGCCGGGACACTGCGGCCGGACCGGGGAGAGATCCGGCTCGGCGACGCGCCACTCGACGCCATGGCCACCGCCGACGTGCGGCGTGCGGTAACCCTCATTCCGCAGGAGGCATACGTGTTTGCCGGCACCATCCGCGAGAATCTCTGCTACCTGCGTCCCCATCCGGAGCCGGCGGCCCTTGACCAGGCGGTGGACGAGGTCGGCCTCCGGCCACTGGTCGATCGGCTCGGCGGCTACGACGCCAACCTGGCACCCACCGATCTGTCCGCAGGGGAGTGCCAGCTCGTGGCGCTGGCGCGCGCGTACCTCTCCGAGGCGGAGGTGCTGATCCTTGACGAAGCGACCTGTCACCTGGACCCGGTGGCCGAGGCACGCGCGGAGAACGCATTCGTCCGCAGGTCCGGCACGCTGATCGTGATCGCCCACCGGATCAGCTCCGCCCGCCGCGCCGGACGGGTGCTGCTGCTGGACGGCACGCGCGCATACCACGGAACGCACGACGACCTGCTCGGCCGGTCCAGCCGCTACGCCGAGCTGGTCGGGCACTGGAACCCGGCGCCCGCACCAGAGCCGATCGAGGCGCGATGAGCGGGATGGAAGCGCCTGTGCGTGCGTCGCTCGCCAACGGCCTGCGCGTCCTGCTGATGCCGGACCGGGCGTTGCCGGTGATCGGTGTTGCCGTCCACTACGGCGTCGGATTCCGTTCGGAACGGCCCGGCTACTCGGGTTTCGCCCACCTCTTCGAGCACCTGATGTTCCAGGGCAGCGAAAGTCTCCCGAAGCTGGAACACCATCGGCAGGTGCAGGCGGTGGGCGGTTCCTGCAACGGCTCCACGCATCCCGACCACACCGCGTACCACAACACGGCTCCCGCCGAGGCGCTGGAACGGGTGCTGTTCCTGGAGGCTGACCGGATGCGCGCGCCGCTGCTGACCGAGGAGAACCTCCGCAACCAGGTCGCGGTCGTCAAGGAAGAGATCCGGAGAAACGTGCTCAGCCGACCGTATGGCGGGTTCCCGTGGATTCCGCTGCCGCAGGTGCTGTACCGGAGCTTCGCGAACACGCACAACGGATACGGCGATTTCGTGAACCTCGACCGGGCCACCCTCACGGATTGCGCGGCCTTCTTCGACGCGTACTACGCGCCGGCCAACGCCGTTCTCACCGTCGTGGGTGACTTCGCCGTCGACGACGTCGTCGAGCTGGCCGAGCGGCACTTCGCCGATGTGCCGGCCCGACCGGTGCCGGACCGGCCGGTCCTGGCGGAGCCGTTTCCCGGGTCGGACCGGCGCGACGAGCGGGTCGACCCGCTCGCGCCGATGCGGGCCACGGCGATCGGATACCGGCTACCGGATCCCGAGACGGATCTGAAGCAGTACCTGACCAACGTCGTACTGGCCGCCGTGCTCGGCGGCGGGCACGGTTCTCGGCTGGTGCGGCGCACGGTGCACGATGTCCCGGGGGCGATGCAGGTCTCGGCGGCCTGCGGGCTGTTCGGCCGCCCGTTCGAGGTGCGGGACCCGGACACCCTCGTCATCACGGCCATCGAGCGCAGCGGGACACCCGCCGACCAGCTGGCGCACACCGTCGACGAGGAACTGGCCGACCTGGCCGAGCGGGGTCCTGCCGATGCGGAGCTGGGTCGGGTCGCTCCGTGGCTGGCGACGATGCTGCACCGGGAGATGCAAAGCGTGCCGGCGCGGGCCATCCTGCTCGGGCAGGCGGAGCTGCTGTTCGGTCGGGCCGAACTGGTCGCCGAACTGCCCGGCCTGGTTGCGGAGGTGACCGCCACCGAAGTCGCCGCCGCCGCCAAGGCCCTGGTGGGCAGCTGCCGTGCCATCCTGACGGTGCAGCCGGGGGCCGGACGGTGAACCCGACCCGCTTTCGCAGCGCGTGGGAGATCGGCCGGACCGTACCCGGACCGCGTCCACTGCCTCCGCTGCGGCCGCGGCGGCCGGCCGAGCCGCCGGCAACCGCTGACGTCGTGCTGGACAACGGCCTTCGCGTGCTGGCCGCCCGCCTGGCCACGGCACCCACGGTGGAGCTGCGGTTGTACGTACCTTTCGCCGGACCGGACCCCACTCATCTGGCCGGCGCCGACCTGCTGGCGACGGCACTGTTCAGCGGCACCGCGCGTCGTGACCGGGATCGGATGGAGACCGAACTGGGCTCGATCGGGGGGACTCTGGCCGCTGAAGCGGACCAGATCCGGCTGCTGGTCGCCGGCCACGGACCGGCGTCGGGCCTCCCGCTTCTGCTGGACCATGTCGCCGACGTGCTGACCGGCGCCACGTATCCGGAGCCGACGTTCACCCGCGACCGCGACCGGTGCGCCCAGCAGCGCCAGGCCGAAGGCTCCCAACCGCAGCTCAGAGCGCGCGCAGCCCGTCGGCGGCACTGTTACGGCGACCATCCGCTCGGGTGGCCGATACCCCAGCCGGCACACGTCCTGGCCATCGACGTCGAGTGGGTGCGGCAGCTGCACCGCCGGGCGGTCGTGCCGCGCGGCTCGATCCTGGTGGTGGTGGGCGACCTGCACCCGGACGCCGCTGTCGAAGCGGCGGCCGGGACGCTGGCGGACTGGCGATCCGAGCGCGTCGCCGCCGAGCTGGCACCCGCGCCCGCGATCGGCGGCGCGGAGCCCGCCCTGGTGCATCAGGCAGGCGCCGTCCTCTCGCAGATCCGGCTCTGTGCGCCGGCCGTGTCGTACCCGGACCGGCGGTATCCGGCGCTGCAACTGGCAAACCAGATCCTGGGCGGATACTTCTCCTCCCGGCTGGTGGCAAACCTGCGTGAGCGGCAGGGCTTCACCTACTCGGTGCGTTCCGCCTTCGAGCACACGCCGGGCGGTGCCGCCATCCTGATCGATACCGACACCGCCAACGAGGTCGTCGAACCTGCACTGGCGGAAATCGGCACCGAGCTGGCCGGCCTCGGCACCCGGCCGCCCTCCGCCGCCGAGGTGGCGGCCGCCCGCCAATACACCATAGGCAACCAGCAACTTGCCGCGGCAACGCAGGCGGGCCTGGCGTCGAGCCTGCTGACGCTGGCCGCGGCGGGCCTGGACGCTGGCTGGCCCGCCGCACACGCGGCGCGGCTGGAGGGCGTCACGGTCGACGACGTCGGTGCGGCGGCCATGGAGTTCCTGGCCCCGGGCCGATGCGCCGGTGTCGTGATCGGCGACGCAACGGCGTGGCGAAATTGAATCATGTTCGCTTTTTGCGGGGCCATGACAACGATTCGCGATTCAGCCTGGGCGTTTTGGTGACAGCGAGGTGCCGGTTCCGCCAGCGGTGGTAGACATCTCGTCAGGAGTGGAGGCCCGCGCCGCCGGCGGCGGCGTAATGATGCAGAATCTGTTACGTGGCCGGCACTGACCGCGACGCTGCACCGCCAGGCCAGCGTCGTGTCTTCATCAGCCACTCGAGTCATGACCCTTTTGCGCACGAGGTCCGCAATGCGGTCTGTCTTCAGCTACGAGAGAAGAATTATCAGGTCCTCGTCGACAAGGACGAGCTACGTCCCGGCCAGGACTGGCGATCTGTGCTCACCCACTGGCTGGCCGACTGTCATGCAGCGGTGTTGCTCTTGACGCGTGACGCGCTGCAGTCAACGTGGGTTCGGCGAGAGATCACCATCCTGATGTGGCGGCGCGCCCTGGGTTCGCCCGTGGCCGTCATCCCGGTGCTGGTCGGCGACCTGCAACCGAGCGACGTGGCGGCAGCGGGGTTCAGCGAGTTGCGGCAGCTCCAGTTCGCTCGGCTCGTGCCGACCGGGTTCGGCGACCCCGAGGCGCTGGCCGATGACATCACGCAGCGACTCGCACGCCTTCCTCCACGGCAGGCGGAGACGACCCAGATGCGGCGCTGGGCCGACCGCGTTTCCTTCTTCCTGACCCTGGTCGGCGATCAGGACAAGCTCGGCGAGTGCGCCCGGGAACTGGGCGTCGCCGAAGAGGACGTGCGCCTGGTGAAACTCCATGAGGGGAGCCGCTTCCTCGCGCACCAGCTGCTCGATGAGGGAATGAGCCGGCACGCGTATCGCGCTGTCCGCGTGATCTGCGATTTCATGGGTCGCGAATGGCTCGACAAGCTCATTCGAGACGTCGCGTTCACGTGGGTGAGCGGCGAGGCGGCACGGCATCTGGTGTCGGCGTCGCACCTGGCGGTCCAGCAGGACTCGGTGGTGGTGACCGCGCTCAATGCGCACAAGCAGGAGACTGCTGACGACTATCTGAACCGGGCTACGTGCCGCGGCGAACACTGGCGCCAGGTCGCAGCGACGCCGGTGGGTGAGGATGTCGTCGAGGAGCTCGTCTGCCATTACGAGAAGACGATCATGGACCTGCTCGGGATAGAGCCGCCGTGGACCCTCGCCGATGCCGCGCCGATGGATGAGCCGGCCTACCTGATCGTCGACCCGGCCGGCGTGCCGTTGGAGTCAGTGATCTCGGCGTTGCGGATCGTTCGTGAAAGGCACCGCGGCATCGTCGTTCTGCTGTTGACCGGGCAGGACACCCCAGCTGTCGATGACTCGAACGGGTGGGGGCTCGGCCCGGTCCAGGTTCTGAGCCCGCCGTTACAGCCGGGTGACGAGCTGGCAGCCCGTCGCAATGTTCGCGCACTGATGCAACTTCGGAACCGGTGAGGGAGCCAGATGACGGTCACCAGCGCACCGCTTGATTTTCCGGACCGGCACGACGGTCTGGTGTACGTCATGCCACCCGAGCTCGACATGGCCGTGCGGGTCGCCCTCGCCACCGGGCGACCGCTGCTGCTACGGGGCAGCCCCGGGTCGGGTAAGTCGACGGTAGCGGCATACGTCGCCAGGCAGCGCAACTGGCGCTACTACGAACATGTGATCACCTCGCGCAGCCAGGCCCGGGACCTGCTGTGGACGTTCGACGCGGTCCGAAGGCTCGCCGATGCTCAATCCGGCATCCGCGATCTCGCGAGTTCCGCGTACATCGAACCAGGCGCGCTGTGGTGGGCGTTCGATCCGGAGTCCGCGAAGCGGCGTGGCGCCGAGACGGCGACCAGTCATCCACCGCTGCAGCCGTTTGCCGAGGTCAACCGCGACCGGTCGCCTGATCATGCGGTGGTCTTGATCGACGAGATCGACAAGGCGGATCCCGACCTGCCCAACGGGATCCTGGTGCCGTTGTCGTCCAGCTCGTTCGTGATCTCGGAGCTCAACCTGGAGGTCCGGAAGGCACCCAGCACGCGGCCGGTGCCGACGGACACGGCCCGCCACCTGATCATCATCACCACGAACGAGGAGCGGGAGCTGCCCGAGGCGTTTCTGCGCCGCTGCGTGGTCCTCTGGCTGGATCCACCCGACGCGGACCGGCTGGTCACCATCGCACAGGAGCACTTCACCACCTACGGCGAAGGGTGGACCGACAGTCACGAAGCGCTGGCTCGGGAAGTAGCGCAGGCTGTGATCGAGGCCAGAGACAAGGCTCGCATGCACGGCATCCGGCCGGCCAGCACTGCCGAGTTCCTCGATGCGTTGCGCGCCTGCCGACACCTGGGCGTCGGTCCGACCGACGACGTGTGGCCGCTGCTTCGCAAGTTCGTGTTGATCAAACCGCAACGACCCGGAATCGAAGATGACCAGCGACACCTGGCTTGGTGACCTCGCCACAGCCATGGCGGCACTCCGACCCGCGACGGAGTCGGAGTGGGACTTCATCGCGTCTCTCCTCGGACTGGCGCCCGTCCCGTCGTCAACACCGATCGGTCCGTCCGAACAGGTGGCCGGCGGGCAGGTGGTTCAACGCGCGGCGCAGCTTCCACCGGATGACCACCCCCCGTCCGTGACTTCGCCCCAACCGTCCGAAGCGGGCGAGACCGGGCCGGCTCCCAGCGTCGATCCCGAGCCGCGCGACGCGCCATTGTTGACGCCGGTCGGCCAGGTACGACCGACGGAGGTCGACATGGGCCAGATCAGTCTTCCGCGTGCGGATCCCACGTCGCTCAGCGCCGTTCCTCCACACACCTCGTTGCTGCCGCCGCGGTCCGGTGTGGCGATCATCCAACTGCTGCTCGGTCGCGACGTTCCGGACGGTGACCTCGACGTGCCGGCCGTGGTCGACCTGTTGGCGAACCGCCTTCCGGTGCCCACGCTTCCCAGGCACGCGCAGCGAACGATGCGCTACGGTGCCCAACTGCTGGTGGACCGGAGCGACAGCATGCGGCCGTTCGCCCGCGATCAGAGCGTGTTCGTCCAGCAGGTCCGCCGTTTGCTGGGCGCCAACAGCGTCGATGTCAGGTACTTCCTCGGCTCGCCGTTGCGAGGAGTGGCGCTGCGTCCGGGTGCTCGCCGAGTCAGGTATCAGCCATCGGCGCCAGGCACGCGGATACTCCTGCTGAGCGACTTCGGCGCGATCGTCCATCCGAACTGTCCCCCCGGCCCGCCGCAGGACGAGTGGATCCGCTTCCTGACGGTCGTCGCGCAGCGGGCCTCCGCCGTCGTGGGTCTTGTCCCGTACCCGCCGTCGCGGTGGCCGCGGTGGCTGCGGGAGCGGGCGAGTCTGGTGGCTTGGGACCGCACCTCGACCACGAGCTCGGTCAGTACCCGGTTGCGATGATGTCCTCCCCGCTGCCGTCGATCGAGACTGTCGAGCCGCCGCCCGGAGCGGCACTGCTGGCAACCCTTCTCTCAACGGCCACCCGCATCGAGCCGGAGCTCATGCGGGCGATGCGGCTGACCGTGGCGCCGTCTCTGGATGTCGGTTCCGAAGCCGACCTCTGGTTCAGCGACTGGGTGGCGATCCGGTCCGCCGACGCGGTGGTGCTGCACCCGGACGTCCTACCGCTTCTACGCGCACGGCTGCGAGCCCAGATCCGCGGCGCGGCACCGGACAACCCCATCCACCAGGTGGAGCGGGTTATTGCCGACGTGCACGCCGCGATTGCGCCGGCGCTGCGGCTCGAGGAGCACGTCACCTGGCTCGCGGTTTCCGCAGTGGCCGACGGCGGCAATACGGCCGAGGGACGGCCCGACGACGATGCTCCGAGCGGCGGCCGCTCAGTCGTCGGCGATGGCTCCGCCATCGATCATGCCCTTCGCCCCGCGCTGTACGCCCTCATTCAAGAAGGCAGGTCTGGTGTCGCGCAATGGCTGGCCGGCGCCTGGCCGCGGCTGCCGGACGAGGTCCGCTCCTCCGTCACCGGCTGGCAGCTGTCACATGTCGTGGCACAACATCTGGGAACGGGACGTGCCCTCGCTCCGGCTCCACCTCCGTCCGGTCTTCACACCGCCGACGCGGTCGCGATATCCGGGACGGTGGGCACGGCCCGGTTGGGGCTGCGTCGGGACGGCAACTATCTCGTGGTCGGCGAGGTCAGCGGCGATCAGCTGACGGCCATTCAGGTTCCCGCAACGGTCCCACTTCTGCTCGATGTCTCGACGACGGTCGACGGACATTCGCACACCCATACCGTGGCCACCACGCAAGGCGAGGTGAGGCGGGTCCGGATCGGCTTGCGCGAAGCCACGATACGGACCGCCGACGGCACCCTGTACGAGTTGCCCGCGGTCGACCTTTCCGCACCCGGGAATTCCGGGACAGGGCTGGACAGCCCGGGCAGGGCAGGCTTCGGGTTGTTCGGTACGCCCACCGGGCGGCGGGTCCGGGCCCGCCTGGCCCGCTTCAACGCGCCGTGGCAGGCCAAGGGGATCAGTCCGGTACTGGAGCCACTCATCTCGACGCATCTGTCGTCGCACCCGAAGGGCGATCTGCGGCTGCTGCAGAAGGCCTACGACAAGGCTTATGAGCTGCATGCCGGGCAGTACCGGCCGTCGGGGGATCCGTACATCACGCATCCGTTGGCCGTCGCCACGATCCTGGCGGACCTCGGCATGGACTCCACGACGCTGGCCGCCGCCCTGCTGCACGACACGATCGGGGAGTGCGGGTACCCGCTGGAGTCGGTGCGGTCGGAGTTCGGCGGCGAGGTCGCGCTGCTGGTCGACGGCGTCACCAGGGTCGACAAGGTGAAGCTGGGCGATGCGGCGAAGGCCGAGACGATCCGCAAGATGGTCGTCGCGATGGCCAAGGACCCGCGGGTGCTGGTGATCAAGCTGGCCGATCGGCTGCACAACATGCGCACCCTGAGGTTCCTGCCGCGCGAGAAGCAGGAGCAGAAGGCCAAGGAGACGCTGGAGATCCTGGCGCCGCTGGCGCACCGGCTCGGCATCAATACACTCAAGTGGGAGTTGGAGGATCTTGCCTTCGGAACGCTGTTCCCGAAGCGGTACGAGGAGATCCACCGTCTGATCAACGAGCACTCGCCGGTGCGGGACGCGGTGCTTCGCCAGGTGACGCAGAAGGTCGGCAACGACCTGCGCACGGCGAAGATCAAGGCGGAGGTGAGCGGGCGGCCGAAGCACCTGTACTCCGTCTACCAGAAGATGATCGTGCGTGGGCGGGAGTTCGCCGACATCTAC
The DNA here is from genome assembly GCF_016863635.1 of Virgisporangium aurantiacum. Taxonomy (GTDB): domain Bacteria; phylum Actinomycetota; class Actinomycetes; order Mycobacteriales; family Micromonosporaceae; genus Virgisporangium; species Virgisporangium aurantiacum. Next base: position 11,536 of record NZ_BOPG01000105.1, on the reverse strand, counting down.
GACCTGGTCGGCGTGCGGATCCTGGTCGACAGCGTGCGCGACTGCTACGCCGCCCTCGGTGTGATCCACGCGAACTGGCAGCCCGTTCCGGGCCGGTTCAAGGACTACATCGCGATGCCGAAGTTCAACATGTACCAGTCGTTGCACACCACCGTGATCGGTCCGACCGGTAAGCCGGTGGAGATGCAGATCCGGTCGTACGTGATGCACCGTACGGCGGAGTACGGCATCGCGGCGCACTGGCGGTACATGGAGACCAGGAACGCCACCACGACCGCTGGCCCGCCCGCGGGCATCGACGAGATGACGTGGCTGCGGCAGTTGCTCGACTGGCAGCGGGAGGCGGCCGATCCGTCGGAGTTCCTCGATGCGTTGCGGTTCGACCTGTCGAGCCAGGAGGTGTACGTCTTCACGCCGAAGGGTGACGTGATCGCGTTGCCGTCGGGGTCGACGCCGGTCGACTTCGCGTACGCGGTGCACACCGAGGTCGGGCACAAGTGCATCGGCGCGAAGGTCAACGGCAAGCTGGTGCCGTTGGAGACAGTGCTCGGCAACAGCGACGTCATCGAGATCTTCACCTCGAGATCGGACACCGCCGGCCCGACGCGGGACTGGCTGGGGTTCGTCAAGAGCCCGCGGGCGCGCACCAAGATCCGGCAGCACTTCAACAAGGAGCGCCGCGAAGAGGCCATCGAGGTGGGCAAGGACACGCTTCTGACCGCGGTGCGCGAGCGAGGGCTGCCGATGCAGCGCCTCCTCACGTCCGATGCCCTGAACGCCATCGCGCGCGCCTTGAACCTCGCCGACGAGGCCGCGGTCTATGCGGCCGTGGGTGAGGGCCAGGTGACGCCGCAGTCAGTGGTCGATCTGCTGGTCGCAGCCTACGGCGGCGAGGAGGGCATCGTTGAGGACGTCGCCGAGACCGTTACGCCGACGCGTCGCCCGCCTGCACGTGGCCCGGCGTCGGATGCGGGCGTGGTCGCCGACGGAGATGAACCCGAGATTGAACTGGCTCGCTGCTGCACGCCGGAACGACCCGACAGCATCATTGGGTACCTGGACGAAACGGGGGTGGTACGTGTCCATCGGGCCGACTGTGCGAACGTCGCGGCGGAGCGCAGGCCGGAACAGACGGTGGATGTCCAGTGGAGCCTGAGAGGCTCCGGCCCGGCCACGACGGTTCAGGTGGAATGCCTCGATCGGGTCGGGATTCTGGACGAGATCAGTGCCGTGCTGTCGAGCGGGGCAGAGATTCTTTCCGCGACGGCTGTCACCACACGTGATCGCGTAGCCGTTTGTCGATTCATACTCCTGGTCTCCGACGCGGACCGACTCCGCGAATTGTTGGTCGCGGTCCGTCAGTTGTCGGGGATCTATGACGCCTACCGCGTGACGGCAGACAATTGATCTCGATCGTCCGGTTCCGTCGGTTCGGAGTGAGGGGCTCAGCCGAGTTTGGACAGTATCTCCCGGGCGACGGCGACCACATCGGTGCGCAGTTGTTCGAAGCTGAACCGGCGCTGGTCCTGGTCGGGTGGGGCGTAGCCGTACCACATCACTTCGATCAGCACGTTGCGGTCGCGGATGACGAGCCGCGTGCCCTGCTGTAGCTCGGCCATCTGCTCGCGCAACAGGACCGCCTCGTCGCCCAGCCCGGAGATGGGTTCCGGGCTGCCCTCGTCCGAGCTCGGCGAAGGGCTCCGCTTGCTCCGGAAAAGCCCACGGCTGCCCGCATCGGTGTCCAGGAAGAGGTCGATCTGCAGGCCGCCGGCACCGGCCTCGTAGATGAAGTGCCACTCGCAGCTGCGCTTACTGGGCGAGGAGGTGGCGGTGGGTGCGGTGAACTGGTGCCTTTGCTTCAGGTCGGCGGCCATCGTGCAGGGGTCGGGGAGGCTGGCCACGACGGACGCCTTCGACGCTGGTTGCTGAGACTGGGACTGTGATTGGGAGGTTTGCGGTGGCGGCTGGCGACCTCCGTCGTCCCCGAGCTTTGCCTGGAGGACGACGACGGCCGTGACGACCGCGACCAGCCCGACCGCCGCGGTGGCCGTCCACATACGACGTCGCCGGTGGGGCGCTGGCGGGAGCTGAGCCTGTTGCGGCGTAACCGATCGTGGCGGCGGTGGCGATACGGGCGGCGCGCTGTGTGGGATCGGCGCCGGTGGGGCCAGCGCGCCCTCCGCCACCACGAGTTCCGGCTGTTCCAGCACGGTGGGGGCGATGCCGGTACGGCGATGCAGCAGCGTGGCCACCGCCGGGACGCGCGTGCTGCCACCCACCAGGAACAGTCCGGCGAGGTTGGCCGGGTCCAGGCCGGCCCGCCGGATCACGGCCAGCGTGAGATCGGCCGAAGGGCTCAGGCGGTCCACCGCGGCACGCTCGAACGCCTCACGCGACACCACGACGTCACGGTCGATCAGCGGCACGAACACGGTGACGGACGGGTGGCGCGACAACGCCTCCTTGGCGTTGCGGACGTCGTCGCGCAGGATCATCGCCTCGCGGCGGTCGGCCTGCGTGCCGGGCGCGGTCAGGCGGGCCCACTGCGTCGGAGCGATCGGCGCGACCGCCGCGCCGATCTGCTCCAGGATCATCTGGTCCAGGTCGAGGCCGCCGAGATCGTCCAGGCCACCGGACTCCAACACCTGAAGACCGTCCGGGGACGAACGCACGATCGACACGTCGCAGGTGCCGCCACCCAGGTCGTAGACCACAAGGTCCCCGTGTGCGCCGCGGCTCGCGAAGTACGTCGCGGCGGCCACCGGTTCGGGTACCAGCGTCACCCCGCCCAGTCCCGCCGCCTGGGCGGCCGCGACCAGTTTCGCCTGGCGCGGCCCCGCCCACGCGACCGGATATGTCACCGTGACCTGTCCCGGGGGCACTCCGGCGATGCGGGTCGCCTCCGTGGCAACCAGGTGCAGGGTCGCCCCGATGAGGTCGACGACGCGCACCTCGGCGTCGCCGAGCAGCAGCGTCTCCTGGTCGATGCGACGCTTCGGGTTCGCCTCGAATCGGGCCGGGTCCAGGCGGGCGGCCCGGTACGCGTCGGCCCCGACCAGGAAGCGCCCGCCCTGGTCGACGTGGACGCCCGACGGCAGCACCGGCGAACCGCCGAACAGCAACGGCCGGACCCGGCCGTCGGGCCACCCGAGCACCGCCACCGTGTTCGAACTGCCGTAATCGACGGCCAGCCGGAACCCACCCACGCCGCAGGACTGTAGTGGGCACGCGCCCGCCCTACCGGCTGCCCGATCGGGCCGGTGAAAAGGGGCAGCTTCGACCGAACCGGACGCCCGGCAGCACCGTCGAGATGCGTCGTATCGGAACATCGACAGCGATGTGCGTCGACGGATCCGGTTCGCACGAGAATGCCCCTCGTGAGCGTCGCGATGGTGGAGCGTGACGACGAGTGCCTGGCTCTCGGGTCGGCCGTCCGGGAGGCGTGGGCCGGGTCGGGGTCGGTGGTGCTCGTTCACGGGGAGGCCGGGATCGGCAAGTCCAGCCTCGTGCGGACGATCCCGGACCTGTTGCCGTCGCGCGGCCGGCTCCTGGTCGGCTACTGCGACGACCTCGCCACACCCCGGGTGTTCGGGCCGCTGCGAGACCTCGCCGGCCGGGTGGGCGCGCCCCTGACCCGGGCGTTGCGCCGCGGCGACCGGGACGAGGTGCTCCAGGCGCTGCGCGACGAGTTCGGGTGGGCGTCCAACCCGACGGTGCTCGTGATCGAGGACGCGCATTGGGCCGACGAGGGCACGCTCGACGCCCTGCGGTACCTGGTGCGGCGGATCGCCGGGCTGCCGCTGGCACTCGTGCTGACCTACCGCGACGTCGAGGTGGAGACCGGTCATCCGTTGCGGCACGTACTGGGTCTCGCGGCGGGGCAGGAGCGGACGCGGCGGCTGCATCTGGCGCCGTTGAGTCGCGAGGCCGTGCGGGCGCTGGGCGCTCGGGCCCGCTGGAGCCGGACCGACGCCGACGAGGTGTTCGCGGTGACGGCCGGCAATCCGTACTTCGTCACCGAGATCCTGGCCGCCGGAGACGTCAGCGCGGTGCCGGTCACCATCGCCGACTCGGTCCGCGCCCGGACGGCCCGGTTGGGCCCGGCGGCGCTGGACGTCGTCGAGCAGTTGGCGGTGGTGCCGGCCGCGGTTCCGTTGCCGTTGCTGGAGACGCTCGCGCCCGCGGGCCTGCCGCTGCTCGAGGGCGCCGAGCGGCGCGGCCTGTTGACGGTGACGCCGAGTCACGTGACCTTTCGCCACGAGCTGACCCGGCGCGCGGTGGTCGACTCCATGCCGGCGACGCGACGGGTGGTCGCGAACCGCGTCGTTCTCGCGGCACTGCTCGCCCAGCCGGAGGTCGAGGTGTCGCGCGTCGTCCATCACGCGGTCCAGGCGGGTGACACCGACACGATCGTCCACTATGGACAAATTGCGGCGCGGGAGGCCGTGGCGGCGGGCGCGCACCGCGAGGCCGCCGCGCACCTGCGGCTGGTCCTCACCCAGCCACGGCAATGGGACGCGGGGACAGAGGCCGACCTCTGGGAGGCGCTCGCCGTCGAGGACTACGTCATCGGGGCCGCCATCGACGAAACGCTTGCCGCGATCCGCCGGGCCCTCGCGCTCCGCCGGGGTGCGGACCCGCGCTCGCGCGGGCAGACACTGCGATGGCTGTCCCGCCTGTGCTGGTGGGCCGGCGACCCGGACGGCGCGAATGCCGCCGCCGACGAGGCGATCGCCGTTCTGGGCCCGGCGGGCGACGACGACCTGCTGGCGATGGCGTTCAGCAACAGGGCGCAGCTTCAGACGCTCGCGGGCCGTGACGCCGACGCCATCTCGGCGGCCGGACGCGCCATCGCGCTGGGCCGCGACAACCCGGCCGTACTCTCGCACGCGCTGAACAGCCTCGCCAACACGCTGTTCCGGATGGAGCACCCGGACGCGTTCGCCCGGATGCGGGAGAGCCTGCGCGTGGCGCTCGACGCGGACGAGCCGGAGAATGCCTGCCGGGCCTATCTCAACCTGATCGAGCACGAGGTCGTCCAACTGCGGCTCGACGACGCCCGCGCGCACGCGGCCGAGGCCATCGGGTACGCCGAGCGGGTGGAGTTCACGACCTATCTGTGGTCACTGCGGGCGGCCCTGGCCAAGGTGCACCTCGCCGCCGGTGACCTGGCCCTGGTCGAGCCGGAGGCCGCGAGCGAGTCGCACGGCTGGCCGATTTCACGGTGCAACGCGCTGATCGTGATCGGGCGCGCCCGGGCGCGGCGCGGTGACGCCGGCGCGGTCGACCTGCTGCGCGAGGCCCGCGACATCGCGCTGCGAATGAGGGAGAGCCAGTGGATCGCGCCGGCGACGACGGCGCTGGCCGAGGCGCTGGCGCTCGACGGCGACCCGACGTCGGTCGAGGCGGAGATGGTCGAGGCGTACGAGCAGGCCCGTCAGTTCGGCGTCCTCGCCAGGCAGGCCGAGTTGGTGTACTGGCTGCGCCGGTACGGCCGCCCGGTGCGTCACCACGGCCTGCGTCACCCGTACGCCCTGCTCGCCGACGGCCGGTGGCGGGAGGCGGCCGACGTGTGGCACGCGGCCGGGTTCCGGTACGAGTACGCGTTGGCGTTGTCCGAGAGCCCCGACCCCGCCGACCACCTGGTCGCACTGTCCACATTGGACGCGATCGGCGCCGCCCCGTTGGCCCGGCAGATCCGCGCCCGGCTGAAGACCCTGGGGGTCAGCCGGATCCCGCGCGGCCCCGCACCGCGCACGCGGCGCAATCCGGCCGGGCTGACCGGACGCCAGACCCAGGTCATGCGACTGCTCATCGAGGGCCTGACGAACGCCGAGATCGCCGACGCGCTGGTCCTCTCCATCCGGACCGTCGACAGTCACGTGGCCGCGGTGCTCGGCAAGCTCGGCAGCCGCACCCGCCGCGACGTGGCGGCCCGCGCCGCCGACCTGGGCCTTACGCCCGGCCCGTGACCGGTCCCGGGGGCGGCACCCGGATCGGGTGCCGCCCCGCTGATCAGACGAAGATCGAACCGGTGGCGTAGGTGTACCAGATGTCGTTGCGGCAGTCGTGGTACGTCACCTCGGCGAATATTTTCTCGCTGTCGCGATGCCGGTTCAGGAACATGTTGGCCTGGAAGAAGTCGGCGAAGAGCCCGGGGGGATTGGTTCCGCTGCTGGGAGAGCCGGGCCGGAGCGGGACGTACCCGCGGAAGTTCCCCGAGTGGGCGCTGTCGTCACGCCACATGGCGGCGAACATGGCACTGCCGTCCGGGCAGCCGAGAAGGGCGTCGGCGTCGGCCTTGGACATGTAGCGGTCGAAGCCGACGGTGACGTCGTATCCGGTGAGGTTCACCTGGGTGATCGTCAGGCAGACGTTGTAGACGCCCTCCTTGTAGCCGCAGGCCGGACCGATGGTGATTGCGGCCGAGGCCGGTGCGACGGTCGCGGTGAGCAGGCCGGCGGACATCAGTAGCGCGGCGGCGGCACCCACGAGGCGGGCACGCCATGTCGTTCGAGGCACGATCCTGGACCTCCAGTGTCGGGCCGGGCCATGATGCGGCCCGGCGGTTCTGGTGGTCGAGTCTCGGCAACGCGGCCGGGAGCGACATCCGTGCAAACTACCGAGAACGGCGGCGCGGAGTACCCAACTCGGTCAGTAGCTCCGTGGCAGGCGGTCGACTTCGACAGTCCGTGTCAGCTGGCGGTCCTTGATCTGCTGGGGATTCGGTCGCAGCGGGAGGTGTCGCGGGCGCGGTTCCGGACGATGGCGGCGATGCGGGGTCCATGCGGGCAGTTGAGCTCGGAACTTTGCTGTCCATGACGTTCTGGTGGGTGGCAGCGCAACCGTGTTCGACGTTCGTCGGTCTCCCATTGAGACGCAGGGGTGCGTCGCGGGGGAGGAACATCGTGGTCAGGCTTTCCGCTCTTCGGAAGATCTTCGGCGTGCTTGCGGTGGTGACCAGCATGCTGGCGGCCGGCTGCGAAGACGGCCGGCCTGAGGCGGGGGACAGCGCCGTCAGCCCGACATCGGCGTCGCCCACCTGGACCGGGTCGCCATCCGGGTTCCCCCCGTCGCCCGCAGGGCCATGCGGCGACGCGGCGCTCGCCGGCCGGCAGGTGGCCTTCGCCGGTTCCGGCGGCGCTCGGCTCGTGGGTTATGTACTCGGCACGGGGAACGCTGCGATCGTGCTCGTACCCCAGCGTCGAATGGACTCGTGCAGCTTCACCACGTACGCCAAGATCCTCGCCGGTCGCGGCTACCGGGTTCTCGCGTTCGATTTCGCTGGCGAGGGCGGTTCGACCTCCGCGGGTGACGCGACCAACTCCGGTGACGTGGTGGCTGCGATCGCCTATCTCCGACAGGCCGGAGCCGGCCGGATCGCTCTCATCGGCACGTCGCGGGGCGGCACAGCGGCGCTGATCGCGGCCTCGGTGGTCAAGCCACCCGTGGCTGGGGTGATCAGCGTCTCCAGCAGCCGGGTCTTCCAGAGCGAAGACGCCGAGGCGGCCGTCAAGACGCTCGCCGCGCCCGTCCTGTACATCGCGGCACAAGACGATCGAGGCGCCGCCGACGCCGTCCGGCAGCTCCACGACGCCACGCCCGGGAATGTACGCAACCTACTCGTCGTATCAGGCAGCCGACACGGCATCGCGTTCTTCAGCGGCACCGATGAAGCGTCGGTCGAGGTGAACAGCGCCATCGACACGTTCCTGACCAGGTATGCACCGACGGGCTGAAGCTTCTCCGGCGTTCTACTGGCGGATCAGGGCAGGCAACGCGAACACCATCGTCGTCGACCAGGTGATGTGGGTCAGAATCGGGGCGAGGATGCCACCGGATGCGCGCCGTTGCAGGCCCAGGATCAGGCCGAGCAGAAACGCGGCGAAGACCAGCATGAGATTGCCGGTCGCGACCGTCGCCGCGGCGTAGATCGCGGTGGAGATGAGGACGGCGTGACGCCGGCCGATCGCCGCGAACAGCGCGCCGCGGAAGAAGACCTCCTCGGCCACGCCGTTGAATACCGTGACGGCCACGATCGGCACGATGGCGCCGTACCGGGCATGGGCCAGGACGTTGTTGACGAGCTCGCGCAGCGGCTGCAGCTCACGGACGATGAGGGAGCCGACCACGAAGACGGCGGCCAACACGAGCCCGGTGACGATCGGCGTGACGATCGGGCGCCGCAGCCGGTCACGAAACGGTATCCGTCCCAGATGCAGCGGTCCGGACAGCAGCGCTCCGCCGACCCAGGTGAGCGCGACCAACCCGGTCAGCAGGTAGAAGATGTCATCGCCCGGGCGTACCGACAATGAGATCCCCAGCAGCACGGCCCCGGCCACCAGGGTGATCGCGACCACGATGCGGCGCCTGCGGAACTCTCGGTCCGTCTGGTGGTGGTCACGTTCGACCCGGTCGATCAGCGACGGTCCCACGGCACGTCGGGCGCTCGCCAGCCAGGTCGGGGTCATCGCACCGCCTGCGCCCGGTCGTGCCGAGCCGCGCGCTCCCGGTCGGCCAGAGCGAGCCGCACCGCCTCGTCGTAGCCGACGGGCGGTCCGGGTACGAGCCGGGTGATGGCGTCGTCATGGACGACGACCTCGGTCGTCATCGAGTCGACCAGGTTGCGGGCGGTTGCCGAGTCGACGTCGGTGACGAACTTCAGCCATGCCGACGACAGGCGCGGTGTCAGCAGCGGCACGGTGAGGTTCGGCAGCCGACTGCCACGGATCTTTGCCACTCGCTGCAACATGTCGACGTACCGCAGCACCTCCGGGCCGCCGATCTCGTAGGTCCGGCCCCGGGCCTCGGCCGGCTCCAGCACCCCGACGAGGTACCGGACCGCGTCAGTCAGGGCGATCGGCTGTGTCCGGGTGCGTACCCAGCGCGGGGTCACCATCGCCGGTAGCCGGTCGGCGAGTTGCCGGGTCATCTCCCAGGAGATGCCGCCGTGGCCGATGACCACCGCGGCGCGCAGCACGGTCACCGGCACCGGGCCGGCTTTGAGGATCGTCTCGACCTCACGACGGGAGCGCAGATGCGCCGACAGCTCGCCGTCGTTCGCGCCGAGACCGCCGAGGTAGATGATCCGTTCCACGCCGGCCACGCCGGCCGCCTTGGCGAAAGTGCGGGCGGCGTCGGCGTCGCGTTGCTCGAAGTCGTCCGACCCCAGGGAATGGATCAGGTAGTAGGCCACGTCGACCCCGGCGAACGCCGCCGCCAGGGTGCCGGGATCGGACACGTCGGCCTCGACCGGCTCGCCCGCGCCGTGGTAGTCCCGGGGGCGCCGGGTCATGGCACGCACCCGGTAACCCTCCTCGACCAAGCGTGCCGCCACGTGGGAGCCGATGAAACCGGACGCACCGCTTACCAGAACCGTCTTCGTCACGGACTCCCACTACCCCGTTGCCGCCGAGATTGACATAACTTGGGCGATCAGGTTGAGGTGGTGTGGCCAGCTATTGTTCGGGCGTCGAGACCTCTCCGCCGACTCCGATCTCGTTGCCGTCGCTGTCGTGGAACACGTACTTCCGAACCGAGCCGTGCTTTTCGACATCGACCGGCTCCAGGCCACGACCAGAAATCTTCGCAACCTCTGCGATCGGGTCGTCGACCCAGATCATGCTGACCGCACCGCCGGCCCGGCCGGGGTCCTGGATGATGTACACGTACAGATCCTCGGCCAGCTGCCAAACCGCCTCGATGTCGTTCGGATAGAAGGCCGGCTCGGCACCCAGCAGCCGTTTGTACCACTCCAGGGCAGTGCCATAGTCGCGGACCGGGATGCCTGCAAATATCCCTACCGCCACGTCTGCCTCCTCAGCCGATGCCGAACTCCGTGAGCAATCCAGGAGGACCTTGGAGCCGGGTAACGGCGCCGATCGACGCCGAGGTGTTGGTCTGATCGTAGTGCCTGTGCTCGTACCCTATCGGGGCCGCGCCGGTGGATCAGTTCGGCTTTGAACGTGCCGCTGAGTGCCTCAACCACGGCGTTGGGGTACGAGCCGGCGTCACTACCGACGGACGGCGCCCCAACCCTCGTCGAGTTGGTCAGCGCGGATGCCTCTCACGTGCGAAGCCCACCGCGGCGCAGGATCTCATCGACAACGACCCATACCGGGTGGCGCGGTGCGGCCGGTGTTGCCGAAGTCGTGGGTTCGGCTCGGTTGCAGATTCATCGCTTCCCAGTGGATCGGTTGCCCTCGTACCGCGCTGCCACCGGCCTCAGGGAGCTGGGTGTTGGACACCACGATCCCCGTCGTGCGGGGAACGACGGCAGGAGATGTCACCGGTGACACCTGCTGGCCACTCGTCGTCACGATCTTGTGCAGGTCTGTCGCCGCGATGATGAGATCAGCCATTGGGGGCGGGTGGTGTAGCACCAGTTCCGCGTGCGGGTGGGCGCGGTGAAGGGCGTCGAGGAAGTTGGCGAAGGTCGAACATACGAACCCGACGGCCGTCAGGTCGATGACGACGTAGCGCAGCGGCAAGAGGTTCAGCCGCTCGATGGCCTTGGCCAACGCCGGCTTCGCCGCCGAGTCGATATCACCGACCAGCCGGATCCATGCGTAGGGAGTGCTGGGCCGCGCCACGATGCTGATAAGTGGCTGGGATGAGAGGGCCACGATGTCACCTCGGGAGCGGGTCACAGTTGGGCATGGATCTTCACCAGAGCGTCCCGAAGGTGACCTGTCACGACGGTGAGCGGCAGACTCAGAGTCGTCGCAGTCTGCGCAAGATCGTGATCTCCGAACAGGACAAGCGCAACCGCTGCCCGATGGCTGATGGGTAACGTCGTCAGTGCCGACATGCCGAAGCTCGGGCAGTCGTCGGCGTCACGTTCTGGCCAGGCCCACAAGAACCGTTCACGGCTGGCAAGGCGTCCCACGCAGCGGTGATACACGGATCTGGCGAGCTGGGCGTGGGTGACTTCGCGCGGGTCGGGCCGGTCGACGAAGCGGCACGCAGCCGCGATCGTGTCGCTCACGACCTCGTCCGCGGCGTCGTTGTTCGCGAGGATGACCGACGCCACGAGCGCCAGCGCCTCGGCGTGCCGACGGCACAGTTCGACACCGAAGGCCCGCTCGCGGTGAACGGATGTGACGCCTTGCCGGATCGGGGGGCGTACTCCGTGCACCGTCATTGGACACCCCGGACGTTCGATGGAGGGCGATACCAGGCCTGCCGCCGGGGTCCTGGGCTGCTCTTGGCCACCGTAACGGCAGATCTTTGGTCTTGCACCTGCCGGCGCCAGATTGCGTCGATTGGTATCTAACGCCCTGGCTGGAAACGCTGGCCGGTTTGGTGGCACGCCGGTCGGCGTCCACCCCGGCGTCCGCGCCCATCTGCTCGAACAGTCCGGCGATCTGCCCGCCGCCCGTGACTGCTACATGCTGGCGGCCCAGATGACCGCCAGCCGCGCAGCCAGAACGCGGACTTCGCCGCCGCCCGAGTCGCCGGCTACACCGACGACCAGGTTTTCGAGCTGGTGGTAGCCGCCGCGGTCGGCCAATCCGCACGGATGTACGCGGCCGGG
>NZ_BOPG01000104.1 GCF_016863635.1 Virgisporangium aurantiacum | reverse complement strand
CGACCTCGGGTGACGACGTCGCCAACCTCAACACCACCTACACCGCCAACCTCTCCGGCGAAACCCGCGCCGGCATCTGGAAACTCCGCGTACAGGACGTCTTCGCCGGCGACACCGGCACCATCGACACCTGGACCCTCACAGTCTGAGGCCAACCCGCAGCACAGGGCGCCCCGGCCAACGCCGGGGCGCCCTCGGCGTACACCAGAAACCCGCCCCCCGAGATGGCCAGCAGACCGGCTTACCGGACCGGGCGGGGAACTGCGAGCGTGGCGACATGGACGACACACACGCGACCCCGGACGCCGCGGAGACGCGTGTCGCCCGTCCGATCGTCCTGCTGTGGTTCGGAGCCATTGCCGCGGTGGTGATCGTCGCGACGTCGCTGGCGGCCGCCAACGGGCGGGTGGGTGCGATCGAGCGGGCCGTGTTCGAGGCCGTCAACGGTCTGCCCGATGCGCTCCACTGGCCGATGTGGGTGCTGCAGCTCATGGGGGTGACGGGCGCCGCGGCCGTCGTCGCGCTGGTAGCCGTGTGGCGGCGACACTACCGGTTGGCGGTGGCGCTGGTGCTGCTCGTCCCGCTGAAGCTTCTCGCGGAGAAGGCGGTCCTGAAGATGATCGTCCACCGGGAGCGGCCCGGCAGCACCGTGCCGGGCGCGGTCCTGCGTGACGCCGCAGCGAGCGGGCTCAGCTTCCCGTCCGGACACGCGATCATCGCCTTCGGCATCGCCACGCTGCTCACGCCGTACCTGCGCCGCCGGGGGCGGATCGTGGTCTGGACGCTCGCCGTCCTCAACAACGTCTCCCGGATGTACCTCGGCGCGCACAACCCGCTCGACGTCGTCTGCGGCGCGGCTGTCGGCGTCCTCCTCGGTTGTGCCCTGACGTGGATCGTCGGAATTCCGGTGAGATCTACTGGAAGAAATAGCGGTGACGATCGATGATGGGACCGCACGCGATGCGCTGAATCGGTTGAGAGGGGCCCGATGCCGCAGGTGATCGAACCGGAACAGGTCGCGGCCGTCGGGCACCGGCTGCATTTCTTCGGACGCCCGGGCGGTTCGGACACCGTCTCCTGGCAGTACCGGAATCAGGTCTGGTTCATCGAGCGGCCCGACGACGGCGAGGAGTCGCGGCCCGAGGCCGTCGTCTGCGAGATGTGCGGCAAGACGTTGACGTACACGGTGCACAGCGTCGAGGTCACCAGGAAACGGATCGCGCGGATGCGGTTGATCGGCTGGCTGCTGATGCCGGTCGCGCTGATCGGGCTGATCGGGTTCTTCACGGTCGACCAGAACAGCTGGGTCGCGATCATCTCGTCGCTGGTGCTGTTCTTCGGCGGCTTCGTCGGCGGTTGGATGCTGCTGAAGGCGGCCGGCGCCGAGGTCGGCGTCACCGGGCACGGCGCAAGCTATCCCGGACCGACGAAGCACCTCGTACAGCTCATCCCCGGGGAATGAGGGCCGGGCTCACGGCCAGCGGGTGGAGTTGGTCTCGTCCAGGGTGCGGCGGGAGTCCGGGATCACGCAGAACAGCAACCCGGCCGGGTCGCGCATGACGCACCACTGGCGCACCTGCCCCACCGTCTCGGCGCCGAGCCGCTCCAGCCGGGCGACCTCCGCCGCCAGGTCGTCGGTGTGGATGTCAAGGTGGACGCGGCTCGGGCCGTCGCCCAACCGCTGGGTCAGCAACGCGAAATCCTGACCGTGCAAGATGGCGCCGTGGTACTCCGGTTGCCCGGCGAACGGGACCAGCGTCTCGCCGGTGGCCGCCTGCCAGAACGCCACCTCCCGATCGTGGTCCTCCGGCGCGACGTCGATGACAACCTTGAACACCCTGCTGTGGTGCGGCACGTGACATCCTTCCGCGGGTCGAGGAGTCACGGTATCCCGGACACGACGACCCGCGCGTTACCGTTCCTGGATGCGCGTGACCGGAACCCTGCTGCCGTCCGGGGAGCGGACCGAGTTGTGGCTGCTCGGTGACCGGGTCACGTTCACCCGGCCGCACACCGAATCGCACACGGTCGCCGAGAATCTGTTTCTGACGCCCGGGCTCGTCGACGTGCACACGCACCCCGGGCACGACGAGGCCGCGGTCTTCACCGGTGAACGGTTCGCGGCCGAGTGCGCGCAGCACGTCGCGGCCGGGACCACCGCGTTGCGCGTCCCCGGGCACACCGGGCCGGTGCCGCCGGCGCTGCGGACCGACCCCGCGATGCCGCGGCTGGTCACCGCCGGGCGGTTGCTGGCCCACACGGGCCTGGCCACCGGTCACCCGATGCACGCACCGACCGACGACCTGCTGAGCGCGGGCCTCGCGGAGGCGGCGGCCAACGACGGCTGGTGCAAGATCATCGCGGACTGGGAACACGACGAGCCGCCGGTGCCGGAGCCGGCGCTGCGGGCGCTGGTCGACGCGGCGCACGCGCGCGGGTTCCGGGTCGCCGCGCACTGCCAGACGGCGGCGGGCACCCGCACGGCGGTGGAGTGCGGGGTCGACTCCATCGAGCACGGTTGGTACCTCACCGACGACCTGATCGAGCGCCTGGCCGCCCGCGGCGGCGCGTTCGTGCCGACGGCGACCGCGTTCCTGCAGATCGTGGACGACGTCCGGGGCAAGCCCGAAGGGCCGCGCAAGGACTACTTCCTGGGCGGGGTCGACGGGCTGTCCCGCTCCGCGGCGGTGGCCCACGAGGCCGGCGTCACCGTGCTGGCCGGCACGGACTCGGCACCGTTCGGCAACGTCGTGTCGGAGGTGCGGTTCCTCCTGTCCGCCGGCCTGCCACCCACCGTCGCCATCGGCGCGGCGAGCTGGACCGCCCGCGCCTACCTCGGCCTGCCGGGCCTGGTCGAGGGCGGCCCGGCCGACCTGGTGGGATACGACGTGGACCCGCGCCGGGAACCCGGCGTCCTGAGCCATCCCCGCCTGATCGTGCTGCGCGGCCGGATCGTCACTCGCCGGTGAGGCCGTCGATCGACTCGCGGATCAGGTCGGCGTGGCCGTTGTGGCGGCAGTACTCCTCGATCATGTGCACGACGATCCATCGCAGCGTGGTGGCGCGGCCGTCGCGGCGGCGGCGCGGCGACGGCCGGTCCAGGCCACCGTCGGCGAGGGCATTTTCCAGGGACGCCTCGGAGCGCGCCACGGCGTTCCGCCAGAGCGCCCGCAGGTCGTCGGGGCTGTCGTCGACGGCCGAGTGCCAGTCCCAGTCGGGGTCGGCGTCCCAGTCGACCGTGTCCCAGGGGGCTTCGAGTTCGCGGTTGTGGAGGACGTAGGAGAACCAGTGCTCCTCGACGAGCGCCAGGTGCTTCATCATCCCGCCGAGCGTCATCGTCGAGGCGCCGACGGTGCGGTTGAGCGCATCGGCGTCCGATACATTGGTTTTCCAGGCGAACGTGGCGCGATGAAAATCGAGGAATCCGCGCAGGATCGACAGTTCGTCACCGTCGGTCGGCGGTTCGGGCCGGCCCTGCTCGTCGACATCGGACATGGACCGGGACTCTAGCCCGCGACGCTCGCGACCGCGGCCATCGTGGCCTGCGGGCGTTGCGTGTCGTCGCCGGGCCGGCGCAGGTGCTCGACCGCCGTGAATCCGGCCCGCGCCAGCCGCTCGGAAAACTCGCCGACCGACCAGCGGTAGGCCGTGATCACCTTGTGGTCGAACGCGGCCACCTCGTCACCGTCGACGAAGCCGACCACCACGGTGCCGCCCGGCTCCAGCACGCGCCGGAACTCGGCGAGCACGGCGTCGAGGTCCGGCGGCGGCAGGTGGATCAGCGAGTAGTAGGCCAGGATGCCGGCGACGGAACGGTCCGGGACGCCGAGGTCCGTCATCGACCCGAGCCGGTAGTCACCGTCCGGATGGGTCGCCTTCGCGTGGGCGATGAACTCGGGGACGAGGTCGATCCCGATCGCGTCGACGCCGAGCGACCGGAGATGGTCGGTGAGGTGGCCGGGTCCGCAGCCCAGGTCGAGCACGGTGCCGGGCCGCTTCGACAGATGACGCTCGATGAGGGCGAGGTCGTCGCCGTGCACCGCCCCGCTGGTGCCGAACAACTCGATGTAGAGACCCGCGACGGACGCGTACGCGTCCCGAACCTGTTCCACGTCCACCGCGCGACTATACGGATGCCGGGCGGCTACTCGCAGCCGACTCCGTTGCCGTCGCGGTCGAGGTCGTAGATGTCGGTGCCGATGACCCGCACGGGGTCCCTGCACGTATGCGGGACCGTTGCCCGAGCCGCCCGCGCAGTCGACGTCCGAGGCGATGGGAACACACGCGCCGCTGTAGTTCGGGTCGCAACTCGGCTGGCGTTTCGTTCCGACGGCGACCACCTGTGTAACCGGTTGGCGAGTCACGGCCTCGCCGATCGGTTTCCGGGCGCTTTCGACGCCGTCGACCAGCGTCACCTCGTAGGTGATCGTTTTCTCTCCCGCGACGCCCGCGGTGCGGACCACGCGGGTGCCCGCGGGCAGCGACGGGTCGTCCACCGTGCGTTCGTCGAACGGGACCGCCACCGTCTCGGTGACCTGGCGGGTCTCCACCACCGGAGTCGCCGACGCCGAGGGCGGTGACGCCGATGGTGGTGGCGTCGCGGTCGGGGAGGCGCTCGCGGTCGCCGGGCACGTCTCTTTGTTCTTGACCACGTACAGCACGACGCTCACATCGCGCTCCGACGGGCCGGCGGGCGGGTCCTGCCGGCAGACCTTCCAGTTGCTGTCGACCAGCTGGCTCCGATCCTCACCGGACGCGTCGCGTGAGGTCATCGTGTCGAAGTCGCCGACGCCCAGCCGCGCCCGAAACTCATGGTCGTCGCCTCCTCCACCGTCGGTGACGGCCAGACGGTACAACGGCCGGAGTGCGGTGCGGCTCCCATAGAAAGCCACTCCGGCTGACCGCAGATCCAGGTTCGACCGCCGAGCGAGCGAACCGACCGGCCTAGAGTGGCGGTGTGCGCATCCGGATCGAGGGTACTGACCTGCCCGGCCGTCGCGGTGGGGCGGAGGCCGACGCGTTGCGGCGGAACAACGTCCACGTGGGCGTGCAGCGCAAGGCCGAGGTCGTCGACCGGTATCCGGCCGACGCGGAGTCGGTGACGTGGGAGTTCGACGTCGCCGGCCGGGAGGTCGACGGGCTGCTCGACGTCGGCGGGCCGTACGTGCACGGGCGGCCCGGCGCGCGGTTCCTCTATCTGAGCTGGGGCGCCGTCGACGGGGCCGAGTTCGCGATGTTCCGGCGGGTCAAGCTCATGTTCGGCGACGTGCCGACCGAGGTGCTGCGGGCGGTGTACGAGGACGGCGACGCGGTGCTGGTCGGCCGGCTCGGGTTGACCGACGGCAGGGGCGGTCCGCGCGCCGCGCGTGTGCGGCCGCCCGAGGTCGTGTGGACCGTCGGCAAAAAAATGTCGGCGGGTCTGTCGTAGCGGTCGGGTTCTCTTCGTCGCTTGGGTAGGAGACCGGCACAGAGCCGGTCGGCATACCGCCGGAGGGCACCATGACCACCGTTCTGAACCCGACCCGCCCCGCCGTCAGCTCGCTGATCGTCACCGGAATCGCCGCAACCGCCGCAGCCGCCGTCGCCACCATGACCGTCGCCGCCACCGGCCACGCCGCCGGCATCAGCCTCGACCTGGCCGGCGAACCCATCCCCGTCACCGGCTTCGGCGTCCTGACCACCGTCTTCTCCCTCATCGGCCTCGTCCTCGCCGCCGTCCTGCGCCGCACCGCCACCAACCCCCGCCGCGCCTTCGTCCGCACCACCGTCGCCCTCACCGCGCTGTCGCTGGTGCCCGACGTCATCGTCGACGCCGCACCGCAGACCAAGGTGTTGCTGATGCTCACGCACCTGGTGGCCGCCGCCATTGTGATCCCCGCCGTCGCCCGCCGCCTGAGCGGCTGATCGGGGCTTCCAGGCCAGGGCTCCCGGCGGCTAACCTCGATCGATTCCGATCACCCGGGGAGGCACCGTGGAGCGCGGGCAGTGGAGCGTACCCAGGCTGGCGCTCGGGACGCTGCTGCTCGTCGACGTCCTGCGGGTGTGGCTGCCGTCGATCATCACGATCTTCGGTCAGGCCGCGTCGACGCCGGCCGAGCTCATGGGCGCCTTCGCGCTGCTGTGGTTCCTGCTGCCGTTCGCCGTGGTGCCCCTGTGGGGCCGGCTGCCGTACCGGGCGAAGCAGGCGGTGATCGGCGTCGCGGCCGTCGGGCTGGGCGGGAGCCGGCTGGCGCTGGTGTTCGTCCACGGTGGACAGTCGCAGTTGTACGTCGCGTCGGCCGGCCTGCTGTGCGGCCTCGTCTGGTTCGCCACCCAGGCGATGGACGGCTGCCGGCCGGTGCCCGGAGCGCCGATCGGGCTGGTGGTCGCCGGCGTGCAGCATCTCGTGCTGGGCACCGTCGACCTCACCTGGACGGGCACCTGGTGGGCGTCGGCCATCGTCGTCGTCGAGGTTCTGCTGTTCCTCATGTGCGGGGTCACCCGGCTGGCGGAGGCCGAGGTGTCTACGGGCTGGTCGCTCGTCGGGCCGACGGTCCTGCTGACCGGCATGGTGCTGCTGTCGCCCGCGGCCCTGCTGGCCGAGGTGTCCTATGCGGTCGGTGCCATGCCGAGCGGGATCGGCGGCGGGGGTGTCGCGGAGCCCTACTCGGTGTGGCTGTGGCTGTCCTTCGCCATACCGGCCGTGGCCTTCTGGCGCGGAGCAACCAGCCGGACCGTCGTCGTACCGTGGGCGAACATCTCCTTCGGCGGGCTGCTGGTGCTCAGCGTCGCGCTGTACATGTACGTCCCCACGTACGGGTTCGGTCCCATCGTCCGCTTCACCGCGATCTGTTTCGGCGCCCTGTCGCTCGGCCGGTGCGTGGCCCTGGCGAGCCACGGCGAGGCGCACCGGCCGGCGAGGGCGGGCGCCGCGATGCTCGGCGGGATGCTGGGCTTCGCCGTCGCGGCGGTCGCCTACTACTCCGCCTACGACCTCGGGTACCCGAACCGGTGGGTGCCGGTCGTCGTCGCCGGCTGCGTCGCGGGTCGGACGATCGTCGCGGTCGCGGGGGAGGATCACGTCCACGAGCGCGGGCTGGGGACGATCCTGATGACGGTGGCGCTCGCGGTGCCGGTCCTGCTGTACCTGCCGGGCGGGGCTCCCGCGACCGTGGAGAAGCCGGACGCGCGGTCGCTGCGGCTGGTGGCGTACAACGTCCGGATGGGGTTCGGTCTCGACGGGACCTTCGACCCGGAGGCCGCCGCGCGGGCGGTGCGGCGGGAGCGGCCCGACGTGGTGGTTCTGTCCGAAGTGGACAGAGCCTGGCTGCTCAACGGCGGCCACGACACGATCGCGATCCTCGCCCGCAAGCTCGGCATGCGGTACTGGTTCGCGCCGGCCGCCGACCCGGTCTGGGGCGACGCGGTCCTCACCAACCTGCCGGTCACGGCGCGCGAAACCGAACGCCTGAGCGCCGACGGTGCGCCGACCGGCGCACAGGCGCTCGGCGTGGTGATCCGCGTCGGCGGGCGCGAGATCGCCGTCGTGTCCACCCACATCCAGCCGCCGGGCGGCCGCCCGCCGCTGGTCCAGGTCCGCGAGATCAGCGCGTTCGCGACGCGGTTCGGCCGCGACCGCCCCACGGTCGTCGCCGGCGATCTCAACATCGAGCCCGGCGACCCGTCGATGGTCGCGTTCGCCGACGCCGGCTACGGCGACGCCCTCGCCGCGTTCCGTCCCGTCCGGACCTTTCCGGCGGACCGGCCGACCAAGGAGATCGACCACGTGCTCGTGCGCGGCGGACTCACCGCGAGCGACCCGTCGGTCGGCACGACCACCGCGTCCGACCACGCGCCACTCGCGGTGACACTGCATTGGTGACACTGCATTGGTGACGTCCATCGGCTCCCGGCTGCGGCAGGCGTTCGCCTGGCGCGGCGACCGGCCCGACGAGCACCGGTACGCCGACGTCACCGGTTGGTGGCGCGATGCCGAGCTGCTCGGCCTCCTCGGCCCGGCCCTGGCCGGGTTGTTCCCCGAGGCGACGCCGACCGTGGTGCTCGGCCCGGACTCGCGGGGGTCGCTCGTCGGCCCGCTCGTCGCCCTGCACCTGGGCGTCGGCTTCGTCGAGGTCCGCAAGAACCGCACGCCCGCCTGCGACAGCGACCAGTGGATCCGACGCCTGACCCCGCCGGACTACCGCGACCGGCACCTCGAACTGGGCTTCCGCCGTGGCCTGATCCAGTCCTCGGACCACGTGCTCCTGGTCGACGACTGGGTCGACACGGGCAGCCAGGCCGGCACCGCCCGCGCGATGGTCGACAGCGTCGGCGCGACGTGGGCGGGATTCAGCTGCATCGTCGACGCGCTCGACGATCCCCGCCTACGCCGGGATCTCCGGCTGCGTTCCCTGCTCCATGTGCGGGACCTCTGAAATTTCTCGCCGGATGGAAGCGGCGAGGTCGGTGCTGGCCTCGATCTCGGCCCTGCGGATCGACACGCTCTCGACGTTGAAGCCGTACGGCATGTCCAGGCGCGTGCAGAAGTCGATCAGATCGCGGGCGGTCGCCAGGGCGTGGCGGTAGGACTCGGAGAGCGGGTCGCTCGCGTGGCGGATCGAGTTCTGCAGCCACCGGGGCACGCCGACGCCGAGCCAGCGCAGGAACTCCAGGGTCTTCGGCGACCCGCACACCGACAGCGTGAAGATCACCGGTCGGGGCGCGGTCGCGCGGGTCCGGCACTCGTAGACGTAGTCGGAGATCAGGTTCTTCGTCTCGGTGACGTCGTAGACGACCTGGGAGACGAAGAAGACGCAGCCACGGTCCTGCTTGGCGAGCATCCGCAGGTGTTCGTCGCGCCGCTCGGCGATCACCACGCCGCCCAGCAGCAGGTCGGGGCGGACCTGTTGCCGGAGGGCGTGGGCGCGGCGCAGGTCGGTGCGGACCGGCTTGTCGCCCGACGACGGGCCGACGAAGACGCCGAGGACGCGCCCGGGGTCGGCGCCGGCGAGCCACTGCCGCAGGTCGTCCTCGGCGTACTTGCCGACGCAGCGGTAGATGATCGTCGGGCGGTCCCAGCCGCCGAGGTACTCGGCGTGGTACCGGGCCGGGTCCAGCGTCGGCAGGTAGGGGAACGGGCGCTCGTCGGGGTTGCGGTCGGACTCGTCGTCGATGTCGTAGAGGATCAGGCCGTCGAGGTCCAGGCCGGCCAACCGGTTCAGCGTGATCTCGGCGATCTCCTTGACCCGGGCCGCGCTCTCGCGTTGCCGCGGCGGCGTCACGCTGAACAGCAGAACCCCGGGCCGCGCATCGGTCAGCAACCGCAACAACGCATCGTCGGACATCCCGCAACGGTACGGGCGTCGAGGATGATGCGGCGATGGAGGACCTGATGACGCCGCGGTTGCGGCTGCGGCGCTGGCGCGGGAGCGACCTCGACCCGATGACGCGGATCAACGCCGACCCCGAGGTGATGCGCTGGATCGGCGACGGGTCGGTCTTCGACCGGACCGGAACGGCCGCGGAGATCGCGGCCTTCGAAAAGATATGGGACGCGCACAGCTTCGGCCGGTTCGCGGTGGAGCTCCGCCACACCGGCGAACTGGCCGGCTTCACCGGCATGGCGATCCCGACCGACGTGCCCGAGGTGATGCCCGCCGTCGAGATCGGCTGGCGGCTCGGGCGCGCGTTCTGGGGTCGTGGCCTCGCCACCGAGGCGGCCACCGCGGCGCTGCGGTTCGCCGCCACCGGGACCGACCTGGACCGGGTCGTGGGCATCCACGTGGTCGGCAACGAGGCGTCGGCCCGGGTCATGCGGAAGATCGGCATGCGGTTCGAGCGCGAAACCGTCGAGACCGTCTACGGCCAGCCGGTCCACGTGTACGCGATCGACGTCGGCGTGCAGTGAATCCGGCCCTCCGCGCGTCTCTACGTCTGACGGAGGGGAGGCGCGACCCACGTGCGGAGCTCTGAACAGGAACGCTTCAAACGGTTTGTCAACGAGAGCAGCCCCACGCTGTACCGGATCGCATTGGCGCTCACCGGCGGGCACCACGCCGCGGAGGACCTGATCCAGGACGCGTTGGCGCGGACGTTCGTCCGGTGGACGAGCGTGCGCGGCGACCCGACCGCCTACGTGCGCCGGGTCATGTACCACGCCCAGGTCAGCGTGTGGCGGCGCCGGAGCGTGGTCCGCGAGTTGCCGGCGGACGCGGCGCCCGAGCCGGCCGACCGGCGCGACGACGTCGGCGCCACCGACCAGCGGCTCGCGCTGCGCCAGGCGTTGCTGCGGCTGGGTCCACGCCAACGCGCCGTGCTGGTGGCCCGGTTCTTCGAGGACCTCAGCGAACAGGACACCGCCGACGTGCTCGGCTGTTCGACCGGAACCGTGCGCAGCCAGACCCATCGAGCCCTGGCCCGGCTCCGGGAGATCGCCCCGGAGCTGCGGAACGACCCGTTCACCGAGGAGATCACCCGATGACCGATCTCACCGACCTGGTCCGGTCCGAGCTGACCACGCTCGCCGACAGCGGACCGGTCCCCACCGACCTCGCCGACCGTGCGGTGACCGCCGGTGTCCGCCGCCGCCGGTGGCGCCGCGTCGCGACGGCAGGGACCGCCGTGGCCGCGGCGGTGGCCGTCACGCTGGTGGCCACGCAGTTCATCGCGTCGAAGCCGCTCCCGTCGCCCGATCCGCGGCCCGCCGCCCCCGAGGCGCGCAACGTCGTTTTCGCCAGGTTCAGGGGCGCGCAGACGGCCGAGATTCTGAACCCGACGACGGGTGGGTACCGCACGGTGTCCGTCCTCGTGGTCATGGAACCGTCGGCCGACCTGCGGTACGCGCCCGTCGTCCCGCCGGATTCGCCGGACGGCACAGAGGACGCGACCCCCACGGTCGACAAGCGGATCGGCCGGTACGACACCACGACCGGCGAGATCCGCTGGTACGACGCTCCGTACCGGTGGGCGGCGCCGCCCTCGATCTCGCCCGACGGCCGCTATCTGGTCGCCCCGGTCTGGAACGCCGGAGCCGGGGCCTGGGCGGTGATGGTCGTCGACGCGGAGACCGGTGACGCGCGCGTGTCGAACCTGGCCCCGGAGACGGTCGACGCCAGGAACGCGCTCGCGGGCGGCCTGAGCTACGACGAGGCCGGCGTCATGACGGTGTCACCGCGGTACTCCCTCGACATCGTCATTCCGTGGCTCCCCGACAGCCGTCACGTCCTCATCGGCACCGCGATCGTCGACCTCGACGGCCGCCGGACCGGCACCGTGCCGATCCGGGACGAGTGGCTGATCGCGCAGCGACCGAACGGCGCGGGCGCGCTCGTGGTCCCCCGGGACGCGTTGGACACCTACGTCCTGACCGACCCGTCGGGCGCGGACGTGTACCGGCGCCGGGTCGACCGGCCCTGCACCGGCACGAACCCGACGGCGTGCTCGCTGCTCGTGTTCGGCGGCTTCCTCGGCTGGCGGGGCCCGAACCACATGCTCGTCAAGTCGCCGGAGGACCCGGGTCGTGGCATCGACGCGATCGACGTCCGCACCGGTGAACGGACCCGCCTGACCACGTATGACGCCGTCCGCGTGATCGTCGCACCGGCCGACGCGCTGTCACCGCCCGTCCGCGACGCCGTCTCGTTCTGACGGCTGCTGCTCGGCCGCGGTCATGCGGTCGTCGGTGACGATGGTCATGCCGGCGAGCAGGGCCAGCGTCAGGATCCCCATGACCGCGAAGACGGTCCGCAGGCCGAAGAGGTCGGCGAGCAGGCCGCCGGCCGCCGCGCCGAGTGGCAGGCTTCCCCAGGCGACCAGGCGGTACCCGCTGTTGACGCGGCCGAGCAGGTGGTCGGGCGTGATCCGTTGGCGCAGCGACACCGTGATGATGTTCCAGACGATGTTGGTGGCCCCGCCGAGGAAGAACGACGCCCCGGCGAGGTACGGGTTCGCGGTGAGCGCGAGGACACCGAACGGCAGGGCCCGGGTGACGATGGACAGGCTGAGCGAGCCGGCCCGGCCCAGCGCGCGTTGGACCCGTTCGGCCACGAAGGAGCCGGCGAGGCTGCCGGCGGCGAACGTGGCCAGGAGGATGCCGAAGGCCGGCGCGGGCAGTTTCATGCCGGACTCCGGTCCGACGACGTAGAGCACGAGGACGGCCATCATGGCGCTCTGGGTGAAGTTGGAGACGCCCACCATGACGGCCAACGTCCGCAGCAACCGGTTCCGCCACAGGAAGCGCAGGCCTTCCGCGATGTCGGCCCGCACCGTGGTCCGCCGGTCGCGCCGGACGCGGTACGACCCCCGCATCAGGAGCAGCGCCGCCACGGCGCAGGCCCACAGCCCGGCCGGCGTTCCGAACGCCACGGTGGTGGCCGCGGTGACCATCAGGCCGGCCAGTGCGGGTCCGATGAACTCGTTCGCCGTCAACTCCACCGCGTACAGGCGCGCGTTGGCCCGCGGCAGCAGATCGGGCGCGACGACCTGCGGCAGGATCGACTGGGCCGCCGTGTCGTAGAGCGTCTCGGCCACGCCGACGCAGAGCGCGACGGCGTACAGCAACCAGATGCTGTCGACGCCGAGCAGCGCACCGGCCACGAGGGCGGCGAGCAGGCCGGCGCGGGCCACGTCCGCGCCGACCATCACCCGCCGGCGGTCCAGCCGGTCGGCGAAGGCCCCGGCCGGCAGCGCGAACAGCAGCCACGGCAGGGTCGCGGCGACCGTCAGGCCGGCGATCAGACCCGGTGACCGCGTGAGCCCGACCGCCACCAGGGGAAGCGCGACCTTGAAGGTGCCGTCGCCGAGGTTCGACAACCCGGACGAGGCCACCAGCCGCCAGAAGTTCGGCCCGAGCGATCCGGTCATGGATGGAGAATCCCACATCGGTGGGGAAAACTCCATCGGTGGAGAAATGAAGTACTCTGCTGCCATGGCAGACCCGATCGCACCGGGAGAACGGCGCGAAGCGACGGTTCGTGAGGCGAAGGCCATGGCGCACCCGCTGCGGCTGCGCATCCTGCGGCTGTGCCTCCACCAGGAGCTCACCAACAAGCAGCTGGCCGAACGGCTCGGACGCGATCCCGGAACCGTGCTGTACCACGTCCGTCATCTCACCAGGTCCGGGCTGCTCGAGCAGGGAGCCGTACGCACCGGCGACAGCGGCGCCCTGGAGAAGCCCTACCGGTCCACCGGCCTGTCGTGGTGGCTGTCCAACCCCGACCCCGAACAGCCGCTCGCGCCGATCGAGGCCTTCCACGAGGAACTGCGCGAAGCCGGCCCCGACTCGGTCCGGACCCACGCCCGGTTCGCGCTCCACCTCTCCGCCGACGACATCGCCGCCATCGACCGCCGCATCTGCGCGATCATCGACGAGTACACCCAGACCGACGACCAACGCACCGACCAACCGCTCCACGGCGGCATCTTCGTACTCCACCGACTCGCGTAGGTGCGGGCCGGCGTTACTGTGTCCCGGATGCGCGCTCCGGTTCTCGGTATCGACTTCGGTACCTCCAACACGGCGGGAGTGGTCCACCGTTCGGGGAACGCGGCGCCGTTGCTGTTCGAGGGGTCACCGCTGCTTCCGTCCGCTGTCTTTCTCGACGCGGAGACCGGCCTGCTGGTCGGCCGCGACGCGGAGCGTTCGGCCGCGGTGGCGCCCGGCCAGTTCGAGCCCAATCCCAAGCGACGCATGGACGACGGCACCATCTGGCTCGGCGAGCGCGACGTGCCCGTGGTCGAGGCCGTCGCGGCGGTTCTCGCCCGGGTGGCCGGCGAAGCGGAACGCGTGACCGGCCAGTCACCCGGCACGGTCGTGCTCACCCGCCCGGTGGACTGGGGCCGGCCACGCCAGCGGATCCTCGCCGACGCGGCGGTCATGGCCGGGCTGGGGGAGCCGCGGTTCGTCGCGGAGCCGGTGGCCGCGGCCTCGTACCTGGTGCACGTCCTCGACCAGCGGGTGCCGGTCGGGCGGAGCCTGGTCGTGTACGACCTGGGTGCCGGCACGTTCGACGTGGCCGTCGTCCGCCGGACCGGGGACGGGTTCGCCGTGCTCGCCTCCGACGGCCTGGCCGACGTCGGCGGGCTCGACCTGGACGCGGCCGTGGTCGAGCAGATCCGGGCGGCGACAACCGGTTCGGTGGACGCGTGGGGCCGGATCGACTGGCCGGAGTCCACCGCCGACCGGCGCGCCCGGCGGCTGCTCTGGCAGGACGCCCGCGCGGCGAAGGAGCAACTGTCCCGCCATTCCACGGCGGCGTTGCACGTGCCGCTGGTCGACACCGACTGGCACCTGACCCGCACCGAGTTCGAGGCCCTGGCCCGCCCGCTGCTGGAGCGGACGGTGCGGTTGACGATCGCGACGCTGCGGGCGTCCTGTGTCGGGCCGGACGCGGTCAGCGGCCTGTTCCTGGTCGGAGGCGCGAGCCGGGTTCCGCTGGTGGCGACGCTGCTGCACAGCGCCCTACGGATCGCGCCGACGGTCATCGAGCAGCCCGAACTGGTCGTCGCCATCGGCGCGGTGCACGCGTTGGAGGCCGCGGCCCCGGTCGTCGACCCGGAGCGGCCGGCCACGGTGCGGGCCACCGCGCAGGTCACCGAGGCGACGCCGACCCCGCCGCCGACGCCGTCGCCGGCCCCGATGCCGGCCGCGCGGCCCGCGACCGCGCGGGCATCGGTTCCGGCGCCCGCGCCGGCCGCTGTGCCGACCCCGAGGACGGCCCCGAACGCGACCCCGAGGACCGCCGCCAAGGCTGCGCCCGTGCCGGCCGCAATGCCAGCCCCGAACACGGCCCCGAGGACCGCCGCCAAGGCGGCGTCCGTGCCGGCCGCCAAGGCCGCCCCCACGACAGCGCCGGCACCCGATGCCGGGGCGACGGCCGGTCGTGGCGACGGGCTGCTGCGCTGGATCGGCGCGGCCGTCGCGGTCGTCGTCGCCGTCGCGGCGGCCGCCCGGGTGCTGCTCGTCCAGGGGCGGATCGAGCGCGACGACATCACGCGGCACGATGCCCTACCCATGGCCGGCGAGATCGCGCTCGACATCCTCGTCGCCGGGATCGTCCTGGTGCTGACCCGGGCCGGCGGCACCCGGGCCCGCGCCGGGGCCGCCGTCCTCGTCGGGTGGGGCGCGCTTCAGGTTGCCGAGCTGCCCACGTTTCTCGAGGAGCTCGTCGACTTCGGGCCGGCGAGCGCCGCGGTCGGCATGCGGGCCGCCCCGTTGCAGGGTCTGCTGCTGCTCGCGTTGGCGGTACCGGCGCTCCTGGTGCTGTCGCGCCGCCGGGCGACGACCGTACCCTCGGCCCGGCCGGCCGGTCGGATCACCGTCGCGGTGGTGATCGGCGCGTTGGCGGCGGCCGTGCCGCTCGCCGCCTACCGGGTGGACCCCGACAGCGCCGTCACCGTCACCGCCTGGGTGCTGGTCGTCGCGGCCGTGGTGGCGGTGCTCCCGGCGCTCGCGGTGACCCGCCGTTCCCCGGCGACCGGGGCCGGCCTGCTGGTCGCCTACGCCACGCTCGTCCCGGCGCCGGCCCTGTCGGCGCTGCTCCGCACCGGCGCGACCCCACCCGCCCAGGCGCTGCTGCTCGCCGGTCTGGCGGTGGCCGTGCTGGTGCTGGCGGCCACCGCGCTGCGCCGTCCCGCGCCGGCCTGAGCTCAGCCGTCGGGGTCGACCGTCAGGTGGGGCAGATCGACCAGGGTCATGATCATGTCGGCCGGTGTGCCGGGCGGCGCGTACAGGCGCAGCCGATGGCCGTTCGCGGCGGACAGCGCGGCGAGCCGGTGCAGGACGGCCACCGCGGCGCTGGCCAGGTGCGTGACGTCGGTGAGGTCGACGGTGAGGTCCCGGGTGCCGACGGCACCGGCCACGCGCAGCGCGTTGTCGAGGTGCGGCGCGGTGTGGGCGTCCACCGGGCCGTCGACCCGGACGCGGGGGCCGGGGGCGGCCGGCTGGTCGAGGATCAGGAACGGGTCCGCGGCGCGGGGTGTCGGCGCGGCGGGCACCGCTGAGAGCTCGGCGACGGTGAGCAGCCGGGCCGGCCGGCACAGCTCGTGGGTGACGGTGGCGGTGCTGCCGGTGTCGTCGTGGGTGAGCCGCAGGTCGTCGACGAGTTTGCTGGTGATCACCAGGCCCAGGCCGCGGTCCGGCGACGGCCGGGGGTCCCGCCACCCGCCGTGGTCGCGGACCTCGGCCTCCACCACGCCGTCGGGGCGCAGGGCGGCGGTGACGGTGACGGTGTTCGCGTCGACCGAGTCGAGGTAGGCGTGTTCGAGGGCGTTGGTGGCCAGTTCGGTGACCGCGTGCTGGAGGACGCTGGCGTCCCGTTCCGCCACGGCGATGCCGGCCAGCCAGTCACCGAACCGGTTCCGCAGGTCGGGCAGCGACGCCGGGTCGGCGGCGAGTTCGATGCTGAACGGTGCCGGCGGCGGAACCCGCTGGGCGGCGAGCACGGTGACGTCGTCGGTGTGTCCGGTGACGCGGATCAGCATCTCGAGGGTCTGATTGCAGACCCGTTCGACCGCCGTGGATTCGTGGCCGGCCAGCGCCCGTCCGGCCGCGGCGGCGGCGCCGGCCCGGGCGAGTTCGACGGTGCTCTGGGCCAGGGTGCGGCCGGGGCGTTCGAGGATGCCGTCGGTGTAGAGCAGCAGCATGTCGCCGGCGTCCAGGCGATCGGTGCGGACGGCCACGCCCGGGTGACCGGCGGCGCGCACGCCGAGCGGGCCGGTGCCCGTGGCGGCCAGGTACCGGGCGTCGCCGTCGCGGGGGAGCAGCAGCGGGGGCGGGTGACCGGCGGTGGTGTAGGTCAGCGCGCCGGTGGCCGGGTCGAGGATCACGACGCAGACGGTGGCGGCGTGGGCACCGCGCACCCGCCCGGCCACGCGGTCGAGGTCGGCGACCGCCGTGTGGACGTCACCGGTGGTGGTGAGCCGCTCGTTCAGCAGTGCCCGGAGCTGGCCCATGGTGGCCGACGCGGTGACGCCGTGCCCGACGACGTCACCGACGGTCAGCGCGACCCGCCCGTCGGGCAGTGCGACGGCGTCGAACCAGTCACCTCCCGCGGCGGTGTCGGCGTCGGCGAGCAGGTAGGCGCCGGCGATCTGCACCTGCGGCAGCACCGGAACACCCGCGGGCAGCAGTTCCCGCTGCAGGGCGTGGACGACGTCAAGGGCCTCGGCGTAGCGCCGCTCGGCCTCGGCCACCCGCCGCTGTGCCGCCTGCCGTTCGTGGACCTGCTCGGTGACGTCGACCAGGTCGATCACGACACCGGTCACCTCGCCGTCGGGCCCGCGCAACGGGTTCATGTTCATGTTCGCGAACCGTTCCAGCGGACCGCCGCCGTCCGGCAGCTCGATGTGCCCGCGGAACTCCGACAGCGAGACCGGCTCGCCGGTCGCGTAGGTGTGCTCGAGGATCTCGATGGCCTGCTGGCCGAGCATCTCGGGAAACACCTCCCGAACCGGCATGCCGATCACCTCCGGCCGGCCGGCGTAGGCCCGGTAGGCGCCGGTCGCGGCCGCCACCCGCAGTTCGGGGCCCTCGAACGCGACCACCAGGAGCGGCATGGCGTCGAACACCTGCCGCACCACCGCCGCGTCACCGACGCTCCGCGTCAGCGGGTCATCCATCCCTGTCCATCCGCCTTTGTCCCGGCCCGGTGTGTCGAAGCCCGTCGCAGGGTATCCAACAACATGCCGGGCCCTGGACCCTTGACTTACAGTGGCGGTCACCATGGACGGTTCATCCTCGATCGGCACCGGCGTCGTCGTGCTGTCGGGAGACCTCGATGCCACCAGGCACGAGGCGGTGCAGCTGATCCTGGCGGCGGCACTGGCCGAGGACCATCAAGGCCCCCCGCGCGAGATCGTGGTGGACGTGAGCGCGGTCCGCCTGCTCGACGCCGGCACGGTCCGGGTGCTGCTCCGGGCGGCGGAGGCCGCGCTCGACACCGGCCGCCTGCTCCGGGTCACCGGTGCGCACGACGGGATCCGCCGTGTCATCGAGGCGGCCGGTGCCGGTTACCGGCTGCTTCAGCCGCCCACCCCACCCGCCGCGGTCCCCGTCCCCCCGATCCCCGTCTCCGCGCTGCCCGTCTCCCCGGTGCCCGTCTCTCTGGCCGACGACCGCATCGGGGTGACGACCCGGCGCCGGCGCGTCGACGACCGGCAGGCCCGGATCTTCGCCCGGTTGCAGCAGCGCGTCATCGAGACCGAGGTGCGGGCCACCCGCCGCGAGTTGGGCGAGCGGTTACGCGAGCGGCTGCGCACGGATCCGCGGGCGCTGGTCGCGGCGCCGTTTCTCGCGGTGGCCGACCGCCCCGCCGTCTTCGACGGCATCATGCTGGCCGCCGCGATCGTCGGGGCGGCCGACGCCTGCGTGCTGCAGGCGCACGACGCGCACACCGGGACACTGCACGTCGTGCGCCACCACGGCCTCACCGGACAGCTGCTGCGCTCCTTCGTCACCGGGCGGCCCGGCCACCCGGCCGCACCCCAGACCGCGGCGGCGATCGGCGAGCCGATCATCGTCGACGACATCGCGCGTAGCCCGATGCTCGTCCACCATCCCGGCCTGGACCGCATGCTCGCGGCCGGCCTGTGCGCCGTGCGCTGCTACCCGCTGCGCGACGACGTCGGGCGCCTGCACGGCGTCCTGTCGTTCCAGTACCGCACCACCCGGCCGCTACCCGGCGACGCGGAACTGGTCGCCTGGTCGGCGGCACACGCCCTCACCCAGCTGCCGACCAGGACGAACGGTTACGGGCCGGTTCAGTAGGTGCTCCGTAGTTCTACCGAAGACTTCGTGGCCCGCGCGTTCCTAGCCTGACTGGCCATGACCCAGGTAAGAACCAGATTCCTGACCGGCGTGACGGCCGCGTTCCTGGCCGTCACGCTGGCCGTGGCCGGCACCGCCAAGCCCGTCAAGGCCGCGGTCCCCTACGTGCAGATCGCGATCGCCGTCGCGTCGGCGCTGTTCTCCGGCGGTGGCGGTGACCTCGACCGGGCCAAGCGGGAGATCATCGACGCGATCAACGCGGCCCGGCAGGAGATCATCGGCCAGATCGACACCATCGCCAGCGCCGAGGTGCGCGCCTGCACCGACGCCGCGACCACCAAGGTGCTCCAGATCGACGCGCTCGACCCGTTCAGCCTGGCGTTGTTCGCCAACGACGCGGTCAACTGCGCCACCCTGTCCAGCGCCTACTTCGACGCCGTGCAGACCCCCGCGGCGGCCGACACCATCGGCAAGCTGATCGGCACCATCTACTCCATCGCCATGGTCGGCTTCACCAAGGTCGGCCTCTCCCCGGTGGACCTGCTCGACCGGCTGATCCGCAGCTACGAGGCCGTCGTGGTCAAGATGACCCCGACGAACTGCACCAAGATCAACGCGAATGCGGACCAGCCGCGCACCATCGAGCAGTTCTGGAGCTGCACCGCCTACAACGGCGACCGTGGATTCTCCGACTCCGTCCTCTGCGGCGTCTCGTCCGCGGGCGTGCGCTGCGTCCCGCACCCGCCGATCCGGGCACAGGCGGAGGACGCCGCCGCCCGGAACACGAGCCGCGCGGTCGCGCAGCAGGCGCTGCCGACCCTGCGATCGCTGCGGGCCAGCCTGGGCTGAGCCCGGGATGAACCCCTCCCTGGGGGAACGTGCCGCCGGCGACACCCCGCCGGCGGCACGGCCGTGACGCGGCTACGTACCATCGGCGCGGTGAGCGACGGCTTTTCGATCGGTATCGACCTCGGTACGTCGAACACGGTGGCTGTCCTGCGGTGGCCCGACGGCCGCACCAGGCCGTTGCTGTTCGACGGGCAGCCGCTGCTGCCGTCGTGCGTCCAGCTCGACGGGACCGGCCGGCTGCACGTGGGGCGGGACGCGCAGCGGCTGGCGCAGGTGGACCCCGGCCGCTTCGAGCCGAACCCGAAACGGCTCATCGACGAATCGATGACCCTGCTCGGCGACCGCGAGGTGCCCGTCGTCGACCTGCTCGCGGCGGTGCTCGGCGCGGTCGCGTCGGCCACGGTGCAGGCGTGCGGCTTCCTGCCGCCGGCGGTGCTCACGTACCCGGCGGCGTGGGGCGCGGCCCGGCGCGACGTGCTCCGCGAGGCGGCGCGGCGGGCCGGCTGGGCGTCCCACAACGCGCCCGGCATCGACCTGCTGCCCGAGCCGGTCGCCGCCACCCGGTACTTCACCGACGTGCTGCGCCGCCCGGTGCCGGTGAGCACCTGCCTCGCGGTGTTCGACTTCGGCGGCGGGACGCTCGACGTCGCCGTGGTGCGCAACGACGGCGCCGCGTTCTCCGTGGTCAGCTCCGGCGGGCTGCCGGACCTCGGCGGGCTCGACCTCGACGCGGCCGTCGTGACCTACCTGTGCGACCTGGTCGGGCGGCGCAGTCCCGCCGCGGTGGGCGCGCTCACGACGCCCGGCACGGCCGTCGAGCGACGCCAGCGCAGGGCTTTCTGGGACGACGTGCGCGGCGCCCGGGAGATGCTCTCGCGCACGACCGTCGCGCCGGTGTCCGTCCCCGGTGTCGACGAGGCCGTCCACCTCACCCGCGACGAACTGGAGAAGCTCGCCGGTCCGCTCCTGCAGCGCGCGGTCGAGGAGGCGGGCTTCGTCATCCGCGGTGCCGGCCTGCAGCCGAACCAGTTGTCGGGGCTGTTCATGGTCGGCGGCGCGTCCCGGACGCCGCTGGCCGCGCGGCTGCTGCACGCCCGGTTGGGCATCGCGCCGACCGTCCTCGAACAGCCGGAACTGCCGGTGGCCGAGGGCGCGCTGATGGAGCGCCGCGCGGCGGTCCCGGTGCCCGCGGCTGCCGTCTCCCCGGCCGGACCGCCGGACCAGCCGCCGCTGCCCGGTGCCGAGTCCCCGCCGAGCTTCGGGCCGCCGCCGGCCCGCCGGGTGTGGTGGCGGCGGCGGGTGACCTGGGTGGTGGCCGCGGCGACCGCCGTGGTCGTCGCGGCGGGCGCGGTGCTGACGTGGATGCTGTACGACCCGTACTCGTTCGGCTCGCTGTCGGCCGTCGGCGAGGGCTGGTCGGTACCGTCGGGCGCCGGGACGGAGCGGCCCGGGCCCGGGATCGGCGTCGAGAACGCCTACGTGATGTACAAGGTGGGCGACCGGACGCACGTGGTCGCGGTGAATCTGCGGACGGGCAACCCGAAGTGGGACGTCGAGGTGCCGGGCGACCCCGGCTCCGGCGCGTGGGTCGGCGGCCGGGCCGGCGGCGCGGTCGTCCGCACCACCGGCGCGACCTCGTCGGACGCCCACACGCTGTTCTTCCTCGACGCCGACGACGGTGGCCGGCGCTGGGAGTGGTCGCTCGACAGCGGCGACGGCGTCTACGTCTACTCCGACTACCTGCTGGTGACCCGCGGCAAGCTCGACGCCCTGCGGAAGATCGACTACAGCACCGGAAAGCAGGCGTGGGAGGCGCTCTACCCGGACGGCACCCGCCTGTTGACCGTCGACAACCCCGACTTCACCGCCGCCGAGCGCATCGCCGACCGGATCGTGCTCGTCGCCGGCGACGGCACGGCCACGTCGTACAACTCCACGTCGGGGAAGCCGATCAGCTCGCGCGGCAAGGCGGTCGGTGCCGACGACATCGTGCACGCGCACGGTGACCGGCTCTACGTCGCCTCGGCCGGTGACGGCTACCAGATCACCGCCTACGACCTGACCTCCATGGGCCGCCCCGACCTCGTTTACGACGAGGAGACCGCCCGGCACGTCGTGGACTTCACCCGGTGCGGCGAGGACCTGTGCGTCGTCGACGGCACCGGCAGCGGCGGCGCCGCGAAGGAGCAGCGGCTGGTCCGCATCGACGTCGGGAAGCGGGAGCGGCGCTGGACCAAACCGGTCGACGGCGCCAAGTGGATCTCCGCGATCGGCGAGAGCGTGCTGGTGACCAGCTCCGGCTCCGGAACGTTCGGCAGCAAGATGTTCACCGCCGACGGCACGGTCGCCTTCGCCGACGACGCCCGGGGCGGCCACCGGATCGACGACCGCGGCGCGCTGTTCTGGCCCTGGGGCAGCAACGAGGCGGCACCGATCACCGGCGTCACCGACAAGGGCGACCACACGGAACTGGCGACGGTGGCCATCCGGTCCGGCGAGTGCGACGCCGACGAACGGTACGTGGTGTGCGGGGGCGAGAAGGCGGTGAAGGTGTACCGCTTCACGCGCTGAGACCCGTCACATCGACGCCATCCGGCGTTCGAACGCCGACGGATCGTCCCGCCAGTCCCGGTAGCCCTGGCGGGCCATCGGGTCGGGGAAGATGTTCTCCTCGCCGGCTTCGAGCCCGTCGAGGATCGCGGTGGCGACGTCGGCCGGGCCGGTCTTCGGGATCGGGAAGTCGCGGATCATGTCGGTGTCCACCGCGCCGGGGAAGACGCCGTGCACGGTGATCTTCCGGTCGGCCAGCTGCGCCCGCAGCGCCTGGGTCGCCGATGCCGCCGCGGCCTTCGACGCGCTGTAGCCGCCCATCGCCGGCACCGGCCCGAAGACCACCAGGCTCAGCAGGTTGACGATCGCCCCGCCGCCGTTGCTTTCGAGCACCGGTGCGAACGCCCGGACCATCGACAGCGTGCCGAGGAAGTTGGTGCGCAGGTCCCGCTCGATCCCGGCGACGTCACCGGTCAGCGGATCGGCGAACGCGAGCGAGCCGGCGTTGTTGACGAGCAGCGTCACGTCGGCGGCGGCCGTCGCCGCGGGTGCGATCTGCGCCGGGTCGGTCAGGTCGATCCGCACCGGCACCACGCGGCCGTCGCGGGCGGCCAGGTCCCCGACCGTGTCCAGGCGCCGCGCGGCGGCGTAGACCTTCGCGGCGCCGCGGGCGAGCAACGCCTCGACGGTGGCGCGGCCGATGCCGCGGTTGGCACCGGTGACCAGCGCCGTACTGCCGTTGACCTGCATGGGGAGTCTCCTCGTGAGCGAAGGGTTTCCTCCACACTGGGCCGGCCCGCGATCGTTACCCAGTGCCCTGTTCGACCCCCGGTCGTGCGCGA
Organism: Virgisporangium aurantiacum; assembly: GCF_016863635.1. GTDB lineage: Bacteria > Actinomycetota > Actinomycetes > Mycobacteriales > Micromonosporaceae > Virgisporangium > Virgisporangium aurantiacum. The sequence goes on along the minus strand of NZ_BOPG01000104.1, from coordinate 49,188 downwards.
ACGTAGGTCTGGCAGAACCAGGCAGCGGCCCGCCGGCGGCGGCCATACTGGCCGCATGGATCGACGGACCGAACTCGGTGAGTTCCTCCGCTCGCGCCGGGCCCGGATCAGCCCCGACACCGCCGGCGTGCCGCCCTACCACGGCCGGCGACGGGTCGTCGGGCTCCGGCGTGAAGAGGTCGCGCAGCTCGCCGGCGTCAGCGTCGACTACTACGTCCGCCTCGAACAGGGCCGCACCGCCAACGTCTCCGGTGCCGTTCTCGACGCGGTCGCCCGCGTGCTGGAACTCGACGCCGACGAGCGGGCGCACCTACGCCGGCTGACCCGTCCCACCGGCGGTGCCGGCCGGCCGGCACCGCCCCAGCGGGTGCGGCCCCAGGTCCGTCACCTCCTCGACGCCATGACCGACGCCGCCGCCTACGTCGTCGGGCGCCGCACCGACGTGCTGGCCTGGAACCGGCTCGGCGCCGCGTTGGTCGCCGACTTCGACGCGCTGCCGGCGCGGCAACGCAACTTCGCCCGGATCCTGTTCGGCGACGAGAACGCCACCCGGAACCTGTTCGTCGACTGGCCGGCCAAGGTCCGCGACCTCGTCGCGTTCCTCCACCTCGACGCCGGGCGCCACCCCGACGATCCCGCGCTGGCCGAGCTGGTCGACGACCTGTCGCGGCGCAGCGACCTGTTCCGCGCGCTGTGGGCGGAACACCCGGTCCGGGCGAAGGGGCACACCACCGCGCGGCTCCGGCACCCGCTCATCGGTGTCGTCGACCTCGCCTACGAGGTGATGCAGCTGTCCGACGACCCGGAACTGCTGCTGGTCACCTACAGCGCGCCACCGGGCTCCGACGCCGCCGCGGCGCTGCGCCTCCTCGCGTCCTGGCACGCCGACGTCACGGCGCCCGGCGGTCCGCCGGCAGGGTGACCGTGACGACGAGGCCACCGCCGGGTCCGGGAACCGCGCTCACGTGGCCGCCGTGCGCCCGCGCCACCGAGCGGACGATGGACAGCCCCAGGCCCGTCCCGGTGTCCGCGACGACGCGGTCGGGGCGGAGCCGGCGGAAGGGCTCGAACAGCGTCGGTATCTCGTACGGCGGGACGTTCGGCCCGCTGTTGCCGACCACGATCTGAACGGTGCCGGAGACGGTCCGGCTGGTCACCCGCACCCAGCCGGTGCCGTCGCCGGTGTTGTGGCGGACGCCGTTCTCGACGAGGTTGTGCACCAGCCGTTCCAGCAGCAGCGGGTCGCCCCGGGTGGGTGCCGGGCCGGGCTCCGCCTCGATCCGGACGTCGGCCGCGTCGGCCTCCGCCTTGGCCTGGGTGACCACGTGCGACACGACGTCGGCGACGTCGACCGGTGACCGCTCGGCGATCTCGTGCCCGGACCTGGCCAGCAGCAGGAGTCCGGTGATCAGCCGTTCGTGCCGGGCGTTGATCTGCAACAGGCTCTCGCCCAGCCGGATGACGTCCGGCGAGGCGGTGCGGCGGTGCATCGCCAGTTCGACGACGGCGCGGTTGAGCGTCAACGGCGTCCGCAGTTCGTGGGAGGCGTTGGCGACGAAGCGACGCTGCCCGTCGAAGGCGTGGTCGAGCCGCTCGACCATGCCGTCGAACGTGTCGGCGAGCTCCTTCACCTCGTCGTCGGGGCCGTCGAGGTCGATGCGGTGCCGGAGGCTGCCGTCGGTGGGCGGGGCCGCGGCGATGCGCCGGGCGGTGGCGGTCACCCGGTGCAGGGGACCGAGGACCCGGCCGGCGACCAGCCAGCCCGACGCGGTGGCGGCCGCGCCCACGACGAGGAGCGCGATCGAGCCCTGTGCGACCAGCGACGTCGTGGCGGCCGCGTGGATCTCGGCCTCCTGGCGGGCGACCCACTCGGCCGCCGCCGCGCCGGTCAGCACGCCGTCCTCCGCCTCGATGACCATCCGGGGCTGCCGGTGGTCCGGTGTGCGCGCCTCGCTGTACTGCGACAACTGCCGTTCGAACAGCAGAAACGTGACCCCGAGCAGGGCGAGGCCGGCGAGGAGGAAGAGCCCGCCGTACACGATGGTGAGCCGCAGTCGCAGCGTCGCGCGGGGCCGCCTCACGGGATCCGGTACCCGACGCCGGGGGTGGTCTCGACGACGGGCGGGTCGCCGAGCTTGCGCCGCAGTTTGAGGATCGTGAGCCGGACGGCGCCGGTGAACGGGTCGACGTGTTCGTCCCACCTTCTCCAGCAGCTGCTCGGCCGACACCACGGCACCGTCGGCGCGCAGCAGTTCGGCCAGGACGGCGAACTCCTTCTTCGACAGCAGGACGTACCGGCCGTCGCGGGTCACCTCCCGCCGGGCCGGATCGAGCGTGATGCCGGCGCGTCGCAGCACCGGCGGGGTGCCCGGGCGCGACCGGCGGCCGAGCGCCAGGACCCGCGCCGCCAGCTCCGGGAAGGCGAACGGCTTGGTGAGGTAGTCGTCGGCGCCGAGGGACAACCCGGCGACCCGGTCGCGGATCTCGACCGCCGCGGTGAGCATGAGGACGCGGGCGGTCGCGCCGGCGTCGACCAGCCCGCGGCAGACGTCGTCGCCGTGCAGCAGCGGCAGGTCCCGGTCGAGCACCACCACGTCGTAGTCGTTGACGTCGATGCGTTCCATGGCCGCGGCCCCGTCGTTGACGACGTCGACGGCGTGGGTCTCGTCGCGCAGCCACTCGGCGATCGCGTCGGCCAGCATGGGTTCGTCCTCCACCACCAGTACGCGCATCGGCCGAGCCTGCCGGAGGCGCTGTTTCGTCGGCGTTAGCGCCGGCGCCAACGCCCGGGAAACGGGACCTGCTGTTGCATGGCGGGCCATGAACCACCATCAGTCGCCAACTCGACGCACGCTGCTCGGAGTTCTCGGCGCGGCGACCGCGACCGCCATCGCCGGCGGAGCCGCCGGCGCACCCGCGACCGCCGGCGCCCGGCGCGTACCGCCGGATCTGCGACCCGGCGGGCAGTACGACCGGCTCGTCGCCGACCTCGCCGCCCGGGACGGGTTCTCCGGGACCGTGCTGCTCGCCCACCGGGGCCGGCCGGTGCTCGAACGGGCCTACGGCATGGCCGACAAGGAGAACTCCGTCCCCAACCGGATGGACACCGTCTTCGCGCTCGCCTCGGCGTCCAAGCCGTTCACCGCCCTGGCGATCGTCCAACTCGCGCAGGAGGGCCGGATCGACTTCCACGCGACGCTCGGCACCTACCTCGACGGCTTCCCGCCCGGGATCGCGGACACCGTCACCATCCACCACCTGCTCACCCACACCTCCGGGATGGGCGATCTGCTCGCCAACCCGGAGTACCTGGCGAAGGTCGGCACGTGGACCAGCGCCGACCAGGTCACGGCGGAGCTCCTGGACATCATCCGGCGGGAACCGCTGGGGTTCGTCCCGGGCACCGGCAACCGGTACAGCAACAACGGGTACGACACCCTCGGCGCGATCGTGGCCCGGGTCTCCGGCCGGTCGTTCTACGACTACGTCCGCGAACGCATCTTCGCCGTCGCCGGCATGACCCGGACCGACTACTACACGCGCCCGCAGTGGTTGTCCGACCGGCGCATCGCCCACCCCTACGCGCTGCACCCGTCGGGCCGGCGCGTCGACGTGCTGCGCGCGGGCGAGGGCGCGGCGCGCATGTTCATCGGCACCGGCGGAGGCAACGGCTTCTCCACGGCCGCCGACCTGGTGCGCTTCGCGCGCGCCCTGCTGGCCGGCAAGCTGCTGAACCCGGCCTACACCGAACTGTTCATGAGCCCGAAGTTCCCGAACCGTCCGCGCGGTGCCGGCGACCCCGCCGTGCGCGGCTTCACCGCCTACGGGGCGCCCGCGCCGATCCACCACAACCGCCTGCTCTTCGGGCACGGCGGCGGCGCGGCCGGCGAGTCGACGAACTGGACGATCTACCGCGACCTGGACTGGGTCGGGGTCATCCTCTGCAACTACGACCAGATCGACCTGGAGACGGTCATCGGCCGGGAGCGCGCCCTGGTGACCGGGTCAGCGGGCTGAGTCGTCGCGGCGTGCGCCGAGCATCAGCGGCATCACCGCGCGGACCTGGCCGACCAGCGCGGTGAGCACCTCGGTGCGCCCGCCGACGTACGCCAGCAGCGCCTGCTGGAACAGCCCGTCGAGCATGCCGTAGGCGACCGCGGGTTCGAGGACGCAGTCGCGTTCGGCGAGTTCGGCGTACCGGCTGACGACCCGCCAGATCATTCCCTCGAGCGTCTGGTCGATCGTGGTGACGGCGTCGCGGAGCTGGTCCTCGAACATGCTCTGGGTGCGCAGGTCGTACCAGAGGCGGTGCATGGGTGCCTCTTCGCGGATGGTCTCCGCGAGCTTGGCCGCGAACGCCTCGACGAGACCGTCGGCGGTGAGGGCGGAGGCGAGCACCGAGTCGTACCGGGTGACGCAGCGGGCCTTGTAGTAGCGCACGCTGTGGATGACCAGCTCCAGCTTGTCCTGGAAGTAGTAGTGGACGACGCCGTGGCTGAACGTCGAGTTGTTCGCGATCTCCCGCAGGGTGGTGCGCGCGTATCCGAGCTCGCCCAGCGTCTTGAGCGCCGACTCGGCGAGTTGGTCGCGGCGCGCGTCGAACTTGTCGACAGGGCGCGTGCTCGGAGGGGGAGCCACGCTCGCATCCTAGGTGTTCGGGACGGGTTCCTGACAAGTGTCCAGATTTTATTGGACGCTTGTCAAGATTTTTCTTGACACACGTCAAGACTAGGGGGACTGTGATGGGGGTCTCAACCCGCCTGCACATCCCGGAGTTCCCCATGATCGATTTGAGCGGACGTAAGGCACTTGTCACGGGCGCGGCCCAAGGGCTGGGGGAGGGCATGGCCCGGGCCCTGGCCGCGGCCGGCGCCACGGTCGTCGTCGCCGACCTGCAGCAGGACGTCGGGCCCAAGGTGGCCGAGTCGCTCGGTAACGGGCACGGGTTCGTGCACCTCGACGTCACCGACGACGCCGCCTGGGAAAGCGCCGTCGCGACGGCCACCGAGCTGCTCGGCGGCCTGGACATCCTCGTCAACAACGCCGGCATCGAGATCACGAGCCTGCTCGTCGACCTGGACGCCGCCGCCGCCCGGAAGCAGATGGAGGTGAACCTGCTGGGCACGGCCCTCGGAATCAAGCACGCGTTCCGGGCCATGCGTCCCCCGCGGGGCACCGGCGGCGTGGTCATCAACGTGGCCTCGGTCGCCGCGACCATCGCGTTCCCCGGCATCGGCGTGTACTCGGCCACCAAGTCCGGGGTCGACCGGCTCACCCGCGTCGCCGCGATGGAGTCGGGCAAGCTCGGCTACGGCGTCCGCGTCAACTGCGTCTACCCCGGCCTGGTACCGACCGCGATGGGCGCCGGGCTGGCCAACGACGTCGCCCGGCTCGGCCTGTTCGGCTCGCCGGAGGAGGCGGTCGGCGCGGTCATCGGGCTCACGCCGTCGGGACGGCTGGGTGAGGTCGCCGACATGGCGTCGGCCGTGGTCTTCCTCGCCTCCGACGAGGCCGCCTTCATCAACGGCGTCGGCCTGCCGGTCGACGGTGGGATGGGGATGTAGTCATGGCCGACAAGCCCGTCGTCGTCTACGGCGCCTCCGGTTACACCGGGCGGCTGATCTGCGAGTACCTGCGCGAGTACCACGTCCCGTTCATCGCCGCCGGCCGCAACGGCACCAAGTTGAAGGCCGCCATGGAGGCGAACGTTGCCGGCATCGAGACCGCCGACTACGAGATCGTCGAGGTCGGGCACGACGCCGAGGCGCTGCAGAACCTGTTCGCCGGCGCGGAGGTGGTCTGCAACACGGTCGGACCGTTCGCGAAGCTCGGCCCCGCCGTGGTCGAGGCCTGCCTGGCCACCGGGACGCACTACCTCGACACCACCGGCGAGCAGGACTGGCTGGTCACCTGCGACGAGAAGTACGGCGGGGACTTCGCCAAGGCCGGCCTGCTGCTGGCACCCGGCGTCGCCCAGATGTACACCACCGGCGAGATCGCGGCCGAACTCTGCCTGGAGACCCCGGGCCTGGACACCCTCGACATCGCGGTGTTCTGGGGCGGCAGCCCGACGATCGCGTCGACGCTCACGATCCTCGTCAACGCGGCCCTCGCCGGCGCCTACCACCTCGAACAGAACCGGTACGTCCCCTGGGACCCGGACGCCGGGCTCTACCAGCTGGTCATTCCCGGCCAGCACGAGCTGGCGCTGGCCCTGCCGTGGGGCGGCACCTCGCATCCCGTCTGGTACAAGCGCGACCCACGCGTCGCCAACGTCAAGGTGCTCGGCGGCGTGTTCAACCGGCCGCTGATGCTGGGCGTCCCGCAGATCGTGGCGCAGGCCGTCGAGGCGACGAAGGACCTGCCGCCCGACGAGCAGTACGCCGCGCTGACGGCCACCGCCGCGCAGGTGATGAACCAGATGCCGCCGCGGGAGAACCCGCGGATCAACAAGTCGCTGGACTCGGTGCACGCGTCCGGGCCGCTCGGCCGCGCGCACTGCGTCATCCACGGAAATTCCAACTACAAGCAGACCGGTCTGCTGCAGGCGTACGCCGCGTACTCGCTGCTGCAGCGGCCACCGCGCCGGCCCGGCTTCGCGTCGGGCTGCCAGGCCTTCGGGCACCGCGAACTGCTCGGCGTGCTGAGCAGCTTCGGGCTGGTCCGCGAACCGGTCGTCACCATCGGGAGCTGATAGCAGTGCGGCTTGTCGACTACCTGGACAAGGGCGCGTCGCTCGACCCCGACGCGCCCTGCCTGACCACCGACGGCGAGAGCCGGACCTATGCGGAGGTGCGGGAGCTCACCGGGCGCATCGCGTCCGCTCTGAAAGCCTGCGGGGTACGGCCCGGCGACCGCGTCGCGATCCTGTCGGCGAACGACCCGACGGCGTTCACATGCGTGTTCGGCATCAGCCTGGCCGGTGCGGTGTGGTGCCCGGTCAACCCGCGCAACGAGGCGGCCGAGAACCGGGAACTGCTCGACCTGTTCGGCTGCAAGGCACTGATCTACCAGGACCGGTTCGCGCCGCTGGTCAAGGACATCCGTGACGACCTGCCGGCGCTGACCACGCTGGTCCGCTTCGACGACCCGGCCGAATGGGACGCCTTTCTCGCCCTCGGCGAGGAGTACGTCGACGAACCCGCCCGCGACGACCTCGCGATGATCGTCGGCACGGGCGGTACCACCGGCCGGCCCAAGGGCGTCGAGCTGACCGGGACGAACCTCGAGACGATGACGGCCATCACGCTGATGAGCTACCCGTTCGACGGCCGCCCGGTCTACCTCGCCCTCGCCCCGCTCACGCACGCCGCCGGCGTGCTGTGCTTCCCGGTGCTGGCGCTCGGGGGCGAGATCGTCGTGATGCGCGGCCCCGGCATCGGGGTCTTCCTGGACCTCCTGCAGACCCACAAGGTCACGCACACGTTCCTGCCGCCCACGCTGATCTACATGGTGCTCGCGCACGAATGCCTCGACGACACGGACCTGTCGTCGCTGCAGTGCTTCTGGTACGGCGCCGCCCCGATCGCGCCGGCCCGGCTCGACGAGGCGCTGCGGCGGATCGGTCCGGTGATGGCGCAACTGTTCGGCCAGACCGAGGCGCCGATGATGATCTCGACGATGGCGCCGCGCGACCACTTCCGCGGCGACGGCACGATCGCCACCGAGCGGCTGGCGTCGGCCGGCCGGCCCGCGCCGCTGGTCACGGTCGCGATCATGGGGCACGACGGCGAGCTGAAGCGCCGGCGCGAGACCGGCGAGATCGTGGTGCGCGGCTCGCTGGTGATGCGCGGCTACCACCGCGACCCGGCGGCCACCGCCGCGGCGTCGGCGCACGGCTGGCACCACACCGGCGACATCGGTTACCTGGACGAGGACAACTACCTGTACATCGTCGACCGCGAGAAGGACATGGTGATCACCGGCGGGTTCAACGTCTACTCGACCGAGGTCGAGCAGGCGATCATGCAGCACCCCGCCGTGCAGGACTGCGCCGTCGTCGGGCTGCCCGACGACAAGTGGGGCGAGCGGGTCACCGCCGTGGTGCAGTTGCGCACCGGTCACCTCGCCTCACGAGCGGAGATCAGCGCGTTCGTCCACGACCGGCTCGGCGGCGTGAAGACGCCGAAGCAGATCGAGATCTGGCCGGACCTGCCCCGGTCGAAGGTCGGCAAGGTCCTCAAGCGCGACATCAAGGTCACCCTGATGTCCTGAGCCGATCCTGCGTCACGCCGTGATGCGGACCCCGACGTCGGAGCGGGTGTAGGCGGTGCCGGGGAGCTTCTTGGCGGCGTACATGGCGATGTCGGCGCAGCGCAGCAACGTTCCCGGGTCGTCGCCCACCTGCCCGTCGGCGATCCCGATGCTGGCCCGGACGGCCAGGGTGTGGTCGCCGGCGACGATCGGGTCGCGCAGCGCGTCGATCATGCGTTGGGCGGTGCGGTCGGCGGCGAACGGGTCGGCGCTGTTGATGACGACGACGAACTCGTCGCCGCCGAGGCGGGCGACCGTGTCGGACGCGTCGACGCAGCGGCGGAAGCGGTCCGAGACCGCGGTCAGGAGCAGGTCGCCGACGTCGTGGCCCAGCGTGTCGTTGACCTCCTTGAAGTCGTCGAGGTCCACCAGGGCGACACTGACCCGGTGGCCGCCGGGCCGGGCCAGCGCGGCCGCCAGCCGGCGGTTGAACAGGACCCGGTTCGGCAGCCCGGTCAGCGCGTCGTGGGTGGCGCTGTGGTCCAGCTGGGTCAGCAGTCGGTTGTTGTCCCGCAGGACGGTGACCTGCCGGAGGATGACCAGGGCCATCAGGCTGACCGCGACGGCGACGATCACCCGCGTCTCGGACCGGTCGTCATGGCCCGACCAGGTGTACGCGACGAGGAGACCCGCGGCCGCCGCGACGGCCCCGTACGGCAGCAGGCTGAACGAGCGGCGCCGCACGTCGACGGCGCCCGCGTCGGGCCCGACGTCGCGGCGGGCGCCGGCCAGCCGTTGCCGTTCACCCGCCCACGCCGCCATCAGGAAGATCAGCGGCATTCCGATGTGCGAGGGCAACAGGTACGGCCAGTGGGCCTCCAGCACCGGCGACAGCATCGGGAAGGCCGATCCGGCGAACATGGCGATCGCCAGCAGCCGCAGCGCCGACGCGTCGACGTAGGCGTGGCTGGACAGCACCAGTTTCGCGACGCCGAGGATCGCGATGAGGGCCAGCACGATGACGGCCAGCGACGCGACCTGCGTGGTCCGGTTGTCCGATCCCAGCGCCGGTCGGGTCGAGAAGTGCCAGATGAACACGCCGGCGGCCGCCACCACGATCGCGGCGTCGAGGGCGATGCGCAGCCCGTCGCCGGGCGTCCGGACGCCGAGCGGCAGCCGGTAGAGGCTGTAGATGATGACGACGACCGCGACGCCGTGGACGGCCAGCATCGCCGGCCCGGTCCGCGGCCCCACGACGTCGGGGTTGGCGATCACGTCGACGGCCTGGGTGATGCTGCCCGCACCGACGAGGCCGCCGGCCAGGGTGATCTGGCGCCAGAACCGGCGGGTCGGCTCGGGCAGGCTCTCGGTGGCGCCGGCCCGCCAGAAGACCGTCACCGCGATGACGGCGTTGATCGCCGTGGGCGTCCACAGCAGCCAGGCGGGGCCGACCGGGGCGATCAGGTTCACCCCGAACCACAGCAGGGCCGCGACCACCGTCGCTCCGCAGGCGCGCACCGCGTGCGAATCGGGCAACAGTCGGGTCTCACGCATCGCGGCCAACCAGTTCAGCGGTGGGGAGGAAGGGCAGTTCGGTGACCGGCGTGACCGCCGGCCGGGCGAGGTAGAACCCCTGCGCCGTGGTGATTCCGGCGTCGGTGAGGGTGGCGAGCTCGTCGGCGTTCTCGACGCCCTCGGCCACCGCCATCACGCCGAGCGAACTCGCGAACGTCCCCATCGCGCCGAGCAGTGCCCGGCGGGCCGGCTCGCGGTGCGCGTTGGCGACGATGCTGCGGTCGAGCTTGATGATGTGCGGCCGCAGCCGCAGGATGTGCTGCATCGACGCGTAGCCGGCACCGGCGTCGTCGACGGCGAGCCGCACTCCGCTGCACGCGAGCCGGTCGACCACCTCGACGATCGCGTCGTAGTCGTCGACGACCGCGTGCTCGGTCACCTCGATGACCACCCGGGCGGCGTCCGCGCCGAGACCGGCGATCAGCTCGATCAGCCGGGGGTCGACGATCGTCCGGGGGCTGAGGTTGACCGACAGGTACGCGTCGGCCGGCACCTGCGGGAGGTTCCGACAGGCGAGCGCGACGGCGTGCAGTTCGAGGTCCGGGCCGAGGCCGACGTGCCAGGCCTCGTCGAACCACAGGTTCGGCGGCCGGTGCGGCGCCGGGGTGAACCGGGCCAGGGCCTCGAGGCCGACGACCCGGTGGGCACCGAGGTCGACGATCGGCTGGAACGCCATGTGCAGGCTCGACGGGTCGGACAGCACCCGCTCGATCCGCTCCCGGGCGGCGGACTGGGTCGCGTGCCGCAACTGCTCGGCCTCGGCGGCCACCACCTGGCTGGTGACGTCGGAGGTGCAGCCGCGGAACGCCACGAACCGGCCCGCGCCGTCGCGGACCGGGATCGCGTTGGTGACGACGTGCCGCACCGACCCGTCGCGGTGCCTGACCCGGGTGCGCCAGTGGCGCCAGCCGTCGCCGTTGCGGCCCTCTTCGAGCCGGAGCGACACGGTGGCGCGGTCCTCGTCCATCACCAGCAGGTCGAGGGCGACGAGCCCGACGACCTCCTCGGGCTCGTAACCGAGCAGTTCGCGCACGCCGGGGCTGGAGTAGGTGATGAGACCCGTGGCGTCGACCCGCCACACCCATCCGTTGGTGTTGTGGACGGTGTCCCGGAACGCGTCCAGCGCACTCCGGGCCGAGTCGGCGAGCGCCCGCTGCAGCAGCATCAGCCGCACCACCATGCCCACCACCACCGGCAGCCACACGGCCCCGACGATCGCGAACCACTCGTCCGGCTCGAATTCCTCGCCCTTCGCGAAGGCGTCCATCCAGTCCCAGACATAGGAGGTCAGGGACGTTCCGATGCTGATGGCGAACACGACGATCGCCGCCGAGACCACCCGCCTGGTCTGCGCAACCTGGGAGACGCGCCCGAGCATCGTCTCCGTGCCATCTTCACCGCGGTGGGTCACATGCTGTGTGTCGGCCGCCGCCGGGTCGATGTGAGGAGCGCCGAGGTGCAGCTCCGATGCAGTTCGGCGGTCAGGGCTCCCCGTGCAACCAGGACATTCCGGCCTCGACGGCCAGTTTCTCCGCCTCGGCGGCCAGCGGGCCCGCGTCGGCGGTGCCGCGGTCGGCGGCGAGGGCGGCGCGCTGTCGGGCGGTGCGGGCGAGGGCGGGCAGCAGGCCGGTGCGGCGGTGGGCGTCGGACGCGGCTCGCAGGTGGGCGTCGGCGCGCTCCCACCAGCCGACGGTGTGGGCGAGCACGCCGAGGTGGTGGTCGACGGCGGCGAAGCACGCGAAGCCGAAGCTGACGACGACGAAGCGGCCGCGGTACGGCTGGAGCAGGTCGTACAGCAGCCGCGCGCGGGGGACGTCGCCCAGGATCGCCGACACGTCGGCGAGCCCGGCGATCGCGGTGAGCCAGAACGGGTCGTCGGGGACGTCGCGGAAGTCGTTGCGGGCGAGGATCTCGAAGTGGTGCCGGGCGTCGTCGAGCCGGTTCATCGCGGTGTAGATCTGGGCCAGGGCCATCCGCCAGGCCAGGCGATCGGGGATCTGCTCGACGAACGCGGCCACCATCGGTTCCAGCTCCGCCGTGCGTCCCTGCTCGTAGCGGACCGCCTGGAACTGGGCGGCGGCGCCGTTGGCGAAGCCCGTGTCGGTGGACCCCAGCTGCCGCCCCAGGTCGAGCGCGCGCAGGCACAGCGCCTCGGCCTCGTCGAACCGGGCCCGCATCAGCGCCCGCGTGGCGCGGAGCACGCACGTCCAGTACTCGTAGAACGGTTGGCCCAGCGGGGCGGCGGTGCGGACGTAGGCCTGCAGGTGACGGTCGACGGCGTCGACGTCGCCGGTCTCCAGCCCGTTGACGATCTGCCAGTGCCGGGCGGCGAGCAGCAGTTCCCCGTCGCCGGCGAGGCGCAGCAGCTCGTCGGTCAGCGCCGCCCGCTCGGGCAGGTTGTCGCGTCCCCAGGTCGCGAAGCACCGGGCGTACAGCGCGCGGGCGAGCACCCCGTCGTCGCCGAGCCGGCGCGCGATCGCGACGGCCTCGGCGCTGACCGTGTCCCGGGTCACCCGCGCGACGGCCTGGCGCTCGGCCGGTGCGAGGTACAGCGCCAGCGCGAGGTGGCCGAGCAGGAGCACCCGCACGGCCGAGTCGCCGGGCGGGATCGCGCGCATGGCCCGGTGCAGCAGACCGGTGAGGCGTTCCACCACCGCGTGGTTGCCGCGGAGGAACTCCACCGCGGTTCCGTAGCCGAGTGCGGCGCGGGCGAGCAGGATCGGTTCGTCGAGCGCGTCGGCCAGGTCGGCGGCCTGTTCGAACGTGGCCCGGCCGGCCTCGGTGGCACCGGCCTTCATCTGCGCGTCACCGAGTAGGAGCAGCACCCGGCACCGGCGGGTCTCGTCGAGGAGTGGGCCCAGCGCCGCCTCGAACAGGTGCACGCCGTGCTCGAACGCGAGCGCGCGCACGGCGAACTCGCCGGCCCGCACCGCGAGGTCGACGCCGGTGCCGGCCGCGACCTCGGGCGCGGCGCGCAGGTAGTGGTGCGCCACCTCGGCCAGGTGCGGGCCGGCGACCGCACCGCGCGCGGCCCGCAGGATGTCGGCGGCCCGGCCGTGCAGGGCCGCCCGGCGGGCGGCGGGCAGGTCGGTGTACAGGGCGTCGCGGACCAGGATGTGCGCGAACCGGTACGCGCCCGGCCGGTCGGCGGCGGGCTGAACCAGGCCGGCGGTGACCGGTTCGGCCAGCACCGTCAGCAGGTCGGCGCCGGACCGGTCGCACAGCGGCGCGAGGATCGCGACGTCGAAGTCGCGCCCGAGGACCGACGCGGCGGCGAGCACGTCACCCGCGGGCGGCGCCAGCGCGGCGACCCGGCTCCGGACGACGGCCGACACGCCGGTCGGAACCCCACCGAGCGGGTCGTCGCTGCCCGGCCCGCGCAGCTGCTGGATCAGTTCGCGGACGAAGAACGGGTTGCCGCCGGTGCGTTCGTGGATCCGCGCGGGCAGGTCGGGATCCTGTGGCCGGTCGAGCAACCGCGCGACGCCGTCCGGGCCGAGCCCGCGCAGGTCGACGTTCCGGGTGACCGGTTCGCGGACCAGTTCGGCGAGAATGCCGGCGAAGTCCGGCGCGGGCGCCGGCGGGTCGCGGTAGGCGGCCACCACGAGCAGCCCGGTGTCCGCGAGCGCGCGCGTCACGAACCGCAGCAACAGCAGCGACGGCACGTCGGCGCGGTGCACGTCGTCGAGCATCACGACGGTGGGGCGCTCGGTCGCCAGGCCGAGCAGCCAGGTGGTGGCCGCGTCGAACATCCGGAACCGGGCCGCGGCCGGGTCGTGCGTGGCGGTGGCGCCGAGCGTGGTGGACGGTGCGGGTGAATCGGGCACGAGTTGCCGGAGCACCGCGAGCCCACTCGGCTCGGCGCGGACGACCTGGACCCACGGCCAGTAGCTCGGCGCACCGGCCTCCTCGGCCGCGCGGCCCCACCGCACCCGCGCCCCGCCGGCCCGCGCCTCGGTGCCGAACTCGGTCAACAACCGGCTCTTTCCGACACCGGGTTCGCCGGCGACCAGCACGAGCCGTCCGTGCCCGGCCCGCGCGTCCGCCAGCGCCGCGCGCAGGAGCTCCAGTTCCGCGTCGCGCCCCACCAGCGGCTCGCCGGGCACGCGGACCTGCCTTTCGGACGGGGTGGCGAGCGCCGCGTCGGCGGTGAGGATCTGCCGGTACCGGCGCTGCAGGGCGGGGCTCGGGTCGGCGCCCTGCAGTTCGGCCAGGCGCAGCCGGGTGCGCTGGTAGACGTCGAGGGCGTCGGCCTGCCGGCCGCTGCGGTACAGCGCGGTCATCACCTGGGCCGCCAGCCGTTCGTCGAGCGGGTTCGCGTCGAGCGCCGTCGACGCCTCGACGAGCACCTCGGCGTGCCGGCCGAGCGCCAGCGCCGCGTCGTTGCGGTCGAGTTCGGCGGCGGCGCGTTGCCGGTACAGCAGTTCCCGCTGCGACCCGAACCACGCCGTGTCGAGGCCGGCGAACGGCTCACCGTGCCACAGCCGCAGCGCCTGCTCGTAGTGGTGCGCGGCCTGTTCCGGCGACGCGGTGCGCGCCAGCCCGAGCAACTGCCGGAACCGGTGCAGGTCCAGCGACTCCGGATCGATCACGGCGCGGTATCCGCCGCCGCCCCGCACCAGATCGATGCGCACCACGCCGTCGAGCACCCGCCGCAGCCGGGACAGGTAGCTGTGCAGCGCCGGCCGCACGCGCTGCGGCGGCGGGAACGCCCAGACCCGTTCGATCAGGTCGTCGATGCGCACCGGGTCGCCCGCGTCGACCAGCAGGGCGGCCAGCACCGCGCGCTGGCGGGCATGGCCCAGGTCGAGCGGGCGCCCGTCGACCTCGGCCGAGACCGGGCCGAGCAGCCGCACCGTCGCCGTCACGGGTCTGTCCTATCGGCTGTGATCAGGGGATTCAAGCATCCGATCCAGAATCGGGCAGGAGCCGGGTTGCACCGTTGTCCCATGTCCTCGAAACTCCCGGCCCCGGCCCCGGTCGATGTCGCGGCGCTGGCGCTGGCGGCCCGCGACGGCAGCGGATCGGCCTGGAACGAGATCGTCGACCGGTACGCCCCGCTGGTCTGGGGGATCGGCCGCCGGTACGGCCTGGGCCGCGGTGCCGTCCAGGACGTGGGCCGGATCGTGTGGCTCCGGCTCGTCGAGCACCTGGCCGACCTCGGCGACCCGGCCACGCTGCCGGACTGGATCGCGTCGACCGCCCGTACCGAGTCGCTGCGGGTGGTGCGGGCCGGCCGGTCGTGGTGGTGGGCGGAGCTGCGGGCGTAGTTGCGGCCTACCGGCCGACCCAGTCGGGATGGGCGGCGAGGAAGTCGCCGACGGTGTCGGTGCGCAGCGCGTCCAATAGCTCTTCGGTGGTGTCGGTGAGGATCTCGAACGACCGGCCGCCGATGCGCCGGCTCGCGAAATGGCCGCCGTTGGTGCGCACGATGGTGACGTCGTTGGCGCCGAGATGGCCGAAGGCGCGGACCCAGCCGGCGACGGGGGTGCCGTTGCCGTCGAACGTGACGCTGCCGCCCAGCGCGCGCAGCATCCGGTCGGCGGCGATGGGATCGGCCAGCAGGTTGCCCGCGGTGACCTTCCCGGCCAGTGCCCGGACCAGTTGCTGCTGGTGGCGTTGGCGGCCGTAGTCGCCGTCGGGGATCAGTTCGCGCTGCCGCACGTAGTCCAGGGCCTCCCAGCCGGCGAAGTGCCGGCAGCCGACGTGGTACACCTGCGGCCGCATGCCCGGCACCGGCCGCGGCGAGTCGTAGTCGGGCGGTGTCAACACGTACGGGACGCCCTGCCTGCCGGTGGCGGTGTCCCACCCGACGTGGACGGACACGGTCTCCTCGTCGACGCACATGTCGACCCCGCCGATCGCGTCGACGGCGGTGCGCAGGCCGGCGAAGTCGACGATCGCGGCCGCGTCGAAGCCGACCCCGACCAGCGCGCGCAGCGTCAACCCCAGCAGTTCGACGCCGCCGGCGCGCCCACCCGCCCGCGCGCCGACCTGGTAGGCGGCGTTGACCTTGTCGACGCCGCCGCCGTACCGTGCCCGCGGGTACGCCGGGATGGCGACCCGGCTGTCGCGCGGAACCGAGACGAGGTAGACCCGATCCCGGCCGGCGGGGACGTGCGCGATCATGATCGTGTCGGAGCGGACGTCGTGCGCGTCCTGGCCGGCGCGCTGGTCGATGCCGACGAGCAGGATGTTGATGCCGCGTCCCGGGTTGGCTTTTCTCGGTGCTGTGCCGCCGGCTTTCCGGCTGGGGGTGGCGCTGGTTTCGGCTTCGGCCGACCACCAGCCCGGTGCCGGCGCGCCGACGGCCGCCCGTCCCAGCAACGGCTCCTCGTTCACCGAGTCGGTGTACCGCCGGAACAGATAGGCACCACCGGCCACCAGCAGCGCGGCCACCGCCAGCAGCACCACGATGCCGGTCAGCACCGTGCGGCGCAGCTCGTCCCGGCTCTCGCGCAGGTCGGCCGGCCGCGCCGCGGCCGAAGTCGCGGGCATGCCGGCCCGATCGACGCCGGCCCGCCGAACCTGAGCGGTCGGCCGGGATCGGCCGCGCGGACGCGTGATCCTGAGTCATTGTGACGTTGCGACGTTGCCGCGCGGACAAATCAGACATAAATAGCGATAACGTCGCAACGTCCCATGATCTTGAAGGCTCTGCCCGGCATTCACGTCTTTTCGGATCTTGGATGATTGTTGTCGTCATCCGGGACGGCAAAGCTTCCCCGTGGCTGTCGGCTGTCCCGGCCAGCCTGATCATCGAAGGCACACTTGATCTCCCCAAATCTCCCCAAGCCTGCCTACGGGTCTGGCTTGTCGTCCGCGGTGCCCGATGAGCGGTGAAGGCGGCGGGACCAACAGCGCTGCGAGGCGAGACCGTCAAGGGTGAGGCCGCCGCGAAAGGAGCCGCGGCGGTCTTGGAGCCGACACTGCGCACGCCGGGATGTTGTCGGCGGGATCTCCGGGTCAGTGTGTGGAAGTCGGCCCATTGGGCGAATGACCCGGTATCGGACGTAGACCTCGGCAGGACCGAAGGTTCCAGCATACGTTGCGACATGAGGTCGCACGCGTTGAGTGAGTCCGTTGATTGGAGGTCGACGATGTCGACGACGTGACTCCGGGTCAGTGTCCGAGACCTGTCCCCACCCGTGACATGCGTGGCGATAACAAAGCGTGTGAAGCTCGCGGGAAAGCCCAAGGGTCCCTGCTCCGTCCAGGGGCCACCGGCAAGGGGAAGGATGGCATGGGGCGACTGAACGGAAACCCTCGCTGATACCTCGTCATGGAAGCCGGTCGGGACGGGTGGTTGGGCCGGGCGGGCAGGGACGTTGCCGTTGCGATGCGGCAGGCGGCGGCCGTGGACGTATCACCGGCCGTGTGGACACCGCTGTCCCCGGGGTATAGAGGGCGCCCAACCCAGCCGTGTCTCATGCGTGCGAAACGTGGAAACCCCGTCGGGGTCCGGTGCGGCATCGGGTGTGGTTCTGGTGTCGTGCCGGTAAGCCGACCGTGAGGGGAGCCCAACTCCCCGGCGGGAACAGGATGCCCAAGAAGCGAATGCCGGTGGCCGAAAGGCAGCGGGAACGCAGGACGTGATGGTCGCTCTCCATGCGGCCGTTCTGGACAACCGGCCGGATACCGGGCTTGGTGCCCGGCTGCGAAAGCAGGCTGACGTGAGGCAGGTGAGCCTTTGAAGACGAACGGCCCGACCCTCTGGAACCGAAGGGCAAGTTGGACGCGATGACAGCCTTTGCTCTCGATGTTGCGATGGCGGCTCTCGGAGTGAACGGATCGGAGGATGTTGCCCACGAGTGGGACGCCATTGGATGGCGCGCCCACGAGGACAACGTACGGCGGTTACGGCAGCGGATCTTCAAGGCGGTTCAGGACAGGGACCTGGCCACGGCCAGGAATCTGCAGAAGCTGATCCTGCGCAGCTGGTCCAACACGCTTCTCAGCGTGCGGCAGGCGACGCAGCGCAACACCGGCCGCATGACGGCGGGTATCGACGGGGGGTCGCGTTGGCCTCTCCGGCCAGGATGGAGCTGGCGGTGCGGGTGCACTCCCAGCCCGGCACCTGGCAGCCCCGCGCGGTCAAGCGGGTGTACATACCGAAGGCGGGCAATCGTGCGAAGCTGCGCCCGCTCGGGATTCCGTGATCGCGGACCGCTGTCACCAGGGCAGGGTCCGTAACGCGTTGGAGCCCGAGTGGGAGGCCCGGTTCGAACCCAGAAGCTACGGGTTCCGGCCGGGTCGCAGCTGCCAGGACGCGGCTCAGGCGATCTTCATGACCTGCAAAGGCCCCCGGGCCCAGCGGGTGTGGGCGCTTGATGCGGAGTTGGCCTCGGCATTCGACAAGATCGACCATAGTCGGCTACTCGATACGCTCGGGTCGTTCCCTGCCAGGGACATGATCCGGGATTGGCTCAAGGCCGGCGTGTTCGAGGCGGGCAAAGGGTTCGCGCCAACGGAGGAGGGAACTCCTGGTCACCAGCCGCTACCCGTTCACCTTGCCCGGCAACACCCACCGCCGCCTGTCCGAACACCACCTCGGCCGCTGTCGTGGGCCGAAACCCGCAAACTGGTCTGGCGCCTGCCGGGCCTGGACTCGCTCACCGCCGAGCAGCAGCACCGCGCCTACACCGACGTCGGCGGCCACCCCCGCACGTTGGAATACCTCGACGCCCTCCTCCGCCACAGCAAGGCCAAGTTCGCCGACGTGACCGAACGCATCGAGCGCCTGCTCACCGACCACGGCGTCGACGACCCGCAACGCTGGCTGACCACCCTCCACACCACAGACAACGCCGACCTCGCGATCTCAATGTCGCGCAACTGCGCGTCGATGGGCGCGGAGTGCCGCTGCCGGCGCTACAGCGCAGGATCCTGCCCCGGCACGCCAACCAGCCACCACCGACACCGGCCACCGCGTCGCGCCAAGCATCGTCTCGACAAACTATCGTGTGGTCTCGTGCCCACTAATCAACTCCGCGTTGGCGAGCAGTGACAAGTGGTGCTGGAATATCAGCGTTCGATCGAGCAAATTGGAGCGACGAAGCCAGTCAAATATCGTGGCAGCAACGGTCATTTGGTACTTCGCGTCCGTGTGGCGCATGCCGTCGTGCACCAGATACTCGGACCGGTAAGGGAAGTAGACAATTATGTCGAGGGTCCGTGCAAACTCGACGGCGCGCGACTCGAACTCTTCGCGGCCGGCCGTCACGCCGGCCAACTCCAGAAAACACACCGTGTCCGCTGAGAACCGGTCGAAGACCTGAGCCCGGCTTGCGAACATGGCTTCCAAGAGGTCCGTCTGCATGCGCATGGCATTCTCAGCAGACATCGTCCAGTGTTCCCGTACGCCGTTGCGCTTTAGCCACTCCCGAGCGGCGGCACCGTGCACGGTACACCCGAACCGCTCCTCCAAACAGCGGGCAAAAGTCGTCTTCCCGCTCCCAGCAGGCCCGGTAAGGCCCAGCCGCGGGCCACCCAAGTACCAGCTCCGCAGTCGCGAATAGTCTGCTTGGGATACGACAGGGCCGCCTCGATCCATCTCGTGTCCTCCTGCGGTAATGGGCGCGAGGTGCACCACCCTGAGGGACGCTTCTGGACGAGCCTGGCACACTTCGCCCCAATCTGGCAGGCTAGATTCGTGGAACGTACGCCGAGCGCCGACGATGCCGGTTGGCGTTGGGACGTTGCCTTGTCCTTCTCCGGTGGTCAGCGTCCCTACGTGGAAGAGGTTGCCAGGGCGTTAAGATCGCGCGGCATACGTTGCTTTTACGATCTTGATGAACAGATCGATCTATGGGGCAGGCATCTCGTCGAAGAACTGCCCAAGATCTACGCCGAGCACTCCGCGGCAGTTGTTGTATTTGTGTCCGCTGACTATGCCCAGCGCGATTGGACCAGGCTGGAACGTAGAGCCGCCCTAAACAGAGCCGTTCTTGAACGTCGCGAGTTTCTACTGCCGGCGCGTTTCGACGATACACCATTGCCAGGCCTACTCTCCGACATGGTTGCCGTCGACTTACGGTCGAGATCACCGATTGAGTTCGCGGAAATGGTCGAAGCGAAGCTCGTGGCGCTGGGTATAACGCAATCCTACGGCACTGCGATAAACCACACTGAAAACCAAGCTGGCCCAAGTCGGGATCGTCGCGCTCCGATCCTCAGTGAGGCGGAGTTGGTGGAGGCCTGTCGACTCCAGTTGGATCAAGCAATGAAAGGCGTGCGCGACAAGTACATCTCAAACCTGTATGTCGACAGGCCCGCGATCGCTGCCGAGTTCGATGCGTTCATCGCGCAGCGAGAACGGAATACTCTACTATTCCTGGGAGAGGCCGGGACTGGCAAGACGAATCTACTTTGCCATCTCGCAAACAATCTGGCCGACCATGCGCCGGTGCTCTTCTATCGCGGGGCGGAGCTCCGCGTCGAACGATTTGCGGTACATAAGGCCATTGCGGCGGACCTATCCGCTCTTACGGGAAAGATATTGGGGCCAGATGTATTGCGCGAAATCGGGGCGCTCGCTTCGGTCGAAACGCCGCTAACGGTGTTTATCGACGCCGCCAATGAGGCGAATGATCTGCCGCTCTTCAGCGAGGTTTTGGGGCAACTCGTCGAGAGTGCCGGCCGAAATTCGATTCGATTCTGCATCAGTTGTCGCAGTGCCGACTGGCGCTTCTTTAAAAGCAATGTCAATATAATGACTAATCTCTATGCACCTAGCACGCATCTTCAACTGCAGGAAGGATTGCTGGTCTCCAGATTCTCACCCGCCGAACTCAGTCAGGCATGGCCGCGCTACGCCGAATGGTTCGACATCCGAGGCGAATTGACGGACGAAGCGGGAACCATTTGCTCACACCCGGTCATGCTGAGGCTAGCCTGCGAGTCATTCCGCGGTCGGGAGCTCCCAGAGCTCCGGCGGGCCAGACAGGTTTTTGACGCGTACTGGCAGGAAAAGATTGAAGATAGTCGACGGAGCAACCTTTCCGGCAGGCTGTTTGAGCTCGTGTTGTCGATGCGTGAATCCAAGTCAGATTCTCTTCCAGAAGAACAGGTCGCCGAAATTCTAGGCGAGGATGAGTACAGCATCTTGCTCAGCGAAGGAGTAATTCTCTACGTCAAGGTCGAGGAACTATCCGGAATACGGGTTGTGGGGTTTACCTACGAAACGTTCCTGGAGTACGTAACGGCGCGAGCAATCTTACTCCGCGAAAAATGGTCGCAGCTAAACATCACCGACATCCTCGGATCACTTCAAGGATTGATGACGGAATCGGCTTCGTACCGCACTCTGGTAGGCGTCATTGAGTTCGTATTGTTGCGGTTCGAAGGACAATTAGACGTGTTGGAGACACTCGTCCAAATGCTGATCTGTCGGGAGACTCCATGGCGTACCCTCGCCTGCACTGTAATCTCCAAACTCGACAGCACCGACGACCGCATCGTCAACCTGTTGCGGACTCTCTCGACTGATTCCGAATACTGGGTGAGATGGCTCGCGGCGTTCGCGATTTCACAACTCCTGCGACTTCATCCTGAGTCTGAAACTCTACTGGAAGATTGGGCCTCCGACGGTTCACCGGCGACGAGAGAGGCGGCAGCCAACGCGATCGGACACTTGGGCACCACACCTCGTACGATATCGATCTTGCATGCCCTGGCCGACGATGGCCACTGGCGCGTTCGCCGAGCAGTTTCATACTCACTAAATCGCCTATTCTCGGACTCGAAACTCACCCTGGGAGTGCTGGACAGATGGGTGACGGATGCGTCATGGAAGGTACGAGACGTCATCCTGCCATCGCAGCTCAATCTATCCGTGGATCCGCTGAAATCCATTTCTATTCTGGAAGTTCTTGCTGATGACATAGACGAACAAGTTAGGTGGAGCACGGCAAAATACGTCGTAACTGTTCCGGCACCAGAGGAGCGTGTGACGGCCGTGCTTGGCCGATTGGCTTACAGCGATTCCCATTGGATCAGGAAGCGTGTCGTTACATCGTTGTCTGAAATCGCTTGGCTCGGACGCTCGGAAGTCGCGATCCTTGAGCGAATGTCTGCAGACATCAATCCCTGGATCAGATGGGAAGTTGCAAGGGCTGCGACACACGCGCGCTTCGTCATCGAACGCGATCGAGTACGGATTCTGGACCGGCTGCTAGTGGATAGTGACGCAGACGTCCGAGCGGCGGCTCAATACTCTGCTGACCTCTTGGACGGCCGAGTCCCCAACGACCTGGTAGTCGCGCTTGAGGTCATTTCACCGGACGAACTCACCTCATTGCGGGAGACAGTTGCCCGGGTCAGAGACCTGGTGTGGCGGCCAGACAACGACTCTGCAGTATATCGATCATGGAAAGTTGACCATTACATCAACTTCGTGACCGCAATCACTCTTGTCTTTAGAGAGAAGATTTTCGATCAAGCAGCAGTCCGCAAATTCGTGTTGCTCCTCATCAACGACGCCGAGGAAGGGGTCAGATGGGCTACTACGCAAGTATTGCCCGGCCTGCCGCTAAGTCGATCGGACGTTAATGAATTGTTATGCGGCGCCTGCCACGATCCCGTGAAGTGGGTCCGGCGGTCAGCTATCGAGATTGTCAGCGACTTGCCGGGGGCGCTTTCCAACTCATTGACAAACGAACTGGAGAGGCTCACCGATGATCCGGCCCCCGAGGTACGCGCCGCAGTGGCGCAAACCATTAGGCTGTGTCGGATGGAAAGTTCGGTTGCGGGCGTCCGAATCCTAGAGAGGCTGCGGGCTGATAAGGAGGTCGACGTGCGGCTTGCGGCGACGTGACTACGATTGCACGGCTAATGTTCCTTCGTCACCTTTCGGAGGATCATTTCCCGCTTCTTTTCTACGGCCTCGTCAAGATCAATATTGAGCGCATTGGCTAGCTCGCAGATGTTCCACAGCACGTCGTGCATCTCCATCCCAACCGCTTCGAGCGCTGCAGTGTGCTCCTGGCCCGTCTGGCGCTGCCTGACGAGGTGAAGTATGGCTTCGGCAAGTTCGCCCACCTCTGCGACGAGGTAGAGCGTTCGTTGCTCCACGGTGTGCTCTGGCCAATTTGCCAACGCCGCGATCTCCCGAGCACGCTGGCAAAGTTGCTCCAGCGTCACCACCGGAATGCCCTTGTCGCGAAGGTCGGCCGGTTCGTCAACGGTGACGGCTGTTCAGTGCGTAGGCGGTCGACTACGATGTGTCTATCCTCTCGTGGTCGGAGGCGTCATGCGAGTGATGTTGGTCGAGCTCGGCGCTGACAGGGATGAGTTCAACGAACCTATCGCGCTGGGGTGCTTGGCGGCGGCACTACGAAACGCGAATATTTCGGATCTTAATGTGGAGCAACGGTGGCTGATGCTCGACCCGACGCTCCCAACTGTGGAGGAACTCCGCAATGTGGAGGTTGTCGGCGTTTCGGCCCAAATCGGGTCCTTGGACCGACTCGATCGCCTCATGGGCATCGTCGCCGGGCTGGCGAATCCACCCGTCGTTGTCGTGGGCAACTTGCTCGCTACCTATGCTCCCACGGAGCTACTCCGACGCCATCCTCAGATCGTATGTGTGCGGTCCGAAGGGGAAGTCGCACTAGTTGATATCTGTCGGCGGCGGGCGTTGGGCCCAGGCAATGCGGAGATTTTTCGGGGTATCACGAACGTGCAAGTCAATGGTGATTTGTTGCAAGCAAGCGTCGGCAGCAAAGCGTTCGATGTTTCTCTCCTTCCGGATCGGTCATTTACTGCTCGTGTAGTTCAACGCGGTGGAATCGTCCGGATCGAGGGCAGCCGGGGCTGCCACTGGGGCCGTTGCGAGTTTTGTTCTGTTGCGTCGCGATTCGGGTTCGAGGTGTGGCGTCCCTTTCCGATCCAGCGGATCGTGGACGATCTGTGTGTCCTCAGTTCACTCGGTGCACGCAGCCCATATTTCACCGATGAAGATTTCTTTGGCCGCAACTACGATCGGGCCGAAGCGTTGGCCGAATCTGTCATCACCGCAAAGAAGCGCGGCGAAATTGACCGAGACCTCAATTTCTTTGTATCGATGTTGGCGTCGGACTTCCGAGCCAAGGCGTGTTTGCGTGCATTGGAGGTGCTACGCAGGGCCGGGCTGCGAGAGGTATTCGTGGGAGTTGAGGCCGGATCGAATGAACAGCTTCGGAGGTTCAAAAAAAAGGCGCGGTCGTGGACAAATGATAGCGCAATTAGGATCGCGCAGCGGCTTGGCCTCCAGGTTGACATCGGATACATCTTCTTTGAACCACACATGGCATTCGAGGACCTCACCGCCAACCTTGAGTTCATACGGTCATTGCCCTTGTCGGACTGCGACTCCCGTGTCGTAAAGAAACTTCGAATTCAACCGATTACGACCTCGCGTATAACCTATTCAGAGGTGGTTGTCGGTCCATTAGAACTTGATCGGTTAACGTATCCTTACAAATTTCGGGACGACCGCGTAGGAACGGTATGGAACCGGTACTCGGAATGGTCTGCGGGGACCAAGCAGGAAGTTGACCGCCTGCTCGGCGCGGCGCGGGGAGAAGTTCCAAGTGAGAAAATTCGAGTAAAATTGAAGCGCGCCCTCGCCGCCGTGAGAAACGAAGACCTTGCGGCGCTCGAACTTATCATGGAGTCGGTTGAAAACCGGAGCGAACAGGAGCCGTCAGCACGCGGCCTTCAGCAAGTTGGCGCACGGAAACGGTCGGCGTTGGCGTTCGCGACCTCGATTTGTAATGACATGGATTCAGCGCACCCGTCGGTCTAGAGGCTTCCTTCGCGCTTATGCGTAGAAGGTTTCATGTCGTCGAACACGATAGGGATCCGGCGTGAGTCGGCCGCCGTAGGAATGGCTCGATGAAGCGCAGGATCGGCACGCCAGACCGGTAGGCGTCCGGGATCTGTGCCAGTGCTTGGTCGAAGCGGTGTCGAGGACGGTTGACACATCGCAGGACGTGCCTGCGTTTCCAGCACCATCAACCCGGCCTGTTCTGCT
Source organism: Virgisporangium aurantiacum (assembly GCF_016863635.1). GTDB lineage: Bacteria > Actinomycetota > Actinomycetes > Mycobacteriales > Micromonosporaceae > Virgisporangium > Virgisporangium aurantiacum. The sequence goes on along the minus strand of NZ_BOPG01000104.1, from coordinate 24,407 downwards.
CGGGGCTTCACGACCAGTTGGCGTCAGCCGCTGTGCCGTTCGCTCGTCACGTGGGAGCAGCCGTGCGAGGCGCGGCCTACGGCTCGTTCTTCTACAGGGTCAGTCACGGGTAGCGCTATCTCCGGCTCACCGCAGGCCTCTCACCTTTGCGAGGTGCGCGCACGTCGCCCTGTTCGCGACCTACTCAGCCGGGAATAGATGTCACGGTGTTGGTATGCCGGCATGGGTTGCGGCTCGTGATCTTGCTCGGCGTGGCGGGGTGCTCGAAGGTGATCTGGCCATCGTGGTCGATGGCGATAAGTGCGTGCCCGCAAACGGCACACGCCATGTCGCGTTCGATCATGCGGTCACCTCGCCGCCGGGCTGTCCGTTGTGGTCGGTGGTGTGCGCGTCGCGTCGGCGTTGGCCGTGGCGTCCGGCGTTGCGGGGCATGCGCATCTGCGGGCTGCAGGTGCGGTGTGTGCCGCGCTGTTGTTTGGCGTGGTGCAGAGCGATGTCGGCGTGGTGGAGCATCGTGTCGAAGGTGCCGAGGGTGCTGTCGTAGACGGCGATGGCCTGCGGGTGCATGATGATGTCGCCGTCGTCGGTGGATAGGGTGGCCGGCTCGGCAAGTTTGGTCGAGGATCGCCGCGATCGGTTTGGCGTGGTCGTCGTCGGTGTCGGCAGGTAGCAGCAGGAGGAATTCGTCGCCGGCGAGGCGGGCCGCGGTCGCGCCGGCCGCCGTCGCGGCGGTGGCGAGGCGTTCGGCCATGACGCGCAGCAGGTCGTCGCCGACGTGGTGGCCGTGGGTGTCGTTGGTGTGTTTGAACCGGTCGAGGTCGATCAGGGGCGACGGTGGTGGGACGGGTTCGCCGTCATGCGTCACGGCAGCACAACTCCACCCCGCATGCGCCCTCGCACCGACCGAACCATCCGCAACCATCCGCAACCATCTCACGGTCGCGCTGCCCGCCCTACGCTCGTTCGCCCGGCGCTATGAGTCACTGCGCGAGGTCACCCGCGACAACGTGCTGCACGTCCTACCCTCGGACGCAACCAGGCGCAAGGACGTCCTATTCGGACTTCGGTCGATCTTCCGCGTACTCAAAGGCCGCAAGATGGCCTTCACGAATCCCACCACCGGCATCCGGACCTCCCGCCTCGTCGGCCGCACACCGCTTCCTCTTCAAGTCAGCGACCTACGCGCCACGCTGGATCCCGAGAATCCCGCGCGGAGCGCCCTGGCAGCGTTGCTGATCTTCCACGGCGTCCGACCGCGTGACCTGCGCAACATGCGACTCGTCGACATCCGCGACGGTCGCCTGCACATCGACGGCCGCGTCGTATTACTGGCTCCGGCCGTGACCGCACGGCTCGCCGCCTGGCTCGACCACCGATCGAACCGCTGGCCACGAACCGCGAACCCGCATCTGTTCATCAACGTCTACACGGCCATCCGGACCACCGAGGTCAGCTACGTCTGGGTCAACGACACACTCGGCATACCCGCCCACCGATTCCGCGAAGACCGCATCCTCGACGAAATCCACGCCAGCGGCGGCGACATCCGCCGCGCCAGTGACATGTTCGGCCTCACGATTCCACCGCTACTGCGGTACCTCGCGACGCTGAACCATCCAGACCTCAACGGCCGCTAGGCCCCTTGGCCTTCGCCTCTTCATCACGGTCCTTTTGGATCTTCTCGTTGAGGAAATCCAGAAGTTCGTCGATGTTGTCGAATTCCCTCGGGGTGCCGTTGACCAGGCTGAAGGTTGGCCCCCGAAACCCGTAGCCCTGATCTTTGGCCTTTTGCTGCGCTTCGCTAATCTTGGCCTGATCGCACATTCTCGCCCCCGCAGTACACCTTCGTCTCACCGGCATCAGGCGACCGGAGAAACCTCAGCTTCGTACTCGAGTTCCGGAACCCATGCCGATACGCTGCCACCCGAGACGGTAGCGTGTTCAGTTCCCCGTGGTGGAACGTTCAGAAATCGCGAACCCGTGCAGATTTCAGGTACGGGCACAGGTCCAGAGCTGCCCGAGCACAGTGACGTGGCTCGGTGGATCGGTGTACAGGCGCTGGTGGAACCCGCCCGGCCCGCCGACGAACGCGACGAGGAACTCCTGGCGTTGACCGCAGAGCCCGCACAGCCGGCCACGGACCCATTCCAGGACCCGGCCGCCGTTGATGACGGCGAAGTCGACGGTGCCGTCGTCGTGTTCGTTGACGTACGGGATGGGCAGCCCTCGGCGCGGGTCGACGGGCCGGGCCGCGAGCCGCGCCGGGATCGCCGGGCGCTGCGGGCCGGTCACGGGGTGTCTCCCGGCTGCGGGTCGACGTGTCGCCAGCCGCCGCTCTCGCAGGCCCACATCTGGCCGTGCTCGGTGACCGTGTCTCCGACGGACAGGCTCCGAAGTGGGCCTGTCACCTGTTCGGCGAGGGCGAGCGGGGATGGTTCTGGCCGGTCCGGTGGGCGCCTCGCCGGGGTGGTTCGACGCGACGAATGCTGCCTCCGCCCACTGCTCGGCGTCGTACTGCGACCCGTCGCCTTCCAGCATGATGGTGACGACCTGCTGCCGCGCATCGGCTCGGTAGCCGGCAGAGAAGCTGACGTAGCCGGCGTCGCGGTCGGACTCGGTGAACCCCAGCGTGATGATCACAGGATCACCTCGCCGGCCACGGACCACGGCCAAAGGTAGACACCGAGGGCGTACCGTCCGGCGGGGTCCGGGTGGACCCGGTCGACTTCGACCTCGCGGGTGTTGCTGCCGTCGTCGGCCTCCCAGCCGACAGCGGCGATGTGGCCGTAGAGCCGGATGAGCGGGTGTTCGCCGGGCTTGTCGCCGACGCGGACGCGGGCCAGAGCGTCGGCGATCTGTTCGACGGTGGCACGGTCGAGGTGGGTAGGACCCCGTCGAGGACGGTGTAGCCGTCCGCGATCAGGGCCGGCAACTCCATGTCCATGACCTCGCGGCAGGCGACCGTGGCCGGCGTCCAGGTCGACAGCCGGTCGCCAACGCGAAAGTGCAAGAGTCGAGCGTGTAGCGGGGTCCAAAATTCGGGAAGCGCATCCGGGGGTGGGAGCGGTGAATGCGATCCTCGTCGCCGGGACCACGTCGGATGCGGGCAAGAGTCTCGTCACGGCCGGGATCTGCCGGTGGCTGGCCCGCCAGGGCTTCCGGGTGGCGCCGTTCAAGGCGCAGAACATGTCGAACAACTCGATGGTGTGCCGCGACGGGGCCGAGATCGGACGGTCGCAGTGGATGCAGGCGATCGCCGCGAGGGCGGAGCCGGAGGCGGCGATGAACCCGGTGCTGCTCAAGCCGGGCACCGATCGGCGTAGCCACGTCGTCCTGCTCGGCCGGCCGTACGGGGAGTTGCACGCGGGGGAGTTCGCCACCGGACGTCAGATCCTCGCGGAGACAGCGTTCGCCGCGCTCGCGGATCTCCGCACCCGGTTCGACGTGGTGGTCTGCGAGGGCGCGGGCAGCCCGACCGAGATCAACCTGCGCACGAACGACTACGTCAACATGGGGCTGGCGCGGCGGGCGGGCATGCCGGTGGTCGTGGTCGGTGACGTCGACCGGGGCGGCGTGTTCGCCGCGATGTTCGGCACCCTCGCCCTGCTCGACGCCGACGACCAGGCGCACCTGGCCGGCTGGATCGTCAACAAGTTCCGGGGCGACCGGTCGCTGCTCACGCCCGGACTCGACATGATCGAGGCGGCGACCGGGCGGCCGGTGCTGGGCGTCATCCCGTGGCTGCACGACGTCTGGCTCGACTCCGAGGACGCGCTCGCCGTGGCCGGCTGGTCGGGTCACCGGCCGGGGAACGGCGCGACGGTGCGGGTCGCGGTCGTGCGGTTTCCGCGGTTGTCGAACGCCACCGACGTCGACGCGTTCGCCGCCGAACCGGGCGTGGCGGTGACCGTCACGGCCGACCCGGACGTGGTCGCCGCCGCCGACATCGCGGTGCTGCCGGGAACCCGGGCCACGGTCACCGACCTGGACTGGGCCCGGCGCCGCGGCATCACCGACGCGATCGCCCGCCGCGCGGAACAGGGCCGGCCGGTGCTCGGCATCTGCGGCGGCTACCAGATGCTGGCCGAGCACATCGACGACCCGGTCGAGTCGGGGGTCGGCCGGGTGCCGGGGCTCGGACTGCTCCCGGTCGAGGTGACGTTCGACCGGGACAAGCGCCTCGGCCGGCCGCGTGGCGAGTGGGGCGGGCACCCGGTGGACGCGTACGAGATCCATCACGGCGTCGCGCGTCCCAACGAAGATCTCGAGCCGTTCCTGGACGGCTTCCGGCGCGGCGCCGTCTGGGGGACGACCTGGCACGGCGCGTTCGAGAACGACGCGTTCCGGCGGGCCTGGTTGACGGCGGCGGCTGCGCAGGCGGGCGTCACCTGGACCCCGGCCGACGGCGCGCCCGGCTTCGCCGACCACCGCGCCGCGATGATCGAACGCCTCGCCGACGCCGTCGAGGAGCACCTGGACACGGCGGCGCTGCTGCGTCTCGTCGAGCACGGCGCACCGCCCGGCCTGCCGTTCATTCCACCGGGTGCGCCCACCTGAGCCGACCCGTGGGCGCGGCCGGGGAAGAGTGTCCAATCGGCCGAGGTGAATAGAGATCGACGTCCCTACGATCCGGATGATCGATTTTCATTCGTGAACGGGGGATTTTTGCATGCCCAAAATCATGCGGTTAGCGGCGTTCGCCTTACTGGCAACGGTGTCCGTCGCGGTCGTGACGCCGTCGGCGGCGCAGGCCGAGACCGACCCGCCCGGTGCCAGCTGCGCCACCTACACCGTGCCGGTGAAGCTCTCCGCCACCGACACGACCACGTACAACCTGGTGGGCCGGCTGTGCGTGGTGGCCACCGACATCCAACGGGGTGCGCGCACGGTGGAACTGCTGGTGCCCGGCATCACCTACGACCGCCTCTATTTCAACTCGACCTACCAGCCGAGCACGTACTCGTACGTGTTCGCGGCGACCGGCCGGGGCTACTCGACGTTCGCCATCGACCGGCTCGGCACCGGGATGAGTGACCACCCGGCGCCCAACCTGCTCACCACCCAGTCGCACGCCTACGTCGTCGGCCAGCTCGTGCAGAAGCTCCGCGCCGGTGCGATCGGCACGCGGGCGTTCTCCACCGTCGTGGGTGTCGGGCACTCGTACGGCGCCGGGATCCTGCAGTACCTCGCCGGCACCGCGACCGACACCACCACGGTGCCGAACTACCTGGTGCTCAACTCGTTCCTGACCGCGACCTACTCGCCGTCGGTGTCGCTGTTCGCGAACTCGCTGTGGTCGACGAAGGAGGACCCGATCTGGTCGAAGGCCAACCTTCCGGACGGGTACATCACCACGATTCCGGGCACGCGCGACGACCTGTTCTTCCACCTGTCGGGCAGCAACTCGACCCTGGTGAGCCAGGACGAGAGTTCGAAGTCCACGGCCACCACGGCCGAACGCGCGAGCGTCGGCGCGGCGCGGAACCCGGCGGTCCTCGCCGCGGTCAAGGTGCCGGTGCTCATCGTGGCCGGCCAGTACGACGCGCTGTACTGCAACGAGGCGAGCGGGCTCAGCTGCGCCAACTCGGCCGCGGTGTTCACCCGGGAGAAGCCCAACTGGGGGATTCGGGCGTGCATGAGCGCCTACGCGGTGGCCAACGCGGGGCACTCGTTCGCGTTCCACACGACCGCCGCTGACGCGTACACCTACACGAACAACTGGGTCGACAGCTACACGTTCACCGGCACCAAGAACTCCGACGGCTGCGTCGTCTGACAACCCGTGGTTCCGGGCTCCGGTCCGCCGGAGCCCGGGACCTCAGACCAGGCCGTGTTCGTGGGCGAACACCACGATCTGCACCCGGTCGCGCAGCGCCAACTTGCGCAGGATGGCGCCGACATGGGTCTTGACCGTGGACTCGCTGGCGAACACGGTGCCGGCGATCTCCGCGTTGGACAGGCCGCGGGCCACGGCGGCGAACACCTCGCGTTCCTTGTCGGTGAGCCCGAGGAACGCCGCGGGCGGCGTCACCTCGGCCCGGAACTGCCGGTCCAGCAACGTGGCCAGGTCCTGCGGCGCGAGGACCGCGTTGCCGTTGTGGACCGTGCGGATCGCGTCCCGCAGCATCAGCGGCGTGGTGTCCTTGAGCAGGAAACCGCTGGCGCCGTGGCGGATCGCGGTGGCGGCCCGGTCGTCGAGGTTGAACGTGGTCAGCACGATCACGCGGACGGGCCTGGTACGCCGGGCGACCCGCTCCGGCGCGAAGATCTGCCGGGACGCTTCGACGCCGTCCATCAGCGGCATCCGGACGTCCATCAGCACGACGTCGGGTTGCAACTCCTCGACGAGGCGGACCGCCTCCACCCCGTCGCCGGCCGCGCCGACCACGCGCATGCCGTCCTGCGCGTCGACGATGACCCGGACCCCCTCGCGGAACAGCTCCTGGTCGTCGACGAGCAGCACCGTGATGTCGTCGCTCATTTCGAGAAGCCCTGGACGGGGACGAACGCGGCCACGGTGAAGGTCTCCCCGTGGCGTCGCACGTCGAGGTGGCCGCCGACCGTCTCCAGCCGGCGGCGCATGCCGTCCAGGCCGCGTCCGGTGCCGGCGCCGCCGGACGCGTCGCTCGTGTTGGTCACCTCGATGAGCAGCATGTCGCCGCCGTCGGCCGGCCAGTGCCGCTCGGCCGTGATCGGCTGGTCGCGCCGGCCGTGCTTGATGGCGTTGGTGAGCATCTCCTGGAAGACGCGGTGGGCCACCACCGCGGCCCCCTGCGGCAGCTGGCGCGGCGTCCCCGACTCGGTCGCGACGATCTCGTGTCCGCTGCCGCGCACCCCGTCGATCAGGCCGTCGAACCGGTCCGTGTCACCGGACGCGGCGGTCCTGTCCTGGGTCGAGGAGAGCACCTGGCGCACGTCCTGCAGCGACGAGCGGGCCGACGTGGCGATCGTCGCGAGGGTCTTCTTCAGCCGTGCGGTGTCGTCCAGGTACTGCCCCGACTCGGCCTGCGCCAGGATCACCGCGAGCGAGTGGCCGACGACGTCGTGGACGTCGAGGGCCAGGTGGGTCTGCTGGTCGCGCAGTTGCGCGATCTCGCGGGCATGCTCGGTCTCGCGCCGGGCGCCGGCGGCCGCCTCCTCCGCGGCCAGGATCGAGGCCCGCGAGGCCTTCTCCCGGTCGAGGAGCCGCAGCACCAGGCCCGCCGGCCAGGGAGCGGCGACGACCAGCAGCCCGATCAGCGCCACGGTCAGCAGCGCGGCCGGTTCCTGGCGGACGAGTTCGGCCAGCCGCGATCCGCCGAGCAGGAGGTGGAGGCTGATGATCCGGCCCTCGTGCAGGACGAACGCCACGATCACGGCCAGCGGCACCGACAGCGCGCTCATCACCACCGTCGGCGGGCTGCCCCAGCGCGCGCCGCCGAAGAAGACGGCGATCAACGCGAACTCGACCAGCATGATCGGCGCGCCGGACGCCACGTGGAGCAGGCCCAGCCCCCACACGCCGACGAGGGCCGTGCCCGGCGCCCGGCGGGCCATCCCGACCGCGAACGCGACGACCATCGCCTGCGCCACCTGCGCGAGAGCCAGCGCGCGTTCGCCCGACATGGCCCAGCTGAGCAACGCTTCGGTGAAGCCGATCGCGAGCACCATGAGCACCGCGATGCCCTCGGGCAACCATGGCCGCCAGCCCGTTTCGCTCATCGCGTCAGGGAATCACGTTCAGGCCGGGAGCGCGTCGCGCACCAGCAGATCGAGCAGCGCGTCGAAGGACATCCCGGTCTCGGCGAACATCCGGGGGACCTGGGACCGGGCGGTGAAGCCGGGCATCGTGTTCACCTCGTTGAGGATCGGCCCGTCGTCGGTCAGGAAGAAGTCGACCCGCACGACGCCGGCACAGCCCAGCGCGTCGTACATGCCCACCGCCGCCCGCTCCAACCGCTCGCGGGCCGCGTCGTCGAGCGGGGCCGGGACGACGAAGTCCGGCGCGCTGTCGTACTTGGCGCCGTAGTCGAAGATCTCCCCGGCGGGCACGACGATCTCCAGCGCGGGCGCCACGACGCGTGAGCCGTCCGGGCGGCCGAGCACCGCCAGGTCGATCTCGCGTCCGGTCACGAGGTCCTCCACCAGAACCCGGTCGTCGTGGGCGAACGCGGCGTCCAGGGCCGGTGCGAGCCCGGCCGCGTCCCGCACCAGGGTGACCCCGCGGCTGGACCCGGCGGCGACGGGCTTGACCACGACGGGGTGCGTGTAGACGGGGGAGTCGGCGCGGGTGAGCAGGCGCGCCGGCGCCGTGGCGATGCCGAGCGCGCCGGCGACGAGCTTGGTGACCCACTTGTCCATCCCCAGCGCGCCGGCGCCCAGCGGCGATCCCACGCACGGCACGCCGGCCAGGTCGCACAGCGCCGCCAGGGTGCCGTCCTCGCCGCGCGGACCGTGCAGCACCGGGAAGGCCACCGCGCAGGACCGCAGGACGTCGACGGCCGCGGCCAGCCCGATCGGCGTGCCGTCGCCGTTGTGCCAGCCGCCGGCGGGATCGATGGTGAGCCGGACGGCGTGGTAACCCGCCGTGTCCAGGCCGTCGGCCACCGCGGCGGCGGAGGCGAGGGACACGTCGTGCTCGCAGTTGCGGCCACCGCCGATCACGGCGACGCGGGTGAGCGTCACGGAAGCTCCTTTCAATCGAGGGACAGTCCCGCGGCCGGAGTGACCCGGGCGGCCCGGCGGGCCGGGAGAACGCTGGCGAGAAGACCGGCCAGGCCGGCGACGAGAACGACGACGCCGAGCGACAACCAGGGGACCCGCATGGTGGCGTCGCTGAGCGCCCGCGTCGCGAACGTCTCGTAGCCGACCCAGGCGAACCCGACGCCGATCACGGTTCCGAGCAGGGTGGCCACCACCGACAGCAGCACCGCCTCGGCCGCCAGCATCCGCCGCAGTTGGCGGCGGGTCAGGCCGAGCGCGCGCAGCATCGCGTGTTCGCGGGCGCGTTCCAGGACGGAGAGCCCGAGCGTGTTCGCGATCCCGACGACGGCGATCACGACGGCGACGCTGAGCAGGCCGAGCACCAGCCAGGTCAGGGTCCGCAGCTCCTGCTGCTCCGACTCCCAGGCCTGCAACTGGTTGGTCACGTTCGCGCCGGCCGGGTCCGCCAGGTCGTCCAGGCGACCGACGAGGGTGGTCGCGTCGGCACCGGCGGACGCGCGGATCCAGACGGCCAACGGCTCGGGGGCGTCGGTGAGCGACGCCAGCGTCCCGGGCGCCACCACGACCGCCGAGCCCCAGCCGGTGCCGACCACGACCCGCAACTCGGCCCGCCGGTCGCCGACCCGCACCGTGACCCGGTCACCGGCCTCGACCTTGGCGTAGGCCGTCCGGTCGAACCTGATCTGCCCCGGCTCCACCCGGGCGAACGCGCCGCCGTCGCGGGCCACCTCGTCCGCCTCCGGTGCGGCGACCACCGGAACCGGCCGGTCGAGCCCGGTCACCTCGGCCATGGCGCCGGTCACGGCGATCGCCCGCTCCACGCCCGGGACGCGACGGGCCCGGTCGACGAGATCGGTGGTGACCGGCTTCCCGGCCGCGGTCAGCGCGGCGTCGACGGGGTGCTGCGTCCCGCGTTTGCCCTCCACCCCCGCCCGCGTCGTGGCCAGCCCGGTGAGCACGGCGGTCGTCAGGGTGACGCCGACCAGCAGCGAGGCGGTGGTGGTGGCGGTCCGGCGCGGGTTGCGCACGGCGTTCGCCGTCGCGAGCCGTCCGGTGGGGCCGAGCGGCGCGCCGAGGATCCGGATCAGGCGGGGGACGAGCACCGGCCCGAACAGGAGGACGCCGACGAACGCCGAGCCGCCGCCGGCCAGCATGAACGCCGTGCTGTTCCGGCTCATCGCCACCGCGAGCAGGACCAGCCCGGTCACCAGGAGGACGGAAGCGGGCGTCGTGCCGGTTTTCGTGTCGACGTCGACCGTGGCGTCCGGGCGCAGCGCGGCCAGCGGGCTCACGCGCGTCACCCGGCGGGTGGGCAACCACGAGGCGACCATCGTGACCACCACGCCCACGACGAACCCGCCCAGCAGCCAGCGCGCGGGCAGGCCGGCGGCGCCCATCGGCGCGGCCGGCGCGAGCGCGTTGATCAGGGCGATCAGCCCGTAGCCGAGACCGACGCCGACCAGGATCCCGGCCAGCGACGCCAGCACGCCGACGGCGACCGCCTCGCGGCGCACCGACCGCACCACCTGCCGCCGGGTCGCGCCGACGCACCGCAGCAACGCGAAGTCGCGGAGCCGTTGCGCGAACAGGACGGCGAACGTGTTCGCGATGACCAGGGCCGAGACGAAGAGCGCGATGCCGGCGAACACCAGCAGCAGCACCGACAGGGCGTCCACGCCGTTGTTCACCGAGGTCCGCCGCTTGTTGACGTACTCCTCCGGCGACTGCACCGTGGCGCCGTCCGGGAGCTCACCCACGTCGCCGCGCACCGCGACCGCGTTCGCGTCGAGCTGGTCGCGCCAATGCAGCAACTGCGGCCAGGTGACGTAGACCGACGCCTGGCCCGGGGTCGAGGGTGCCCGCACGATGCCGACCACGTCGATCTCGGCCGCGGTGGCGCCCTCGCCGATCCGGACCCGGTCGCCGACCGCGATCTCCCGGGACTGCGCGACCCACACGTCCACCACCGCCTCGCCTAGGCCGGTCGGGAAGTGGCCGGCGGTGAGCGTCTGCCAGCGCAGCTCCGGCGTGGTGGCGATCGGCCCCACGACCGTTCCGGGGAGCACGCCGCCGTCGACGCGCATCAGCAGTTCGGCCCGGCCGATCGGGGACGCGTTCGGGCCGAGCCGGTCGGCGAGCGCGATCGTGCCCGCCGTGCCCATCCCGGAGACCACGTGGTCGGCGTTGCGGAAGGGCGCCCCGAAGCCGTCCATGAGGCCGGCCCGGGCCCCGGCCGTGAGCAGTCCGATCACCACGACGAACGCGACCGCGACGGTGACGGCGACCGCCGCCGCGACGTACCGGCGGAGGTGCGTGCGCAGCGACGCGACGAAGACGGTCCGCATCAGGCGATCCGGCCGTCCTGCATGGTGACCACGTCGTCGGCGTACCGTGCCGCGTCGCGCTCGTGCGTGACCATCACGACGGTCTGGCCGAGCTCGCGCGCCGACCGCCGCAGGTGGTCCAGCACCTCCGCCGACGTGGTGCTGTCGAGGTTTCCGGTGGGCTCGTCGGCGAACAGCAGGTCCGGCTCGGTGATCAGGGCCCGCGCGATCGCGACCCGCTGCTGCTGCCCGCCGGACAGCTCCGCGGGCCGGTGGCCGAGCCGGTCGGCGACGCCGAGCGTGTCGGCGAGCGTGCGCGCCCGGTCCCGCGCCGCGTCGTCGATCCTGGCTCCGCCGAGTTCGAGCGGCAGCACGATGTTCTGGAGCGCGGTGAGCATCGGCAGCAGGTTGAACGACTGGAACACGAAGCCCACGTGTTCGCGACGGAAGACCGTGAGCGCGTCGTCGTCGAGCGACCCGAGGTCGGTGCCGCCCACCGTGACGGTTCCGCCGCTGGCCTGGTCGAGTCCGGCCAGGCAGTGCATCAGCGTCGACTTGCCCGAGCCGCTCGGCCCCATGATCGCGGTGAATTTCCCTTTTGGCAGGTCGAGGTCGACGCCGCGCAGGGCATGCACCTCGGTGTCGCCGCGGCCGTAGGTCTTGGTCAGGCCCCGCGCGCTGGCGGCGATGTCTTTCTCTTTTGGCGTCACCGATCATTCCTCCGGTGCAGCCGGGCGCTGAGGCCCGTGACGATCTCGTGTTCGAGGGTCTCGGCCCAGGCGGCCCACTGCGCCGTCGTCGGCTCGCCATGATCGCCCGGGCCGAAGACGGTCACCGGGTCGCCGACGGACGCCGGGGTGTCCGGGCCCAGGTCGACGACGGTCATGTCCATGGAGATCCGGCCGGCGACCGGGCGGCGCGCGCCGGCCACCCAGACCTCGGCGCGACCGGAGGCCAGCCGGGGAAGGCCGTCGGCGTAGCCGACCGGGATCAGGCCCAGCCGGGTCGCCCGCTGCGCCGTCCACGTGTGCCCGTAGCCGACCGCGGTGCCGGCCGGCACGCTGCGGACGGTCACCAGCGGGGCGGTCAGGGTCAGGGCGGGGCGCAGCCGCACCGTGCCCGACTCGTCGATGCCCACCAGGCCCGCGCCGACGCGGCTCATGGTGTGGTGCGACAGCGGGTCGCTGAGCGTGGCGGCCGTCGCGGCGAGGTGCCGGTCGGCCGGGCGCAGGCCCGCGGCCCGGGCCACCCGCAGCCCCCAGGCGAACCGGGCCCGGCCCCGGGCGTTGGCGGCGTGGCCGGGCCGGCCCGCACAGGGCAGATGACCCATGACCCCGACGACGCGGATCCGGCCCTGCCGCTCGGCGTCCCGGGCCTCCATGCACAGGCGGTGCCAGTGGGCGGGTTCGGCGCCGTCGCGGCCGAGGCCGGTGTCCAGGTGCAGGTGGACGCGGGCGCCGGGCGCGGTACGGGCGATCGCGTCGAGGTGATCGAGACCGGGGACGCCGAGCTCGACGTCCAGACTCTTCGCGGCGGCGAAGTCGGCGCCGGGCGGGTTGAGCCAGCTCAGGATCCGGTGGGTCAGGCCCGCCTCGCGCAACGGCCGCGCCTCGTCGATGCCGGTGACGCCGAAGCGGGTCGCGCCGCCGGCGAGGGCGGCCCGGGCGACGTCGAGCTGACCGTGGCCGAAGCCGTCGGCCTTGACCACCGCCATCAGCTCGCCGGCCGTACGGGACCGGATGGTGCGCACGTTGGCGGTGACCGCGCCCAGGTCGACGTGCAGGGTCGCCTGTGGCCGCACCGCCAAAAGGTTCACCGCCATACCGGGCCGTACAGCGCCTCGCCGGCACCGGTCAGCAGCGCCCAGTAGCGGTCGCCGTAGGAGTAGTGCCACCACTCGGTGGGGTAGTTGACCAGCCCTTCCCGGCCCAGCACCCGGGCGAGCAGGTCACGGTTGGCCCGCGCCGCCCGGCTGATCCCGTCGGCGGCGAAGTAGCAGCGGCCGCCGGACTGCTCCGGGGTGGCGTCGATCGCGGTGCCCAGGTCGAGTTCCCGCCCGTCGTCGCCCACCAGCGTCACGTCGACGGCGGCGCCGGCCACGTGCGGCGCCACCGCGAGCGGCGCGACGTGGCGGCTGGTGAGGACGCGCAGTTCCGGGTTGCCGATGCCCGGACGCGCGGCCCGGATCTCGGCCGAGTAGCGGTCGATGATCGCCTGCTGGCGGTCCGCCGGGCGGTAGCCCTCCACCACTCGGAGGTGGACGCCCGCGGGCAGGGCCGCCCGCGCCGCGAGCAGGCGGGTGGCCAACTCGCGGCGGACGAGGGCGCCGGCGGGTCCGAATCCCGGGTCGAGCGCGACCAGGGTCTCGCCCACGTCGCGGACGGGCACGGCGGTCACCCGCGGATCGGACAGCAGGAGGGTCATGGGCACCACGGTGGCCGTCGCAGTGCCGCCCGTGCCTCCGTCTGAGGTGCCGATGATCGGTCCTCAAGGCTGATCTATGCCGCCGCTGTGCGTCCGATGAACTTCTATTACGCTGTAGAAGTGACGGTCGCGGTCGAGGACGCTGTGCTGGTCCTCCTGGGTGACCGGTCCCGGAGCGCGTTCGAGGTGTGGCAGGAACACACCCGGATCTTCGCCGGCACCTGGCGAGTCGACATCCGTCGGGTCATGGACGCCGTCGCCAAACTCGAGCGGTCCGGGCTGGTTCACGTCGAGCCCGCGACCCGGGCCCGGCAGACCAGCGGCAACCGCCGTGCCTGCCAGCTCACGCCGGCCGGTCGCCGCCGCCAGGCGGAGTGGCTGCTGGGTGTCACGCCCGACATCGGGATCGAGGACATGTACATCCGCGGCATGCTCGCCGTCGACGCCGCCGACCCGGCCACCTTCGAGGCGTTCCGCGCCACGAGCCTCACCTGCGTGGAGAAGCGGATCAAGGATCTCGGCCCCACCAAGGCGACCGACCTGGTGGTAGGTGCAACGGTCGCGTTCGACCGGGAGGTCGCGCGGGCGCTGGCCCGGTGGCTCCGGGCGCTGCCCCGGCACCGCCCGCCGCGTTCGGCCTCGGTTCCCGACGCCGAGATCACCGCCTGACCGCTCTGCGGCGTTGGCTTGTGAGGGTCGATGCTGTTCGATTACTCTCTCGACGTATACATCGAGCGTATACACCCAGGGAGGCCTCATGAAGGCAGGACTGACGCGGCGCGGCCTGGTGCGGGCGGGGTTGGCCGCCACGGTGGCGGTGCCGTTGGGCGTCGCGACGCGTGCGTCGGCGGCTCCGCGCGGCACCGGCCCGGCCAGACTCACGCTGCCCGTGCCCACCGGGCCGTATCCGGTGGGGACGACGTCGCTGCACCTCGCCGGCGCGCCGCGGTCGCGGGAGCTGATGGCCGCGGTCTGGTACCCGGCCCGGGACGTCCGGCGGTATCCGCGGGCACGGTGGATGGCGGCCGCTCCGCTGCGGGCACTCCTCGTCTCCGCCGGGTTCGCCGCCGACGCCGCCGTGTCGCCGCTGACCGCCGCCCACGAGGGAGCCCCGGCCCGCCCGGGACGGGCACCGGTCGTCATGTTCTCGCACGGGGCGCACGACCACCGCGCCGACGCCACGATCGTGGTCCAGGAACTGGCCAGCCACGGATACGTGGTGGTCACGGTGGACCACACCGACGACGCGTTCAGCGAGTTCCCCGACGGGCGGCTGATCGTCCCGTCGGAGGAGATTCCGATGGGACCGGCGGACTTCGCCGGCGACATCCGGTTCGTGCTCGACCGCGTCTGCGACCTCGCCGCCGGCCGCAACCCCGATGCCGGCCGCCGGCCGCCGGCCGGGCTGAGCGACGCGCTCGACGTGCGTCGCATCGGCATGTTCGGCTGGTCGAAGGGCGGAACGGCGACGGCGCTCGTCATGCTCGCCGACCCGCGGGTGCGGGCCGGGTTGAGCCTCGACGGACCGATGCTGCCGACCATCACCACCGACCTGAACCGGCCGTTCATGCTCATGACCGCCGAGCTCACCCGGGCACAGGAGCCCAGCGTCGCCGAGTTCTGGTCGCACCTCAAAGGCTGGCGGCTGAACGTCCAGGCCGCCGGCGCGGCGCACAACTCCTACATCGACTACCAGGTGCTGATCCCGCAGCTCGCCGACGCGCTCGGGATCCCCGACGACGACCTGGTGGGCGCCATCGACCCGCACCGCGCGACGCGGATCCAGCAGGCGTACCCGCTCGCGTTCTTCGACCGGCACCTGCGTCACCGCCGCGGGCATCTCCTCGACGGCCCGAGCCCGGCGTTCCCGGAGGTCGCGTTCCTCCCGTAAAGAGGGGCCGGCCGTCCGGGGAGCGTCCCGGACGGCCGGCGGTCCGGTTCGGTCAGGGTGCGGGGCTGACCTCGTCCCAGAGGGAGCAGTGGTGCGCGTCGTCGATCGCCGCGTGCGGGGTGCGCGTGGCGCCGGGTGCCTGGAACTGCAGCAGGGTGCCCTGCGGCGTGTACCGCGGCCAGGTGGGCGCCAGCCGCACGTTCGGGTCACCGTCGCGGGCGAAGCTGCCCCAGTAGCCGATCATCTGGTTGGACAGGTCGACCTGCTCGGTGCTGAACGGCAACGCGGTTCCCAGGTAGTCCCACAGGTAGCCGAGGTCGTTGACGTGGGTGGCGCCGAACGGGTAGTCGGTGTCGAGTCGCCAGATGGAGACGAACGGCGGGCCGTTCTTCTCCGCGAACTCGTAGGCGTACGTCTTCGTGGTGCGGGCCAGCCGGTCGCGCAGCGTCTGGTCGCGGCACGCCCGTTGGTCGCTCTGGATCGCGCCCCAGGTGACGGTCGGCGACTTGTAGTTCGCCACCGGGTACGTGGCCCGGATCCGGTCGGCGCCGGCCGGGTACGTGGTGGCGACGAGGGTGTCGAGCTGTGCGGCGGTGAGCGGCCTGCCGACGTAGTCGTAGGTGGCGAACACGCTCTGCTGCGACTCGTCCGACGTGCCGCCGACGATCACCGGGAGCTTGGTGAGCGTCCCCGCCTTCAGCAGCTCCAGCGGGTCGGTCGGCAGCACGCGCGTACCGGCCACCGAACCGGACTGCCGCACCTTGGTCTGCGCGGCGAGCACGTCGGCCGGGCTCTTGCCGCGCAGGCACGCCACCTGACCGGCCCCGGGCGCGCAGCCGAGTTCGGTGGCGAACTGCTCACCGCTCTGCCGGGCGGCGTCGGGGGTGCGGGCCGAGCACCCTCCACTGTGGAGGATCGCCCGGTCGAAGAGGCCACGCGCCGACGGTGACGCGAGCTGCGCGCACGTGTTGCTGGCGCCCGCCGACTGGCCGGCCAGCGTGACGTTGTCCGGGTCGCCGCCGAAGGCCCGGATGTTGCGCTGGACCCAGCGCAGGGCGGCCTGCTGGTCGAGCAGCCCGAAGTTGCCGGTCGACCCGTCCGGGTTGGCCTGTTCGAGGGACGGCGTGTCGAGCCAGCCCATCGCGCCGAGGCGGTAGTTGATGGTGACGTAGACGACGTCCTGGCGGGTGATGAACTTGTCGGGGTTGGTGTCGCGGCCGGCACCGCCGGTGTTGCCGCCGCCGTGGTTCCACACGAACACCGGCAGGTTCTTCCCCGCGTCCGACGGCCGGTACACGTTGAGGTAGAGGCAGTCCTCGGTGAGCGTCGGCTTGTCGTAGCCGGGATCCCAGCCGGTGCCCTGCACACACGACCCGCCGAACTGCGTCGCGTCGCGCACGCCCCGCCACTCGGGGGCCGGTTGCGGCGCCGCCCACCGGCGCTCGCCCACCGGCGACGCGGCGAACGGGATGCCCTTGTACGACGTCACCAACGCTGCCGCGGTACAGCTGCCGGCCGAGCACCAGTCCGGCGCCGATGCCGTGCGACACCTTGACGTAGACGAGGTCGTCGATGCCGCGGCCGGCACCGAAGTACGCCTCGCCCAGCGCGCCGAGGTCACCGTCGTTGCGGACGAGGACCCGGCTGCTCAGTGTGGTGAGACCGACGTACGCGGACGGGTCGACGCCGTCGAACCGGCGGGTCGCCGGGTGTCCGTCCAGGTCCACCGGCGCCGGAAGCCCGAGGACCGCGCCGACGACGCCCCGCCCCGGCAGGCCCTGCGCGGTCGACACCGCGGCGACGAGGTCGGCGGCCACGGTGAGCGAGTCGATCGGCGTCGCGTCCTCAGGCAGCTCGCGGAGGCGCTCGTCGACGAGCGCCCCGGTGGCGTCCCCGACACCGACCCGGACGTGCCGGTGGCCGATGTCCACCGCGACCGCCAGCCCGGCCGCCGGCGCCAGCGTCAGCAACGCCGCCGGCCGCCCGCGCCCGCCGCCCCGCCCGTCGGCGCGCCCGGTCTCCCGGACCACCCCGTCGCGTTGCAGGTCGGCGACGATGCTCGCGACGGTGTTCCGCGACAGCCCGGTGGACCGGCACAGGTCGGCCCGGCTCACCACGTCTGTCGTGCGCAGCACCGCGAGAATCCGTTGGCGGTTGAAGTCCCGCACGGTGTCGACGGAGCCGCCCGTTCCGATCACGGGTCCCAGTGTGCCAGTTGCCAACATCGTCACGGGCGTATAAGTTCTGGCCCACAACAAAGCGCCCTCGTCCTCGGCCGGTCGAGGTGCGCGGCGTCGTCACCGATGCGCAGCCGCCCACCGGCGGCTCAAGAGTTCGCCCTTGGTCGCCCTGGAGCCTGATCGCTTCATGATCGTTAGCGGTGCGACGTTCTTGCTGTTCTGAGCGCTCAAAACAGCAAGAACGTCGCACCGCTAACGATCATGAAGCCGACCCCGAAGCGCGTCCAAGCGTCAAACGCAACAGGCTCCCTCGCGCGAAACCGAACTCGTAACGGCTGGGATTCGAGGCTGCGGCATCAACATTCATCGATTTCTGTCTCGACGGCGGCGACGGGGTCGGGATACGGTATCGATCGAGTGTTATCGATAACAACGCCGCCGCCGACCGTCAGGAGCAACCATGCGCGCGTCCCATCTCCTCGCCGTCTCGGCTCTTGTCGCGGGGCTGTCGCTGGTCGGACCGGGCGCCGCCTCGGCAACCGTGAGCAGACCGGACTGCGGTGTCCAGCCGGCCGAGGCCGACGCCGCACCGGCGGCGGAGCCGACGAACGTGTGGTTGATCGGCGACTCGACCATGGCCAACCCCTCGTCGGGTACCACCTGCCCGGTGGGGTGGGGCACCGAGTTCGACGGGCTGTTCCACAGCAACATCGTCACGTACAACCTGGCGATCGGCGGGCGCAGCATCCAGACGTGGCTCTACGAGGGGAACGTCACCTCCACCATCGGCTCCAACGGGGAGTGCGTGCTCAGCTCGACGGCGTACTCGGCGCGGTGGCAACAGGTCCTCAACACGATGAAGGCCGGCGACTACCTGTTCATCCAGTTCGGCATCAACGACGGCTCGGCCACCTGCCCGCGGCACGTCGGCACGGCGCGCTACCAGCAACTGATGACGTACATGGCGCAGACCGCCCTGGCCCGTGGCGCGCACCCGATTCTGCTCACCGCGGTTGCCGCCATCACCTGCTCGGGCAGCACCGCCACGAAGAACCGCGGCTACGTGACGCAGACCAACGCGGCCGCCGCGGCGACAGGCTCGCCGGTGATCGACCTGCAGACGCTGAGCGTCAACTACTACACCTCGCTCGGACTGTGCCCGAACAACGGCGACTACACGAGCGGGCTCGTCGGGCAGTTCTTCTGCAACGATCACACGCACTTCGAGGCGTACGGCGCCCGGCGCATCGCGCGCCTGGTGACCGGTGCGTTGCGGACCCAGAACATCCCGCTCGCCGGGTCGCTCCTGTGACACGGCGGCTGCTCATCGCGTCACTGATGATTCTGACCGTTCTGACGGCGCCCGCACCCGCGAGAGCGGCCACCGACCGGAACGTCGACTTCGTGGGGCGGTGGGACGCCACGGATCCGGCGGCGGTCGTTCCGCAGTGGGCCGGCGCGTACCTGCGGGTCGGTTTCACCGGGACGACGGTCGCCCTCAACCAGCGCGGCACCATCGACCTCTGGTACAGCATCGACGGCGGCCCGTACACGCTGGTCTCCGGCGTGAGCGGCACCGTCGACCTCACCCCGACGCCGCTGCCGGCCGGGCGGCACACGCTGCTGGTGTCGTACCGGATCGTGGCCGGCAGCTACACGGGCGACGCGGTCTTCCGGGGCCTCACCCTCGGCGCGAAAGAGCGCACCTTCCGGCTGCCGCGGCCGCGCCGGTCCACCGAGTGGATCGGCGACTCCATCACCGCCGGCTACACCGCGACGAACGTGTCGCTCAGCGCGTTTCCGTGGCTCGTCAGCGAGAACCTCGGGGTGACGCACACCCAGATCGCGCTCAGCGGCTCGTGCCTGCGCGAGCTCACCGCGGCCGAGAGCATCCGCGGCATCCGGTGCTTCGGGCTGGAGAACCGGTACACGAAGCTCGGATTCCAGGACGGCGCGGCCGACTGGGACTTCCGCCGGTATCAGCCGGACGTGGTGGTCATCAACATCGGTACCAACGACGTCGGCCACGGGGTCGCCGCCGCCGACGTCCTCACCGCGTACGAGCATCTGCTGCGCATCGTGCGGGAGAAGAACCCGCACGCCGTCATCCTGGCCCTGCGGATCTTCAAGGGCTGGTGGGCCGCGGAGACGCGACAGGCGGTGCTGAACCGGCAGGCCGCCGGCGACCACGATGTGTCCTATGTGGACACGACGGGCTGGTGGGACCCGGCGACGATGACCAACGACGGCACGCACCCCAACGACCACGGTCACCGGGTGCTCGCCGGCTACCTGCAGCCGTTCGTCGCGGCGGCGCTGGACCGCTGCCGGGACGCCTGAAGCCGGACGACGACGTCGAGACCGCCGCCCGAGGGGGTCTCGACGTCCACCGTGCCGTGGTGCGCCTCGACGACCGCGCGGACGATCGACAGGCCCAGGCCGGCACCGTCGCCGGACCCGCGGACGAACGGCTCGAACAGTTCGTCCACTGTGGAGGGTTCGAGCCGGGCGCCGGTGTTGGTGACCCGTAGCCAGGAGTGCGGTCCGGCGACGCCGGTCGACACGGTGACCCGCCCGCCGAACTCGTTGTGGCGGATGGCGTTGTCGACGAGGTTGCGGACCATCCGGTCGAGCAGCACCGGGTCGCCGGATACCGGTGCGGGCCGCAGGTCGGTCCGCACGTCGACGTCGTGCTCGGCGGCGTCCTTGCCGGCCGTGTCCAGGATGTGCGTGGCCACGTCGGCCAGGTCGGTGCGGTCCACCCGGCGGGTGCCGGCGTGGCTGCGGGCGAGCGCGAGCAGCCCGTCGAGCGTGCGCTGGCTGTGGACGACGGCGTCGCGGACGTCGACGGACATCCCGATGAGCTCGTCGGTGTCGGGATCGCCGTCGAGGGTCACGTCGATGGCGGTGCGCATGGTGGTGAGCGGGGTGCGCAGCTCGTGCGCGGCGTTGGCGACGAACATGCGTTGGCTGTGCAGCGCCCGGTCGCGGTCGGCGATGCCGGCCTGGAGGCGGTCGAGCATGCCGTTGATGGTGCGGGCGAGCGCGGCGAGTTCGTCGGCCGGGGGCGTCACGGGCACGCGTTCACCGATGTTCTCCGCCGACAGGCGCTGTGCGGTGGCCGACATGGCGCGGATCGGTCGGAGCACCCGGCCGGCCACCAGCCAGCCGATGACGGCGGCGAGGACGGTGACGACGGCGAGCGCGATCACCGACTGGGTCAGCAGTTGCGACAGCGTCTCGGCCCGGATCCGGTCGAGTTTCTCCATGGCCTGAGCGGGATCCATCGGCGGGGGGTCGTCGGATTCGTACCATACGAACAGCCGGGGCCGGCTGGCGAGGCCGTGCCGCACGAGGACGTACGTCAGCGCCACCAACGTGACGCCGGCCGCGAGGACCAGCGCGGTGTACAGGAGCGCCAACCGTCCACGGGCGCTGAGCCGCACCGTCATCGGCCCAGCCGGTAGCCCGCGCCGGTGACGGTGTGGATCACCGGCGGCTCACCCAGCTTGCGCCGCAACGTGCCGACGGTGATGCGGACCGCGTTGGTGAACGGATCGGCGTTCTCGTCCCACACCTTGTCCAGCAACGTTTCCGCGCTGACGACGGCGCCGTCGGCGGCGAGCAGGTGTTCGAGCACGCCGAACTCCTTCGGTGCCAGGTGCAGGGGCAGGCCGTCGCGTTCCGCGGTGCGTCGGGCCGGGTCGAGCCGCACACCGGCCGCGTGCAGCACCGGCGGCCGGGCGGTACCGGTGCGCCGGGCCAGGGCCCGGACCCGGGCGACCAGTTCCGTGAACGCGAACGGCTTGCCCAGGTAGTCGTCGGCGCCGAGGGTGAGCCCGTCGACGCGGTCCTCGACCGCTCCGGACGCGGTCAGCATGAGGATGCGCGCCGTGCCCTGTGCGGCCACCCGCCGGCACACCACGTCTCCGTGCACCACCGGCAGGTCCCGGTCGAGCACGACCACGTCGTACGGGTTCACGCCGAGCCGGTCGAGGGCCGCCTGCCCGTCGGTCGCGACGTCGACGGCGCAGCCCTGCCGGCGCAGCCCGGCCGCGATGTAGCCGGCCAGTGGCTGCTCGTCCTCGACCAGCAGAATCCGCATCGGGCCAGTGTCGCAGCGTCCACATATGGATTCCGTATGGGCCGGGCATCGGTTGCCGAGAGGCGCGTTCCGGTAGGAACTGACCCACCTGTCGAAGGGAGATCGATGACGAACGCGTCCAGGCGCACCGTGCTCGGCCTGCTCGGTGCCGCCCCGGTGGCGGCGGTCATGGCCAAGGCCGGCGAGCCCGCCGCTGCCGCCGCAACGTCCACATTGGACACCCGTATCCGGGACATCATCCAGCGGCCCGAATATGCCGGATCGACGTGGGGGATGGGCTTTTCCGCGATCGACACGGGGGAGCCGGTGTACTCGTTGCGCCCGGCCGACCTCTTCCTGGCCGCGTCCTCGATGAAGGTGTTCATCGCCGGCACCGCCTTCGAGACGCTGGGCCCGCAGCACCGGTTCCGGACCCGGATCCGCCGGACCGGTCCGGTGGTCCGCGGCGCACTCGCCGGCGATCTGGTGCTGGTGGCCGGCGGCGACCTGCTGCTGTCCGGCCGGATGCGGCCCGACGGCACGATGCACCTGCCCGACCCCGACCCGACCTATCCCGGTGGCGGCCCGCTGCCGGATCCGCTGCGGGAGATCCGGAACCTGGCCCGGCAGGTGGCCCGCGCCGGCGTGCGGCGCGTCGAGGGTCGGGTTCTGGTGGACGCGTCGCTGTTCGCCGAGGCACGCGAGGACATCGCGCTGGGCGGCACGATGATCACGGTGTCGCCGATGATGGTCAACGAGCACCTCGTGCACGTGACCGTGACACCGGGACCCGCCGACGGCGCACCGGCCGCCGTACGCCCGACCCCCGCCACGTCGTACGTGCGGTTCACGAACCAGGTGACGACCGGGGCCGCGCGACCCCTCGCGCTGGTCGGGAACCCCGACGGCACGGTGGCGGTCACCGGCGCGATCCCGCCCGGCGCACCCGCGCAGCACCTGCGGTACTTCGTCCCGAGCCCGACCGCGTTCGCGGCGACGCTCCTCGCCGAGGAACTGCGGGCCGCCGGAGTGCGCGTCGAGGGCGCCACGCTGCCGAACCGTCCACATCGGACAGACGTCGCCGAGCTGGTGTCACCGCCGTTGCGGGACCAGGTGAAGGTGATGCTCAAGGCCAGCTCCAACGTCCACACCGTCACGTTTCCCCATCTCGTCGGCGCCGTGGCGGGTCGCGACCCGGTCACGCCGAAGGCGACCTACGAGCGGTTCCGGCGCGACCTGTTCGCCGCCGCCGGTCTGGAACCCGATCCGGCCGGTGCCGCCGACGGCCGGTACACCGCCGACACGTTCACCACGTTCCTGACCCACATGAGCCGCCGCCCGTACTTCGCCGGCTTCCGGGAGGCGCTGCCCATCATGGGACGCGACGGCACGCTGGCCGGCAACCAACCGGACTCGCCCGCGGCGGGGCACGTCTACGCCAAGACCGGCACCGCGGCCATGGGCAACCCGTCGGGCGGCCCGGTCACGCTCCACAAGGCCCTCGCCGGTTTCATCGAGCTGCCGAACGGCCGGTGGCTCACCTTCGCCCAGTTCATGCACACCGAAACCGCCCCCGACGCGGCCATGACCCTGGCCGGCCGGGTCCAGGAAGCGATGGCGGAGATCGCCGTCGCCGTCTACGAGGAGTTCCCATGCCGATGACCCGACGATCGATCCTCGCCGCGGCGGGCGCCGCCGCGGGCGCCGCCTCGGTCGCCCCGGTCGCCCTGTCGGGCGGCGCGGCGGCCACCGCGCCGAGGAAGGACCTGCTCGCGTACGAACGGTTCGTCGCCGACCGCGCCGCCCGGGACCTGTTCTCCGGAACCATCCTCGTCGCCCACGACGGACGGCCCGTCCTGACCCGCGCCTACGGCCTGGCCAACCGGGACCGGTCGATCCGGAACCGGCCCGACACGGTCTTCTGGCTGGCCTCGATCACCAAGACCTTCATCGCGGTCGCCGTCATGCGACTGGTGCAGCAGGGCCGCCTGCGCCTCGACGACCCGATCGGCGCCCACCTCGACGGCTTCCCCGCCGACGCCGCGGCGGCGACCGTGCACCACCTGCTCACCCACACGTCCGGGATCGGCCGGCCGCCGATCGGACCCCGCGACCCCGCCGAGGAGGCCTGGGCGAGCTTCGACGAGGCGCTGGCCGGCACGCTCGCCATCGTCCGGCGCACGCCGCTGCAGTTCCCGCCCGGCACCCGTCACGTGTACAGCAACGACGGCTTCAGCGTTCTCGCCGCCATCGTCGCGACGGTGACCGGACGGTCCTATGTGGACCATGTGCGCGAGAACGTGTTCGTACCGGCCGGCATGACGAGCACCGCGTTCATCGGCCGGCCCGACGTGCTCGCGAACGACCGCGTCGCGCGTCCCTACTGGACCCAGCCGGACGGGTCGCGGATCGACGCCGCTACCAGCCCCGTCATGGGCTACACCGCGGGTCCGCCGGGCGGCGCCTACTCCACCGCGGCCGACCTGCTCGCGTTCGTGCGCGCCCTCACGTCGACGAAGACCGGCACGCTGCTCGCACCATGTTTCGTCGACGTGATGACCGGCGGCAAGGTGCCCACGCCGCTGCCGGTCGACCTGCCGGCGCAGGCCCAGTTCTACGGCTACGGCCACGTCGAGACGATCCTCGCCGGCACCCGGATCGTGGGGCACAGCGGCGGCGGCCCCGGCGTCGCCACCCGGCTCGACGTCTTCCCGAGGAGCGGATGGACCTCCGTCGTGCTCGGGAACTACGACACCACGATCGCCCCGATCGTCGCGAAGGCGCGCGAGCTCCTCACCGGC
>NZ_BOPG01000103.1 GCF_016863635.1 Virgisporangium aurantiacum | reverse complement strand
GCCCAGGACGACCTTGCTGTCAAGTCGCTCGATGCCCTGAATGCCGGCGGGGCCTCCGGTGTCGGAGAACAGAACCACCTTGGCCACGTTGAGGTGTTCGTTGCTGGAGCCTCGCCAGGCCAGGAAGAGGCGGTCAGCGTGGGACACCAGCGCCGGGGCGCGGTCGCTGGAATCGCGGAAAACACTCTTATCGGAGGTTCGCAGGTTGGCGCCGCAGGCGAAGCCCTTGTGCACGCCAGTGTTGACGGCCTCGCCTTTGAAGGTCTCCGGCGGGTCTTCCCTCATCGGATCGTCGAAAGGATCCGGATAGGGATCGAAGCGAATGAGGCCCGCGAACGTCACGTCGGACCTGGTGGGCAGCAGGGTCGTCGCCTGGGCTCTGCAGGTCTCCTCCCACGCGTTCTTGCCGACATCCAAGTCGTCATGACCGTAGCCGCTGTTGAGGAACATCCCGCCAGCGGTCAGCAGGAATGACGGTGAACTGTAATAGATCTCGACCCCGCCATCGACGACGTCTGCCGACGCGAGCAATTGGGGGCGTGTGCCGTGGTAGAAGCGGTGCAGGGCGGCGGGGCGGTCCCGGTCCATGGCAATGATGTACGCCGCGGGCGGGGGACGGTAGGCGGCTAAGCCGGCGATCAGTGCGCTGTCCACGATGGCAGCGGGGTAGAAGGCGGTGGGCCTGCCGTCCCGATCGGTGGGGCCCGTGTACGCCAGGAAGAACTTGGCGACCTGATCACCCCGAGGTGCCATGAGGTCGTTGAATTCGTTGTCCGGATGGTTGATCTTCCACTGGTGGCGCCGGAACGGACCGACCCGGCGCTGCCTGTTGCTGGAGACCGCGAACTTGACCATCGTGTAGTCGAGCAGAATCTGCGCCGCGGTTCTTATCGACTCGTCCCGGGCGAACTCGTGCAGGTTGAGCAGTGCGTGCAGGGCCAGCCGCTGGTACGGGCGCGAGTTGAATTCGAGGAAGTCATGTTTGGTGACCCGGTGCAGGTATCCGAGCAGCCACCCGGTCAGGCCGTTCTTGACGTTGTCGTGCTTCTCGCTCGTGGTTGTGTTGAAGAGAAGCTGGTTGACCAGGTATCTGCTGCTCTCGATCATAAGCAGGTGGTTTTCGGTCTCCGGTATGTCGAACTGTAAGAACGTCACCTCCAGGACCTCGGTCTCGCGACTGTGCCCGCCGAACAGATCTGGCGGCACCAGCTCGCGGAGGATGAAGTCGACGTCGTCCTGGGTCAACAAGTTTCGATAGCGGTAGACAACGACCATGAGGCCGATCAGGGCCATGTCGTAGTCTTTGCCGGTGCCCACCTCGCCGGCACGAAGCTGCCGCAGAGTGGCCGGGATGAGGAGCCGGCTGGGCTGCTCGTCGGGGTTGGCCCGAAACTCGGGGTCTTCGGAGACCCCCTGCAGGTGGGCGATCAACTGGATCGCGTCGTGCTCGCCGGCCACACGCTTGTCCGACATACGTAGCGGCTTGGAGGCGGCGTAGTGCCGGGCGAGGGCGCTCACCCGGGTCCCATGGCTGGCGAAGGCGTGGGCATGGGTGCCGTCCATGGCGGGCGGATCGAGCCGGGGATCCCCGTTGCTCACCGTGACACCATGTCCGGAAGGACACAGAATTGTCCCCGCCTATGCGTCATCGACCCCTCCGTCGTCGGTCTGCGGCTCGGTGATCGGAGGGTCGACCTCGTCATCTTTGAAGTCGGCGTCGTCCACGCTTGCGGACAATGCCTCCCGTGACGTGCGCGACTGCAAGGCTTCGCCCAGCGTGCTCGCCCGCTTCCCGAACTCTTGGGATGAAGGCGGCAGTAGCACGTGAAGCGTTCCCGGTGTGTTTGCGAGGAACTTGAAGTCAGTTCCCGCCGGGAGGCCCGGGTCCAGGTCCGCCAGGACGGACGCGGTGTCTTGAAGGAGACGCGCGCGGAACTCCCCATCGACAAGCGAACGCGCGACTATTCGGAGTAGCACCTTATCGGTGTAACGAGGGTCGAGGGGCGCCTGACCTTTGTGCCACACGCGGACCGCGGTTCGGTCCTCCTCGCTCAAGCGGAACCTGGTTGCCTCTTCTCCCCCGTACTCTGAGTTCGCGTCGTTCATTCGAACGTCACCTCCAGTAGGCCCTCACTCACCAGCCGGACTACAAGATCGATCCTGTCTTGCGGCGATAGCTCGCCGGGCACCTCGCCAACTGCGAACCGCTCGTGGCACGCCACATATTCCAGAGCCGATGTGATGGACGGCGGTCCGGTGATGAAATTTCCATCGAACTCCAACATTGCCGAGTCTTCCGTCTCTCGCACCTGGCAGAGGACCTCCGGGGACCGCGTAACGATCGAATCCTGGGTCAACGTGTCAAGCGCGTCGAGTGCTCGGAATCGGCCGTTCTCCATAGGTGCGCCACCGGCGATCAGCTTGGAGCCGATCCGCGACTTCGCCCGTTCCACCAAGGAGCCTTCGTCCAACGCCGCGGCCAGACCGTGTGCCAGAGCGACCACCCGCGCTGAATCAAGCGACTGATCGAGAAATCGTGGTGGCAACGCACTCCGAAGGGCAACCTCATCATCGGCCCACAGATCCAGAATCTCTGCCAAGAGGTCAGTCCACCGGAACGCATGAATACCTATCGTGAGGTGCATCGAGGAGGTCTTCCCGGTGACAGCCTCGTGTGGAAATCCGCGCGGCAGGTAGAACGTGTCACCAGGCGCAAGGGTGTAGGTCTGCGCTGCCGCCAGAACTGTGCGGTCGTACCGTCGTTGCGCGAGCGGCAACCGAACGGAAGGTTCTGCAACGTGCCATTCCTTTGTGCCATGAATCTGCACGATGAAGACATCGTGGGTGTCGACATGCGGCAGAAATCCTTGTGCCCCGGCCGGGGTGAGGTACAGATTCGCACCAACGGGATGATGAAGCGTCGCTCGCAGCGCACGACACAAGCGGCCAACGACTGCCGATCGATGCTGCATCTGGTTGATCACAACCGTGTATCCGTGGTGGTAGGCGCGGTAGACAGACTGGACGTCCGGCATGGCATTGATTCCCACTGGGACGCTGCGCTCCGACAGGGCTCCGTCGGGTGCGGACCGTACAAGCCGCTCACCCCCCGCCGGCCGCCGCCGGTTGGACACGGTCGTCGCGATCAGCTCGTCGACCGAATCCAGACCAGGCAGGTCCGCGAAGTAGCTGGGTGCGTCGCGGTCGATCAGGACGGGCGCCGTTTCCCAGAATCGCTCGAAGAACGCTCCCGGCTGAACCGGAGCGAGCAGCCAATCGAGGCTGAAGGCGCATGACGAACTATGATCACTCATGCCGACAGTGCACCCGGTAACGACGAGCCGGCGGGCCGCCTGGTCGTTGGTGCAGCCGGCGGCGATCAGCCGCCAGAACCTGGCTCTCCCGCTGCGTTGTTGGCAGTTGAGTCCGGGCGGTCCTCAGCCCGGCGGGTAGGTGGATCATTTCCCGAATCGTTATCGTGATCACGGTTGTTTGTGTGCGGCTGGTCTTTCGTTGTGGGCGATCACCTCGTCGACGATGTCGGTGAGGTGGTGTGCGCCGCGGGTGGTTGCAATGCGGCGTGCGGCGTTCCGGTACTTGGGGTCGTCGAGGACGGTCCGGACGGCGTGGCGGACCGCCGCGGGGGTCGGGGTCTCCGACCCGTCCGGCGAATCGGGAGCCGGTGATGAACCGCACCCGGTCTCCCCGCCCTGCCAGGTACCGGGCGAACGCGAGCAGCGGTGTGACATGCCCGTGGACGGGCATCGTGGCGATGATGATCGACGGCATGACGGCGCCTCTCCGCGGCTCCGAAGATCGGATACATTAAGTCCCATCGAGCAGTATTCATCTGTATGTGACGGTAGTCAATATGTCGGGTACTGAGACCCGCCCGCGTATCTACCGGTCCGAGCTTCGCTAGCACAGGCGGCGCAGACGAGAAGTCGCGTCGTCGAAGCCGCCATCGAAGTGTTCCGCCAGAACGGCTATCACGCCGCCACCCTCGCGCAGATCGTCCACGCTTTGCTGTTGGTAGTGTCGCGCTGGAGGGTGCGGGGCTGACGGCACGGTCGGCGTCGGGCACAGTGGATGGGATGTGGATCCGTCCGATCGCCATCGCTTCCGCTGCCGTTGTGGCGATCGGTGCCTTCGCCGTTCTGACTGCGTCCGTCCCGGCGCCGACGCTAACCGGGGCGGACCGGCAACCGCTGCGGTTCGGGCCGTCCTGGCTGCCGGACGGGCTCACCGAACTCGGCCGTGAGTACGGCGCACCGGTACGGCAATGGGCGCTGGAGCCGTTCGAATTGTCGGCACGCTGGCAGACGCTGGATCTGAGGCCGCCGCTCAACGGCCTCGGCAGTTGCCCCTTTCAGCGCGATCCGGTCGACATCAACGGGCGGCCCGGCTGGTTCCGCGAGGGAAGCAGCGCGCAAGACCTTCGCGGTGTCTGCTGGCAGTTCGACCGGCACACGTACCTGCAACTCGACACCACGCTGCCCACGCTGACCCGGAAGGACCTGATCCGGATCGCCCGCTCGGTGCGGCCGGCAGCCGGCACGTTCTCCTTTCCGATCTCCGTGCCACCCGACGCCCTCAGGCCCTTCGGCCTGGACACCGACCCCGGTTTGAAACGCATCACCGGACGCTCGTCCACGGATTGGACCGCCTCGGGTTACTGGAGCCCGGGCAGCAGATACAAACCGCGCCCGGTCCTGAAGATCACTGTAGGGCCGGCCACCGAGGCACCCGACGGCGGGCAACCGAGGACCGTCCGCGGCCGACCCGCCCGATACGTCTTGGACTACGACAGCCCGGCGGGCAACAGCTCGTACCTCGTCATCGACCTCGGCGCACGTCACTACCTGACCATCCAGGCCGACACCGATCCCCCGTCGGAGGTCGCATTCTTCGACCTGGCCGCAGTCGCCGAACGGACCACCGTCGACCTCTCGCGCCAGCGCTGGATCGGTGCCCGCGACCTCACGGGATGAACACACCAAGCCACCCGTCTCCCGACCGACGATGCTCGATTGCAGAAGACCCGTCCGCGACGCGCGCACGTTCCTCGGCTGCATCATCGAGATCATCACGGTGCCGCACGGCGGCTGAGGCCGAGGGCTACTGTGCACTCACCACGTGGCGTGCCGCCAGGACAGTCCGGCGTATGCCGGAGGGTCCTCACGGTCCGACTTGATGCTGTGCCACCGCGCGGGCCAGTCGGTGGCGGGTCCGGCGAGCATCGCCCGCACCGCGGCGGCGCTGTCGTCGGGTCGCTGCGCGTCCCAGGGGGCGTGCACCCAGATCTGGTACTCGTCGGGCTCCTCAAGCCACACTTCGAGTTCGCCGGTGCCGGTCACGGCGACCCGCCGACCCTCGACCCCTGATGGCAGGTCAACCCCGGCGAGGATGAGCCGTCCGGCCCGGTGCGTCGCCGTCTCCCAGCTGCGGTCGGCCTCGATGCGGGCAACTTCGGCGTCGTAGGCCGCGGCGTCGAACAGGATCGTTCGCCGCTCGCCCACCCAACGAACACCGCGCCGGTCGCCCAATTCCCAGCGCACGACATCGCCCTCGCGACGCAGACGTGCTTCGATCGTGCAACATTCCGGGCCGCAGCTCGGGCAGCAGGCAATCGTCACGGTCGTGAAGTCGTCGGTCGCCACGAAGCGGTTCACCGGCACCAGTGCATCCCACGGGTCTGGGCCGTCGTCTCCGTCAGCGTGGCTGACGTCAACGCCGTCGATACGCACGATCACGCGCACCTGCTCGGCAGACCGCGCGTGCAACGCCCTCTCGATCGACAACGACAGCAGCGACAGCACGACCGCATGCTATCGCTGTGCGCTCCCCTGCCAATGACCGCACGCGTTACGGTCGTCGCCGCTACTCGCAGGTCCAAACGACGGCGTGGCCGTTGCCGTCTCTTGCCCTCCGCGCGCCCCCGCCAGGCTGCGGCCATCGTCGCTGACGCTCCTGACCTCAGTGCCGGCAACCGGTATCAGCAGCCCGGGCAGCAGCATCTCGCCGGCGTCGGTGACATACACGGCCAGGTAGGGGCGGTCGGCCTGCTGACCGACGATCCCGCCGGAGCTGTTGACGGAGGAGGCGAACCCGAGGTGTGGATACCCGTCGGCCAGGTTCCACCGCACGGCCATACTCGGGTCCGATCCCAGCGTCGCGCCCGCGACCCAGCCGTTACGAAGCCGGGACGCCACGACCACCGACGACGTCGCCGCGTTCGTTGATGCCCGTGGCCGATCCTGACGCCATTCCCGGCAGCGCGGTTTTCCGCCCGTCGACGATCACCCACGGCGTCATGAACTCGAACGTGTTCTCGATGACGCTCTGGGCCACGGCGGTCCCGGACGAATTCACGTCGTTGATCACCTGATGCGTCCCCGGAATCGTGACCTCCCGGAGCTGCCCGCCGACCGCCGCCGATCCGGCGGTCTCCGGGGCCGCAATGACCTGCCATGAGGAGCGCAGCGGCTCCAGGGCTCAGTCGTCCGTGATGTATCCCGTCGTGGGATCAATGGCGGCCAGGAAGCCGCGGATGTTCTTCATGTGCTCGTCGACCGACCGGTTGGGGGTTGGACTCACGCCGAATCCATAGCCGGGGTTCGGCCCGCTGAGCCACGCGTAGTCGGTGCCGCCGAACTCGTTCGGGCTGAGGCCGAACAACTCTCCTTCGACTTCAAGCGTGACTGCCCTGATGGCGGCCGCACCTTCGGTTCCGGGGCGCACGCCGGGCACAGCTTCCGGGTCGCCGTCGCCGTTGTCTGGGTAGATCGCCTTCACTCGACCATCTTCACACGCTTGCCCGGCGGGCGTCCTGATGGCCGATATCCGGAGCTTCGGCGGGTGTTGTAGGTAGGCGCTTCCGTTCGTTGTTCGTCTCGTGGCTGATAGTCAGGTCCAAGATTTCGCCGGGCTCACGATCGGTCACCGCTCGTGGCACCCTTCGACGGTGAGCGATGACATCCGCGCGCGGTATCCGGCAATCACCGACGACGAGTGGGCGCAGCTGGTCTGGCCGACGATAGGCCTGACCACCGATCCGAGCGCCGGCGATCCGGTGGTCGGGCAGTACGGCGGCGATCCCCTTCTACCCGACGGGATGTGGTGGCCGGAGTGGGAGGGCGTCGGCCCGCTCAGTTTCGGGGTCTCGCTCGACTGCGCGGCGTTGTCGGCCCTCGATCCCGGCTTCGCGCTGCCCACCGACGGCACACTGCTGTTCTTCTGTCACGACCGGCAGGTCGAGCCAGAGCTGTTCGTCGACACGAGTTTCCCGGGCACCCAGGCCGGCGCGCGGGTGGTGTACGTGCCGGAAGGAACACCGGTGCGCCCGCAGGCCGCCCCGCAGCCGCTGGTCACCCACCCCGCGCTGCCCTTGCGCGCGGTGCCGGACCGCACGGTCGTTCACGTGGAGAGCCCGTACTACGACGCGTTGAACGCCGGCCGGTCCGACGCGGATCGGGCGGATCTCGCGCAGGCCCGGTCCGACGTTCTCGACGCCGGACGCGCCGCGACACACCAGGTGGGCGGCTACCCGCTGGTCGGCCAGGGTGACATCGTCTCGCGGGTGGTGGGCATGAAGCTGGGTCGACTGCCCTACGACAGTCCGATATGGACGATGGAGGCCGACCGTTGGGTGACGCTCCTGGGCGTCAACGCGCACATTCCGAGCACAATGCCCTGGGGCAACCTCGGCAAGGTGTTCTGGCTGATCCGACGCGAGGATCTCGCGGTGAACGACTTCGGTGAGGCGATCATGGACTGGTCGAACATCTGATCAATCGAGACGCGCGCCAGCGTCGGGTCCTCGCCGAATGGCTGCGACTGCTCGCCGCCACCCGGTTCAGCAGACCCAGTTCACCGCCGTCCACCCAGTCGCGCCGCTACCGGCGCGGGCGCCGCCATCGCCCGGCCGCCGACCTGACCGTTACCGCCACGACTCGGCCGGCTGGCACGGCCGGTCCAGGGCGGGTTCGGCCACGGCGGAGAGTACGACCGCGCCGGTCGGATCGGTGTAGCAGGAGCGGTCCGGGTCCCCTGAACGCCCGGCCGGCCGTCGGTCGATGACGTTTCCGGCCCGGTCGTAGGTGACCAGCGTGCCGTGGCCCACCTTGACCGGCCCGTCGTTGTTGATGATGAAGGTGCCGTCGACGAGGTTCGCCTCCGTGGTCCGGCCGTTGCCATGGTCCAGCACGATCCGTCCGACCCTGGCGCTGGCCCGGCCGGCGATATCGAGGACCTCACCGCCGCCCCCGTACTCGCTGGAGCTTTCGGACTCGACCGAGATCGGGCCGCGCAGCCACGGATCAATGGGCTGGTAGCCGGCGGACCGTTCCTGTTCCTCGGAGCTGTTCGTGCAGTACGCGATCGTCGTGTCCGACACATAGATGACCTGAACCCTGCCGTGCTGGCGGAGGAAGTTCACCAACCGCAGATTCTCCAGCGACGGCGCCGGGCCTGGACCGCTCGGACCCAGCCGCTGTCGCAAACCGTTGTTGTCCTCGATGCAGCGATCAGCCGCCGCGCGTACCTCCGGCGGCACCTCCCCGCCGTGGAAGGCGAGCGTGTCGCTGCGGTCGGCGCCCAACGGTCCGACGGTGAACAAGGCACCGACGCCGACGGCGACCGCCAGTGCGGCGGCGCCGAACGCCAGGCGTCGACGCGGGCCATGGAGACCTGTGCGGCGGCCAGGACGAACCGACGGCGCCTCGGCCAGCACGCGGTTCAGGATGGACTGGCGGCGGGCCAGATCCTGATGGACGTCGGGTGGCATCGCCCGCAGTGGGTCAGCCGCGGCCAGCCGCTCGTGCAGCGTGGACATATCAGTCACTGAACGCCTCCTACGATGTGCGTGACAGGGGTGGTGGGGCCGACGGCGTCGTCTCCGGTCGATCGGCTCGCCAGCGCGATGGCGAGCCGCCGGCGGGCACGATGCAAGCGGACCGCGTATGCGGTCCGGGAGCAGCCGAGGACCGCCGCCGCCTCGGCCGGCTCGAAACGGTCCCAGGCGGCCAACAGCAGAGCCTCACGGTCGGTTTCGGACAGCCCCCGCAGGGCCGCCGACAACTCCAGGTCGGCCAGGACGATGTCCTCCGGACCCGGCGGGACCGGTGGTGACCCGGTGGCGGACCGTTCAACCAGTGCTTTCTGGCGGCCATCGGTCCGGCGCTGGTTGGCCAGCACCCGGCGGGCGATTCCGCACAGCCAGCCAGCCTCCCGGGCCGGCAACGAATCCAGTCGCCGCCACGCCACGAGGAAGGTCTCCGTCGTGATGTCCTCCGCGGTGGACGGATCGACCCGCCGGAGTAGATACCGCAGGACAACGTCGTAGTGGTCCCGGTATAGCCGCTCCACCACCTGTCGTTGGTCTGGTTTCGGTTCTTGTGCCATCCGCTACCTCCAGGGTCGCCTACACCCTTTCGATGTCCGCCGACCGCGTCCGGATTACATCGATACGAACGGCGTCAGCGGAATCCGAGCGCCACGCCGACCTTCCGCCCGCCGCGAACAGCAGTTGACGCTGCGCGCCGTTCGGCAAGTATGAAGTTGTGGCCGACATCGGTGGTGCGGTACGACGTCTGAATCTGGGCTTCTTCATCAGACCTGCGCAGGAGGTCGGAGGCCCCGAACCGCGTGTCGAGCCGGTGCTGGGCTACCTCGTGCGACGCCCTGAGGGGATCCTGCTGTTCGACACCGGACTCGGAGCTGCGAACGAACGCACGGAAGCCCACTACCGCCCCCACCGACGTGACCTGACCGAAGCCCTTGCCGCCGCCGGAGTGACACCGGCCGAGATTTCCCTCGTGGTCAACTGCCACCTGCACTTCGACCACTGCGGCGGGAACCTTCTACTGCCCGGCCGGCCGATCTTCGCCCAAGCCGCAGAGCTCGTCGCCGCGCGTACGACCGGTTATACCGTCCCCGAACTGGTGGACTTCCCCGGAGCCGACTACCGCCCGTTGGACGGCGAAGCCGAGATCTGGCCAGGCATCTGGATCATCCCCACACCCGGACACACCGACGGACATCAATCCCTGGTCATCAAGCACAGCGACGGCACCGTCGTGCTGGCCGGACAGGCCCACGACTTCGCCTCGCAGTTCGCCTCAGACCACCTCGCGCTCACCGCTGCCCGACAGGCAGTGGCGGCCCCGCTCCCCACCTACCAACCGTGGCTGGAGCGGCTGACAGCATTCGATCCGCGACGCGTCATGTTCGCCCACGACAGTTCCGTCTGGGAACCCTGAGTTCGCCCGAACCCGAGGAACACCCGCGCTGCCAGACACTCGCCCGTCCTCGACATCGCCGGCGGCGTAGACCTGTCCGGCGTCAGCGGCCGGCACTTCGCGGGACGGCCAATCGGGTGGCCATGAGCGGCGAATAGTACCGGCTGAGACGGCGGAGCACCCCGGCAACCCCTTCTCGGCGTCCCGTTCGGGTACTCCGCGGGGCGGCGATGAGATCGCCTCCGCCTGTCCCGTGACCTGATCTCCCAGGGTGCCGTTATCGACGACAGCGTGCGGATGCATTCGGTGGGCACTGACCGTGAGCGCCGGGGCGCGACGCTCCGAGGGCTGCTACCCGCACGAACCTGTCGGGTCAGGCTCGCGGACGTCTTGTTGGAGAAGGGGTGCGTGCACGATGGACGTGTCGGAGACCGGCCTTGGTGGCCAGCTGGCCGCGACGGCGGCACGGGTGGCGGAGCGGACACCACAACGCAGCGCGCAGATCGCCGTGTTGCGGCAGCCGGGTGGGATGGCACGTGCTGACGAGCCGGACCGGGTGGCCACCCGAATCGACCGGCTCAGCCGGTTCCATCCGGACGTGCGGCCGGTTTCACCGGCGGCGATCGCGGTCGGGGACCCGGCGGCGATCGCGGCCGCGGGGGCGATCCTGGAACGCATCATTCAGACCGACGATCTGCTCGGCGTGGGTTACCTGGACGGTGGTGTCGCGGCTGCGCGGGCGGTCGGACGGGTCAATATCCGCGACGAACGCGGCCGGCTGGCCGGCTACGGCACCGGCTTTCTCGTTGCGGCCGGGCTGCTGCTGACCAACCACCACGTCCTGCCCGATGCGCGGGTCGCCCGGTTCAGCAGTGTCGAGTTCGACTATCAGGACGGCCCGGACGGGCGTGCGCTGCCGCTACAGGGATTCAGGCTGGATCCGGGCCGGTTGTTCCTCGCCGACAAGAACCTGGACTTCGCGTTGGTCGCCGTGGCGGCCACCCCGTCGGCGCTGGCCCGGTTCGGCTTCAACCGGTTACTCGGTGCCGAGGGCAAAGCGATCGTTGGAGACTTCGTCACCATCGTGCAGCACCCCGGTGGCGAGAAGAAGCAGATCGCCATCCGGGAGAACCGCATCGTCGATCTGGTCGACGAGTTCGTGCACTACGAAACCGACACCGAACCGGGATCGTCCGGCTCGCCGGTGTTCAACGACCAGTGGGAGGTCGTCGCGTTGCACCACGCCGCGGTCCCCACCCCGAACAGTGACGAGCTCGGCGGCATGATCAACGAGGGTGTGCGGGTCAGCCGGCTGCTGGCTCACCTGCGCGGCCTGCGGCTGCCACCCGCACAGCAGGCGCTGCTCGACGCAGTTCTCGGCGAAGACACCGGCATGCCCACCCCACCATCACAGCCAGCGGCGACCGGCGACAGATCCCACGTCGTCACCATCACGGTGCCGGCGAACAGCCAGCTGCGCATCGAGTCGGCCGGCCACGAACCGGCACCGGCCGCGCCCGAAGCGATCCGCATCGACCCGGACTACACCACCCGCGACGGTTATGACCCGGACTTCCTTGGCGACTCGCACCGCGTGCCGCTGCCGGTCCTGTCGACCGACCTGGTCCCGCTCGCGGCCATCAACCGCGCCGCCACCACCGACCCCGGCTACCTGCTGCCCTACCACCATTTCACGATCGTCCAGCACCGGCAGCGTCGGCTGGCGATCTACACCGCGGTCAACATCGACGGCGCCACCAGCGCCCGGATACGCCGCGACCCCGACCGGTGGATCCTCGACCCCCGGGTGCCGGCCGACCAGCAAGCCGGCGAAGAGGTCTATGCCGACAATCCGTTGGACCGCGGACATCTGGTCCGCCGCCTCGACCCGGCCTGGGGCCGCACCCCCGCCGTGGCCAAGGCCGGCAACGACGACACGTTCCACTTCACCAACTGCACCCCCCAACACAAGGACTTCAACCAGAACCAAACCACCTGGGCCGGACTCGAGGACTACATCCTGGAACACGCCGACAACCGTGACCTGAAGGTCACCGTCTTCACCGGCCCGGTCCTCGCCGCCGACGACCAGCCCTATCGCGGGATCCAACTACCCCGCCAGTTCTGGAAGATCGTGGTCATGGTCAAAACCGATGGTGCGTTGTCCGCCACCGGCTACCTACTCAGCCAGGAAACCCTCATCCGAGGCCTCGAACTCGAACCCGAAGCCTTCTCCTACGGCGCCTACAAGACCTACCAGGTTCCGATCCCACACATCGAAGCCCTCACCCGGCTCTCCTTCGGCACCCTCACCGACGCCGACCCCCTCACCCGTCTCGAAGCAACCCGCACCAACGAGATCACCGATCCCCGACAGCTCATCCTCTGAACAGACCGCAAGGGAGTGTTCGTTGCGCAGCGTCGGCAGACTGCCGGCGCTGCGCTCGATGAGCCGCGCAACCGGCCGTATTGTCACGCTGTGGGCAACCTGCAGGAGCAGCACGGCAGCCGATTGAGCCGCTTGGATCCACTTCTTGCATACAGCGCGCCGCTTCTCGAAGCCGGGCCGGACGATGTTCTGCTGGAGGTTCCCGGCGGTAGCGGGTTGGCTCGCGTGGTCCGGGCGGATCCGACCACGCTGGACGCCACCTGGAACGCGGCCGAGCGTCACGTGCTGATTGCGCGCGTCGGTGCGGACGATCCGGCCGCGGTGATGGACACACTGCTGTCGCGCTGGTCGACGATCGTGCATGCCCGGCCACGTGAGGCCGAGTCGGCTGCGGTGCTGACCTGGCCGTCTCGCGATGTGGAGCTGGTTCCGATCTTTCTGGCCCACGGCCTGGCGCCACGGATGGTGCTGGCGATCCGCCTTGCCGGGCGTGATTGCCCGGACGCGGCCGCCGATGTCGTGGTGCGACGAGCGACCGAGGCGGACGTGGACGCGGCCGTGGCGATGGAGTTGGAACTGGTCCGATGGAATCAGACGCTTGGCCAGATGACCGAGCGGTCGAACACCGCCGAGCTGATCCGGGCCAAACACCTTGCCGACAACCGGCCCTGGTCGTGGCTGGCCGAGGTGGATGGGACGGCGGTCGGAGCATTGAACGTTCTCGACCCGGACCACGCCCCATGGGCGTCCGGCATGAGTTCGGCGGGCAAGGCCGCATATCTGTCGGACCTGATGGTGCTCCCGGGCCGCCGCGGCGCCGGAGCCGGCACGGCACTGGTCCGGCACGTCCACCGGGAACTGGACCGCGCCGGGTTCAACGCCGTGCTGCTGCACTATCTCGGGATGAACCCGTTGGCCGGGCCGTTCTGGCACCGCTGCGGCTACCGTCCGCTCCACACCAGCTGGGAGGTTCGGCCGGCGTCGCACCTGCGCTGACGCCCCCGGACACAGCCGTCGCAAGGTCATCTCCGCAGACTCTCCCGAAGATCTTTTACGCCGTTGCGAGTCCGGCTGGCTGCTGGATCGGATGGGTTGCCGTCCCGCAGGCGTCGCCCTGTCAGGCTCGGTGGTGTCGTTGGGGTGACCGCCGGGTGTGGTGTTGCTGTGACGGGTGGGATGCTGGCGGTCATGTCAAGGGCCGGTGAGTCATCGCCGCGCAGGGTGTTCCTGAGTCATACCTCAGAGTTGCGCAGGCTGCCTGAGCGGCGGTCGTTCATCGCCGCGGCTGAGGCAGCGGTGAGTCGGGCCGGGGACGCGGTGGCCGACATGGCGTACTTCACCGCGCGGGATGAGAAGCCGGCGGCGGTGTGCCGGCAGGCGGTATCCGACGCCGACGTGTACGTGCTGGTGGCGGGCTTTCGGTACGGGTCGCCGGTGCGGGATGAGCCGGGGGTGTCGTACACGGAGTTGGAGTTCGCCACCGCGACGGAGGCGGGGATGCCCCGGTTGGTGTTCCTGCTCTCCGACGATGCGGAAGGCCCGGCCGGGCTGTTCCGCGATCCGGAGTTCGGGAATCGGCAGGAGGGGTTCCGGCGCCGGCTTCGCGGGTCGGGCCTGACGACGGCATCGGTGTC
Source organism: Virgisporangium aurantiacum (assembly GCF_016863635.1). Taxonomy (GTDB): domain Bacteria; phylum Actinomycetota; class Actinomycetes; order Mycobacteriales; family Micromonosporaceae; genus Virgisporangium; species Virgisporangium aurantiacum. The sequence goes on along the minus strand of NZ_BOPG01000103.1, from coordinate 58,410 downwards.
CTCCCCGGACGGGCTGGAGACGGCACTGTTGCACGCGTTGACAGACCTGCCCCGGCCCCGGTCGGTGGACGGGCCGGCGGGCCGGGTGTGGAACGTGCCGCCCCGACTGGTCGGTTTCACCGGCCGCGACGGCCTGCTGGACGGGCTGCGGACGGCGCTGACCGTCGAGGGTCGGGCGGTGCAGGCCGTGCACGGCATCGGCGGGGTCGGCAAGACGACCATCGCGATCGAGTACGCCCACCGGTTCGGCGACGAGTACGACATCGTCTGGTGGGTGCCGGCCGAGGACCCCACCGTGATCCCCGATCAGCTGGGGACGCTGGCCCGGGCGCTGGATTTGGGCGACGCGGCGACCGGCACGGAACTGGCGCGACTGCTCGGCGTCCTCGCCGGGCGGGGCCGGTGGCTGCTGGTGTTCGACAACGCGGAGGATCCGCAGGGTCTGGCCCCGTTTCTGCCGCCGGTCACCGGTGGTGGGCATGTGTTGGTGACGTCGCGGAATCCGGACTGGCACGGGTTTGCGGCCGGGATCGGGGTGGCCGTCTTCGACCGGGTCGAGTCGGTGCGGCTGCTCCGCGACCGGGTACCCGCGTTGACCGGGGCGCAGGCTGACCGGGTGGCGGCGGTGCTGGGGGATCTGCCGTTGGCGGTCGGTCAGGCCGCCGGGCTGCTGGCCGATACCGGCCTGTCCGTGGACGTCTATCTGGATCTGGTGGGCACGCAGGCCGCCCGGCTGTTGGAGCAGGCTGCGGCGGGGCCGTATCCGGTGTCGGTGACGGCGTCGTGGGCGGTGGCGTTCGACCGGCTCGCGGTGGACGATCCGGCCGCGCTGCAGTTGTTGACGGTGCTGGCGTGGCTGGCCCCGGAGCCGGCACCGCTGACCCTGTTCACCGCGCGACCCGACCTGCTGCCGCCACCGCTGGCGACCGCTGTCGCCGACCCGCTGGGTTTTGCCGCCACGGTGGCGGTGCTGCGTCGGCGTGGGATGGCCCGGGTCACGGCTGACAGTGTGCTGCTGCACGGGGTTCCGGCTGCCCTGCTCCGCACCCGCAGCGCCGACGAACAGCCCACCGACGAGACATCCGACCGGGCCGCCGGCCGGTCGTGGGCGGTGGTGGTGGTCCGGCTGTTGCGGGCGGCTGTTCCGGCCGATCCGTGGAACAATCCGGCGACGTGGCCGGCCTGGCACCAGTACCTGCCGCACGTAATGGCCGCCGTCGACACCAACCGACTCCTCGACCCGGTCGCCGACGACCTCGGCCGGCTGCTGTCCGGGGCCCGGGCGTTTCTGACTTCGCGCGGCGACGTCCGCTCCGCGTTGCCGATCACCCGCCGCGCCTATGCCCTCAACCGGAAGCGGCGCGGCGACGACCACCCCGACACCCTGACCTCGGCCAGCAACCTCGCCGACGACCTGCGGAGGTTGGGCGAGGTGGCGGCGGCACGGACCATGGACGAGGACAATCTGGCCCGGTCGCGGCGGGTCCTCGGCGACGACCACCCCGACACCCTGACCTCTGCCAGCAACCTCGCCGTGAGCCTGCGCGAGGTGGGTGAGGTGGCTTCGGCGCGGACCCTGGACGAGGACATCCTGGCCCGGCGGCGGCGGGTCCTCGGCGACGACCACCCCGATACCCTGCAATCGGCCGGCAACCTCGCCGTCAACCTGCGGGAGTTGGGTGAGGTGGCGGCGGCACGGACCGTGAACGAGGACACCCTGGCCCGGCGGCGGCGGGTCCTCGGCGACGACCACCCCGACACCCTGGCCTCGGCCATCAACCTCGCCGTCGACCTGCGGGAGTTGGGTGAGGTGGCGGCGGCACGGACCCTGAACGAGGACACCCTGACCCGGCTACGGCGGGTCCTCGGCGACGACCACCCGTACACCCTGACCTCGGCCAACAATCTCGCCGTCGACCTGTGGGTGCTGGGTGAGGTGGCAGCGGCGCGAACCGTGAACGAGGACACCCTGGCCCGGCTACGGCGGGTCCTCGGCGACGACCACCCCTACACCTTGGCCTCGGCCAGCAACCTCGCCGACAACCTGCGGGAGTTGGGTGAGGTGGCGGCGGCGCGAACCCTGGACGAGGACATCCTGGCCCGGCGGCGCCGGATCCTCGGCGACGACCACCCCGACACTCGGCGCATCGCCAACCGGCTGGCCGATCCGACCTGACCCAGGCAATCCAGGACACGAAACAGCCCGGAACCGTCTGCATCCAACGGATGCGGGCGTCGTTGCGTCGGCCGGCCCTCGCGTACCGCTGTCACCCGCTCGTCCGCTGGGCCGACGCGGAGGATCTGCCCCGCTGGCGATGGAGCAACACGCGAGCGTCCGACAGAACTATCCACGCCGCGCTGCGCGCAGGTGACCTCTCCACCATCGCCCTCGAGACAGACTCCGTTGATCAAGCGCTCGTGGCGCCGGAGGCGCCGCGCTCGGCACACGCAGTCGGATTCAGGGCTGGTGTCCGCGCCATTGGCGAACGAGCGACGTCGACACTCAAGACCTGGCGGCTCCTCACCAAACTGCGCTGCTGCCCGCAACTTTGATCTTGGCGATGTTGCGTGACGCATGGCCGTGATTCGTCAGAGGCCGGGCAGTGCCGCCCTCGATCATCGGGTAACCTGGCCGGCGTCAGATGACTACCAGCCGGCAGGAGGAGGTGCGGTGCCGATGGAGACCACCACGACAGCCCGCGCCCCGTTCCGGCCACACTGACCGCCGGGGCGCCCCCTAGCTGGGAGCGTCCCGTGACCGACGAACTCATCTGGCCCGAGCACATGGTTTCGCGCGATGACATGCGCGCCTGGCTGTCCACTGTGCTGCCGGGGCATCCACGGATCGCGGCCGAGGTGACACCGCTGCGAGTGAAGCGTTGGGGCGCGACCGGCGTGTTTGTGGCCGACGGCGTACCGGTGGTGGGCAAGCACACCCAACCGGCCCTGTACCCCGGCGGCCCGGCCGTGCACCGGTTCGTTCAGGACGTAGCGCCGCACGCGGTCGCACCGCTGCTCGCTGCGCAGGACGGGCCGGGCTGGCAGCGCACAGCATTCGGGCTGGTCGAGGGTCCGACGGCGGAGGCACGCGGCCCGGCCAGCCGCGTCGAAGTGGCCCTCGCGCTCGCCGCGATCCAGGTCGCTGCGGCCGATCGCTCGGCGCCGGGCCTGCCCGTCTACCATCTGCCGGACCTGGTCGACGACCTGATTGCCGATGTCCGCGCCGTTGACTACCAGGACCCATCGCTAGCTGCCCGCCTGTTCGCCGCGGCCGAGACGCTGCACGCCTACGCCGAGGACCTGGTGGCCGCCGTACCGGTATCGGTCGACCACTGCGACATGAACGAGACGAACGCGATCATCCCCGACCACGGGCCGGTCGTCATCCTGGACTGGGAGGAAGCGACGCTCGGGTGCCCGCTGCTGTCGCTGAGTCGCTTGCTCCAGGACGCCGCGGACTGGCAGGACAAGATCACCGAAGCGTACGCGCAGGGCTGGCAGCCGTGGGGAGACGTTCGAGCTCTGATCGAGCGAGCCAACGTGGTCGCCCCGGTGAAGAGCGCTCACGAAGCACGCGCGTACGCCCGAGCCCTCGCCTGGCCAGCGCCATACGCCAACCACGAGCGCCAAACCGCTCGCATGCTCACACTGGCCCTGGACCGCCTGGACGCGCTTACTGAAAGTCGCTACTGACGGGCCGCGTCTGACGGACGGCCACTCAGCCGCTGACGACGAACAGCTCACCCTGCGCCGATGTGGTCTCGGTGTCAACGCCGGCCGTCACTTTGTAGACGGCTTGGGCCTGGAGAACGTCCCCCACGGAAGTACCGGCCAACGGATCAAACCCACTACGGATCTGCGCTCGGAGGGCCGTGCTGGTTGGCACAAGCGGCTGCTCGAACGTGGCGTGGCCGACCTGCTGGAGAGTCGTCATATTGACGACAACCACGTCAAGCATGTGCCTGGCGACCATTCCCATCAGCCGGCCGCCGATGGCGACCTCGGCGATGACCTCGAATCCGCCGTCGATGGGAATACGGTCGGTCGACACAGAGCCGTCGCGGACCACCGGGTAGAGGCGTTGGATCGCGACCCCCCAGTTGGTTACGCCGGCGCCGTCGGAGCTTGACACGGTCATGCGCGCGACTCGCACCCGATTCTCGATCGCCTGCTGGATGTCGCGAGCCAGGCGTTCGATGTCGTCGTCGAATCTGAGGTGGGTCAGTTCCAGGGCGTTGAGCCCCGCGAAACGATCGATCTCGGCCGGCATCTGATCTCGTCGGAACGGTCGCGCGCCGTCGACCAGTACCGGAATCACGGGTACACCGTGAACCATCGCGGTTCGGATCTCGAAGCGGACGTAGTCGTCAGGGTCGTCAAGGCGGGACTTGCCCGGTTCGTCGGTCAAGCCCATCCATTTCGCTCCGATCACGGCTACCAGGGCATCACTCGATTCGATCTCCGTCCTGATCTTGTCGGCGAAGTCGACGCCGAGCGACACGGAGTCGATGTCCATGAAGACCTGGGCGCCGGGGATGCGCCTGCTCAGGTGGTCCTTCAGCAGGCGCACGTACGGCGGTACGTCGTCGCGCCGGTAGCTCAGGAAGATCCGGCGAGTGGGACCGGTGGACACATCGCACCTCCGCGGCGGCCCGGACGGCGCCGCCCACTCAATGATGCCGCCCCTCAGTGTCTGTGCCGGATCGAACGTCACGAGTTCGACGGCGTGGTACCAGCTGGAAGAACGGCGAGGCCTGACGACAACGCAAGTTGGAGGCTAGAGGTCGCGCTGGGCGTACAGACGTGTGGAGAGCGCCGTGGAGGCGGCTCCGAGGACGCCGAGGATCGCGAACGCGGCGACGGTGAGCCAGGCGACGTTCGCGTCGCCGAGCCACGACAGCAGCGCGGCGCGGACATCGGGGATCGCCCATCCGAGGAAGACGACGGTCAGGGTGATGGCGTGGAGAAGGGAGGCGACGACGCGGACGGGGCCCGGGTCAAGCCCGAAGTAGGCGGGCAGTCCGGCGGCGAGGAAGGTGCCGATGAGCGCGACGCTGCCAGCGGTGAGGGCGGCGGCGATCGCCCAGTCGAACGCGGCGCCGAGGACGAGCGCGGCAACCGGAGCCAGGAGAACCCCTGCGATGGTGAGAGCGATCAGCAGCAGCAGACAGGTCGCGTAGCGGCCGACGACGACCTGGCGGCGTCGGATGCCCAGCGCGGTGTACAGGGTGTCGAGGCGGCCGACTTCGTCGTTGGCGAACAGGGACGACGGGGCGCTGACAACCGCCAAGCCGGCTATCGCGGGGATCAGCATGTACGGGCCGAGGAAGAGCAGGGCCGGGACGACGACCACGACCGCGGGGATGATCATGTACTTCGCATTGGGCCGCATGGATCGCAGGTCCAGGCCGACGAAACGGGCGATGGCGCGCATGTCAGTGCTCCTCGTCGTTGCGCCGCTCGTAGTGGACCACGATCTGCTCGATCGTCGGGGTCTCGAGATGGACGCCTGGGCCGAACGCGGCGGAGTCGGCGGTGGGGATGATGCCGTCGAAGTTTGCCTGGCCGCGGCGAAGGCCCCGGATCAGCGGCGTGTTCTCCGCGGTCAGGTCCTCCAGCGCCCCCTTGACGTAGGCGAAGCTCTCGACGAGTTCGTCGAGCGGGCCGGAGTAGACGACCTGGCCGTTGTCGACGAACACGAGGTAGTCGGCGAAGTGCTCCAGGTCGCTGGTGATGTGCGTGGAGAACAGCAGCGACGCCTCCTCCCGGCGCATGTGCTCGCGCAGCAGGTCGACCAGGTCGGCGCGCGCGGCCGGGTCGAGGCCGCTGGTGGGCTCGTCGAGGATCAGCAGATCGGGATGGTTGCCCATCGCCAGCGCGATCATCAACTTGTTCCCCTGTCCGCGTGACAGCTCCTTCACCCGCTCGTCGGCACGCAGCCCGAACCGGCGGCACAGCCGGTCGAACCAGTTCTGGTCCCAACCGGGCCGGGACGTGGCATAGACCTCGGCAGCGTCGCGGACACGCCAGTACGGCAGCACGAACGGCTGGTCGAACGCGACCCCGACCTCGCCCATCGGCGGCATCGCGATGCTCCCCGCGTCCGCTCGAATGAGGCCGAGCAGCGTGCGCAGCGTGGTCGTCTTGCCCGAGCCGTTGGCCCCGACCATCCCGGTGACGAATCCCCGCGGAACGCGAAGGTCCAGCGGGCCGAGCGTGAAGCCCCCGCGGCGCTTCACGAGCCCAACGGCTTCCACGGCGTGCTCTGTCGTGCTCATCGTTCCCATTCCTGCGCGAGCATCGCGGTCAACTCCTCCAGCGAGACCAGCCCGGTGTGCCGGGTACGAGCGACGATCTGCCGCAACCCCGCCCGCGCCCGCTCCAGCGAGCTCCGGCGAGCCTCGTCCGGGTCGACCTGCGCGACGAACGAGCCCTTGCCCGGCACGTTCACGATCAGTCCCTCGGCGGCCAGGTCGTTGTACGCCCGCGTGGTCGTGATCAGGCTGACCCGCAAGTCGCCGGCCAGCGCTCGCAACGACGGCAATGCCGCCCCGGCCGCCAGCTCCCCGGTCATGATCTGCTGCCGAACCTGCTCCACGATCTGCTCGTACAGCGGCACCCCGGATACCGGCGAGACGATGACGCGCATTCGCGATGCCTCCCCTGCACCTACTGTCTATATTCAGTATAGACAGTAGGTGACGATCGGAGTCAACGGGGCGAAGTCGCACCGTCCGGCACTCCTGCGTAGTCGGGCAGTTCGACGCCGTTGATCGCGCGCTCGACCAGCTCGGTGAGGGCCTCCATGTCGGGCTCCGGCCCCGGTTCGGCGTCCGGTTCGGGGACGTCGCGGCTGTGCACGTGCAACCGGCCGATCTCCTGGTTGGCCTCGACGTACGGGCGCATCCGGCCCTCGTAGGCGGCAAACCCAGCTTCCGGGTCCCACCCGGCGGCGGCCAGCTCTCCGGCCAGCAGGTAGGCGCCGACCAGGGCCAGCCCGGTGCCCCCACCGGAGAACGGCGACGCGCTGAACGCCGCGTCCCCGAGCAGCCCCACCCGTCCGCTCGACCAGCGGTCCATCACCACCTGGGCGACCTGGTCGAGGTAGAAGTCCGGGGTGTCGTCCAGATGCGCGAGGATGCGCGGGGTCAACCAGCCCAGGCCGGCCATCCGCTCACGCAGCAGGCGCTTCTGGGCCTCGATGTCGCGGTAGTCGACGTCGAAGTCGGGCGCGGGGAAGGAGAGCATGGCCATCGCCCGGGTGGCGTCCGGGAGGGGTCGCAGACCGGCGGAGCGCCCGGACTCCTGATCCTGATAGTCGAGCAGCCAGCGGTCCACCCCGAACTCGTTGGGCACGGTGTAGAAGGCCAGCACGAGTCCGAGGTGACGGATGAACCGCTCACGCGGTCCGAAGACCATCGACCGCAGCGCCGAGTGCAGCCCGTCGGCCCCGACCACCAGGTCGAAACGCCGCCGGTCGCCGCCCGCGAAGGCCACGTCGACCCCGTCCGCGTCCTGGCTGAGCTCGGCGATCCGGTCGCCGAACACGTACTCGACACCGTCGCGGGTGTCGTCGTAGATCACCCGGGACAGGTCCCCGCGCAGGATCTCGATCTCCGCGATGTATCCGTCGCCGCCGTGGTCGTCCGCGCGGAAGGTCTCCAGCACGTTCCCGTCCACGTCCACGGTGTACGCGCCGGCGGTGTCGGTACGGGCCGCGCGCACCGCCGCGTCCAGCCCCATCCGCCCGATGACCTCCCTGGCCACCCCGCGCGCGTCCACCGCCTGCCCACCGGGACGCAACTCGGGAGCCCGCTCCACCACGGTCACCTCGGCCCCCCGCCGGCCCAACCAGTGGGCCAGCGCCGGCCCCGCGATGCTCGCCCCCGCCACCAACACCCTGATACCGCTCACAGCGTCCCCTTGTTCGTCCGATTCGTGTCAATAGTGTGGGGCGGGCCCGTCCTCGGTCCGCCCCATCTAGACATCAGACTCGGCTACGGCCAGGAACTCATCGCTGTGCCGTCATCGACGGTGTGAACCACGCGGCCGTCCGCGATCCGGACGACCTGCTAGGGCGCCACCGGCGGCTTCGGTTCGGCGTCGGTCCATTCGGCGGCCAGCACCACGTCGCTCGACGAGGTGCGCGCGTCACAGCGCCCTGACGTCGTTCCCTCCAGTCGAATTCGAAGCCGTGCTTCGCCGTGAGCGCGACGAGCCGCCGCATCCTGTCGGCGTCGGTCGCCGTGTCCGGAGGACGTTGACCACTCCCCAGGCGGCCACCGCGGCGACTGGCAGGGCGAACACGATCAGGGCCGCGGCCCATGGAGTCGTCATCCAATCGCTGTTCACCGGCGGTCCGCCAAGGGCAGGTACAACGGCAGCATCCTGTACATCCCTTCCGAGGAATCCTTCGTCATGTCGGCCGGCCGGGCCCAGCCTTGGCGCCGCGTCGGCGCTGGCATCGGGTACGGCTCAGCCAGGGCTGTGTCGTGTCGGTCTCAGAACGCGTGTTTCCTCGCGGCCTTCGGCAGGCCGGCGGTGGACGTCAACTGAATGTTGGCGAAGGCGCGGCCGCCGGGCAGTTCGACGGTGTGGACCACGCGGCCGTCCGCGATCCGGACGACTCGCTAGGGCGCCACCGGCGGCTTCGGTTCGGCGTCGGTCCATTCGGCGGTCAGCACCACGTCACTGTGATCGAATGAGTCCGGGCCCAACTTCATGATTTGATCGGACGCCAGGAGAACGTGCTTCGACGGGTCGACGATCAGCAGAAGCCGAAGCTCATCCCGCCGGAGCTCGATGCCGGTGCCGGTGCGGCCGGCGGCATCGGTGACCTCACCGACGACACGTACGCCGGGGACGTCGGCCAGCAGCGTGAACGCCGCCGCCCGCACCGCTGGCGGGGCCGGCGCCTCGAGCAGCAACAGGGACAATGACGAGAACAGCCGGGACTCCGGGTTCGGGAACGATATCCTGCCGGCGCGGATCTGATTCAGCAGTTCGGTGCGCAGCGCGGCCGGGTCCGTCGGCAACCGGGAAACCTCGTCCCAATCGAGACTCATTCCCCCCGCCAGCACAGGCGGTCTCGGCGCGCCCGGGACCCGCGGCGGGGACCCGTACAGTTCGGGTTTGCCTGGCTCGGAGGTGAGCCGCTCATCGGGCGAGTACGGCTTGCCGTCAGTCGGGACGGGTAGCGGTTTCCACGACGTCGGCGATCCCGCCGCGCGCCAGGCCTCCTCGTCGGCCGCGGTTTGCGGCTTGTAGCCGAGACGCAACAAACCATTCCAGTTCCTTTCGCCTGGGCCATGGGACATCCACGACTCGTCAATGAGGCGCTGGACCACGTAGTACGGGGCCGATTCGGTGCCGACCTTGACCGGGGCGCCCGTGCTCAGTTTGCGGACGTGCCAGTACTTTGCGGTGGTCGTCGGCTGCTGCGCGGCGTGCTGCGCCGCTGCCAGCAGGATCTCGCGCGCGTCCGGCGGCATCTCGCGCGCGTCCGGCGGCGACGTACCGCCGGGGTCGTGGGGTGCGATGAGGGCCACCGCCGCGAGGCCGCTGAGCGCCAGGCCGCCGGCGAGCGCGGCGCCGCGGCCCCACCAGACCCTCCGAGACGACGGTGTGCGCCCGCGCCCGAACGAGAAGGCCCGCCGGGGTGCGGCGGACGCGGTGACCTCCGCAATGAGCAGTTCGCGCGCCTTGGTGGTGGCGTGCTCGGACGGTGGCGGGCTGTGCAGGACCCGGCGCAGGGTTCGCAGGTCGTCCATCAGTCTTCTCCTCGTTGGTGGATGCTCGGTTCGGCTCCCAGCGCGCTGCGCACCGACTTCCGGGCCCGGGTGAGCCGGGACCCGACGGTGCCGGGCGGAACACCGAGTGCGGCACCGACCTCCGCGTAGCTGAGGTCGGCGACGGCGACGAGCAGCAGTACGTCGCGGTCGGCGGGTTTGAGCGCGCCCAGCGCCTCGGCCAGCGCGCGTTGGACGCCGTGCGCCACGACGCGGTCGACCACGCCGTCGGTGGCGGCCGGGTCACCGTCGTCGACGGCGGCCAGCCCGCCGGCCCGACCCAGGGCGCGGTAGCGGCGTATCTCGTCACGGCGATGCCGCCGGATCAGGTTGGTGGCGATGCCGAACAGCCAGGCCCGCCGGTGCTCGTCCGGGCCGCTGTACCGGCCGCGGGTGCGGAACGCCACCAGGAACGTCTCGGCTGCGAGGTCGTCGGCAAGGGTTCGACTGAGCCGACTCGCGACATACCGGTGAATCTCATCGTGGTGAGCCTCGAAGAGCGCCTCGAACAGCGCGGCGGCCTCGCCCGTAGGCCGGTCCATCAGCACCACGGCCGCGCCTGTGGTCTCATGCGGCACTGCGTCACGTGCTTGCCTCCAGCGGCTCGACGGTATCGGACATCGATGAATGCCCGATACCGCCGAACCCCTTCACGTCCGGCAAACCCCGGACGTGGATCGCGCACCGATTAGGTTTCCGTGCCGTGCCCGTCTGTACGTAGGAGATCGAATCACGAGAGGCTGGCATGATGCGGAAACTGATCTTCGGCATGAACGTGACCCTGGACGGCTACATCGCCGCGCCCGGTGACGACCTCGGCTGGAGTGGGGGTGAGGGGCCGGACTCGTCGTCGAGCGACGAGCTGTTCCAGTGGTGGTCCGACCGGGTGGGGGCGACCGGCCTGGCGCTGTACGGGCGCAAGCTGTGGGAGGCGATGAGTTCCCACTGGCCGACCGCCGACCAGCAACCTGGCGCCACACCGGCGGAGATCGAGTTCGCCCGCCGCTGGCGGGACATGCCGAAGGTGGTGTTCTCCTCGACGCTCGACAAGGTCGACTGGAACACCCGCCTGGTCACCGGCGACGCGGTCGCGGAGATGACCCGGCTCAAGGCCGAGGACGGCGGCCCGATGGACATCGTCGGCGCCACACTTGCCGCAGCGGCCATGCGGGCCGGGCTGATCGACGAGTACATGCTGGTCACCTACCCGGTCCTGGTGGGCGGCGGCACGCCGTTCTTCACCGCGCTGGACAGCTGGGTGAGGCTGAACCTCGTGGAGACGCGGACATTTCCCGGCGGCATCCTGATGACCCGGTACGAGACGAGGCGATGAGCACGGGCCAATAGGCGGTGGGGACCTGTCTGGTCACAGTGTCGGGGGCAGGTCCAGCCATGGCTTGTCGGTGGCGTCGAACCCGATGAGCTCGGCGATCTTCCCGTCGACGACGTGCAGGACCGCGATGGTGAACAACCGGTACTGCGGGTCGTCGGGGGTGCGCCGGTACAGCGCGGCGGCGGGCATGCGGTTGAACGTCGTGGTGATACAGCGCCAGTCGTCGTAGCCGGGCTGGAAGAGCCCACCGGAGACCCAGCCGTCCACCGCGTCCTTGGCCGTGACCGACGAGGTGCCCGCCTCGGGCAGCATCACGAAGCGCAGGTCCTCGCGCAGCAGGGACATCAGCCCGTCGAGGTCGTTGCGCTCATGGGCGTCGATGTACAACTTCACCACGCCACGCTCGTCATTCGACAGCTCGTGGGTGGCGGGTCTCCGCCAGTCGAGGCGGCGGTCGGGCAACTGCTCGCGCATCGTCACACGGGCCCGCTGCAGCGCGCTGGTCACCGATGCGACGGTCAACTCGAGGGCCTCGGCGGCCTTCGACGCCGGCCAGCCGAGGACGTCGCGCAGGATGAACACCGCCCGCTGCCGCGGCGGCAGGTGCTGGACGGCGACGATGAACGCCAGCTCGATCGTCTCCCGCGCCACCACCGATTCCTGCGGGTCCTCGGGGAGCATCCGGTCGGGGTACGGCTGCAGGTACAGCACCTCGGAGCCGACGTCGGCCAGCCCGGACGGTACGGGTGTGCGGTCGTTGCGCTTGTCCAGGAAGTCGAGGCAGGCGTTCGTCGCGATCCGGTACAGCCAGGTCCGCAACGCCGCGTGGCCCTTGAACGACTCCCGCTTGTTCCACGCTCGCAGGAACGTCTCCTGCGTCAGGTCCTGGGCGTCCTCGTAGTTCGCGAGCATCCGGTAGCAGTGCACCTGCAGCTCACGCCGGTGGCGCTCCGTAATGAGCGCGAACCGCGCCGAATCGCCTGAGCGGACCACCGCCATGAACGCGGCCTCGTCAGCACCCAGCGGTCTAGCGTCGGTCATGGTCAACAATCCTTCCACCGGTGCGAGAGGGCCACCAGAACCGACGACGCGGCGGAAGAATTCTGATCGGCGAAGCCGCTGATCGGGCTAGCAACTTTCACGCGGCCAGCAGAAACACCCAAACGGGTGAGGCCAAATCAAGATACCGCCCGACCCCCGCAACCCAGACACCGGGACCACTCCAAACCGTCATAGCCGGACAAACCTTGCGGCCGGAGGCGCACCTGGCGGTGACAGCGTCAATCAGCGGGGCCGACTTCGTTGCTCCCGCGCCGCGAGCTCGGCCGCGGCGTCGAACTGAGCCGGCACAGCGCCCACGGCCGGCTCGCCGGGTTGGTCGAGGAACGAGCACCACACCGCCTGAGCCCCGCGCTCCGTATGTCTGGCGATCCGGCTAGCAGCGCAGTGCCTCGCGGATGACCCGGGCGGCGGGTGACGGCTCGTCGTCGGTGACGGCCAGGCCGAACGGCTGCGGCATGAACGCCAGCGACGGGTACAGGGGTGGCTGTGCCATGAAACGCGGGTTGATGCCGTGGTGTGGCTGGGCGGCGTGCACCAGGAACGGGTGACACAGGTACACGTCCCCCGGGGCACCGGTGGCCAGGGCGACCGGCCGGTGCGCGCTCGCGGCGGCCACCAGCGGCCCGAGTGTCATCATCGACGTCCCCCGGTCGCCGTAGGGGCGCAGCACCACCGGCACGTCCCGATGCGAACCGACCCGCACCCGGGTCGGCGCGTCCTGCTCACCGACCTCGGTGAACAGGAACAGCATGAGCAACGCCCGGCCGCTGGAGTGCACGTTGGTCCACCAGCCCGTCTCCTCGGGCAGTTCATAACTGCCCTCAACATGCCAGCCGGCGTCGTCGGGCTCCTCCGGGTGCGGGAATCGCAGCGGGAACGAACCCAACGACTGCCGCGGCGACCAGCGGTTCGCTCCGAGCAGTGCGTCGAACGCGTTGTGCAGCACCGGTGTGTTCGCCGCCACGGCGAACGGCTCCTGGGGCATGTCACCGACCCAGTACACGGGCCGGGTCCAGGTCGACCGGTCCTCAGGGTCGGCGTCGATCTGCTCCCACAGCAGGCCGGCGCACGCCTCGGCGACCTCCGCCGGGAACGCACGCTCGATCTTCACGAACCCGTCCTCGACGAACCGCTGGACCAGCTCGGCACCCATCCTTCGACAGTCGCCCTCGCCCGCACCGTCCCGCAACGCCTTTATCCCCGGCGGGCGTCGTGCGGCGCCGCGCTTACCATGACTTCGTGTCCGGAGATACGCAAGGCGGATCGTCAGCTGATCGACTCGCCGGACTCCTTCGCGGATATCAGGCGACGCAGCTGCTGTACGTCTTTGCTGCCCTCGGGGTGGCCGATCGGCTGGCCGGCGGACCCATGCATCCGGCGCAGCTGGCGGCGACGGTTGACGCGGATCCGGCCACCTTCGACCGGCTCCTCGAACCATTCAGGCTCCTCGGAGTCCTTGACCGTGGCGAGGACGGCAGCTACCGGTTGACCGCCATGGGTGTGTTGATGCGCTCGGATGTCGCCCATTCGATGCGGCCCGCGGCACTGAGCTATGGGCAGCCATGGTGGTGGCGGCCGTGGGGAAACCTGTTGGACTCGGTCCGGACCGGCCGGACCGCGTTCGACAGCGTCTTTCACGAATCGCTGTTTCCGTTCCTTGGTCGCAACCCGGACGCGGCCGCCGTCTTCAACGCGAACATGACGGCGATGTCCGCCACCGATGCGGCAACGCTCGCTGAGGCGTTCGGCCTCAACGATGTGACCGCGGTGGTCGACGTGGGTGGGGGTCACGGCGCCATCGGCACCGCGATCCTGGACACGTACCCGCAGACCAGCGTCGTGGTTTTCGACCGGCCGGATGTCGTCGCCGGTCTGCCCCATACTCAGGGCGCGGGCGACGGAGACCGGCTCCGCAGCGTCGCCGGTGACTTCTTCACCGACGCTCCACCCGAGGCCGACGCCTACGTTCTCAAAGACATCCTCCACGACTGGACCGATGAGCAGTGCCGGACCATCCTGCACACCATCCGCCGAGCGGCGCCGCCGCACGCCCGGCTGCTCGTAGTCGAACGAGTCCTCGACCCCGCTCAGAACGACCTCGGCTCGGCGCTCGTGGACATCACGATGCTCGTCATGACCGGCGGCAAGGAACGCACCAACAGTCAATACGCTGCCCTGCTCGACGCAGCCGGTTGGCAACTCGTCGACCAGATCAGCACTACCACCGCCTACACCGTTCTGGCGGCCCGCGCGACATGAGCGCAGCTCTGCGGGGCCGCCGGTTCAGGAGCTGAAGAGCCGTTTCCGTTCCGATGCGACGACCTCGCGGGCCAGCTGCGCCTCGGACAGGTCGACCGCATCCGGCGCCGCATCGGCGATGTCGCTGCCCCGGGCGAAGTCCTCGAACAGCTTCCGCTTGGCCTCCAGCAGTTCGACGATGCGTTGGTCGACACTGTCCTCGGACAGCAGCCGGTGCACCTGTACCGAACGCACCTGACCCATCCGGTGCGCCCGCGCGATCGCCTGCGCCTCGGTGGTCGGCTTGAGCTGCGGCTCGCAGATGATGACCACCGACGCGGCCTGGACATTGAGCCCGACACCGCCGGCCACGATCTGCGCCACGAGAACGGCTCCGTGCTGCGCCGCCGAGAACTCGTCCACCATGCGCTGTCGCTCGTCGGAGGCGACCGAACCGGTGAGCGGCCCGACGACCGGGCCCGGCAGGGCTTCCGCCACCAGATCGAGGATGCTGCGGAAGTAGGAGAAGACAATGACCTTCCGCTCGTTTTCCGCCGCCTCGCGGACGAGCTCGACAAGCCGCCGCAACTTCTCGGATTTCGCGCCCTGACGCATCGCCGCCTGACGCATCTCCATGAAGTTCCCGCTGTCGACCGCCGCTCGGTAGGCGGTGGCGTCCTCTTTGGACAGTGGCAGCCACTCCTCGACCTCCACCAGCCCCGGCAGCTCGGACAGCACGTCCTCCTGGTTGCGCCGCAGGTACGCCGGTGCGATCTGGCGGCGGAACGCCTTCGCCGACAGCGCGGCGCCCTCGCTGTCGACGGTCAGGTCGGGCCGCACGTAGGAGGCGAGGCTGCGGAACTCCGACACCTTGTTCTCCAGCGGTGTGCCGGTGAGCAGGACGGCGCGGGCGGCGCGCTCGACGATGGCGGCGGTGCGCACGGAACGCTGTGCGTTCGGGTTCTTGATGTAGTGCGCCTCGTCGACGACGACACAGGCGAGGTTGGGGCCGGGCTGCCACGCGGCCAGCGTCTCGAACGTGGTGACCGCGACGCCGCCGTCGCTTTCCCAGACGCGGGCCGCGTGGTCCCGGTCGGCACCGTGCACCCGGTGGGCGCTCAGCGTCGACTTGCTGGTCACCTCGCGCACCCAGTTCGTCACGACGGCCGCAGGACACACCACGACGAAGCGGTTCTCGCCCCGGCTGCGCAGGTGTGCCAGCACGGCGATCGCCTCGAACGTCTTGCCGAGGCCCATCTCGTCACCGATGATCACTTTGCGCTGCACCAGGACGAAACGCACCGCGAAGCTCTGATAGCCGCGCAGCGATGCCTTCAGATGTTCGCCGTTGAGCGGCTGGTCACGCACCGCCTTAACGATGTCGTCGGGAAGATTGCCGTGCGTGGCCTCCTCGTCGCCGGTGAGGAAGCCGAGTTCGGAGAGCATCGCGAAGTAGTCGGCCGGCCGGGCCAGGAAGTCTTCCCAGGGGTCGCGGGTCCGGTGGCCCGACGGTTTGGTGCGGCGCAGCTGTTCGGCGCGGTGCCGCACGACGTCGATGCTCTCCCACAGCTCGCTCACCGGCAGCTCCCGCAACGGAACCACCAGCAGATGCGTCGTGGAGAAGGTGAGCCCCGCCACGATCGGCGCCAGTTCGGCCGCGCGTTCGAGGTCGGCGGCAGCGCCCCTGGTGCGGCGGCGGGCGTCCCACTCGGCGAGGCAGCGCAGCAGTTCGGTCACCTCGGGGGTGCGCCGGGTGACGTCGATGCGTACCGGCGTCTCCTCGAAGGTCGTGTGCCGCAACGTCTGCGCCGCGCCGAGGATGTGTCGCGCCGACACCTCGCCGAGGCCCGGCAGTGTCGACAGCGTGGCGGCGTTGGCCAGGACCTGCGCGACGGTGTGGATGCCGGCCGGGGTGAGGCCGCCGAGCCGGAGCCGGTCACGGGTCGCTGTCTTCAACGCATCGGTCGACATCTCCCGCAGCACGCGCATCGTGTCGACCCGCCGCACGGTGATCGCGGCGTCCCTGGCCGCGGCGCGGTACCCCGCCTCGGCCTGCACGATCCTGTCGATGGCTGCCAGCGCCTTGGACAGGCCGTCGAGCGCGGACCGTTCGATCACCTCGGGGCTGTGGGCCGGGTCCTCGGGAACGACACCGAGCGTGGGATCGACCAACGCCTCGAAGCCGGCGGCGTCGTCGAGGGTATGTTCGCTCAGCTCCTTGAGCCGCTGCGGCCAGCCCGTTTCCACGAACACGTCGTGCTGACGGCGCAGGAACGCGGCCGATGCCTCGGCCCGCTGGCGCTTCCACGGCCCGGCGAGATAGCGCCGCAGGCCCAGGGCGGCGTTCACGTCGGCCCGCGCGCGGGGCACCTCGACCGTCAACAGCCGCATCAGTGCCTGATCGCCGCGGGTGAACGTCGGCAGGACGGCGCGCTCGCGCAGGGGCCGCACGACCGAGCTGTGCTTGCGCTCCAGCGGCACCACCCGCCACGCGTTGCGTCGTGCGTGCTGAACAACGACGGCGCGTGACTCCAGGAGGCGTTCGGCAGCCTCCGCCGCCTCCCGCACGGTGCCGTGCCGGCGCTGGACGGCCGCGGCCTGTCGGCTCCACTGGGTGAAGTCGGCCATCAGGGCACGCAGCTCGGTCCGGTCCATGACCCCCAGTCTGCCTGGGCACACCGGTGGCCCCAGCAGGCCCCGACTCAGCGGTCGAGTCCTTCACGCGGGAGATCGGCGCACCCCCGAGGTGACCGCACTGCCGCGCGCACTCCTCGGTGCCAATTTGTGCAAAGGCGCGTCGCGCGGCACGCCAGGCTCGCTACGTCTCCTCGATCACCATGGGTCCGGAGCCGAGCCGTTCCCGATGTTGCCCGACGTTGCCCGACGTTCGGCGTGAGCGGGGCGGCGTCATTGCTGTCCGCTACGGGTGGCTCATGTGGCCTGCTGAGGTAGCGGCACGTCGAGCATGGCCAGTTCGGCCCTGGCCAGCGCGCACGGAGCCGGTGGCCGGCCCGGGTCGGCTGGACCTTGACGGTCCAACAGCGGCGCGAACGCCGGGATCTCGTTCGACTTCGCCGCGATCTGCACCTGGGCCGGGATCACGCCGATGTCGGTGTCATAGCCCGACAACAGGTGCACCTGACTGCCGCCGATGTGGATGCCGGCGTGCTCGCCTCGCATCGTGCGCGCAGCCAACCGGCCAGCACGGTCGTCAGCACCTCGGCGTCGACGCGGACCAGCTGCCGCCAGACCGTGCTCGCCACCGGGACCCGGCCGGTATCCCAGCCTGACCCACGCCGGAGAGTCCAGATCCCTGACCCAGTCAGCGATCGCGGCGAAGGTGACCGCGCCGGCCGCTACTGCGCACACCGTCACCCCGAGCATGCTCGTCAGCGAGTAACGCACCCCACGCGGATCACGGGGAGCGGGGATCGTCCCCAGTACCGCCAGCAGCCGACTGCTCCTGGACGGGTCACCGCAACCGGCCACACTCAGGTCAGAAGACCATCAACCGACTACGCAATAGCCCTGGCCAGGCCGGCGCACGACAGGAAGTCGCCCACCTTTCCCCTTGCTGGAACCGGTGGAGCTGTCCGGTGACATCGCCGGGTTCCTCGCCGAGCGAACCTTATTGGACGCCTATTTGACGCCGGCCTATCCGATTGCCAGCTCGCTCCCGCCGGAGGTTGTCGGCGACAGAGTCGATGCGTATGGTCATCGATCGGGCCGTAACGGTGTATCGGATGCACGGGAAGGCGATACCGTGAGGACGTTTTCCGAGGTCAGGGTGTCTGAGGGGACCGTGATCGCATGAGCAACGGGAATTGGGCGAAGCCGGATCTGACAGCACAACCACCGGTTGACTTGCGGACCGATGAGCCGCACCCAGCCAGAGTCTATGACTACCTACTGGGAGGTAAAGATAACTTCGCGGCCGATCGTGAGGTTGCGGATCGGTCGCTGGCGAGATTTCCCCACGCGAATACACCGCCCAGGCAAAACCGAGAGTTTTTGCGAAGAGCTGTCAACTACCTTGCGACAGAAGTGGGCATCCGCCAGTTCCTTGATATAGGAACGGGCCTTCCGACATCGCCAAACGTTCACCAGGTAGCCCAGGCCGCGAATCCTGAGAGCCGGGTCATGTATGTGGACAACGACCCGATTGTGCTCCTTCATGCACGGGCGCTACTTACCAGCTCGCCAGAGGGCAGGACCGGGTATATTGACGCCGATGTACGGGATCCGGACAAGGTCTTTGACCAGGCGCAAGAGGTGCTGGACCTCAGCCAACCGGTTGGGCTTCTTCTTCTTTCAATCATTCACTTTGTGAGGGACGAGGAAGATCCATATGGCCTTGTTCGTCGATACCTTGACCGGCTCTCGCCTGGAAGCTACCTAGCGCTGTCTCACCTCACGGGCGAGTTCGACCGTCCGACGTGGCGGTATATTTCCAGCCAATACGACGGCACGCCCCACACCATGGTTGTGCGCGATCAGGCAACCGCAGATGGCTTTTTCGATGGCTTGGAGCTGGCTGAGCCGGGTGTCGCACTGGTGCACCGTTGGCGTCCTGACCCGGATGAGAATCCTGATGCGTTGGAGGACCGTCAGGTGTCGTGTTGGTGTGGTGTGGCGCGCAAGCCCTGAGGTTGAATGGAAAGAGCCTTCCCAGGGCTATCGCGTAGTCCGCGCCGGGTCGACCACGGCCCGACCGGACCCGGTCGAGGAGCACCGCCATTCGGCGACGCATCTTCCGGCATTCTACGGCGCCCGGGCGTTGGCGCCGGCCCCACAACCCCAAGGTCACGTGCGCCCTTCTGCCGCGGACAGGCCTTGCTGATCTGGCCACAATCCGCTCTCTGCGATTGGCCCCATCACGTCGTGAGGAGAGCTTCGATCATGGGAGCCGTATCGACGAGTTCGTCGAGTGACGATTGGGACAGGTACCAGCCGACCTCCGCGTTCGGCTGGGTGAAGAACCGGCGCCGGAACGCTCGATCGGTTACCAGCCGCGCGCTCGCTGGAAGGTCCTGGCCCAGGGCATGAACGGTCATCCGGGGTTCTGCTCGAAGATTGGCGAGCCAGCCCCGTCGTCCGGGTGTTCCGGTGATGATGAACCGGTTCTCGAAGTGGAACCACCAGATCTCAATGCGTACCGACTGCCCGCTGCGACGCCCGATCGTGGTGATCTCGATCGTGCGGGTAGCAGCGAGTCGAGTAACGAGGCGGTCATCCACACCCTGGACGGTACCGACTGCCCACGGGGGCATCCCGGAATGACCCCACCCGGTTGCGCGGACACCGTCCCCATTTCGCGCGCCATTGACCCAGTGCCGCGGATGGCCGGTGGTGGAGAATCACGAGCCGGACCGGATGCCCTTCATGATGCCGTGGACTGACGCCCCGGCGGAGCAGCTACCGGGCAACACGGCCGCGTACTACTGGCGGACGAGGGCATCGTTCTCGCCCGCCGACTGGATCCTCGACCTGATCGTCCGCCTCGACGGTCAGGTCGTCGGTGTGCAGGGCATCCACGTGGCGGACTACCTCGTGGTCCGCACCGGTGAGACCGGATCCTGGCTCGGCAGACGGTTCCAGGGCCGCGGTATCGGTACCGCCATGCGCCAGGTGATGTGCGCGCTGTTGTTCGACCACCTCGACGCGGAGGAGATCACTTCCGCGGCGTTCACCGACAACCCGGCATCGTTGGCCGTCAGCCGCAAGGTCGGCTACGTCGACAACGGCACCGTCCGGGTCCAGCGCCGCCCACCCGAGGCACGTCCGGTCAGGCCGCTTTCCGGTCGGATACGACGTTGCTCAGGTTGGAGCCGTCGTGCCACAGTTCGTCGGTGGCGGGCATCGATGATCTACTGCCGCGGGCACGCACCCCGGTCGATTACCTCAACGTCGTCGCCGATCCCCGACTTGACCAGGCGGGGCTGCGGGCATTGGCGGCCAGCCCGTACCCGTTCGTCCGCCACGCGGTCGCCGGATGCCCACGAGCAGACTCGGCGACGTTGGCCGCTGTCGTCACCGATGATCTGGACCGGTGGACCCGCAACAGCGTCCTGGCAGCTATCGCCGGCCATCCCAACGCGGACCGGCCGGCACTCCTGACCATCCTCAGCCGCCCCACTCGTCGCGAAGGATGGCCCGTGGCATCCGCCGCGCGCTCGGTGGCCGTCCAGCAGCTATGCCTCGGCAGGCCTGAGGCCAGCGGGCACCACGCATCCGGAACCGTGGTGTGCTCGCTTCGGGTGTCGGGCGTTGTCGGAGTCGATCTCACTGCCGATGAAGGGGACACCTGACTTTGAAGCTGGACGGCACTCCGCACGACCGCTGGTGTCATGGCGGAGAAAGTCGTGGGTGGCGTTCGCCTGTCTGCTGGAGGGCCTCAGGCCTGTCGTACACTCGGTCGATCACATGAGGATGGAAGCGCGAGGACGGAAGGAGGTGTGAGCCGGTGAAAGCCCTCGATCCATCGGTGTCCCCCTCCCGTCGCGCGCGCTGACACGGCGTCTCCGGCCGGGCGGGGCACCCGCCAACCTGGAGTCATCGAATGCGTGAGAAAACCGATCCCCAACCGCTCGACGAGCGCGCCGCCCTGATCGACCGGCTGCGCTTCCAACGCCAGACGGTCCGCAAGAAGGCCGAAGGGCTGTCCGAGGCCGACGCCCACCGGGCGTTCCTGCCGTCGCCTCTCATGACGGTCGCCGGCCTGGTCTCGCACCTGCGCTGGAACGAGCACAGCTGGTTCGAGGTCAGCCTGCTCGGGCTGCCCAACCGGGGCCCGTGGACCGAAGACGGCCATCCCGACGTGGAGATGATGGTCGACGACGTGCCACTGGCCCGACTGCTCGACGAGTACGACGAGCAGTGCGCCAGGTCGAACGAGATCGTCGCCGGCCTTCCGCTCGACACCGTCGAACGGTCGGCGCCGGACGGTGAGCGGGCCTGCTCGCTGCGCTGGATCCTGCTGCACATGATCGAGGAGACCGCCCGCCACAACGGACACCTCGACATCCTGCGCGAGCTCGCCGACGGCGTGACCGGAGAGTAGACCGCCGCAGGCGCGCCCGGTCGGTCCGACCCCGACCGGGCGCCGTGCTGGTCGAGGAGGACGATCGCCCATAATTTGCGCCGAGTACCGCCGGACTCGTGGGCCCGGCAGCTCGATCCGTCGCAGTGGGTCAGGGACGCCAGGTCAGTGCGCCATGAGAGGTCTCCATGACCTCGCTGCGCCAGGTTCGCCGCACCAGCTGCAGCCGGTCGCGGTGGTCGTCGAGCCATCCATCGGGTAGGCACACTGCGACGCGAACCGAGGTCATGGACATCACAGGGTCCATCACAACGACCTCTACATACTGGGGGTTGTCGGTCCGCTCGATCTGGATCTCTGGATTACGGCCGTCGTCCATCCATCGGACGCTCTCCCCTGCGTGCAGTCCGTCCAGCGCTTGCTCCCAGTCGTCAAGGTCGCGACGAGACAGGGACGCGTCGAGCTGGCCACGGGCGAACCCGCTGTTTACGACGATTTCGGCCCGGAAGTGATCGTGGAAGGTCAGGACGCCCGGCGAGAAGCGGCCGAGAACACGGACGATGACGCTGTTCTCCTCATCCGCCAACCGGATGAGCTCAACTGTGCCAGCTTCGGACATCCAGACCTCCTTCAACGACTCCCCCCAGGATGTCAGCACTCACGTTGGCGGGTTCGTCGGGCGCCGGCGGTTACCGCCCGTAGCTCGTCGAACGATCCGCGCCGAGCAGATCAGGTGTTCGCGCGATGATCGACGGCGTGTCGGGCGGATCCTGACGCCGTAGCAGAGCCAGGTCATCGGGCGTGACGGCGTCGATCTCGGCCAGGATGTCCAGTGCCTGTCGCCACCGGACGCGCGCGTCAGCCCGGCTGCCGAGGGCGTCGAGGGCCTGACCGACGCCCCACAGGTTCTCGGCGTCGTCGTACCGCACGCCCCGCGGCCGGTGTCGAGGTTGCGCTCGAAGTATCCGATCGCCGCGCGGTGCCGGCCGGCCCGGTGGTGCGCCCAGCCGAGGTTCGTCAGTGCCACGGCCATGCTCTGGCTCTCGCCGAGCGAGGCGTGCAGCGCCACCGCCCGGTCGTGGCACGCGACGGCGTCGTCGATCCGGCCGAGCCGTTGGTACACCAGGCCGAGCAGATTCTGACCGACCGCCTCGCCACGCGCGTGCCCCATTCCGTTGCTGAGCGCGGTGGACAGGCTGAGGTACCGGAGGGCCTCGTCGTACCGGTGCAGCATGCTGTAGGAGCCGCCGATGCTACTCAGGCAGTATGCCTCGCCGACCCGGTCACCCGTGCGCCGGTGCCGTTCGAGCGCCGTCAGCAGAGTGGCGATGCCGCTCGCCGAACGCCCGGCGCCGAACTCGACGTAGCCGACGTCCTCGATCGCCAGCGCTTGCGCAGGCAGGTCGCCGAGCCGTTCGGCGACGGTGGCGGCGCATCGGCGCTGGTCGATGATGTCGTTCCAGTATCCGCACCGGCTGACGCCCGACCGGGGCTCCGGTTCACGCTGATATGGACCGGAGCCCCGGACCGCGAACCGACCGGCACGACATCAACGATGTGCCCGGGACGCGAGCAGAAAGCAGGCAGCGTGCGCGACAACGAGCGGCAGGAGCTGCCCGGTCCGGGAATACAGAGCGGAATGGACGGCCGCCATGATGCCCGCTCCGACCATCGGGAACACGGCCGAACGCGCACGCGGCATTCCCGTTGCCTGCATCCCCACGAACAAGGCGCCGGAGACGACGGGGCCGGTTACCGCTCCGCCGATGAGAAGCGGGAAGCAATGCCGGAACATCACCTCCTCGCAAGCCACCTGCAGGCATACGAGAATCGGACCCGTGGGACCCGGCATGACCCGGATGGCCACATGGAGTTGACCCATCCAGCCGGCCCGGCTCGAGTCCATCCAGACCGACGGCGGAACGCTGCCGAAGCGACTGTGCCTGGCCGCCACGTTGTAGGCGCCGATGACATACTCGGCCGCGACGCCGAAACAGGTCATCTCGGTGATCCCCAGCGCGACGCCCGGCACCAGCAGGCCGAGCGTGAGGTCCGCCGAGACGGCCGGCAGGCTCAGATTCCGGAAGTGCAGGAGCAACGTCGTGATCACTACGACCTGCAGCGCGATGACGAGGATCGTCCTGATCACCGAGTACGACTCGATCGGCGTGTACCGGCCGTTCAATGACGTTCGTTCGGCCAGCAGCCGAGCCGAGTGACCGATGAGCGGCTTTCCCAGCACGTAGACCGTCAGGAACGTTCCGGCCGCGACGGTGAGTCCGAACGCGCTGACGCTACCTGTTCCCAAAGGATGCCTCCCGGCGCACCATTCGCCGGTGGCGCATGAGGTTGAACAGGACATGCAGCACGATGGCCCCGACCACTGTTCCCGTCACCAGAGTGACGGCCAGGCAGGCAACCAGAAGGGGAATCTTCACGACGACCTGATGCGTGCCCAGGTGCCGATGGTTGGCGAGAAAGAGCAACGATCCGACCAGAAGAAGCAACCACGACCCCGGCCACGATGTCGACAACGCCGAGCCGACGAGGAAGCCGCGAAAGATCACCTCCTCACACAACGCCGTCACGACCATCAGGACGACACGTTCCCGCCTCCCGGCGGCACGGCCGCCTCGGCCGGGCTTCCCCGGGACCGCTGGGACAGCCCCGCCGAGACCCGCGGGTACCGGACGCGGGATCACCCGGGCACGGGGCACAGCCGAACGCCGGGTCGGGGCGCCCGAGGTTGCCGTCCTGCGGATCAGCGCTCTGGCGATGCGCTCGTCGAGGTGCCCGACAGGTGCGGCGAGAAGCGCTCCCAGAAGGATCGACACCCCGATCCAGGGGAACCGGACCTCGCTCGGCGTCCATTCGCGGCGGGTGAGCACCACGGCAGCGACGGCGAGGACGCCCGTGGCGATCGCGTACGCCCTGACCAGATTCTCGGATGATCCACGCCAGAACAGGTCGCGTACGAACCGCGCCAACTCGTTGAGCCCGGCGGCTCCCAACCAGATGATCGCGGTCCCGTAGCTGACGGCCGCCCCGGAACTCACGGATACGGATGCGGGCGACTCTCCCGGAAGCCGCCGTAGTCGGCGAACCTCGGGTGAAGGTTCGGCGGTGCGCTCGGGTAGGCGAGGGAGAGCACCTCGGGGCTCCACAGCCGGGTGGCGACGAAACCGAGTGAGGCGACGTCGTCGGTCGTCAGGTCGAAGTGAACCAGGCGCTTCCCCGTACGGACGAAGGCCCTCGTGAGGAACTCGGCCGGTGACCCGTCCGGGATGATGTCGTCCTCGACCTTGCTCGTCCGCGACGATCGACCCGATGCGAAGCGACTCTCGACATATCCGTCGTCGAGGGCGGCGTAGTGCGCGACGTTGCTGTCGACATCGAACATCGCGCTCGTGCCCTTGAGGCCCTGACCACTTACCCTCGCCTTGATGTAGGTCCACTCGGCCAACGACGCGACCCCCAACACCTCCAACAGCGCCTTGTACATGGCCCGCTCCAGGGAGAGGTCCGCCCCGAGCCCGACCGCCACCCGTGGAACCGAACGATCCGAGGTCTGGCGCAGGCACGCGACGACAAACCCGGGGAGGTCCGCGCTCGGCAGGCGGAAGAAGCGATATCGCGACGCGTCGCGACGCAGGTAGCGGCCCATCACACCGGTCAGGCGCGACACGCGGGAGTCGGGAACCAGTTCCACCGGGTCGACGGTGCCGTACCAGTGGCCCATCGTCGCGTCGATCTGAACGATTTCGAGAAGCGATGCCTCGATCGCCCGCTCCACCGTGCCGTGTACCGCCGTTCCGGTGCTGAACGCCGCCTGGATCCAGGGTTCTCCGACCTCGCGTCGGATCCGGTAACCGAGGAAGATGTACTGCGCCGGGACCCAGAGGAACCCGCCACCCACCTTCGGCGCACGGATCCAGGTCAGGGTGGCGTCGTCCGAGTACGGGTGGAACGGCCCGCGGTGCTCCTCGTCGTACAGTCTGAGGAACGATGCTTCGGTGACCGGTGAGGAGTCACCGTCGAGGTCGCTCCTGGTGCCGAAACGTCGTGTATCCCGTCCGAGGGCTCCGCCGAGCGCTCCGCAGTACCGTTCCGCCGCCTCGGCGTAGACGCGGATCTCGGGCTCGAACGGCATGAACCCGGAGCCGCCGATGTGGTACCCACCCTCGTTGGGTGGGGGCTGGCCGTTGAGGATGTGGACGCCGCACAGTTGCGCACCGGCGACGAAGGCGCGTGCGTCCGACGCTCCGCGAATCGTGTAGCCCGCCGTGGTCACCAGGCCGCAGAGAGGGCTGTACATCCGTGCCTTGAGATCCGAGATCCGGTGCTCGGGGCGTTGCCTGACGGTGACGGTCATTCGGCATCGAGTCTCGGATCGAGCAGCCACTCCCGGGCGTCGAAGTACAGCGCGGTGGCGTCTCGACGCGCGAACGGGCCGTCCTCCCCGCCGGGGAGCGGCAACACTTCCTGATACGCGATCTCCATCGTGGGAACGTAGATCGAGAGCACCTTGTTGAGCGTGGGAGCCGTGCCGCACTCGACGAGGTTCACGACCTCCAGCGCCGTGAACGAGGCGACCAGCGAGGCAAGCGGCGGGACGACGTTCCCGTGCGCCTTCAGGTGCCGCTCCGAGGCCAGCGCGGACTTGAACTTGAGATACGACTCGCGCTCACGGAGATTCATCGCGACTCGACTCTCGAAGTCGCGATAGCTCGCCGACTGACCCGGTATCACCGTCGGACCGACGAACAGGAAGGGGCCGTCGATGGTGGCGTGCAGCCAGGTGAAGCCGACCATCGACGCCACCAGATCCAGGAACCGGAACCGGTCGGGGTCGTTGGACGCCGTCACGGCCACCATCAGGCTACGCCGGTACGGAAGGTACTTCTCCGCTTCGCCCTCGCGCACGAGGCTGTCCTCCCACGCGGCGTACCCGGCCGCGGACGGCGCCGACGGAAACTCGACGACGTCGATCCTGGGCTGGCGGAGCGAAGCGTCCAACTGTGAGCGGACATTCGCGACCATGGAGGGGTCGCCGGTGAGAACCACGCGGTCGAAGCGGAACCCGTCGTCGTGGCCGAGCGACGGAGCCTCTTCCAGGTACGCGTCGAGCGCGGACTCCGGAGCGTCGACAACGAGCCCGAGATCGCGCATGTTGTCGAGGGTGTCGTTCAGGTCTCCCGCCCGCACCCCGACCGTCCGCGCGATCTCCTTAGGCGCTACGCCGTTCTTGAGCAACGTGACGGCCGGCCACAGTATCCCTCTCCGTTCCTCGTCTTGCAGTGTGACGTTTCGCGAGTTCCAGACGCCCGTCCTGAACTCGACCGTGTCGGCGTCGTGCGCGACGACCGTCCAGCGTGCCGACAAACGTGGCACGGTGGTCTCCGCCATGGTTTCTCCTCAACCTTCGGCCGGTACGCCGAGGATCAGCATGTGAATGATCGTTCGAAGAGTTCCGTCACAGTCGATGGCACGATTTGCCTCGGCGTCGTAGTAGCTGGAGTTGTCCATCGATCCCAGGCCGAGAGCGGTCGCCGTCAGGTGAACGTTCTCGGCTATCCCGCCGGCCTCCTGGAAGACGAACCGGAGACCGCGGGGCCCGTACTTCCTCATCGACCTCCACGGGGACGCCACCATGCATAGGAACGCGCCCGCGTTCTGCGCGCCGGCGCGAAACTCGTCGTCTCCCGATAGCGATGCCATCAACCGGTCGACATGGTCGGCACCGCTGTAGGTGACGAGGCTGTCGCGCCGCGGCGAGTACCGGTAGAGCCCGCGTGGAAGCTGGCTGACGTTGAGCGCGGCCACCAGCAGCTGCACCGGATAGAGCCCGCCGGCCGAGGGCGCTGCCCGGTACCAGTACGTCACCGTTGTGCCGTCGGACTTGGGAACCTCCGCGCGGGCGGTGACTCCGGCGGCGTTGCGCAGCAACGCGGAGAGCTGTTCGAGCGAGAGAGGGTCGCCGGAGAAGTACCGGACGCTCCGTCGACGCTGAATCGCCGCGTCGACCGGAAGGTTGGCGGGGACGCTCTTCGGAAGCTGGATGACGTCGCCCTCGACCTGGTTGTCGGCGTCGAGCTTTCCGTAGCTCTCGACCATCGGATCGGCGAAGAACTCGGCGACCGAGATCGCCATCTCGGCATCCCACCGGCTTACCCGCGACGCGAGCAGGAACTCTTCGGCCAGACGTGACACCCCGCGGTCGTCGAGCGATTCGAGCTTCAGGCCGGCGGTCCGGACTCCGATCGAGGCCGGACCGGGACTGACGGTTCGGTACGAGTTGATCGCGAGGCTCGCCGCGGCTTCTCCGTTGTCGAACATGTCGGCCGGGATGGCTATTGTGCCACGAGTTCCGCGCTGGCGACCGCACCACAGGTGGTGCAGCAGCACGTCGATCCCGCCGAGCACGTGCAGCCGCCCGGGGCGAGCAGGTCGCGCCACGCCGACTGCTCGTTTCCGAACGCGGTGAACCCGTACTGCATGGTCCGCACCCGGTACTCCATCGACATCTCCGTCGAGACCTTCATCTCAACCTCCCATTGACAGGTGTGTATACCGCTTCATGATTCGAGAGCGCACACCGGGAGAGGGCGCCCGTTCGGGGCTGGACGCCCTCTCCCGATGTGCTCGGGGTTGGCTCAGCAGGTCCGGAACGTGTACGCGTTCCGGGAGTTCCAATTGAGGTAGATCATCTGGTACGGCCCCACGCAGGCGTACCCGAGGCTTCCGTCCGCGTAGACGATTCTGATTCCCGCACCGAAACCGGAGCAGTTGTTGTAGTACTTGACCATGTTGCCGGTCGTGCCGACGAAGGTGTGGTAGCCGCAGGGATAGCCCGGCTCCCTCAACTGCGCGGCGGATGTCTGAACGCCGCTGGTGGCCGGGGCCGCGGCGGCCGGGGCCGCGCCGGCCAGCAGAACGGTTGCCGCGGCGGCGGCCAGTCCGATCGCGATGGACGATTTTCGCACGGTGCCTCCTTGAAAGTCTGGGCGCGAAACGGTCAGCCGCTGCAGATGGGACAGCTGGTGATGCACACGATGATGTCGCAGGATGCGACCAGCTCGGTCATTCCGTGGCCGGCGGTCAGCGACTCCGTGGTGAGATTTCCGCCGACCAGTTCGAACACGTCGACGTCGAGATCGTCGACGTCGAGCCCTAGGTCCAGGGTCTGAAGATTGGGTTCCACTGTTGCGGTTCCTTCCTTTCTCCGGTCCGGTTCGAACGTGGCCACGTGCAGTGAGCCTAGGGTCCGGTACGGGTGTTGCCTTCCACCCGCAGATCAGGATTCGTGGATGTCGAATGCCCGTCCCTGTCGATGCAGTCCGGCGACGTCGATGTCGCCGACCACCGATGCCTCCAGCTCGAACCACGCGGTCGACGTCGGCCGGGTCCCGATCGGGCCGGTCCGTCCGTCGGGGAGCCTCGGTATCCGCTCGGGATCGAGGTCTCCGATCGACTCCACCAGATAGACCGCTCCCCAGATGCGCTTGCGTTCATCGGAGAACCACGCCTTCACGTTGACGCCCGGCAGCCGCGCGTACTCGTCCGCGGCGGTCCGTGCGACCCAGGCCCGCAGCTCGTCGAAGGTCACGGGCGACGCGCGCAGGTCCCACGCCACGATCGCGACAAACATCAGACACACTCCATCCTCACGGGAACGGATGCGGATGCGGGTTCAGGTCCCCGATGCTCAGCCGGCCGGCGGAATACCCGAGCCGGGCCGGCACCGACATCGGGCGCTCCAGTCCGACGAGCCTGCGCTGCGCGTGCCCGAAGCTCATCTGGAGGGTTCCGGGGACGACGACCTTGACGCAGGCGAGCCCACCCACCCGGTGTTCCGGCGTGGTCTGGTCGACGACGATCACCTCCAGGTCGACGTCGGCGAGCGCCTTCACCATCGCCAGCAGGGCGTCGAGCAGATCGGTGTGCGGGTCACCAGTCGCGATCGGCAGAACGACGTCGGGTCGCGCGCGCCGATCGGGGCCGATGAGAAATCCCAGCCGCACGGCGGCTTCCGGGTTCGCGTAGAGCAGCGAGTGGTCCAGCATGTGCTCCACCGTGAAAGGATCGCGCAGCATCTCTTCGGTGCGGGCGCCGTCGCGCCGGTAGCGGCCGTCGAGATCGGCGAGAATCGGCCCCATCTCGCTGAGAGCGTTGAGGATCGCGCGTTCGACAACCGGGTTGGCGCCGGCCGTCGACAGCGTCGCCGGCCGGCCGTCCGCCGGGTCCGGGTTGACGGCCATCGCCCAGATCGACGGGATGCCGTGCTCCATCGTGGTGTCGAAGACGCGGACCTCGTACCCCGTTTCCGCGCGGATGGCGGCGGCCTGCATGGGAACGGCGCGGTCCGTCGCGCCCCGGAAGTCGATTCGCGGCACCGGGAGCCGGCCGTACCAGGTCATCAGGAATGAGTCGCGTTCGAGCACCTCCAGCAGTCCGTGGATGATCGCCTCCTCGAGGCAGCTGCCCAGTGCGCAGCCGTTGGACAGTTCGTACGCGAAGGGCCGGCTGGCGGTGTCGTAGGGCACGCCATAGAAGGCCGTCGGCTCCGGTACGAGCACCGGTTCGGCGCGGCTCAGCGAGTATCCCCACGACCAGCGACACACGGCGTTCTCGTCGAACGTCCGGTAATAGAAGCCCGGCCGCTCGTAGCTCTCCGGAGCGTGCAGGCCGAGCCGGCGCGGGTCGAGCGCCTGCCGACGGAGCGTCGCGAAGCTGCCCTCCACGACGGTCCGCCGTGCACCCGGCCGTGCGCCGTAGCGTTCCAGCGCCTCGAAGACCGCGATCGCCTCGCTCGTACGGTAGCTCCGGGTGCGGCCGAAGCCCCGTTCGACGCGGTCGTCGATCCGCATGTGCAGCGGCGCGACGGCGACCACCAGGGAGCCCTGGACGCCACGGCCCACCGTCCGCACGAGGCCGGTTTCCGGGTCCACATAGGAATCGAGCAGTCCGGCGACCCGATCGCGGGCCTCGGCGGCCCGCAGCGAGCCCGGTTCCGCCATCGGTCGCGAGCTGAGCACCAACTCGGCCAGCGCCGCGCTGTCGTCCAGAAGCGACCCGCAGACCTCGCACAGCGGGTCGGGGAGGATGCGGTGGCTCGACACCGCGAGGGTGTCGAGCGCGACCTCGAGCAGAGCACCGGACGTGCGCGTGCCGAGCCACGCCAGGTCGTCGGCGACCAGCGCGGCAACGGTGTCACACGCGAGGTCGGTGATCCAGAGCGAACGCCGGTCGTCGTACGCTTCGAGAGCCGCCGCCCGCTCCCGGCCGTACTCGTGCGCACGTTGCCGGCGCAGCTCCATGCACCGCACGCAGCCGGTGGTGCCATGCCGTTCCATCGGACCGATGAACACGCGGCCGAGTTCCGTCCACACCGGGATCCACGAGGCGCCGCGCGCGGAACAGGCCTCCCGCACCGGTTCCCGGGCGGCGGCGTCCCAGCTGTCGACGGCGTGCACCACCGCCGTCGCGTCGGCGTCGATCAGGTCGGGTCCGTCCAGAACGGAGACGGCGAGACGGCCGGCGATCGCGGCGGCCAACCGGCCCCGCCCCACCACGGCCGGCGGCGGGTCAGCCCGCATCGGTCGGCACCACCCGGACGACGTACGGCATGATGTCGTGGACCTCCTCGTCGTGGTCGAGCGGCACGGCCGCCAATGTCCTGCCGGAACGGCCGAGGATGCCCGCGGCCGTGGAAATGTCCACCGTGCGGTCGACCAGCGGCGTCACCGCGCGCGGGACGAGCCGGGGCAGCCCCGGTGGCGCGGCCGGCTCGTACGCCCGTTCGCCACTCGTTCTCGCCTGATGACGCAGAAGCAACCGGTACATGGCCGCGACCGCCGCCGCGCGGCTGGACATCCCCGACGCGGCGGCCACGAGGTCGCCGCCGGTGCACACGAACGTCGGGATGCCGAGCGGGTCGGTCGCGTCGTAGAGCGTGAAGTCCTCGTCGACCGCGGCCAGCAGAATCCCCAGCTGGCGGATCTCGGCATCGCGCGACTCGTCCAGGCGGACCGTTGGCGGCTCGGTCGCGGCGGAGAGCGCGAGATCTGTCGCGTAGCCGAGAAGACCATGTTCGACGGCCGCCCGCCAGCTGGCGCCGGCGGCGGCTCCGGTCGGATCGGCGCTCCGTTCGCCGAAGACCCGCTGCGCGCCGATCAGCACCGGTTTCCCGTCGGTCAGCCGGACACCCCTGGCGCGGTCGCCGCGGTCGTGCCGGATCAGCCGCCGACGGTCGACGGTCAGCACACCGGCGGTGGCCAACGCCGCCCGCGCGGTCGCGTACCGGGCTTCCTCGAACGTCAGCCCGGACCCGTACACCACCGGCCGTTCACCGGACAACCGGTTCATCGGGTCGCTGACGGTGCTCTCCGCGACGTGCAACGGCAGTTGGGTGTAGTCGCCCTCGGTGATGTCGGTGAAGACCCCGAACCGGTCGTCCATCAGCGTGGCGGCCCGGCGGTCGAACTCCTCGACGGTCAGTTCGGGACCTGCCGCCAACGCGTTGATCCGCGCCAGGAACGCCCCTTCGCCGGCCTCCGCGGCCGGCCTGAGCGCGGGATGCGGCAGAAATCGGTGCTGGCGGGTGTCGAGCGAGTCGAGCCGCACCGACGTCAGCGTGTTCGCAGAGGTCGTGAGCGTGCCGGTGCGCACGCGCACGACGTGGTGCACGAACGAGTTCGCGGCGATCCGCAACGCCACCGGATCATCCGCGCCCGCCGGGGGAACACCGTTGGCCAGAAGCCGCCGCCACGCGCTCGACCACCGGCCACCGACGCACCACAGCACCTCGCCGCCGGTGAGCACGGCCTCGGCGAGGAGGACGCCGGCCTCCGCGCAGAGTCGCTCGACGACACCGGCGTACGGCGACGATGGCGACGCGGACACGTGAATCACCAGATCCGCGTCCGCGACGGACGGATCCTCCGGCTCACCCGGCACGCGCACCGACGACATCCCGCATCGCCTCGTCGCGGCCTCGACCTCCGCGAGCAGGGGACCCGACCCGGTCACCAGTACCCGGTCGGCCAGCGCGTCCGCGAGGTCTCCGCCGAAATACCGGAAGAAGTCGGCTGGTTCCGTCATGCCGGAGACCTCGCGGGCCACGCCGGCGTCGACCAGCGTGCGGACCAGCGACCCGACATGCGACGCGCGTTCGGCGGACAGGCCGCGGGTCAGTTCGGCGATCGACCGGCTGCCGTCCAGGGCCGGCGCCAGCCGCCGCAGCCACGCGGCCACCGAGGTGCCGCGGAGCACGACCTCGCCCTGGTGGCTGAGGACATAGACCCCCGCCGGCATCTCGACGTAGCGCGCGTCGCGGCGCAACTCAATCCCCATCGCCCGCCCCCGCCAGGTCCCATACCGAGATCTCCGGAACCAAGCGGCCCAGAGTGAACTCGCCGACCGAACACTCGACCAACGGGTCCAGGCCGGTCGCGCGGCTGAACGCCATCGAGTCGCCGCCACCGATCGCACAGCCGGCCAGGCCCATCGAGGTCGCGACCAGATACATCGTCTGGTAGAGAACGCCTACGTGCTTGAGAACCAGGGCGTAGGCCATGTTCTCGTAGGCCCACATCACCCGGCCCACCCGAGCCGACAACACCAGAACGACCTGCGGCCGGTCCGTCCGGCCGGTGGCCTGGCCGGCCGATCGCAGCAGCCGGCGCACCCAGCGGTTCGCCCGGTCGGCCACCGTTCTCAGTTCGTGGTTCTCCGAGTCGTAGTGGTACATCCCGGTCGCCAGACCGTCGACGTTCCGCACGACCGGATAGATCTCCAGTTCGTAGCTCGCTCCGCCGGACGGGTACGGGCGGCTCGCGTACTCGACCCCGTCGTGTTCTCGGATCATGCGGATCCGGGCGCAGCGATAGAGGAACTCCGCCAACTGGTCGAGGGTCAGCGGCTCGGCATCGTCGTGCTCGCGCCGTGACGCCCGATCCTCCAGCGCCGCGGTCAGGGTCATGTCGGACTCGCGGAGGCGTACGAGGTCGGGCCGGAACAGGGCCGTGCGCGCACCGTTCGGCAGGCCCGGCACGGCCGGCAGCGGATCGACGCGGCCCTTCGCCCACTGGGTCCGGCCGTACCGCGTGCCGTACGCGCTCCGGTAACCGAGCCGGCTGCGCTCGTGAAACCACAGCTCGTGCGGTTTCCACTGGCTGGCCGCGATGTTCTCCCCTTCGCCGGCCACCAGCATTCCGGCCCAGCGCAGGTCACGGATGCCGCGCGCCGAGAGTTCGGGGTCGCGGCCGACCGGCTCCGGGGACCTCGTGGCGAGCGCGGCGAAGTGGGCGAACCAGCCGGCGTCATGGACGACGATGTCGCACCACGATCGCGCGGACTCCACCACCAGTTCGCCACCGGTCGGACGCACCTGCACGAAACGCGAAAGCTCGAGCGCGGCCTCCGGCGGCTCAGGTGGGCGGGGCGGAACCGCACGCAGCGGGCGGACGGTGTAGACGTCCCGGCCGTGGTGGGTCACCGTCAGCTCCAGCCATCCGCCGTCGCGAAGGACCGACACGAACGTCCGCACGGCACCCGCGTCGCCGGCGAGCGCCGCCAGTTCCTCGATCGTGTGCGGCCGTTCGGCGAGCGCTCTCAGCACCGCCTCCTGCCGGTCGTCCAACCGGCCGAGCAGCTCGTCCACCGGCCAGGCGACCAGGAAGCTTCCCGTCTCCGGTACGGTCGTCTTCGCCACACCGGCGCGGAGTTTCCACCGCTCGCCGCAGGTCGCCGACGTCGCGGTGCCGGTCGCTGTCATGTCATCGCCTCCATTCGCTCGTGACGAGATCGGCTGCCGACAGCCGAAACTCCTCCTCGACGGCGTTCGCCGCCGCATGGCACAGGAAGAACCTCTCGACGGGTGTGATCCCCACTCTGGTCAGGTGCAGGTAGAGGGCGTTGAGGACGAGGCGGAAGACGCCGAACCAGGTCGACGGCAGCACCTCCTCCCGCCACGTCCGGTTCTCCGCGAGCGCGCGGTGAAAACCGCTCCGGTTCGCGATGACTCCCGCCGGTCCGGTCCCGTTGTCGAACGTGAGTTCACCGCTGTTCAACGACGATTCACCGGCGCCGGCCAGTTCCCCGGCCGCCACCAGCCACCGGGCGACCAGCGGCGCCGGCTCCGGGGCGTCCAGGAAGAGCCGCAACCGCCGCGCGAACGCGCCGCGGCGACGCGCGTACGCGGCATCCCAGCCGGCTCGCTGGCCGCGGCCCTCGGCGAAGTTCTCCAGGAACCCCTCGGCATGCGAGCGGAACGAGACGAAACCGTCGGCCAGGCCGCCCTCGACGAACGTGTGCGCGGTGGCCAGCATGAGGTCGAAGGCCACGGCCATGCGGGACTCTCCGGCGCGAACGGCCGCGAACGTCTGGAAGGCGAGATCGTTGGTACGCACGTAGAAGTCGGCCACCAGCGCCGCCGCCGTACCGCCCAGGACGGCGGATCTGTCGTCGTGGTCCGCGTCGTTGATCGAGTTGTCGGCGTACCACGGGACGAGCGGGCCGGTGTCGCATTCCAGCTCGGCCAGACGCCGGTGCGCCGGCAGGTGCTCGTCCGGACGGAGGTGGGTCGTCGACGGATGGGCCGCCAGCCAGCCGCCGACCGTCTCGTCGAGCACCGGTCGGATCGTCTCCCGGTAGCGGTTGCCCGCGACGTCGAAGTTGAGCCGGACGTGCGGGCCGCGCCGCCAGTGCGGAACGAAGAACGCGCGATCCCCGGCCAGCCGTTCCATCGCCGGCCGCACACCGTCGAGCAGCAGCGGACCGAGGTCCGCGTCGTGGTAGCCGATATGCACACTGTGCCAGCTCATGTGCGTGTCTCCTCGATAGGCCGTTGATCCGCAACGGCGCGGGAGGTCAGATATCTCAGACCCGCCTCCGAAACCAGGTCGATTCCCAGCCGGTTGGCCAGCAGGTGCGCGCAGTTGTCCAGCAGTCCACGGTCGGCGGCGGGATGCCGGTCGCGGAGTGGTGCGAGCGACCGCAGCCAACGATCCAGCAGGGCGTCGTGCCCACGACCCTCGACCGCGGTGCGCGCCTTCTCCACCAGGCGCCGGAGTTCCGCATGACGCTGGACGTACGCGGCGTCCAGCCCGTCCATGGCCGGCGCCGCGGGATTGGGCGCGCCGCCGAACAGCCATGCCGCGGCAAGAAGCACGACGAACGCCGCCTGCCGGCGTTGCCGGGTCGCGCGTTTGTCGATCAACGCCAGCGCGATCGCACTCGATTCGGCGAAATGGTGCTCCACCAGCGCCAGCGGCTCGCCCGTACCGTACTTGTCATGTTCCGGCCGGTAGGCGATGAACTGCGCCGTGTCGACCGGAAGCTGCCGGGTCAGAAAGCTGTCCAGCCGCTCCTGCCCGGCCAGCACGGTGGCGGTTCTCCGGTACTCGTCGGCGGAGAGCACCGATGACGACCGCACGGTCTTGAAGAAGCTGCGCGCGCGGCGTGCGACCTCGGCGCGCACGGCACCGGCCGACGCGTCTGCCACCAGCATCCGGAACCGTATGTGCCGGCCTCCTTCCCAGTATCGGAGGAAGAACCAGCGACGCACGGCGTCGGAGGCGGCGAGCGATTTGACCGGGCCGCGTAGGACGACGTCGAGATCGTCATTGTGAAACAGGTGGACACCGATCCAGCGGTGGTCAGTCATCGGAACGCCGTATTTCAACCAGGAACTCCTCGACGTGACCGTCGGCCGGACACGGCAGCGCCTCCTCCATCGCGACGACCGGCTTGCCGCCGATCTCGCGCGTGAAGACGTCGATCAGATGCCAGCTGTCGAAGTCGACGAAGATCGGTTTTCCCAACACGGGGAGGACATCTCCCCGCCAGATCTGAGGTGTGCGGACGAAGCTGCGGGTCGGCAGGTCGTGCTCCAGGCGCCACCCGGTCAGCCGGAGCAGCCAGTCGGCGTCGGACTCCGATGACCGGCGGACGGGAACCGCGACCGTGGGAATGTCCCATCGGGCGCGTTGCACGGTCACCCGGCCGACGTCGACCCGCGGCCGTCGCCGGATCTGTGCGTCGGCGGGAGAGACGTCGATCGGCGACAGCGGCGGCGCGCCCTGGTGCACGGTAACGTCCACGCCGAAGCCGTACTGGAGAAGGCGCGCGGCGGGCGGCAGGGCCACGTCCGTGCGCATGCCGAGGTGCAGCGGAACCACCCTGCGACCGACGCTCGCGGACCACAGCTCGACGAGATCCGTGGCCGGGTTGTGGCGCACGGAAAGCTCACCGAGCGGAAGCCGCCGGTCCGCCGGCCGATCGCTGACCGTGAACGGGTAGTCGATTTCGTACGGCGCGGCCGGCTCCCGGCGGTTGAGCGTCGAGCCCAGGGTGCCGGCCAGTTCGGCCATGACGACGTCCGCGCCGGCCGCCGCGTCGATGGCGCCGCCGGGAACGCGGAGACCGGCCTCCCCGAAGAGATGAGCGAGCCGTGTACGGTTCCGTCCGTGGCCGTCGTGCGCCGCGTTCAGGACGACTCGGGCGGGCCCGACCACCTGTACGTAACACGCGACCGCGAGCGGATCGGCGATCCAGCCGGGCCGCCGGGCGACCGACTCGGCGATCCGGGCGCGCGTCAGGCGCACCACGCCGTCGGGCGACACGTCGCGCAGCATCCGCGTGCGCGTGTCGCACCGCCAGCTTGCGAGCTCGCGCAGCCGAGCGTTCGCACACCGCTCCAGGGCGAACAGGCCGGCCAGCGACCCGGGGCCGAACAGCGCGCACATGTCACGAGCGGCCGGGCCGACACGCACGTGTGCCGGCGCGGCGAGACACTCCTGCACCGCGCGGTGAAACCGCAGGTACGACACGGAGCGGCCGGGTCCGAAGCACTCGCGGAAGAACGCGCCGGCGGCCGCCCTGATCGGCATCTTCCAGTCGAACGCGACCATCCACCGCAGCGCCTCGCCGAGATCGTCCGCGACCGCGTCGAAGGACGGCGCCGCACGTTTTCCGCCGACGGTCGTTTCGTAGAAAGGCTTTTCGTGACCGCCGTCCAGCCCGACCTTGTCCGCGACGGCACCGGCGACCGCGCGTAGGCGATCCTGATGCGCACGTTCACCGGCGATGTCGGACAGCGGCACCCGGCGGCGCAGCTCGGCTCGCAGGTCGGCGAGCAACGCCGTCAGGACGTCGGTCGGCTCCAACGAACGGATCAGAGCCTGCCAGCGGTCCGTGGCCAGATCCGGCACCGGGACGTACGCCTGCAGCAGGCCGATCTCCAGCAACCGGTCGACCAGCCGGGACGCCTGCTTCGGCGGCACTCCGAGCCGTGGCACGAGTTCCGCGGCCAGCGAGGCCGGGCTCTGTGGCCCATCGCGCACGACGCCCAGACACCCGGCCACCGCGGGGGTCTGCCGGAGCTGGACGATGGGTTCTCCCGGCGGACGGCCCAGAAACTCGATCACGCCGTCGGTTTCGACGCAGCTCGGGTTGATGCGAACAAGCCGCCCGGAGCCGAGCGCGTCCACCACAGCACCGAAAAAGCCCTCGTCGACTTCCACGACAGTGCGTCGCGGCTGATCGTCGGCCGCGAATCCGGCGAGCATGAAACTGCTGTATGGGCTCGTCTTCGTCGCGGCACGGGAGAAGTACCGGACGAGGCGGCGCAGCTTTCCGGCCCGTGGCGGGCGGCCGTCGCGGAGCCAGCGTTCGAGGGTCCCGGACAGCACGGGATCCGCGTGAAGAACCGCACGCCGGAACGAGGAACCCGACATCGTTCGCGCCAGACGGGTCGCGCAGGTTCCGATGTCCCGCTCCAGCGCGTCGGCCAGCGACCGCCGCGCCTCCGCCGACGCTGAGCATGCCGCGAGAAACTCCTCGATCCGCTCGATCAGCCCGGTGGTCAGCCTCGACCTGGTCCGGCTGTTCCATTCCCGGCCATCGGGCGCCCGCTGGTTGACCACCGACCTCCGCAGGCCTACCAGCTCCGGACGCAGCAGGTCGTCCGGCAACCGGCCGATGACCATGTGGAGCTCGTCGGCGATGGCGGCCGCCTCGACGCGCCGGGTGGACGCGTCCCTCGCCAGAACCCCTGCGAGCCTCGCCGTTTCGTGACAACCGAGGTCGGCCATCCCGGCCGCGGACGTTTCCGCCGACCGGACGACCACCGGCCCGGACACCAGCCACGTCACCGCTGTGCCCTGCGAAGGTTGCGCGGCCGGACGATACCGGTCCTGAAGGCGAACGCGGCCATCTGCGTCCGCTCCTGCACGGCGAGTTTGTGCCGGAGGTTGTG
The DNA here is from genome assembly GCF_016863635.1 of Virgisporangium aurantiacum. Lineage (GTDB taxonomy): Bacteria > Actinomycetota > Actinomycetes > Mycobacteriales > Micromonosporaceae > Virgisporangium > Virgisporangium aurantiacum. Next base: position 19,693 of record NZ_BOPG01000103.1, on the reverse strand, counting down.
GACGTGGAATTTCACGGTGGCTTCCGCCACCCCCAGAGCCCTCGCGATCTCCACGTTCGCCAGGCCGCTGGCGAGCAACGTCAGGACCTCGCATTCGCGGTCGGTGAAATCCCGCATCGCTTCGACGACATCCAATTCTGGCGCCGGAAAGTCCGCCGCGTAGGCATCGAGAATCGTGCCCAGCACGCATGGCTCGATCACCGCGTGCCCGTCGGCCACCGCGACGACGTACTGCCGGACGAACTCGGGCGTCGTATCGAAACGCGCGATGCCGCGGACGCCCGCCCGCAGCCCGGCCAACGCCGCGTCCGTCGGCACCTTCACCGCCATCATCAGCATCCGTCTGGCGCCGTACTTCGCCGCGATACCCAGAAATCTGGGCCGCCGGAAATAGTCGGTGGTCAGCTCGCCGACGCGTTCCAGGACGACCAGCCGCCTGCCGTCGCCGGTCGTGGCGGGCAATCCGGCCACGACGTTGATGTCCGGTGCGCCGCGCAGTATCACGCGGTAGATCTCCGCCATGTCGTAGATCTCGTCACCGCCGACGATGAGGTCGATCACGTCCGCCTGATCCCTACGCATTCGCCCCGCCGCCACCCACGCGTCCAAGACCTTCAATGGAGCGGTGACGCTACTGATCAAGGCTTTCAATCCACTTTCTGACGCCTTTCAGGGGGGTCGGCCAACGTGGCTCCGGTGCTACGCTGCCGGCGGATGATCGAGTTCATCGCCAGGCGCGTGGCTCCGCCGGCGCCGCTGGCAGACGGGGAATTCATGGTGTCCGCCACGGCCAACGCGACGGGCGGGTTCGCGGTACTCGCCACGACGGAGCCGGCGGTGGCTCGTGGCTTCGTCGACGGGCCACACGGCAACCGCCTGCCCTTCTATGTTCCGCCTCGATCCTGCCCGGCGGTGTTGCTCGTGTTCGAGGCCGGCCAGTGGCGCAGGGTCGACCTCGCGTTTCTTCCCGTGTCGTACCCGTGCATCGCCCTACTGCCGGACGGCGAGGTGCTCGTGGTCTCTCTCTGCAAGCCGTGGACCGGTCAGGGTTGGGAACGGCGTAACGCCCATGTGTTCGGCCCGGACGGCGCGCACCGGCGAGCGTTCGCCCTCGGCGATCAGCTTGAGCAGGTCGTCGTCGACGACGACGGCACGATCTGGACGGCCCATGGGGATGAAGGCTGGAGCGATGACGATGTGGACTTCTCCGGTCTGATCCGGTGGGACGGCAACGGCAGGCGGTTGTGGGGTTCGGGCGTCGCCTGCTGCGACGCGGCGGTCAACGCCAGCGACGGCCTGGCATGGGCATTTCGATGGCGTGCCACGTTGATCCGGGTCCGCGAAGGCGTCACGCAGGAGTTCGACAGCCCGGTGGACGGGGTGCACGCGATCGTCGTCGACGGTGACCGCCTGCTGGTGGCCGGTGCCGTGGAACCGGGGGGTCCGGGCGACGAGCTGTCGTGGTGCGCGCTGGTGGGTGGGGTGATCCAGCGGTCAGAGGCGGCGGGGATCGTCGACGTGGATGGGCAACCGATCCGGGAGTGGGCCGTCCTCGCCTGCCACGGCAGTCGCCTCTACCTCCACGATGACGGCGACGGATACCGTTGCGTCGACATCGGCGCAGACGTCAGCGGCGCCCGTTGAGCGAGTCGAGGAACCGCTGTTCGAAAGCCACCCGGTCAGCGTGGAAGGCCGCCCGCACCGGCCGACCTGAGCCACCCCTTGGAATCCAGGGGGATTTCAAAGTCGCTTGATCTTCGTTTGTGCTGCTAATTTGGCGCGAGGTGTTCCACGGGTACGCCGCGGGTCGTGCACGACGTAGGATCCCCCTTCGTGCCTTACCTGGGAGATCTTCGCAGGACCCGTCGGTGCGCCGAGCAGGTGCCGGACCGGGAGCCGATCGTAGCGTGGCGGGACGTGCTGCCTGGCTTCGGCTCGCACTGTCCGAGCGGTGGGCGGGAGTCGGGCATTGTCGTGCTGCCGGACCGGGTGGCCTGGAGTAGCATGAATGGCACGGTACGCTGTCTTGCGCTGTCGGACGGTCGCGAGCTGTGGCGTTACGACGCTGGTGGCCCCGTGGTGACGTCCGGCGACGCCGATGACAACCTCATTGTCATTTGCTCCAACGCCGTGTTCGACGAGCGCACGCACACCTGGGTGTTGAACACGTCGGTAGAGACGAATACGCCAGATGCGGGTGGTGTAGTGCATGCACTCGATCACGACGGCACACTGCGCTGGCAGCACGAAAATCCAGAGGGTGCACGGTTTCCCAGCCTGAGCGGCGACACCGTGTACTACCACACGCCGTACGGCCTGGCGGCCTACTCGGCGGACGGAACACGGCATTGGATGGACACCGAGGGCAACCTGGCCGTGGCGCCACCCGCGCTGGACGTTGCGGCTGGAATCGGCGTATCCGCCGAGGACTTTGAGGGCCACCACATCCATGGCGGCCTGCGGGTTACCGACCTTGCCACCGGCCAGCCGCTGTGGGCGGTCGATGGCAGCAAACAGAATTTCAACCCGGACCCACCCGTCGTGGCGTTTGGCTCGGTGTGGATGATCGGCTTCGTCTTCCGGGAACACGATCGGACTGCGGTCCGGCTGAACCGATTCGACCTGCGGTCCGGCCGTCTCCTGGCGACTGTTCCACTCGGTACGGAGATCGAGAGCTTCGCCACGTGTTTGGCAGCTGACGAGACGGGAATCCTGGTCAGTTACCAAGGCGGCCGAGGCATGAATGACGGCGTCAAGCACATTCGCGCCGACAACGGCAAGCCCAGGCTGATCCAGCCTATCCCGGCGGACGCTGCAGCGGTCACCGGCGGGCGCGCCCTGCTCGCCACAACGACACAACTGTGCGCCGTCGACGTCGCCAGCGGCGAACAGCTGTGGTCCCTGGAGAATCCGCAGAATGCCGCCGTCACCACCTGGGATCGGGTGGTCACAGTCGTCCCGACCGCCCATGGGGTGCTTTGGCAGGCCGGACCCACAGTCACCATGCTCCGATCCGACCGCTGACCTGCGGTGGAGGTACTCCATCGTGTACGTGTCGGTGTCCAGCAGGGCGATGCTGCCCGGCGTGACCCGGTGTCGCGGGTTGACGCGCTCGGGTCCGTGTCGGTTGGTCTTCGGGGTTGACCAGTTCGGCCAGCGCGTACGACGCGGTGCGGCCGTACCGTCGCGGGCCGTTCTCGTGGTTTCGAACCAACTGGTCGATGACGTCGTGGCGATGCCGCCTGGCCGGCGGGTCCTTGAGGTCGGTGCCGGCATCGCCACCGCCGCGTTCGCCGGCTGCGGCATGGCCATGACCTGTGTCGAGCCGGATCCGAAGATGGCGGCGGTGCTGTCGGCGAAAGTTCGTCGGTGACGCAGCTGTGCATGTGGAGGTCCCACCTTCGAGGACTGGTCGGCGGCGCGGCTGGTCGGCCCGGCCGGCTTCGACGGGCTGGTCATCCGGTCACGACTTCGTGGCTGGAACCCGTCTGTCGGGGAACCCGGTCGTTCGCGTCCGGTTCGACAGAGTGAGGGCCAGGCGGCGGCCCGGCACGGGCGCACGTCCGATGTGGACATTGGGGTCGTGCCGGGCCGCATCGGAGACGTGGTGGCCGTTACCCGCCGGTCGGGCGGAAGCCCGGGGTCACGGTGACCCCTGCGGCGAGTTCCACCAGATCCGCGTCCGGCAGCGGCGCCTGGACCCGCAGTACGGTGCCGTCGTCCAGCGGAACCCGCAGCACCGACCCGGTCTCGGTGCGGTCGAGCCAGCCGGTCCGTTGACCGACCGGCATGCGCGTGCCGGGCGGAGTCGGGCTGCCGTCGGCGCGTTCCAGTTCGACCGTGATGTCACGGGAGCCGGGTTCGGGCGCGCAGGGGTCCGGACACAGCCGCGTGGTGACGTCCCGGATCTCGCCGACGACGTAGCCTCGCGGCACCACGGCGAGGGTGACGGGCACCTGGCCGGTCGTGCCTCCGTCGGCGATCCCAGCGGCGACCGCGGTGAGCATCTGCGCGTCGGCCCGGGCCACGGCTGTGGCGCTGACGTCGCCCCACACCACTGTCCAGGCGTCGGGCGTGCGTTGCCAGGCGATGCCACGCCAGTCACCCATGCTGGTCTCGATCACGGTCGCCGGTTTTCCGTGGACCGTGGTGTCACTGACGGTTTCCGTGCCCTCTTCCGTGCGTGGGTCGGCCGCCTGCACGTTCACCCAGATCATCGGGACCGTGCCGGCGCCGTGGCCGGCGGTGTGGTAACGCAGGCCGGAGCCGCCCGGCCAGGTCCAGACGAGTGGCTGTACGTCGGACACCTGCGACGGAAGGTACGTGACCCGGACCGGAACCTCTGGTGGCGGTGCTGTGTTCGGTTCCAGGGCCGGCACGTCCGCCGGCCGGTCGATCCTGTCGTCCGGCATGAGGCGGACGGCCATCGGCGTGGTGATCGCAAGAGCGAGCGCCATGCCGGTCGCCACGAGCCCACGACGGCGCCAGCCGATCCGCCGCGACCGGGCGTAGACGCGGGCGTCGAGGCCAACGACGTCGGGCGCGTGGTGGGCGTTGTCGGTCAGGCTGCGCCGCAGCGCGTCGGTCAGGTCGGTCATCGCGATCCTCCGTTCTCCAGGGCGGGGCTGCCGGCGTGCAGTTCACGCAGTCGACTCAGACCACGGGACGCGTGTGCGCGCACCGTGGCCGGCGCACAGCCGATCACCGCGGCGATCGCCGCATCGTCAAGGTCTTCGTAGTAGCGCAGAACCAGCACGGCACGCTGCTGCGGCGGCAGCGTGCCGAGCAACGCCCAAATCTCGTCTCGTGCGGCGTGGTGTTCAGCCGGATCGGCCGACGGCGCGGTCGTGGGATCCGGCGGCGCCGCCATGACGCGTTCGCGCCAGGACCGCCTCCGCCGCCATGACAGGAACTGGTTCAGCACGATCCGCCGCACGTACGCGTCCGGTGAATCGGTCCGCTGGATCCGCGACCACCGTCGATGGGCGTGGGCGAGCGCCTCCTGAACTAGGTCCTCGGCCAAGTGCCGGTCACCGGTCAGCAGATATGCGAACCGGAGCAAAGCCGGTCCCCGACCGGTCATGAACACATCGAAGCTGTCAGCCACAAGCCGTACACCCCTCTCCTCGGGTCGCTACTGGAACGACGCGGGAGGCACGATCTGTGCAGTCTGCCTCGCCTCAGATGCGTCAAGGCCGGCGCCCGGGGGCCGGAACAGAGACGCCCGGCGCGCAAGGCAGGCGGGGCGAGGCGATCCGACGAGTGGAACTAACAGACCCGACGACCATCGCCGTTCGGCGAGGGTCTGCCACATGCGAACAAGGCGCACTCTATGCCGCCGATCGGGTGAGTAACTCGCCTTTGATCATCACGCTCCGTACGCCACTCCGGTAGAAGTGACCCAAACGCCGGTACCGGCCCGTGCCGACAAGCGCGGTTACACCTGCCCGAGTTCGATCGTGAGGTGTCGAGGGGCCCGTACGCCGGCCAGCGCCCATGCCCAGCCGGGAAGGGCGAGAGCCTCGGCGAAGAAGTCGTCGAGCGGTATGCCGAAGGACCACAGGTCCCCGGACCCGAGGGCCTCGGTTTCGGCGTTGGGAGTCCAGTGGAACGTGCAGCGCAGTTGCCACATCACATCCTCGTCGTCGGCCTCGATGAACTGCCGGGTGAGATCGGCCCAGAACTCGCGCACGCCATCGAAGTCGAACGTTCCGAACTGGGCGAGGACCCCGTCGCCGTCATCCTGGGGCGAGGCGGCGTCATCGACCGGGACGGCGGCGAATCGCCGGAAGACCTCGACCGTCGTCAGCACATCGGCTGCGGCGGCCTTGCCGGGGCGCACCCCGGCATGGCCAAGCATCGACGTCAGCAAAGGCTTCGTCTCCCTGATCAGCACGAATTCATCATCCACGTCGTAGCCTCACCGCCGCCGTGAGCACCCTCGATCGCACCCGTACGCGACCGGCGCTGTGACCACGGTCCAGCCCAGCGGACCGTATCGTTCGTCGAGGAGTCGGTCGCCATGAACCCGCAAGGATGACGGCCGGCTCCTCGATCTTGTTAGCCACCGGAGAAATCGGAAAGCGCCGGTCCGGAAGCGCCAACATGCCGATGAGCGGAGGCTCAGACCGGACCTTGAAGTCAAGCGAGGCGGTCCTTCAGATGTGGATGCGGGCTGGTCCTATACGCCGGTCTCACCGTCGATCCGCTCACGCAGAATATCCGCGTGACCGTTGTGCCGGGCGTACTCCTCGATCATGTGTAGATAAACCCAGCGTAGACCCATAGTGACTCCACGGGTGCTCGTGAACGTCTCGTCCAACGATCGGTCCACCGTTGCTGTGTTTGCGACTTCCACCTCGCCGAGGTAGGCCGCGAAGTCAGCATCCACGTCCGCGTCGTCGACGGCCAGGAAATCGCCGTCGTCGTCCCAGTAGAGGGCGCTGACAGATGCTGCGCGGAACTGACGCCGGAACCAGTAGCGCTCGGAGTCGGCCATGTGGCGAACCAGGCCGAGTAGCGAAAGCGAGGATGGCGCGGCGGCGCGCATCTTCAGCTGCTGTGCACTCAGCCCGGCGCACTTGATCAGCAGCGTGTTGCGATGAAAGTTGAGCCAGGCATCAAGCTGTGTGCGTTCGTCCCCGTAGCGAGGCGGAACAACTCGGTTGATCTCCGGGCTGGCCATGATGTCACCGTACAGAGTCGCTCTGTGTCGGACCTCCACCTTCATTGGCAACACTGAGCCGTCGGCGATCGCGCCGATTCCCCTGTACGACACGACGACACCGCACTCGATGGACCAGCCAAGCCATGATCAGGTGAGCGGATCTAGCCGCGAGGAGCGCGGCCGCGCGGAGTGCTGGAGAGTCCTGCTGGTGTGGTGTCGCGACAGTCGGCAGCAGCAACGCCTCGTCAGTCGGGGTAGGCCGAGTGTGGATCGAGGATCATCGTCTTTTCACGCGCATGCGGTGAGAGCCATCCCGTCACGTCCTCTGACGGCAGCAGCGATATCCAGTCGATCTCCGCAGAAGATTTCGTGCCGGATCCGATCAGGAGCGTGAACCGCCACAGGTCCTGCCCGCTCGGCCCGCAGTAGGCGGTGCCTCGGACGCACGGTTCCTCAGCTCCCAGGTCGTACTCCTCCGGAATGAGGCCATCGCACCAGTGGCTACGCAGACCCTTGTCGTCGAAGCCGGCGAACTCTGCGCATATCCGGAATTCCAGGGCTGACCAGAAGCGCTTCTCAATATCGTCCAAAGGCACGTCCATCATCGCGGCAACGAACGTCGTCGCGACAGGACCCGAACGTCGCTCGACCTGGGCCCTGCAAATCGTACGCGGGCGCCAGCGGGCTGGCTGGGCACTGCCGCTCGAGTTAGGTGCGCGAGAAGGCTCCCAGCCTGATCGGGTTTACGCTATGCCGCCGAGTGAGCGTGCCACGATGTCCGGACCTACATCCTGGCGTTCGCTATCTGGTTGGACGCGTCGGCCAGGTTCACCGGACTGCGGGTGTCAATCCGCGCAACCGGGCCTACGCCGAGAGGTTCTGCCTCTACTTCCCACCGCGGCCAGGCATCAGCGAGCTTGCGCTGGTCATCGTGGATGCGGTGACGTTGCCGAGCCGCAAACCGGCTCTTCGCGACGTGAGACGGCACGTCGCACCAGACCTCGATGACACTCGTCGGGCTGCACCGACGCAATCCGGCTTGGACGAAACGTAGGTCACGGGGCCGGAACCACCAGGACTCAAGGACCACGGTGCCGGACATGGCGGCTGCCAGAGTCCACATCATTTCGCCGGCGGCCATCCCCAGGGCCATTCCAGGAGCGGCGACGACGACGTCAGCCACTGCCTCTTTGATCGCGTCCTTGGCGATCAAAGGCGCGTCGAGCAGCCGCGCCAGGCCATTAGCCAGGGTGGTCTTGCCGGACCCCGGCAGACCGTTGACCAGAATCAGATCAACCACCTCGCGATCATCGCAGAACCGGCCGTCAGCGATCGACGCACGCTATTTGACCGCGCTCTTCGATCGGAGCGCGAACATCTGCCGCTCTCCGGTGTTGTAAGGGGGCCGGTCCAGTGGCGCGGCGGGTCGTCTATGGCATGTGCGAGCCGGAGCCGGTGCGACCGAGTCGCTCGTGGGCCTCGTGCTCGGACAGTGCGGTGATGGGCTGCCCGACCGTGTGCTGGTACTTGGCGTCGTAGGCCCTGGTCCAGACGCCGGCGGCCCACGACCGTTGGAGTTCGTCGGTGCTGAACTGCCGGCCACGGGCATGGCAGTACGCGTCGAGGAACCGTTCGGTGTCCTCGACGCTGGCCAGCTCGTCTGCGTTGACGGTCGAGTACAGCGCGGCAGCGAACCCGACCAGGACGGCTTCGCTGTCAGCGGTCATGCTGTCCCAGTCGTGCACCACCAGCAGCTCGTCTCCACTCCAGCGCAGGTTGCCGGCAAGCCAGTCGCAGTGGCCGATCACGGCTTCGGACCCGCCGTGCCCGTGCCCGGCTCGCAGCCGGTCACGGGCACGGCGCCCGGCGTCGTCGATCCAGTCCGCGCCGGCCACCTCGCCGAGGTCGACGCCGTCCTCCGGACATGGCCACAGTCCGTCCCCGGCGTGGTTCCACGCCGCCCACGACGGTGCCGGGTCGAGCGTGGACACCTCGGCCGGACGGGGGGCCAGCCGGATCAGCCGCGCGAACGCCTCAGCGAACGCCGAGGCCGCGTGGTCCACGCTCGGGAGCAACGCCCCGTCGGGAATGTAGGCCTCGGCGGTAGCGACGTCGTCACCGACGTCGCCGCCGAAGGGTGCGGCGCCGGTGAGCGGCTCAGGGCATGGGAAGCCCGCCTGGAACATGCGGCGCTGGACTTCGACGCATGCCGCCATCCGCGGGGAGTACGGACGAACCTTGACCACGACCTCACGGTCGTCAGCCAGCCGGAGTCCTATGACGGCGGACAGATGCCCGGACCGGAACAGCTCATCCGCCAGCGGGCTGCCCAGATGCTCCATGCACCACCGCGCGAGGCGGCCCGGATCGACGACACGTGCGCGAGGTGACATCTGGGCATCCTCACATGCGCCCGTGGCGTGTCGGACCGCGAGGCAGGACGACGTCGCGCCAGATGAGGACGCCGGGCAAAGTGTCGCAAGGTCACATGCACGCTTCTGCCACGAGGAGCGCGCCCGTGGGTGGCCGCTGATTGTGCGCGGGTTGCCGGTGTTGTGGGACGGGGTGGCTGGAAGGATGACGGTGTGACCGATGAGGAGATCCTCGATGCGATCCGGGTGCGGGTCGCGCAGGGTCGGCAGGTTGACGCTGACTATCAGCCCGAGTTGTTCGGGCCCGGTAGTCACGGTCGAAACGCTCGCCCCTCCTCGGTTCGAGGACATGCCACTTCCGTCAGGTGGCGCGGTGGGGTCTGCAGGAACATTACGACCTGCGCGGGCTTGCGAGCCGCAGCTGGAACAGGTGGTCGACGCCGGCAGGGTGGCGCGGCGGGCGGGCGGAGACCGGCCGGACCGGGCGTTGGCCACCGTGGTCGGCGGTCGTCGTCGGGCGGATCGCCTATCGGCAGCCCGGGCACGCCGGTCTGCATCCGGCTGATGCGGTGAAATCGGCGTTGGCCACCAGAATCAAGCCGCTTGACAGATCCATGGGGGCACCCCGAAGGCCGGGAACCCGACACCCTATGCGAGCACCTGGATCCCCGGCCAGAAGGACCGATCAGAGAACGATCACGACACGCAGAAGGCCATCGCCGACGCTCTCCACGTCGCGGTCGATGAGCCGGTCTGCCGGCTCACCAACTGCACCCGGCTGCGCGCCGCGTTGATGTTGACCGACGCCACGGCGCTGGGCAGGTCGGCCCACCCCGTGCCGCCGGTGGCGAACATGCCGGCGGGACACGTGGCCGCGATGACGTTGGTCAGGTCGGTGCTGTTCGCGTAGGTCTTGACCACCTGCAGGTCCGACGGGCTGTTCAGGGTTGCGCACACGGTGAACGACGTGACGCTCCAGTTGCCGGCGAACCCGTTGAGGTCCTCCAGCCCGCCCGCCGTCGTGCGGGTGTTGAACATGAAGCCGCCCTCGATCAGCGTCACCAGCGCCACCTGGCCGAACCCGTCGACCACGCGCCCCCCGGCACCGATCGCGTTCTTCCCAGCTGGGCACCGCGAACTCACCCCGATGAACCCGGTGGACCCGGTCGCCGAGACCGCGGCGACGATCTCGATCCCGGGCACGTCGGCCGCGCACACCGCGATCGCCTGTACCGCCCACTCGTTGGTCGTGCCCACCTCGTCTTCGAGCGCCGTCACCAGGAAGCTGTCGACGGCCTGCGTGTGGACCGGCTCCTGCCGCACCACCACGATGTGGTCGGGAAAGCTCACCCGCACGCCCCCGCCGAGCACCCGCATGCCGTCCGGGCACCGGGCCTCCGCCGACTTCTCCGGCAATGAGTTGAATACCGGACTCGTCGCGACCACCGTCGCGCTCGGAATCGTCGACGCGGCGGCCGGCGTCACCGGTACCAACGCCGCTGCCATTCCCGCGACGAGCGTCGCGGTCCCGGCCGCGACGCGGCTCCATCGTCTCGTCATCACACCCCCCAATAAATTCGGCACCGGGTACGAAGCGCTGCCCGGCTCCGACAGCCAACCGTTCGGTGCGTGCATCTGACGTGCATCCGACGTGCACCGTCGTCGATCGGTAACGCTGGCCGATAATCTGCGCGTGCTCAGCTTCCGGGTGCTCGGCCCGTTGCGGGTCACGATCAGCGGCGAGGAGGTGGGCCCGGCCGGCGCCCGGCCCCGCCGGCTGTTGACCGCGCTGGTGCTGCGCATCGGCCGGCCGGTGTCGATGCCGACCCTGGTCGACGCCGTCTGGGGACCGCGCCCGCCGCCGTCGGCGGTCAACACCGTGCAGTCCTACGTCTCCCGGCTGCGCCGACCGCTCGGTGCCGAGGTACTCGCCCGCACCGGCGACGGCTACACGTTGTGGGCCGACGGCGGCGCGGTCGACGCCCGGCGGTTCGAGGCCCTCGTCGTCGAGGCGCGGGCGGCCGGGCCGCACCGAGCCGTCGACCTGCTCGACCGGGCGCTCGAACTGTGGACCGGCGAGGCGTACCCCGATCTGGCCCACCACGGACCCGCCGCGGCCGAGGCCGCGCGGCTCGTCGAACTGCACCTCGCCGGGCGGGAGCACCACGCCGAGGCGCTGGTGTCGCTGGGCCGCCCCGACGAGGCGGTCGCGGCGCTGGGCGCGCTGACCCGCGAGCACCCGCTGCGCCAGCGCGCCTGGCGGGCGCTCATGGTCGCGCTGCACCGTACCGGGCGGCAGGCCGACGCGTTGGCGGCGTTCCTCGCGTACGAGGCGGTGCTGGCCGATCTCGGCCTGGAACCGGCGACCGAGGTGAAGTCCCTGCGCACCGCCATCCTCGCCGCGCCCGAGTCGGTGCGCGCCGAGTCGGTGCGCGCCGACCGGGCGCTCGACCGGCCGGCCGCCGGCCCGGTGCCCGCGCAGCTACCTGCGCCGGCCACCGGGTTCACCGGTCGTGCCGCGCACCTGGACCGGCTCGACCAACTCATCCCGGAGATCCGCCCGGACCGGCTCGTCATCGCGGCGATCGCCGGTACGGCCGGGATCGGCAAGACGGCGCTGGCGCTGCACTGGGCGCACCGGGTCCGCGACAACTTCGACGGCGGCCAGCTGTTCGTCGACCTGCGCGGCTGGGCGGCCGACCCGCCGGTACCGCCGATCGACGCGCTCACCGGGTTCCTACGGGCGCTCGGGGTACCGCCGGAGCAGGTACCCGTACGGCTGGATCAGGCCGGCGCGCTGCTGCGGACGCTGGCCGCCGGGCGGCGTCTGCTGGTGGTCCTCGACAACGCCCGCGATGTTGACCAGGTCCGGCCGCTGCTGCCCGGCGCTGGCGGCCTGGTCCTGATCACCGGACGGGAGCGGCTGACCGGTCTGGTCGCCCGCGACGGGGCGCTGCCGATCGGGCTCGGCCTGCTCCGGCCGGACGAGGCCCGCGACCTGTTGGCCCGGCTGCTCGGCCCGGCCCGGGTGGCGGCCGAACCCGGGGCGGCCGACGACCTCGCTGACGCATGCGCCCACCTGCCGCTGGCGCTGCGGGTCGCGGCGGCGGCGCTGGCCTGGCACCCGGGCCGGTCGATCGGCGGGTACGTGGCGATGCTGCGCGCCAACCGGCTCGCCGCCCTCGCCGTCGACGGCGACCCGGAGACGGCGGTCGGTGCGGCGTTCGATGCGTCGTACGCGGCGCTGCCTGGGCCGGCCCGCCGGCTGTTCCGGCTGTTCGGGCTGGTGCCGGGGCCGACGATCAACGCGGGCGCCGCCGCGGCGCTCGCTGCCGAGCCGGAACGCGACATCACGGCGGCCCTGGCCCGGCTCGCCGCCGCCCACCTGCTCGACGAACCGGAGCCCGGCCGGTACACCGCACACGACCTGCTGCGCTGCTACGCGGCGGAGCGGGCGCACCGCGACGACCTGCCGGCCGAGCGCGCCGCAGCGACCGCCCGGCTCCACGACTGGTACCTTTCCGTGGTCGACGGTGCAGCCGATCTGCTCTACCCGCACATGCTCCGGCTGCCGGGCGTGGCGCCGGACAGCCGCTTCGCCGACCGGGCGGCCGCCGTCGCCTGGCTCGACGCCGAACGGGTCAACCTGGTCGCGGCCGTCCGGGCTGCCGTCGGTCCACCCGCGACCGTCGCCCGCCTCGCCGACCGGCTGCGTGGCTACTTCCACCTGGGCCGGCACATGGCCGACTGGATGGTGGTCGCCGGTGCCGGGCTGGCGGCGGCCCGCCGCGCCGGCGACCCGTGGGCTGAGGCGGCGGCCCGGCTCAGCCTCGGTACGGCGTGCCGCAGCGTCGGCGAGCACCGGGCGGCGCTGCGCCATTACGGTGCGGCGCTGCGGCTGGCCCGCCGCTGTGGGTGGCGCGCGTGCGAGGCCACCACGCTTGGCAACCTCGGCATCGTCGGCCAGACGCAGGGCCGGTTGCGGGCGGCCGCCCGCCTGCTGGCCGCGGCGCTGGCCGTCGACCGGGACATCGGCCGACGCGCCGGCATCGCCAACAACCTCGGCCAGCTCGCGGCCGTGTACCACCAGACCGGTCGGCTGCGCGAGGCCACCGCGCACTTCCAGGAGGCGGTCACGCTCAACGCCGCCCTCGACAGCCGCCACGGCGAGGCGCTCGCGCTGACCGGACTCGGGCAGGTCTGCCACGAGCGGGGACTCCTCGCCGAGGCGGGTCGGTACCTCGACCGCGCCGGCGCCCTGTACGCCGAGGTCGGCGACCGCGACGGGCAGGCGCTCATCCACCACCGGCTGGCCGCGGTCGGGCTCGCCCTCGACCAGGTCGCGCCGGCCCGTACGCACGCGCTCACCGCGCTGGCGCTGAGCCGGGAGATCGGCGACCCGCGCACCGAGTCCGCCGCACTTAACGTGCTGGCCGCCGTGTACCTGCGGGCCGGCGATCGCCGCCGCGCCGCCGAGCACCACCACCGGGCCCACGACGTCGCCGGTGCGGCTTCGACCCCGCGCCAGCAGATCGAGGCGCTGACCGGGCTGGCGGCGGTGGCGCTCGCCGACGGCGATCACGCCGCCGCCCGCTGCCACGCGGCGCTCGCGCTGCACCAGGCCACGACCTGCGGGTACCGGGTGCTGGCGGCCGACGCGCACGCCGTACTGGCGCGTGTCGCCCAGGCCTGCGGCCACCCCGACGAGGCCGACCGGCACGCCCGGGCGGACGCCGGCATCCGGGCTGCCACCGGGTACGCCCTACCCCGCGGCACGTGACCCTCGGAGCGATCAAGGATCGGCAGTCAAAGGCATACAGGTACGGCAACGGAGGCGGCATAGCCTCCGAGTCGGTCCGACGGGCAGTACCGGCTGGGACGCGTCGCCACAACTCGGTCGAGAACCGTTGGCCGGGCCGGCGTCATCACCGGGCTCGGACCGTCGCGGGCATAGGTGACGACCAACCGCCCATTGTCGGACACCACCAGGTGCGTCCGACCGCCCAGCGGCCCGCCGAAGCCGACCACCTCGGTGATGTCGACGGTGACACCGTCAAGTGTCGCCGCGACCCGGTGTCCACATAGCTGGGCTTGGACCGGTCTGGCGAGAGTCGGGTTCGGTTCGGCGGCCGTCAGAGAGGTTCAGAGAATCGGGTGGTCGGTTGTGGTCCGGCGTTCGTGGGTGTGGCCGAAGCCGATGCGGAACCGGTCGTACGTGGTGGGGGCGAATGCGGGTTCCTGTTCTGCGGTGATGCCGTACCGGTCGCGCCAGGCGGTGACCCAGGCGTTGTCGATGGCGGTGATGACCTGTTCGTAGTTCGGTTGGCGTCCCGGGGACCGGATCAGTATCTGGGCGAAGTAGGTCGCCGATTGCTGGCCGGTGCGGATCGGGACTCCCGGGAAGCGGCTGGCCGGATTGACGGCGGCGCCGGGGACGACGGGTGCGTAGCCGACGTGGGTGCGCATCGCGATCGTCTGGTCGGCAATGGCGTCGGCGAGTACCTGTGCGGCGTCGGCCGGGTCGACGTCCAGTGGAATCGCGGTGTAGATGATGACCGGAAACGGCCACCACTCCGACTGCTCGATGGCGTCGGCATCCGACATTGCCACTGTGCGGACGGCTCCGGGCAGGTCCTCCGAGACCGCCCACCGGAAGGCCATCGTCGCCGCGGTCGGGTCGAGGTTCAACACGGTCAGAATCTCCGCGTGCCACGCTTCTGCGAACACCCACCCGTCCTGATCGGTGCGGAGCGTGGCGGCCAGCATCGCCAGGTCGACCTGCCCAACCCCCAACGGCGCCAACGCCGCGGCGGCGAAAGCGGCATCACCTGCGGGGTCGGCCGATGGCGGCGGGGCGGGTTCGCCGTCGAGGCTGGCCCGCATCGCCGGGTCCGATACGTACTCGAAGATCCGTTCACCGCCGCGGTAAAGGTCCAGGAAAATGAGGTCGGAGTCGAAGACCACCTGGGCCAACGCGTCGACCTTCAGGTCGGCGCTCAATGCTTCCGCGACGCTGCCGGGGTCGACGAAGTCGTGGTCGCCCTCACTGGGCAGGACCGCGGTGCGGTCCGGTCCGGCCGGCACCAGCAGCGCCTCGACCTGGTCCGCTTCCAAAGCGCATCGCACCGACTCGATCGACGCGGCCACCACGACCGTCTGATAGCTGGTCCCCAATTCAGGCCTCCCGCGCGATACCTGATCCACACCCCGAGAACTCGATCTCGGTGGCGACAGTCGAGATCATCTCCAAGGAGGCAGCCCCAGGCAACAAGGTGCTGGCGAAATGTAGAGCCCGCCGGTCCGTCCCGAAGTTGGCCGCCGGAGCCCACTCACCGCTTGTCGTGTCGCCGTTCGGCCAGCGCCCGTTCGATCGCGGTCGCCTCAGCCTGATGCTCGGTAGGGTCTCCCGGACCCCACCTATTCGCCGGTCAACTCGTCCACTGGACGACGAGAACGACAAGGCTCGCCAGCGTAGCCGCGACCGACAGCCCGCCAATCAGGTAGACCCAGCCGGCGTTGAGCCCGACCGCGTTTCCCTCGGTCTTGTCCAACCGACTGGCCAGATCGGCGATGCGCACGGCGCTGCTATCCCGGACCGCGTCGAACTCGACCTTGCTGACGAGCGACCTGGTCTGGTCGGAGAGCCTCTGCCGGAACTCGTCGACGCTCTCGAAGCGCTTCTCGGTGGCGGTCTCCGCCTTCGACACCGCCTTGTCGGCCGCCGCGAGCGCCCGCGCGACCCGCTCGGCGTGCGCGTCGATGAGGGCACTGTTGACACGAGATCTTCTCATCGAACACCGCGGCTCCGCCCCCGCCAGGCTTGAGATATTCGCCCCGAAAGTGCCCGTCCCGCTGGCCCTGATCTGGTCCTCAACAAACCCGATCATCCCAGCACAAAGGGCACTTTCGTCGTATCTACGCCGCTCAATTCCATACTTCGTAACAGATCGAGGTTGAGCTATCCTGAGAGCGCTCTCACGTCCGCCACGTGGGGGTTAGAACAGGCATTTCCGCCAATCGTCCCATCGCCGCCCCTGCTCGAGAAGGGCACCCCCGCTGTGGAGACTCAACAAGAACGCACCTCCCCCAGGCTCCGTGGCCGCGCTGCCGACCGAGCGCTGTCACGCGGCCACCGGCGCCTCATGGTCCTCCTCACCGCGGCCGCCACCGCACTTGTCGGCATCGCGGTCGTCCAGCAGCAGCCCGCACACGCCGCGTGGAACCTCGTGTGGGCCGACGAGTTCAACGGGTCCGGCGCGCCCAGCAGCGCCAACTGGAACTACAACGTCGGCAACGGCCTCAACCCCGGCCTCAATGCTTTCGACGGCTGGGGCAACGGCGAGTGGGAGTGGTACCGCCCCGAGAACTGCACGCAGTCCGGCGGCAACCTCGTGATGCGCGCCAACTGGCTCACGACGCCCATCACGGTCAACGGCCGCAACTTCTACCAGACGTCGTGCCGCATGACGACGGACACGAAGAAGTCCTTCCAGTACGGCCGCATCGAGGCGCGCATGGCGCTCCCGACCGCCACCGGCTCGTGGCCGGCTTTCTGGATGCTCGGTGACTCGTGCGACGAGACGTCCACGAGCGCCTACAACCCGGCGCAGACCTACTACGACCGCCTGCCCACCAACTGGGCCAGTTGCGGCGAGGTCGACATCATGGAGCACGCGAACGCGAACGCGACCGTGACGAACAACATCTTCTGGGATCTGCGGACCGGCGTGTTCCCGTGGACAGCGGGTCAGAACGCCAACTACGTCGCGAACCCCGCCGTCAACAACGCCGCGGCCTTCCACGTCTATGCGATCGAGTGGACGGCCGCGCAGATCCGCTGGTACGTGGACGGTGCGCAAACGCACGTGATCGACACGACACCGGCGACGTTGGAGGAGTTCCGCAAGCCGTTCCACGTCATCTTCAACCTGGCGCTGGGCGGCACGTACCCCGGACAGAACCCCGTGCAGAGCCAGTTCCCGCTCACCGCATCGATCGACTACGTGCGCTACTACCAGGACGGCGGGGGCACGACGCCGCCTCCCACGGGCGGACCCGCGACGCAGATCAACGGGCCGGGCGGTAAGTGCGTGGACGTTGCCGGAAACGACACGGGCGGCAATGGCGCGGCCGTGCAGCTGTGGACGTGCCAGGGGCCTTCTCTTTCGAAGGACCAGCAGTGGAGCTGGGACGGCCAGACCCTGCGGACGTTGGGCCGGTGCCTCGACGTCGCCAGCGCGGGTACGTCCAACGGCACGAAGGTGCAGCTCTGGGACTGCAACGGCAGCGGTGCACAGAACTGGGTCCAGGAAGGTAACCGGTTGCGCAACCCGAACTCCAACAAGTGCCTGGACTCCCCGGGAGGCTCGACAGCGGACGGCGCGCGACTGCAGATCTGGGACTGCAACGGATCGGCCGCACAGTATTTCGTGAAGGCCGCGTGACGGCCGGCCGAGGGGCACGCTGACGGTCAGGGCGCGGGAGCGGACAGGCTCCCGCGCCCTTTCCGCGCGTTCCGGGATACGACCCGCGCCGGGTTCGCCCGGCCCCGCTGGCGATGGACCAACACGCGAGAGCCCGAAAGAACGATCTACGCGGGCGCGGTGCCCTTGTAGCCCCTCCCGGGCAGGTCCCACATCTGTGCCCGGCGGGGTCGCGCCTGCGGTGGGGCGTTGCTACGTTCAGCGCCGTGTACCACGTCGACGTCGCGTCGTTCGCCACCGGCTTCCCGCCGGGCATGTCCGTGCCGCCGGTGCTCCCAGCGCTGGGCCGGTGGCTCGCGGAGCAGCCGTACGGGTCCGTCGGCTACTTCAACACCTTCTCCAGCGAGCCGTCGGACGAGTACGTCACGCCGCTGGAGGACGCGTCGCTCGCGGTCCGCGAACGGGTGGGGATCTTCCTCACCCTGCCGGAGGGCTCGCAGCTGGCCCTGTGGGATCACGGTGGTCCGGCGCCGGCAGTGGTGAACATCGACTCGGAGGGCGAGTACCGCACCCTGACCGACAGCCTTGAGGCGTTTCTCCTCGGCTGGGGCGACCGCGCCTGCGGCGTGTGGGAACTGAACCGGGACGACGAGGACGACGAGGAGGATCGGGAGCCGTCCCGCCATGCCGACCTCGCCGCGTGGCTGCGCACTCAGGGTCTCGTCGTCCCCGAGGTCCCACCGGCGCCGGACTTCGGCGCCTGGATCGACGAGGTGACCGAGCGCACCGAGCGGGACCGGGTGGCCAGGATCGCCGCTCTCCCGCCGATAGTGCCCGCGGATCCGGCTCTGACCGCCGCCGCCGCGCTGACCGTCGCCGCGACAGCCGAACCGATGCTCGGTCGGTTCACCGACGAGCCGGAGATCGTCGCCTACTGCGCGTCCCTCGGCATCGACCTACGCACGGTGCCCGGCCCGGACGAGTTCCGGTCGCTGGCCCGCTTCGACGCCGGGTTCGAGCTGGAGTTCGCCTATCCATGGGAGTACCGCAATCAGACGCTGAAGACCCGCTACACCCCGAGCCTGCGTACCGAGTTCGAGGACGCCCGGCGGCGCATGCTCTGGAGCGTCACCATGCACAACGCGTGGGCGCCGCCGGGCCTGGGCCGGGCCCACCCCTACGGATCCCGCTTCCGGGCATTCGACGGTCCCCTACCGTGGGGCGTCACGTTCAGCGACACACGGGAGTCGCTCGCAGCGCGGCTGGGGCCGCCGGTCACGGACGTCGGCGCCAGGCAGCACTGGTTGACTCCCGATCGGAACCGGGCACTGCTCGTCCACTACGACGGCGACACGGTCGGTAGCGTGCGGATCGGTATCCCGCCTAACTGACCGGGACCACGACCAGACCACTGATACTGATGGGAGTTGACCCCCGATCTTGGACACCCGAGACTTGGATCTTGATGGTCCGGGTGGACAGGAGTCCATAGACAGATGGCGATGAAACACTATTCGGCCGAGTTCAGGGCCGATGCGGTGGCGTTGTACCACTCCCGGCCGGACGCGACGATCCGGTCCGTTGCCGAGGATCTGGGTGTGAACCCGGAGACGCTACGGAACTGGATCCGGCTCGCGGACGGGCGGCGCAAGGGCCCGGCGGTGGTCCGGGCCGAACCGGCCGCGTCGGCGCCGGGATCGGGGTCGGCGGCGTCGCAGGTTGAGGCGGAGAATGCCGCGTTGCGCAGGCGGGTCCGCGAGTTGGAGGAGGAGCGGGACATTCTGCGGAAGGCGGCCCGGTATTTCGCCGGGGAGACGCGCTGGTGAACCGCTTCCAGTTCGTCGCTGACCACTCGCCACGCTACGGCGTGAAGCGGTTATGCCAGGTCCTGAAGATCGCCCGGTCCTCGTTCTACCACTGGAAGGCCACCGCGGCGGCGCGGGCCGCCCGCCAGGCTGCCGATGCGGCGCTGGCGATGCGGATCCGGGCCGTGCACACCGCGTTCGACGGCACCTACGGCGTGCCCCGGATCACCGCCGAGCTCCGCGACCCCGCCAGCCGCCACGGCGGGCAGGAGCGGGTCAATCACAAGCGGGTCGCCCGTGTCATGCGCGGTGTCGGTCTGGCCGGGTTGCGGCTGCGTCGCCGCACCCGGACCACGATCGCGGACCCGGCCGCGGCCAAGGCACCCGACCTCATCGGCCGGGACTTCACCGCCCCGGCGCCGAACG
>NZ_BOPG01000102.1 GCF_016863635.1 Virgisporangium aurantiacum | reverse complement strand
TGGATGCCCTCAACGACATCCTCCGAGGCGGCTTCGGCACGCCCGAGGACGGGTGGGCATTGAGGTGGGTCAACTCCGAGTTGTCCAGGGCAGCCCTGGGCTACGACGCGACCGCTCGATACCTGGAGGGCCTGCTTGTCACGTGCCATCCAGCCAACCGCTCACAGGTCAAGTCCGAGATCGCCAGAGCCCGCCGCGGGGAGGGGCCAACTCTGTTCGACCAGATCGTTGAGATCATTCGCGATCACGGTCCAGGTGGCACAGAATCCGAAGACGACATCCTCCTGGAATTGGTCTAGCTCCGGCTGTCCACGCGACGGACGCACTGTGAGCCAGCGGGCTACGCGCTGCCAGCGGCAGATCCGCGCATCGGCCAAATCCGTTGTCGCACGAGGCTGGGCGGCCAAAGCGCATTTCAGTCCGGGGCGGTCGTGCCGTAGAGCAGACGTCTGACAGCCGCCCGCGACACCAGCAGAGCGATGACGAGCAGCGTCACGGGTACGAAGCCGCCCAGACTGACCGAACCACCGAACACGATGTCGATCAGCCAGAGCACGACGAACTTGCTCCCCGCCGCCACCACCCAGAGCATGAGGGCAGACGTCGTCTTTGCCAGCCGTGTGGTTGCCCCGCGTAGCCGAGCCAGAACGGCGCCCTTGAGGAGGAGCACCAACTCCAGCGTGACCTTGAGCAGGGCGGCCGTCAGCAACGAGAGGGTGAAGGTCTCGCTGATGACCGTTGGGAGGTACTGAACGGCGAGGTTCAGGACGACCACGTAGACGAACACGTCGATCACGTCAGCCGGATTGGCGACGACCCAGGCTCGCAGCGGCCCGCGCCGGCGACGGGTCTCGCCAACGGCGTCCGGCTCGGGTTGGCCTGCCACAGGGCCAAATCCTGCCGGACGACGCGGCCCGCGTACAACCGCTCATCGGCAAGCCGCGAGTCGATCACACTGTCGATCATGTTCCTGAGGCCATGAAGGCGGCGAGGACGTGCGATCTGGACCTCGCGCAGGCTGACACCGGCGTCGAGCATGGTGGTCACAAATGTGTGTCTCAACATGTGACGGTGCATGCGCGGCATCCGGATCCCCGCGGTGGCGGCCAGGTGTTTGAGCCGGCGGGTGGCGGCGTGCGACGAGCTCGCTCGATATCGGTCCGACGGACGCGTGCGAGGGCAGTGCCGGTCGCGACGGCCGGGGCTCTGTCAGTCGTCGACCCGTCGAGTCGCTGACCGCACCAGTTCACGGTGTGTCGTGTGACTGCTGAGCGCTCCGCTCCCCGCTCCGACGTTCTCGGCCGGCCTGTCGGCAGGCTTTTCGATCGGGACGAAGAAGCCGCGCACGGTCGGTGCCAGCGCGCCGAGGCGGTTCATCTTCTTCGGCACCGGTGACCCGCGGTATTCCAGGTCCTTCCCGAGCGGTTGGTGGATCTCGACGA
The DNA here is from genome assembly GCF_016863635.1 of Virgisporangium aurantiacum. GTDB lineage: Bacteria > Actinomycetota > Actinomycetes > Mycobacteriales > Micromonosporaceae > Virgisporangium > Virgisporangium aurantiacum. The sequence goes on along the minus strand of NZ_BOPG01000102.1, from coordinate 74,858 downwards.
AGCCGCCGTCGGGCAGCCGCCGGATGATGCCGGTCTCCACGCCGTGTACGAGCACCTCGCGGTCGTGCTGCTGGAGCGCCAGGCAGAGGCGGTAGGCCACCCAGTATGCGACGGGCGGTGCCAGCAGGAGTCCGATCCGGCCGGCCCACGTCATCGCGTTGAGGCTGATGTGGAACTGCTCGGCGATCACGTCGTTGGCGGTCGACAGCGTCAGGACGAGGTAGAACGCCACTGCCATCGCGCCCAGCGCGGTGCGCTGCGGCGCGTCGCGCGGGCGTTGCAGCAGGTGGTGGTCGGTGCTGGAGGCCCCGGCGCGGGCGAACCGGGCCTCCAGCCACGGGTACAGCAGCGCCGCCGTCACCAGCACGCCGGGCAGCACCACCGCGGGGAAGAAGACGGTGGGCACCGTGTAGCCGAAGGCCCGGGCCTCCCAGGGCGGGAATAGCCGCAACGCACCGTCGAGCCACCACATGTACCAGTCGGGCTGGCTGGCCGACGACACCACTCCGGCCTGGTACGGACCGAACACCCACACCGGGTTGATCTGGAACAGCCCGGAGAGCACCGCGATCACGGCGAATACGATCATGAAGAAGCCGCCGGCCTTCGCCGCGAACGCCGGCGCCATCCGCACGCCGACCACGTTGCGTTCGGTCCGGCCCGGGCCCGGCCACTGGGTGTGTTTCTGCTTCACCAGCAGCCCCAGGTGGGCGGTGATGAGGGCGAGCAGCACGCCCGGCAGCAGCAGCACGTGCAGGAGGTAGAAGCGGCCGATGACCATGGTGCCGGGGAACTCGCCGTCGAACAGCGCCGACGACAACCAACTGCCGATCACCGGGATCGACAGCAGTACGGCGCTGGCGATGCGTAGCCCGGTGCCGCTCAGCCCGTCGTCGGGCAGCGAGTAGCCGATCAGCCCTTCGACGCAGGCGAGCAGGAGCAGCACGACCCCGATCGCCCAGTTCAGCTCCCGCGGCCGGCGGAACGCGCCGGTGAAGAACACGCGCAGCATGTGGATGAGGATCGCCGCCCCGAACAGCAGCGCCGCCCAGTGATGCATCTGCCGCATGAACAGCCCACCGCGGACCTCGAACGAGATATCCAGCGTGGACTCGTAGGCACGCGACATCTCCAGCCCACGCAGCGGCGTGTAGGCACCGTCGTAGGTCACCTCGGCCATCGAGGGGTCGAAGAACAACGCCAGGTAGACGCCACTGAGCAGCAGCACGATGAACGAGTACAGCGCGATCTCGCCGAGCAGGAACGACCAGTGGTCCGGAAAGACCTTGTTGAGCAGACGACGCAGGGGCGTCGCGGCCGCGAGCCGGTCATCGACCCCGCTCGCGACTCTACGGGCGTAGAGACGCATGCGGAAATTCTACACTCCGTAGAATGATAAATTCTACACTCCGTAGAACGCGGTTACGGGACGGCGGCGTCGACCATCCGGCCAACGTCGTAGGTGAGCACCTTGGCGACCCGGCCCGCGCGTCGACCGCCCGGTGCGTCAGGCCGCGTTGCTTGCGGCACAGCGGATGGCCGCCGGGCAACCGGAGTACCGCATAATCCGCTCATGTCCTCTACCGGCTCCTCCCGCTTGTCGCTGTGGTCCACCGACTCCCTGCTGTCGATCGGCTCCCACGGCTCGGTGCTGTCCATCGGCAGCGTCGGCTCGATCGCCTCCATCGGCAGCATCGGCTCAGCCGGATCGATCCTGTCGGTCGGCTCAGCGCTCTCGACGGGATCGGCCCTGTCCTGGCGGTCGCACTGGTCGCTGCTCTCCGACCACGCGTTCGGGACCGCGATGAAATCCCGCAGCGGCGCCAACGCGGTCATCGGACCACCCGCGATGTTCGCAGCCGTCGCGATCGCCGCCTACGCGGGATACCTGCTGACACGCCACCGCCACCGACGTGGCCCAGCCGCCGACTGACCGCCCGCACGGCGCTGTTGATCGCCTCGTCTACAGCCGCGGAACTGCCGGGTGTTCGAAGTGGCTGTCACCCACTGTGGTGGCCGGCGGCCAAGAGGCGCGGTCGGCGGCCAGATCCGGATGGTCCGGGTGCGGGACTCAGCGTGGCTGGAACGCACTCCGATAGGCGAGTGGGGTGGTGGCGTAGGTTCGGCGGAACTGCAGTCGGAGGTTGGCGGCGGTGCCCAGCCCGCTGCGCCGGGCGATCTCCTCGACGGTCAGGTCGCCGGTCTCGAGCAGGGCGCAGGCGGAGCGCAGCCGGGCGGCGATCAGCCAGGCGCGTGGGCTGGTGCCCAACTCCGTGGCGAAGGCGCGGCTGAGGGTCCGGGTCGACTGCATCGCTTGCCGGGCAAGGTCGGCGACGGTGATGGACCGGTGCAGGTTGGCCAGCGCCCATTCGGTCACACTGTTGAGACGCTCGCTCGTGGCCGTTGTGTCGGCGAGGCTGTACTGGGCCTGCCCACCGGTGCGGTGAACGGCGGTGACCATGTCCCGGGCGCGTCGGATCGCCGCCGGTTGCCCATGGTCGACCCCGATGAGGTAGAGGCACAGGTCGAGGCCGGCTGCGAGTCCAGCGCTGGTGAGCACACTGCCCTCGTCGATGTAGAGGACTGCCGGATCGACGTGCACGGCGGGATGTTCGCGGGCGAGATCGGCGGCGTGGGCCCAGTGGGTGGTGGCCCGGCGACCGTCGAGCAGGCCGGCCTGGGCCAGGGCGAAGGCACCACTGCAGATCGACGCGATCCGGGTTCCGCGTCGGTGCGCCGCCCGGAGGGCGTCGAGTGCGTCGGCCGGCGCCAGCCCGCGCCGGAAGCCCGGCACGATGACCGTGTCGGCGATCTCGACCGCGTCCAGACCGGCGGCGACGGTGATGCCGAATCCCGCTGTGGTGGTCGGCACCGGCCCAGCCCGCAGTGAGCACACCACGACCTCGTAACGACCGGAACCCTCATGAGCGAAGACCTGCGTGGCGACGGCCATGTCGAACGCCACCACCGGCGGCAGAGCCAGCACGGCGACGCGATGAATGGCCGATTCCTTTCGCATGACGGCAAGCATGCCACTGGCACACCACGATGCGACCGGCGAGTCTGTCCAGGTGCGGATAGAGATCGTCATTTTTGACGGGTTCGACGAACTCGACGCCTTCGGCCCGTTCGAAGTGCTGTCGGCTGCGGGATTCGACGTGGAGTTGGTTGTCGTCGACAAGCCAGGTCCGGTGCGCAGTATGCGGGGCGTGCGACTGGACGTGCCCGGCGTGCTGGGCCGTCCCGACGGAATCGTCGCAGTCGGCGGCGGCTGGATGAACCGCGCCGAACGAGGCTCCTGGGCGCAGGCGCAGCGTGGTGTCCTGCCAGCGCGTCTGGCCGACGCGGCTGTTTCCGCGCGATGGACGGCATCGGTCTGCACGGGCGGAATGCTGCTGGCTGCGGCGGGTCTGCTCACCGGCCGCAACGCGACGACGAACCGTGCCGCGTTCGACGAGCTACGCGGCTACGGCGTCAACGTGATCGCTGAACGGGTGGTTGACGACGGGGATCGGATTACCGCCGGTGCGTTGAGCGCCGGCTTGGATCTGGGCCTGTGGCTGACCGAGCGGGAACTGGGCGCGGAGCGTGCTGCTGATGTGGCCGCCTCCATCGACTTCTCCCTACGCTCCCCCGTCTGGCGGAGGTGACGCCTCGATCCGAGTCCGTCGCCGCGTACGTTATGCCGGGTCAGGCAGGGCGTGGAACTCCGAAAGCAGGACCTGAATCCGTTCGCCCATCTCGACCTGGGTCAGCAGGACACCGACGGTTCCGTCAGGGTCGACGAAGAAGTTGGTGCCCAGTCCGCCGGACCACCCGTAGCGGCCGACCCGCCCGCCCTCGGTGTCGACACCGACGCCGAAGCCCCAGCCGGTCCGGTCCCAGAAGCCGGGGAAGAAGCTGTCCGGCGTCTTGGCGGTAGCCGGCACCTGGTCGCCGGTCATCAGCCGGAGGTGCTCCTCCGACACGATCTGCCGCCCTTCGAACCGGCCGCCATCGGCCAGCATCCGGGCGAAGCGGGTGTAGTCGCGGACTGTCGAGACGAGCTCGGAGTGACTCACGTCGAACGGCGGGTGCCCGGCGTAGAACCCACCGGCGGCCGGTTCGAGTTGGACCAAACCTGAGTCGGTGTGCCGGTAGCTGGCCGGCAGTCGAGTGACGCTGCCTGCGGGCACCGACAGTCCGGTGTCGCGCAGGTCGAGGGGTTCGAGAAGGTCGTCGGCCAGGTGATCCTGCAACGGCCGGCCGGCAACTCGAGCGATCAGGATTCCGAGGATGCCGAAGGAATGGTGGTAACGCCAACCCTCGCCGGGCTGGAAGGCCAGGGGCAGTGCCGCCAGCCGGGCGAGCCACTCGTCGGCCCCGAGCGTCACGTGGTCGACGCCGGCGTCGACTTCATTGTCAGCCATCGCCCGCTGCAGCGGACACGCTGTGAGCTCCATTCCGTAGCCGGAGGTGTTGGTCAGCAAATGCCGCAGCGTGATCGCCCGGACGGCCGGTGACGTGTCGGCCAGATCGGCGGTGGGGCTGTTCAGCACCTGCCGATCCGCCAATTCGGGCAGCCATCGTTGCACCGGCTCGTCGAGTCTGATGCGCCCGGCCTCGACCAGGCGCAGGGCCGCAACCGCAGTCACGGCCTTGGTCATGGACTGTATGCGCATGATCGCGTCGGTGCGCATGGGCGAACCGCCGACGGACATCGTGCCGGCGACCACGATCTCGGGCTCCGCTTTGCCGAGGCTGGCGACGACACCCGGGACGGTCCCACCGGCGACGTGCCGCTCGAGCAGGTACTGCAACGCACTGGTCATTTCTCGACATCTCCCAAGTTGCTCACTCGGCTCGTTCGGCTCGCCTCGTCGTGCGGACGCGGGAACGGCTCGCCGCACCGCGACGACACTAGCTCTCGTGCCGGCACGCTTCTCGGTGGTGCGGTAGTCCGGCCCGTGTGAAGACGTTTGCGCAGCTGCCGTTCGTCGGATCCCAGAGCTGTTCGTTCGCGACCAGCGCCCGTAGCAGCGCACGCTGGGCGTGCGTTAGCGGCCGATGCGCGCTGTAGGGATCGCGGAACGCGCCCAGCGCGGCCAGGATCTGGTCCCGGGCCCGCGGGTCGTTCTGGTGCGTCAGCGCGGCCCGGAGGCGGGCTGCCGGATCCGCGTCGGTGAGCAGGTCGCGCAGGTCCACGCCGAGCAGGCCGAGACAGTGCACCCACGAAGCCCGCGGCCCTGGGTCGCGGCGCGCCCGCGCTTGGACGAGGGTGGCGAGTTCCTCCCGCCGGTCGGCCAGGGCAGGGATCCGGGCCATCGCCACGAGGTGCTCGACGTGGAACAGGGTCCGGTCCGGCGCAGCGTATTCCAGCAGCGCGTACGCCACCGGGTAGGCGGCCGCGACGGCGTCGGCCAGGTCCGGAAGCACCTCGGTTCGACCGTGTCCGGGTGTGCCCGTCCCGCGGCGAGCAGCACGGCGACGGCCCGGACCGTGGGCGCCGTGGCTGTGGCAGGGAACCCCTGGTGCAGCACCGCCACCTCGAGGTGCTCCACGTTCACCCGGTGACCACCGATGATGCCAGCCCACCTCGTGCCGCCGACCGCCGGCGCAGTCGCCCATCGACACGACGACAACCGAAGAGCATTCGGCGGCGGCTCATGCGCGGTGGTCGCGGTTGGCCATGCGCCGTGTGAAGATCATTGGGTGAGCGCCTCGGAGGTGGGGTCCGGCCTACTGGACAGGGTGGTTCTGGCCATCCTCGATGAGCCGCCCTTCTGTTGGCTTGAGCCCGATGGGACCGCAATGGGCTGTGACGTCGAAGTCGCGATGATCGTCCTGCGGCGGGCGGGGATCCCATCCGTGGCTGTTCAACCGGTCACCTTCGCCGAGCTGATCCCCGGACTTGTCGCGGGCCGGTGGCACCTGAACACGGGCATGTTCATCACCGATGCGCGGTCGCGGCAGGTGCGATTCACCCGCCCGATCTGGGCTGTTCCCGACGGATTGATCGTCAGGGGTGACAACGTCGGCCGGTTCGCCACCTACCGTGATCTTGGTGTCGATTCCAACGCCCGCCTCGGTGTGGTCGTCGGCCAGGTCCAGGGCGACTCGGCACGGCAGGCCGGGGTGCCGGACGAGCGGCTGGTTTCATTCGCCACGCAGGACGATGCCGTTCAGGCGGTACGGCGCGGCGAGATCGATGCGGCGGCCAGCACCGCTATCGGTAACCGCGCACTGATCGCGCGCATGGATGCGGCGGATCTGGTCGCTGTCGACCTGAGCACTCCGACTGACAGCGGCCGACAGCCTGTCCCGGTCGGCGCCTTTTCGCTCAGCTTGGAGAAGGCGGCGTTCGCTGCGGCGCTCGACTCCCAGCTCGCGGTGTTCCTCGGCTCGCCGCAACACCGCGCCATCGTGACCCGATACGGCTTCACCGACCACGATGTGGATGCCCTACCTGTCATGTGATTCTCGACCCGCATCCCGGTGGACGCCACTGCGCCGATCGATCACGCTCACGTCAACGTCGCTCGGCAGGGCTGGGTGTCTGGAGGGGTCGGACAGGAGTTCGGGGATGTCGAGGGGCAGCCTCGCTGGGGAGCCGAGGTAGGCGCCGTCAAGGTGGGCGAGCACCCGGGTGCCGTGTTCCTCGGTTTCGCCTAGCACCTGCAATGGCGGGGGTGGGCATTGCCAGTCCGCCCACTGCCGGTAGTGCCGCCCGTCCCGCCAGACATCCGTGACAACGGTGGTGCACAGGGCGGTCACCATGGCCAGACCCATGCCCGCTGGGCTTGGTCCGCGACCGGTGAACAGGCCGGTCAACGCTTCCGTCACCCACGGCTCGCGGTGCGGCCCGATCCGATCCACGGCAAGACCGGCACCGTTGTCCCGCACGGAGAACACCAGGTCCGATTCGATCACAACATCGACCCGGGAGACGCAGCCGTGCGGATCGGCTGCGGCCAGGTGGACCGCCACCCGCAGAACCTGTCCGGGCAGCGCCGGGTCGTGCCGATCGACCCCGAGGTACATCAGCGGACGGCGACGCACCGCCAGCAACGACGGCCCCGCAGTGATGCCACCGGTCCGCACCGCACGTCCGTCATGACTGGTCATCACACCATTGTCCCGTCCGCCCCTCCTGCGAGTACCCCGACGCTTGGCCTGCCGGCGGGTCGCCGGGACCCGCCGGCAAGCCGCTCAGCTCATCGCGGAGAGCTCTGATCGTCCCCGGGGCTCACCGAACTCTCTGAGCCACCGGGCTCCGTGCGGCCAGGCCGGGGGCTCACCGAGCTCTCTGAGCCGCGGGGTTCCGGGCGGTCAGGCAGTGGCCGCAGCCACGTGCTCGGCTGCATGCAGTCCGCGAACTGCGCCCCCTCGACCACGCGCTTCAGCTCTTCGTACGGGATCTTCGCGAGGTCCGATGAGGAGACATTCAGCGAGCAGCGGCCGTCATTGAGCATGAGATGGCCCGTGTTCGGTGTGACCTGCCACCCGGGCGTGGGATCGGTGTTGTACCAGCCCTCGTATCCGGCGATCCTGACCTCCGGCGGCCCGAGAACTTGGATCGAGGGGTTGGATAGGTCGCCGATCGGCCCCATGTCAACCCTCAGCAACTCGCCCCAATCGCCGTTCCCCAACATGTACATGTCGATCTTCGAAGGTTGCACGCCGACTTTGACGACGACGCCCGATGTGTCGTCGCCGGCGAAGTTATTGCTGGTGACGCTTGCCGGCTGGCCGGCGACCGCGGGCGGAAGGTAGCCGAGGTGGAAGGAGGCCCGCATGTCGCGGGGGTTTCCGATCCGCAGGGCACCGGCGACGCGCAGCAGGTCTGCCTTGTCGTCTCTCTGGGGGAGTCCGATCCCTCCCGTCGGCTTGTCGAGATAGACGATCACCCATGCCCCGGACGGATCGGGCCAGCCGATCGCCGGCTTCCGTATGTCCTCCGGGTGATCGGGGTCGATCGGAGCCATACCCCCGCCGATCGAGACGCCGACCAGAAGATCGGTGACGTAGTACGCCCGATGCCCACGCACGGTCACCTTCTCGCCACTCTGGAACGGGGCCCCATCGAACGTGCCGGGATCGTGGACCACGACTTCGCTCCCCCATTCGTTGCTGTTGCCCGATGCCCGCAGGCTGAGGTGCTGCCGCGTCCCCAAGGTGCCGTACTTCAACTTCCGGTACCCGCTGTTCGCGGCCACGTCGACGGTGAGCTGGAACGGCCCACGGGGCGTGGCCGAGGTGACCGGGGACAGCCCGGTCGGCAGCAGCCGGGAGATCGCGCCCGGCACGATCGCGGCACCCACGGCGAGGGTGACCACCGCCCCCGCCGCGAGCACCCGGCGGCGGGTACGGATCCGCGCCGCACCCGCGCGAGCGGCCTCGACGAACCCGCTGCCATCCGGGGCGGCGCCCGCCTGATCCACGAGGGTCCGTCGCAACAGCTCAAGGTCATTCATGACCTCTTCCCTTCACTCGTCGACAACTCGGTCAGCTCCAGGCGCAGCGTGGCCAGCGCTCGCGCGGCATTGCTACGGACGGTGCCCGGCCGACAGCCGAGTACCTCCGCGATCTCCGAATCGGACAGGTTCTCGTAGTACCGGAGCACGATCACCGCCCGCTGCTGGCGGGGCAGGCCGATCAGTTGCCGCCACAACTCCGCGCGCTCGTCGACCCCGGTGGCCGGGTCCGCCAGGGACGGCGCCCGTGGACCGTCGAGCGCCTCGTAGGTCAGCGGGACGGTCGGGAGCTTTCTGCGCCGACGAAACGACAGGTATTCGTTGGTCACCATGGTCCGGACGTAGGCATACGGCTCCTCCACACGCGAGATGCGCCGCCACCGCAGCAGGGCCCGGGTGAGCACCTCCTGCACGAGATCGCCGGCAAGCTCCCGGTCGCCGCTGAGCAGGACGGCGTAACGCAGCAGCGCGGGCAGCCGCGCCGCAGCGAATTCCTCGAACCTCACCCCGTACCTCCAAGTCGGTCCTTAAGAGGTACAAACGCGGATCGGCATCGATCTGCTGCACGCGGGTGTGGCCTCGTGTCGCATTCAAGGCTCCGGGGACGTAGTGCCTGGGTGTTGTCGGTGGACGCGTGTTGTCGTAGCCGCGTATTACGGTCGCGTGCATGGCGGACGTGGAGCGGGGTGTCGGCGGGGCGAGTTCCGGTTCGCCGGGCGTCACCGTCGGGGAGCTGGAGCGATTGCTCGGCCAGGGATCGGCCGAAGGGTTGCTGCCTCTGCTGGCGGGCCTCGACGAGCCCGCCCGCGGGGCCTTGGCCGCCACCGTGGAGGTGGGTGCCCGCCGGCTGGAGGCGTGGCCCGGCCCGGGCGGCGAGCAGGTGTTGGCGTACTTCGTGGCCGCCGTGGGGTGTTTGACGCCCGCCCGGGCCGCCGTGGCGCTGAGCCGGCCGGGCCTGCGCCGGCGATGGGGGGCGGTCGGTGTTGATCCGATGCTGCGGGCCGCCGCGGGCCGGCCGGAGTACCCGCTGGGCGACCTGGCGACTGCGCTGGCGGCGCGGCTTCCGCGTACTGACGTGCCGGGTCAGGGCTGGGACATGGTGGCCGGTCTGGCCCGGGCCGCCGGCGTGGCGGCGCCTGCCCACGAGGGGTTCGTACGTGGCTGGCTCCAGCACATCGGCGTGCCGGGTCAGAGTTGGGAGACGGTGGCCTGGTCGGCCCGGAACGTGGGCCTGGCGGTGCCCGGCGACGAGGGGTTCGTGCGGGGCTGGCTCCCGCGCACCGTGCCCGACCAGCACGGGTCGTGGCGCCTGTCCGACGTGATCGGCACCTTGCGGGCCGATCCGTGGCTCGGCGCGATGCTGGCGCGGGTCTTCGAGATCGACGGCCTCGGCGTCGTGTTCAACGAGCCGCGCTGGATGGCCTGCGACGACGGGTCGTCGGTGAGCGGGCCGGTCCGGGTCCTGGCAGTGGCCGAACTCGTCCGCGAGGGTCGCCTCGATCGTGCCGTGGTGCTCGACGGATGCGTGGGCCGGCTGCTGCGGGCGGACCGGCCATCGTCGCTCGCCGCTTTCGTGCGTCTGCTGAAAGAGCTTGCCCCGGGGGTAAGGGAGGCCGCTGACCGGGCGAACGACTTCGGGAGGCTGATCGCGGCCGCGCCGGTGGGGGCGGCGACGGTCGCGCAGAAGGCGCTACGGGCGGCCTTCGACGCCGGGCTGGTCGGGGTCGAGGTGGTCCTGGACGCGTCCCGGGAGACTCTGGCCCGCGCCGAGCGCCCGCTGGTGCGGGCGCAGATCGGTTGGCTCGACGCGCTCGCCCGGGCCGACCGCGGCCGGGTCGACGAGGTGCTCGACGTCCTGGCCGTCGCGTGGCACCACCCCGACCTGGCGATCCAGGAGACGGCTGTGACCGTCGTGAGCCGGCACGTGGGTGCGGCTGGGCCGGCCGGTGTGGCGGCGCTGCGCGGCGCGGTGTCCGGCCTCCTTGCCGACCTGCCCTCCCGGGCCCTGGCACTGCTGGGCGATCCAGATCCGGCCGCGACGGCGACGGCCGGGCCATCCGGCGGTGACGCGGCGGTTGACGCGGCCGATGACGCGTGGCCGGCGCCGATCGCGTCGGCCGACGAACTGGCCGAGGTTGCGGCCGTGTCGTTCACCACCGACACCCGCGGCCGGCTGACCATCGACGCGGTCGAGCTGGAGCGGCTGCTCGCCGGCCTGGTCGAGCGATCCGCGGGCGACCCGGCCGGCACCGCCGCCGCGTTGCGTCCGGTGGCCGACCGGAAGTGGCCGCCCGACCAGTTCCGGGACGAGCGCTTCAGCTTCACGTTCGGCCCGGGTACCGGTCTGCTGCAGTGCGCGCTGGCCAGTTGCGTGGTGGCCGCCGCCGGCCGCGAGCCGCCACTGCGGTGGCTCGCCGCTGTCGCGGATCTGCCGGCCAGCGCGCGAGAGCGGGCGCCCGCCCGCCTGATCCTCGCCCGGCTGGCCGAGATCGGCGGCAACCTCGGCGGCGTCAGCCGGGCGGGCGGGCCGCCGCTGCTGCTCGCCACGCCCACCGGGGCGTCGGGGCTGGTCGATCCGACAGTCCTGGTCGAACGGCTGGAACGCGCCGCGCGTGAGGGGTGGACGCCGTGGCCGGCCGATCTCGCGCAGGCGCTGCTCCGGCTGCCACTGGCGGCCGAGCCGGACCTGGCGGCACGGGCCACCGCGCTCGGCTCACCCGCCGCGCACCGGGTGGCCGCCCGACTGGCCGCCGGTGGAGTGACGCCGATCAGCGCCCGCCGGTTGTTGTCCCGCACACCACCTGGGGCCGGCTGGTTGTCCACCTCGCCACGGGTGATGGAGGAGCACCCACTCGTCGAGGTCGACCGCCCGGCCGGTGCCGACGACCCGTTCGACGTGCTCAGCGTCCGGCTGCCGGAGTACTGCCAGACCGAGCGGTACCCGACCGGCGTCCAATTGTGGCCGGCAGTGGCGCCGGCCTACCCGGAGGCGATCGCCGCCCACCTGCTGAACCTGGTCAGAATCTCGATCGACGACGACGGCGCCGGCGGCGGCGCTGCCGGACTGCCGCGATCGGCCCTCGCCGGTGGCCGGTTCGGGCCGGCCTGCGCGCTGCTGATCGCCTACGCCCTCGGGTCGTGCACCAGCGCCGACCGGATCACCGCCGCCGACACGATGCTCGCGTTCGCCGCCGCGGGCACGCTCGACGCCGGCGCCGTCGGCACGGAGGTCGGCTGCCTCACCGCCGCGGGTGGCTATCCGGTGAACCGCGTCCTCCCGGTGCTCGGTGACGTCGTCGACGCCGGCGCGTCCACACATGGCTGGCACCTGCTGATGGCGGCGATACCGGAACTGCTCCACGCCACGCCAACACCGCGCGGCACCCCCGACCTCCTGGCACTGGCCTCACGAATCGCCGCCCCGTCCGGGTCACCGGCCGCATTGCCCCCGGCCGTCGCCGAAACGGCCGGGCGGCCGGGCCGCAACCGCCTGGTCACCGAGGCACAGCGCCTGCTGCGCGTCGCCACACCGGGCCACACCGGGCCACACCGGGCCCTAGCAACGGGAACGGCAGGACAGCTCTAGCGGACCACGACCAGCTTCGCGGTGTGCTCCGACCATGCCTGCGCGGCGTCGTCCCAGCCCGCCACGGTCGCGGTCACCACCGACGGGTCCAGCACGCCGCGCGCGACCAGGTCCAGGACCGCGGGGATGTCGCGCCGCGCGTGCGCCCGTCCGGTGACGAACGTGATCCCGACCGTGTACATCCGCGTCAGCGGCAGGGCCGTGTCGTCGGACAGGATGCCGGTGTCGACCAACGTGCCGCCACGGTCGGTCGCCTTGATCGCGTGCAGCAGGGTGCGGTGCCGGCTCGACGTGTGCACGGTCAACGGGTAACGACCGCTCCTGTCCTCGATGTCGGCGACGGTCGCCCCCAGGCCGGCGGCGATCGACATGCGGCGTTCGTCGCGGTCCAGGTAGGTCACCTCGACGCCGAGCGCCCGCGCGATCGCGACCGCGTACAGCCCGACCGACTGCCCGCCCACCACCAGCATCCGGGCGTCGCCGGACGCGGTGAGCGCCGGCAGGAACGGGCCGATCGTGCGGTACCCGTCGGCCAGGTTGTCGAGGCTGGCCACGACCTGCGGGTCGACGCCATCGGGCAGTGGCACCAGCATCGCCTCGGCGAACGGCACCCGGACCAGGTCGGTCATCGCGGCACCCCAGTCGCCGCCGAGCGCACCGAGCCCGTAGCCGGCCACGTGCGGCGCCGTGCCGCAGTCGCCGGTCTGCCCGCGCGCGCAGTACCGGCACCGGCCGCAGCTGATCTGGAACGGCACCGCGACCCGGTCGCCCGGCCGGGCCACCGTGACGTCCGGGCCGACCTCGACCACCTCGGCGACGAACTCGTGCCCGAGGAGGTAGGGCAGTGGAAGCGCAAAGGCGCCGGCGTTGATCACGGTGTCGAGGTCGCAGGTGGCCACGGCCAGCGGGCGGACGAGTGCGGCTCCCGCGGGATCGGCCGCCGGGCCGCTGGCCCCGGCGGAGGGCCCGGTGGTGCCATCGAGCGTGGGCACCGGGACGGCCGTCCAGGCCGCTTTTCCCGGTGCTTCGAGGACGAGCTGAGCCTGCTCTATGCTGGCCGTCATAGTGCCGAGGTTGCACTATGCAGCTCGTCATAGTCAAGGGTCGGGAGTCGCGTGTGGCACCGGACAGTCGGGACCGGATGGTGCGGGCCGCGATCGAACTGTTCCGCGAGCGCGGTTACGCGGCCACGTCGTTCGGCGACGTGCTGGCCCGCAGCGGTGCCCCACGCGGCTCGATCTACCACCACTTCCCGGGCGGCAAGGAAGAGCTCGCCGCCGAGGCGCTGCGCCGCTACACGGCCGCCACGGTGCGCGCGCTCACCGCGGCGATCGAGGCCGGAACGGCCGTTGAGGCGGTCCGGGCGTTCATCGCGGCCAGCCGCGACAGCCTGGTCGCCAGCGGCTTCCGGCAAAGCTGCCCGATCGCCGGGGTGGCGCTGGATCTCATGCCCGCCGACGGCGCGCTCGCCGGGTACGCGGCCGAGGCGTTCGACCGGTGGCGGGAGCTGATCGCCGTCGCGTTGAAGCGAGACGGTGTCCCGGCCGTACGGGCATCGGCGCTGGCCACGCTGGTGGTTGCCACCGCCGAGGGCGCGCTGTTGCTGGCCCGGGTCGACCGCAGCCCGACAGCGATCGACGCGGCCGGCGCCGAACTCCTGGCCCACGTCGCGGCGGTGGTGGACGGGACGGGCACGGCCAGGTCGGCGACAGTCAGCGAAGCGCGTTCAGCTCGTCGAGGGCGCGCTGGCCGCGCATGACCAGCCCTGGGACGACATCGTGGCGCCGTTGACGGATGGGGAACTCGAGCATGTGGAGGATCTGTGTCGCTGCGAGCACCGCCGCCCCCTCCCAGCCGACCAGGTCGAGGATTCTCGTCCACAGCCGCCTTCGGACACCGTCCAGCGGATCCTGGAAGGTAAACCACACGAGGTTGATGAGATCAGTCGCCCGCGTGCCGCTACCTGCGTTCCCGATGTCCACGACCGCCACCACCGCTCCGTCCCGGACCAGGACATTGCTGGGGTTGAGATCGGTGTGGACCATGTCAGGTGCCTCTGGTGGTGGTGGGACGTCGGCACACACGAGCCGCAGGCGCTCGACCAAGGCCGACACCACGGAGGAATGCCCCGAGAGCCCGGCGATGGACTGGCGGAGAAATGACTGCTCCGGCGTCTCGTTGACATCCGGCCCGGCGACAGCCGGTTCCTGACCGGTGGCGACCCGCCAGGCGTACGACCAGTGGTCGTAGGGCTCGGAGGCTTGGCCAGCCTGGAGTTCGATGATCTCCATCAGCTGCTCGACGACGGACGGGGTCAGCTCTGGCACGGGAGCCGCGTCGACGAAGTCCATCAGATGCCATACATGGGTGGCTGTGGCCCCTACTCCGAGCCAGGCCGGGGTGGGATAGCCGCGCCTACGCATGTGCTCGACCACTCTCTGGGCTCGCAACGTCTCGTCCAGGTGGTTGGGGTGTGCCCGGGGCACTGTCTTGAGCACTGCATTCGCCCTTCCGGCCACCTGGACGCGCATGGCGCCGACATGGAGACCTCCGGGTAGGCGACCGAGAAGAGTGACTTCTGCCCCGACCACGCTGGCCACGTCGTCCAGGACCTTTGCGCCGGCGTGCGGCGGCCATAAATCCACACGTGCCTCCAACGGCGGTCTCACCGACCTTCGGTAACTATCTCAACATGAGCGAGGAGACGTTCTGGCGGATCAACCTGGCCCGTGAACGGATTGTCTCGGATGGGCTTGGCTGTGGCGGCTTGGAAGAGCGCAGCTGTCGACCTGAGGTGGGCCGCCAGTTCCGGTGGGCCGCCGAGCCGGAATGGCAGCCCGATCGATGCCAGTCGCAGCGCGTGCCATTCGAGGGTGTCCGGCGGCGCGAGCCACCGGCAGGTTCCGTCCGGTTGGTCGGTCAGGGTGCCCGGCGGTGGCGTGCCGAGGCGGTCCACCACGTCGGCGGCCGCTGCGTCGATCACGACGTCGGCCGGGTATGTCGGAGCCATCTGCATGGTCCGGCTGGCGACGAAGGCACCGATGTCGCCGCCGGGAATCTCCCGCTTGGAGGCTCGGGCACCGGTCGGGACAGGTTGCGTCATCCGGTCCAGGCGGAAGGTCCGCCAGTCGTCGCGGTCGAGGTCGAACGCGAGCAGGTACCACCGCTGCCCGTACGTCACCAGGGCGCTCGGCTCGACGTGCCGGCCCTCGTCGCGATACTGGAACCGTAGCCGCTCGTGGTTGGCAATCGCCGCGGCGGTGAGTACGAGCGCGTCGGGGTCCACCGACGGCGTGGCCACAGAAAACGGGTGGGCCACCGTCGACGAGGCCAGCGTGTCGACCCGACGGCGCAGGCGGGCCGGCAGGACCTGAAGCAACTTGCCCAGCGCCCGCACCGCCGCTTCGGCTGCCCCTGCCACCGGTTGCGACGCCGCCGTGCGCAGGCCGATGGCCACGGCGACCGCTTCGTCGTCTTCCAGGAGTAACGGCGGCATCGCGGTGCCGGCCGTCAACCGGTATCCGCCGAAGCCGCCCTGCTCGGCGTGCACCGGGTAGCCGAGCTCGCGGAGCCGATCAATGTCGCGTCGCACGGTCCGGCCGGACACCCCGAGCCGGTGCGCGAGCTCGGTTCCCGGCCACAGCCGGGGAGTCTGCAACAGCGACAGCAGAGACAGCAGTCGGGCACGCGCGTCAGCCATGACCCAATTCTGCCGCTCGACTAGGACAGGACCTGACCTATACGGCCTCTACCGTGTCCACAGTTCGCACCGACACGAGGAGATCGTCATGAACGGCACCACACCCGCCGGATACACGACCGTCGCGCCGTGGATCGTCACGCCGGACACCGGACAGCTGCTGGACTTCATCACCGCGGTGTTCGACGGGGTCGAGTTGGCCCGGGTACCCCTGGAGGACGGCACGATCGGCCACGCCGAGATCCGCGTCGGCGACACCATCCTGCTGGCGTTCGACCAGCGGTCGGACTGGCCGGCCATGCCCTCACTGCTGCGCGTCTTCGTCCCCGACGCCGACACCACGACCGAGCGTGCGGTCACCGCCGGAGCCCGCGTGGTCACCACCCCTGCCACCCACGCATTCGGCCAGCGGGGCGGCCGGGTACGGGATCCGTTCGGCAACATCTGGTGGATCAGCAGCGTGGTCGAGGACGTCGCACCCGAGGAAGGCCTCCGCCGGCTCGCCGAGCCGCACTACGCCGAGGCGATGCGCGACGCACTGGAGACCCTGGACCGGGAGCTGAGCGGCCGCACCCACAGCACCGTCAGCCGCCCACTGATCGACTGAACGCGCGGCGTGCCGTCCGGAACGGGTCGTTCGGGACGGCACGCCGCGCTGTGGGTCAGTTGTTCCGGCGGCCGAACTCCCGGCCGAGAACGTCGCGGGTGACGGTCGCCGCGAGCCGCTCACCGTCGACGACGGCGGTGCGGTAGTGCACCCCGGCCCAGATTCTCGCCTCCATCAACTCGGCCATGGCCACGGACAGGCTGTCGTACTGGCGGGTCGTGCCGGAGTCGGCACTGTGGGCACTGAACCTGAGGTGGTCACGGCCGAAGAACCTCCGCATGGCCGTGGTGGTCGCCGAGGTGAAACAGGCGTGGCCCGACGGGTACTCCGTCGACGGCGCGGTGACGCGCAGCGGCGTCCACGCCGGATCGGGAGCGGTGGCGGGGTTGCCGTCGGTGTCGGCCAGTGGGATCGCCGTCACCGGCCGCCACAAGCTCCAGCGCCACTTCTCCTGGTAGCAGGCGATCAGCGAGTCAGCCGCGGCCACATCGACCATCGCGAACATTCGGGCCGTCTGCATCGTGGTAAGCCGGTGCGTCGTGGCGAGCTGACGCTTGATCTCCCACTCCACCAGGCGCGGATCGTCCCACCAGATCGCCGCCTCGGTCTGGTCCGGCGTCCGCACCGTGCTCGTCGCCGAGCCGAGCGCCTTGACCTCGTTCTGGTCGCGCGCGTATGCGGCGCTGGTCAGCGCCGGTGGGCCCGGGGTGCGGAAATCGGCCGGGTCGCGGATGACGAACGGCTCGAGGAACGCGAACCACGCCCCGACCTGGAGGAAGCCGGGCGGGGTCGGCCGCCATTCACCCGGAGCCGTGCCGACCTTCCAGGTCGCGTCGGAGAACGCGCCATCGTCGGAACGGGCGGCGATCATGGCCGCAGCTGCGGCCTCGCCGACGGCGATGCCACCCCGTTTCGACCGGCCGTCGGGGATCGCGGCGAGCGCCTCGTCGTACCGCGCACGCAAGGATTCCGCCTGAGCCGGAAACATCGAGAGAAGGACATGATGGGCCGCGGTGGCGACCGCCGCCGCAGCCGAGTCGCCACGCCGGCTGCGCGGGGCGACCAGGTACGGCTCGTACGGTGTGCCCTCGATCGCGTTGACCGCGTCGTACACGGCCCCCTGCACCATCGCGAAGCTGCGGGCGGTTGCCGTCGGTGACTGCCGGGCGACCTCGTAGATGGCCGTCTGGGCGTGGACGTTCCAGGTGACGACCGCGTTCGGTGTGCCGGTCGGCGCGGCCCGCGCCGGGGCCGCCACGAACGCGACGGACCCCGCAAGCGCGAGAGCGCCGACGATCGCCACGTGCCGTGATCTGCGGAGTGAGCGGTGCGTCTTCTCAGTGCGATGTGCCATGAGGATCCCCTCGTCCGGCTGATCGACTTCGACTCACATGACGGCAGCGGATCGCGAGATCTCAACACGAGACATCCCCGCACGAGGCATCTCTGCACAACCGTCACGCACACCCCAGCACGGGTCGGCTTCAGATCACAGTCATCGATGCGTCGGAACCAGTTCCAATTTGTTCGAAGTGTGCGACAGGGCTGAACGTACGCTCACTCGTGCGGTGGCATGACGCTTCGCAGGCGGGTCTGCGCGCGCGTCATGCGGCGGCCTTCGATGGCGAGCCCGGGGTCGACCAACGATTGGAAGAGCAGGCCGTTGAAGAGGGCGAGTGCCAGGCCCGCGGCGTCGCGGCCGGCCGCGTCGGTGCCGAGGCCGAGCGCGGTGGCGACCTCGCCTCGGGTGCGCCGGAAGCCCTCGGTCAGCAGTTGCCTGACTCGCTCGTCGTGCGACGCCTTGGCCATGGCGCCGAGAAAGGTACGGGCGAGGCCCTCGTGACGGCGGCGGGTGTGGGCCACGATGGCGAATGCGGCTTGGAACCGGTCCTCGGGCGCCCGGGTCTGCAGCTCGTCGAGCCTGCGCACGATTTCGGCCAGCCACCGGTCGAGGCCGGTGATGACCGCTTCGGTGACGAGTTCGTCCTTGGATCCGAAGTGGTAGGTGATGGAGGCGAGGTTGGCACCGGACTCGTCGGCGATCGCGCGGGCGGTGACCCGCTCCGGGGGAAGGCGCTCGATGCACCGCAGTGTGCCCTCGATCAGCTCGGACCGGTTGCTGCGCTGGGGACTCACCGCTAAATTGTACAGATGTATAGATTGCTTGCCACGGGAGGCCAGCGATGGATGTCGCCGCCACGGTCGTCTCGGTTCTACTCGCCGCCCTGCTCGTAGTCACCGCAGCGCGAAAGCTCAGCCACCGCCCTGCTGTCGTGGCCACGTACCGGCGCGTCGGCGTGCCGGAAGAACGGCTCAACCAGCTGGCGGTGCTGCTGCTGGCCGGTGCGGCCGGCCTGGTCGTGGGCCTGTGGTGGGAGCCCGTGGGCGTCGCCGCCGCGGCCGCGCTGGTCGCCTACTTCCTCCTGGCGATCGGCGCGCACCTGCGCACCCGCGACACCGCCAACGTCCCCATGCCCGCGCTCTACCTGGCACTATCGGCGGCGGCGCTCACCCTTCACCTTGCCAGTTAGGCCATGCCCACCCACGTGGCAGATCGCCGTGAGGACGTTGCGCGCGCTCACGCCCGTCCGCAAAAGAGTGAGCGACGACGTGGCACCGCCCGGTCCTCCGGGCGGTGCCGCGTTCTTCTTTACTGCATGGTTGCCACCACGTCGTCGGCGGTCAGTCGGCCGCGGGCGGGATCGGGACGCGACGGTGGCACGGTGAACGTGCGCGCGTCGGGTGCACTGTCGGCGCCGGTCGGTGGTGGTGCCCCGCCCGGCGGGTTCGCCGGCCGGCGGCGGTGCCAGTCGGTCGTGGCCTGGTAGGCGGCGGCGACGGCGAGGAGCCGGTCCTCCGCGTAAGGCTGGCCGCCGAGGATGGTGCCGACCGGCACCCCGGCGGGGGTGAACCCGATCGGCAGCGCCAGCTCGGGCAGGCCGAGGATGTCGAACGGCACCGGACCGGTCTGGACGACCACGTCGCACCGCCGGAACACCGTGTCGAGAACGTCTTCGAGGAGCCGCAGTTTGGCCCGCTGGCCGGTCACGAACTCGTCGGCGCCCAACAGCGCGCCCTGCAGCCAGCCGGTGACCGACACCCCGAAGCCGCGCAGGTCGGTGCGCAGGTAGGGCCGGAACGGCTCGCTGCGCTCGGGCAATCGGACGTTGTTGAACGCGCCGCCGGTGAGCAGGTCCCACTCCGCCGGCAGCGGGACGTCGACGATCCGGATGTCGGGTATCGCGGCGAGCGCGGTGAGGAACGCCTGCCGGGCCACGGCCGAGGTTCCCGACAGGTATCCGGGAATGACGCCGATGCGGGTCGGCCACCGCATGCGCAGTTTGCGCCGCTGGTACACCGGGGTCGCGGCGGCGACGAGGTCGGGTACCGGCGGCAGTCCCTGCGTACGCGGGTCGTTCGGGTCCGGGCCGGCCATCGCTTTCAGCATGATGGCGGCGTCCATGGCGTCGCGGGCCAGCGGACCGGGATGGTCGCGGGTGTAGCTGAGCGGGATGATGCCGTACAACGACACCCGTCCCATGGTGGGCTTGAGACCGGTCAGGTTCTGGGCGTTCGACGGGCTGGTGATCGACCCGCCGGTCTGGGTGCCGGTACCCGACGCGGCGAGCCGGCCGGCCACGGCGGTGGCCGTTCCGGTCGACGAACCGCCGGGATCGACGGCGGGGTCGGCCGGGGTCCACGCGTTCACCGTGGTGACGATCCCGTTCGGTGTGGTGGCCCGGGTGGTGGCCAGCGGCCCCATCTGGGTCTTGCCGATCACGACTGCGCCGGCCTGACGCAGCTTCGCCACCGCGGTGGCGTCGAACGGTGGGACGAAGTCGGCGAACAGGTACGAGTTCGCGGTCGTGGCCAGGCCGGCGGTGTAGTAGTTGTCCTTGATGGCCAGCGGAATGCCGTGCAACGCGCCTCGGTGGCGGCGACGGTCGGCCAGCGACCGCGCGGCGGCCAACGCCGAGTCGATGGCCACCGTGTTGAACGCCTGGTAGGCGCCGTCGAACGCGGCAATCCTGTCGAGGTACGCGGCGAGCAGCAGTTCGGGCTTCAACCGGCCGGCGCGGATGAGCCAGGCCGCTTCGGCGACGGTCAGCTCGGTGAGGTCGTCCAGGGCCTCGGGGCGGGGTTCGGTGTAGGCGTCGATCCGGTCCGGCGTGGTTGCCGACACGGGACCGGCGTACGCGATCGCCGGGAGCGCGACCGCGCCTCCGATCGTGGACGCGGCGGCCAGCGCGGCGCTGCGGACGACGAACGAGCGCCGGTCGATCAGCCGGTCGATCGGCTGTGTCGGTGTCCTCTCATCGACGGCGGTCATGCCGTCAGCCGGTCCGTGCTGATCGAGGGCGGTCATGACTTCCACCGGTCCGAGCGCGGTCATGACTTCCGCCAAGCCGTGCTGATCGACGGGTAGAGCATCGGCGCCGGCTGCTGCGACAGCGGCCGGACGTGTGCCGGGTCGGTGCCGGCCGGCACCGGCATCTGGTAGGCGGCGATCGTCGTGACCGTGCTCCGCACGAAGGTGCGCAGGGACGCCAGTACCGTCTCGCGTCCCGGCGATCCCGTCACCGGATCGGCCACGGTGCCGGCGGGAAGCTGGTCGAGGTCGATGCCCAGCGCTGCCAGGCGGGCGCGGATCATGGTGTCGAGTTCGGCGTCGGTGGGTGGGGTGGCAGGCACGGTTGCTCCTTCCGTCCGGGTACCGGAACCCTCGCTGTTGATCGTTTCGAACGTGTTCGAACCGTGTCACAGACCGGTCAGCGCGGCGGCCCGCCCTCGGGGTGCCGTCAGCATGGCGGCTCCGCTCGCCGTATTCACTGCCGGTAGCGTGCTCGCTCGTGGAAAACCGATCAGATGCGGCGCCGCTCCTGGCTGGAACGTGGCCGACCTTCGCAGCGGAGCTGAGGGCAGCCCTTGGCGAAGCGGGCGAAGATCGGTTGGCGTGTCACGTCGACCGGTTGCGCGTAGTCGAGGTCTGCGGTTGCGAAGATGACTTCTGCCAAAGTTTCCGCACCGGGCCGAAGCCTTCCGGAGCGTACGGCGATGGCCATCGCAACGTCAGCCTCGTCCCACCATGGCCCGGCGAACTCGTTCTTGACGTAGTCCACGAGGACATCCTGTACATCGAAGTGCTGTACCGACCACCGCTGTGCTGACGCAGTCCGCACGGCGCGGCACCGCCGCACGCCGCGGTTCTGGGTCATCAACCGATCGGACAACCGGAGGCGACGATCGGCTATTTCTATGTGCGACGGCCACCCTGCGACGCTTAGGAAGGACGCATGGCCAACGAGCGGACCGTTCCCCTGCTGCCGTGCGCATCCATTGACGACATCGAGACCTTCTACGGAGTTCTCGGATTCCGCACGACGTACAAGCAGCGCAAGCCCTACGCGTGTGTGGGGATCCAGCGGGAGGATCTGCATCTGCAGTTCTTCGAGATCGCCGGATTCGACCCGGAGCAGTCCTATGGCTCCTGTCTCGTGATCACCGAGGACATCGAGGGGCTACATCGGGCCTTCGCAGACGGCATGCGCGCCGCGTACGGCAAGGTACTGGTGTCCGGAACGCCGCGGATGACCCGGCCCAGGGCGCGGAAGAACGCCGACGGGTTGGGCGGATTCAGCGTCATCGACCCGGGCGGCAACTGGATCCGCGTCTTTCGGGACGCCGCCACCGCGTCCACGCCGGCCGCCACGCCGGCCGGGCGGCTGGCCAAGGCACTGGCGAATGCTGTCGTGCAGGCCGATTCCAGGGGAAACGCCGGACAGGCCGTTCGGATCCTCGACAGCGCGTTGGCCCGCCCGCAAGCCGACGACGACCCGGTCGAGCAGATAGAGGTCCTGGTCTACCGCGCCGAACTCGCGATGGTGCTGCACGATCCAAAGACTGCGGCCGAGATGCTGACCCGCGCCCATTCCGTCACGCTCACGGAGGACGAATCCGAAAGGGCGGCACCCGCGTTCGACAACGCCGCCGAACTCGCAGCAGCACTGCGGTGACTCACCCTACGGACGCCTCCCTGATCTCTGAAGAAGTACATCGCGGAGACGGGGCACCCGGCGGTGCGGCGGTGGTCCGGCTGAAGGTGGTTCTGGTCGGAAGCTGGCCGGCGCACAGTTCCAACTCGGGTCCGGCACACGTGAAGCCCCACACCGACTGGGCTCCCGGCTCGACGGCGTAGCGGCTGAGGACGGTGCCGTTGCGGCGCTGGACCACGACCTTGGTACTGGTGACGACGGTGATCGTGACCGTCCACGCGTCGGTGGTGTACCGGCTCGTGGCCGTACCGGTGGTCGTCGTGGTGAAGGCCACCGTGTTCGACGTGCCCAGGTCGATCCCGAGCCGCACAGCCGTCACGACGCGACAATAGCGCCGAACGGCAGAGCCATTGATCAATGGCGTAAATGCGCTCGTCGTTGTCGAGAGCGTTTGCGACGATGCGCCCATGACTGCATCCGACTCCATCGAGCTGATCCGAGCGTCTCACCTGACCGACCGGGCGCCGTACGCCTATGCCGCGGTCGCATCCGACGTACGCCGGTTGGTGTTCACCGCCGGTGCCTGCCCGCTCGACGAGGACGGCGCCACGGTCGCGGTCGGTGACGTGGCCGGTCAGGCCGAACAGGTGATGTCGAACCTGCGCACAGCGCTGGCAGCGGCCGGTGCCGACCTCACCGACGTGGTCAAGACGACCGTCTACGTCGCCAGCCACGACAGGGACGATCTCGTGACGGCGTGGGACGTGGTCAGTCGACACTTCGGCGCGCACGACGTGCCCAGCACGCTGCTCGGTGTCGCCGTCCTCGGCTACCGCGACCAACTCGTCGAGGTGGAAGCCGTCGCCGCCCTCCGCTGACCATCCGCCCGGCCAACGGCCCGATGCGGCGTCGTGGCCTCGCCGGAACGTGCCTACCGGTTGACCACCCGGAACTCGGTGCCGGCGATCGTCACCGTGCGCGCGGGCTGCCCGGCGGCGGCCCACAGGTCGATGCCCGTCATGCCGGGCTGCTCACGGGCCTCGACCTCGACGTAGGAGCCGTCGGGCAGCGGCAGCCGGTGCCCGTCCGGTACGACGTTGAGCACCTCCGCCCAGCGATCGCGTAGTGCGTCCGGATCGGGCCCGGCGATCCGGACGCCGGCAAGGCCGGTGACCACGCGCGTCCGGCTGCGGTCGGGCCAGTCGGCGCCGCCCCACCGCCACGACGACGGCGGCACCGGCCGGTCGAACGAGACAAGGGCGGCACCCGTGTCAGCCGGATGAGCGTGCGTGCCGCTGATGTCGTCGAGGTCCACCGACCAGACCTTCCGGACGCCGGAACCCGCAAGATGCGCACGGGCCGCGGCCATGTCGGTGACCTGCACGAGCACCATGTAGCCGCAGTCACCGCCGTGCCGCGCGAGATGCCGCCCGACGGCGGTGCCCTCGCGGCAGGGCGTCACCACCTCCAGGAACGCATCGCCGACCGGCACCACCCCGTTGACGAGACCGAACGCGGCGACTCCCGGGTCGTCATACGGCGCCCCGAGACCGAACTCGCGTTGCCACGCGGCGACAACGGCCGCCCGGTCGTGGGACGCCACCACCGCCTGCCGGATCCGCTCGACGTTCATGCGAACACTCTCACACAGCGGCACGGGCTCCCCGCCGGACCGGGCCTGGCGAACACGGCGTCACGGGGTTGAGGGCATAATCGCCGGTCGTGGATCTCGATCGGCTCGCCGCTCTCATCGGAGCGCCACCCACGGACGTGCCGCCCGTCGATTGGGCCGACGTACAGGCCCGGCTGGGAATGCAGCTGCCGGCGGACTTCCGGGCCTTCGCCGCCGCCTACGGACCGATCGACCTCGGCGAGTACCTGTGGATATGGTCGCCGGCGGGTAGCGAGGTGCCGTACCACATCCGCAACGTGTCCTGGCTTCGCGCCAGCCGGGACGCGGACCCCGACTCGGCGCCGTACCGGTTCTGGCCCGAACCGCGGGGGCTGCTGTGGTGGGCGATGAGCCGGGCCGGCGACCACTTCTTCTGGGACCCGTCGGGCTCCGACGACCCGGACACCTGGCCGGTCCTCGCCCGCTTCGGCTACCACCGTTGGCACCGGTTCGACCTGACGATGACCGATCTGGTCGCTGCCATGGTGACCGACGGCATCGACTGGAGCCCCGGCCACCGCACCGGCCCGCTGCCCGCCCGGTACGGACCCGACCGCAGCCTCGACCGGCCACGCCCGACGCCGGTCGCGCCGGTCACCCCGTCACGTGTCGGGCTGGACCGGCTGCGCGCCGCACTGCCGGCGGAGACAGCGTTGCCGGCGGAGACAGCGTTGCCGGCAGGGACAGCGTTGCCGGCGGAGACAGCGGCCCGTGGCCGGGCCGGCAGCTGGGCTGATGTGGAGGCTCCGGCCGACTATCGGGAGCTGCTCGACGCGACCGGGCCCGGGACACTCGGCGGCGTACTGCGCCTGCTGGCACCGGGCGGGCCGGGCGGGTTCGACCTCGCCGCCGAGCACGCCACCGCCGCCGCGACGCTGACCGACCCGCCGGCCGGCCTGCACCCGGACCCGCCAGGAATGAGGCTGTGGGGCCGGATGGCCACCGGCGAGACGTTGTGGTGGCTGCCGGCCTGGCACACCGCCGATCACTGGCCGGTCGTGGTGATCGGCAGCGGTTGGCAGCGGATCGACCTGCCCACGACCTCGTTCCTGGCCGAGTGGCTCGACGGGCGGATGGACCTGCCGGTGCTCGATCCGGCGGCGTCCCCCCGCACCGCAACAGGGACCGCACCGGGGACGGCACCGCCGGTGGCACTGTGGACGCCGGCCGCCGACGGGGTACCGCCCGCGCCGCCGCCGTCGAACCGGCACCGCGACCCGCTCACCCTGCTCACCACCCTGCTGGGGCCACCCGACCCCGGTGAGATCGACTGGACCGACACCGAGCGGGGGCTCGGGCTGCGGCTGCCCACCGACTTCAAGCTGCTGGTCGCCGGCTACGGCGAAGCCGTGCTCGACGGGCTGTCCCTCGGCGACCCGGGTGAGCACACGCAGTGGTTCACCGATCTGCTTGACGAGGATGAAGAACCGCCATACCCGGTGGTCATGTGCGGTGGCACCGAAGGCCGCGACCTCATCGGCTGGAACGCCACGAACTCCGACCCCGACACCTGGACGGTCGTCGTTGAGCGGGCCGGCAAACTGGAGCCGTTCGACGGCACACTCACCGAATTCATCATCGCCGTGGCCACCGGACGATCCGACGTCCTCGGCACCACACCGAGCAAGCCCCGATTGCGCCCGTGAACCCTGGCTGCAGGACGGCCTCGCCGACCTCAGCGTCGTTCGCCGTTGCTAGCAGCCTTCGCCGAGCCGGTCGCGGACCGCCTTGTCGAGCACATATCCCTCGCAGACGCCGCCGGTGCCGAGGTTGAGCGGGATCCACCGGTTCCCGGGCCGTACGTAGCCGAAGAGAAAATAGGCGCGTTCGTGGGTTTGCGTCTTGTCCGCGTCGCGGGCGTAGGCGTAGTTCTTGTAGCAACTGACGCCTTCGAGCGCGGTCGGGTCGCCTCCCCGATGTGCGATGTCGGTTCCCTTGAGAACCCCGAGCAGGGTCTGCGCGCTGACCGGGCAGGCGTCGGGCGCGTCGGCGTTGCCCGGGGTGGGCGTCCGGGTTGAGGTCGGTGGCGGGGTGTCGGTCGCGGTGTTGGCCGGCGACGCGGCCGTCGTCGCGGTCGTGGGCGGGGTGGTGGTGGGCGGCGCGGTGGGACCGCTCGTGGTGGTCGGGGCCGGGTCGCAGGCGGCCAGAGCCGCACCGGCGGCGATGATCAGGACGATGGTGCGGACACTGAACATGGAACTCTCCAATGTGGATGGTGCGGCCGGCAGCGGTCAGCAGCCGGGGAGACGGGAGCTGATCGCCTCGTCGAGGACGTAGCGGTCGCACATGCCCGCCGGCCCGGCGTTGAGCGCGATCCAGGTGCGTTCGGGCAAGGTGTAGCCGAAGAGAATCCGCACCGAGCCGACCGGAGGTACCGGCAACGCGGTCGCGTACCGCTTGTAACAGGTCACTTCGCTCAGCCGGGTTGGATGACCGAAGTCCGTGCCCAGGTGGGCATTCGGCAGCGTCGCCAGCAACGTTGCCGCCGACACGGGACAGCCCGTCGTCTCCCTGTCGTTCGATGCCGATGCCGATGCCGACGACGGCGTCGACGATGGACGGCCGCTCGACGTGCTGGGTGCCGGTGTCGCCGTCTCGGTCGGGGAGGCGGGGTCCCCCAGATGATCGGGCGGGTTGGGCGACGACCGGGACATGAGCACGACCGGCACGGCGGCGACGACCAGTGCGGCGGCGGCCACCGACATCGCGACGCGCCGCCGGATCGCCATCCGCCGCGACGCCCGCGCGACCCGGTCCTCCATGTCCGTCCACCCGGCCCCCTCGGCCAGGTCGGACAGGCCGGCGCGCAGCCGATCCTCCAGACCCATGTTCACACCCCCTTACCGGTCGAACGCTCGTCGAGTTCCGGTGCGATCTGACGCAGCCGGGCCAGGGCGCGACTGGTCAGGCTCTTGACCGTGCCGACCGAGCACGACAGCAGTTCCGCGGTCTCACGCTCGGTCTTGTCCTCGAAGTACCGCAGCACCACCGCGAGCCGCTGGCGGCGGTTCAACTGGGCCAGGGCGTGTTGCAGGCTCAGCCGCAGGGCGACGCGGTCCGGATGATCCGTGGGATCCCGCGGATCGGCCCACTCCCCGGCCAACACTTCCGAACGGGCCTTCCGGCGCTGCCACCACCGGATGTGCAGGTGGTAGATCGCCGTGCGGGTGTACGCCTCCAGGTGGCTCTCGGAGGTCAACCGACGGCGCGCCCGATGAGCCTTCGCCAACGCGTCCTGCACCAGATCCTCGGCCAGGTGCCGGTCACCGGTGAGCAGGTACGCGGTCCGCAGGAGCGCCCCCGTGCGCGCCCTGACGAAGGCGTTGAAATCGATGTCGGGACCGGTCGGCACGCAGCGATCCCCTTCTGCGCCGGTACCGGTCCCGGCGAGATCCCGGCACGTCAGCTCCAGCCGCATGCCTACTACATCCGGACGGACCCACAAAGGTTCCACCCGGGCACCAACTGTCATCCAGCCGACAGGGGCCCAGCCTCGGGGGTTCGTAAGGTGGATGGCCGACACGGTGGCTGGAGCGGAACTGACGAGAACCGGCTGGGTCGGCCTCGAACCACGGTGCTATGGCCGGCGCTTACCCCGTCGGGACTGATATACGACCACGCCGACCACAGCCAGGATCACCAGAACCACCAGAACCGCGAAGGTCACCGCACCCCACACCTGGAGCAGGTGCTCAGATACTTTGTTCTCGGCCTGGGCCTCCTCGTACGTCAATCCTTCCCGGTTGTTCGTGCGCAGGTTGGTGATCCAGCCGACGAACGAATCATAGGCGCATGCGATTGCCCCGGCGCCACAAAAAAGGATCACCACGGGCGACGCCAGCAGCGCAACTAGACAACCCGGGCTGCAGCCTTCTCCGGGCACAGGGACGAATTGCGTCGCTGCATCCGTCGCGGTCTCAGCGGTCCAGCCCACGACGTTGCCCGCAGCATCATGCAACGGGTTGGACATGTCACCATCCCAGGTCGATTGACCGTCGCTGTGCGGCACGAGTGAATCGCCGCCAAACGATTCGCGAAAAGAGCGCGCGATCCGGAGCGCGACAGCAACCATTCAACCCAGCTACACCCCTGCGGTCGATCGCACGAATGGCCAGATGACACTCGCGAGAGGGCCTGAGCATTGACGACGACCGGCTCGAGGGCCGACCACCGGGTACGAAGTAGGCTTCAGCCCTGTGGCCCTTGATGAACAAGACCTGGACCGTGAATGCTCCGCACTGCTCGAATTGCACGCACGAGTCCGCCGGGCGCACTTCGAGACGGACGTCGAGCAGCTGCTCGCCCACGACGCCGACGAGCGGATCAACGTTCGGGACGCGCGGGTCGAACGCCGTCGACGCGAGGAGAGTGTGCGCACGTTCACGGAGTACTTCGACGGCGCGACGTACCACGAATGGGACGACGTCGAGCCGCCGATCGTAAGCGTCTCCCGCGATGCCAGCCTCGCCTGGATGATCGTGTCCGTCCGGGTCCGGCGCACCAAGAACGGCGAGGAACTCCGGTTCCGCTACGCGGGCATCGACACCTTCGAGAAGCGTGACGGTCGGTGGATCAAGGTCGCCGAAGTAGGCACATTCCAACGGGAATGATTTCTCCGGGCGCCGGTCGCCTCACGAGCTACGCGGCCATGTCATTCCCGGATGAACGAAGTGAATCTTCATACTGCGAGCGGTTGAATACGAGTGGCCCAAGCCCGCTGAGATCCCAATTGCGGCTGTTGTTCCGAAATCCCGACCAGGTCACCGTTTGCTCCGTCAGGACGACTCTGGTCAGAAGCGCCCAGCAGTCATTGATGCCGCAGGTGCACCCCAACACCATGGTTTCGCCCTCATCCCCGCCATGAGGCAGTTCGAGACGCTCACCGAGAAAGTGGCGGCTGGGCCAGGCGAAGTTCGTCGAAAGGGGCATGTAGTTTCCCGCGAGTTCCTGTGCGAGTGTCCCAGGCGGGAGATCCGCAAATTCACTAGCGCGTTCGATCTCCTCGGCTTCTGCGTACGGAAGTTCCAACTCCCGGACGCGCTGAATCAGCGAGACACCGTCGACGGCGATGTCCACCACCGGCCATCTGCTCGGCTCCCAGGCAACCGGGAGCAGGACCGCACGAAACTCGATCGTGTTCACGTCCAGACGATACCGACGGTCGATGATCGAGATTCGTTCAGATGATCACTCGGTTAGCCTGTGCTCATGCCGTCCTTCAACGACAACATCATCGACATCTTCCGGGCCAACGACGGCGTCGTCGGCATGCATTGGGAGGGCAAGACCCTGGTCCTGCTGCACCACGTTGGACGGCGCTCCGGCAAGGAGTTCGTCACTCCCCTGGTCGCCGCCCCCGCCGGTGACGCGTACGTGGTCTGCGCCAGCATGGGTGGTGCGCCGGAGGACCCGCAGTGGGTGGCCAACCTGGAGACCGCCACCGGCCCGGCCACGATCGAGCTCGGCCCGGCCACGCTCAGCGTGGACTACGACGTGGTCCGCCCGGGCGATCCGCGTTGGGAAGACCTCTACGGGACCTGGCGCGCCTACTGGCCGGACGCCGCCGAGTACGAGAAGAAGACCGACCGCCAGTTCCCGGTCGTCCGGCTGCAGGTACCGCCGGCCGGCTGATCCGGCCGGTCGCCTCAGGTCTCTCGGCGCTCAGCCGCCGGCCTCGTCGAGCCAGCCCTGTGCGGCCACCCGGACGGACCCGTCCGGGTCGCCGCACGCGGTACGGCCGACGTCCAGGTACGCCTGGCCCTGGCGGCCCCACCACCGCAGCCCGAGAACCGACAACCGCCGCACCACCGGGTCCGGGTCGTCGGCGGCGCGGCGCGCCAGCACCGGCAGCACCCGACGGCCGGCGGCCGCACCGAGGCGCCGCTCGCCGAGAACGGTGACGGCATGGCGGCGCACCAGCGGATGCGGCGACCCGGTTCCGCGCAGCGCCTCGTCGACCTCGGCGGCACCGATCTGGCACATCGGCGTGCCCGGTGACAACTCGGACTCCAGCATCGCCAGCAGGTCCGGACGGTCCTCGATCGCCCGTTCCAGCGGCGCGTAGTCCAGCGGCCGCGGCGCCGACGCGTGGTCCCGGAAGCTCCGGTACGGGGCGGTGACCGCGGTCGCGACGTCGCCGGGTGGCCCCGGCGCGGCGAGGACGATGTCGAGCCGGCCGAGCCGGGACAGCGCCGACGCCACCCAGGACCGGTCCGCTCCGTTGGTGCGGTGAAGCGCTGCGGCCAGGGCCTGCACGACGGTGTCGTCGGCCAGGCCGATGTCGGCGAGTATCTTCGCCGCCTGCCAGCCCTCCCCGTCGACGGTGAGCCGCGGCAGCAGCGCCGGCACGGCGGCCGGTCCGAGGTCACGAAGAGCCGTCTCGGCGTCCTCGCTCCCGATCGGGCCGTCGAACGTGCCGAGCAGCCCGACCAGGTGCGCGGCCTGCCGGTCCGGCGGCAGCGCGGCGAGCTCGGACCGGGCCCGGGTCTGCTCGTCGAGTTCCGGGAACATCCGGCGGGTCTCCGCCTTCGTCAGGATCCGCGGGACGACCGTCGCGTGCAGCTCCGCGTCGAGCACCACCACCGGCAGGCCGCCGAGGCCGCGGCGAGCCCGCCGGCACACGGTGACCAGCGCGGTGACGAAACGATCGAACGTCGCGTCCCACTGCGCGACGGTGCCCCGGCGGGCGTGGGCGGCGAGGTCGTGCTCCCACCGCCGAGCGACGTCGCCCGAAAGCCAGTCGACGTCGTCGTACTCCCAGTCGGCAGGGCTCCACCGCAGGTCGTCCCGCTCGTCGGCCGGGAGCCGGCCGAGTGCCTGTTCGGTGTTGACGGCCAGCATCGGCAGCCGGATCGGCCCGTCGGTCTCGCGGTACAGCAGCCACAGCGCGGCGGCGTAGAACCGCTCGTCGTGGCGGTCGGCGACAAGCGCGGAGACGGCGCGCACGAGGGCGTCGGCGAGGTCGTTCTCCAGCGCCCGCCAATCGAACCGTGTCACGGCGACGACCATAGCGGCAATGCCCCGGCGACCCGGGCGACATTGACCAACATCAGTGCGCGTTGGGGCTGTTCTTCGCGCCATCCATCGATCATCATGATTTCATCATCGTGGTGACGGGGGTACCAGGTGCGGAGATCCAGGCGAGTTGGCGCTGCCTTGTGGCCGAGTGGCCGGCTGCCGTTCGCGGCCGTCGCCGTCACGGCGTTGCTGGTCGGAGGCGCGGCGCCGGTCGCGGCGCGCGCCGATCCGATCCCGCCGTCGCCCGCCGTCGTCGCCGCTCCGACCACGCTCGTCACGACCACGCTCGCACCCGGCCTCACCCTCCGCGACACCACCGCCAGCGGACCCAACGTGGTCAACGTTCTGACCGCGGACCTGTCCGAGCCCACCCTGAAGCCGAAGTACCTCAACCCCGGCACGGTCGGTGCGACCACGGCCCTGACCACGCAGGCCAACCGGGTCGGCGCCGTGGCCGCGGTCAACGGGGACTTCTTCGACATCGGTGCCACCGGGGCGCCGCGCGGTGTGGGCATCGACAACGGCACGTTGCTCAACGGCCCCGCCTCCGGCTGGAACCAGGCGGCGGCGCTGTACGCCAACGGCGCGGGCAGCCGTGGCGGGCTCGCCGACATCTTCCTCGATGCCACGATCACCCTGCCCGGCGGCGTCACACGCACCGCCACCAACCTCAACTCGCCGAACCTCGCCGCCAACGGGATCGGCATCTACAACCCGCTGTGGGGCGACCAGCCGCGCAGCCAGGTGCTCGACGGGGCGACCCGGTCCCGCGAGATCGAGGTCACCGGCGGCACGGTCACCAGGGTCGGCACGAGCCCCGGCGGCAAGGTCGCCACCGGCACCGTCGTCGTTCTCGGTGTCGACGCCGGCGCCGACGCCCTCGCCGCGCTGACGGTCGGCGACCCGGTCTCGGTGAACTACCGGCCGCGTGGCGGAGACGGCGCGCAGGTGGCGATCGGTGGCAACCTCGTGCTGGTGCGCGACGGCGTCGTCACCACGACATCGCACCCGCGTAACCCGCGCACCGCCATCGGATTCTCCGCCGACGGCCTCACGATGTGGCTGGTCGTCGTCGACGGCCGGTCCACCGCCAGCGTCGGAATGACCTACGTGGAACTGGCGAACTACATGAAGTCCCTCGGTGCGGACGACGCGCTCAACCTCGACGGCGGCGGGTCGACGACACTGGTCGCCCGGATGCCGGGTGCGACGGGCGTCTCCGTCCGCAACACCCCCTCCGACGGTGCGCAGCGCCCGGTGCCCAACGGAATCGGCTTCGTCTCCACCGCACAGCCCGCCGCGTGCGTCACCGCCAACCTGACCTTCACCAGCTATCCCGGCTCTCCTCCGGCGCGACCGGAAACACCGTGACCGCCGCGCAGTGCCTCCTGAAGAACGCCGGATTCGATACGGGTGCGGCCAACCCCTCCGGCACGTTCGACGTCGGTACGACGTCGGCCACCACGCGGTTCCAGCAGGATCGGGGACTCGCGGCGACCGGGATCGTCGACTCCCACACGTGGACCGCGCTTCTGTCCACAGGCGACACTCCGACGCTGCGCGTCGGCTCCACCGGGTACGCGGTCACCCGCCTGCAACGGGCACTCACCGCCGCGTTGTCCCGCACGGTGAGCGCCGACGGGCAGTTCGGGCCGCTGACAGAGCAGGCGGTCCGGGACTACCAGACCGCACGAAGCCTCGGCGCCGACGGCATCGTCGGCCCCCTGACATGGACGGCGCTGCAAGCCGGTAGATAGGTCCACGGAAGGACTGCGTGATGGGCTGGAAAGCAGTTGTAGCGGGCGTACTCCTCGCCGGTCTCGCCGCGCCGATGTCGATACCCGCGCCGGTGTCCGCGTCGGTTCCCACCCCGACGGTCGACACCACCGTCGTGTCCTACCACGGCTACCGCGTGGAGATCCCGGCCACCTGGCGGGTGGTCGACCTGGCCAAGTCCCCCGATGCCTGTGCACGGTTCGACACGCCGGCGGTCTACCTCGGCCATCCCGGTGACCAGTCGACCTGCCCGGCCAGGCTGCCCGGTCGCACGGCGGGCCTGATCGTCGAACCGTTGGACGGCACCGTCGCCGAGCGGATCACCGACGACGTCGCCGTGGTGGCCGCCGGCGCGGTGCCGCCGTCGGCCGTGACCCGGGACGGGTCCATCCAGGTGGCGGTCGAAACCGCCGGAGTCCTCGTGACGGCCCTGCACACGCCCGACGCCGAGCCGACCGTACGGAGCATCCTGATGAGCGCGCGCCTGACCACGGGTGGGCGCGCCGCGACGATTCCCCCGCGGTCCCCCGCCGGGACCGCGGCGGTGACGACGCCGCAGCCAGGTACGTTCCGCGGCAAGGGGTTCGACGCGTGCACGGCACCACCACAGTCCACTATGGACAAGTGGCTGTCCGCCTCGCCGTACCGGGCGATCGGCGTCTACATCAGCGGCGGATCGCGGGCCTGCGCCCAGCCGAACCTCACCGCTTCCTGGGTGTCGACCCAGGTGACCAAGGGCTGGCGCCTGATCCCGATCGACGTCGGCCGGCAGGCGCCGTGCACGAGCTTCAGCAGCCGGATCTCGAGCACCCCGGCGACCGCGCGTTCGCAGGGCAGCGACGCGGCCGCGACGTCCGCGCGAGCGGCACAGGCTCTCGGCATCCCGACCGGCAGCGCCATCTACAGCGACATCGAGGGCTACACGTCGACCGCCTCCTGCCGGGCCGCGGTGCTGTCGTACCTGTCCGGTTGGACCGAGGCGCTGCACGGGCTGGGATACCTGTCGGGCGTCTACTCCAGCGCCTCCTCGGGTATCCGGGACGCCTCCAACGCCTACGACGACGCGAGCTACACCCGCGTCGACCACATCTGGTTCGCCTGGTGGAACAACGCCGCGGACACGAACACCGGGTCGTACGTGCCGTCGACGCGGTGGGCCGACCACCAGCGGATCCACCAGTACGCCGGCAACGTCTCCGAGACGTGGGGCGGTGCGACGCTGAACATCGACCGCAACTTCCTGGACGTCGCGGCAGCCACCCCCGAACCGCCGGCGGCGTGCCTCACCGTCACCCTCGACTTCACCGCCTACCCGGCACTCGCCGCCGGCGCCACCGGCGGCCCGGTACGCGCCGCCCAGTGCCTGCTGGAGAACTCCGGCCACCAACCGGGCGCGGACGGACCGACGGGCACGTTCGACGCCGGCACGGTCGCGGCGACCCAGTCGTTCCAACAGGCCCGCGGACTGCCCGTCACCGGCACCGTCGACTCGCACACCTGGACCGCGCTGCTCGCTTTCGGTGACACACCGCTGCTGCAGAACGGATCAACCGGACCCGCGGTCAACCGGTTGCAGCGCGCGTTGACCGCCGCGCTCTCCCGCACCGTCACCATCGACGGCCAGTTCGGACCCCTGACCGAGGAAGCGGCTCGCAACTACCAGACCTCCCGCAGCCTGTCCGTCGACGGTGTCGTCGGCCAGCAGACCTGGACCGCACTGCAGACCGGAAAGTAGGCGAACGAGCTATGCACCGTCGTCGCCGTCGCGCAGGGAATGGATCATGCTCCGCAGGATCCGGAACGCCTTTGACTGGTCGGTCTCGCTCAGGCCGGCCAGCATTCTGACCTCGACGGAGCGGACCGCCACGGTCGCCTTCTCCAGGCTCCGCCGCCCGCGGGGGGTGAGCCGCGTGGGAAGAACCTTTCCGACGGGTGCCTCCGCGGGCCTGGTCACGTAGCCCTCCCGTTCCAGGGCCTGTAGCAGCACGTTCATCGACTGCCGGGTCACGAACGCGCCCCGCGCGAGCTCGGAGTTCGACAGGCCCGGCCGTTGAGCCAGCAGTTCGAGGCAGGCGTACCGCGTCACGTTCATCCCGAGCGGCCGCAGCACCTCCTCCATGGCCACGCGGAGGGCGCTCGACGCCTCTTTCAGCAGGTAGCCCAGTGACGTCTCCAGGTCGACGCCGACACCGTCTTGACTCATGTCAGCATTCTGACATACGGTGTCTCGTGTCAGACAACTGACACGAACGAAGGAGCATCATGCCCGCCACCGGCCCCGACTTCATCTCGCTCCAAGCGCGCGACCTCGACGCTTCGCAGGCGTTCTACGAGCGGTACCTCGGCCTCGTCCGCTCGCCGGCCGGACCTCCGCACGCCGTCGTCTTCGACACCAAGCCGATCGCGTTCGCACTCCGCGACGTCGTTCCCGGCACCGACCTCGCATCCGTTGCCCAGCCCGGCATCGGTGCCGCGATCTGGCTCCACGCCACAGACGTCCAGGCCATTCACGACGCCCTCGCCGCCGACGGTCACACCATCGTCTCCGCACCGATCGACGGCCCCTTCGGCCGGACCTTCACCTTCGCCGACCCCGACGGCTACCGGATCACTCTCCACGACCGCGCCTGACAGGCCAACCGCCACCGGTGCGCGTTCTGAGCGGGCCCCGACGGCGAGGTTCCGCCGCACCGGAGCTGGCGCCGCTGACCGCCCGGGAGACGGAGATCCTGCGCCTGGTCGGCACCGGCCGATCCAACGCCGCCATCGCGCGCACGCTGTTCGTCAGCGAGGCCACCGTGAAGACCCACCTGACCCGGCTGATGTCCAAGCTCGACCTGTCCAGCCGCGCCCAGGCCGTCGTGACCGCGTACGAGACCGGCCTGATCGTCCCGGGACGACGCGACGCCTGACCCGTCGCTCGGCTCGCGTGCCTACTGCGGCAGAGTGTCGGTCCACTCGGTGG
Source organism: Virgisporangium aurantiacum (assembly GCF_016863635.1). Taxonomy (GTDB): domain Bacteria; phylum Actinomycetota; class Actinomycetes; order Mycobacteriales; family Micromonosporaceae; genus Virgisporangium; species Virgisporangium aurantiacum. The sequence continues at coordinate 39,089 of NZ_BOPG01000102.1, read as the reverse complement.
TCAGGGCGATGGATCCGCCCTCTCCGGCCATGTACAGCCCTCCCTCGGGCAGGACGACGAAGGTGCTCCGATGGACCCGCGTGGTCGCCGGGTCGATGACCAGTTGCACCTGCAGGTCGTCGAAGAGGGTGATCCGCAGTCCGGTCCCGCCGTCGACCGGGCCGAGGTTGGTGACGTTCGGATAGGCGGCGATGGCCTGGAACGCGGCAGCGCGGACCTTCGGCGGCGCCGGCAGCTGGGACACCAGTGAGATGAGGCCGTAGAAGACGTGCTCGGCCCGACCGTCGGCGTCCAGCGGGCCGCCGCTGTTCCTGATGCCGCTGTTCTCGACCGCGGTGGTGACCCACGCCTTCAGCGCGTCAGGGCTGGTCGGCAGGTTCTGGATCTGCTGAAGGCTCACATTGTGAGCGCCGACGGTGAATCCAGCGTTGTTGGGCGACGCGACGGGCCGGTCGCCGAACTTGGGGGTGCGGTACCAGGCCTTTCCGTCGCGGTCGAACCAGTACTCCCACCGGGTCCCGTCCGTCGTCACCGTTTTGATGTACCAGTAGGTTCCGGTGCCGTCCGGCTGCTGCTGTGCGGTGGTCGCGGCCGCGAGCAGGAGGTCCGGCCCGGACAGCGTCGCGGTTGTCTGGCGGGGTGGCGGCGGACTGTCGCCGGAACCTCCCGTCGCCGTGACACCGACGACCGCCGCGATCGCCGCCGCGGCGGTCAATGCCGCGGTGACGAGGACGGGCCGCCGCACCGGTGGACGGGCCCGGGTGGTGCGTCGATCACGGTGGATCTCGCTCATCACGAACTCCTGCAGTTGGTGGTGACGGTCGCTCGGAAGGTCCCGTTCCACCGTTCCCGGCACCAGCCGGGCCAGTTCCTCGCGCACATCCGCGTCGGACCGGTTCGGGGATCTGTTCATCGGACTCTCTCCTGAGCGAGCAGGGCCACGATGTCGCGGCCACCATGTACCTGTCCGGAGCCGGCAGGCGGTTCCCCGTCTTCGTCGGGTGGGCGCAGCTTTCCGGCGGCGACGAGCCTGGCCAGCCGGGCGCGGGCCCGGGACAGCCGCGACCGCACCGTGCCGACCGGGACGCCGAGTGCCCGCGCCGCCTCGGTGTAGTCGAGGCCGGCCCACACGCACAGCGCCAGCACCTCACGCTCGGGCCCACGCAACGCCGCCAACGCCACACCCACCCGGGCCAGCCGGTCACGGTCGTCGATACGCGTGGCGACCTCGTCGGCGGGGTCGGGTACCGGCTCGGCCCGTGGTAGCCGGGCCAGCACACCGTCGTGCCGCCGGGCGGCCCGTCGGACGTTACGCGCGACGTTGGTGGCTATGCCCAGCAGCCACGGCCGTAACGACCCGCCGCCGTCGGGACCGGCGTCGACCCGTTCCCGCAGCCGCCACGCCTCCAGGAAGGTCAGGGACACGACGTCCTCAGCGGTCGACCAGGTGCCCGTCAGCCGGAACGCGTGGTTGTACACCGAACGGGCGTGCTCGACGAACAGCTCCCGGAAGACCTCCGGATCCCCGGCGCACACACGTTGTCGCTCAGGAAGACGCATGCTTCTCTCCACACCTGGAACTGTCCGCACCGACGATCGAGTTCCTGTGACACCGGCCACAGGGACCCGGTTGACAGTGCGCCGCGGCGGCCAGCGGCACGGTGACGCGCCACAGCTGTCAGGATGCGCGGATGGAGTTCCAGATCGCCATCTCCGCCCCGGCGGACAGCCACCCGTTCGAGGTCGCGATCGAGCCGGAGGGGATGTCCTACGCACTGCCCGCGACGACCAAGGTCGTGCTGACGTTCCGAGGCTCGGATGCCATGACGGTCGAACTGACCCATCACCCGGACGCATTGATCATCTGGCGGCCGGCAGACACCGAGGTGTGGGCCACCACCGCTGACGGCAGGCACGAGCAGATCGCCGGTTGGAAGGAGATTCCGGCGCCTGGTCTGGACTCCGGCGGGGCGCCGCTGACCCATCCGATGCGAACGATGATCGAGACGCTCTTCCACGGCCGGGAGACGCCATGACACCGCTGACACCCGCCGAGGCGCTAGCCCGGGGTCGGTGGTGCTGTGGTTCCGTGGCGGGTCTGGCGGTGGAGCATCTCGAGGATCTGGTCGGCGGCGCCGGTTGCCTCGCGGCGATGGTGTGCGAGGTAGGACTCGACGAGGAACACGTCCCGGTATATGCGGGCCCGGTCGATGGTGGCACTGTCGAACAGGGTCTCCAGCACGGTCCAGCCGAACCCGTCGGCGAGGCAGGCGATGTCGTAGGCCCGGTCACCGGCGAAGGCGAGATCCCAATCCAGTACGCCCACGAGCCGGTCGGCCTGCCAGAGAAGGTTGGTGCCGGCGAGGTCACCGTGGACGAGGACCGGCGTGGCCGGTGCAGCCAGCGCGCTCGCCTCGTCGATGCTGCGGGTGACCAGCCGGGCGGCCGGCGGGTTCAGGCGCGGGAGCAGATGCCGGCGAGCCTCGTCGGCCCATTCGGTTCCGCCGGCGGGTGCACGTGGCGGTCCGATGGCATGCGAGATGCCGTCCAACGGAACAGCGGCGATGGCGTCGAGGGCGTCGCGTAGCACCGCCGGATCGGTCAGTCCGGGCTCGGGCACCGGGCGTGGCTTGCCCGCAACGAAGGTCGTCGCCAAGGCGGTCCTTCCGTCGAGCGCCTCGATCGCTCCCACCGGCCGCGGAACGGCGAGTGGCAACCGTGCGTCGGCCAGGACGGTCAACAGCGTGGCACTTCGCCGCAACTCAACCTCGGCCTGAACGGTGCGGGCAAACCGCACCGCGGCAAAGCCCGGCACCACAACGACGTCATGCGACATCCCACGACGTACGACCGCACCGCCGACATCGGCCTGCGGCCAGCGTGCGGCAACCGACCTGATCAGGTCCCCCGCGTCCGGCTGCACCGGCCAAGCGTACGAGCCGTTGGGGCCCACCTTCGCCTACGGTCTCGTCTCTGAATCGCACCCGTGTTGATCGTGCCCGGTAGCATTCATGCCGATGATCGACGTTGCGCGCTGGTTGTGGCAGGAAGCCGATCCTGGATCGTGGACCCCCGACGACCTCGAAGCGATGTGCACCGCCCGGGGCTGGCGCATCGAGGGTGAGCAGGTCAGCACCGGACTGCCGACCGGCGACGGCGTGCTGCACACCGCACCCGGCAACGACACGTACATCGCGCTGTCGGTGCCGCTGAGCGGACCGCACCCGGACGCGGCTACCGCGAGCGCGGAGTTTCGGCGCGCCGGCAAGGAACTACGCGACGAGTTCGGCGAGTCGACGGCCGCTGGCCACTACATTCTGTTCGACGGCCGGTACGAGCCGCATTCGCCCTGGGGCGGGCCGTTCCGCCAATGGCGCGGCCCGGACCGGCTGCTCGACCTGAGGTTCGAGGACCGCAGCGTCACGATCGCCCTGCAACCCCGGGAGATCGTCGAGCGGCACCGGGTCGAAGCGGTCCGGTCCACCACGCCGCACACCGTGCACGGCTTCCACCTGCTCCATCGCGACGGGTACCTCGATGGGCTGAACATGCCCGGCGGCTGGCTGGTCGACGACTGGGAGATCTTGCGCGAGCAGTTCGCCCGGCTGCTGACCGCGATGCCGACGACAACCGCCGCACTGGGCACCACCGTCAGTTTCCGGTTCTTCCCCACCGTCTCCGTCGGCAAGACCGCATGGGTGGACATCCTTTCCCGCGACCGGCTGTGCGTGTACGGCACACTCGACCTTGTCGCCGACCCCGCCTCGCTCGGCTGGCAACCCACGAGCGAACCGCCTGACGACGTCTTCGGGTGGCGACCGTTCCAACTCGGCCGATACCCGGAGTGGATTGCTCCGCACGACGCCGACGGGACCGTGCTCGCCGACCTCATCGTCAACAGCGTGCTGGCAGCCGGCGTCACCGATGCCAACGACTCGTCGGTGGAGTTTCTGTGGGAACCGCCGAGACATTACCCACGGATGTACGGCCTGAGCGTCATGGAATAGGTGACACGGAGCGGCATGGGCCGATGGCGGGCTGTCGCTAACGATCAAGCCCGGCACGGGCGATCGACGGTGGGCCTTCGTCAGGCAACACGACGACGAACTGACAATCCTCCGTGATGACCCTGGCGATGCCTACGCGCTCGTTGGTGCTCCACGCCGCCGCGGCCGCTGGACCGCCCTCAACGATCTGACCCGCACGGCCGTAGTGCTGTCCCAGCCTCACGCCGGGCCCGTTGACCCAGATCTTGATCGGGCCGCCGCGGCGCAGTGCGGCGAGCAGCTCGTCCTTCATGGAACCCGGACCAGCCGCCAGGACCCGATCGTGAAGCCGTTCCTGCGCGCTCGGCCGGGTCGGCGCGGCCGCCGCATGAAGGCGGCAAGCGGGGCAGGCTGCCGGGTGGTTCGACCGGAACAGGTGGCGATAGACAGTGACTGTGCCGGCCGGGATGCTGCACAACGTCTGCTCGTCGTCCAGCGCATGCTCCACGCCGGGAGACCCTGGATCCACTGCCGCAGCGAACTGTGCCGGCTCCCGCGCAGCGTCGAACGACCAGCCACCGTCGTCGGCGATTGACACAGCCGGGAGCGTACCCGCCAGCGCCGCTAGGATGGGTCCGTGTCGAGGAGCAGCAGGGGATGTGAGGTGCGACCCGGGCAGCCGGGCACGCGCTGACCGGTCCCCTTTCCGATCAGTCGCGCGTGCCGCGCCTCTGAACTTGGAGCTTCGCCTACCGGGCGGGGTCCACGGTGTGGTGTCGCCGCGCGATGCTGCCCTCGAAGGTCTCCATGCTTGTCGCGTTTCTCGCCTTCTTTGCAATCGCTCTTCCCGACGGCGTGCTCGGCGTTGCCTGGCCGTCGATGCGGCTCGACTTCGGTGTGCCGATCGGCGCGCTCGGGGTGATGCTGCCGTTCGCGGTCGTCTGCTCGATGCTGTCGAGTTCGGCGACCGGGTTCGTGCTCGGCCGCATCGGTATCGGTTGGCTGCTCACGGTCAGCACGGCGCTGGCCGCAACCGCCCTGTTCATCCAGAGCCTGGCCGCCGCGTTCTGGGTGGTCGTGGCCGCGTCGTGCCTGTTCGCCGTCGGATCGGGCGCCATCGACGCGGGACTCAACGCGCACGTCGCCCGCCGGTTCAGCGCGCGGCGGATCACCTGGTTGCACGCGTGCTACGGGGTGGGTGCCGCGTGCGGGCCGCTCATCGTCAGCGGTACAGCCGGTCTGGGCCTGTCGTGGCGGTGGGCGTTCGGCGCCGTCGCCGCGATCCAGGGCGTGCTCGCCCTGGCGTTCATGGTGACAGCGCGGTCATGGGTCGCACCGATCCCGGCGGCGCGGCGCGCGAGTGACGGATGGTTCCCGGTGCGCGGGGCCTGGCCCGGGGTGACGCTGTTCGCGGTGTACACCGGGTTGGAGGCGAGCGCCTCGCTCTGGGCGTACACCTACCTGACCGGCGCCCGGGGGCTACGGCCCGCGTCCGCCGCGCTGCTGGTGTCCGCCTACTGGCTGACGCTCGTCATGGGACGCGTAGCGCTCGGCCCGATCGCCGACCGCACCGGTGCGCGTCCGATGCTGCTGGCCTGCTTCGGTGGCCTCACCGCCGGCGCCGCCCTCCTGTTCCTACCGGGGCGGGCCGCGGCGGCCGGGATCCTCATGCTGGCGCTGGCGGCGGCACCGGTGTTCCCGTTGCTGACCCTCACCACGAAGGACCGCGTCGGCGCGCACCACGCCGACCGGGTGATCGGATTCCAGGTGGCGGCCGGATCGGCGGGTGCCGCCACGATCCCGGCGGTGATCGGGGTCCTCATCGGCCGGTTCGGCGCCGACGTCCTGGCACCCTGCCTGGTGGTGCTCGCCCTGGCGGCGACGTCGACATATCTCCTCGCCACGAGATCGACGTCGAAGGCGTCGAGCGCACCTTCGCGGTAGCGATCGACGGCCTCTGCGACGCGGGCGAGCAGGTTTCCCAACTCGACTTCGTGGTACTCCGCGATTACCGAGCGCGCTGCTCGTCGCTCCGACTTGTCAGACACGGGCACGAGACTACGCAAGGCGTACGCCGCCTGACCCGGGCCCGATAACGCCGGGCGGTGTCCGGTCGCGTCGAGCGCCGGCGAGTGGCGTCAGCGCGGTCCGCCCGTACGATCTTGCTCGTGCAGATCCGGCCGTTTGCCCAACTCCGACCAGTTGATCAGGGCTGATCACCCACCGTGGAAGGGATGCAACCGCGGGTGGCGCGGGCGATGATGTGGATCGCGCTGGGGCTGATCGTCGTCGTCCGGCTGCTGAGCGGGATCGCGCATGGGTGGGGGGCGGGCGCGCTGCTGCTTGCCATGGTCTCCTACCCGCCGCTCGTCGCCCTGCTCTGGCGGTCGTGGCCGGGACGGGTGCGGTACGGGCTGGTGGCGCTCATCGTGGGGTTGGCGGCTCTGCCGTTCGCGGTGGTCGGTACGGGCTGGGACTGGCTGCCGTGGACGGTGGCCGTCGCGGTCCTGGTGGCCTTCCGGGGTCGGACGGCGGCCGCATTGTTCGCTGTTCTCCTCGGGGCTGTCCTGGCCGGTGGGTTGCTGGCGGGAGATTCCGCGGCGGACGTGCTGTGGCGGATGACCGCGACCGTCAACGACGGGTTGATCATCTTGAGCCTCCACACGCTGGCGGGGATGGTCCGCGATCTCACCACGGCGCGGGGCGAGCTGGCCCGGCTGGCGACGCTGCGCGAGCGGCTGCGGTTGGACGGGGAACTCCGCGATGTCGTGGGCGGGGATCTGCGGGTCATCGCCGAGCGGCTGTCCGGGGGGCTCGGCGGGGTCCGGGAGGCGGTCGACCTCGCCCGGCGGGCGCTGGCCCGGATCCGGGAGGCGGCGGCAAACTATCGGACGGCGGGCATGGCGGCGCACGGGGCGGGACTCGGGTCGCCGCGGATCGCGCGGTTCGTGCTACTCGGGGTGCTGCTCATGCAGGCGACGGCCGCAGCGGCCTACGTGGCGACCGTCAGTGTGGTGCAGCTGTTCGTCGCCGTGCCGGTGCTGGTCTCGATCGTCACGCTGTATCTGGTTCCGCATTTCCGCTACCGGCTCGTGGCAATCGCGGTCCTGACGTTCCCCTTGGTGTGGCCGGGCTCCTTTCTGGTGCCCGCCTGGGGATGGGACGGGATGTGGGGGTTCTTCATCGGGCTGAGCCTGCTGCGACTGCGGCCGCCCGCCTCGTGGGTGGTCGTCGTGTCGGTGCTCGGCCTGCACGTCGTGCTGGGCCGGACGCTGCCGCCGGTCCTTCCGCCCGCGCTGATCGCGATGAGCCTGGCTTCCGACCTCATCCTCGGCGGCCTGGTCTACAGCCTGACCCGACTGGGTGAACTGGTGGTGGTGCTGGACCGGGCGCGGTACGAACTGGCGGACGAGGCGGTCGCGCGGGAGCGGGTCCGGATGGCCCGGGATCTGCACGATGTGCTCGGGTTCAGCCTCTCGGCGGTGGCGCTGCGTGGGGAACTGGCGTTGCGGTTGCTGGACCGGGATCCCGGGCGGGCCGCCGCCGAGCTGGCTTCCCTGCGGGAACTGGTCGGGCGGTCGGCCCGCGAGCTCGCCATGATCACCGACGGCCGGATCAGGCTACAGCTGGCCCAGGAGATCGACACCGCTCGCGAGGTGCTGGCAGCGGCCGGGGCAGCGGCCGAGATCACGGTGTCGACGGGCCCGCTCGCCCGGCAGGCCGACACCGCGCTGGCTGCCGTGCTGCGGGAGAGTGTCACCAACGTCCTGCGGCACAGCAGGGTACGGACCTGTGTGATCGACATCGTCGAGGAAGGCGGCCTGGTGCGGCTGACGGTCACCAATGACGGGGTCGCGGTCGCGGATGTTCCGCAGCCGCAGGAGGGCCTGGGGCTGGCGAGCATGGCGGTACGGGCGGGAGGACGTCTGCGGGCGGGAACGCTACCGGGCGGTCGGTTCGAGTTGGTCGCGGAGTTCGGGTCAGATCCAGCCGGCTTCGGTGGCGATGCGGATGGCGTCGATGCGGTTGCGGGCACCGAGCTTGGTCACCGCTGAGGTGAGGTAGTTCCGGACGGTCCCGTAGCCGATGAAGAGGCGCTCGGCGATCTCTGCGGGCTGGGCACCGGTGGCCGAGAGCCGCAGTGCTTCGGTCTCGCGTTGGGTGAGCGGGCTGGGCGGGGTCCGGAGCGCGGTCAGCGCGAGGGCGGGGTCGACGGCCTGGCCACCCGCCGCGACCGCGCGGATCGCGTCGGCCAGGTCTCCGGGCCGCAGGTCTTTGGGGAGGAAACCCGCCGCACCGGCCGCCAGTGCCCGGCGGAGTTGGCCGGGACCGCTCAGCGCGGTAAGGATCAGGACCCGGCAGCCGGGCAACCGGTCGCGGAGCGCGGCGGTCGCGGTGATGCCGTCCTGATCGGGCAGATCGATGTCGATGACGGCTACGTCGGGCCGGTGTAGTAGTGCCTGCCGCACGATGTCGGCGCCGGACCCGACCCGTGCTACGACCTCGAGGTCGTCCTCCTGGCCGAGCAGCTCTATCAATGCCTCGCGGAGCAGCGACATGTCCTCGGCGAGGAGGATCCGGATCACGCCCAGCATGATCTCATGACTATGAAAAATGCATGGTCGAAACGCGTACAGGGGCACTGGGGACGGGCGCGGCGGCGGGCGAGGATCGTTCTGCCATCAGCAGCGTAGGGAGAGTTCATGATCCTTGTCACTGGTGCCAACGGAAACGTCGGCTCCGAAGTCGCCGCCGCTCTCGTCGACGCCGACGAGCCGGTACGCGCGCTCAGCCGCACCGCAGCAACGTCGTCGATACGACCCGGCGTCGAGGTCGTTCCCGGCGACCTGGACCGGCCCGAGACGTTGGCCGCCGCCCTCGCCGGCGTGGATGCGGTGTTCCTGCTGCCCGGCTTCCGGGACATGCCGGGTGTACTCGCCCGGATCCGTGCGGCCGGCGCGGCGCGCGTGGTGCTGCTCTCCGGCGGCTCGGCCGGTGACAACGACCCGGACAACGCGATCTCCCGCTACATGGCCCGCTCCGAGACCGCGGTCAGGGAATCCGGTCTGCCGTGGACGTTCCTGCGGCCCGTCGCGTTCATGTCCAACACCCTGCGTTGGGTACCCGAACTCCGCGACGGTGACGTGGTCCGCGAACCGTTCGCCACCGTACGGGTCGCCAACATCGACCCCTACGACATCGCGGCCGTCGCCGTCCGGGCCCTGCTGACCCCCGCACACGAAGGCAGGATCTACCACCTGTCCGGACCCGAATCCCTGCTGCCCGCCGATCGGCTCGCCATGCTCGGCGCGGTGCTCGGCCGGAACCTGACCCTGCGGGCGTTGTCGCCCGACGAAGCGCGAGCCGAACTGACCGCCGCCATGCCGGCCGAGTACGTCGACGCGTTCTTCCGCTTCTACGTCGACGGCACACTCGACGAGTCGACCGTTCGCCCCACCGTCGAGGAGATCACCGGTCGCCCGCCCCGCACCTTCCGGCAATGGGCCACCGCACACGTCGGGGCCTTCGCCGCCCGGAAATGACCGACACACCGCGACCCGGGCCGGACGCCAGCCTGCTCACCATCCTCACCACCGAGCACTTCGTTCTGCAGACCGCACGCGGCGGCACCATCGGCGAGGCCAACGGCCGCGCGTCGATCTACCTGGGCGCGGTCTCCAGTGGACTGATCGCGCTCGGCTTCGTGGCTGACGACAGCGACCGCTTCATCCTGTTCGCCGCGGCGGTACTGCCCGCCGTGCTGATCCTGGGCTGGTTCACCTTCGTGCGCCTGGTCCAGACCGGTGTGGAGAGCATGCGATACCTCGCCCGCATCCAACGGATCCGGCACTGGTACGCGCGCCAGTGTCCGCCCGGTTCGGTCTGGTTCGCCGATCTCGCCGACGATGCCGACGATGCCGACGATGTGGACGAGGCCGCGGCCGCGGTGCGCAGCATGGGTATGCGGCCGTCGTTCTGGCAGCTGCTGTACACCGCGGCCAGCATGGTCGGCGCACTCAACTCACTGATTCTCGGCATCGCCTGCTGCCTCGCCGTCCGCGGCGCCGACGCGCTCGCGCTGCCATGGGCCGCCGGCCTCGGCGTCCTGCTCGCCCTCGCGGCCCTCGTCGGCCACGTCGGCTATCAGCGCCGGGAGTTCGCCCGCGGCGTCGTATGACAAGCCCAGTCACGGTCAAGCGATGGGAAGTCCATGGAACCCACCGACATCCTGCCGATCGTCGCGATCCTGTCGTTGGTCACGGTCGAATTCGGCGGACACGCGCTGCTGCGCTTCATCACCACCGACCGGGACCGGCTCGGCGCGTCCCGGGAACGCTTCTTCCGGGCCGGTCACGCGCACGCCGGCGTACTCCTGGTGCTGACCCTGGTGTACCTGCTCTATCTGCCGCGCACCGGCTTCTCCGATGGGCTGCAGTGGCTGGTCGGCGTGATGTTGCTCGTCGGCGTGCTGGCCCAGTCGGGTGGCTTCTTCGTCCACATGGCGGTCGGCAGGGACGGCAGCCGCTCGGCCGGCACGACGCTGACCCGTAGCGGGGCACTACTCATTGCGGCAGCGCTGGTCGCCCTTGCCGTCGGACTCATCCGTGCCGCGTAGCGGACCGGCACTGTGATTTCTACTGTCCGGCGCGCAGGCGCGTCGGGGTGGACCGGCTGTTCGGGGTCTCGTCCGGGTCGAAGATCGACCACTGGGCCTTGCCGGCTGACTTGGCCGCGTACATGGCCAGGTCGGCGTGGTGCAGCAACTCGTCGGTGTCGGCGGTGTCGGCGGTGGTGAACGCGATCCCGACACTCCCGCCGATGTTGACCGCCCCCGCGGCCAGGAGTACCGGTTCGGCGAGCGTGTCGACCAGGCGCGACGCAAGGTCGGCGGCGGCCGCCCGGGTGAGATCGTGCGCGATGAGGACGAACTCGTCACCGCCGAGTCGGCAGACCAGGTCGTCGTTCCGCGTCGCCCGGGTGAGCCGGGCGGCCACCTCGCGCAGCAGTTCGTCACCGGCGGCGTGGCCGAGAGTGTCGTTGACCTGCTTGAAGTCGTCGAGGTCGATCAGCGCCACAGCCACCGGACGTCCGTCGACCCGGAAGCGGTCCACGGCCTGCGCCACCCGTTCCCCGAACAGGACGCGGTTGGCCAGCCCGGTCAGCCCGTCATACCAGGCCTGACGCTGCAGTTGGATCGTCAGCTCGTGGTTGCGCGACAACAGCGTCGCGTTGTCCCGCAGCGCGACCACCTGCCGGATCGTCACCGTGCACACCAGCAGCGCGAACACCGCGAGAACTCCGGCGCGCCGCCACTCCAGGCCCGGCGCGATCACGGCCATCACCAGCGCCAGCGCCGCGATCGACACTCCGAAGGGCAGCACACTGAACGGCCGACGCCGCCGACCGACGTCGAGGCGAGCCCGGACCGTCCTGTCCCGCCGGTACTGGTGGGTGACGCCGACCAACCCGCACAACAAGGCGCCGGCCAGCAGCACGCCGTTGACCCGGTCCGCCGACGAGCCCTGGTCCGCCTGAAACGCGCTACCGATCGCGGCCAACCCCACACACGCGGCGAACCACGCCAGGGTGCGGCCGGCCATGATGCCGGCGCCGGCGATGGCGACCTTCGCCAGCGCGAAACCGGACATGAGGGTGACCAACGGCGCCACAATCGCCGGGGCAAGGTCGGTGAGCCCGTCGGACGGCTCCCACGACGGGCCGATCAGGAAGAACCACAGGAAACACGTGCTGCCGAGCAGCACGTTGGCCACATCCAGCGCGACAGTCACCCGCTGGGCCCACGTGACGGCCGTGGTCGGGTACCGGAACATCGCGACGATCGTGACCGCACCCGCGACGGGGAAGAAGTACTGCCGGCCGATCGACTGGCCGAGCACGCCGAAGAACAGCTGTGCCCAGTCTGAAACCAGCTCGGCGAGCATGCCGGCGGTGTAGACGTACATCGCGCGGCTCATGATGCGCCAGAACGACGCGGTCGCCCTGGGCAGGTCCGGCAGGGTCGCGATCCCTCGCATGGTCAACGCCAGTAGAACGATCAGCACCAGCTCGGCGAGTGGCTGGAACAGCGTCTGCACCCGGCCACCGACCATCGTCGCCCCCACAGCGGTGGCGGCGACGACGACGCCGACCGGCAACGCCCAGCCGATGCCGTCCGGCCGCTCAACCGGTGCAGCCGTCGTCATCTTCGCTTCCTCATGACAATCCCCCGCCGATGTCCTACCGCTCGACACGGCACCCATCGGCTCACGGGTGGGGCACCTGAGGATGACGTCGGTCCGGGCCTCCGCATCAGGAACGTCTCGAAGGCGTGGTCATGTGTTACGGCGTCAGGTGGTTGCGCGGCATGAGGGCTGTGCAACCACCTGTCCGCGTGAGCTCGTTGTTACTGGTACAGCAGCGGGGTGATCTTGGCGTCGTCGATGTTCGTCTTGTCGTACCAGTAGAAGCCGGTGTCGATCGTCTTGGCCACGCTCTCACCCTTGATGACCGCCACCGCGGCCTTCACCGTCTCGTAGCCGATTCCCACCGGGTTCTGGGTGATGGCGCCGGCCATGAGGCCGCTCTTGATCGCGTCGACCTGATCCTTGCCCGAGTCGAAGCCAACGATCTTCAGCTTGCCCTGGATGCCGAGTTCCTGGACGGCGTGAACCACGCCGATGGCCGCGCCCTCGTTGGAGCCGTACATTCCCTTGAGGTCCGGGTTTGCGGCGATGATCGCCTTCGCGAGGTCGGTCGCCTTCAGCGGGTCACCGCTGTACTGGATGTCGACAATGTTGATCTTCGGCTCGTTCTTCTTCATGTAGTCACGGAAGCCGTCGCGGCGCTGCACGCCGGTCACACTCGTCTGGTCGTGCACCACCATGGCGATCTTGCCCTCGTGGCCGATCAGTTCGGCCATGCGCTTGGCCGCCTCGGCCGCGGCGGCGAGGTTGTCGGTCGACGCCGTGGTCACCGGCACGTCGCTGTCGACGCCGGAGTCGAACGCGATGACGGGGATCTTGCTGTCTTTGGCCTGCTGCATGAGCGGGCCCGCCGCCTGACTGTCGATGGCGGCGAAACCGACGGCGTCGGGGCGCTTGTCCAGGACGGTCTGCAACAGCTGGATCTGTTGCTCGACGTTGCCCTCCTCCTGCGCGCCCTCGAAGGTCACCTTGACGTTGAACTCCTTGCCGGCCTGCTCGGCGCCGGCCTTCACCGCCTGCCAGAACTGGTGGCGGAAGCCTTTCGAGATGAGTGCGACATAGGGCTGCTTGTCGCCGCCACTACCGCCGTCCGCATCCGGGTCGCCGCAACCCGACACGGCAACCGCGACCGCCATCACGCCGACAATCGCCGTGATCGTCCTTCTGTTCATCGACGTAACTCCTCAATACCTGGGTGATGGGAACAAACGACTCCCCGTCATCGCGGCACGAGGTGCGCGATGCTGGTGGTGCTGCCCCATGGGTGGGATGGGGTGGGTGGGTTGGGGATGTCTGCCGCTACGCCCCTTTCCTTCGCAAGATGTCGACATAGACGGCCACCAGGATCACGCAGCCGACGACGACGGACTGCCATTCCTGGGGTACAGCGGTGACCCGCAGCCCGTTGGTGAGGACCGCGACGATGAGTGAGCCGATCACCGTTCCGAGGATCGAACCCTTCCCGCCCTGCAGGGAGGTGCCTCCGATCACCACAGCCGCGATGGCCTCCAGTTCCAGGCCCATTCCGCCGACCGGCTGCGCGGAGCTCAGTCGCGAGGCCGCGAGGACGCCGGCGACCCCGACGAACAGGCCGGCCATCGAGTAGATGGCGATCTTCCATTTGACGACGTTGACGCCCGACAACGCCGTCGCCGCTTCGTTGCTGCCGATCGAGAACGCGTACCGCCCGATGATGGTTTTCGCGAGGACGATGGCGGCGACAGCGGCCAGGACGATGAAGATGACGACACCCAACGGGAATCGCTGCCCCGGAATCACCGACTGGTTCATCAGGAGTTGGAAGTCGGGGGTTTCCTTGAAGTAGATCGGCTTCGTCCCGGAGATGACCAGGGAAAGGCCGGCCGAGATCAGCATCATCCCGAGCGTCGCGATGAAGGGGGGCAGCCGGAGGATGGCCACGTTGACACCGTTGACAAAGCCGATCAGACCGCCGAACAGCACCGCGGCCGGCACACCGAGCCAGAGCGGCCAACCCCAGTAGGTCAGGAACACACCCGTCATCACGCCGCACAGGATCATGCCGGTGCCGATCGACAGGTCGATGCCGCCGGTGACGATGACGAATGTCGTGCCCAGGGCCAGGATCCCGGTCACGGTCGCGGCCATGAGGATGCCGACGAGGTTGCTGTAGGTCAGGAAGTACGGGCTCGCGATGGTGAAGAACGCCAGGATCACGATCAGACTGACGAAGGCCAGCAGTTGCTGCACCGATCCGCCGAGCCGGGCCCGGATGGCCGACCTGGCCGGGGGTGCGGCACCGGTCGAGGTTGGTGTGGTGGTCATGGTCACGACGTCACGGTTCCTTCGGCGCTGAATGCGTGGCATGGTGCATGATCTTTTCCTGCGTCGCGTCGGCGTTGTCGAGAATCGCCGTGATCCGGCCCTGGCACATCACGGCGATCCGGTGCGACATCCGCAGGATCTCGGGCAGCTCGGAGGAGATCATGATGATCGCCTTGCCCTCGGCCGCCAGATCGTCCAGCAGTGCGTAGATCTCGTCCTTCGCTCCCACGTCGATCCCGCGCGTCGGCTCGTCGAAGATCAGGATGTCGCAGTTGCGGACGAGCCACTTCGCGACGACGGCCTTCTGCTGGTTGCCGCCGGACAGGTTCTGCATCTGCTGCGTGACCGTCGGGGTCCGGATTCGCAGCCGCGCCACGTAGTCGGTCGCGGCCTTGCCGATCATCTTGTCGAGCACGAAACCGGCACCGTTGGTGAAGGCCGGCATGGACGCCAGGGCGATGTTGTCCCGGACTGTGCGGCCGAGGAGAAGTCCGTACCGTTTGCGGTCCTCCGAGAGGTAGCCGATACCGACCTTGGCCGCCTCGGCAGGGTTGGCGATCGAGACCTCGCGACCGTGGACCCGGATCGTGCCGCCGTCCCTCTTGTCCGCGCCGACCAGCGCCCGCGCCACCTCGGTGCGCCCCGCACCCATGAGACCCGCGAATCCCAGGATCTCCCCGCGACGGGCCTCGAAGCTGACGTCGCGCACGTGGGCCTTGGTACGCAGGCCGGTCACCGAGAGAACGGGCACCGCGGCGTCCACAGTGGACCTCGGCCGTTGCTCACCCTTGATGTCGCGACCGACCATCAGGGAGATGATGTGGGCGACGGTGCTGGAGGCCGTCTCGAGAGTGTCGATGTACCGGCCGTCACGCAGGATCGTGACGCGATCGGTGATCTGCGTCAGTTCGTGCATCCGGTGGGAGATGTAGATGACGCCGGTGGCAGGGCTGACGAAGCGGCGGATCAGCCCGAAGAGGGTTTGGACCTCCACCTCGTTCAGCGCAGCTGTCGGCTCGTCCATGATCAGCACCCGCGCGTTGAAGCTCAGCGCCTTGGCGATCTCGACCATCTGCTGCCGGGCCACGGTGAGGTCCCCGACGAGATCGGTCGGCTCGAGCGGAAGGCCGAGCCGTCCGAGCAACTCGGCGGTCTGCCGGTTCAGTGCCCGGTCCGACAGGAACACGCCCGCGACCTTCGGCTCGCGACCGATGTAGATGTTCTGCGCGACCGTCAGGTCCGGCATCAGGTTCAGCTCTTGGTGGATGATCGAGATGCCGAGTTCCTGGGCGTGGCGGGGATTGGACGGTGTGTACGGCGTCCCGTCCAGGACGAACTCCCCCGAGTCGGGCCGGTCTATCCCCGACAGCAACTTCATCAGCGTCGACTTGCCTGCGCCGTTCTCCCCCACGACGGCGTGCACCTCACCATGACGCAGGTCCAGATGGACGTCGTCGAGCGCCCGCACCCCGGGAAAGCTCCTGCTCGCGCCGCTGACTCGCAGCAGCGGGGTGCCGGCCGAGCCGGTCGAGCCGGTATCGGGAAGCCCGTCGCTGGCCACATCAGACTCCTTCAGCTCGTCCCGGAGCTCTGTGCTGGCAGGCGGGAGCGCCAGTAGGAGCCGCCCGGGTACGTGAACTCGGCGACCGACCGTTCGATCATCTGTGTGCTGTAGCCGGGCCGTTCGGGCGGGACGTAGTGGCCGTCGACGACGATGCACGGATCGGCAAAGTGCTCATGCAGGTGGTCGACGTATTCCGTCACGCGACTGTCGAGCGATCCCGACACGGCCACGTAGTCGAAGACGGACAGGTGCTGAACCATCTCGCACAGGCCGACGCCGCCCGCATGCGGACATACCGGGACGTCGAACTTCTTGGCCATCAGGTACACGGCGAGGATCTCGTTGACGCTGGCCAGCCGGGCAGAGTCCAGTTGGCAGTAGTCCAACGCCGAGGCCTGGAACATCTGCTTGAACAGCACCCGGTTCATCCCGTGCTCACCGGTGGCAACGCCGATCGGCGCCACAGCCGCCCGGATCGCCGCGTGACCGAGCACGTCGTCGGGGCTGGTCGGTTCCTCGATCCACAGCGGCCGGAACTCCGAGAGCCGGTGGACCCATTCGATGGCCTGGGGAACGTCCCAGACCTGGTTGGCGTCGATCATCAGGTTGACGTCCGGGCCGATCACCTCGCGGGCGATCGAGAGGCGACGGATGTCGTCATCGATGTCCTGGCCGACCTTCATTTTGACGTGACGGTAGCCGGCGTCCATCGCCTCCTTCAGCCGGCGGCGCAGCTTGTCGTCGTCGTAGCCGAGCCACCCTGCGCTGGTCGTGTAACACGGGTAGCCGCCGCGGCGGTGCAGCCGCTCGATCCGCAGCTGACGGGTCGGCTCCATCTCACGCAGCATCGCGAGCGCCTCGGCCGGGGTCAGGACGTCCGTGAGGTAGCGAAAGTCCGTCGCCGCGACCAGTTCCTCCGGGGTCATCTCGGTGAGCAACCGCCACAGTGGCTTGCCGGCCCGGCGTGCGACAAGATCCCAGACCGCGTTCATGACCGCGGCGAAGGCGAGGTGGACGACCCCCTTCTCCGGCCCGAGCCACCGCAGCTGCGAATCCGCGGCCAACTCGCGGTACACCGAACCGGGATCCCGACACAGGTCGTCCACGTCGCGGCCGACGAGCGGCAACGCCCACTGGCGCGCCGACTCGGTCACGAGATCATTGCCCCGGCCGATCGTGAAGGTGAGCCCGTAGCCGCCGAGGCCGGGGGCGTCGGTCTCCAGCACGACGTACGCCGCCGAGTAGTCCGCGTCCTTGTTCATCGCGTCCGAGCCGTCGCGGTCAAGGGATGTGGGGAACCGGACGTCGTGGGCCCGGATCGCGGTGATCGCCGTCATCCGCGGGCTCCGTCGAACGAGTGGACCGGGCCGGTGCGTGGCATCGGGAATCGACGTTTGCGTGTGCCGTCGAGCATGCCGCCACCTCGCACGATTGATCCTACCTATCGCGGCGAAGATAGCAGTCTGGGCTGGCCAAGTCATCACCAGACCGGATATTGGTTGGATGTTTAGTCGAGCGCGGGCGACTCGGTCACCTCGACATGGGCCAGGCGAGATACTCGCCGAATTCCCGTACGACCCCGTCCCGCGTCTCGAACACGAGGAACAGGCGCTGGGTGAAGGGCTCACCGTGCAGCGTTCCGGTGACGGCGACCTCGAACCCGTTCCGGGCCCGGTCCGTCAACGTCGACAGGACCCGCAGGTCGGCCCGGATGGTGTCGGCGAGGCGCGCGAAGAACCGCGCCGCAGCGTCGACTCCGTGCTGCATCCCCTCGAAGCCCGCCACGGGGACATGGAAGGTCACCGCGGGATCGAGGACGGCGAGCAGGCCGGACCAGTCACCGGTGGCGGCCCCGACGATCCAGCGGCTCATCGCGTCTTCGGCAGTCCGCAGGTGTTCGTGGTCCGACCTGATCGCCATGGGGACGCCCTTCAAGCAATCTCTGAGGACGAGTTTTGATTGAACTAGGCAGAATAGAGCTCTGCATTGGCTCTTTGAGCCAATCTATTGACTGGACTGTAGTAAATACCGATACTCACCGCAAGCAATTCGGACTGGAGTGGTGTGATGTCCGCCCTGGACGTGCGATCTGCTCAACGCACGACGAACCGCAGCCGTGTGATCCACGCGCTGCGGCAGAACGGTGCGATGAGTCGCAGTGAGCTGTCCACGGTGGGCCTGTCCCGCTCGACCGTCGCCAGCGTCGTCGGCGAACTGCTCGAAGCGGGCACCGTCGTGGAGATCGTCGACACGCCACGGATCGGTCGGGGCACCGGCCGGCCACCCGGTCTCGTCGCACTCAACGGCCGACTCGGCGTCGCGGTCGGTGTCGAGATCGCCAACGGGATCGTGCGGGTCGCCCTGTGCAGCGTCGCTCAGGAGTTACTACTGCACGAGTCCGCGCCAACCGATGACGAAGCTGCCCCGGAGGTGACGCTGCAGATCGTAAGCAGCCTGATCGACCGGCTGCTGGCCCGGCAGGGGTTCCACCGCAGCCAGGTGATCGGGGTCGGGATCGCCATGCCCGGCCCGATCCAGCGCCGCACCGGCCTGACCGGTCGGGCGTGCACCCTGAAACGCTGGGTCGGCATCAACCCGCGCACGGTCGCCGCCGGCGTGCTTCAGCTGCCGGTGCTGGCCGACAACGACGCCAACCTGGCCGCCCTCGCGGAGCTGACCTGGGGCGCGGCGCGCGGGCTGCGCGACTACGCCTACATCTACACCGCGACGGGCATCGGTGCGGGTTTCGTCATCGACGGCGGTGTCTACGTTGGCGCCAACGGCACCGCCGGCGAGATCGGACACACCACCATCGACGAAGACGGCCTCGTCTGCGAATGCGGCGGACGCGGCTGCCTCAACACCCTCGCCAACCCCGACGCCATCACCCGGCATCTCTGGCAGAGCCACCGTCGCCGTCCCGCTATCGACGAAGTGATCCGGCTCGCCCACGACGGCGATGCCGGCTGCCGGCGGGTTCTGGCCGACGCCGGACGACACATCGGCGTCGCCATGGCCAACATGTACAACCTGCTCGACCCCGAACTGATCGTGCTCGGGGGGAACCTCGCCGCCGCCGGCGCCATTCTCATCGACCCGCTGCGGGATTCGATGGTGCGCCGGGCGATCCATGCCGGGGAGGCCGTGCCACCGGTCGTCGCCGGCACGCTCGACGAGAACATCGTCGTCGTGGTCGGCGCCGCCGCGGCCGTCGTACGCGACTCCGCACGGTTTCCCCTGCCCCTGAAACAGACCGGCTAGACCCCGAACCCATCACACCGACCCAGGCGCGTCGGGCTGCCCCGTCCCGACGTAAAGAACGGCCAGAGTCCGAAGACCCTGGCCGCCCTGCCGCACGCAATGCGGGCACAACAATTGACTGCGGATTCCGGCCGCAGCCAATCACGAGGTCACGACTCGTCGTGACCGCTACACCCGAAGGTGGAGCGCGATGATTCTACATCGGTATGCGCGGCTGCTGGCCGCGGCGGGCACAATGGTGCTGCTGGCCACATCGGCATGCAGTTCCGGCACGTCGAATGCCGACTCGTCCGGCGAAAAAAAGGGAAAACTGAAGATTGCGCTGTCGAATTCCTTCATCGGGAACCAATGGCGCGTCGAGATGGAGAACGTCTTCAAAGCGGCATGTGCGATGCCGCCATACAAAGACGAAGTTGAATGCACGGTTTTCAATGCCGGCAATGACGTCGCCACCCAGACCAAGCAGATTTCGAATCTCATCGCACAGGGTGTCGACGCCATCGTCATCAACGCGGCGTCGACCAGCGGCCTCAACGGCGTGGTACAGCAGGCGTGCGACCGCAAGATCGTGGTCGTGTCGTTCGACAACACGGTCGACGCGAAGTGCGGGCTGACGGTCAACACCGACCAGGTGAAGTTCGGCGAGCAACTCGCCCAGTTCGTGGTCGATCAGCTCAAGGGCCAGGGCAACGTCGTGATGGTCACCGGCGTCGCCGGCACCGGCGCCGACAACGACCGCAACGCCGGCGCGAAGAAGGTCTTCGACGCGAACCCGGGGATCAAGGTGGTCGCGACGTACAGCGGCATGTGGGACTCGGCCACGGCGCAACGGCAGACCGCCGCCCAGTTGCCCAGCCTGCCGAAGGTCGACGGGATCTGGGTCTCCGGCGGTACCGACGGCGTCATCAAGGCCTTCGTGGAGGCGGGTCGGCCGATGCCGGTCGCCGGCGGCGAGGCCGAGAACGGGTTCCGCAAGTACATGGCGGGCGTGTCGACGCCGAAGGTGAACGGCATGTCCATCGGACAGCCGCCGTTCCTGTCGGTGATCTCCCTCGAACTGGCCCGGGCGGTGCTCAAGGGCACGCATCCGAAGTCCAGCATCACGATCCCGTTCCCGATGGTCACGTCGGACACCGTGAAGGTCGGCGAGACGGTGTTCCCGGACCTGCCGGACAGCTTCTTCGCTGACTTCACCGACTCCGGGCCGAACGCGACCGTGGTGTTGTGCCAGGCGGCGGCGACCGCCGGTACGCCGTGTCCGGGCACGCTCACCGTGAACCTGGGTTCCTGACGTGGATCGGAGCCCGCCGGCGGCTACGTCGACCGAGCCGACGTCGACCGAGCCGACGTCGACCGACCCGACGCCGGCCGAGCCGATGGCCACCGATCCGGATCTGACGTCGGCCGTCCGGGCTAGCGGGGTCGACCGCTCTTTCGGCGGGGTCCACGCGCTCCGGGACGCGTCGTTCGCGGCGCGTGCCGGAGAGATCCACGCCCTGGCGGGTGAGAACGGGGCCGGGAAGAGCACGATGATCAAAGTGCTGTGCGGCCTGGTCCGTGCCGACCGCGGCACCGTGGAGATCCTGGGTGAGCCGGTCGGGCGGGTGGTCGGCCCGGCCGCACGCCAGCGGTTGGGCATGGCCACCGCGTTCCAGGAACTGTCGCTGATGCCCGACCTGACCGTCGCCGAGAACATGCTCCTGCAGAACCCGCCACGCGGACGGCTCGGCCTGGTCAGCCGCCGGCGGCTGGTTCCGGAGGCCGATGCGCTCCTGCGGCGCTTCGGCGTGGACCACATCGACAGCGCTGCGGTCACCGCCGGCCTGTCCGTGGCGCACCGCCAGATCGTGGAACTGGTGCGGGCATTGGCAACCGAGCCGAGGATTCTCATTCTCGACGAACCGACCGCCGCGCTGCCCGACCGTGAGGTTGCCTGGCTGGCCGAACACATGCGGCGGCTGCGGGATCAGGGCTGCTGCGTCATCTTCACCTCGCATCGCTGGCGCGAGATCGAGACCTTCGCCGACCGCGTCACCGTGTTCCGCAACGGCACCCATGTCACCACCCGGTCGCGGATCACGGAGTCGGAGGCGGTGCGCCTGATGAGCGGCCGCAGTCTCGCGGGCGGCTATCCGGACGTCACCGCGATCCCGGTCGGTGACAGCGCGCTTCGGGTGACCGACCTGCGGGGAGGCACGCTGCGGGGGGTGTCGTTCGACCTGCGTGCCGGCGAGGTCCTGGGCATCGGTGGCCTGGCCGGGCAGGGCCAGCGGGACCTGTTCCTGATGCTGTTCGGAGCGCGGCGGTCCGCAGCGGGCCGGATCGCCGTCGCCGGGCGGCCCGTCACGATCCGACGGCCGCGCGACGCGATCGCCGCCGGCGTCGGCATCGCGTACGTGCCGGAGGACCGCAAGGCCGAGGGCCTGCTCATGCCGATGTCCATCCGGGACAACCTCAGCCTGGCGACGCTGGACCACCGCTCGCGTCTCGGGTTCATCCGGCGCGGCGCGGAACGCGGCGCCGTGCGGTCCATCGTGAGCCAGCTCGGCATCGGCACCCGACGCCCGCAGACCCAACCGGTCGGCACGCTGTCGGGCGGCAACCAGCAGAAGGTGCTGATGGGCCGATGGCTGCTGACCGACGCCGATGTGCTGCTGCTGTTCGACGTCACCCGGGGCGTCGACGCGGCGACGAAGCACGACTTCTACCGCCTCGTCGCCGAGCTTGCCGGCCGCGGCAAAGCCGTACTGCTGTACTCCAGCGAGACCGAGGAAATCGCGCGCCTGTGCCACCGGGTCCTCGTCCTGCGGGAGGGTCGGATCGCGGCCGAACTCGCCGGCCCGGTCGGCGACGCCGAACGCATCGTGGCCGCGTCCCTGCGGGAGGTACCCGGTGACCGGGACTGAGACATCCGCGCCGGTCCGGCTCCGTTGGTGGCGCGTGCTGCGCCGCCACACGCTGCCGCACCTGTCGCTCGGCTACGCTGTGCTCGCCGCCACGTTCGTGGCGTATCTCGTCGTCTACACCGGCCGCCTGCAGCACCTGCCGACGCCGTTCGACTACCTCTCGCTGCTCAACACGTCCCTGCCGCTGATCTTCGTGGCGATCGGGCAGAGCCTGGTCGTCCTCACCGGCGGGATCGACCTGTCCGTCGGCGGAATCGTCAGTCTCGGCGTGGCGATCGTCGCGGCGACGTCCGGCGCCGGGGTGGCGGCCACCCTCGGGTGGATGGTCACCGTCCTCATCATCTGCGCGGCCTGCGGCGCGGTGAACGGCATCATCATCGCCAAGGGTCGCATCGCACCGATCCTCGCCACGCTCGCCACGTTGTCCGTCTACGGCGGCCTGGCGTTGAAGGTGCTGCCGGTGCCCGGCGGGTCCGTCGATCCCCAGGTACGGGCCGTGCTGACGAACCCGGACCTGCCCACCGGCGCCATCTGGCTCGGGCTCGCCGTGGTCGGTTGGCTCGTCCTGCGCCGGACCCGGTTCGGGATGCGGGTGTTCGCCGTCGGCAGCGACGAGGCCAGCGCGCGGGCCGTCGGTATCCCGGCGGTCTGGGTGAAGGTCGGCGTCTACGCACTGGCCGGCCTGTGCTGCGGCCTCGCAGCGGTCTTCTACGTATCGACCACCACCTCCGGTGACCCGAACGCCGGCGACCCGTACATCCTCGCGTCGATCGCCGCGGTCGTGGTCGGTGGCATCGCGTTCACCGGCGGCCGGGGCAGCGCACTGGGCGCGATCGCCGGCGCCCTCGCCCTCTCGCTCGTCATCGACGTGCTGTTCTTCGCCGGGATCGATCCGCTGTACCAGTCCCTGTTCCAGGGGCTGTTCCTCGTCGTCGCGGTGCTGCTCGGCGGAGGCGTCGCCGTCATCCGCCGGCTCCGGAAGGGAGTGTCATGACCGACACCGGTCGGATGCTGCGCCGCCGCTGGTTCGACGACGTGACCGCGAGCACGCGCCTGGTGGTGTACGCATGTGCGGTCGCCGTCGCGATCCTCGCCGTCGGTACCGTCGTGCACCCCGGCTTCGCGTCGGCGAGCAGCGTGCGCGCCATGGTGATCCTGGCGAGCTTCATCGGTTTCGTCGGGGCCGGGCAGATGCTCGTGGTGCTCGTCGGCGGCATCGACCTGTCGATGCCGTGGGTGCTCAACGCCGCGGCCATCGTGCTCACGACGAGCAGCCTCGGCCAGGTCGGACGGCTGCCGGCCGCAATCGGCCTGGCACTCGGCGTCGGCGCGGCCGTCGGCTTTGCCAACGGGATGGGCGTGGCCTGGCTCAATGTGCCGGCGGTGGTGATGACGCTCGGCATGAACGGTGTCCTGCAGGGTCTTTCCCTCGGCCTGTCCAAGGGACTGACCTGCGGGTCGTGCGCGTCGTACGTGCCGGAGCCGTTGCGCCGCCTGGTGGTCGGCCAACTGGCCGGGATTCCGGCGGAACTGCTCGTCTGGGCTGGTGTGGCGTTGTTCGTCAGTGTCCTGCTGACCCTCACGACGTTCGGCCGGCGCGTCTACGCGATCGGCAACAATCCGCGGGCCGCGTTCCTCGCCGGCGTGCCGGTTCGCGCCGTCACCGTCACCCTGTACACCCTCAGCGGGATGTTCGCCGCGCTGGCCGGCATCGCGCTGGTCGCCTACGGCGGGCAGGCCTCACTCGGGCTCGGGGATCCGTACCTGTTCGAGTCCATCGCGGCCGTCGTCGTCGGCGGTGTGTCGATCCTCGGTGGGCGCGGCAACTACATCGGCGTCATGGCCGGCTCGGTGACCCTCGTCGCCATCGTCACGCTGCTACAGGCAAAGCAGGTTCCCGAATACGGCCGGAACATCATCTACGGCCTGGTCATCCTGACGATCCTCCTCACCTATGGCCGGGAGCGCGCCAATGATTGACGTACTCAGCGACATCGTGTGCGATCTCGGCGAGAGCGCACTGTGGGACGCGGAAAGGTCCCGGTTCTACTGGGTCGACATCACCGGTTGCCGGATACATGCCCTCGACTGGGACACCCGTCGAACGTCCACACTGGACGTTCCCGAACCGGTCGGCTGCGTGGCGTTGCGGACCGGCGGCGGTCTGGTCGCGGCGCTGCGGCACGAACTCGTGTTCTGCGACGTCGACAGCGGAAGGATCGAGGTGGTCCGGGACGTCGAGGCAGGCCGGCCCGGCAACCGATTCAACGACGGCGCGGTCGATCCGGGCGGGCGATTCTGGTTCGGCTCCATGGACCTCGCGGAGGCCGAGCCGACGGGCTCGTTCTACTGCCTTTCCGCCGACAGCACGGTGAGCCGGGCGTTCGACGGCATCATCTGCTCCAACGGACCGGCCTGGAGCCTCGACGGCAGCACGATGTACCACGTCGACTCGACCCGACGACGGATCACCGCGTACGAATTCGACGTCGACACCGGCACCGTCGGCGCGGGCCGCCTGTTCGTATCCGACGAGGACGAGTTGTGGTTCCCCGACGGCGTCACCGTCGACGCGGAGGGGTTCATCTGGAACTGCAAATGGGACGGCGGTCGGATCGTGCGGTACTCCCCCGACGGCGCGGTCGACCGCGTCGTCGAGCTACCGGTGTCGCGGCCGACGCGGTGCGCGTTCGTCGGACCGGACCTCAACCTGCTCGCGGTCACCACCGCTCGGATCGGGATGACCGACGCCGCGCTGGTGGCCGCGCCCCGCTCCGGGCAGGTACTTCTGGTCGACCCGTCGACCAAGGGAACGGAACCGACCAGGTTCGCCGGCTGACTGGGCAGGAGCAGATCGTGGGCCGCGTCCGGGACCGTCGTGTTCTTCCGGCCGGGCTTGAGCCGACGAAGTAGCGGGAGCAGCCCGACCGCCACGGATCGGAGCCGAGTGTGGATGTCGTCCTCGTCTCGGCTCCAGGACAGGAGATCAGCGAGGATCCGCAGTGCCACCCCACGGGGCGGACCCGGGTGCTGCTCGGCAACCTGGGCGTTCACCAGATGCGTGAATGCCTCACCGAGCTCAGCCGGGTCGGCGACGCCGTAACGGGCCCAATCGATCGCCCGCACGACGGGCCCGATCTCCCGCTCGGAGTCCGTGTTGTCCACGAGTCCATCATCGAACACTCCTATGCCCGATGAGTGGCCGACGGTGGCCCTGCCGGTCGTTGTTTCAATGCGTTGACACATGCCGATGTTGGCGGTCCAACCAGTTGCCGGCGTGGATTCGTGTCGCAGCTTCTCGTGCAGTACCGGCCGGGCGGCAGTCCGGCGCATGGGAACGTCGCTGGTCGGCGGGATCCTGCCAGAACAGCCGGAACGGCTGTGCTGCAACCCTCATCACCGCCGGATCAAGTTTCCCGATGGGTCCGGTAGGTGCTCGATTCCGGTTGGTGGGTGCTGACATGTCGCCGCCTGATCAGTCGTCGGAGGTGGTGTCCTCAGGCGTCGTTGCGGGTTTGGTGTGGAGGAGCTCGCGGACCTGTTCTGCGGCGCGCAGGATGCTCTCGCTGATGTGGTCGCCGAAGCGGGCCATGTTCTCCATGCGGTTGCCGGCCGGGCTGTCGCGACCGAGGATGGCGACGCCCTGCCGCGCGACCTCGGCGACCTGGACCATGCCGCGGGCGCTGGCGAGTGTGGACTCGTACCAGACGTCGCCGTCGACGAAGTAGCGTTCGCGGCGGCGCTCGTCGCGCACTCGGGCGATCAGGCCCTGGCTCTCGAGGGACGCGACCGACTTGGAGACGGTCGCGGGGCTGATGCCGAGGCGTTGGACGAGTTCAGCGGCGGTGACGCTGCCCGAGTCCGCGATGAAGAGGCACGTCAGTACCCGAGCCGTCATCTTGGGCATGCCTTGGCGCATAAGGAGACCGGTGAACGTCTCCTCGTACTCGCGCACGGCTGCATCATCCCTGCCAAAGTCCGGAGCCGGGGCCGCCTGCCGTCGGGGCGTGGTGCGCTTGGGTTGGCGAGCACGGCGCTCGGTGGCGAGGTGGGCCAGATCTGCGCGGTAGCCGCCGGGTCCGCCGTTGCGCATCACCTCGCGAGTGACCGTCGAGGTGGGACGATCGAGGCGCCGTGCGATCTCCGCGTACGGGACGTCGTCGGCCAGCGAGCGCGCGATCTGCTGCCGCTCCTGCTGGGTCAGTCTGCTCCCCGACACCGTGTCTCCCTCCGCGCTTCACTGGTGCCGCCATCGTAGCGTTCGTTTTCCATCCAACGCAACGAGTGACCTGCATCCGTTGCGTTAGTTCTACATCCGTCGCAATGAAGTCACGCCTCTGGCCTGCCGTTTTACGGGTATATCGCGAACCGTTTGTTGCCGGGAGAGGGAACGCAACGTAGCGTTTCTCGTATCGGAAACAACGCCAGCAAGGAGATCCACCATGAACGGCAACAACGGCTTCACCGCATCGGGACTGACCAAACTGCACGACGTCCTGGCCCGGCATGTCGACTCCGGGAAGATCCCCGGCCTCGTCGCCCTGGTCAGCCGCGGCGGCCAGACCCACGTCGAGGCGATCGGGACGATGCGCCACGACGGCGGCGCCCCCATGCGCCGCAACACGATATTCCGCATGGCCTCCACCACCAAACCGGTCGCGGCCTCCGCGGCGATGGTCCTGCTCGACGAGTGCCGGCTCCGCCTGGACGACCCGATCGACCAGTGGCTCCCCGAACTGGCCGACCGCCAAGTCCTCAAGGCACCCGACGGCCCGCTGGACGAGACCGTGCCGGCGTTCCGGCCGATCAACGTCCGCGACGTGCTCACCTCCACTCTCGGTCTCGGCCTGGACATGACCGCCCGGACCGCCCCGATGATGGCCGCGTTCTTCGAGCGCGGCGTCTACGGCCAGGCAGACGGATGGCTCCTGCCCGAACCCGACCCGGACGAGTGGCTGCGCCGCCTCGCCACCCTGCCGCTGATGTACCAGCCCGGCGAGCGGTGGCTGTACAACCTCGGCGACGACCTCCTCGGCGTCCTGGTCGCCCGCGTCACCGGCCGGCCGTTCGAGGACTTCCTGCGCGAGCGGGTCCTCGAGCCGCTCGGCATGCACGACACCGGCTTCCATGTGCCAGGCGACAAGATCGACCGCCTCCCGCCCCTGTACGCCCCGCACCCCGAGACCGGCGAATTCCTCGTCGAGGACCCAGCCGAAGGCGGACACCACAGCAAGCCCCCCGCATTCGCTTCAGGCGGCGGCGGACTCGACTCCACCGTCGACGATTACCACGCCTACTTCCGGATGCTGCTGGACGGCGGGAAGCACAGCGGCGAGCGCATCCTCTCCAAACCCGCTGTCGAGCTGATGACCACCAACCGCCTCACTCCGGGGCAGCAGGCCGCCCGCGACGCCTGGGCGAACAGCATCGCCCACCTCTCCTACGGCACCGGGCAGCACGGCGGCTGGGGCTTCGGCATGACCGTGCGCGTCCACCGCACCGACTACGCCCCCCTCGGCCAGTTCGGCTGGGACGGCGGCGCCGGCATCACCGCCTACGCCGACCCCGCCAACGATCTCGTCGGCATCCTCTGCACCCAGGTCGGCATGTCCACCCCGGACTCGGCGCGGGTCATGCACGATTTCTGGACCACTCTCTACCAGACCATCGACAACTGACACCGAACCCGACAACGCCAGGACCACGACAGAGCGGCCATCGCATCGATGGCCGCTCTCGCACTCCCTGTTCCCTTTCACAGCACTGGCGGCAGCCTAGTTTCAACCGCTGCAACACCCGGGCGCGATGGCGAACCGGAGTCTGCTGGGCCACGCCACGGAACGACCACACCGATGACAGGAGTTCCCCGAGAGGCCGCCCGTGACCTCGCCGTAGCCGAGCAGAGCCTGCGCCGCGGCGCGGAGTTGGCGCTGCCGCGTTCCCGCTGGCGGTATCCGGGAATCGTTGTGCTGTACACCGTGTGGGGCGCGACCTGGGACACGCCGCAGGCCTGGCGTTGGATTCCGCCGCTGGCGTCCGTCGCGGCGCTCCTGATCGTCACCGGGCCGCTGTCGCGGCGAAGGGCCCGCCCCTTGCCGATCCCGCTCGGGTGGCGGACATGGCTACTGACCTCCGCGATCGCGACCACCTCCGTCGCGATTTCGTTGGGGATGGGCCTGGCCCTACAGACCCTGGGCGTACCGCTTCCGTTCACGCTGAGCGGCCTGTGCCTGGGCGTCGCCGCCTCCCTGGTGACGTGGCGCAGCCGGTACTGGGGAATCGGCTACGTCCAGCAGGTAACTCGGGGCAAGTGGTGACCCACCATCCGCCCCTCCCCGACCCGATCATCAACACCACGACCCGGCTATCACTGATGGCCGTGCTCGCCGGGGCACAGGAAGTGGAGTTCGCCGACGTCCGTGACACCAGCGGACTGAGCGACTCCGTCGTATCCAAACAGGCAACCGCACTGCAAGCAGCCGGATACGTGACCATCCGCAAAGGCCACCTCGGACGACGACCACGTACCTGGCTGTCCCTGACCCCGGCAGGCCGAGCGGCACTGCACAGGCACATCGCGGCACTGCGCCAGATCGTCGACCTCGCCGACCGCGCGGACGCTAGACCTCGTCGGTGACGGAGCCGTCCGGGTACATGCGTCCGCTACGGATCACCGACGACCGGAACAGCCCGCGCCGCCGGGCCTCGCTGACCTTGACCGTCATCGTGTACGCGCGGTCGCCGCTCTCCCGCCACACCGTGCGGCTGATCCGGTACGCCACGCCACGGTCGGTGACCTCGCTGTCGTCGGAGGACGAGTGTTCGTCGCGGTGGGCCAGTTCGGCGTACGACGTGCTGGCGCACCAGCGGGAGTAGTGCTCGTCGGCCAGCCGGCGAGCGGCCACCTTGTCCAGACCCATGCCCGATCCTGTCCGCCGGGCGACCGGCGCCGCAATCGGGATCTTGGCCGCCGTTTACCGGCCGATCGGGGCCGGGTGCAGGTTCGCCCACGAGCGGCCGTCGGTCCGCTCGGCGGCCCAGGCGTCGAGCAGCGCCCGGGCGTCGTCTTCGGCGGCGGCGATGTAGACCTGCTGCTCGCCGTCGTACTCCCCGCGCTGCTGGCGGATCGTCGAGCGGCTGCAGCAGTCGCACAGCTCGACGCGGCTGGCGAGGACCTCGAATCCGAGCCGGCGGCTGGCGAAGGAGTCCTCGAGCGCCTCGAGTTCGCCGGGGCCGCAGGTGACCAGGACCGAGAGGGTCGCGGTGTCGGACGGCTCGAACAGGGCGACCTCGTCGAAGACCGGCACCGTCATGTCGCCGTAGGTCCGCTCCCCGCTGGGTGCCCCGTCGTGGACGACGACCTCGCCGAACCGGCGCGAGGCATCGAAGGGGACGCTGATCACGCGCGCCCGGGTCGGGCACAGCCGGACGGCCCACACGACCTCGCTGACGTCGGAGAGCCGCACGCAGGTGGGGCCGAGTTCCGCGTCGATCTGGCCGGTGCCGGGGAACGGTTCCAGGCCGTACCCGGCCCACGCGTCGCGGGCGGTGTCCCAGTCGCGCAGGACGGTCGCCGCGGTGCCGAGGTTCCAGAACGCGGGCTCCTCGGCGCCCCGTTTGACGTACGTCACGGCTGTCTTGCCGGTTTCGTACGCGCGGACCCAGTTGCGGGCGAACTTGTACGCGAGCGCGGCGTCGAACCAGGTCGCTCTGGCGGCCTTGCCGCTGAGCCGGGCGGCGGCGTCGGCGAGCAGATCGCCGGCGCGTGGCCAGTCCTTCGCTTCGAAGGCCGCGTAGCCCCGCGCGACCGCTGCCCGGTCGGCCGACCGCCGCGGATCGGTCCAGCGCGAGAACATGCGGCGGACGGTACCAGCGATCGCCGGGAGGTCGGCGGGGACGGTCCGGAAAGGCGCCGTCGGGTAGATTGTGATGAATTCGTTCGCGCGATACGGGGAGAGCGCATGCTGCGAGTTCGTAAGCTGCTGGCCGGAATCACGCTGCTCGGCCTGGGCGTCACGGCGGTGGTCACCGCGGTGGTCACCGCCGCCGGCCCGGCCCAGGCGGCGCCGGACCGCAAGTACGGTCCGGCGGTGGAGATAGCCGACGCGGACAGCGAGGCAGACGCCATCAACGACGCCGGTCTGGTCGTGGGGATGGCGTCCGGGTTCGACTTCGTGCCGCATGCGTTCACCTGGCAGGCCGGCGTGCGGACCGACATCGGATCCGGGTGGATCCCGCGGGCGGTGGCCGACACCGGTCACATCGCCGGCGACGTGGTCGGCACCGACGGTAAGCCGACGCGTGCCGTGCTGTGGGTCGACGGCGCGTTCACCGACCTCGGCACCCTGGGCGGGCCCAACAGCCACGTGATGGCCATGAACGACCGGGACCAGGTGGTCGGCTACAGCGACCTGCCCGACGGGCGGATCGGCGCGTTCCTCTGGCAGAACGGCACGATGACCGCGTTGGCCAACCCGTACGGCGGCAACAGCGCGGCCCGCGACATCAATGCGCGCGGCGAGATCGTCGGCTGGGCGCTGGACCAGGCCGGCGCCACCGGCGGCGTGCGGTGGCGCGGCGGTGCCGTCACCTTCCTCGGTGCCACCGTGATCCAGGACGCGGCCGCGATCAACGACCGTGGTGACATCGTCGGCAACACCTACGTCGGTGCCGACCTGCACGCCCGGCTGTGGCGGCACGGGCAGGTCACCGACCTCGGCTCGATGGGTTACAAGGGTCCGAACGGCGACTCCTACACCCGGGCCGACGACCTCACCGACGACGGCCTCGTGGCCGGCGACAGTTACGGCGCCGACGGGATCCGGCACGCGTTCGTGTGGAACGCGGGGCGGTACACCGACCTCGGACAGGGGCTCGTGGTCGGAATCACGGCCACCGGCACGGTCGCGGGCAACGCCGCGGAGTTTCCCCGCGTCGGGTTGGTCTGGCAGCCGCTGACCTGACCGGTCGCGCGCCGGGCGCCGCCGGCCGGGTCCCCCGGAAGATAGCGTGTCGGAGAGTTCCGGGCCGGATACGATCCGGCCTGGGCTTTCAGCCGAAGGTCCGGGACTGAAATGGATTTCATGGTCGGCCACGAGAAGATTCGCGCCCTGCTCCTGGAGAGCATCCACCCCGACGCTGTGTCCCGGCTGCACGCCGCGGGCTGCGTCGTCGAGAGCGTGCCCGGTGCGCTCGACGAGGACGAGCTGATCGAGCGGGTGCGAGACGTGCACCTGCTCGGTATCCGGTCGAAGACCCAGGTCACCGAAAGGGTGCTGGAGGCGGGTTCCCAGCTGCTGGGCGTCGGGGCGTTCTGCATCGGCACCGACCAGATCGACCTGGCGGCGGCGGCCGCGGGCGGGGTGGCGGTCTTCAACGCGCCGTTCTCCAACACGCGCAGTGTCGTGGAGCTCGCGCTCGCCGAGATCATCATGCTCGCCCGTCGGGTGGTCGAGAAGAACGCCAAGATGCACGACGGCGAGTGGGACAAGGCCGCCACCGGCAGCCACGAGGTCCGCGGGCGGACGCTGGGCATCGTCGGGTACGGCAACATCGGCACCCAGCTGTCCGTGCTCGCGGAGGCGCTGGGCATGCGGGTGTACTTCTACGACACCGCCGACAAGCTCGCCCTGGGCAACGCCAAGCGCTGCGACACGCTCGACGAGCTGCTCGAGGTGGCCGAGACGGTCACGCTGCACGTCGACGGGCGTCCGGGCAACAGCGGGTTCTTCGGCGAGGAGCAGTTCGCCCGGATGCGACCGCGCAGCCTGTTCCTCAACCTGTCGCGCGGCTTCGTCATCGACTACCCGGCGCTGCGGCGGCACCTGGTCAGCGGGCACATCGCCGGCGCCGCGATCGACGTGTTCCCCCAGGAGCCGAAGGGGCGGGGCGACGAGTTCCGGTCGGAGCTGCGCGGCCTGCCCAACGTCATCCTCACCCCGCACATCGGCGGGTCGACCGAGGAGGCGCAGGCCGACATCGGCGGGTTCGTGGCCAACAAGCTCGCCCAGTACGTGAGCGAGGGCAACACCACGCTGAGCGTCAACCTGCCGTCGGTCGCGCTCCCCCAGCAGCCCGGCACGCACCGGATCGCGCACGTGCATCGCAACACGCCGGGCGTGCTGGCCCAGGTCAACAGCATCCTGGCCGCGCACGAGGTCAACATCGAGGGTCAGCTGCTGTCGACCCGCGGCGAGTACGGCTACCTGATCACCGACGTGGGCGCCACCTACTCCGACGACGTGCTCACCCGGCTGCGCGAGATGGAGCAGACCATCCGCCTGCGCGTCCTCTCGTGACCGATCTGGAAGGCGAGCTCCGTTCGGCGGTGGGAGCGGCGCACGTGCTCGTCGACCCTGATCTGCGCGCGCCGTACGAGACGGACTGGACGCGCCGCTTCACCGGCACCGCGCGGTGCGTCGTGCGTCCCGCGTCGACGGCCGAAGTGGTCGCGGTGGTGCGGGCGTGCGCGGCCGCCGGGGCGGCGATCGTGGTGCAGGGTGGCAACACCGGGCTCGTCGGCGCGGGCGTCCCGGCGGGTGGCGAGGTGCTGGTCAGCCTCGCCCGGCTCGCCGGGGTCGAGCCGGTCGACGTGGTCGAGGCGCAGGTGACCGTCGGTGCCGGGGTCACCTTGGAGAAGCTGCAGACGCACGCCCGCGCGGCCGGGCTCGACTTCGGTGTCGACCTGGCCGCCCGCTCGTCCGCCACGGTCGGCGGCATGATCGCCACCAACGCCGGCGGCATCCGGGTGCTGCGCCACGGCAGCATGCGCGCACAGGTCGCCGGGTTGGAGGCGGTGCTGGCCGACGGCACCGTGCTCACCCGGCTCGGCGGGCTGGCCAAGGACAACACCGGGTACGACCTCAACCAGCTCGTGGCGGGCAGCGAGGGCACGCTCGCGATCGTGACCCGGGCCCGGCTCCGGTTGGTACCCCTGCTGCCGGCGCGGGCGGTGGCCCTGGTCGCGGTGGCCGGCACGGAAGCGGCGCTCGACCTGCTCACCGCCGCCCGCGTCCAACTCGCCACGCTGTCGGCCGCCGAGATCTTCTACCCGGAGGGCCTGGACCTGGTCCGGGCGTACGGGCGGCTGCCCGCGCCGTTCGGCGAGCCGGCCGGGGCGTACGTCGTGCTGGAATGCGCGGCCGGCACCGACCCGACCGACGACATCCTGACCATGCTCTCCACCTGCCCGGCTGTCATGGACGCCACGGTGGCCTCGGACCGTGCGGGTCTGGAGCGGCTGTGGTCCTACCGCGAGGCGCACACCGAGGCGATCAGCGCCGCCGGCGTACCCACGAAACTCGACGTGTGCGTGCCGCTGGGCGAGCTGACCGCGCTCGTCGCCGAACTGCCCGAGACGGTGGCCCGGGTCGCGCCGAAGGCGACGGTCATCACCTTCGGCCACCTCAACGAGGGCAACCTCCACCTCAACGTGCTCGACGCCGGCGACGACTCCGACAACAGGGCCGAGGACGTCACCGACGCCGTGCTGCGCCTGGTCGCGGCGCACCGCGGCACGATCAGCTCCGAGCACGGCGTCGGACGGGCCAAGTCGCCCTGGCTGTCGCTGTCGCGCACGCCGGAGGAGATCGCGGCCATGCGCCGCATCAAGGCCGCCCTCGATCCGGATGGACTCCTCAACCCGGGAGTGCTGCTGCCCGACTGAGCTCACAGGGTCGCGAAGCTGTCCATGCCGGCCAACGTGAGGACCTCGGCCCGCGTGTCCGGGCATTCCTGTTGGGTCTGCCGGTCTATCTCGCTGCCGGTCGGGACGGCCCCGCGCTTCTCGTACCAGGAATAGAGGTTGACCGTGAGATTGGCCATCGCGCCCACCGTGGACCCGATGGCCCTCAGCGTCGGCAACTGGCCGCGCAGGTAGCCGCACAGGTCTTCCGCGGACACCGAGGTCGAGCCGCCGGCGGTGGCGGCGGCTGTGGTGCCGGCGACCGGGGTTCCGGCGTCCGTGCGGCCCGCGGACGTCGGTGCGGCGCCGTCGGCGCAACCCGTCACCAGAATGCCGACGCTGGCGGCGACGGCCAGAAGTAATCGGGCGCTTCTCATGCCCGCACGTCCTGGGCGGGAGTTGCGGCGGTGACGAGCCAGATGCCGGCAGGTAGCCGGTAGCCGGTGCCCGGCGCGCGGAACCGTTCGAGCAGCCGGGCCGCCCCCGCCCGCGCGTTCGCCTGGTTCGCGGGGGGCGCCGCCCGGTAGGCGGCGCCGGCGGGACCGATCTCGATGAGCCATTCGGCGACGACGTCCGCCTCGTCCGGGGCGTTCATGGTGACGTCGTGCGGCTCGATCGTGACGTTGACGAACCCGGCAGCGGTGAGGACGCGGTCGAGCCGGGTCGGGTCGGCGAAGGAGAACGGGCCGGGTTCGTCGCCGACCGGCAGCGGCGGCAGCGCGCCGACGTGTGGTGCCGCGCCGAGCAGTGCCGCGGGCAGCCACGGGTTGGCACCGCCGTCCCGGAAGACGGTCGCGACGAGGCGTCCGCCCGGTCGCAGGGCGCGCCGGATCGTGGCGCAACCGGCGACCGGGTCGGCCAGCAGCATCAGGGTCATCCGCGAGAACGCGGCATCGAAGGGTGCTCCCGGTACGACATCGAGGGTTTCGATGTCGGCCGCCTGGAACCGGATGCCCGGGTACCGGTCGGCGGGGAACCGCTCGCGAGCCGTCACCACCATCCCGTCCGCCAGGTCGATGCCGACCACCGCACCGTCCGCGCCGACCGCCGCGGCGATGTCGGCCGTGGTGCCGCCGCAGCCACAGCCGACGTCGAGGACCCGTTCGGCCGGCTGCGGCGCCAGCCGGTGCATGCCCACGGCGCCGAGGGGCCGCCCGATGTCGTCCTGGCGGTCGGCGTGTCGGATCCAGCCGGGCGCGGCATTCGCCCAGAAGGTGGCGTTGCGATGGCGCAGCGTGGCGGTGCCGTCCATCAGAACGGCATCTCGGTGCCATCGACGCTCATCGACCGGAACCTGGCGGCCTTGGCGGGATCGAAGCCGGCCTCCTGTGCGGCCAGTCCGGCGGCGC
The DNA here is from genome assembly GCF_016863635.1 of Virgisporangium aurantiacum. Classification (GTDB taxonomy): domain Bacteria; phylum Actinomycetota; class Actinomycetes; order Mycobacteriales; family Micromonosporaceae; genus Virgisporangium; species Virgisporangium aurantiacum. The sequence goes on along the minus strand of NZ_BOPG01000102.1, from coordinate 3,832 downwards.
GGACCAGGCGTTCGGACTGGAACCGGCGGAACGCCGCCTCGTCCTGCCAGATGTTGATGATCCGCCAGCCGTCCTCGGTCGGGCCGGCCACGTGGGCCAGTAGCCCCGGCGGCCGATCCGGGCCGAGGTGCTTCTCCACCTGCCGATACTCCGCCTCGCTGACGCCGGGCATCTCCTGCAGCACTCCGAACGGCATCGTCATCTCTTTTCCAGTAGAGTAAAACTCTATCCAATAGAGTACCCTGCGGAGGTGGTTGTCAAGAGGCGATACGAATCGGCCAGGCGACAGGAGCAGTCCCGGCAGACCCGGCGGGCGATCCTGGACGCGGCCGGCAAACTGTTCGTCGACCCCGGCTACGCGGCCACCACGCTGGCCGCGGTGGCCACCGAAGCCGGCGTGGCCGTCCAGACGTTGTACGCGGTGTTCGGCAGCAAGCGGCAGCTGCTCTCCGACCTCGTCGACGTCACGCTGGCCGGCGACGACGAGCCGGTGGCGTTGCCGGCCCGACCCTTCGTCGCGGAGATCCGCGCGCTGTCCGACCCCCGCGCGATGCTCACCCGCTACGCCCACCATCTCGCCGAGGTCAACGCCCGGCAGGCACAGGTGATGCTCGCGCTGGCCGCGGCCGCCACGGCCCACCCCGACGCCGCCGCGATCTGGCGCAAGAACGCCGACGAGCGCCGCCGCGGCATGACCATGTTCGCCGCGGACCTGGCCGGCACCGGCGCCCTACGCCCCGACCTGGACGCTGAACAGGTCGCCGACATCCTTTGGCTCGCCATGGACGTTCGCAGCTACGACTGGCTCGTCCGCCAACGCGGCTGGTCGGTGGAGCAGTACCAACGCTGGTACGTCGACACCGTCGCCGGCGCCATCATCGCCGAACCCGCCCCGGGCCACGGCGGCGAGGCTCCCGGGTAGCCACGGCTACGGATGAAGAAATTACGTCCATTGACACCGGCCAACGTCGCCGGCATCATCTGAAACGTTCTAATCGCCCTCCCGATGCCCCGTTGACCGTGCCGCCGCCCCTGGCACGCAACAGCTCCGCCCTCCCCGCCCCCTTCGGCCCTCGTTCGGCTCCCCTCGACCGCAGCGCGCCTTGCTCCCTCCGTGCGGTGCGGTCTCGCCAGCGTGCGCCGACCCGCACATCACGGAGTACGTATGCGCAGATTGTCTTCGCGCCGGACCCGCATTCTCACGGCTGTGTCCGTGCTGGCCGTATTGCTCCCCACCGGTGCCCTCCCGGTCCACCCGAACCCGGCGGCCGCCGCCCCGACCGGCCCGCTCCCCCGCCAGCTGGCCCCGGTGGTCGCCGCGCCGCCTCCCGGCGCGATCGAGGCGCTGAACCTGTCGCCGACCTCTCGCACGGTCCGACCGACGGCGGTGTACCGCACCACCGGCTCGGTCACGAACCCGCAGAATGTGCTGTCGAACCTCGCGACGCGGGTCTCCGGCACGAACTCGTCCATCACCCTCGACTTCGGCAAGGAGGTCGGCGGCCTGGTGACGCTGAACTTCGGCGCCGCCAGTGACGGCGGCCAGCAGGTCGGGCTGGCGTTCACCGAATCCTCGCTGTACGTCGGCAACGACAGCGACATCAGCGCCACACACGAGGGCCGCGGCGATGGTGCGCTGACGGCCGCCGCGCCCGCGAACGGCTCGTACACCATGCCGGTCCAGTACCTGCGTGGTGGCTTCCGGTACCTGACGGTGTTCCTGCGAACGGGCGGCTGGGTCGACCTGACCGGGGTCTCGTTGAACTTCACAGCCGCGCCCGGCAAGGCCAACCCGGCCGACTATGCGAACTACTTCTACTCCAACGACAACCTGCTCAACCGGATCTGGTACGCCGGCGCCTACACGGTGCAGCTGAGCACCATCGCGACCAACCAGGGCAGGGCGTGGCCCGCGCCGTCGACGTTGTGGAACAACGCCGCCGTGATCGGTGTCGGCACCGCCGTCGTGTCGGATGCCGCCAAGCGGGACCGGAACGTGTGGCCGGGTGACCTCGGCATCGCGACGCCGACCGCGTACGCGTCCACCAACGAGCTCGAGTCCAGCCGCAACGCCCTGACCACCTTGTACAACATGCAACGGGCATCCGGTGAGCTGTCGTACTCGGGCCCGCCGTTCAGCCTGTGGGGCTCGGACACCTATCACCTGTGGACCCTGAACGTGTCGGCGGTGTACTACAACTACACCGCCGACCGGGCCTGGCTCGACAGCGTGTGGTCGAGGTTCACCCGCGGGATGACCTACATCACCAACAAGATCGACGGCTCCAACCTGCTGAACGTCACGAACACCGCGGACTGGGCACGCAGCGGCCAGGGCGGGCTCAACCTCCAGGCCAACGCGCTGCTGTACTCGACATTGACCGGTGCGAGCGGGCTCGCGACGGTGGTCGGTGACAACGCCCTGGCGTCCACCTACGCCAGCCGGGCCGCCGCGCTCAAGACGGCCGCGAACACCCGGCTGTGGGACGCCGCGGCCGGCATGTACCGGGACAACCCGACCAGCGGCTTGTACCCGCAGGACGGCAACTCCCTGGCGGTCTGGTACGGCCTCACCGACACCCCGGCCAAGGCGACCAGCGTCGTGCAACGGCTCGCGCAGCGGTGGAACGCCTACGGCGGGACGACGCCGGAGTGGGGCGGCGGCGTCCACCCGTTCCCCGGCTCGATGGAGCTGCACGCGCACTTCACCGCCAACGACGACAACACCGCCCTGGCCCAGATCCGCCGCACGTGGGGCCACATGCTCGACAGTCCGATCGGCACGAAGAGCACGATGTGGGAGGGCATCAGCGCCGACGGCGGGCTCGCCTACAACCCGCCGTTCATGAGCCTGGCCCACGGCTGGTCGACCGGGCCGACATCGGCGCTGACGTTCCACGTCCTCGGCACGGCACCGGAGCCGACCATCGGGCAGTACCGGTTCGTGCCCCATCCCGGCGACCTCACCAGCGTCGAAGGACGCATCACGATGCCGCAGGGTGCGGTCAACGCCTCCTGGTCGCGCAGTCCGTCGGCCGGTACGTTCACGTCCCAGCTCACCAGCCCGGCCGGTACCACCGGTCGCGTGGGCATTCCGAAACTGACCGGCACCATCACCGTCTCCGTCAACGGGGCGACCGTCTGGAGCAACGGAACCTTCACCCCGCGGCCGGGAATCGGCGGCGGAACCCAGGACGACGCATACGTGTACCTGACCGGCGTCGCCCCCGGCAGCTACCAGTTCACCGCCACCGGCCTGGGCAACCCGACACCGCCCGCACCGGCCGGCGCCGACCTCCCGGCCGGCTACACCCGCTGCGCCGCCGAGAACGGGCAGTGCTCGTTCACCGGCACCCGCGTGGTGGCCTACGGCGCCGGCACCTACACCTACAGGACGGCCACCGGGACCACGCCGTGCACCAACGCCGCGTTCAACGGCGACCCGGCCGCCAACCTGGTGAAGTCGTGCTACCTGGCACCGCTCGGCGGCCCCGGCGGTTACACGCAGTGCGCCGCGGAGAACGGCACCTGCGGCTTCACCGGCACCAGCAGGGTCGCCTACGGGGCGAACGGCGCCTTCAACCACCGGCTCATCGCGGGTGGCACCGCATGCACGAACGACGTGTTCGGTGACCCGCTGAACGGCGTCGCGAAGGCCTGCTACCTGCCGCCGGCCGGTGGCCCCACCGGCGGCTGGACCCAGTGCGCGGCGGAGAGCGGCACCTGCTCGGCGGTCAACGGCCAACCCGTCGCGTACGGAGCCAACGGCGCGTTCGCCTACATCACCGCCACCGGCAATGTCCTGTGCGCGAACGCCACGTTCGGCGACCCG
>NZ_BOPG01000101.1 GCF_016863635.1 Virgisporangium aurantiacum | reverse complement strand
TCGGCGACGTTCTCGTACGGCGAGTAGCCCTTCATGTACGCGTAGACGTCGGCGCTCTCGATCGGGTTGCCCCACTCCTCCCACTCGATCACCGTCAGCGGCAGGGACGGGTCGAGGATCGTGTTCAGCGGGTCGACGAACGGTACCTGCGCCACGATCCCGGCGAACGCGGTCGGCGCCAGGTTGGCCACCGCGCCCATCAGCAGACCGCCGGCCGAGCCGCCGCGGGCGATCAGCTTGTCGGCGCTGGTCCAGCCGGCCTTCACGAGGTGCTCGGCGCACGCCACGAAGTCGGTGAACGTGTTCTTCTTCGACAGCAGCTTGCCGTCTTCGTACCAGCGCCGGCCCATCTCGCCACCGCCGCGTACGTGGGCAACGGCGTACACCACGCCGCGGTCGATCAGCGACAGCCGCGGGATCGAGAACCACGGGTCCATCGAGGACTCGTACGAGCCGTAGCCGTACAGGAGAGCGGGCGCGCTCCCGTCGCGCGGGGTGTCACGCCGGTAGATCAACGACATCGGCACCTTGGTGCCGTCGTCGGCCACCGCCCACTCGCGGCGCTGCTCGTACCTCTCCGGGTCGTAGCCGCCCAGCACCGGGCGCTGCTTGCGCAGGGTCAGGGTGCCGGTGTCGAGGTCGCAGTCGTACACCGAGTCGGGCGTCAGCAGGGACGTGTAGGAGAGCCGGTAGATCGAGGTGTCGTACTCGGCGTTGTCGCCGGGCTCCACGGTGTAGATCGGCTCGGGGAACGAGATGTCGTAGTCGTTGCCGCCGTCGAGCGGAACCACCCGCAGCCCCGTGAGCCCGTCGCGGCGCAGCGACACCACGAGGTGCCGGGCCAGCGCGTCGACGCTGATCAGCCGCGTGCCGGGCTGGTGCTCGATCAGCGTGGCCCAGTCGCCGGGGGAGTCGGCCGACGTGTAGGCGAGCTCGAAGTCCTCGGCGCCGTCGTTGTGCAGGATCAGGAACCGGTGGCCGTGATGCTCGACGTGGTACTCGACCCCCTGCCGCCGCGGGGCGATCAGCGCGGGCTCGGACGCCGGCTGGTCGGCCGGGATGTACCGGGCCTCACTGGTGATCTTGCTGCTGCACTCGATGAGGATGAACTTCTCCGAGCGGGTCAGCCCGACGCCCACCCAGAACCGCTCGTCGGGCTCCTCGAAGACCACCACGTCGTCGCTCGACGCGGTGCCCACGACGTGCCGCCACACCTTGTTCGGCCGCCAGGCGTCGTCGACGGTGAGGTAGAACAGCGTCGACCCGTCGGCCGACCAGGCCGACCCGTAGAAGACGCCGGTGATCTCGTCGGCGAGGGTCTCGCCGGTCGCGAGATCCTTCACGCGGAGCGTGAACCGCTCGTCGCCGTTGTAGTCGGTGGAGTAGGCCAGCCGCTTCCCGTCCGGGCTCACGCTCAGCGTGCCGAGGGCGAAGAACTCGCTGTCGCCGGCGAGGGCGTTGCCGTCGAGCATCACCTCTTCGCCGTCGAGCGGCGCGCCGTCGTCGGGGATCGGCGGGGCGGTCTCGTCGGCGCGGACGGCCCGCCGGCAGTGGATGGAGTACTGCTTGCCCTCCTCGGTGCGGGCGTAGTACCAGTGCGCCTTCTTGCGGACCGGGAGGGAGAGGTCGGTCTCCTTGGTGCGCGTCTTGATCTCGTTGAACACCGTCTCGCGCAGGCCCGCGAGGTGGGCGGTGGCCGCCTCGGTGTACTCGTTCTCGGCCGTCAGGTACGCGATGGTGTCGGGATTCTCCTTGGAAAGCAGCCACGCGTACTCGTCGACGACCGTGTCGCCGTGGTGCGTGCGCTCACTGGAGACCTTCTTGGCCACGGGCGGCTGCTGCGTCGTCACCCGGAAGACGTTACCGGTCACCTTTCCCGAATCGGTTGCGGTGTCGCGATCTCGAACATACGTTCTATAGCTACAAGAACCAAAGCTTGACAAGGTGATCCGGCGAAGGGGGGTGGGCCGGTGGCGTTGCTCGCCGAGCTGCAGGAGATCTGCGGGCGGGCGCACGCGCGTGCGGCCGGGCCGGGCGACATGGCCGGCGGTGTCCGGGCGGCCTTCGTGGCCACGCCGGGTTCCGCCGAGGAGCTGGCCGCTCTGGTGGCGCACGCCGGCGGGCACGGGCTCGCCGTGGTCCCGGTCGGTGGTGGCACGAAGGCCGACTGGGGCGGTCCACCGTCCACTGTGGATCTTATTCTCGACACCGTGCGCCTCGCCGGCTGGCACAAGCACGAGACGGGTGAGCTCAGGGCCACCGTCGGGGCCGGCACCCGGCTGCGCGATCTCGATCCGCTGCTGCGGCCCACCGGGCAGCGGCTGGCGCTCGACCCGGCGTCGATGTGGGCCGGCGGCACGGTCGGCGGGGCGCTGGCGGCGGCCGAGACCGGCCCGCTGCGCCACTTCACCGGGCCGGTCGGCAACCTCGTCGACGCGATCGACTACGTCGACGCGGAGGGGCACGTCCGCACCGTCAGGGCGCTGGCCGCGGCCGCTCTGTGCGGGTCGCTGGGCACGCTGGGCGTCATCGCCACGGCCACGTTGCGGCTGCACCCGCGGCCACCGGCCACGGTGTGGCTGCGGCGGTCGGTCACCAACCCGGCCGAGCTGTACGAGTTGATGCTGCTCATGGAGACCACCCCGCTGGGCGTGGCCGCGGTCGAGGCCGACTGGCCGGCCGCCGATCCGGTGCTCGCCCGGGTCCCCCGGCAGCGGGTGGCGATGGAAGACGGGCAACCGGCCGCGGCGCTGCGGCCGGGTCCGGGTTCGATCGCGGTTCAGATCGAGGGGACGAACGCGGGCGCGCTCGATCGGGTGCAGACCGCCGCGACCCTGTTGGGCGGCGACGCCGCCCCGCTGCCACAGCCGCCGGCCTGGTGGGGCCGGTTGCCCGGTGGGCCCGACGACATCCTGCTGCGCCTCGGCGGCCCGCCGGCGGCCCTCAACGCGGTGGAGTACACGTTGCGCGACGCCACGGCGGGCACCGCGTCGATGCGCGGCTCGGTGGGTGCGGGGGTGATCATGGCCGCGCTCCCCGGTCACCTCGCGATGGACCGGGTGGTGAGCATCATCGAGGCCACCCGCTACACGATGACCGGGCGCGAGGGCTGGTGCACGCTGCTGCGCGGGCCGGCCGGGGTGCACGCCGAGCTGCGGGCGTCCGATCCCGATCGGCCCGATGCCGCGCGCCGCAAGACGGCGGCCGACCCCGACGGGCGCTTCGCGCCCGGCCGCCTGCCGTTGCGATCGAGGGGGTAGGCGAAGATTGGGTACGTGATTCCTGACGTGCTCGCCAACCGTTACGCCTCGCCCGAGATGGTCACCGTCTGGTCGCCCGAGGAGAAGATCCGGGCCGAGCGCCGGCTGTGGCTGGCGGTGCTGGAGGCCCAGGCCGATCTCGGCGTACCGGTGCCCGCTGGGGTGGTCGACGCCTACCGGGCCGTGCTCGACGATGTCGATCTCGCGAGCATCGCCGCCCGGGAACGCGTCACCCGCCACGACGTGAAGGCGCGCATCGAGGAGTTCGCCGCGCTCGCCGGGCACGAGCACATCCACAAGGGCATGACCTCGCGCGACCTCACCGAGAACGTCGAGCAGTTGCAGGTCCGGGCCGGTCTGCTGCTGGTGCGCGACCGGGTGGTGGCGGCGCTGGCCCGGCTGGCCGAACTCGCCGTCGCGCACACCGACCTGGTCCTGGTGGGCCGCTCGCACAACGTGCCGGCGCAGGCCACCACGCTGGGCAAGCGCTTCGCGACCGCGGCCGAGGAGCTGCTCGTCGCCTACGAGCGGCTGAGCGACCTGATCGGCCGCTACCCGCTGCGCGGGATCAAGGGCCCGGTGGGCACGGCCGCGGATCAACTCGACCTTTTCGACGGTGACGCGGTGCGCGTGGCCGCGCTCGAGGAGCGGGTGGCCCGGCATCTGGGATTCGGTCGGGTACTCGACAGCGTCGGCCAGGTGTACCCGCGGTCACTGGACCTCGACGTGGTCTCGGCGCTCGTGCAGGCCGCCGCCGCCCCGTCGTCGCTGGCGTTGACGATCCGGCTGATGGCCGGCCAGGAGCTCGCCACCGAGGGGTTCCGGCCGGGGCAGGTGGGCTCGTCGGCGATGCCGCACAAGATGAACACCCGGTCGTGCGAGCGCGTCAACGGGCTGGCCGTGGTGCTGCGCGGCTACCTGTCGATGGCCGGGGAACTGGCCGGCGACCAGTGGAACGAGGGCGACGTCTCGTGCTCGGTGGTGCGCCGCGTCGCCCTGCCGGGCTCCTTCTTCGCATTCGACGGGCTCTATTTGACATTTCTCACTGTTCTCGCCGAATTCGGGGCGTACCCGGCGGTTGTCGCCCGCGAACTCGATCGGTACCTGCCGTTCCTCGCCACCACCAAGATCCTGGTCGCCGCCGTCCGGCGGGGAGTCGGGCGCGAGGTCGCGCACGAGGTGATCAAGGAGCACTCGGTGGCCGTCGCGCTGGCCATGCGCGAGAAGGGTGCGCCGGTCAACGACCTGTTCGACCGGCTCGCGGCCGACGAGCGGCTGGGTCTCGGCCGGGCCGAGATCGACACGCTGGTGGCCGATCCGGCCGCGTTCGTCGGCGCCGCGCCGGCTCAGGTGGCGGCGGTCGTGGCCCGGGTGGCGGCGGTTGTCGCAGATCACAGTGAGGCAGCTAAATACGTTCCACCACCCATTCTGTGACAGTCATTCATGCCTCGATGACGGGAATCACCCGGTACGGTGACCGCTGAACAGGCCCGATGCGCTGGCCACGGGATAGGTCCGTATCGCCGGATTCGACGCGACGGGTAGGCTCGATCCGCTCCGTCCGCCGAATACGTCCAGGAGAAGCGCAGTGGCCCGGGTCGTCGTCGACGTCATGTTGAAGCCTGAAATTCTCGACCCGCAGGGGCAGGCGGTGGCAAACGCCCTTCCCCGGTTGGGAGTCACCGGTGTCTCTTCGGTGCGCATCGGGAAGCGGATCGAGATCGAGTTCGACGGGGAGCCAGACCTCGAACAGGCCCGCGAGATCGCCGACAAGTTGCTGGCGAACCCGGTGATCGAGGACTTCACCATCCATCTGCCCGCTCCCGCCGAGGCCGACAAATGACCCGGGTCGGCGTCGTCACCTTCCCGGGTTCGCTCGACGACGGTGACGCGCTCCGCGCGGTGCGTGTCGCCGGCGGTGAGGCCGTGTCGCTCTGGCACGACGACCCGGCCCTGCACGGCGTCGAGGCGGTGATCCTGCCGGGCGGCTTCTCGTACGGCGACTACCTGCGCTGCGGCGCGATCGCCCGGTTCGCACCGGTGATGGACTCGATCGTGAAGGCGGCCGGCGACGGCATGCCGGTGCTCGGCATCTGCAACGGCTTCCAGATCCTCTGTGAGGCACACCTGCTGCCCGGCGGCCTCACCCGCAACCAGCACCTGCACTTCCGCAACCGCGACCAGTGGCTGCGCATCGAGTCGGTCGGCACCGCGTGGACCGGCTCGTACGAGGCCGGCCAGAACATCCTCGTCCCCGTGAAGAGCGGCGAGGGCTGTTTCGTGGCCGACGAGCAGACGCTGGACCTGCTCGAGTCGACCGGCCGGGTGGTGGCCCGGTACGTGCCGGGTCCGGGCCTCTCGGAAGAGGGTTACAACCCCAACGGCTCGCTGCGCGACATCGCCGGGATCAGCAACGAGGCGGGCAACGTCGTCGGCCTGATGCCGCACCCGGAGCACGCGACCGAGGCGCTCACCGGCCCGTCCGTCGACGGCCTGGGCTTCTTCACGCACGTGCTCGGCCATCTCGGGAGGGTTTCGGCGTGACCATTCAGGAACTCGACCGGGACTTCGACGCCGGCGACCAGAACAGGCCCCGCATCGACACGGTCGAAGACGCGGCGGCCACCCCCGACGACGACCAGCCCTACGCCGAACTCGGCCTGCGCGACGACGAGTACCAGCGCATCCGCGACATCCTCGGCCGGCGGCCCACCCAGTCCGAGCTGGCGATGTACTCGATCATGTGGAGCGAGCACTGCTCCTACAAGTCGAGCAAGGTGCACCTGCGCCAGTTCCAGGAGAAGGCCCCGCCGAGCGACCGCATGCTGGCCGGCATGGGCGAGAACGCCGGCGTGATCAAGATCTCCGACACGATCGCCGTGACGTTCAAGGTCGAGTCGCACAACCACCCGAGCTTCGTCGAGCCGCACCAGGGCGCCGCCACCGGCGTCGGCGGAATCGTGCGCGACATCCTCGCGATGGGTGCCCGGCCGGTGGCCGTCATGGACCCGCTGCGGTTCGGCGCGGCCGACCACCCCGACACCCGCCGCGTGCTGCCGGGTGTCGTCAACGGCATCGGGCAGTACGGCAACTCGCTCGGCCTGCCCAACATCGGCGGCGAGGTCGTCTTCGACCCGTGCTACCAGGGCAACCCGCTGGTCAACGCGCTGTGCGTCGGGGTGCTCCCGGTCGACCGGCTGCAGAAGAAGGAAGCCACCGGCGCCGGCAACGTCGTGGTGCTGCTCGGTGCGAAGACCGGGCGCGACGGCATCGGCGGCGTCTCCGTGCTCGCCAGCGCGACGTTCGACGACGAGAGCGAGACGCGCCGCCCGAGCGTGCAGGTCGGCGACCCGTTCCTGGAGAAGCTGCTGATCGAGTCGTGCCTGGAGTTGTATGACGCCGGGCTCGTCGTGGGCATTCAGGACCTCGGCGGCGCCGGGCTCACCTGCGCGCTCACCGAGACCGCGGCGGCGGCGGGCACCGGCATGAAGATCGAATTGGACCGGGTGCCGCTGCGCGAGCCGTCGATGCTGCCGCACGAGATCCTGGCCAGCGAGTCGCAGGAGCGGATGCTGCTGATCGTCGACCCGGCCCGGCTCGACGACGTGCTCGCGGTCGCCGCCAAGTGGGGCCTGCTCGCCACCGCGCTGGGCGAGGTCACCGAGGGCCAGGGCGGCCGGCTGGAGATCTCGTGGCGGGGGCGGACGGTCGTCGACGTGCCGCCGGGGTCGCTGGCCGACGACGGTCCGGTGTACGCGCGCCCGATGCGCGAACCCAACGACCGCTTCCTGCTGCAGGCCGACCGGGCCGAGACGCTGCCCCGCCCGCGCACCGGCGACGAACTGCGCGAGACGCTGCTGCGGCTGGCCGCGAGCCCGAACCTGTGCGACAAGACCTGGGTCACCGAGCAGTACGACCGGTACGTCCTCGGAAACACCGTGCTCGCCCAGCCGGAAGACGCCGGCATCGTCCGCATCGACGAGGAGAGCGGCCTCGGCGTCGCGATCTCGGTCGACGGCAACGGCCGGTTCACCCGGCTCGACCCGTACCACGGCGCCCGGTTGGCGCTGGCCGAGTCGTACCGGAACGTGGCCGTCACCGGCGCGGTGCCGGTGGCCGTCACCGACTGCCTCAACTTCGGCTCGCCCGAGGACCCGGCGGTGATGTGGCAGTTCGCCGAGGCGGTGCGCGGCCTCGCCGACGGTTGCCAGGAGCTCGGCATCCCGGTCACCGGCGGCAACGTCAGCTTCTACAACCAGACCGGTGCGGCGCCGATCCACCCGACGCCGATCGTCGGCGTGCTCGGCGTGCTCGACGACGTCGGCTACCGCACGGCGATGGGCTTCAACGCCGACGGCGACGTCATCCTGCTGCTCGGTGAGACCAGAGCGGAGTTCTCCGGGTCGGAGTGGGCCTGGGTGACGCACGGGCACCTCGGCGGCACGCCACCGGCGGTCGACCTCGCCGCCGAGAAGAAGCTCGGTGAGCTGCTGGCCGACTCGGCGGTGCGTGGCCACGTCGGCGCCGCCCACGACCTCTCCGACGGCGGGCTCGCCCAGGCGCTGGTGGAGTCGTGCCTGCGGTACGGGCACGGCGCGGCGTTGCTGCTGCCCGACGACGCCGACCCGTTCACGTTGCTGTTCTCGGAGTCGACCGCGCGGGTGCTGGTGTCGGTGCCGCGCGGGCACGAGAAGGCGTTCACGGAACTGTGCGTCGAGCGCGGCGTCCCCTACACGCCGCTGGGCGTGGTCGACTTCCGGAGCGGCGCGCTCGACGTCCGCGGTCATTTCCGGATCCCGCTCGACGAGCTGCGCACCGCCTGGTCGGGAACGCTGCCGGCGCTCTTCGGCGCGCAGGCCGACCCGGCGCCCGTCGGCCCGCCGTCGACCGGTGACGACGGGTCCGACGATCTGGTCGAACTGCGGGCCGCCGCACCGGCCGATGAGCCGGTTTCCGACGGGCCGGCCTCCGATGAGCCGGCGGATGAGCCGGCCGACGACGAGTCTTGAGCCCGCTCCAGGCGGGTACCTCGGTCCGGTTCGAGTGGGGGGTCAACGGGGCGGCTGAGCTGGCCCGCAGCTGCGCCGCCCTGGTGCTGGTCGACGTGCTGTCGTTCAGCACCGCCGTCTCCGTGGCAGTCTCGCGGGGGATCCGGGTGCACCCGTTCCCGTGGGGCGAACAGGCGCAGGCGTACGCCGACCGCATCGGCGCGGCCGTCGCCGTCGGACGGGGTGCGGTGTCGGCCCGCCGGCCGTACTCGCTGTCGCCGGCGGCGCTGGCGAACGCGCCGGTGGTGCCCGACCTCGTGCTCCCGTCGCCCAACGGGTCGGCGATCTCCGCCGCCGCGGCGTCGACCGGTCTACCGGTGCTGGCCGGCTGCCTGCGTAACGCGTCGGCGGTCGGGCAGTGGCTGCGGGGTCAGTCCTTCGGGACGCCCGACGCGCCGGTCGGGGTGATCGCCGCCGGCGAGCGCTGGCCCGACGGGCACCTCCGCCCGTGCGTCGAAGACCTGCTCGGTGCCGCGATGGTGATCGACAGCTTGGCCGACGACGATGCTCTTCTCAGCGTCGAGGCGGCCGTGGCGCTGGCCGCCCTCACCGGGGTGCCCGATGTGGCCGGCGCCGTGCGCGGCTGCGAGTCGGGCCGGGAACTGCTCGACCGCGGCTTCGGCGGCGACGTGGAACTGGCCGTCGAGGTCGACTGCTCGCCGGTGGTACCAATGCTGACGGCCGGCGCGTTCGCGCCGGCCGTCAGGTAGCTCTCGCTGGGTGACTCAGTCTTGCCACTCTGAGCGGCTGCGACCGCCGCCCCGACCGTAATCGCCCTCGTAACCGCCGCCGCCGTAACCGTTGGCCCCGCCGCCGGCGCTGCCGTTGGCCGGGTAGCCGCCCTGGCCACCACCGTGACCGGCCGGGCCGCCCTGGCCGCCGCCGTACCCGCCGCCGTTGGCCCCGTACTCCGACCCGTTGGCGCCGCCGTAGCCGCCACCGGCGGCCGGGTACCCGCCCTGGTCGCCACCCTGGTAGACGCCGGTCGGCTGGTCGGCGTACCGATCGCCACCGCCGCCGTAGCCACCGCCGCGCGGCTCGTCGTACCCGCCACGCTGTGCCCCGCCGCCGTAGCCGCGCTCGTCGCGGTACCCGCCGCCGTTGTCGTAGTCGCCGTAACCGGGCGGTGCCGCGTTGGTGGCCTGGGAGTCGTTGTAGCCGCCGCTGTAGGCGCCACCGACGCGGGTGGGCGCCGGCGCCGGTGCGGCGTACGGGTCGGGGAACTCGTCGAGTTGCTGTTGCGGCCCGACGATCGCCGTGGCGTCGTTCATGCGGTTGTGGCCGCCGACCATCGTGGCCCCGCCGCCGCCGCCGTACGCACCGGCACCGGCCGGCGCCATCTGGTTCGGGTCGTTGCCGTAGCCGTCGGGGTCGTCGTCGCCGTCCTTGCGGCGCATCACCAGCAGGACGATGGCGCCGATGCCGAGCAGCACCAGCAGGACGCCCATGCCGATGAGCACCAGGGACAGCATGCTCGTACCGCCGTCTTCACCGGACGTGGACTTCGTCTGGGGGGCGCCCGACACTCCCGTGCTCGGATCCTCCGCCGCGGGCTCGGACGCCGCCGGTGCCGACGGCGGGGTACTGGCCGCGGTCGGCTTCATCCGGATGTTGAGGCTCAGCGCCTTGCCGGACTGGGCGGTGCCGTTCGCGGTGGCCTCGGTGAAGCCCTCCTTGACGGCCGTGACGGTGACCTGGCCGGGCACGATCAGCTTGGTCGCCGACGACTTGATGCTGTAGTTGCCCGAACTGTTCGCCGTGGCGTCGTGGGTGTTGCCGGCGCTGTCCTTCAACGTCACCTGTGCGCCCGGAACACCGTCGCCGGTGGCCTGGTCGGTGACCTTGCCGGAGACCTCGGAGGCCGAGGCCGCCTGCTGCGGGCCCTTCAGGGAGACGTTGACGCTGTCGTTCCCGTTGCGGCCGCTGACGTTGACGGAACCCTCACGGTTCTGGCCCTGCTGGAGGCCGCTCGGGTTCTTGGCGGCGACGCTGATGGTGAGCGTCTTCGGGTCGTCGTTCTCACCGTCGAACGCCCTGTTGTCGCAGTTGAGGGTCTGGCCGCCGTTGCCGTCGCACCCGCCCGGCCCACGGAGCGAGACCTCGTTGCCGAGCCCGCTGACCGTGATCCTGGCCTCCGGGTTGACCCCGTCGACCTGGTTCATGGTGATCTGGATCTGCTTTTCCTCGCCGGCGTTCAGCGTGAGGCTGCCCGGATTGGCGTTCACGGCCGCCAGCGCTGGCGCGGCCGGCAGGAGTACGGCTGCTCCGCTGACCAGTGCTCCCACCACGGCTGCCCGCAGTAGGTGGCCTCGTCGTTGCGCAGTCACGTCAAATCCCTCCGGCATCGACGGCTATGACCTTGCTCTTGCCTTCTTCACCGCAGCAAACTATGCCCTAGACTCTCGGCCGCGCGAAAGGCGACGGCTGTTGCGCTCCGATTTCTCGCGGCCATATCGTCCCGGTGTGTCCGCTACGCACCCAGAATATGAAGCTGTCTTAAGACTTCTCAAGGCGCTCGACGACGGTGTCGACGCGGACCGACCCACCTTACGCGCCGCCGTGCGGTGGTTGCTTGCGACGCTCGCCGCTGCTACGCCGGGCCGGTCCGTCGAGGTCAGGGTGCCTCCGTACGGCGCGGTTCAGTGCATTCCGGGCCCCCGCCACACCCGCGGGACTCCGCCGAACGTCGTCGAAATGGACCCGATCACCTGGGTCGAGATCGCCACCGGTCGGGTGACGTGGGCCGACGCGGTGGCCGCCGGTCGCGTCCGGGCGAGCGGCACCCGGGCCGACCTCAGCGAGTTTCTGCCGGTTCGCCACGCCGACCCGGGCTAGATCGGGTGATTGCCGGCACCACCAGCGGAAATACCTGATCGGGACGGGATGGCCGGGCGCTGGCCGTGCCTGTTTCCCGTGCCCTCACGTACACTGTGATCCGCGACGGCGACCCGCGCGGCGCCAATCGTCTGGTTGACCACACGGTCCCACCGAACTCACGCGAGTGACCTCCCCCGACAGCCACCTCGCTACGAAAAGCGCCTGAGATAGAGGGAGCGGCAGTGCCTCGAGGCGATGGCCGGCTCAGCCACGACATCGACCCGCAAGGCCCTGGCCCGCAAGACGCATGTGGCGTCTTCGGGGTCTGGGCACCGGGCGAAGAGGTGGCGAAGCTCACCTATTTCGGTCTGTACGCGCTTCAGCACCGTGGGCAGGAAGCCGCGGGAATCGCGGTCTCCGACGGGTCCGGCGTGGTGGTGTTCAAAGACCTCGGCCTGGTGGCCCAGGTGTTCGACGAGCCCACGCTGGCGTCGTTGCGCGGTCACATCGCGATCGGGCACACCCGCTACTCCACCACCGGCGGCTCCACCTGGGAGAACGCCCAGCCGACGCTGCGGTCGACGCCGTCCGGGTCGTCGACGATCGCGCTGGCCCACAACGGCAACCTGGTGAACACGGCCGAGCTGGCCCAGCAGGTCGCCGACCTGGGGCTGGCCGAGCCCGGCGTCACGTCCGACACGGCGCTGGTCACCGCGTTGCTCGCGGCCCGGCCCGACCTTTCGGTCGAGGCCGCCGCGCTCGAGGTGCTGCCGACGCTGCGGGGCGCCTTCAGCTTCGTTTTCATGGACGAGGACACGCTGTATGCGGCCCGTGACGCGAACGGTGTCCGTCCCCTGGTCCTCGGCCGGCTGGAGCGCGGCTGGGTGATCGCCAGCGAGACGGCGGCCCTCGACATCGTCGGCGCCAGCGTGGTGCGCGAGGTCGAGCCGGGCGAGCTGATCGCGATCGACGAGCACGGCCTGCGGTCGAGCCGGTTCGCGGCGCAGGACCCGAAGGGCTGCCTCTTCGAGTACGTGTACCTGGCCCGTCCGGACACGACGATCGTCGGCCGCAACGTGCACGCGGCCCGGGTCGAGATCGGCCGCACGCTCGCCCGCGAGCACCCGGCCGAGGGCGACATGGTGATCCCGGTGCCCGAGTCGGGTACGCCGGCCGCGATCGGGTACGCCGCCGAGTCGGGCATCCCGTACGGCTCCGGCCTGGTGAAGAACGCCTACGTGGGCCGCACGTTCATCCAGCCGTCGCAGACGATCCGGCAGCTCGGCATCCGGCTCAAGCTGAACCCGTTGCGTGACAACGTCCGCGGCAAGCGGCTGGTCGTGGTCGACGACACGATCGTGCGCGGCAACACCCAGCGGGCGCTGGTGCGCATGCTGCGGGAGTCGGGCGCGATCGAGGTGCACGTGCGCATCTCGGCACCGCCGGTGAAGTGGCCGTGCTTCTACGGCATCGACTTCGCCACCCGGGCCGAACTGCTGGCGAACGGGCTCGACGTGGAGGGCATCCGCCGCTCCATCGGCGCCGACTCGCTCGGGTTCGTGTCGCTCGACGGGCTCATCGCCGCCACCGAGCAGCCGAAGAACCGCCTGTGCCGGGCCTGCTTCGACGGGGAGTACCCGATCGACCTGCCGGCCGACAACGTGATCGGCAAGCACGTCCTGGAGGGGCTCGCGCGGGTCGCGGCCCAACCCGCCGGGGCCGCGGTCGGTGTAGGTGCGGGTCCGGGCGTCGGGCTGATCCCCAGCGCGGGCGGCGCGGACGCGCTCACCCGGCCTTGAGCCGGGCACCAGACACAAACTTCTTCAACCCCAACTCTCTCAGGGGAGAACGTGACGCACGTGGATGAACGCCCGACCGGCGGTGGGTCCGGAACCAACACCCCCGACAAGCGCCTCTGGAGCGCGGGTGGCCGCACGGCCCGCCGACGCACCGTGACCTACGCAGACGCCGGCGTCTCGATCCACGCCGGAGAGCAGGCGGTGGCGATGCTCAAGTCGAAGGTCAAGCGCACCACCCGGCCCGAGGTCATGGGCGACCTGGGTGGGTTCGCCGGCCTGTTCAAGCTCGACATGTCGAAGTACAAGGAGCCGGTCCTCGCGTCCTCGACCGACGGCGTCGGCACCAAGCTCGTCATCGCGCAGACCATGGGCATTCACGACACGGTGGGTATCGACCTGGTCGCGATGGTCGTCGACGACCTGGTGGCGTGCGGCGCCGAGCCGCTGTTCCTGCTCGACTACATCGCCTGCGGCGAGGTGGTCCCCGACCGCATCTCCGAGATCGGCGCCGGCATCGCCGACGGCTGCCGGTACGCCGGGTGCGCCCTGCTCGGTGGCGAGACGGCCGAGCACCCGGGCGTGTTGCGTCCCGACGAGTACGACATCTCCGGTACGGGCGTGGGCGTCGTCGAACACGACGCGATCCTGGGCAAGCACCGGGTCGAGGTGGGCGACGCGGTGATCGCGTTGCGCTCGTCGGGTCTGCACTCCAACGGCTACTCGCTGGTGCGGCACGTGCTCCTGGGCGCCGGCCGGATGCGGCTCGACACGGTGTTCGACGAGTTCGGCCACCAGCGCACCCTCGGCGAGGAACTGCTCACGCCGACGAAGATCTACGCGCGCGACTGCCTTGACCTCATGAAGGAGTGCGACCTGCGCGCGCTCGCGCACATCACCGGCGGTGGCGTGCCCGGCAACCTGTCGCGGGTGCTGCCCGACAACGCCGACGCGGTGGTCGACCGGTCCACCTGGCGGCCCCAGCCGATCTTCGAGTTGGTCCGCGAGAAGGGCCGGATCGAAGACCCGGAAATGGAGAGCACGTTCAACATGGGCGTGGGCATGATCGCGATCGTCGCGCCGGCCGACGCCGACCGCACGCTGGCGTTCCTTGCCGGTCGGGGCATCGAGTCGTGGCAACTCGGCGAGGTCGTCGAGGGCACCGGATCGGTGCAGATGGTGGGTTCCCACACGCGCGGTTGATCACAAGCCCTAACGGGTGCGGAGAACACCGCCTACGCTGGACCAATGGCATGGACCGGGATGAGTGGAATGGCCACCATCCCGGGGTATGTCGTGATGCAGCCGACAACCCTGTGCAATCTCGACTGCACCTACTGCTACCTGCCCGAACGCGCCTTCAACCGGCCGATGCCGGTGGCCGTCGCGGAGGCGGTAGCCATCGACGTCAACGAATGGGCGAAGGACGCCGACCGGTTCTCCGTCGTCTGGCACGGCGGTGAGCCGATGGCGGCCGGACGGGCCGCCCTCGCCGACCTGATGGCACCGTTCCGGGGCGTCGAGCACCACCTGCAGACGAACGCCACGCTGATCGACGACGCCTGGTGCGAGTTCTTCGCCGAGCACGACCTCCGGGTCAGCATCAGCGTCGACGGGCCGGCCGAGCGCAACTCGGCCCGCGTCACCCGGGCGGGCCGGCCGGCCTACGACCGGATCGAGCGCGGCATCGCGACGTTGCGCGCGCACCGCGTCCCCTTCTCTGTGCTCTGCGTGGTGAGCGATCCGCGGCCGGAACTGGCCGCGGAGCTGTACCGGTACTTCCTCGACCTCGACTGCGACGTCCTCGGCATCAACATCGAGGAGCAGGAGGGGGTCAACGGCCGCACCAACGCGCACGCCGAGGCGAGCGTGCGCGCGTTCTGGGCGGCGCTGGTGGCCGAATGGCGGCGCGATCCGCGCATCCACGTGCGGGAGATCGAGCACGCGCTGCGGTATGCCGGAGCGGTGCTCGCCGGCACCGCCGACGACGTGCTGCCCCGCCGGCTCGACCCGATCCCGACGATCGCTGTCGACGGACGCGTGTTCGTGCTGTCGCCCGAGCTGGCCGGTTTCAGCGACGAACGGTACGGCGACTTCGCGTCGGGGAACGTTCTGCGCACGCCACTACGTCAGATCTTGTATGCGGCAGCGGACGCGCCCGGTTGGGTCGGCGAGTTCCTCACAGGCGTCGAGAAGTGCCGGGCGACGTGCCCGTACTTCGGCTTCTGCGGCGGTGCGCACGCGGCGAACCGCTACTTCGAACTCGGCCGGTTCGACGCGACCGAGACCGACCACTGCCGCAACAGCAAGATCCGCCTACTGGAGGGAGTGCTCGACCATGCCTCTGCCGACTGACCCCCTGACCGAACGCGTGCTGGACGCGGCGGACGGTCTGGAGGCGCTGCTGGCCGAAGCCGAGCAGGCGCGTGCGACACGGGCCGAAGAGGCGTCCGACGGCGCAGCGGTGTGCGCCTGGAACCACTTCGAGAACATCCCGACGTTCTACAACTGGAACAACCGCCCCCGCTGAGCAACGTCTCCGGCGCCCCGGATCAGTCTTGAACGCCTACCTCCACGTAGAACGGGAGGTAGGCGTCCAAGGAGTCCTTACGGCCGACCTTCAGGCCGAACGGCAGAGCCGGATCAGCGTCGACGGGACGGCGGGCTTCCGTCGTCCTGGTCGTCGCCGGTGTCGTCTAGGTCGTCGCCGTCGTCATCGTCTTCGGCGGCGAACTCGTCCAGCTCGTCGTCGACCGGACCGGACCTGGCGCTACCACCGGCGAGCTCGCGCTGCAACGCTGCGAGGTCGGTGTTGGGGGAATGGTATTTCAATTCCCGCGCCACCCTAGTCTGCTTGGCCTTCGCACGGCCGCGCCCCATGGCTCGACCCCCTCGCACAGAATTACGGGGCAGCCATTACCGGCATGCCCCTCACGTCAGGCATCTCTCGTGGCTCATACGGTACATGTCCGAGGCACGATTCGGCATCTCGCCCTCCGGGTAACGTTCCACACCCGGATGTCGCGGGGGTAAGCCCCGATCGCGGGTGCGGTCGTCACTCGCTTCTGCCGCTGTTCAGCGCGGCAACAGGATGCTGCGCAGGCGTCCCACGTCGGCCATCCGGCGCTCGGCGACGCGGTCGGCGGCCACCGCCGGCGGGATGCCGTCGGCGTCGGCCAGGCGCAGAATCTGGCGTGTCGTCTCGAAAATCCCAGACGCGCGCAGTTTGGCCCGTTCGAAGTTGAAGCCGTGGATCTCGTCGGCCACCTGGATGACGCCGCCCGAGTTCACGACGTAATCGGGCACGTACAGCACGCCCCGCTCGGCGAGCAGCTTCTCCACACCGGGATGGGCCAGCTGGTTGTTCGCCGCACCGGCCACCACCGTGGCGCGGAGCGCGGGAACGGTGTCGTCGTCGAGGGCACCGCCGAGCGCGCACGGGGCGTACACGTCGATCGGCTCGCGGATCAGCGCGTCGGCGTCGGCAACCAGGGTCACCTCGGGGTGGGTCTCGCGGGCCCAGGTGTTCGCGCGCTCGGAGACGTCGGTGGCGACCACCGTGGCGCCGTCGTCGAGCAGGTGCCGCGTGAGGTGCTTGCCCACCTTGCCGAGGCCGGCGACGCCCACCGCCCGTCCCCGTAGCGACGTGGTGCCCCACCGGTGCTCGGCCGCCGCACGCATGCCCTGGTACACGCCGTAGGCGGTAAGGACCGAGGAGTCGCCGGCACCCCCGTTGACCTCGGACCGCCCGGTGACGTACCGGGTCTCCCGCGCCACCACGTCCATGTCCCGCACGTAGGTGCCGACGTCGCAGGCGGTGTAGTACCGGCCGCCGAGCGACTCGACGAACCGGCCGTACGCGCGCAGCAGCGGCTCGCTCTTGTCCTTGTCGGGGTCGCCCCAGATGACGGCCTTGCCGCCGCCGTGGTCGAGGCCTGCGAGGGCGTTCTTGTAGGCCATGCTGCGGGAGAGTTCAAGAGCGTCGTGGACGGCGTCGGCCTCGCTGGCGTACGGGTAGAACCGCGTGCCGCCGAGACCGGGGCCGAGGGCGGTGGAGTAGATCGCGATGATCGCCCGCAGCCCGGTGGGTTTGTCGTGACAGAAGACGACCTGCTCGTGACCTGATTCAACGCTGAATACGGTCATCGCCACTCCTTGTGGTGGTGGGGCAGTCCTTGTGGGACTTCGTCTTACCGCCCGAGGTGGGGGCGGTGATGATTTTTCAGCCTAGTGCGGCACCCGCGTCGTGTTATCAAATGGACCCGGATCCGTGCGACGATCGCGAGGTGCCGTCCCTGTTTGCCGCCTACCTCCGGGTGTACGAGCCGCTTGCCGCGTTCGACCGGGAACGGCAGGTCTACTGGCGTCGGTACGTCAAGGAGGGCCGGGCCGTCGCCCCGCTGGAGGGGCCGAACCGGCAGCGCACCTCGGTCATCGAGGCGCTCGGCGCGAGCTGGACCCGGCTGCCCAACCTGCCCGACGAGGCCTACGTCCTGGAGTGGGGCGACTCGCTGCTGATCTGCCCGTGGAACCTGCGGGTCCGGGTCGCCGAGGCGGCGCTGACGGCGCGCGACGGAGTGCCCCCGGTCATCGCCGACGCGTTCGTACCGCCGATCCTGGCCGGCCAGGCCCAGTCGGTGGTCGACGACTGGCGCAGCGGGGCCCGGGTGCTCGAGCACGGGCTGCCCCGGCTGCACGAGCAGGTGTCGACGTGGGGCGTGCCGCTGCGCTGGTTCGCGTTCGTCGATCTCGCCGACCGCGAGCTGTCGACCCGGCCCGGTCGGCGGGTGCTGCGCTACCGCTGCGCGATCATGAAGGCGCGCGCCCGGGCCCAGGAGGCGCACGCGATCCTCGAACGGTCGCTGGGCGACGTGCCGATCACCCAGGCCGTCGCGGAGACGTCCCGATGGCTCGACGAGTTCCACGACAGCTCGCTCGTGGAGCTCGACTACGGCGGCCTGGTCGCTCTCATGTCCGACGAGCAGCTCGTCGGCGACGATTCGCCCGGCCTGATCGCGCACGGGCTCACCGCGGTTGCCGAGGGCCGGGGTGACGACGCCACCAAGGCCTACGAGCAGCTCGTGGAGCGGTGGCGGGCGATCCAACTCCTCGAACGGTGCAACTAGTTCCCTATTGGGAGCACCGCTCACATCGTCAAGATTTGCGCGAGGGGTACCTCCGGACGTCAAACGTTGACCGGATGGGTCAATTTGCCGTCATCTCTTGGGTGATTTGCTCCCCGACGAGATGAAGTAGGTTCGGATCAGACGACCACTCAGGGTGACAATCGGTATGAGAAATCGGTATTCGCACGCCTAAAAGCGGAAAATTCGTCTGATTCATCATCCATCCATACAGTCACCTTCATCCGTTCGGGTAATGTCGGACATCGGGGACTAGCCGGACCATGAGAAGCGCGTTCGGCCGGCGGGACCCCGGCCTTCGCTCTTGGGCACATGTGAGGAGAACCGATGGCATCGCGCACGCACGAACCGGAACCTTTACTGACACCGGCGGAGGTTGCGTCGATGTTCCGGGTCGACCCGAAAACGGTCACGCGGTGGGCCAAGGCTGGCAAGTTGAGCGCAATCCGCACGCTGGGGGGCCACCGGCGGTACCGCGAGTCGGAGGTTCGGGCGTTGCTGCAGGGGCAGATCCCGCAGCAGCGGCAGGGCGACTGACCCCCATTCAACATTCGGAAAGAGGCGCTACCGGATCTCTCCGGCAAGCGCCTCTTCCCGTATGTGAATAGTTTTTTGGAATTAATCCAGTTCGATTGCGATACCGACCGTCCCGGTGCGACCGCGCCGCAACACGCTGCCGTAGACGGTCAGCCAGCCCATCAGCCCGTATTTGCGGGCCATCACCTTTCGTAGCTTCGCGGTCTCCTCGTCGGACAGGACCGTGGCGCGGCCGGCCGCCGCCGGCCCGGTGACCTCGCCCCGGAACTTGCACGGCGCCAACGACACCGCCGGGTTGCGCCCGATCCGCTTGACCTTGAACGACGAGCGGACCGTCCACACCGCGAGCCCGGAACCGTAGGCGCACACCCAGATCGGTGTCGCCACGGGCGTTCCGTCGCGCCGGTACGAGGTCAGGGCGACGTACTGGGCGGCAGCGAGCGACGCGACGTCCGACATGGCCGGTACAGTACGCCGGTGGTCAAGCTGTCGATCCTGATGCCGGTCTACAACGAGGAGGCCCGGGTGGCGGCGGCCGTCAAGCAGGCGCTTGACGTCCCCTACCCGTGCGAGGTCGAACTCGTGGTGGTCGACGACGGCAGCCGCGACGCCACCGCCGAGATCCTCGGCACGTTCGACGACCCCCGGCTCACCGTCGTGGTGCAGCCGCGCAACCGGGGCAAGGGCGCCGCGATCCGCACGGCCACCGAGTCGGCCTCCGGCGAGTACATGGTGATCCTCGACGCCGACCTCGAGTACGACCCGCAGGACATCCCGAAGCTGCTCGCGCCGGTGCTCGACGGACGCGCTGAAGTCGTCTACGGCAACCGGTCGTTCGGATCGCACAGTTCCTTCTCGTTCTGGTACGTGATGGGCAACAAGGCGGTCACCACCTACGCCAACATGCTGTTCAACTGCTACATCGGCGATCTGGAAACGTGCTTCAAGCTGATGCCGTTGGCCCTGTACCGCTCGCTCGACGTCAAGTCCCGCGGGTTCGGGATGGAGGCCGAGGTCACCGGCAAGCTGCTGCGCCGCGGGGTGCGCCCGTACGAGGTGCCGATCAGC
The DNA here is from genome assembly GCF_016863635.1 of Virgisporangium aurantiacum. Lineage (GTDB taxonomy): Bacteria > Actinomycetota > Actinomycetes > Mycobacteriales > Micromonosporaceae > Virgisporangium > Virgisporangium aurantiacum. The sequence goes on along the minus strand of NZ_BOPG01000101.1, from coordinate 57,011 downwards.
TACCGCGCCCGCACCCGTGAAGAGGGCAAGAAGATCACGTGGCGCGACGGGGTGGAGGCGCTGGCCATCCTGGCTCGCGAGCGGGTCCGCCGCCCGTAGCCGGCGCGTCGCCCGTCGCGGACGCGTCGCCCGCAGCGGGCGCGTCGAGGAGGAGCTTGCCGGTGTGCGAGCTCTCGGTCATCACCCGGTGCGCCTCGGCGGCGTCGGGCAGCGGCAGCCGGCGGTGGATCACCGGCCGGATCCGTCCCTGCTCGACCAGCGGCCAGACCTCTTCGCGCACACCCGCCACGATCGCCGCCTTCTCCCCCAGCGGACGCGCCCGCAGCGTCGTCGCGGCGATGGTGGCCCGCTTGGCGAGCATCAGCCCGAGGTCGAGTTCGGCCGTGCGGCCGCCCTGTGCGCCGATGATCACCAGGCGGCCGTTGGTCTTCAGCGCGGCGAGGTTCCGGGCGAGGTACGGCCCGCCGATGATGTCGAGCACGACGTCGGCGTCGACCCGCTCGGCGAAGTCCTCGGTCTCGTAGTCGATCGCGGTGGCGCCGAGCGCGGTGATCGCCGCGTGCTTGCCGGCCCGAGCCGTGGCGAAGACCTCGCAGCCGAGCGCCCGGGCGTACTGGATCGCGAACGTGCCGATGCCGCTCGCGCCGCCGTGCACCAGCAGGGTCTCGCTGGACTTCAGCCCCGCGACCATCCGGAGATTCGACCAGACGGTGCAGGCGACCTCGGGCAGTGCGGCGGCGTCGGCCAGGGCGACGCCCCGCGGCACCGGCAGCACGCACGCCGCCGGCACGACGACCCGCTCGGCGTAGCCGCCGCCGGCGAGCAGCGCGCACACCTCGTCGCCGGGCTCCCACCCGGTGACGCCCGCACCGACGACGCTGATCCGCCCGGCGCACTCCAGCCCCGGATAGGGCGGCGCACCGGGCGGTGGCGGATACCTGCCGGACGCCTGCATGAGGTCGGCCCGGTTGACGCCGGCGGCGACAACATCGATGAGAACCTCACCGGCACCGGGTTCCGGGTCGTCGACCTCGGTCCACCGGAGTTCGCCGCCGTCGGCTGCTGCCGATTTGTCGCCGAAGGAGGCGACGATGACGATCGCGTGCACGCCGTTGAGCTTATTGGGCCTTCTGCGGTACCCGCGCCACCGCGACGACCGACTGGCCGAACGGCGGGTTCGCGATCTTCTCGAGCGCCCGGTTGACCGGCGCGACGAACCGGTCGTAGACGAACACCAGCTTGCCCGGGCCCGGCATCAGCCGCAGGATCTTGGTGGTGAACACGTAACCGAAGAGGCCGAACATGTTGGCGTAGTGCAGCTTCACGATCTCCAGACCGGCCGCGTCCATCGCCTTGCGCATCGACTTCTTCGTGTACCGGCGCACGTGCCCGGTGGCGTAGTCGGCCGGGCTCATCGCCCAGTTGAACGCCGGCACCACGATCACCACGTGGCCGCCCGGACGCACGAGCGCGCCCATGCTCCGAAGAGCGCTCACGTCGTCGTCAATATGTTCCAAAACGTTGTACGAGACCGCCGCACTGTGATCGCCCGGCTCCGTTGCGGGGAGCATCAGCTCGCGAACATCCATGCCGGGGTCGGCGGCGAACCGCTCCTTGAGCGCGACCAGGCGGTCGGGCTCCACCTCCGACACGGTCATCCGAGGGACCTGCGCGAACCACTCGGCCGCGTAGTCACCCATCCCGGCGCTCACCTCGATAGGGTGATCGCCCAGGTACGGGACCGCGAAGTCCGCGAACCACTTGCGGTGGTTCACGCACATCGACAGGCCCTCAAGGACCTCGGACTGGACCTTCTGGTCGCCCAGGATCTCCGCCATCCGCGCTCGTTTCCCGTCGTCAGTCATGTCGATCAGTACGCCAGAACCCAGGTAGCCTACCGGCTAGAGATTTCGAAGGCATCTCAGGCGCCGTACACTGCGCCGGGTAATCGGACGACGCATACCGGTGCAGGGAGGCAGTCAGGGTGAGCAGCACGGTGACGTCGCTTGCCCCGCAGGCACCGGAACCGCCGCCCACGGAAGATCCCGCGCCCGAGTCCCGCCCCCGCCGCCGCTGGATGCCCGACGCGCTGGTGGCGGCCGGGTACCTCGCGGCAGCGGTGTATGTCACATGGGGATTGTGGCTCGGCAACGGGGTGTTGCGGGAGAACCGCGACGACCCTCTTTTCTTCCAGTGGATGCTCATCCATGCCTCGCGGGTGTTCACCCACGGCGAGAACCCGTTCTTCGCGGAGCAGATGAATGCTCCGTACGGGCTCAACCTCATGGCGAACACGTCGACGCTCGGCTGGACCCTGCCGCTGGCGCCGGTGACCATTCTGTTCGGTCCGTGGATCGCCTTCCTGGTGATGACCACGCTCGGCCTGGCCGGTACGGCGTATGCCTGGTACCACGTGTTCGACCGGCACCTGGTGTCGAGCCGCGTCGCCGCGATCATCGGCGGTGCGTCTTGCGGCTTCGCGCCGGGAATGATCTCGCACGCGAACGGTCACCCGAACATCGTCAGCCAGTTCCTGGTGCCGTTCATCGTGCTCAGGGTCCTCAAGATGCGCGACCCGTCGCGGTGGCGGCGGAACGGCCTGGTGCTCGCCGGTCTGGTGATCTACCAGGCGTTCATCAACGAAGAGGTGCTGTTCCTCACCGCGCTGATAATGATCGTCTTCGTGCTGCTCTGGGCGGTGCAGAAGCCGCGGGAGGCGCGGACGCTGGCCGGGCCGGCGCTGAAGGCCTCCGGCCTGTGCCTGGGTGTGGCCGGAGCGGTGCTCGCGTACCCGCTGTACTGGCAGTTCTTCGGGCCGTCGTCGTACCACGGGCTGCCGCTGGGTGTGCAGACGATGGGCACCGACCTGATGGCCGTGAAGGCGTACGCCAGCCAGTCGGTGCTCGGGTCGAAAGCCACCTCGTACGCGCTGGCGTCGAGCGGGTCCGAGGAGAACACGTTCTTCGGGCTGCCGCTGCTGTACGTGCTGCTCGGCGTCGCCGTGGTGCTCGCGCGGTCGGCGGCCGGCCGCGCGCTGATGATCACGCTGCTGTGGTTCTGGTGGTTGTCGCTCGGCCCGAACGTGCTGATCGACGGCCAACCCACCGGCGTGCGCACGCCGTGGTACTACATCGCCGAACTGCCCCTGTTCAACTCGGTGGTGCCCACCCGCATCGGCCTGGCATTGACCCCGATGATCGGCGTTTTGCTCGCGCTCGCGATCGACCGGTTCCAGCCGGCCCGCTTCCGGGTGCTGTGGACCGCGATCGTGGTCGCCGCCCTGCTGCCGATCGCGCCGACGCCGCTCGCCACCTCGGCGCCGCACGTGCCGGCCACGCCGGTCTTCTTCACCAGCGGGGCATGGCGCGACGTGATTCCCGAGGACGGCGTGGTGCTCTCCACGCCACCGGGCTGGGTCCCGTACCTGAGCGCCATGTCCTGGCAGCTCGACACGAACCTCGACTTCGACGTCGTCGGCGGCTACTACCTGGCACCGACGCCCGGCGACCCGACCCGCCGGGCCAACTTCGGGCCGTACTACCCGCCCACCATGAAGCTGATCTGGTACGTCGGCGAGGGCGGTGTCGACGCGCTGATCACCGACGAGCACCGGCGCCAGGCCGTGAAGGATTTCCGCGAGTACAAGGTGACGACGCTGATCCTGCCCGTCACCACCCCGCGCGCCGACCTGGTGAAGAACACGGTCGACCTGCTGGTCGGTCCGGCCCGGCTGGTCGAGGACGTGTGGGTGTGGGACGTAAGGGAGTTCGTGGCGAACGGGGTACCCGGTTAGGCTGTGCGCACCGGGAGGGTTCGCCTAGTGGCCGATGGCGCTGGTCTTGAAAACCGGTATGGGGAAACTCATCGTGGGTTCGAATCCCACACCCTCCGCAGTTGCCTTTGAAGGCGGGCTCAGACGCCGCCGCGGGCTTCGATCGCGGCCAACTTGGTCTTGATGGCGGTGTCCAGGTCGATGCCGGCCAGGAGCGCGGTCACGTGGGCGACGATCACCACGTCGGCCAGTTCCTCGGCGACCGCCGACCAGGGTGCCGTCGACCGGGCCCGGCCGGTGGCCCGGCGGTAGGCCTGCACGGCCTCGCCGACCTCCTCGGCCAGGCACAGCACCTGGGTGTCGAGGCAGGTGGAGGCGTCGGCGTGACGGGCGCGGACACGCTCGGCGATCGCCCGGATCGCACCTTCTGTCTCTGTCACAGCGAGACAGCTTAAACTCCGGGCCGTGGCGATCGATCAGAGCGAACCCGGGCGCGAGCCCGTCGACGGGCGGCGTACCGCTCTGGACGCGGAGAACGAAGTGTCCGACCGGGTCAGCCTCGTCAAAGAAGAGGAAGAGACCGCGGTCGAGGCGCAGCCCGAGCGGCCGCCGCTGATCTACCGGCTCGCGCCCTACTTCGCGTACGTCGCGTTCGCCGTCTACCTGCTCAACGACCTCTGGGGCGACCCGGCCGGCCGGATGCTCCTGGACAACTACCAGGATCAGGTCTTCTTCGAATGGTTGCTGACCAACGGCGCCAACGCGATCGCCCACGGCGACAACCCGCTGTTCTCCGCCAAGATCAACGCGCCGTACGGCCTGAACCTGATGGCGAACACCTCGGTGCTCGCGCTCGCGCTGCCGCTGTCGCCGATCACGATGATCTTCGGCGCCGACGTCACGTTCGTCCTGATCACCACGATGGCGCTGGCCGGTACCGCGTCGGGGTGGTACTTCGCGCTGAACCGGCTGCTGGACCACCGGATGGCCGCCGCGATCGGCGGTGCGTTCTGCGGGTTCGCGCCGGCGATGATCTCCCAGGCCACCGGCCACCCGAACATCTCCGGCCAGTACGTGCTGCCCTTCGTGGTGCTCGCCGTGTTCAGCCTGGGCAAACCGGGCCGGCACCCGGTGATGCGCGGGCTGATCCTGGCCGGTCTCGTGATCGTGCAGGTGTTCATCAACGAGGAACTGCTGTTCCTCACCGCGCTCGGCCTGTTCGTGTTCCTGGTCCCCTACGCGTTCGCGCGGCCGCGCGAGCTCGCGCAGCGCGTCCCGGATGCCCTTAAAAGCCTGGCCACGACCGCGGTCGTGGCCGGCGTGGCGCTGGCCTACCCGCTCTATCAGCAGTTCTTCGGCAAGGGCTACTACCGCGGCCTGCCCGACTACATCCTCCTGTACGGCGCCGACCTCGCCGGCTACTGGACGTTCGCCCGGCGGTCGGTGGCCGGCGACCCGCTGATCACCGCCAAGATCGCTCAGGGCTCCACCGAGGAGAACTCGTTCTTCGGCTGGCCGCTGCTGCTCGTGCTGCTCGCGGTGGTGATCTGGCTGCGGCGCGACGCGATCGTGCGGTCGTTGGCGATCACCGGTGTCGTGTTCACCCTGCTCTCGCTCGGCTCGGAGCCGAAGATGAACGGTGAACCGCTCGACATCGTGGCGCCCTGGGGCTGGCTCGACGCGCTGCCGCTGTTCGACTCGGTGGTGCCGACCCGGCTGGCGCTCGTGGTGACACCGGTGGTCGGCTGCATGCTCGCGGTCGCGGTCAAACGGTTCGACGAGGCCGTCCACCGCCGGGCCGCGACGACCACCCTCGGCGACACCGCCGCGGAGGGGACGGTGGTGCGCCTGCTCGGCGTCGTCGTGCTCGCGATGGTGCTCGGCCCGCTGACGCCCACACCGTTGCCGGTGTTCGAACGCCCGTACGTGCCGCCGTTCTTCACCACGGCGATGTACAAGGACCACATCCCGCGCGACGGGGTGGTGCTCGGCGTCCCGCCCGGCTGGGGTCCGGCCCTGCACACGATGCAGTGGCAGACGGCCACGAACCTCGACTTCCGGATCTTCGGCGGGTACTACCTGGCCCCGAACCCGAACGAGCCCGACCGGGTCGCGATGTTCGGGCCGATCTACCCGCCCACGATGTCGATGCTCGGGCAGATCGCCGAGCAGAACGTGATGGTGACGGTCACCCCGGAGATCCGCGCCCAGGCGGCGACCGACTTCCGGGCGACCGAGGTGACGACGCTGGTGATGCCGGCGCACCACTGGCGGGCGGAGGAGCTGCGCACGGTTCTCGACCAGCTGGTCGGTCCGGGCGAGCTGGTCGGCGGCATGTGGGTGTGGGACGTGCGTCCCATGCTGTGACGCCGGGCGCGATCAGCGGATGCAGCAGCCCTTGCACACTTTGGGCTCGGGCAGCGTGAACGCCAGGCAGCAGGTGCGCCGGGCGATGTGCAGGCCGCCGGTGGCCGGGTCGGTGGTGATGTCGACCAGGTCGTCGACGCCGAGCGCGGCGAGCACCTCGTCGATCAGGGGCAGGATCGGGCCGGGCACCGAGTCGGCGGCCCGGTACAGGGCATGTGCCACGCCCGAGGCGAGCGAGCCCCACAGCGTGCGCCGCCCGACGTGCACCCGCTCGCGGATGCCCGCCATGAGCGCCTCGAGGTGATCGTCGACGAGGGCCCGCTTCAGTTCGCGCAGCAGCGCCGCGTCGTCCTGCTGCACGAGGACGCCGGGCCGGCGGCCCGCGGCCAGCGGGTCGCTCTCGAGGACCGCCACGAACGGACGCCGTAGCGCCAGGCGGAGGAACGGCTGGTGCTCGGAGTACCGCACGAGCACGTCGTCGAGTGCCGGCAGCGGCACCCGGCGGGCGCCGGCGTAGCCGATCAGGGCCGGCAGGGCGAGCCAGTACGAGTAGCACTTCCAGGCCAGGGCGGCCGCCACGTGCGGCTGCGCCTTCCAGCGCTGCTCGGCGGCGGCGAGGAAGTTCGCGAGGCCGGCCCCGCCGATGAGGTCGCTGGCCGGGATCCAACCGGTGGGATCGTCGACGACGAGAGTTGGCGCCAACCCGCGGACCGTTTTCTCGCCGTGCCGGGTCGCGAGGTCACGTAGCGTGGCGACCACGGGGGACATCGACGCGGCAAGCGCATCGTGTTTCGTGGTCAGCACCACCGTCGTCTACCCCCGATCCCAACGTTCAAGCGCCTCACCATACGCGCATTAGGGCAGCCTAACCAATGCCCGGGGGTGGCGTGATTCAGTGACGGAAAGTGGCGCGAATCCGGTACCGGGGAGTCGCCGCGTCCGGCCGATGCCCTGTCAAGGCTTTTGTCAGCAATCCGTCGACTCGATAAGGCCGTTCTGTCAGGACGGCGACACTGAGCGTACAGGGGACGTCTCCCTGGGGGCTGGGTAAATGGGCACGGGCGAGTCGCCCGTACAACGGGCATCGGCGGAGTTCGTCACTGAGTTTGCGCGCTGGCGGCTCGAACGCGGCCTGTCCAAGAAGCAGTTGGCGGCCGAGATGGGGTTCGACCCGTCCTACCTCAGCCATGTCGAGGCGCACCGGCACCGTCCCACCGAAGACTTCGCCCGCCGGGCCGAAGCCGTGCTGCAGGCCGGCGGGGCGATCTGGCGGCGCTTCCGCGAGTACGACGAGCTGCGCACCACGTCGCGCGCCCACCGGCAGGCGGCGGCCGCCCAGTCGCCCCAGATCCCCAGCCAGCGCGACCCCGACGCGTGGCTGCCGCCCAGCGCCGGCCTGGTGGTCGAGCGCGAGGTCGCCCGCCTCTCGTACGTCGACGGCCGGTACCGCTGCACCGTGCGGCGCTCGCTCTACAACGCCGGCAACGAGCCGGTGACCCGGTACCTGATCCGGGTCGCGGTCGACCGGTTCCCCAACGAGAGCGAACGCTCCAACCTGTACCACCGCGAGCACCCGCTCACCTGGGACGAACTGCACCTGATCGCGAGCTGCGGCGGCGAGCGGATGGAGTGGCGTCCCAAGACCGACCGGGACACGTTCAAGGAAGCCTGGCTGCTGTTCGAGAACGACCGCGGCCGGTTCCCGCTCTATCCGGGCCAGCGGGCCATGATCCAGTACACGTACCACGTCGGTGCCGACAAGTGGGGCCCGTGGTTCCAGCGTTCGGTCCGGCTGCCGACGCGGCGCATGCGCATCGAGCTCGACCTCCCGATGGCCATGCGGCCCGTGGTGTGGGGCGTCGAGACCACCCTCAGCGCCGAGTCGGTGCCGCTGCGCACCCCGATCGAGCAGGAGATCGAGGGCGACCGCGCGGTGTTCGGCTGGTCGTGCGAGAACCCGCCGCTGCATGCCCGGTACCGGTTGGAGTGGCGGTTTCGCGAACCGGCCGAGCCGGCGGTGTCCGCGCAGCGCACGGCGGTCGCGGCCGGTAACGGCCGCGGTCATCGTCCGATGGGACGCACGGAGCCCGCTCCGGCGCTCCCCAGCGTCCGCATGGCGGCGGCCGGGATCATCCAACGCGGTGCCGAGGTGCTCCACTCGCCGGGCCGGTGGTTCGACCTGCCTCGCGAGTCGGCGCTGGCCGAGGAGACCGTCGAGCGGCTGGGGTCGGCGCTGGTGCACGTGCAGCGGCTGCACCGCTTCCGCAAGGGCATCGGCCTGGCCGCTCCCCAACTGGGCCTGTCCCTGGCCGCCGCGGTGGTGCGCCCGATCGGCGCGCGCGAGCCCATCGTCCTCCTTAACCCCCGGGTGGTGGCCGCCTCGGCGGAAACCGATGAACAGTTCGAGGGCTGCCTGTCATTCTTCGACGTGCGCGGCCTGGTGGCCCGCCCGTTACGCCTGACCGTGGAGAGCGCCACCATCGCCGGTGAACGCATCCGGGTGACCTACGAGCAGGCCGTCGCCCGCCTGGTCGCCCACGAGGTCGACCACTTGAACGGCCAGCTCTACACCGACCGCATGTCGGCCGACGCCCCCCTCGTGCCCGTCACCCAGTACGACCAGGCCGACCAACCCTGGGTCTACTGACTCACAGGTCGCCGAAGGCGTCGTATTTGATGCGCATGGCGGGGACCTGCATCTCGGCCAGGGTGCGCAGCGTGCTGCGGACCATCGGCGGGGAGCCGGACACGAAGAAGTCGTGGTCCTGCCAGGGGCCGTAGCGGGCCACCACCTCGTTCAGGTTGCCCTGCTCGCCGTTGAAGTCGAAGTCGTCGCTGCAGGCGGGGACGACCGACAGCCACGGGTACGAGTTTGCCAACCGGTTCAGGGCGGGCAGGTCGTACAGGTCGTCGCGGTCGCGGGCGCCGTAGAAGACGTGCACCCAGCGGGTCCGGTTGTATCTTGTCAGCTCCTCGATCAACGCCTTGATCGGAGCCAGCCCGGTGCCGCCGGCCACGCACACGATGTCTCTCGTCGAGCGGCGGTCCAGCACCATCGAGCCCATCGGGGCGGCGAGACGGAGCATGTCGCCCGGTTGTACCCGGCGCACCAGCGCGCTCGACACCCAGCCGGCGCCCACCGACCGCACGTGGAAGTCGATGGAGCCGTCCTTGCGGGGGGCGTTGGCGGCGGAGTAGACCCGCCAGAGCCGGGGCTGGTACCGGCATTCGAGGCTGAAGTACTGCCCGGCGCGGAACTCCAGCGGCGCCAACGGGCGCACGGTGAGCACCGCGATGTCGCGCGACCGCCGCTCGTGGAACAGCACCTCGGCGTGCCAGTACGGCGGCTTGTCGGCGTCGTTCTCGGCACCCTTGATCATCGTCTGGGCGATCGCCGCGTAGGCGTCGCGCCAGGCCTGGTCGTATTCGGGACCCCACTCGTCGCCGGCGAATGTGCGCAGCGCCTCGATGAGAGCCGCGCCGACCACGTCGTACTGCTCGGGGGTCACGTGGAACTTGCGGTGGTCGCGACCGAGGGAGCTGAGGTACTCGTCGAAACGCTCCGGGTCTTCGACGGATTGGACGGCCGTGACGATCGCGCCCAGCAGACGGGCCCGTTGCACGTCCATCTGGACGGGGAACAGGTCGCGAAGCTGCGGATTGCTCAGGAACATTCGGGCGTAGAAGTAGCTGGCGAGTTTGTCCTGCTGTTCCTCGACGAGCGTCCAGCTTTCCTTCAACAACCGCGACAAGCCACTCATGAGCGGGTTTCCGGGGTACGCACGTGATTCAGCGTGGGGTGCGGTAACGGCCGACGACGCACATTTCGTGCGACGTCATCCGGCCCGATTTCCGCACCCTGGCCGTTCGACCGACGGCGTTCGGGTGGGATGCATACCCTTGCCTATACCCTATCGCCATCGAGAATGCTTCGAACGTATGTTCGAAGAGTTCGACGGATAGTGTTTGCGGGTGGTCGACGATCAACGGCGTTCCCGCGGCATCGAGGTGCTGCTCGTCCTGGCTATCTCGCTCGGCATGTCGGCGGTCTATGCGATGGTCTCGTTGGCCGCGAAGCTCACCGCGCCGGGCGGCCTCGCCAAGCAGACCGCCACCCTCAACGACGAGTTCGTGGTCGGGCGGCCCTGGCTGGACCTCACGTACCAACTGTTGAGCGTCACCCGCGGGGTCATTCCGGCGCTGTTCGCCGTCTACCTCCTGAGCCGCGACCCCGGCGATGCGCGCCGGACGCTCGGCCTGGACCTGCGGCGGCCCGGCTTCGACCTGGGGACGGGAGCCGCGCTCGCGGCGCTGATCGGGCTGCCCGGCCTGGCCCTGTACGTGGCGGCGCGGGAACTCGGTCTGAACGCCAGCGTGGTGCCGGCCGCCCTGGCGCCGCAGTGGTGGGTGGTGCCCGTACTGGTCCTGTCGGCGGTGCAGAATGCGGTGCTCGAAGAGGTAGTGGTGGTGGGCTACCTGTTCGAACGCCTGAAGCAGCTGGGCTACCGGACGGTGACGGTGGTGCTCACCAGCGCCGTGCTTCGCGGCGCGTACCACCTGTACCAGGGCATCGGCGCATTTGTCGGAAACGTCATCATGGGCGCGATTTTCGGGCTGTTCTATGTCCGATTCAAGCGGGTACTTCCGCTCGTGATCGCGCACGCGATCCTCGACGTGGTGTCATTCGTCGGGTATGCCCTCCTGAAGGATCGACTGTCGTTTCTCTCTTGAGTGCCGCCGATCGTGTGTCCGACGTGGACAGTCACCGATGGTCACGAGATAGATACATCGACGCGCTGCTCTTCTCTTAGGTGTACGTATGCAAATAAGCTCCGCGTCGCAACGTGGGCCACCCTCGACCCACGAAACGGCTCGGAGGTCAGCACCTGTGTCGTTAAGAAAGCAGGCCGGGCTGAGGCGCCCGGCAACGGTCGCGATCGCGACAGCGGCGATCACGATGATGACGGTGGCAAGCTCCACCTGGGCCCAGGCCGCCCCAACCAAAGCCACGGCCGCACCCGGCCTGTACGTGGTCCAGTTCGACGACAGTCCGTTGGCCGGCTACATCGGTGGCGTCAACGGAATCGCGGCGACCAAGCCCACGAGTGGCGGCAAGCTCGACACGAAGTCCTGGAACTATGACGCCTACCGCAAGTATCTGCAGAGCAGGCGTGCCGATACGTTGAAGCGGGCGAAGGTCACCGGCAAGAAGGCGGTGTTCGAGTACAGCGCCACGTTCAACGGTGTCGCCCTCAAACTCACCGGCTCGGAAGTGCAGAAGCTGCGCGCGACCGCCGGCGTGAAGAACGTTTACAAGCAGGAGATTCTCAAGACGCAGACCGCCGACACCCCGAAGTTCCTCGGGCTCGACGGCGCCAACGGCGTCTGGCAGAAGCAGTTCGGTGGCGACGCGAACGCCGGTGCGGGCGTGGTTGTCGGTGTTCTCGACACCGGTATCTGGCCGGAGAACCCGAGCTTCGCCGACATGCCCGGTGCCGGTCCGATCGAAGGCTGGCAGGGCGAGTGCGTTCCGGGTGAGGAAGCGCCGTTCGTCGAATGCAACAACAAGTTGATCGGTGCCCGGTACTACCCCATGGACGGGGTCACCGACTACGACTTCCTGTCGCCGCGCGACTACAACGGCCACGGCTCGCACACGTCGAGCACGGCGGCCGGCAACCACGGCGTTCCGGCCACCGTCAACGGTGACCCGCAGGGCAACATCAGCGGCATGGCGCCGGCGGCGCGGCTCGCGATGTACAAGGTCTGCTGGGAGACGGTCTCGGGTGCCGGCTGCGGCACGTCGCAGATCCTCGCGGCGATCGACGACGCGGTTTCCGACGGTGTCGACGTGATCAACTTCTCGATCGGCAGCAGCTCGCAGAGCCCGGTGCTCGACGCGATCGAGCTGTCGTTCATGAACGCCAGCCTGGCGGGCGTGTTCGTCGCCGCCTCGGCCGGCAACAGCGGCCCGGGGGCATCCACCGCCGACCACGGCTCGCCGTGGCTCACCACGGTGGCGGCCGGCACCCACGACCGCACGTTCGAGAAGTCGGTCACCCTGGGCAACGGCACGACCTACACCAGCCGTGGCTACGGCAAGGCGGTCCCGTCGAGCCCGTTGATCGACGCGGCCACCGCCGCCCTCCCCGGTGCCAACCCGGTCGAGGCGCGGCGCTGCTACAGCCAACGCGGTGACGCCCCCGGCGCCCCGCCGACCCTCGACCCGGCGAAGATCGCCGGCAAGATCGTGGTCTGCGAGCGCGGCGGAAACGCCCGCACCGACAAGGGCTGGGCGGTCAAGAACGCCGGCGGCGTCGGCATGGTCATGTACAACCCGACCACCAACTCGGTGAACGCCGACTTCCAGCCGGTTCCGACCGTGCACGTCGACGTCCCCACCGGTGCCGCGATCAAGGCGTACGCCAACACGGCCGGTGCCACCGCGTCGATGGCGGCGTCGGTTCGGAAGGTGGCGCAGGCTCCGGTCGTCGCCGCGTTCTCCAGCCGTGGCCCGTCCGACCCGTCGCAGGGTGACCTGCTCAAGCCGGACATCATGGCGCCCGGTGTCGACGTGATCGCCGCGGTCGCCCCTCCGGGCAACCACGACAACAACTACGACGCCCTGTCGGGTACCTCGATGGCCAGCCCGCACATCGCCGGCATCGCGGCTCTGATGAAGCAGAAGAACCCGACCTGGTCGCCGGCGGCGATCAAGTCGGCGCTGATGACGACCGCGGGCCAGACCGACAACACGGGCGGGGCGATCCGGCAGGAGAACGGCGCGACCACCGCGCCGTCGAACCCGCTCGCCTACGGCGCCGGTCAGGTGCGTCCGGCGGCGGCCTACGACCCGGGCCTCGTGTACGACTCCGGTGTCGAGGACTGGCTGCGGTGGATCTGCGGCACGTACAACGAGATCGGCGACGCCGAGAACGCCGGCTTCAACTGCGCCGACGTCAAGGCGGCCGTGGGCGAGGCCGACCCGAGCGACCTGAACTACGCGTCGATCGCGGTCGGTGACCTGGCGGCCAAGCAGACGATCAAGCGCACGGTCACCAACACCACCAACCAGGCCAGCGTCTACGTCCCCAAGGTCGAGGCGCCGGCCGGGTACACGGTCAAGGTGACGCCGCCGGTCCTGACGGTGCTGCCGCGCCGCTCGGCCAGCTTCACGGTCGAGATCACCCGCACGAACGCGCCCTTCGGCCAGTGGTCGTTCGGCTCGCTCACGCTGGCCGACCTGCGCGGCCACAGCGTCCGCACCCCCATCGCGCTGCGGGCGGCGCCGGCGTCGAGCCCGCTCGAGCTGAGCCTCAGCGGCACCAGCGGCTCGAAGCCGTTCGTGGTGCGCGGTGGCGTCAACGGCACGCTGAACTCGAAGGTCAACGGCCTGGTGCCGGACACCATCGACACCAAGCACCTGGTGGGTACCAACGTCGGCTTCGACGTCGACAACCCGGCCGAAGGGCCGGCGGTCATGAAGGCGACGGTCAACGTGCCGGCGGACACCCTGTTCGCCCGGACCAGAACGTTCGCGTCGGAGTATCCGCCGGGAACGGACCTCGACATCTTCGTGTACCGGGACGGCGAGCTCTGGAACCTCAGCGCGACGGGCAGCACCGACGAGGTGGTCGACCTCGAGCCGGGCGGCACGTACGACGTGTACGTGGTCCAGTACGCGAAGCCCGACAGCGTCGACGGGCAGGACGTCAACCTGCACTCGTGGGTCCTGCGGCCGGTGACCGCCGGCAACCTGACCCTGTCGCCGGCGAACCCGACGGTGACGGCGGGTGCCCCGACGACGATCACGGCGAACTGGACCGGGCTCACCCCGGGCCGGATCTACCTCGGCATCATCCAGTTCGGCCAGGGTGGCAACCTGACCAACGCGACTGGCGTGACGGTTCGTACCTGATCCTGATGTAAGCGAGGGCCCCGGCTTGATGCCGGGGCCCTCGCCTTTTTGTCCAATATGGACAGACACGCTATGTGATCGAAGGGTGCCACTTTCTAGATTCGAGCGAAGTGAATAGCCTTCGTGCATGCGCGGGCTGGCGCGTGTCCCTCGTCGGGCGCGGGCCGCTCAGGGGGGATTTACGCAGACACGGAGGTTTGTGTGTCAAACACGATGCTGCCGGCCGGTCAGCGGCGCGGGCGGGCCAGAGCCCTGCTCGCCATCGGTGCCACGAGCGCCGTCGTCGCTGCCCTCGCCGTCCCGGGCGCGGTCTCAGCCAAACCGCTGCGCGCCGAGAGCTCCGGGATCTACCTGGTGCAACTCGCCGGGGATCCGCTCGCCACGTACACCGGCGGGGTCGCCGACATTCCGGGGACCAAGCCGCCGGCCGGGCAGAAGCTGGACACCGGCACGTGGAACTACGCCGCCTACCGCCAGTACCTCCAGAAGCTCAGGGCCGAGGCACTCGACCGGGCGGGAATCGAGGAGAACCAGAAGGTCGTCGACTACTCGGTCGCCTTCAACGGGTTCGCCGCCTTCCTCACGCCGGCCGACCTCAACCGGCTGAGGGACTCTCCGGGCGTCACGCAGATCTTCGCCAACCGGCTCGTCACCACCCAGACGAACAACACCCCGCGGTTCCTCGGCCTGTCCGGTGAGGGCGGCGTGTGGAACCGGTTCTTCGAGGGCCAGGACCACGCGGGCGAGGGTCAGATCATCGGTGTGATCGACAGCGGATTCTGGCCCGAGAGCCCCAGCTTCGCCCCGCTGGCCGAGCCGCGCCCGGACGCCGACGCGATCGCGGCGAAGTGGAACGGCAAGTGCGACGCCGGTGACACGGGCCAGATCGACTGCAACAACAAGGTGCTCGGCGCGCGCTGGTACGACGTCACCGGGCAACTGCGCTCGTGGGAGGGCGAGTTCCAGTCGCCCCGCGACCGCAACGGACACGGCTCGCACACGTCGAGCACCGCGGCCGGCAACCCGACCGACGCGAGCGTCGCCGGCTCGCCCGTCGGCCGCGTCAGCGGCGTCGCACCGGCCGCCCGGCTGGCGGTCTACAAGGCGCTGTGGCACAACCAGGCGACCGGCGGAGCCAACGGCACCGAGGCCGACATCGTGAAGGCCATCGACGACGCGGTCGCCGACGGCGTCGACGTCATCAACTACTCCGTCGGCGACGGCCTCGACCGGCTCAGCGCCATCGACGTCGCGTTCCTGCAGGCCGCGTCGGCCGGGGTGTTCGTGTCGGCGTCGGCGGGCAACTCCGGCAACGCGTCGCCGACCGTCGACAACACCATGCCGTGGCAGGCGACCGTCGCCGCGAGCACGCACGACGTCATGTACGCCAAGAGCGTGGTGCTCGGCAACGGCGCGACCTACGAAGGTGTCGGCGTCGGCCCGGCGGTCGCGTCCGCACCGCTGATCCACGCGTCCGCCGCCGGCAAGGCCGGCGCCGACGCGACGCAGGTGCGGCTGTGCTTCTCGGCCGGTGCGGTGCTCGACCCGGTGAAGGTCGCGGGCAAGATCGTGGTCTGTGACCGGGGCAGCAACGCCCGCGTCGACAAGAGCGCCGCGGTCAAGGCCGCCGGCGGCGTCGGCATGGTACTGGCGAACAACACGGCGGCGGAGAGCCTCAACACCGAGATCCACTCGGTGCCGACCGTGCACCTCGGCCCGAACGAGTCGGTGGCGGTGAAGGCGTACGCGGCCACCGCCGGTGCGACCGCGTCGCTCACGTCGTTCACGCCGAAGGCGCAGCGGGCGCCGACCGTGATCGGGTTCTCGTCGGTCGGCCCCAGCCGGGCCAGCGCCGGTGACCTGCTCAAGCCGGACATCACCGCGCCGGGCGTCGACGTGGTCGCGGCGGTGCCGCCGATCGCCAACCCGACCGGGTCGTTCTACGACCTCAAGGGCGGCACCTCGATGGCGGCTCCGCACATCGCCGGGCTCGCGGCGCTGCTGCGCCAGGAGTTCCCGACGTGGTCGCCGAACGCCGTCAAGTCGGCGCTGATGACCACCGCGGGCCAGACCGACAACCAGGGCCGGCCCATCGCCCGGGCCGGTGCCGGCAACGCGACGCCGTTCGACATGGGTGCCGGGCACGTCCGGCCGGGTTCGGCCTTCGATCCGGGCCTCGTGTACGACTCCGGTCCGCTGGAGTGGCTGCAGTGGTCGTGCGGCATCGGGGTGGCGCTGAAACTCGGTGACGGCACGTCGGTGTGCAGCGCGGTCGGTTCGATCGACCCGAGCAACCTGAACTACCCGTCGATCGGTATCGGCAGCCTGGCCGGCACGCAGACCGTCACCCGCACGGTCACCAACACCACCAACCAGGCCAGCGTCTACGTCGCGAAGGTGCAGGCGCCGCCGGGGGTCAACGTCAAGGTGACGCCGTCGGTGATCACCGTGCTGCCGAAGCGTTCGGCGACGTATACGGTGGAGTTCACCCGCACGTCGGCACCGTTGAACGCGTACCTGTCGGGCTCGATCACGCTGGCCGACCTGCGTGGTCACAGCGTCCGTAGCCCGTTCGCGGTGCAGCCGACCGCGCTGAACGCGCCGACGGTGGTCAACGGCACCGGCACCAGCGGTTCGCAGCAGGTGAAGGTGCAGGCCGGTTACAACGGTGCGGCCTCGGCCGCGGCGTTCGGCCTGGTGAAGCCCGAGGTCCGCACGGCGCACCTGGTCGGCGCCGACGGCGGAGCGTTCAACGAGGACGCGCCGGCCACGAGCGACACGGTCGCGAAGTTCACGCTGACCGTGCCCGCCGGCACCCGGTACACGCGGATCGCCACGTACGGCGGCGACTATCCGTCCGGCACCGACATCGACCTGCACGTGTACCCGGCCGGCTCGAACCAGAAGTTCGCGGAGAGCGCCGGCGGTGCCTCCGACGAGGCGGTGCAACTGCCCCCGGGCACGTACGACGTGTACGTGGTGCAGTACGGCCTCGCGCAGGGCGTCGACGAGCAGGACGTGAAGCTGTACACGCACATGGTCGGCGCCAACGCCGGCAACGTCTCCGTGACGCCGTCGACGCAGTCGGTGCGTCTCGGCGGCGAGGTGACGTTCACCGTCAACTGGACCGGATTGACCGCCGGCACCCGCTACCTCGGCGTCATCGAATACGGCGACGGCAGTGTGGTCACCGGTCGGTCGCTGGTGAGCGTTTCGACCTGAGGCGTGCGGAGGGGCGTCACCAGAAACTGGTGACGCCCCGGCCGGAAATCAGTAGCGGCTCTGGCATCCCGCGGAGGAGCCGTCGCTGTCGCGCTTGTACGGGAACTTGATGGCGCCGGCGGTTGTCGGCCCGTAAATCCCGTCGTCGGTGACGCCGGCAGCGTCCTGCGCGTCCTTGAGAGCCTCGAAGGTGTTCTGGCCGAAGATGCCGTCGACCACGAGCCCGGCGTGGTAACAGGTGTTCAACGCACCCTGCAGGGTCCGCACGGCGACCCCCGAGTTTCCCTTGCCCATGACGCAGGTGCCGCTGCTGTTGTAGGCGGGATAGGTGGCGTAGAGGGCGCCCTTCGAGATGTTGACTTTGTTGTTGCATGTGGCCGCGGCCTGTGCCGGAGCGGCGACGGCGAATACGCCGAATCCGGCGAACGCCAGTGGAAGCAGGATCTTCGCGATGTGTGACTTCATGGTCCGAGGACACCACCGGTCCGTACATTTTTCGTACATTTCGGCACTGGGAGAGAATGGTGGGCGTGGATACCCCTGAAGGTGTAGACGGACGACTGACGCTTCGCGACGGACGCGTCCTCGCGTACCACGAGTGGGGTGTACCCGACGGGATTCCCGTTCTCCGCCTGCAGGGCACCCCGGGGTCCCGCTTCTCGCGCTACCCCAAGCCGGAGGTCTGGGAGCGGCTGGGGGTGCGGGTCATCATGGCCGACCGGCCCGGTTACGGCGCCTCGACGCGGATGCCGGGGCGCGGCGTCGCATCGGTGGCCGACGACCTGATCGAGCTGCTCGACCACCTGGGTATCGACCGGTTCCCGGTGATCGGCGGCAGCGGCGGCGGCCCGCACGTGCTCGCGCTCGCGGCCCGCCACCCGCAGCGGGTGAGCGCCGCCACCGTTGTCGTCGGCGCCGCACCGCTCACCGACGAGGACATTCCGCATCTGATCGGCCTGAACGCGGAGTCGTACCGGCGCATCCGCGACGGCGGCTGGGACGGGGTCCATCCGCTTCTTGTCGAGGTCCGCGAAAAGATCCTTGTCGATCCGCTGGCCGGCTTCCGCGAGGCGTTGCGCGACGCGCCACCCGAAGACCAGGCGGTCATGGACGACCCCGCCTGGCAGGAGACGCTCCGGCAGAGCGTCACCGAGGCCCTGCGCCCCGGCGCGGAGGGCTGGAGCGACGAGGCGATCGCCCTGTTCGAGTGGGACATCGCGCCCGAAGACGTGGCCGTCCACATCGTCTGGTGGCATTCCCGCCACGACGCCAACGTGCCGATCCGGGCCGCGCGACGGGTGGTGGACCGGCTGCCGTCGGTCGACTTCCGACTCTGGGAGGGCGGGCACCTGGAGACGTTCCACCGCGAGGAGGAACTCCTGCGGGACCTCCTCGCGCGCTAGCCCTTCTGGACGATGGAGAAGTTGCGGTACTGGTAGGCGCTCAGGTCGAACCCGATGCCGACGACCCAGAACGTGTCCGGTCCGACGCCGGCGGCCGCGGTGACGCGCACCGTGTCCGGTGCCGTCTCCCGGGTCCAGGTCGATCCGTTCCAGTGCAGGACGATCGACGAGCCGCCGCTGCCGCCCGTGCCGGTGGCGAGGATGTTGGTGGGGGACAGGGCGACGATGTCGGAGAGTTGGCCGCCACCGACGATGGTCGGAACGGCGACCCGGCGCCACGAGGTCCCGTTGAACTGTGCGATGTACGGCTGCATCCCGTCGATGTCGGTCTGCGCGTACCCAGCCACCCACACGTTGTTCGGCGTGATGGCTTCGACGGCGGAGAGCCCGGCGTATCCGGGGTTCGGCGGTGGCAGTGACGTCCAGGCGCTGCCGTTCCACCGCAGCGCGACGGGCACGCTGGAGATGCCGCCGCTGGAGCCGTAGCCGACGACCCACGCGTCGGCCGGGCCCGTGGCGTCGACGGCCGCGAACGAGTCGGTTGCCGAGAGGCGGGGCGTGGGGGACCGGCGCCACGTGCCGCCGACGCGCTGCAGCGCCAGGCCGTGGCTGGCGTAGGTGCCGGAGTCGAGGTAGTTGCCGACCGCCCAGACGGTGTCGCCGGCCGCGGCGACGCCCCGGAGGGTGTTCCCGCCGGCCGGGTTGCCGTTCGGGCTGGGCTCCGCCGCCCAGGCGGTGCCGTTCCAGCGGGTGACCAGGGTGCTGGACCGGGAGGTTCCGACCGCCCACGCCTCGGTGGCGGTGACGGCGTCGACCGCGTAGAGCGTCGAATCGTTGGACGCCGCGGCCGGTCGCCAGGTCGTGCCGTCGTAGCGCAGGATCTGGCTGTGCGGGGGGACGGTCCGGGGGCGTGGAACGACCGCACCGACGGCCCAGACGTGCGTGGCGTCGGTGGCGTCGGCCCCGTACAGGAAGTTGTCGCCGGGCTCGTTCGGGGTCGCCACCCTGGTCCAGGTTCCTTGTGCGGGTGCGGGACTGCCGACGAACAGCACACCGACGGCCAGCAGGGCGGCCGCCGTCCGAGTCGATGACCTCATGCCGTCAGCGTGCCGGACGCACCTGGTAGACAGCCTTGGCAAATCCTTGGATCGTCAGCCGTAGGTGTGTGTCGCCACCGCGCGGACCGGGGGCAGCGCGGACGTCGAAGCCATGCGCCGCACGGCATCCGGCATCGCGCCGACCGTGAACGTGTGCACGGCCGGCCCGACGGACACGGTGACGAACGAGGCCACCGCCGGAACCTCGGCGGGGAGCGGAACGACATGCTCGCCCGGATCGAAGCGGGAGTCGACCACGCGCGTCGAGGTGCTTGCCGGCTCGGGCGGCGTGAACGAGGTGGCCCACCAGGCCTCGACGACCACCTGCGCCGGTTGCCGCAGGGTCAGCCGCACGGTTCGCTCCGCGGCGTCGTATTCCACGCCGGTGTCGTCGCCGGCAGCCGACGTGACGCTCTCGACCTGAGCGACGATGAGGCCCGCGATCCCCGCGAGCCCCTGCACGAACGTGACGTGGCCGTTGACCTTCGAGATCTCGTCGCGGAGCTGCCGCTTGCTGTCGGGCGGAACCATGCCACCGAAGACGACGACGTCGACGGTGGCGGTGTCGTAGTCGGTGAGCACGTCGTCGAACTGGTTGGTGGCGTCTGCCCGGAAGCCTTTGCCGCGCAGACGTTCGGCGGCGTCGAGAATCACGCCCGGGCTTCGGCCGATGACCAGGATCCGTTGAGCCATGGCGTTTCCTCCTCGATGTCTAGGCGACATCGTTACATCATGACATGATTACGTCAAGCTATGCTCCGCGGCATGGACGACGAATTCCGCCCACCGACCCTGCTCGGCCTGCCGTCGTATCTCGCCGGCGCCGCGGCCCGCGTGGGCCACCGGCTGCTGGTCGAGGCGCTCGCGACGCACGACCTACGGCTGCCCCACTTCGCCGTGCTCACCGCGCTGTCGGACTTCGGGCCGCTGCCGCAACACGAACTCGCCGACCGCCTCGCGATCAACCGCAGCCATCTCGTCGGCTACCTCGACGACATCGAGCAACGCGACCTCGTCCGCCGCGAACGCGACCCGCAGGACCGCCGCCGTCAACTCGTGGCCCTGACCGCGTCCGGACGGGCCCAGATGCGGCGTCTCCACGAGGTCGCGCTCCGCTCCCAGGCGGAGTTCCTGCACGCACTCACGCAGCCCGAGCAGGAGACCCTCGTCGCGCTGCTCCGGCGCGTCATCAACGCCAACGACAAGGACCGGCTCGCCTGACGTGCCCGGCGGCCCCAGGCAATATGATCATGGCCGAATAACCGTGATCGCAGCGAGTCTGCCAAACTGGCCGGGTGCCGGGATTCCGTTCCATCACCGCTTACCTGCCCGACCGGGCCAGCACTCTTGGCCTCGGCCTGCTGGCGGAGGTCTTCGCCGACCGCAGCCACATGGGCCTGCCCGCATTCGAGGTGACGATCTGCGCCGATCGTCCGGGTGTGGTCCGCACCGACCTCGGCCTGAACGTCCATGTCGAGCACGGGTTGAACCGGCTCGCCGGCGGTGAGTTGGTCGTCCTCCTTCCCGGCAACTCGTTCCGTTCGGACGTCCAAGCCGTCGTCCTCGACGCGGTCAGGGCCGCCCACCGGCGCGGCGCCATCGTCGCCAGCCACTGCACCGGTTCCTACTTCCTCGCGGCGACCGGGCTGCTCGACGGCCGGCAGGCCAGCACCCACTGGCGGTTCGCCGCCGACTTCGCCACGCGCTTTCCCGCGGTTCACGTTCGGGCCGACGACCTCTACGTCGACGAGGGACGCATCGTCACCGGCGCCGGTGCCGCTGCCGGCGTCGACATGTATCTGCATCTGCTGCGGCGCGAACATGGCAGCGCCGTCGCCAACGCCGTCGCCCGCGACGTGGTCGTCGCGCCGCACCGAAGCGGCGGTCAGGGGCAGTACATCACCACACCGGTGCCGGCCGACCCGGACGACGAGCGCCTCGCAGACGTCATCGCCTGGGCCGCCGGGAACCTCGACCGCATCCTGTCGGTCGAGGAACTCGCCGCCCGCGCCCTGATGAGCGGCCGCACGTTCACCCGCCGGTTCAAGGCTGCCACCGGCGCCACGCCCCATGCCTGGCTCCGCGACCAGCGTCTGCGCCGGGCGGAGAACCTGTTGGAGATCACCGACCGTCCCATCGAGCACATCGCCCGCGACGTCGGTTACGCCAGCGCGACCGTGCTGCGTGAGCAGTTCGTCAAGCACCGCGGGGTATCGCCCCGGCAGTACCGGCAGACCTTCGGGTCGACCGGCCGACCCGTTCGGTCCTCATAGGCGGTGGCCGCTCACCGGGGCGTCGTCGCGTCCGGAACGAACGCCGGACCGTGACCGGGTACCACGATGTCCGCCACCGCGAGCACCCGCGCACGGCCGGCGTGCAGCAGTGAGATGTCGACGGCGTGCCGGTCGCCAACCGACGTCGCCTCGTTCCACACGTGGGTGAATGCGACCACGCCGCCCGGTGTGCCAACGAGGACGGTGATGTCCTCGTGCGTGTGTCCCGGCGTTCGGATGAACCTGATCGACGGGGTCAGGTCGTACCCCTCGGCGTCCCGCCATTCCCATCGGTCGTCCTGATAGATGGCCCAGTGGTCGTGGAACCGGGCATGGGGGAACAGCGCGGCGTTCAACGTGTGGTCGGGGTGGTGGTGGCTGAACACGACGTCCGTGACGTCCTCCGGCGCCACCCCGAGACCGCGGAGCGGATCGAGGATGACGGACCGGCTGCGGACCATGCCCGGATCGGTGACGAGGATGACGTCACCGTCGCGCACGAACCCGACCGTGCTCGCCACGTTCGGTGCGCCGTACCCGGCGTGCAGTACGGCGTAGGACGCCGTTGCCGCGCCCGGCCTGTCGCTCATGCGATCGAGCCTGCCCGGCCGCCCGTGGCGGGGCCAGCGCTCGCGGGCCCGTGATCACGGGATTCCCGCCAACTTCAGCGCGCCGCCCGTCGCATTCGACGTGCAGCGTCTCCGTTGCGGATCACCGATGACCTCCGATCGGCAGTCGTGCCACCACGCGGTAGCCGCCTTCGGCCCTGACCTCGGTCTCCAACGATCCTCCGACCAGCCGTACCCGTTCCCGCATGCCGCGCTGGCCGGCCCCACCCGCCGTCTCCACGGGTGGTGCCGGCCGCGTGGCCGCGTCGTTCTCGATCACGATGGTCAGGTAGGTGCCGTCGGTGGTGACCATGATCCGCACAGGTGCGCCGGGAGCGTGGCGGATCACGTTGCTCAACGACTCCTGCGCGATCCGGTACGCGACCAGCGCCACCCCGTCGGGCAGCTCGATGCCCTCGGCCACCCGCAGCTCCACCGGCACACCGGCCCGCTCGGCCGACTCGACCAGCTCGGGGAGCCCACCCAGGCCGGGCACCGGCGTCAGGGTGGCGTCGGCATCTTCGTCACGGAGCACCGCCAACAGGTAGCGCATCTCGTGCAGGGCCGACCGCGCACCGGCGGCGATCTGCGCGAACTCGGCCGTCACCGCCGGATCGAGCGTCTTGATCCGGTACGACGACGAGGTGGCCTGCATGTGGATCACCGACATGCTGTGCGCGACCACGTCGTGCAGTTCGCGCGCGATGCGGGTGCGCTCCTCGGCCACCGCCCGCTGGCTCTGCTCGACCTCGACGTCGTGCCGCGCGTCGGCCAGCTCGCGGCGCACCTCCCGCAACCGGCGCCTCAGCAGCACGGAACCCAGCACGATGATGGAGAAGATCGGGTAGAGGATCAGCATCCCCGTGCCCTCGGTCAACGACCGGCCGTTCCTGACGGCCAGCACCAACAGGGCCACCGCGAGCGCACTCGCCCACCAGACCGCCAACGCCGTTCGCCGCGGGTACCGGGCACCGACGAGCCCCACGTGCGCGATCAGCGTGAACATGCCGACGATCGTGAGCGGCCAGGTGGATCCCGAGTCATGCGGCAGGGCGGCCGCCATCACCGTGGCGGCCAACAGTTGCAGCGCGGTTGCCCACACCGGACGCACCGGCGTGAGGAGCAGCGCGGTGCTCTGCGCGATGCCGACCGCGAACGCCGTGAGGGGATGCACGTCGAACTTCGTGGCGGGGAGGGCCACGTTCAGCGGCAGGAAGATGAGGGCGAGCGCGGCCGTTGCCACCCACCACAGCAGCCACGCCAGTTCCGGACGCCCCCGCACCCGTACCCGCGGCACGTGGCGCGCGAGAATCGCGCGGAGCGTGCCGAGAGCGTTGATGAGGAGCGTCACGCGGACGACGGTATCGAGTTCGGGCGCCGGCCCGCGTCCGGCTGCGGAGGTATCTGACCCCCTACCGCGGAGTGACGCCGAATCCCTCCGCAGAGAGACGCCCCGGCCGTCGCCCTACGCCGAACCTGCAGCACATGGACATGACAACGAAGCGCCTCCGGGCGCTGGTGGCTCCGGTGGCGGTCACCGCAGCGATCCTGGTCGCGGCCCCGGGCGCCGTCTCCGCGGCGCCGGGTCGCGTCGCTCTGGAAAGGCGATTGGACGACGTGCGCACGGCCGGCGCGATCGGAGCGCTCGCGGAGGTGCGGACCGAGCGCGGAACGTGGCGTGGCACGAGCGGCGTGGCGCAGGTCGGTACGACGCGTCCGGTTCGGGTCGACGGGCGGTTCCGTGCCGGCAGCATCACGAAGACGTTTCTGGCCACGGTCGTTCTGCAGCTGGTCGACGAGGGCCGGTTGCGGCTGGACGACCCGGTGCAGGCGTGGTTGCCGGGCGCCGTACCGAACGGTGACCGCATCACCGTCCGCCAGCTGTTGAACCACACCAGTGGCCTCTTCGACTACCGGCTCACGCTGACGCTGCCGCCGGACGCGGGGTTCCTCGCATACCGTTGGCGCACCTGGACCCCGGACGAGCAGGTCGCGCGTGCGGTGGCCAACCCGCCGACGTCCACGGAGCCCGGTACGGCGTTCTCGTACACGAACACCGGATACGTGCTGCTGGGCCAGATCGTCGAGAAGGTCACCGGCCGGTCGTACGCCGACGAGATCGAGTGCCGGATCCTGCGGCCGCTGCGCCTGCGCGACACGTCGATGCCGGGCACGTCGCCGTGGATCCCGGGCCCGCACCCGCATGGCTACATTCCGATCGAAGGGCGCGGCCTGGTCGACTTCACGACCATGAACCCGTCGTTGTTCGGCGCGGGTGGCGAACTGATCTCCACGACGCGTGACCTGAACCACTTCTACGCCGAACTGCTGGGCGGCCGCCTGCTGCCGAAGCCGCTGCTCGTCGAGATGCAGACCCCGGGCATCCCCGGTGGCCGCGCCTACGGGCTGGGCCTGTCCTGGCGGATCACCCAGTGCGGGGTACGCGTCTACGGCAACGACGGCGACGCGCTGGCCTACGAGACCTGGTCCTTCACCACGGAGGACGGCCGCCGCCAGGCGACCGTCGCCATCACTCCCGACCACGACGGCGACCCGGACGACGCCATGGACGCATTCCTGAACCACGTCTTCTGCGGCTGACGGAACGTCTGCCCGAAGACGCGGGCCCGGTCATGGCCGGCGGCCTTCTGCCCGCAGCTACGTCATGGCGCCGCGTACCTCGCCCACGAAGCGCCGCTGCGCCGATGACACCGCTCGGCTCGTCCTCGCCGCCACCGCCGCACCGGCCCGAGGGCCGGAACCACCCCAACGGCGCCCGAGTCGAGGACGAAGCCGCAGGTCAAGGCCTCTCGGCACCCAAGTCGCGCCCACCGTCCACACCGGACAGACGACAATGGCGTCTGGCCCGCGTTTCCGCAGGCCAGACGCCAGTCGATCAAGCGCGCCCGAAGGGACTCGAACCCCTAACCTTCTGATCCGTAGTCAGATGCTCAGGGCGCCTTCACTCCCACGCTTACCCTCTCACAAAGCGTACCGTTACGCAACGTTCTATACCTCGTTCGTGCTGGCGAGTATCGGCTGGTCTACGCGAGGGGCGACTGGCGGGCTCGACGCCCGACGGTGATTGGCCAAGGCGGCGCGCTGATTCCGTTCGGTTGGTGCTCGTAGTTTGCGCTACGTCCGATCACGCCAGGAACACATTGCGATCGCGCGCGCCGGCAAGGCCCTAGTGAACTTGCGCCCCCGAAGGGACTCAAGCGCTTCGAGACCTTCGGTACCGACTCCCGGATGCCGACCTTGGCCGCACTGATCGGGCCAACTTCACCCATCCAAAGCGCCGTTCGGCCGATAACAATACATGTATTGTTATCGGCCATGACGCGTAAGAGAACCTCGGAAGAGGATCGAGTACACGGCAGACGCCTGGGACGCCTGATCGCCGAGCGGCGCGAGCGCAGACAGCTTTCCGCCCCGGATCTTGCGCGCGACTCATCGGTCGCCATCGATACAGTTCGTAGTCTGGAGAACGGTCGGGTTCCGACGCCCGCGTTTCTGACCGTCGCCCGCCTCGCCCAAGTGCTGCAGCTCAGCCTCGATGAGCTGCACACGCAGGCGTCCCGGGAAGTCGATTCGGTGAAAAGCGACGGGCGCCAGGCGCCATGACAAGAGCGGTGCACCTAAGCGACAACGGGCCGACGGTGGTCCTTGCCCCGGTGGGATACCCGGAAAGACTGCTTGCCTGGGGACGTAGCTGGCAGGTTGGCACGGCCGCGTATTGGGTTGCGGTGACCGAGGCTGCCGCCGCAGACGGAACGTTGCGCCGTGGGCCGCATCGTCATCGCCTCGGAAGGAATCTCGCCGAGGAGGTGGCGGCGTGCCTGCTGGGCGGTCACGGCATGCCCTACGAGACCGGGCTGGCCGCCTTCCACGCGGTTCGCGACGCCGGATTGCTGACCCGCGGCGCGGACGAGAGTGAACTTGAACGGGTGCTACGGACGCCGCTCGATGTCAGCGGCCGCACCGTTCACTACCGGTTCCCAGCCCAGCGGGCCCGCTGGTTGGCCGCCGCGCTGCGCTACGTATGTACCCAGCGGCCACCCACCACCTCGCATGAGCTGCGGGACTGGTTGTTGCCGGTGGTGGGCATCGGCCCCAAGACCGCCGGATGGATCGTGCGTAATCATCTGGGCAGCGACGACGTGGCGATCATCGATGTGCATGTGCTCCGCGCCGGCACGGACGCCGGCGTGTTCGACCCGGCGTGGAGACCGACAGTCGACTATCCACGGCTCGAAGCGTTCTTTCTGGCCTGGGCCGGTCAGGGCCGGGTCCGGGCGGCCGATCTCGATGCGGTCATCTGGTCCGAACGGGCGCACGCGGCCCGGATCCCCGGCAGACGCGCCGCCGTGGAGTAACGTCGCCGGAAGGAGCCGGATCGAGAGTGGAGCCACGATGAGCGGAAGTGACGCACCTGCCGGCACGGGAACCGGCGGGGGCGGCGGCTTTGATGCCTGCGCCAGCCTGCGTCTCATCCGGAACATCGAAGCACCCGTTCACGGCGTGGCCGATCGACTCGCACCCGGGGACACGTTAACGATCCTGTTGCGTGAGGGGCCACCCGATCTGGTCGTCGCCGTCGACAACCAAGGTCGGGACGCGGGCGGAATCTCACCGACCATCCAACTGATCAACTGCCTTCGACAAGGCGTGCCGTTCCAGGCCGGCGTGCTGACGGTCCACGGCGGAGCCGTACAGGTCGAGGTTCGGGCGGCGCGGTGATCGTCGTCGGTGGCACCTACCAAGAAGAGGTGACGGTCCCTCCGCACCAGGAACTTGCCGGTAGCGGACTGCGGGCCGCCGCCTGCCTCGGCCCGAACCGCGCCCGTCTGGTCACGGCGATCGACGAGCTCACCGCACCGTTGGCGGCATCGGTCGCAGCCGCCCTCGGATTGACCATGGTCCCGGTGGAACGTGATCAGTCGGTGGGGTTCCGCTACTTCAGCCCGGTCACCGCACCCGTGATCGATGGACCGTCGGCGGCCCATACCGCGGCCTTGAGCGCCGACGACGAAACGGTGTTGGCATTCGGCATGGTCGAGACCGGCCCTCGCAGCATCCGTGCCCGGCAGCTCGTCGTCGACCCGCAACGGCCCCGCGACCTGACCCGACTCGACCTCACCGGTCTGAATGCCGACGCTGTAGCGGTCGTGGCCAACGCCCGAGAGACCCGTGCACTGGCAGGTGGCATCGCCGACCTCGGGGCTGCCGCGCGTCACGTCCGCAGCGCCAGCGGAGCTGTCGCGGTCGTCGTGAAGGACAGCGCCCGCGGCTGCATGGTCCTGGCTGGAGACGGCGACGGGACCCTGACCCGTGTCGGCCCCTACCCGACTCGGACGGTATGGCCCTTGGGCAGCGGGGATGTCTTCGCCGCCGCCTACGCCCACGCGTGGGATAAGGGTGCCGAGCCGGTCGAGGCCGCCCGTATCGCCAGCAGCAGCGCCGCTTGGTGGTGCGGGACGCGGGCCACGGTCGTGCCGCACCAGGTGCTCGGCGGCGCACCCGTCGGCGAGGTACTCCCCGACGCCGGCCCTGTACTCCCCATTCCTGACGATGATCCGCTCGTTTACCTCGCCGCCCCGTTCTTCACCCTCGCAGACCGGTGGCTTGTGGAGACGTGCCGCAGCGTCCTAATCGGCCTTGGGGCACAGGTCTTCAGCCCACTGCACGACGTCGGACCCGGCGGCGATGAAGTCGCCTCCCGTGACCTTGACGGTCTGGACCGCGCGCATGCGGTCTTCGCACTACTGGACGGCTGGGACCCCGGCACCGTCTATGAGGTCGGCTGGGCGCACCGCAAGGGGCTACCGGTGGTCGGCTTCCTCCAGGGCCCATCGCACGAGGGCACGAAGATGCTCGTAGGAACCGGCGCCGAACTGCATCAGGATCTGTCCAGCGCCCTGTACCGCGCGGTGTGGGCAGCCCAGGGTCATCCGCTGACGCCCAGCCGCGTCACCGGTCACACGTGAGCGGAATGGGCGCTGGCCGCAACGACGTCCAGACTTCGCCGCGCCAGGACGGGAGCGTCCTGCTGCTGTCCGGCGGCCTGGACAGCACCGCCCTGGCAGCCTTGCAACGGCCCACCCTGTGTCTGGTCATCGACTACGGACAACGTCCAGCGCCCGCCGAGGTTCGCGCGGCCACCGCGATCACCGACGCGCTCAACCTTCCACTGGAGCACCTTCGCCTCGACCTCGGCGACACCGGTGGTGGCTTGCTCCGAGACGACAGGCCGCTGCCGGGTGCGCCCAGTCCGGAGTGGTGGCCCTTCCGGAACCAGATCCTGGTCACCGCGGCCGCCGCGGTCGCCCTCCGCAACAGCCTGCACACCGTGATGGTTGGTACCGTGCTCGACGACCGCGACCGTCACGCTGACGGCAGCCCGGCCTTCTACGACGCGCTGGACCGGCTCTTCGCGCTGCAAGAAGGAGCGATCCGCATCGTGACGCCAGCGATCGACGAGACCTCAACGGCACTGGTGGGCCGGAGCGGACTGGGCGAAGACGTTCTTGCCTGGACGGTCTCGTGTCACCGGGCCAGTCTGCCCTGCGGCCAATGTCCGGGCTGCTGGAAACGCGTCAAGGTTCTCGAACGCCTTGGCCTGCTGCAAACACCGGATCCGTGACCGGGGTGCCGCGAGACGCTGCGGCGGCTCGCGCCGCGTTAGCGTTCGCCGAGGCCCGCGCCGTCCGTCCGGTCAGGGCCGCACCGTCCGGCGGAGATCCAGTTGATGACCTGGCAGCGCCGCGTGCCGTCCCGGCTATCCCGCTCGACGTGCCCATCACCGATGCCGGTGTCACCCGTCCGTTCGCTGAGGTTGTGGCCGCCCGCCGCAGCGAGCGACACCTGCAACCGCCAAACCTCGCGCAGGTCGGTACCGTCCTCGCCCGGGCCGGGCTAACCCGCGGCAGGTCAACCGATCTCGCCGGCGCCCCCATCGCCCACCGCGCCGCCCCCTCCGCCGGGGGCCGGCATCCGCTGACCCTCGTCCTGCTGGCCGGGCATGTCCGTGGTCTCGATCCGGGAAGCTGGATTCTAGATCCCGACGCGGCCGTCCTGCGCCGCGGCGCACACTCGTCCGACCGCACAACGCAGGCACTGCAAGAACTCGCGCAGGCGATGGACCAGACGCGGCTACCGCCGGCCGCAGTGCTCGCTGTCGCCCACCCCGACCGCACCCTCAGCCGCTACCCCGATGGCATTTCCCTGCTCTGGCGTGAAACCGGTGCGCTGCTCATGCTCGTCCACCTCGCTGCGGCCGATCTCGGCCTAGGCTCCTGCATCGTAGGCACCTGCGGCGTCCTCCACGCCGATGACGGCAGCGGAACCGGACCGGTCGACCTCGGCGCCGTCGTCCTCGGCGCCATAGGGATGGTGCGGATCGGCGTTGATTCGACGCAAAGCGAGGAGACGTGACCAGAACCGCCAGCGTCACCCGATCATTCAGCTTCGACGCAGCTCATCAGCTGCCTTGGCATCCAGGCAAATGCGCGCGCCTGCACGGCCACACCTACCGCCTCGAAGTCACCGCCACCGGACCCGTCGGAACCAACGGCATCGTGATCGACTTCGCTGACCTCAAGTCGGCCGTCGAGAGGGACCTCATCGACCGCCTCGACCACACGCTGCTCAACGACAGCATCGACAATCCCACCGCCGAGCGGGTTGCGCTGCACATCCTCGATACGCTCGTGCAACGTGGGCTGCCTGTCACCCGGATCCGTCTCTGGGAAACCCCGGATTGCTGCGTCGAGGTCCACCCGTGAAACCTGGCACCGGCGAACGTCGTCCACCCCCGCGTGCGCCCGCAGGGTCGCTGCTGCTCAGCGAGACGTTCGTATCGCTGCAAGGCGAAGGGCCAAGCTCGGGTGAGCGGGCCGTCTTCGTCCGGCTCGCCGGCTGCAACCTGACCTGCACCTGGTGCGACACTCGGTACAGCTGGGACTGGGACCGATACGACCCAGCCGTCGAGACGAGCATCGTCGACCCGAAGCTGCTTGCCGCCGACCTCGACCGCCGCGCCGGCCCGCACACCCGCTTGGTCGTGCTAACAGGCGGAGAACCACTGCTTCAGCAACCAGCCGTCGTCACCCTGCTCACCGCGTTGCGCGCACGCCGCCCCGACGTCCGCTGCGAGGTGGAGACCAACGGCACCGTCGCACCCGCCGAGGCACTCGTCCCGCTCGTCTACCGATTTGTCGTCAGCCCGAAGCTGACCCACGCCGGCAGTGCGGCCGCCCGCGTCCGCCCTCAGACCCTCCGCGCGCTGCTCGACCTACCCAGGTCCGTACTCAAAATTGTGCTGGACGGACCCGGCGATCTGCCCCAGGTCGCCTCCCTCGCCGCGACCGCCAGAACTACTCCTGATCGCATCTGGCTCATGCCCCGCGCGACGACCACTGCGGAGTTGCTCATCGGAATGCGCACGCTCGCCGGCCTCGCCGTCGACAACGGCTTCAACCTATCCGGCCGTACGCACATACTGCTCTGGGGCGATGTACGCGGACGCTGACAACACTGAGAGCCGCAGTCGACAGTCTCCGAAACTGGTTAGGGCTGAGCTCGTTGGCCCCAATCAACCCCGCTGATCGCCGCCCCGACCCGCACTCGTCACTCGCTCGGACGACTCCAGACCGTCCTGGCCACCTCCCATCGAGCCAGTGAAGAGGATCCGCATGTGGCGTCTCGTTCTGGCTGAGAGGTTTCCGATGGCTGGCATCGCGTTGCCCCCGGAGCCGCCTGACGTAGACAACGGCATCGAGCATCGCCGGTACGCACGGGTCAGGAGTAGCGCTGGGCCTGACGAGCCCGCCGCAGCGGCTTACTAAGACGTCATGTAGGTATCGAGATGGGAGCGACTGCGGCGGACTGCCGTCTACCAGCGGCGACGCCGGTAAACGGGGACTTCGCGTACGGGCATCTCGGACCAGTGCAGTGGGCGGTCGACGACGGGGCGGGCGAGGTAGGGGGTGATGCGGTCGCGTTCGTGTTCTTCGGCGAATTGCTCGGCTTGCGTGGTTTCACCTGCGAGGTCGAGTGCCTTGATGAGTTCGACCACGAGCAGGTCGAGGCGGTGGTTCTCCGCTTCCGCGGCCGTGAGGCGTTCATGGGCGGCGACGGCGCGGTGGCCGCACCATTGCCGCAGAAGTTCGTGCTCCGGCCGGACGTGCTCGCGGTACCACCGGTACTCCCATTCCGGACTGGACTTTTCGCCCTTGCGGATGGGGTGCGGGCCGCCGTGTTTGCACTTGTGTCGAGCTTCGGCCTCCTCCACGATCACGTGCTCCAGGATCGTGTGCGGGTGGGCGCGGCAGGCGGCCCCCGCGATCACCAGGGTGCCGGCGGGCGAGACGACCGTGGTGTCGTCGGTGGTGAACCACTGAGCCCTGGCCAGGATCTCCTCGACGGGTATCTGAAGGATGTCGGCCAGGGCTGTGCGGTCCTTGATAATCGTCGCGTTCTCGACCGGCCGCCAGTCCAGCTCTGCCACCTCTTCGGGGACGAGGGCGGTGTAGACGGTGCCGACCGCGCTCTGTTCGACGGAGTCGAGGTCGAAGTCGTTGATGCGCTGCCAGTCGGCCTGCTGGGCGTCGTAGGTTTCGACATCCGCCCACCGGGCCTTCAGCCGGGTCGACGGCACGGTTTCACGGCGGCCGTCGTCGAGGAACTCCACCTCGATACTCGCCGTGACCTTCTTCGGCGTAACCGCCTTGATACGTACGCGCTCCGACGGCGCCGTGTCCCGAAGCCGGTACGCCCACTCGTCGCCGACGACGTACAGCGATGCATCGAATGCCACCTGAACCGCCCTTCGGATGCCGACCCTGCCACGACGCCGTATGACCTGGGCGCACAGAACCATGCTGGCATCGACTGATTACACGGCCCACCCGCTGTTGAGGGCCTATGCCGAGGAGGGAGCCGGTCGGTATAACTGGCCGATGGTCGACATCGCCGCGCCGCTGAAACCGTACCAAGTCGAGGTCCTGCGGTGGGTCGACGCGGGATGCCCCGACGGGGGCATGCCGGGCGATGGCGCCAAGCACACCGCGAGGGCGTTACAGGGTCGCCGCCTGGTCACCGTGTCACGTCGGGCCGGCCGGTGGTCGGCGACGTTGACCGAACGTGGCCGCTACTACCTCGACAACGGCCGGTATCCAGCGGTGACCAGCGACCGCGCGGAGAACTCGCCGACGCGGACGACGTCGGTCGGAAAGACCCGTCAGCCGGAGGCGCAACCGTCGGTGATCCAGGAAGCGACCGTCCTGGTCGAACGGCTCCAGACCAGCGGCGGCACTGTGGTCGTGTCGGACCCGGACGCCGACACCCGCGCCAGCTACCGCCGTGCCATCCACGCCGCCAAGCAGCACAAACTCGTACCGGACGGCTACGACCTCCGACACACCGGCCGCAACACCGGTGACCTCGTCATCCGCCTCTACTCGGCAGAGCAGCCCTACGACACCGACTGGAACCGGCTACGACTCAACCAGGGCGACATCCGCGCCACGGCCGCGGCTGACTACGACGCCCTCCAACAGGACCCCACCAACCTGCGGGTAGCACCCGAATCGATCCCCCGGGTACTCGCGCTGCTCCGAGCGATCGACGACGCCGGGGCGGACCGGAAATGCCGCGTCGGCATCAACCTCACCACGAAGAACCCGAAACCGTACGTCAAGTTCGGCAGCGCACGGCGGTCGCTCGAGTTCTTCGAGGAATACGACCAGGTACCCCACGTGCTCACCGCCGACGAAAAACGGACGAAACGACTCCGCCCCTGGGCGCACATCCCGGAGTTCGACAACGTCGCCACCGGCCGCCTGCGCCTCGAAGTCCACCAGCTCCAGTCCAATCAGCGCATCACCTGGCGCGACACGCCCACCAGAAAACTGGAACAGCAGGCCAGCCGCATCGTCGCCGACATCATCAAGGTTATCCAGACACAGGAGCAGGAGGCCGCCACCTTCCGGCAGCGCCAGAAGGAACGGCAGGCTGCGGCGCGACTTGCCGAACAGCAGGCAGCCGAGGAGAGGCGCCAGCGCGAGATTGAACGCAAGGCACGCTGGGAGAACGCCATCGCGAGGGCCCGACGGCTCGCCATCGAGGAGCACCGTACGGCGACGTTCAACACCGCGATGGCACAGTGGCAGAAGGCTGCGAGCATGCGGGCATTCTGCGACGCGCTCGAAAACGCCTCCACCGGCGAGGCCGCCACCAACAGCGAGCTCGCCGCCTGGCTGACTTGGGCACGCGCCCACGCCGACAAGATCGACCCCACTGTCGGAACACCCACACTCACAACCATCGACTTCACCATCGAACCAGGCCCGGAAGATTTACGCCCACACCTCAACGGATGGAGCCCGCACCGCCCAACGAAGGAATAGGGGGAAGATTCAAGGTCTGGCTGAGGAAGAGGCCGTCCATGTTTGACGGTGTTGTGTCAGTCCTCGGGGTCCTCCTCGATTCCTATCTCGCTCTCGGCCAGCGATGCCTCCGTCGGAGGAGAGTCGTCGACGGACGCGTGCATCGGGTCTTCGTGAGGCAGCGCATACTCTCCCGCGAGCTCGGCCAAGTGCATGATCATTGGAAGGACCAGCCCGTCGCGGTAATCGTCGGTCTGCCGCTGCTGATGGACGAACATGGCCCACGCTTCGGCGTTGTCGCCTGCGGCTTGACCTAAGATGGCGATCTCAAGAAGCTGGGGATTCCATGCGTTCTTGTGGTTGTCGATCCGTCGCTTCGCCTCGAGTCTCTCCTCGCCGGAGTCCTTATCTTTGACCTTGACCTGCTTGATGCGCGAAGTCAGTTTGGTGGCGTCGTTCTCGATTTGGTGGGTACTTGAGCGTTCCATGGTGCTGTAGAAGACGCGCCTGTCAGTCTCGCCAGAGCCGGTGAGCCAGAGCCCTTTGGCGATGCCAGCTGTGGCCGGGTCCTTAGGTGCCCACCACTGGGGCGTTTCCGATCGGTCGTCCACGCGAAGCCGGATCAGCCGCAAGTGTTTTCCTTGGAGCGCAAGGCGTTGTACGGGACCGCCGCCGAGTTGGAACATGTCCTGCCTGGTGATGCCGTTCTCGAGCCAGGGAACGTAGGTACGGCTGTTGTTGGCGTGGGTGATCGCGACGGTGGGCTCGTTTCGGAGCCCGTACAAGACTCGGTGGATGAAGCGGGCTGCCTCGGCCTGCTGCTGCGCCTCGGTCTTGAGGTCGTCGCCGCGAATACGCCCCGTCAGACTGCGCAGGAGCTGCGGGTACGGCACCCAGGAGTCACTGTCGGCGGTCCGGCCGAGGATGGCGGGCTGTCCTGGCCTGATGAGGACCGCGATGGGGGTGAACTGCGGCTTCCACCAGTCGCTGTCGGAGCGGCGTTTGACCATCCAGAAGGCCAGCTGGTTGAACGAGTCGGGTAGTGCTGTCCCCAGGCTGTGCTGCGGGACGAACCGCACTCCGACCTGCCGGAGCGCATCGCCCCAGGCTGCATCCGCGCGGTGCGGGCCTGATGCCGCTGGCTCATCCGCGAGTTCCTCGCCATCCTCAGGCGGAGTCTGCTCCACGGTGCGGAACGTCGTGATGAACTGGCTAACCCGGTGCGCGTCCGCGCAGCCGAGCCGGATGGCGAACTTGGGGTCGGTCTGCCGAGGATCCCAGTCCTTCCGTCCGTCCAGTTCGACGATGACCACTTGCGATGCGGGCTCGCTTTCAAGGCGCTCGCGTACTTCCCGGCGTCGAACGGTCACGGCCTCCTCGATTTGCTTCCGCTTTCGGGGTGTGTCTGCGCCGCCGAGCGGTCCGGCCAGCTTTCCTACCGAGCGGGCGTAGATCGTCACCTTGAGTTCGTCGGTGTTCCAGGTGAACGTGGCGGTGCCCGCTTCGGTGTTGTACTCGCCGAGTCCGAGGCTTTCCTCGGCGGCGCGGATGATCTCGTCTCGGCATTCGTCTGTTTGGTAGAGCAGGTGGCAACGAAGGTGGGCGTCGACGGCTTCAGCGGTGAGGGTGCGTAGCGCGAGGCTGTTGGCTGCGGCGATCGTCTCGTTCGCGGCCAGCGCTTTGGCCGTTTTCTCGCCTGTCTTGTCGTTGTCCGGCTTCGGTATCGGCCTTCGCTTCTTGAGCTGCGGCTTCGGGGTTCCCTTCAGGTCGCTGCCGAACAGGTTGGGCAGGCGGGTGAAGTCTGGTTCAAGGGCGGCGGCTGCCCACTCCGTAAGTCGCCGGCGCTCCGAGGGCATCAGCCCGGCTCCGATGCCGTGCTTGCCCATCATCGGGTGGTAGACGACGGCGGCGCGGACGCCGGTCTCTCGGTCCAGCCACTCTTCGGGCCGCTTTTGCAGGATGTCAGGCTCGGGAAAGTCTGAGTTGACCGTCAGGCGCCGCAGCATGCCTTCGGCCCCGGATGCCTTCCATATGACTTTGCGTTCTCGCTTGTTCCATTTGAGGGTGGCTGCCGCGAAGCGGCTGGACGCGGTGCCTGGTGCGGCCGGGTCGTCCCACATCCACGGGCTGTCGGCCAATAGGTAGGTCGTCACGCCGCGGTCGGCTGGCATCCACACTGGTCCGCGGACCCACCGTCTGATGCCGGTGTTGAGGTGAATGCGTGGGGTCGAGCTGAACGGGACGGTGTGCAGCGTGAGGCGGATGTAGGCCGAGTAGCTCCAGATCCGGACGCCGGTCTTGGATGGGACCTGACGTTGCAGCGGCGGCCAGGACATCAGCTCGGCGCCTTCTTCGCGTGCTACACGCTTGAAGTGCAGTGTTTCGCCGTTGTAGGTGTATGGCGTTCGGGTCGGGTCCGCGATCCGGTCCGCGAGCAGGTCGGGTAGCAGGTGATAGAGGTGTCGTGCGGGCTGGGCGGTGCCACCAATGGTCAGCTCCTGCTCCAAGAGATCGACCGAAACAAGGTCCCACTCGAGGTTGTCCACGTCGAGCTGGTGCTGCGTCGCGCGGACCAACGGGAAGTCATCGGGTTTGGGCTGTAGGTCGTTGAGCCAGCCCAGAACCAAGCTCTTGATGATGC
This sequence comes from Virgisporangium aurantiacum, assembly GCF_016863635.1. Lineage (GTDB taxonomy): Bacteria > Actinomycetota > Actinomycetes > Mycobacteriales > Micromonosporaceae > Virgisporangium > Virgisporangium aurantiacum. The sequence continues at coordinate 20,323 of NZ_BOPG01000101.1, read as the reverse complement.
TCGAGCGGTACTCCCCGCGGGTGTAGAGCCAGGGAAGTGAGTCGTCGACACTGGCGTACTTGGCGACGGATACAAGGTCCGGTGCGTAGGCCCGGATGACGTCGTTGATCCCGCGGATCGGCACCTGCCGCCGCTGCTCGGGGTTCTTCTTCCCATGCCGGTAGAAGTCGAGGATGATCTGCCGCCAGTGCGCCGGGAACGCCAGGGCGTTGAAGGTCTCCACCAGTCGGTCGCTGCGCGGTGCGGCGGCGAAGGCGGCGGTGCTGATCTGGTCGAAACTCACGGCTGTTCCTATCGGTCACAGGTCGATGGTGTCGAGCGCTTGGTAGAGCGGCTGGTACAGGGCCCGGACCAGTGATTGGTCGACGGGCTCGGCGTTGGAAACGTGGCTCAGGTAGTAGTGCAAGGCGTTGTGCATGCTCAGCAGCAGACTGGTTTCGGCTGTGTCTTCGGCCTGCATACCGGCTTCGCGGGGCGCGAAGGCGGCGTCGACGAACACGACCCGGGCCGGCACGCCGCCGCGCACGAGCCTGCCGATGACCTGCCACATGACCACGAGTTGGTCCCAGGTGAACGCGAGCTTCTCGTCGTCGGGCAAGCTTCCCCAGGACAATCGTCGTGTCAGGAACCGCTGCCAGGTGTGCCGGGCGCGGCGACGGAACTCGCGCCCGGCGGCGTCCGGGGTGCCACAGGCCAGTGCCATCTGGCGGAAATTGCCGCTGCGCACGTAACGCACCGCCCAGTCGTTGACCGACTGGATTGCCAGGGCTATGTCGTCCGGGCGGGGGTGTGGACGGGCGAGAAAGTAGACGGTGCCGATGGCCGCTTTCCCTCCAGTCAGCACAATGTTGTGCCCTCGCTCGACTGCCAGCAGCGGAGCGACCAGGATCTCCCCTCCCGCGTTCGCGAATGAGGCGACGTCGCCGCGGCGCAGGGTCCGTACCGTCGGGTCGCGGGGCAGGGTCTGCCAGGCGTCGTCGAGGTCGGCGTCGTCGGAGACCAGGACCGTGACTCGTCCGTTCCATTCCGGGATCGCGTTGAGATAGCTCGCGGCGCGTTTGGATTCGGCATAGCTGCCGACCAGGAGCAGGATTCGGCGCCGGTCGGGGTCGGTGATGTCGGCGAGTTCGTCGGCGAGCTTGCTGGTGGAGCCGGCCAGGCTGGGGTCGGCCTCCGCGAGCAGCCGCAGCATCTGGGTTAGTACGCGGGGGCGCAGGTCCGGGTTGGTGCCGGACAACTGGAGCGCTACCTGTCCGGCGCCGTCGGCGTACAGGAACTCCTTGCGGAAGGTCGTCTTGAGGATGGCGTCGACCTCGTCCTTGTGCGGTCGCAGGACCGCACCGACGGGATGGTGAATGTGGTATCGGCTTGAGGTACCGGCCCAACTGGTCGCGGACATGAGCAGCACAGCAGGTCCGGGACGGTCGTCCACATTCGGCATCTCGTGCAGGTTCAGCAGCAGGTCCCGCCCCAGTCCGTTGCAGCGGAAGAACCGCAGTGAGCCGCTACGAGCGTCCGTCAGACCGGGTTCCTGGACCTGATCGTCAAGCTGGAACTGGAATCCGAGCACGTTGCCCATCGGCGACTCGGGGATGATCGGCTCGTAGTCTTTCGGCGGCCGGCGTGACAGCACGTTGGAAGTCGCGTCGAGATTCAGCGCGGCCTCGACCCGTGGCCACAGCATCGTCATGAAGTCCAGGCGGTGGTGCAGAGCGGCAAGAACAAGTGTGAACTCGAATTGCATCGCGTGCTGTTCGATGCGAGCTTCGATGGCTGGGTCGTGTTCGACGAGGCCCAGCAGTGTTGTCCGTAGGCGATCCCGTGTGCGGTCGCTCTGCGAGTGCAGGAGCTCCAGAGTGAGGGCCACCAACTCGTTGGCGGTTGACGTAACGGTGTCGGAGGGGTCGGCGTCTGCCGGCTGCAACGGTTGGTCACGAAATCTGTCGAGGATGTCGCTGACATGGTCGCGTCGGCGGGCCCGCTCGTCGGTAGCTAGGCCGGTGTCGTGAAACAGGTCGTCTGCACTGTCGATCGCAAGGTCGGGGAACCAGGTGTTGAGCAACCAGTGGTGCAGGGTGTGAGCGCTAAAATAGTCCGCCACGATCCAGTGGCGCAGCGACTTACTGCGCGTCAGCATGCCGTAGAGCCGGTCCGCGGCCGTTGAAACGGTGTTCAGCGCGTTGATCCAGTCATCGATGAACTGTTGGGACAGCTGGAGTCGCCCGAGCCGGACCAGTTCAGTGATCTTGTGGCTGTGGACTTCGTCGAGCCATGAGTCCTGCCCTCGGCCGACGAGGGTGGTGGCCGGTGCGAACGCTGTATCGAGTTGCATCTGCACCCGATCGGCTTCGTCGACGATGATCAGGTCGGAGCGTTGGCAGGCAAGTTCCAGGTACCGCATCCGTTCGTCGATCTGATGGGCGGGTACCGCGCTGTGGATGAGGCTCGCCGGCGTCGCGACCCAGATTGCTGCGTCGACCAGCTCACGGGCACCGTGATGGCGTGGGCACCGAGCCCAGAGAGGGCATCCGTGGCGCTCCGCCTTCCGTCCGCGCGCGGAGGATTCGCCGTGTTCGTCGTTCATGACACCGGATGTGTCATCGCGCTTCGTGGCGGGATACAGCTGGGCGCAGGGAGCTTCGCGGATGCGAAGCGGCCGGTCCGCCTCCAGGCCACGCAACGCATCAACGGGGCAGGCGCTGTTGACGAACGCGAAGCCTGCATGCTCGTGGCTGAGCATGTTCGCGGCGCCGGCGGTGGCAAGGCGGCGGTGGAGCCGCTGGATGTGCCGTTCCCTGGTGGAGTGGCCGAGGATTGGTGCGGCCCTGACGCCCAGCGTGTTGAACACGCCGACGATGTTGAGGGCTTCGGCGACATCGCCGACCACGATGGTTATCTTCATCTGACGGTCCGCGCATACGAAGGCGAGGATGTCCCGGAGCGTGCTTTTGCCGGCGCCGACCATGCCTACCATGTGCAAGATCTGGTGGATTGCAAGTTTCTGTCCTGGTTCGAATCTTTCGGTGCCTTCGCTCCGGCTAAGAAGCTCGACGCGCCGTAGCCGCTTCAACCAGCTGTTTGCCTTGGTATCCGGGTTGGCGGCTTCGATCCGGTCCATCGCCTCAGCAGCGTGCTCGAGCTCCGTGTAGTTGACGGTGATGGCCTCGCCGTTGGTAACGGGAGGCATTGTGAGGTCGTGGCGTGACGCGGCAGGGCCATGGGCCAGGTCTCCGAAGGTGACGGAGTACGTGCGGTCGCGTACTGGGAACCAGTGCTCACCTGTTCCGGCGATGGGTAGTGTGCTGCGTTCGAACATCGGCGGGCTGGTGAGCAGTTCCCTGTAGCGGTCGAAGCGTTCGTCGGCGCGGGCGGGGGTGAGCCGATCAGGGATCGTGTCGACGTCTTTGACGTCGTAGCCGCGCAGGTCGCGCGGCACGGCCTGGTAGTCCCGGATGGCGGAGTGCCAGACCCGGCGACGCCGTAGCGACCACATGTAGTGGCGAGCTCGGCGCACCATAAGCCGTTGCTCCTCTGTGCGGACGTCGCCGAATGCCTCGCCGTAGGGGTAACCGCCGAACAGCGTCCATGCGTCAGCGGCGGGACGGCCTGGCATCACCGTTTCCAGTAGGTACAGCCCGAACTCGACGTTGAGCAGGTCGCCCGGAGTGAACGATTGAAGGGTGGCGGGCCATGTCGGGCGCAGCAGCTCGGTAAGCCCGCGGTGCCACTGGTTCCGGCTACGCATCGGATCCTCCCGAATCGGTCGGCCCTGTTGCGTGGCTTGCGCGTCGCAGCTCAGCTCGGAGCTTCGTCAGGAGGGCCTTGTCGGTGTGGAGCTTCACTTTTCCGCGAAGGTCGGCCGGCAGGTTCCGGTTGAAGACGCGCTGGTAGTCCTCGCGCTCAACGAGTCTGTACGCCGGCACCACCAAGAAGGCGTGCGTGAACGGCGGGACGGTGCGGAAGGGCGTCGTGGTCCGGCCGAGGAGTGCCGGGCTCGCCCGGTCTTTGACGTCGATTGCCCACACCTGGCCTGTCGGTAGGGTGATCCGCAGGTCGTAGGCGTCGTAGTTGGGCCACATCTCCGCTGTCAGGCGCAGTTTGCCCAATGCGATTTCGAGATCAATTTCTGCCAGTCCGGGCCCGGTGATGAATACCCGCAGCGGGCGACGCAGTTGATGGACACCGCCGCCGGTGTGCGCCAGCAGTTCTCGGCCGATCTCGTCGGTCCCGTCGCGTTTGCACCGATCCAGCTCGCAGCGCAGCGCCCCGCTGGTGATGGGAACCATCAGGCATCGGCATCTCTTGCAGGTGCTGTAGCGGCCGTCGCGCAGATATGCGGCGGGCGCCGGCTCGTAACAGCTGCGGATGACGGTGAGCACCGGGTGCAGGTCGACATCGGCCGACAGTTCGGCAAGTTCCGCGCTCGTGAGCACCGGCCTTTCGATCATCAGCCGGCGCAGAGCTGTGTACGAGTCGGGGGCGTGGGCGGCTCGACAGGTGGAGATGGCCTCGTTCATCAGCAGGTTCTCGAATTGCTCGGTCGTGGGGTCAGCGCTCGACACCGCCCACTCCAGACAGAACTGGGTGGGCGAGGTGGTCTCGGCGTCGACCAAGAGCTGGTGGTCGCTGACTTCGGCGTCGAACAGATCCAGCGGCCATTCTGTGACTGGTCTGGTCCGTGCCCATCGCGCCATCTCCGGCACGCTGCCCGGTGGTGTCTGGCCTCGTCGCAGGCACAGCAGGACAAGCTGGTCGAATGCTCGCTGAACGACCGGTTCGTATACCGGGTCGCCCGGGTGCGGGCGCCTGGAGAGGGCCATGAGCGCGGTTGCGACGGTGCGCAGCAACGGTTCGCCGTCGAATACCGATCCTGCCTGCGGCCTCGTGCGTGTGGCCATCGTGCTCACGCCTCCGTCTCGGCTGATCGCAGGTCGATCGGTGGGCCGTCATCGGACCCGGGAAAGTCCGGGCACCACATTCGAACGGGGCACATCTGGCAATCTGGGCCGGGTTTGGTGACCGCAAGGTCGTCGCGGTGCCACGGCTCAGCGAGCGCTGCGACAATGACGCGCGCCTTCGCCACCACTTCAGGGTCGCCGACGTCGAGGAGTTCGATGTTCGAGCTGGTCGGGGTGAGCGTCTCCAACTCGATCCGGTGCTGGCGAGTGTCGCCGCCGAGGAGGTTCGACGCGAGGATGACGACGCCCAGCGCGAGTTGTGGGTAGAACTGCAGCATGTCGTCGCCCATCCATCGGTGTCGTTCTTTGGTCTTGACCTCTCGCCACACCCGGGCCGGCCCTTCGGCGTACAGCAGGTCTGGTGTGGCCAGTACCAGGACGTTCGCGACGGTGTCGTAGAACGACAACTGCGGCTCTGCAGTTGCGCCGGTGATCTGGTCGTGGTGGAGGTAGGGGCATATCTGCCGATGCCGCCGCAGCATCTGCGCACCGCCTTGTGCGAGGTCGCCGGTGAGCTGTCGTCCTCCCGCCGCCCAGTTGCCCGGGTCCGCGGGAAGATCTTCGGCGGTGCAACACCGTCGAGGAGTCCGCGAGTGGGCGTTCTTCAGCATGTCGTGGACGGCCAGCCCTCGTTCGGCTTCCGGGCCGTACTCGTTGAGCTTGGGCAGGCGGATAGACCGTAGGTGCTGCTGGGCGGGGCATGCAGCGTGGGCGCGGCCGTCACGGATGGCGTAGGAACGGAGCGGTTGACCAGCCCGGCCTGCTATGCCGAGCAGGTGCGGCGCGCGGTTCACCGCGTCACAACTGGTCAGTTGCTTGCAGTCGAGACAATCGGCGCTCGGGATCCGATCACCACCACCTTCGAGCGGCCTGATCGAACTCCTCCCGTGAACCGCGAAGTACTCCTCAGCTTGGGCGACGGTGCCGTCGAACAAGACTGCGCGTGAGCCGTCCAGAAGCCCTACCTCGACGACCCGTACCCGTTCGGCGCGCGGAGCGGCACTAAGGCGAAACGGTTCTGACCAGGGTTTCGGCCAGGCCGCTGGTTCTCCTACCGCGGTCGTGTACGCCGCGACCGCGATCTGCGAGGACGGCCGTGACCAGTCGCCTGCCCTTCCCAGGCGCAGGAACCGGAACTCGCGGAGAGCCCCGTCTGCGGTTCGGTATCGCCGGCCCCACGCATACATCTCCCAGGTCGGCTCCGGACGCTGTCCGGAACGTTGAGTGACCCAGTGGTCCTGAACGGCTTCGAGGGGGTCGTCGCCCCCCTCGGCGGAACTCGCGATGTAGCACTCCGCAGCGTGCCGGATCCAGGTGAGGGTCCCCGCGTGCAGGGTCTGGTCGTCGGTGAGCGCGTCAAGGGCATCCCGCAGCGCGATGCCCTTGAATTCGTGCTGGTTCAGCACATCCATGAGCCGTCCCAGCGGAAAAGTCTCGTAGCGCGGGTCCGGACGCCTCGGGTACACCCGGAGTTTGACGGCAGGTCGCACCTTCGCGGCCAGTTGTTCGGGGCAGGCCGCCTGGTCGTTCAAGTCCTTGGCCGAGACGCGGATGAGATCCGGATCGCCGGTCATGCCATCCGGCATGCGCCAACGCAGATTCAAGATCGCCACCTTGCCGTTGAGGTCGGGCGCCCCCGAGCCGGCAGGCGACTCACCAATTAGAGGGCAACGTGTGAATGGTGTCAACCACGATGAGTCGTAGAGTCAACCAACCGGTGTGAACTCGGCTGCCGACCGCTAAGCTACTGTTCGGAGGAGATGATCGACTTGAGACGGGAGCTGCGCCGTGGCGGAGGGTGTCGAGGTAACCTCGGCGGACATAGCCCGCCTAGCGGCTGTGCGGCCGAGTGCGGTGACAAACTGGCGCCGTCGACACACCGACTTCCCGGCGCCGATCGGCGGCAGCGACAAGAGCCCCACCTTCAACCTTGCCGAGGTCGCGGAATGGTTGCGGCGGCAAGGCAGGCCCTTGGAGATTCCGCTCGCGGACGTGCTTTGGCGCATGGTGGATTCGCTCCGGGACACCTCGCTCTCCACCGGCGACAACGTCGGCGTCGTCGGACTGTTTCTGCTGCATCTTCATGGTGATCTGACGGACGTGCCTGATGATCGACAAGGATTCACGAGGGCGCTCACCCGGGCGGAACATGCAATGCTCCTTCGTGGCGACCGTGTGGTCGCTGGGCTAGTGAGTCTACTGACGCCAATCGAACTTACGGATGATCAATTGGCGGTTCTCCGGATGGCCGGACAGTGCGCGCTCATCGACACGCCGTCAGCAGTTTTTGATCACGTGTGTCAGCGATACTTCGAGCGATCGGCAATCAACGGCTTCTCCCCGACACCACCCGAACTCGCAGAGCTCATGCTGGATTTGGCTTCAGCGGGAAGGGGAACGCTTCTTGACCCAGCGTGCGGCAGTGCCGAGATTTTGATCGCTGCCACGAAGAGGGGGTACCGCCAACTACTCGGCCAGGAGACAAACTCGGCTTTGGCACGTATTGCGGTATTACGTTTGACCTTTGCGACACCGTCGGCGACCGGTCCCTTGTTCGACGTTCACGAAGGCGACTCGTTGCGTGATGATGCCTATCCGACCGGAAATGCGCACGCAGTCGTGTGCAGCCCTCCATTCGGCGAACGAAACTGGGGACACGAGGAATTGAGTCTCGATGCCCGCTGGGAATACGGCGTGCCACCTAGGGTGGAATCAGAGCTCGCCTGGGTCCAGCATTGCCTTGCCCATGGCGGACGGGGCTCGACCGTTGTCATGCTAATGCCCCCGGCTGTCGCTTCGCGGCCGTCGGGCAAAAAAGTGCGTACGGCGCTCGTCACACGAGGGGCAATACGAGCCGTTATCGCTTTGCCACCACGGCTGGCCGCCCAACACTCCGTCCCCTTACAACTCTGGATCCTGCAACCCCCTTCTGCAGCGCCGAATCCTTCATCAAACATCATGTTTGCCGATGTGAGTGATCGGAGTGCGTCGACGTCCGCCGGCGAAAGTTCCGCGTGGACCGTCGTACAGGACCTCGCCACGCGGGCATGGACCGCGTTTCAGAAGGACGGCAGTTCGACTGGTGGAGTAACGCAGGCCAGGGTGGTACCTGCACACAACGTTCTGACCGACGGCGTCGACCTCACCCCACGTCGTTACCTACCCGCCCCAAGCCGTGGCGTATCGGACGGCGACCTGACGGCGCTGCGGCAACAGGTCCAGGCACTCATGACGCAACTTCAGGGCGCGATACCGTCCACCGGACCGGCAATAGGATCAACGCCCTCATCGCGGGCAGTTTCATTGCACGATCTCGCGAATACGGGCGCCATCTTTATTCGCCGTACGCACGCTCGGGACGTTGATGATGGTTCGGCGACATCTCCGGTTCCCATCGTGCGGGCCGAAGACCTGGTCCGAGGAACGCGACCAAAGGAGTTGGTCCCGATTTCCGACGATCCGCTTCAATTAATACAGGAAAACGATGTACTTGTTCCAATAGCCGCTCCTCGACTGATTGCCAGAGTCGCAGGCGAGGAGTATTCGGGTGCATGCCTGTCGTCGTCGGTACTTCTCATACGTGCGAACTCAAGTCTTGTCGATCCATGGTTCCTGGCTGGCTATCTATCCAGCCTTAAGGGTGACCACCAGGCGAGAATATCGACTGGAAGCCCAAGGGAGCTGCTTCGTTTCGATCCTCGTCGCGTACGCCTTCCGCTTCCAGATCTCACCACCCAACAGGCGTACGGGCGGACATTCCGATCACTTTCCGATTTTGAACGAATCTTGCGTACGGCGAACGAGCGCGCCGAACGACTAATACGGGACTTAACCGACACTCTTGCCGCTGACCTGTCCGGCGTCATGCCAAGAGGAACGCATGACGCGTCACGTTCAGACCCCATGAATATCGGCGATACGGGCGTACCAGCTCTACTTGGCTCCCCTCCTCGATGACTCAGTGATCGAGGTCAGCCGCGACCTCGGTGTGCAGGCAGCCGGAGGTACCTTTTAGAGCATCGGAAGCCTCCGGTGGCACTCCGATCAGCCGGTTCGCGCGATACCTGCTCCAACTTGCTGGACGAGAACCACAACCTGCTTGGCGCAGGTGATGGCGGCCTGCAGGAGGCGGCAGGCGCCCTGAAGCCCGTGGGGGTGCAATAGCCCGGGTCGAGTGGCCGGACAACGTTCAGGCCCTCGGCGACGACGACTGCTTCGAACTCTATTTCCTTCGACTTGTGTATGTGTATCAGCGGGGTGGCAGCTGAAACCTCAGGCGCATGCTGCGGCCGGTCACGCGGAAGAACCCGAAACCACCGGCGGCCAAGGGATTCGGCAAGATGTGGAGGCGGCGCCGTGCCGGGTCGAGAGCGTGGGTGACGAAGGCGATGAGGTACTCCTCGTCGGCGGCGAGGGTCTGCGCTCGGCGTACCTCGGACTCGCCGAGGGCGATCTGGAGCGTGGCGTCGACAGTCGCCTTAACCTCGATGAGGATCCGCTTGTCCTGCGCGTTGACTAGGAAGTCGTAGCCGAGGCCGTCATCCCCGTCTTCCGGAAACCGCGTACGGCGGTAGCGGGATTTCCAGGTGGTCTCGGGTGGGTAGCCGAACTGATGCTGGATCCACTCCCCGACCAGGATCTCACCGGCGAGGCCAACCCGCGCGGTCACTTCCGGCGGCGCCGTGGGTGCCCGCCAGCCCCCTCCGGTGCCAGCCGTGCCAGAGCGGCCGGGATTGCCTGGCGGCGCGGCCGGCAGTGCGATTGGCTGAGGCGGCGTCGCCAGGACTTCAGCTGGGACGTCTGAGCGGACTTCATCGACGAACGCTTGGGTCTCCACGGCGTCGTGACCGAATTTCTTGGCTCCGTAGAAGGTGACTGTTGAAGCCTGATGCTGCAGTTCGGTGGCCCGGGTCAGGCGTTCTCGGGCGTTGGCCAGGTCCTGTTCGGTGAGATTCATAAGCGCGGTCTCCCGCGGCATCGTCTCCGGCCACTGTTGGTGGGCGTGCAACCATCGGATGACGTGGGCCTGGGTGAGCCGACGAAAGTCCATGCTGCCGTCTGATGCCATCGCGGCGGCGACCGCCTCGGGCTCACGGGGCCTCTGGGTGCTGCTCGTCGCGGAGCGGTGCAGCCACGCCTCCACCATGGTTCGGGCGGCCACTGTCGCCCGTATGGCGGTGCGATGGCCGGCATCCCTAAGCTCCTTTACGGAGGGTAACCGTTCAGTCGTTGAAGCGGGTTCCGGCGAGACCCGGTCAAGCCATCCCGCGACATGTTTATCGAGCACCGATTCGGATAGATCCCAGTAGCGATCCAGCCACTTCGGGTCGGGGCCAAGGTCGGGCAGGTCGCGCAGCCGCAGGTAGTCGGTCAACGGTTCGCCGCGCTCCGCCACGGCGAGGTACCGGTCGCGCAGTTTGTCATGGATCTCAGCGCGATGCTGCTGGAGGTAGGCCGAGAACTGCCGGGCATGTCCGTCTCGGTTGTGCAGCGGTGTCAGGCCCGTGGCTCGGAAGCCCACGTTCGCGGCCGCAAGGCTGACGCCCAGCTTATCGATCATGGAATGCAGATCGTCCTCGTCGGCGAGAGTGAGGATCCTGTCGGCGTCTACGTTGCGGTCTGCCAGCCAGGTGCGAAGGTCGTCGCGTCCGTCGAACGGCTCCCGCCGGTCCCGGAGTTCTTCGGCCACACCGGTGTCAACGACCGCGAGAACGGTAACCACCGCCGTGTGGTCCGACAGGTGGCTGGTGCCGTCGAGGACCAGCGCCTGCAGATCTTCGACCGGCACTCGCAGGGCCGTTGCGATGTTGGCGATCGTGGGGGATTGTTCGCCGCAGATGCGCTGTAGGTCGATAAGTGCCAACTCAAGCGAGCGTTCAACCTGCGGGAAGCCAGCCAACTCGGCCAGGGACCCGCACGCGGTCCGCAGCAGCGTCCAACGGTCAGAGCTGTCGGCCGCGACGACGATGCGGAGCTTGCCGTCGGCCTCGATGAGAAACGACCGCGGAATGACCCAGGCGCCGATCGGGTTGCCGCCGAGGCTGGCCGCGATCGCGATCGCCACGGCGATCTCGCACTGGCCGAGCCGCCGGTGGGCGAGCGCGAGTTGCTTGTTACTGACCGTCAGGAACGAGTTCTGCTGAAACTCCACGGCGCCGAGCACGACGGTGTGCAGCCACCGCCCCGTGATGTCGTCGAGGCGCCGGTATGTGAGATCTGCTGCTGGTGTGCCGTCCGCAGTGATGTCGAGGTTACCGCGGAGGTGCGAACCAGTCGCCGGGGGCCGGAGCGCTGCAGGAGGTCGTGGACCTGGCTGGCAAGCCGGCGGTTCTTGATCGCGAGCATCGCGACCGGCGTCTGGCCGAGGAGCCGCTCCTGGGCGACGCCGGTCTCGTCGCAGACGTACACCGGCTCTCCTTCGAGGTCCAGGTCGGTTACCTCCAACTGGGCCTGCCGGGCGACGATGATCCGATGCGGAGGCTCGGCAGCCGTGCCGAGGTCCTCCCACGCCTCCTCGTACGCCTTCCGGACGCTGGGCGGGATCGAACCGCCCTGCGGGCGGTGCCGCCCCACCAGATCGGTGAGCTCGTCCAAGCGGCTCCGCGCGGTGGTCTGGTCATCCCAGAAACGGACGCCGAGGCGAGCGAGTCGCGCCAGCACTCGCGGTGTCGCCAGCCCGCGCAGATTAGAAGGTTGGGCGCGTAGGTAGTCGGGCGTTTCCGCCTTCTGGAGCCACCATGCCTGGTCGGGTGACGCGAAGCTCACCCGTGTGCGATCCCCGGGCGCGGTCTGCGGGATCCAGTCGGCCGTAGCCAGAAACGCCGCGACGAAAGTCGGCCAGGCCGGCCGCATAGCGTCGGTGTCGCGTACAAACTGAATTTCCAGCGTCGAATCTGGCCAGGAGTCGAGCCCTCGCAGGATCAGCTCCGCGTAGAGGCGGCGCGCCCTGGCGTCAAATTTCGCCCAGTCCCTTTGGGCTGGGAGAAACGCGACGTTCGTTGCCGGCTGGTAGTACACCGTTTGATGAAGTGGCCCCCGTCGGGGCCACCTCGCTGCGACCTCGCGCCAGCGTCGCTGGTCATCGCCGGACACCGGGATCGACAGATGGCCTGCGGTTGTGGGGGCGCCGACCTGTGAGCCACGCAGCGTTAGCGCGCTCGATCGGATGTAGTTCGGCATGATCCCGTGGCGGACGCCGGCCGACTCCAGGAACGACCGCCAACGGTCCGGGTCTATGCCGCCCAGATGGGCGGGCTCGACTGTTGCGTCGCCGATACGCGCGATCTCGGTAGAAACGTCGCCCGCCGCGACGACCAGTTGCGCGAGGCGGGCGTCGACGTCGCCGGTGTCGCCACCCCAGCCCAGCCCAAAGGTGGCGGTGTTCGCCGTCGTCCAGCCCGACTTGGCCGGCACTCGCAATCGGGCAGTACGGACAGCCTCGGTACTCAGGTCCCGAGGTCCACGCCGCCAGACCTCGAAAGCAAACTCCAGACACCGCTGCAGCGTCTCGGTCTCGCCCACATCGATCGCCCGCATGGTCGACCCGATCAAGCTCAACACAGTGTCGGTTCGATAGTCCCTGACCAGATTCTGCGTGTCCAACCACACGCGACCTGGACGCCGACGTCGCTCGGCCGTCAACCACGGGATGCTGGCCAGCATGAAGGCCAGCCGCGTTCGCACCGCACCGGGTGGCACGTGCGGCCCGGCCCCGTCGTCGGTCGACCCGACGAACACACTTCGCTCACTGCCTGGCGACAGGAGGTTTCCCTCGTCGTCGATGAGGATCCGCCGGTCACGTACCGCTTTCTCATCGAGCCGTTCAGCCGCGAGGTCGTCGTAGAACCCAGCCCATACTTCCGGCTCCACCGATCGGGTCGCCAACGCCGCCGCGACCGACTCCGCGAACACGCCAACATCCGTCGAGCTCGGCTGTGCCAGGACGCCGAGATCACGGGCTAAGACCGACAGCCGGGTCCTTCGAGCGGTGTGGAGCGCCGTATCGACGATCGGGGTGCTCCCAGCGGCGGCGACCGCTTCCGCGGTGAAGACGGTGCCCCGCCCCGTCCACAGCTTCGCGGTTGCCAGCGCCGCTCGGCCGCGATCTGGTCCGAGCACGGGCACCAGCAACAGCTTGGTGAGATCGACACCAATCTCGTCGAACGCCTTCCGAAGACGAGGAAGTGCCGCACTGGACCAGCAGACGAGGTCAAGACCGACGTCGCCGGGCAGGCCGGCTGGGTCGGTTACGGCCTTGGCGCACAGCCGGGCCACCTCGGTGAGGAGCAGGTCGTTCAAAGGAATCGACGGCGAGAGGCTTCGGCGGTCGAGCTGCGCGAAGAAGGGCGCGTTGACAAACGCCGGCATCGGCGCGGGTGCCGCCTCGCCCATCGGCAGAAACGTGTAGAGCCGCCCGCGTTCCAGCGGCCGGTCGACGGGGACCGCGACACACACCTCAGCGTCACCCCGCCAACGCTCCCAGCCGGAGTTCAGACCGTCGTCGTCCCGGCTCTGCTGGATGATCCGGATCATCTCGGCTTCAACGACAGTACGGCGCAGCAGCAGGTAGGCGCCCCCGTCGACGCGAACCTCCTCCATCGCGGGGGCAACGGGACGACTCGAACGGTTGAGCAGGTTTGTATTGTCGGCGCCGACGGCGGTGCGCGTACGGACTGCAATTCGCCCGACCCGCTCCAGAAACAGGTTGAACGGCACGTCCGACGACGAAAGCTCGGCCAGCTGGGATCGGGTTCGCTCCCGCGCCGCCGCGGAACGGAGAACGAGCCGTATAACCGTGGCGAACCCGTCCTGCTCGAACTCGCTCACACGTGCCGGGATTTCGTCCGTCGGGACGGTGACTTTGAGAGAAGATACGTTCGCGCGCAGCGCCTCGGCAAGGTCCGGCCGGTCGGACGCGACGCGTGTTGCAAGGTCATCGAAGTCAGCCGGTCCGGCGAAGCGGAAGCAGAATCCGTCGAAGGTGGATGATTCCGGGACGGACCGGCTGTAGACCTCGGGACTCGCCGACAGCTGAAGCACGCTTTTGAAGCCGACGCCTTTGTTCCCGATGCCCTGGTCGGGACGCTTGCTGCTCATTGCGATCCGGCACATCGAGTCGAAATCGTCCACACTCACTGGTTGACCGCCATTGGCGACATAGAGCACTCCGAACTCAAGTTCATCCTCAGCGAGCAGGAACTCGATCCGGCCATCTCGTCTATCCGCAGGATGCGCGTCATGGCCGTTCTGCAGCAGCTCGACGACCGTCCGCCCGTCGTAGTCGGCCGCGATAACGCCCTGGATGAACTCCTTCTGTTCCCGTGTCGCCGGCTGGCCCAACCGCTCGCCCTCCAGGTACAGCTCGGCGATGCTGTCTGCCTGCCGAATAACCCGGTCTCGGAAGTCGCTCACAGCCTCAGGTTGCCATAGGCGGGTGCGAGGGGAGCGATTTCCTTCGCCGTTCGTCTGCAACGCTGATCGCGTTCGTGCCCGCTGCTCCGTTGAAGCCGGTCAATTCGGTTCTGCGGCACACCAGCGCTGCCCTGGGCCGACAGGCTGTTCGCGGGTGCGCGGCCCTCGACATGCCAAGCGTGTGCTCGCGCACGCCGTGTCAACGATCTCGAAGTGGGCTACCGACGATCCGTCGAACAGTCGAGACCGCCTCGCCGAGGGGGATTCGTTCCTGTTCTATGCGCCGGTACCTCGTCCATGCCTCGGAGGTAAGGCAGTGGAAGAGCTCCGTCTCTGCGTCGGTGAGCAGTGGTACCGGTCGTGGCGTACGTGGTTGCAGAGGTCGACCACGCGGGTCGAGATTCGTGCCGTATCGCTCCCATTCGGTATAGGCGGATAGATCCATGAACAGCGAGGCGGCTGGGACTCCTGCTGCGCGGAACTCGTTGAGGATCTCCAGCCCGTCGGCATCCATATCTCCCCAATAGAATATGTGGCTGGCCGCGACCAGCCACGGCAGTGCCGCGACCGTCGTGCCGCCGCGGCCGACACCCTCGACGCTTATGCCGGCGTCCAGTTCGGGGAAATGAATGGCGGTGTCCTTGTTCTCGGAGATCACCACAACCTGGGGTTGGTACGCCGGCGTCATGTGGTCGTCGACGGTTGCCGAGTCGTGCCAGCGCAGTCCGGCAGAGCGGTGGACGGGGTCGAGGTAGGTGAAGTGGACCCGCGGAGAGTGTGGTGGCAGCAAGCCAAGGTCTTCACGGGATGCTAGACGGCGCACCAGGCCGTGCCGGTGGTTGAGCCACTTGGCGTGCAGTCCTTCGATCGGTACCTGTCTGGGAGTGAGGCCTGTCGCGTCATGCGACGCGAACCAGACTCCGGCACGGCAGAGCAGGTCGAAGTCGACATCGCTCAGGTCGTCGACCGCGGCGACGGTCGCTGCGAGCACGCCCGTGCGGACGAGGTGCGGGAACTGCTGGGCGAGGACCGTGGCCCGTCGGCGGCCCAGTTCTAGTCGCTGGACCCAGGCCGACCCACACAATCGGGCGGCGTTGTCTACATCGCCGATGACGACATGCGTAGGAAGTTCCTGATCGGTGCCGTGTACGAGCCGGGTACGGGTGCGCAGCATCGTGCCGTGCGCGTGGCTCCATGCCCGCCAGTTAGTCGCCCACGCCGCGACAGCGGAGAAGTCCCTAGCGAGACCGGCCGATGCGAGTTGTCCGAGCGGGAATGCGTACGGCCAGGCAGCCGGCAATGCTTCCGCATCCTGGGGCTGCGGCGGGTAGTGGGTAGAGGCGATGTGGTGCGCCCACGTGTTACTGAGCCGGCGTTCGATGTCGGCCAGCAGCCGCTCGATGGTCTTCACCGCGGCGGGTGCCGTTCCGATGTGACCTGTACCGCTGGGGAAGCCGCGCCGTTGACCGGGCCGCGGGGGGAGGGCACAGTCGGCGGTGGCGCGGCAGTGACCGGTGTGGCGTCGGCGATGCGGGCGACGAAGGAGTAGTGCGTGGTCGTGTTCTTGGTGATCGCGAGCAGCTGGTCCATGTGCGGCTCGAGTGCGGTCACTTTGTCCAGCGGCGCGCCCACGATGAGTTGGAACCCGAGCCCTTTCCATGCCTGCACCGCTCGGCCGGCGAACTCGGCGTCGGACTTGACGAAGCCTTCGTCAAGGAAGACCGGCGCGAACCGCGGACGGGCGCGCAGCTCGTCACCGAGCCGGAACCGCAGCGCCGCCCCTACGATGAATGCGACCAGTTCCTGGCTTTCGCCGCCACTCTTGCCGCCAAGGGAGGAGTGCGTGCTGAGCAGCTGTCCGGCGGCGTCGTAGCGTTCGGCCGTGATCTCGACGTGTCGGCGGACATCCAGCAGCCGGTTGCGGTCGCTCAAGTCGGCGACGGCACGGGGGTCGTCGCGGCGACGGATACAGCGCATGAACTGTTGCAATTCATGAAAGCGTTGCTCCATCTGCTGTTCGGGCAGCTCCCGTGTCGCACCGGAGGACAGCACCCGAAGCTGGCGGCGGAACTGGGCCACGGCGTCGGGGGCTAGCCGGCGCAGTTTGATCCGCAGCCGGTCGCGGTTGGCGCCGAACGGCAGGTTGCGCAGGATGCTGTTGATCGGGTCGAGGCGTTCCTCGATCTCGTCGATGGCCGACTCCATCGACCCGGCGAGCGGCACAAGATCTTCACCGCTCCACTTCATCAGCCGTTGCCGCCATGTTTCCCGGCGCTCGTGTAGCCCGGTGGTGAGGATCTTCTCCAGGATGGCCGCGTAGTCGGGGTATGAGGACACTGTGCGTCCCAGATTGGGGTCCTCGAACTTCAACTGGTAGGCGTTGAAGATCCGTTCAAGTTCAGTCTCGGCGTTACGGGCCTGGGTGCGAGCCGACTCGAGGGTGGAGGATAGCCGCTGCCGCAGCCGGACCAGGTTCGTCGGGAACTGGCGGAGATCGTCCGGGTCGGCGGGGACGACTGCCACGGCGAAGTGCAGGTCGAGGGCTGCAGCCTGTTCGTTGGTCAGCGCGACCCGCCGTTCCCGCTCGACTCGGGCCGATTCGGCGTCGACCGTCGTCTGCTGCTCCAGCAGTTCCGACGCCTGATCGCTGAGCCTGGTCTCGCGCTGGTCGAGAGAGAAGCGGTGCCCGCGTGCCTTGTCCAGTTGCCCGCGCAGGTCCTCGATGCGTCCTTGAAGGTGCTGCAGTTGATCGTCGGCGTCGAGAATCGCCTGACGTGCACGCTCCAATTCGCCGATTCTGGCCTCGACGCCGGCGACGTCGATGTCGTCCCAGTTGACCGCCCGGATAGCCTCGTAGGCACCGCGGAGCGCGTCGAGGCCGTCCCGTTCCTCGTCGATCGAGGCTCGCTCCTTGTCGATCGCGTCGAGCCCGACCTTGATCCGGTTGAGCTCATGGTCGATATCGGCGATCGTGTCCTCGTTACTGAACCCGATGATGTTCGCCTGCTCGCCCCGGCCGTGGGTGCCACGTGCCCCGGACCGGGTCTGCCCGGCGAGCGTGACTCGGTACCCGATGCCGGCAAGCTGTGTCGCCGTTTCCACGCACAGGGCGTTGCGGGCGGGATCGGATACATGCTGGCCGACCCAGCCGGCGAACGGAGACTCTTTGAAAACCAGTTTCCCCGCGATCCGGTCCGGGTCATGGTCAACGCGACCATCCAGGCCCGCTGGCACGCCCTCGAACGTCAACCGGCCACGCAGCCGCAGCGGGTCGATGGCTGCAGAGAACGTCTCCAGCCGGTCGCGCGGCACAAGCAGCAGCCGGGCGCTGGCGCCAAGCACGGTCTCCACCGCCGTTCGCCACCGGTCCTGGCCCGGAGCGATGTCGATCAGCTCGGCGAGGAACGGCAACTCGGCGACGTCCATGCCGGCGGCCCTGGCCACATCGAGGCGCAGATCGTCGAGGAACTTTGTCACGCGCCCGGCCCGCCCGGCCAGTGAGCCACGCTCTGCGGTCAGGTGCTTACGGCGTTCCAACAGCGGAAACTCGCGGTCCCGGAGGCCCTCGCGCCGCTCCAGCAGAGCTCGCGTGGCACCGGGGTAGTCGGCGGCGAACTGTGCTGCGGTTGACCGTAGCCGTTCGAAGGCGCCTCGGTCGTCGAGCGGCACGGTCAAGCCGGTGACGCGTTCAGCAAGTATGGCGCGACGGGCTAGGCGCTCGTCGCGGCGCTGACGTTCCTGGTCGGCCTGTTCGGCCAAGGGTTCGAGTTCGCCGCCGCCTGCGTCACGATGCGCGGCTTCGGTCGCGGCGAGTTCTTGCTCCAGCGACTTCACTGCCGCAGACGCCCGGATAAGATCCGTTGCGTTGCGCGCCTGCTCTTCCTGGTTGACGGAGATCGCCGTGTATAGCAAAGCGGTCTCACGTCGCAGCCGCCACAGCACGATCGGACTGTCACCGATCGTGGTAGAGCCAAACCCGTCGATCTGCTCGACGGTGTCTCGCGCCGTCGTGAGCTCGGTGTACTTCTGTGTAATCGGGCCGAGCAGGTCTGCCTTCTGTTGTTCGGTCTGCATCGCCAGGTAAGCGGCCTCGAGATCGTCGAAGTGGCCGATCGCCCGATCGGCAGCCTCGTACGTCGCCGGGCGTTCCAGCACCATCTCCTTGTACAGTTCGTCGACGGTTCGGATCTGATGCCCGGACTGGATGCGTACGAGCAGCCGTAGCGCCTTTTCGCCGTCACCGTTCGCGCCGATTCCCAACCGAGTGTGTAGGCGAGCGGCGAACGCGGCGTAGCTGTCATGGGTCGCCATGCCAGGAAACGCTGCCTTGAGCGACTTCGGGACGAACAGCGCGGCGGCGTGCTCGGCGAGGTCGGTAAGGTCCAGTTGGCCTTCGTAGCTGGCCATCCGCATGGTGATGTCCCCGACCTGGGTTGCGCGCGCGGGAACGTAGTACACGCGCAGTGCTGTGAACAGGCGGCCGTGATCGTCGACGAACGTCATTGCAACGGCGCCCCACGTAGGACGGCCGTCGCCGCGCAGCACCTTTGGTCGTGCCCGGCCGTGATCGTCAGTCGTGGTGTCCGTCTGCCCCCGCAGATACGACAGCAGGTTGCGTTGTTCGGCGCTGCGTGCCCGGCCCGCTACAGCGTCGTTCGACGCGCCGTTGAATGGGGTGTCCGACGGCATCATCAGGGCGATGTACGCGTCGAGCAGGGTGCTCTTGCCTGTGCCTGATGCGCCCGAGACCAGCGTCGCGCCGGGGTGGAAGTCGAAACGGACCCGGCCTTCGAACCCGCCCCAGTTCACTAACTGAAACGAGTCGGCCTTCCACTGCAACGTGCCGTCGGTCGCGCCAGCGACGTAGAACAGCGGGGTGGGCGGTTGACTGCTGGGCTGTGAGATCGACGAGACCTGCAGGAGCGCTGGTTGGTCAGGATCGCTGATCGTCACTGCGCGTCCCCGTCATAGGCGATGTCGTTGCTGATCATCTCGCTGCCGTCTCGGTCAGTGCGTGCGTCCTCGCCACCGTGTCGTCCGCTTAGCCAGCGCAGGAGTTCCTGCAACCGTTCCAACGGCAGCACCACGTCGATAGCCGGGCTGACCTCGAATCGGTCGGCAGTGCTCGCGCCGATCAGCAACCCGGCCCGATTGAGGCTCTCGATCGCCTTCACCGCACGCCGACCGTCGGCGACGTGGTCGGTGGCGTGTGCTGGACGCAACGCGGCCACATGTTCGACCATGTCCTGCCGCTCTACGAACGAACGCGACGCACCAGCGGCCTCCTCCGACCGACTCCGGATCCGCAGGTACACCATCAACGCTGTCTCCTCCCGGCTCCACGCGGTGTCAAACAGCAACGTCGGGAACCTCCCACCGCCCTCGGGAGCCACCTGCCGCTTGTAGGCGACCTCCCGTGCCGCGTCGAGGTGAAGATCGAGGAACATGTCGTTGAGCCGTGACCGGATCGGGCGTGGATTCGCGATCAGCGTCCTCCACTCCTTCGGATGGCTTTGTGCGGTGATGAACCGCTGCTTGAGCAGCGCCACCAGAGTCCGACGCTGCAGCAGTTCCAGCGCGCCCTCGTCCCCTTCGAACAAGGCGACACTGCTTGTCGACTCCCGGTCAGAATCGTCCCAGCCGTCGATCGAGCCGTTGGCGAGGAAGACGTCGTCGAGGCTCATGCCTACTCCGATCCCGCAGACGCACCGGATCTGTCGGCCGTGGACTCAACGATCCCGTCGGGCTGATGCCGAATGGGTGCGATCAGGGGAACCATGAGATCTCGCTGAGAAGAGTCAGGCCGCACAGTGTGGTAGATCTCCTGATGTTCGTCGTCGCGGAGGAAACCGCTCAGATTGGTGATCAGGTGCAGCAGGCCAAGGACTTCGACCGGCCGACGTAGCGATTGATCCAACGTGTCGAACAGGGATCCCAACGACGCCAGCGGCCGC
>NZ_BOPG01000100.1 GCF_016863635.1 Virgisporangium aurantiacum | reverse complement strand
CCACGCGTGTACAGGGGAGGCGGGTGTCCGGACCGCCCAGCCTACGCAGGTAGGAACCCGGTCAGCATGCCAGCAACGCGCCCTGCCGTGTCAACCTCGCACGGTTCTCTCGGCAAGGAGGCCCGTCTGGACGGGTTCTGCGACGAGTCACCGCTGAGTGACCGAATCAACTTGAATTCATTCCAGATTCCGGATTCCGTGCCAGTCGGCCGGGCATCCGGCTGGCCGGCCCCACGACTTAGAAGCGGGGCCGGATTCCCTGCGTGGTCATCTCGGTCCTCCCTCGCCGATCCGGCCGCCGTCGAGCAGCGTCAGTGGCAGGTACGGCGAGCGCACGGTGACGCTGAGCCAGCCCGACTGCTGGGCCCGCGCCGCCAAGGCGAGCGGCGCGAGTGCGAAGAAGCCCTCCGGATCGGTCGAGCGTTCCTCGCTCTGCGTCCAGTACTTCCGGTGCCGCTGCAGGGCTCGCGCCAGTGAGTCGGTGAACCCGGTCTGGTCGTCCTCGGAGACGCGGTAGAACAACTCGACCGTCGGGTAGAGCAGGTCGTCGTCCGGCGGCATGGCTTCCAGCGACCGCTCGGACATGCTGTACCCGCCGTACCAGTAGCCGTGCAGCACGCTGATCCACTCGTGGACGGCCTCGTCGTGCCCCGTGCCGGACGAGCGCCGCAATTCCTCCGGTACGCGCACGAGGTCGTCGATGCGCTCGCGATCGCGGCAGATCATGCTGAGGTACATCGCCTTGAGCCACGTGTCCGCGTTCGTGTGTGGCGTGGCACCGGTGGCCGGGATGAAGACCTTGTCGTCCCGCAGCCGGATGAGGACCTCCTCGCGCCGCGTGGTCGCCGCTTCGAAGATGCCGTGGTACGCCTGCATGGCAAGCGTCAGGCTGTCCCAGGTGTGGAACCAGGACCCGTGTTCGTCGTTGATGAGGTGGTAGCCGGTCTCCAGGAGCGCTTTCGGTCCGATGACGTGGAGCTGGCTCGGGTCCTGCACGATCAACTCGTTCAGCTGCGCGGTCAGCGCGTCACCTTCGCGGTCGGCCACATCCGCGTCGGCCTCGTGCCGGTCGACGATGCGCCACGTGCGTTTTCCGGACGCGGGCGGCGCCACCGAATCCTCGGCGCGCCACCTGCGTTCGACGATGCTCTTCGGCAGGTGGAGTGACTCGACGCCGACCGGCATCCCCTGGTCGAAGGCGGCGCACGCCACCGCCAACGGGCCGAGTGCCACGCCGCCCGTGGTGTCGTCGTTCGCACTGCGTTGCTCCTCGTGCAACTCCAGCGCACGCGCCAACGCCTCCGCGAACAAGCGGGGCTGGCCACCGAGGAACCACGACAACGCCTTGAGCGTGGCATCTTCGGAGCCCCTCTTGGCGGCCCGCCCCCGGCGCAGGTACGACTGAAGCATGCCGACCTCGGGGTTGCCCTTGATCTGCGTGTTCATCAGCGTTTCCAGCACGCTCGACTCGCGGCAGATCATGCCGAGGTAGCACGCGGTGAGCCAGTTGCCCGCGGTCGCGAAATCCTTGGTCGACCCTGCCGCCAGTGTGAGCGCCCGGTCGCCGACCTGCACCTCGATGTCGTCCGCCGCCAGCGCCGCCGCGAAGATGGCGTGCGCGGCCTGCAACGCCGTGACGACGGTCTGCCAGGTCTCCCGCTGGTCCGCGTCCGGGTCGGCCGGTAGGCGCACACCCAACTGCTGCAACGAGGTCCGCAGCACCGTCGACAGGTGGTGCGGATCGCTCTGGTCACGCGTGTTCAAACGTCCTCCTGGATTCCCAAAGCGGTCGAGCGGCGACCGGTTGAATTCTGCGTGCCGCGCAGGCAGTTGCGCTGTCGTATCGCTGTCGCCCCGCTGACGCCCGGCTCAAACGGGAGGTCGACATCGGTTCCGTGGCGCTGGCGGCACTGGTGGGGCGCGGCGCCGGTCAGGCCGGTGGGCCGAGCCGAGCCCCGTTGTCGTTCCAGGCGTTGCCCGACCATCTGTTGCCCGGCGGTGCGGCGTCCCAGCGGATCGGGCCGGCGGTGGCGGAACGCGTGAATCGGTTGCCGCTGACCGTGATGTCGGTGACCCCGGCGCCGACATGCAGGGTGTACTGACCGCCACCGAGCAGGCTGGTATCGATGATCACCGTGTGTTGCGGTCCGTTGTCGGCGTAGACGGCAACGGCTGTGCCGCCGGCGGTCGGGTTGACCACCACCGAGTGGCGGATGGTCAGGCCGGTGCCGCCGCGCGCCGCCACACCTGTTGTGGAGTCGGACCGCACCAGGCCGTCGATCAGACTGTCGGTGATGGTGGCCTTCGAAGCGGCCTCGATGCCTTGCTGGACGCCGTGCACATGGGATCGGCGGACCTCGAGCCCGCTGGCGCCCTGCACGATGCCGTACTGGACGTTGGCGCCCTTCGCGCCGGACACCTCGCTGTCCTCGATCACCAGATCGGTTGCTCCGGGAAGCTGTCGCACGGTGAACTGGCCGCTGGCGACGATCCTGGTTCGACGGATGGTCACGTTCGGCGCGGTCACGGTGACCGTGCCGGTGACCAGCAGGTCGCTCACCACCTGCCCGGCCTTGTCCACCCGCAGGTCGCCGGTGTGTGTCCCGAGGGCGGTACCGGCCGGCACGCCGGTCGTCGTTTCCGACGGCCACGCCGCCGGGGCGGAGGTCGGCGGCGTGGCCGGGGTTGCGGGGGGACTCGTGCTGTTCAGGGTCGGCGACGAGGGAGCGGGAGCGGTGGACACCGTTGCCCCGGCGGGGGCGTCCGGCGCGGTGGCGCCTCCCAGCGTCGTGTGCGGCCGGTACGGCGAGGCGATGACGGCGGTGGCGAGAAGTACGCCCGCGATGAGCAGCCCGACCAGTACGGGTGTGAACCGCCGGGAACGGGTCCGACGCGGGACCGGCCGGGGAACCCGGGCGGGCCACCGATCGACCCCGGCGGGAACCTGCACCTCCTGGAACATCTGCCTGAGCACGTCCTCGTCAGGCGTCATGGCTGCCCCTCGTAGAGGTCACGCAGGCGTTGCAGCGCCCGCTTGGTGCCCATCGTCGCAGCGTGCTCGGAGATGCCGAGTACCTCGCCGACCTGTTGGTACGACAGGTCGGCGGCCACCCGCAGGCCGATGAGGGTCCGATCGCGCGCCTTGAGTCGCCGGCACCGGGCCAGTACTTCCCGCAGCTCCGACCGCAGCGTCACTTCATGCTCGACGTCGGTCGTCGATACCGCGTTCGGTTCGCTGCGGTGGAACCATCGCTCGAAGGCCGTCCGCCGGGTCGTCTGGCGACGATGGTGATCGATGACGTGATTGCGGGCGATCCGCATGAGCCAGGGCACCACGCGGTCGGCGTCCGGGCGGGTGCGCTCGTAGGCGACGAACGCCGCCGCGAACACATCCGCCGTAAGGTCTTCGGCGTCGCTGGGGTTCCGTACCTGAGACAGGCAGAACCGGTATACCGGCGGCGCGTATCGCCGGTACAGGTCGTCGAAGGGCAACAGGTCTTCGGCGGCATCAACGGCCTCCACGAGCCCCCTCACATCCGCATCTTCGAGGCAGCCACCGTTCGGCGGCTGCCTCGAAGGGAACGCACGAGAGCCGGAAAAGCTCACGGCCGGATCATGCGTCATGGCACATTACCGGTTGATGGGAGCTCCGGTGTCGTGCCAGACGTTGCCCGTCCACGCGGTGAAGCTGGAGCTCGGCTCGTTGGTGGTCACCGGGCCGTACTGCGCACCGCGCTCGAATCGGTTGTTCGTCACCGCGTAACCCTTTTGGTGATGCTTGCCGTTGTCACCGTCGACGATCTGGAGCGTGTAGTTTCCACCGCGGAGCAGGTTGCCGTCGATCACGACCGGGCCGGCCCCGGACGGACCCAGATCGGGCGCCATGAACATGGCCGTGCTGGGGCCGAAGATCGTGTTGTGCGAGATGGTCACATTCGTCGCACCGTTCTGCAACTGGACGCCGTCGGCGTGGGCGCCGGCCTTCGGGGTGAAGCCGTGGAGGTAGGAGTTCTTCAGGGTCGTGTTGCTACCGGTCTTGACGCCGTCGGCGCCCATACTGTGGATGTTGACCCGATCGGCCTCCCAGTTGTCGAAGGCGATGGCCGCTTCACCGAAGCCGAAGATCTCAGTGTCGGTGATTCTGACGCTGCCTGTCAGGACCTGTACACCGAATGGTTCATCGCCGTGAATCTTGCAGTTCCTGATCGTCACGCCGGGGGCGGAGATCCTTACCGTGCCGGAGATGTCCAGGTTCTCCAGCACCGCGCCCGCGGTGGTCACCGTCGTGCCACGCGTCGGGGTCAGCTTTGCGTCTGCCGGTACCACCCCGGTGTTCGAGGCGTTCGGGAACGTGGTGGGAGGGGTGACCGACGTGGTCGGCTTCGGTGTCCCGGTCGACGACGACGCCGTTGGCTTCGCGCTGGCGACGGGTGACGACGTCGTCGGCGGGGGCGGCGGCTGGGTCACCGAACCCGATGGTCTGGTCGAGAAGACCACGTCGACCCAGTAGTTGCTGGCGTTCCAGCTCTGGTCCGGCATGTGGGCGGCGTCGCCCGTGTCGTAACGGAAGACACCGTTGCGCTTCGCGGGGGCCTTCAGCGGTCCGTTGGTCGTCGCCCGGTCGAAGAAGCGCTGCGTGGTCATGTACCGATTCGTGTGGTATGAGGCCACATACTCGGTTCCGGCCTTCACGCGTAGCGGCTTCGGCAACGAGACACTCTGCCAGCCCGCGCCCGCCCCGGTCGAGGAGGCCGTCGCGAGCAGCTCGCCGGCAGCCCAGACGCTCACCGGGTGAACTGCGGCGTCCCCGGGCACCGGCAGGAATTTCACGGCCTGAATGTAGCCGTCGTCGCGCGTGGTGAACCGCACCCCGACCTCGACGGGCCGATCGTCCGGGTCGACCGTCGCCCGACCGGTGTCGGCCCGGGTGAACAACGACACCGGGTCGGCGGAACCGCCGGACCCCCGCATCGTGGTGGCGCCGGCAACCGCCGTTCCGGCCAGCACCGGGACCGCGACGGCGGCCACGATCAACCAGCGCAAGCGTCGACGACCGTTGTCTCGTGTGTCCTGCATGAAGCTCGGTCTCCCATCAGCGCGGGCCGCTCGGATACGCCGGCGGCCCCGGCCAGGTCGGTCTCAGGCAGTGAACGGCTGAGCCCTCGAAAACCTCACACCGGGCCGGCTGCGCGTGTGGCTGGTCATCCAGTGGACGGGCCCGGCCGCCGCCCTCCAATCGACGAGCGCCTGCCCCGGCTGGCACCCGCTCACCCCGTAGGCGTGTGACGCGACAGCGATACGACAGCGCCCGTCGATAGATTTCCCAGGTGGTCATTTCATTGCGTCGTTTGACAACAGCCGTCAGGTCCGCCGATGACGGGCTGCTGGGCCGGCGGCGCGACTGCTGTTACCGCGCTTCCGGCGTGGTGCGGTGCAGTCCCTGGCAGACGGTCTGCACCAACTGCAACTGTCCTCCGTAGACGATGTGGTCGCACCTGCGTGGTGCCGGTGTACTCGCCTGGCGGGCGGGCCGGTTCATGTTCGTGTCCCAGGTGCTGTTGACGGTTGTCGCCGGGGCGTTGCCGGTCGCGGCGGCATGGTTGACCAAGCTTGTGCTCGACCGGCTTGCGGTGTCGGGTGCACGCGTCGACCTGGTGGTGCCGGCGGTGGCGTTGGGGGGTGTCGGTGTCCTGGCCGTGGTGGTGCCGCAGGCGAAGCAGTTCGCCCGGGCGGAGCTGGCCCGGTCGGTGGCGCTGTCCGCCGGTGGCGCCCTGTTCGCGGCGCTGAACAGGTTCGTCGGGTTGGCGCGGTTCGAGGATCCGGTGTTCCGCGATCGGCTCGAACTGGCGCAGCAGTCGGGCCGGCAGGCGCCGACCCAGCTCGTCGGCACCGCGTTGGGCATCGGGCAGGCGGCGATCACCCTGTTCGGGTTCGTCGGCACGCTGGTCGCGACGGCGCCCTGGACGGCGGTGGCGGTCGGGGTGGCGGCGTTGCCGACGGTGCGGGCGGAGTTGGCGCTCAGCCGGCGCCGCGCGGCGATCATGTGGGACACCAGCCAGACCGCACGTCGGGAGATCTTCTACGCGCAGCTCCTGGTCGACCCGCAGGCGGCCAAGGAGGTGCGGCTGTTCGGTCTCGGTAACTTCTTCCGGGGTCGGATGCTGCGCGACATGCGCACCGTGCAGGCGTCGGACCGGCGGGTCGACCGGCGGGAACTCGCCGTTCAGGGACTGCTCGGCCTGGCGGGCGCGGTGGTGGCGGCCGCGGGCCTGGTGTGGGCGGTCACTGCCGCGCACTCGGGCCGGCTCACGATCGGGGACGTGTCGGTGTTCGTCGCCGCGGTGGCAGGCACGCAGTCCAGTCTCGGTTCGATCATCCGCGAGACGGCGACGGCTCACCAGGCGCTGCTGACGTTCGGCCACTACCAGGCGATCGTCACCGCCGCACCGGATCTGCCGGTCCGTCCGCAGCCGACGCCGGTGTGCCGGCTGCGCCGGGGAATCGAACTGCGCGACGTCTGGTTCCGGTACGGCGACGGGCTGCCGTGGGTGCTGCGCGGGGTGAACCTGACGATCCCTCACGGCACCGCCCTCGCGCTGGTGGGACTCAACGGGGCGGGAAAGAGCACCCTGGTCAAGTTGCTGTGCCGCTTCTACGACCCGACCCGCGGTTCGGTGCACTGGGACGGCGTCGACCTGCGCGACCTCGACATCGAGCAGTTACGCGGCCGGATCGGCGCGGTGTTCCAGGATTTCATGTCCTACGATCTCGACGCCCGGGAGAACATCGGCGTCGGCGACCTCCCGGCCATCGATGCTGTGGACCGGATCAGGTCCGCGGCCCGGGCCGCGCACGTCGACGGCGTCATCGCCGGGCTGCCGCGCGGATACGACACGATGCTGACGCGGATCTTCTTCCAACACGCTGGGCGGGACGACCCGGAGTCCGGCGTGTTCCTCTCCGGCGGCCAATGGCAGCGCGTCGGCCTCGCCCGGGCGCTCATGCGCGTCACCCCGGATCTTCTGATCCTCGACGAGCCCAGCGCCGGCCTCGACGCCGAAGCCGAACACGACATCCACGCCCGGCTACGTCGTCACCGTGCGGGACAGACCAGCGTTCTCATCTCGCACCGCCTCAGCGCCGTCCGCGACGCCGACCACATCGTGGTGCTCGCCGATGGAGCGATCACCGAACAGGGCACCCACGACGGACTCATGACGACCGGCGGCCGCTACGCCGACCTGTTCCGGCTGCAGGCAAAGGGATACCACGACGGCGCGGTCGGATGACCGGCCGCCCGCCGTTCTACCCGAACGGCGGGTTCCGCGGTTGCGGGGCGGGCGCGCGTGCCGTCGTCCGCTCGCCGATGGCGTGGGCCGGCGGCCGCGAGCCCGGCGAACTGGCCGCGCCGGATGGCCCGGGCGACCCCAACTTGCCGAGTTCGAACGAGAATGCCTCTGCCGTCGCACCCAACTGGTGCTGCACGGCCTGCATGGTGGCGAGAATGCTGCGGGCCCATGCGGTCAGCCGCTCGGTCTCCTCGCGGTCGGGGCTGTACGACTCGCCGGCCCGCATCCGGTACGCCTGCCCGGCCCGGTCGGCATCGCGGCGGGCCTGGGCGACCATCGACTCGCCCTGCTGGCGCGCGTCGGCCTGCATGTGTCGCGCCTGGGCCTGCGCCTCGGCGATCAGCTGGTCGGCGTACGCCTGCGCGCGGGCCATGACCGCCACCGCCTCCGGCGTGATGGTGTCCTGCTGCTGACGGCGGCCCATCTCCGGGTCGATGCCGTTGGTGCGGTAGTACTCGCGCAGGCGCTGGATCTCGCTCTGCGCCTCGGTGTTCGCGCGGGCCCACCGCTCGAGTTCCTCGGCGAGCCGGGACCGCAGGCGGTCGACATCTTCCGGACGGTATCCGCGCCGGCCGAGGCCGGTCTCGCGAAGCGGGGCCCGGCGGACCTCGTCGGGCGACATCGGTCGCCAGCCGCTCCGGTTCGGTGATGTCATGGGGCCGATACCTCTCTGGTCGCCGTTTCGGCGGTCCGCGCCGAGCGGTAGGGCTCCGCTTCGAAGTCTTCGGTGCGGATGCGGTCGGTGGGGACTCCGGCGGCGACGAGCCTGATGACGGCGTCGCTCACCATGTCGTCGGGACCGCACGCGTAGATGTCGTGGTCGCGCCAGCGGCCGTGACGAAGGGCGACCTCGGTGACGGCGCCGCGCTCGCCGGCGAAGTACGGATCGTGGGAGAGCACCGGTGTCACGGTCAGCCACGGCAGGCGGCTTTCCATGTCCCGCAACGCCTTCAGGTCGTACAGGTCCGGCTCGGTCCGGGCGCCGGCGAAGAGGGTGACGCGGCGCGGCCGCTCGGTGGCGGCCAGTTCCTCGACGACCGCCTTGAGGGGCGCCAGACCGGTGCCGCCGGCCAGCATGAGCAGATCCCGGCCGCTGTCGTCCGTGGTGGTCAGACGTTTGCCGACCGGCGCACCGAGGCGCAGCGTGTCGCCGGGCTCGACCGTGTTGACGAGCGCGTTGCTGACCTGCCCACCGGACACCGCCTTGACGTGCAGGTCGAGGGTGCTGTCGGCACGGGGTGCGTTGGCGATCGAGTAGGTGCGCCACAAGCGTGGACGCGTCGACGTCTCCACCGCCACGGACTGGCCCGCCCGGTACACGTACGGGGCGTCCGGACGCAGCCGCAACAATGCGACGTCGTATCCGCGCCGCTCATGCGCGATGATCTCCGCCTCCCACCACGGAGGGCTGGTGCCTTCCGCGGCGGCGGCGGCGCCGCTCATGACGTTGGCGACGACGGTGTACGCGGCCGTCCAGTCCTCGGCCAGTTCCGGACCCCACTCGCTGCCGAGGAAGTATCGGAGGGTGGCGAGCAGCGTCTCACCGACGAGCGGGTAGTGCTCGGCCCTCACGGAGAAACGGCGGTGGTCGCGGCCGAGCTGTTCGAGAATCGGGGTGACGCCGGTCAGATCGTCCACTTCGGACACGAACCGGCCGAGCGCCGCCACGAGCCGGTCGGACTGGGTGGCCATCGACGCCGGGAACATGTCCCGCAACTCGGGATGGGCGAGAAACAGCCGCGCGTAGAAGAACTGGGGAACCTGGGTGCCGTGCGCCGCGACCTTCGCCCAACTGTTCCGCAACCGATCGGTGTCCATCAGAATGATTCTCGACATTCGTCGCGCCCGGAACAAGATCTCCACGGTCCGCCGAGACCGGGACGTAAGCCGGGCGTCAGCGCGGCGACAACGCCGGCCGCTAGCGTTCTCACACGTGAACTGGGTCGTCATCGGCATCGTGGGACTCGGTGCGGTCGCTCTGGCTGTCCTGGTCCGGAAAGCGTTGATCGTGGTCACCGTCGACGGCTACAGCATGTCGCCCACCCTGGCACCCGGCGATCGGGTGCTGGCCCTCCGTCGGACATTCGGTGGACGCCCCCGACGCAATGCGATCGTGGTGACGCGACCCCCCGACCGGATGCCCGGACAGCTGCTGATAAAGCGGGTCGTCGCGTTGGCGGGCGACGCTGACCCGCGCGGTGAAGGCGTCATCCCCGCCGGTTCGCTGTTCATCGTCGGTGACTCGAAATACAGCAGTGACTCCCGGACCTTCGGCCCCGTTCAGCAGGACCTGGTACTAGGAGTTGTGGTTCGGCGGATGTCCTCCGGCTGACACGACAGCCGGTGCTTCGGTCGGCAGATCGCTGACGCGAGGGGACGTCGACACGACTCGTCCGTCGTGGCCCACGACGAAGTAGGTCGGATACCCACCGACGTCGAATGCCTGCTGTACCGGACCACCGGGGTGCTCACCGACGACACCGGCCAGCCCGTCCATCGTTTCGGCCAGTTCCCTGATGTGTTCGGCGTCCCCGTCGGCGCCCTGGGTCGCCACGACCACGAACGCCGGCACGCCGCGTTCGGCTTCGACGCGCAGGCGGTCCGCCAACGCGGGAGCATCCTGTTCACATGCTCCACAACCGATCGAATGGAAAGCGACGAGGCTCGTGCGGTTCCGCAGGGCAGCGGGCGACAGCGTACCGCCCGCCGTCGTCGACACGGAGGGGAAGTCCGGGACCGCGTCGCCGGGGCGCAGTCCCGGTAACACACCGCCCGGGCCGTTCTGGAGCTCGGCCAACCTCGTTGTGTGCTCGCGCAGTCTGCGGACCACCCCGAACGTCAACAGCAGGTCGACCAGAACGATGACGATGAGCACGCCGACAAGGAACTCCATGGAGACACTCCCGTTCACTCATGCACGATGCCGCCAACCAGACCGGAGATGTCAGCCGGAATGGTTGGCGGCAGGGGTATTCCGATCAGCAGTAGCCACCGACCGTGTACTGGCAGGGAGGCGCGCCGTTGATGGGACAGCTCGTGACGTACCTGAGCGCGAAGCCCACCTGGCAGCACCGTGTTGTGCAGGACAGGGAGCAGCCGGGGCACAACGCTGCCGCGGTCGCCTTCGGCGCCACGAATGAGAGCAGCCGGTCGGCCACGGCTCCGACGATTCGGGTCATTGATTCTTCGCCTTTCCGTTTCACACGGCTATTTCGAGAGAGAATGACCCTCGTAATTACGCCTGTCAAAGCTGTTCAACCGCTCGTTTTGCGCAGGTGTACGGCCCGGTGGGTCGTCCGCCACCCGCGTCATCCGGTCGAGCTGGTCGGCGAACTCCGCCCAGCGTTGCGAGCACGACCTGGCCAGTTCAGCCACCGCATACGCGCAATGGGCGGGGAGCTGTTCCAGATGCGCCTCCCTACCGAGAGGGCCGGCCGCCCAGGTGTCCAGCCAGCGGAGGAAACGCCGGCCCCGGTCGGTGAACCGCAACGAGGGGTCTCTGCGAAGGTCGTCGAGAATGACCGTCGGATCGCGGAGGCACTCCGACCGGACGACGGCGGGCTGGTGCCTGTCCGCATCGCTGTCCCCGGCGCCCGAATGCCGCGATCGCGGTACGCCGGCGGCCGGGTCGGTACCGGCCGGTTCCGATGCCCCGCGTCGGCCCACCGGAACCGGATCCTCGCCCCGGCTGATCCTGGCCCGGACGTCGCGCGCGGTCCCGACGGAGATGCCCGCGGCGCGGGCGATCTCGCGCAGCGATGCATCCGGGTGCCCTGCGATGAAGTCGCCGGCCAGCCTGCGCCCGGCCGCGGCGTTCAGAGGCCGGGTCCGGCCGTCCCGCCCGATGCGCACCGGCGGTTGCGGTGCACCGTCGGACCGCCGCCTACGGATGACCGCGACCGTGCCGGCGGCCAGGCCGGTGACCGCCGCCACCGCCCGGTCGGACCAGTGCGGGTGGGACACCAGGATCCACTCCGCCGCCGCCTCTCGCTCCGCCAGGGACAGCGGCAGGCCGACGGCACATTCGGCCTCGACCGCCGCCGGTGCGTCGCGGACCGGATGCGACACGGGATCACGCTGCGGTCCGTCGCGCTCCGGTCCGTTCCGCTGCGGTTCGTCGCGCTGCGGCCAGCGGCCGGTCGCAGGCCGGCGATCCGGTGGCGTTTCCACTGAGCTGGTCCTCCGAGCCCTGAGTACTTCGACCACCATGCGGGCACGCGCTTTCGTAACGCTGCCGTGCCGCTGACGCGCCGGCGAACCGTTCCCATTCGTCGGCATTTGAAGCACCCGGTCGCCGCCCGAAGACTGAACGACAGGTGGCGCTGCGGTCCCCACCCCTCTCGAGCAGAGGTGGCCATGCGGCTCGGCGTGTCCACCCGCCGGCTCCGTGAAGTACCTGCCAGCCCGGCCCTGAACCCCGCCGGCGGGGCACACCGAGGGCGAGGTGTCGCCATCAGCACCGGCGTGCGGCGGTTGACCGTGCCGGGCTTCAACGAGGACGTGCTGTGGCTGGGCGGCCGCATAGTCGCGCACCAGGAGGGTCGGACGTACGTGATCGCGGCGGACGGACGAACCGCCGTGCCGCTCGACGGCGCGCATTGGGATGAGATGCCTTCTGACGCGGTAAGCGACTGTCCGCTCCGCATCCTAACCGGGCACAGTCAGTCCACGTACTCGATCGGGACGCGCTCGTAGCCGTCGACCTTCGTTGGAATGGTGAACTCCGCGGCGCTCGCCGAGGCGACGAGGCTCTTGAGCAGACTGGTGATCATGGTCATGATCGCTTCCTGTTCCGTGGCGGCCGACTCCGCCAGGAAGGCGGCCTTGGTCGCGATCTTCCCCAGGACCGTGGGGTTCGCGGCTCCGAAGCCGAAGGAGATGACGTGCGGGCGGCGGCGCCACTGCTGATCGGTGAGGTCGCCGAAGTCCGTCGACCAGGCCTGGTCGGTCGGTTCCCCGTCGGTCAGGATGAACACCGCGGGACGCAGGACGGCCCGGCCCGCACTGTCGCGGAGTTCCTGGATGTCAGCATCGATTCTGACCTTGAGAAGCCGGAACATGGCTCCGTAGTTGGTGGCGCCCCGACACGTGATGTCGGGCAGGCGATCCACCCGCTCGATGTCGGACATCGGCAGAACGAGATGCGGGGCGGTGTTGAACGTGATGATCGACATGTGCGCGAACTCGGCCACGCGTGGGCTGTTGCCGATGGCATCCACGAGATGGTCCACGAGTCCGTTGAGTAGGTCCTGGTGCTCTGCCATCGAGGTCGACGTATCCACCACCAGGTACGTGGGGAGGCACTTCGCGGCGGTCGGGGCGGTCATGGCGAGGGTCCTTCCGGGTCAGCGGATCGCGACGAAGACCACGATGGCGACGAGCGTCACAGCGGCCAGAATGCACATGACGAGGACGCCTCTGCCGATATCGGCGACCGGGCCGGGCTCCTGGGTGGGTGGGAGGGCGGGCGGACGCGTGGCGTCGCGTCCCTGGCGAGCGAGCGGGAGGTGGGCCGGGGTGTTGCGGGCGATGCCTGCGCGGGCATGCCTCGGAGGGCCGCCCGTGCGGAGCGAGTTGGCCGCGCGGGGTCGCCAACCGGCCACACCGGATCCGACTCCCGCGCCGGTACCGCCTGTTCCGCGGATGGCGCCGACGTCGCGTGATCCGCCGGCGTTGCCGGTTCCACCGGGGGTCTGGTTCACCCGCCCTTGTCCGGGATCCGGTGTGACCACACCCGCCCGGTCGAAGCATTGAGCCAGTGCGGTCAGCGACGGCCGTTGCTCCCGGTTGGGTGCGATCAACATCCGCGTCAGGATGTCCGGCACCGGTCCGGGCATCATCGCGAGAGCCCACCGGACCACGTCGACATCCCGCTCCCCGGTGAGGCACCGCGAGATGAGCAGGGCGGCCCGGTACCGGTCCAGATAGGTGTCGACGTCGAGGCCGAGCGGCGTGAGCGGATCCTCGAATCCACTGGTCTCGACGTGTCTGCGCGGGCCGTATGAACACGTGTCGACGTCGATGAGGAATACACGGTGATCCACCGGATGCCAGAACGCGTTCGAGTACGACCAGTCGGCGTAGACGATGCCGAGGCGTGCGAACAGATACGCGATCTGCGCGAGACGGTGACAGATGACGTATCGGTCTGCGGGGGTCTGCCGACCGATGCCGCGCCGGACGAGATAGCTGTTGGGCTTGGCCAACAGGTCGACGTCCAACCGCTCGAACCGGACGCTGCGCGTGCGGGAGCCGCGATACCGGATCGGCACCTTGAGGTCCGACGGCGCCTCGGGAAGAAGCACACCGATCGTGCGGTCGCCGTCGACCACCCGGCTCACGGGCCACGCGATCGATTCCATGGCGAGGGCCCGATCACACGGATCGGTCAACCGGTCCGGCTGCGCCACGAGCCGATCGATGCGGTGGGCTTCGGCGTCGCGCTCGGACTGGCCGTTGTAGAGCTTGAACAGCAGCCCGGGATAGTCCGTCAACCGGTAGAGGCCCGCACACTCCCCGCCGCCCGCGTACGCCGGCGCGGCAGTCTCGACCCGCAAGTCGTGTAGCGCCACGACGGCGGGAGGTCTACTCGTCGACACCGCGATCACCGCCGTACGGCTCCCGGTCGCACCACACCACGACCGCCGTCCGGTCGTCGTGCTGCGCCTTCGCGTCGAAGTCGACGTCGAGCACGAAGGACGCCAGCGGTGGTGGTTCCTGCCACCGGTCCGCGAGCCATTCGGCGGCGCCGGGAACCTCGTCGAACGAGTCCGCCACCCCGTCGCTGAACACGGCGACGGTCGCGCCGGCGGTCACCGTGAAGGTATGGCTCAACGCGGTGTCCGGGTGGTGCGGCATGAACGTGCGCAGCGCGCTGCCGTTGAACGAGTCCTTGACGTTCCTGGTCACGCGCTGCCAGGACCGGGCGTCGCACAGCCAGACGGTGGTGTCGGCGACGTGCCCCACCCAGGCGGTGCGCGGGGCGGCGGCCGGGCCGGTCGGGATGACCGCCACGGTCAACGTGGTGCGCACGTCTTCCGCCCCCAGTCCGCGCTCGTCCGCGGCGGCGAGGATGCCGGCAGCCACGTCGGCGAAGAGCCCCCGAACGCGGAGGTCGTCGACGCGCTCACCGCGGTCCAGTCGGTTGCGGACCAGACCGACGGCCTTGCCGACGGCGACCATGGCGCCGAACTCGGCGCGGGCGCTGTCCGACATGCCGTCCGCGACGGCCACGATCAGGTGCTCCGCCGCCCTGTCCTGTGCGATGCGGTATGCGTCCTGGCGTGGCCTTGCCGGGCGCGCACACCGGTTGCCGGGGCCGATGACGGAGGCGGCGCGCACCGTCAACGCTCCGAGTACTGCCTGGTCGGCGGCGACGCCCGACGGCGCCGCGTGTTCCTCCGGCAGGAGCCACGGCAGCCGTGCAGCCGTCGAGCCGACACCGAACCGTGGCGGCACCGCGGTCTCCGGCCGGAGCGGGCTTGTGAACGCGGGACGTGGATGATCCGCCCGGACGTCTTCCGGGGGTTCCGGTGACGGTCGGGACGGATCCGGGACGTGGCCCGTGGGCGGTGCGCCGCTCGGCGCGTCAGCTTCGATCTGGCACGGAACGACGGCCGCGACAGCTGACGGGAGGCTGAACGCCCGCGTGTGGCCGAACATCTCGGTAGTGTGCCGGCCGTCGGCCACGGGCGGCAGATCGGAGAAGTCCGGTCGGCGGTGCAACCAGGCCGCGCCCGCGACGACCGCCACCAGCACCAGGACCAGAGCGGCCGTGATCAGCGCGGCGAGAACCGTTCCGTGCGTCTCCCAGATCATCGCGCGTGTCTCCGTTTCGGTTGTCCGGAATCGCGGCGGGGCCGCCTCCAGCGGGAGCGTGAGCGCCGCGGTGTCCCGATCGGCAGGGCGTTCGTCCCGTACGGTCAAGGAAAAGCGAATGTGATTCATCGGGAAGTTCGACCGATCGGGTCATCGAAAAGCAACCGCCAGTCGTCACCCGTGGGAGCATTTCCCCGGATCGACCGGACGGATGTCCCATCGGTTCGGGACCCCGGCCGATGCACAATGCTTCACAGCACATCCAGGTCTGCGCGGGAACAGTGCCACGGGGGCGACTGGCCCGCGTTCCACACCATTCGGAGGGATCGGCATGACCGCACATGCATCGACCGCGAACGATGTAAATGTTCTTGCAATCGCCTGTGACAACACCTGGCTGCACGTGTACGACGACGTGTCGACGCTGCTCCAGGACGACGACATCGGGGTGGGAAACGACGCCCACGGCGCGATGGAGTTCTTCGACCGCGACGGACGACGGCTCGCCCCGGTGTTCACCCACGCGTGGACACTGATGGATCTCGCGCCGACCGGGGAACCCCCGGACCCCGAAGAACTGCAAGGACGGATGTGCGCCGTCGTTGATCACGTGCGGGACTACCTCGACCGCCACGGCGACTCCGCTGAGCGGCAACTTTCGCGGTTCGGGCTCACCCCTGCCGCAGCGGTCCGTCAGCTTCCGAAGATCGAGGGGATGAAGTACGTCGACAGTCTCGCAGCGTTCGTCGCGCCGACAAGCGCGAACGGTGACGAGCACAACGGTGACTGGTTCCACAACATGTTGCATCGAACCGGCTGGACGCACGACTGAGCCATGACGACGAACGAGGGAGGTACGGTGCGAGCGGTTGCGCCCGAACCGATGTCGCCGTGGTGGGTTGTCTCAGGTCTGGTCGCGGTGGCCGCTCTCGTCGTGGTCGGTCAGGTGCTCGGACCCACCGACGAGCCGGCCGGTCCGATCGCGCTGACCTCCGCCATCGCCGCGTCCTGCATCGTCATGGGCCTCATGGTGCTGTTCGCGGTCCCTCGCCACGTCGTGGGGCGGCTGCTGGTCGCGGCCGGTGCCTTCGCGGCGCTGTCCGTCGCGGGTGCGAGCTGGGCGAGCGTCACGCCACTGGCGTGGCTGAGCCAGTGGACGTGGTGGCCGCCGTACGGGCTGATCGCGTTGGCTCTCCTGCTCTTCCCGGACGGCCGCCCGCCCGGGCGCCGGTGGGCGGCGTTGGCGGTGGCGATTCCGGTCGCCACCGCCACGGTCGCGGTGGCGCTCGCGATCGCCGCACTGGACCATCCGACGACGTTGCTCGTCGACACGTCCGAGCCGATCTCCGCGCGGGCGCAGGCGTTCGTGTTCGTCGCCGCTGGCGGCATGGTGCTGACTCTTCTGTGCATGGTCGGGGTCCTGGTGTCGTTGATCGTGCGGTGGAGGCGGGCCGACGGTGACACCCGCCGGCAACTGGCCTGTCTGCTGCCGGCGGCGGTGATTTTCGTGCTGGCGCTGATCGCCGGGCCGTTCGTGGGCGATGCCGCCGCGGTGATCGTCGGTGTGGCGATTCCGGCCGGAATGATGCTGGCGATCCTCCGCTACCGGCTGTACAACCTCGACACGATCATCAACCGCACCCTCGTGTGGCTGGTGATGACGCTTCTGGTGGTCGGAGCGTTCGTCGCCGTCGTCGCCATGATCAGGCAGTCGGTCACCTGGATGTCCACCGGGAGGTACGAGTCGCTGGTCGCGACCGGCGTCGTGGCTGTCGCGTTCGAGCCGGTGCGACGCCAGGTTCAGCGTGGCGTGAACCGGTTGCTGTACGGCGAGCGGGACGACCCGTACCTCGTCATCGCCCGCCTCGGCCAGGTGCTCGGCCGGTCCGCCGCCGCCGACGCGCTGCCGCGGCTCACGGCGACGATCGCCCGGTCGCTGCAGGTCCCGTACGTCGCGGTGACGACAGACCAGGGCGACGATCCGACGCCGCTCGCGGAGGCCGGCCGACCCGGTACTCCGATGGAGGCGTTCCCGATGACGGTACACGGCCGGCAGGTCGGTCGGCTCCTGGTCGCCACGCGCAACCCGAACGGTCGGTTCACCCGCAGGGAGCGGCGCCTGTTCACGGATCTGGCCCTGCACGCCGCGGTGGCGGTCGAGACGGCGCGGCTCATCCGCGACCTGCGGCTGTCCCGCGAACGGCTGGTCAAGGCCCGGGAGGAGGAGCGGCGCAGGCTGCGTCGGGACCTGCACGACGGCGTCGGGCCGGCGTTGACGGGAATCTCGCTGCAGGTGCGCGCGGTGCAGCGGCTCGTCACCGGGAATCAGCGCGCCCGCGCGCAGCTCGTCACCCTGCTCAGCGACCTCGACGTGTGCGGCAGCGAGCTGCGGCAGGTGGTCGACCAATTGCGGCCGCCAGCCCTGGACGGCGGTCTGGAGGGGGCGCTGCGGGTCGAGCTCACCCGCTACCAGAGCGACCGCCTGGCCGTCGACGTGTCGGCTGCCGGCGACCTCACCGACCTCCCCGCGGCGATCGAGGTGGCGGCATGGCGAATCGTGGCCGAGGCGGTCACCAACGTCACGCGGCACGCGAACGCGAGCGCGTGCCAGGTGACCGTGCGCCGCGACGACGACGGGCTCTACCTGGAAATCCTCGATGACGGCGTGGGAATCGACGCCGAGGTCGTCGCCGCCCGGGCCCGGAAGGGTGGGCTCGGGATCGAGTCGTTCCATTCGCGGGCCGACGAACTCGGTGGCCACTGCGTGGTCGAGAAGGTCGATCCGACCGGAACGGCCGTGCGGGTGTGGTTGCCGGTCGCCGTACCGGAGCAGCCGCAGATTCCGCGGCAGCAACGGTCGGACGACCTGGTCGCCACGGAGGAGAACGGGAGTCCATGATGATCCAGCCGGGTCCGGTCGACATCGTCGGCCTCACCGCGGAGATCGCCGCGTCGCTGCGTCGCTTCGACCACCGGGCCGCCGACGACGTCTGCGCGCGGATCACCGCCGGTCTCCGCCGCGGCCGGCTGGCGCCGACCGAGGCAGAGGCTGTCGCCGTCCTCCGCCTGCTGCAACGCAAGCGGTGTTTTCCGCTGGTCCAACGGACCGCCGACGCGATGATCCATAACGGTCTCGACCGGCCGGCGGTACGCCTGCACTACGTACAGGCGCTCGTCGACCAGGAACTTCCGGGGGCGGCGCTCGGTCTTCTCCGGGGGGTTCTGGAGGGCCCGGTGAGTGACGCCGAACGTACCGAGGCCCACGGCCTGGCCGGGCGGGCCTACAAGCAGCTCTACATCGCGGGCGACGACGGCCCGCATCACCGGCAGGAGTACCTCGACCGCGCCGTGGCGGGATACCACGAGATCTACCGCGCGGACGAGACCAGTCTGTGGCACGGCATCAACACCGTCGCCCTGTTGCGTCGTGGGTTGCGCGACGGCCTGGAACCGGCCGGGTTCGACGATCCGGCCCGGTACGCGCACGATCTTGCGAACCGTATCCTCACGCGGATTGCCGCCGAACCCGAGCCGGACGCCTGGACGCTCGCGACCGCCGTCGAGGCTTGCGTGGCGCTCGACCGGACCCGCGACGCACAGGAGTGGCTGGCCCGCTACGTCGAGGCTCCCGAGGCCGACGCGTTCGAGCTCGCGAGCACTCTGCGCCAGCTCGTCGAGGTGTGGCAGCTCGACGACGGCAGCGGCGCAGGCGAGCGGTTGTTCCCGATGCTGCGGGCCGCGTTGCTGCGTCGGGAAGGTGGCGTGGTCACCGTGCCCGCGGCCCACCTGCAGAACACCGACCTCGACGACCTCGCCGACGAGGGCCTGGAGTCGATCTTCGGGACGGCCGGGTTCCACACCCTGCGATGGTTCCGCGACGCCCTCGAACGGTGCCGCCGGGTCGCCCGCATCGAAGACGACTGCGGCGACGGTGTCGGCACCGGGATACTCGTCGACGGAAGGGCGCTGCACGAATCCATGCCCGCGGTGGTGCTGCTGACCAACGCCCATGTCGTCCCGAACGCCATCACACCGGACGCGGCGCGCTTGACTTTCCGCGGCCGGGAGGCGGCCGGCGGCGACGCCGAAAAGCACCGGGTCGACGCGATCGTCTGGTCGTCTCCGCGTGAGGCGCTCGACGTCAGCGTTCTCAGCCTGCGCACGGTGCCGAGCGAGGCCACGGAGTGCCCGATCGAGTCGCGGCTTCTGCCCCTCGAACGCCAGCCGCGGGTCCTGATCATCGGACATCCGCACGGTCGGATGCAGCCGATGTTCTCGATCCAGCACAACCTCGTGCTCGATTACAACGACACCCGGGTCCACTACGCGGCAGCGACCGAACCCGGCAGCTCCGGGAGCCCCGCGTTCGACAACGACTGGCGCTTGATCGGGCTGCACCACTCCGGCAGCGACGCCATGCCGAGGCTGCGGGGAAGCGGAACCTATCAGGCCAACGAGGGCATCCGGATCAGCTCGATCCGAGACGCGATCCAGCGCGACCGGGACGGGAGAGTTTCCACATGACGCACCCGCTGCGGGTCCTGATCGTCGACGACCATCCGATTGTGCGGCGCGGGCTGATCGCGATGCTGGAGAACGAGCACTGGGTCGACTCGGTGACGGAGGCGTCGACGTTCAAGGAGGCGATGACTGCCGCGCTGTCCGGAGCTGTGGACATCATCGCGATGGACGTGGCTCTCCCGGACGGCGACGGCATCGAGGCGACGAGCCGGATCCACAGCCAGCGCCCCGACACGCGGATCATGGTGCTGACCATGGCCGACGACCGGGCCACCGCGTTGCGGGCGCTGCGCGCGGGTGCCCGCGGATACCTGGTCAAGGGCACGGACCCCGACGTGATCGTCGCGGCCCTGCAGACGGTGGCCAAAGGGAACTACGTATTCAGCGCCAGCATCGGCGCGGCCCTGACGGCGGCGTTGCACCGCACCCCGCTGCCGATGAAACCACCGCTGGACAAACTGACAGCGCGCGAACTGCAGATCACCCGGCTGGTCGCGTCCGGTCGCGCCAACAACCACATCGCGACATCACTGGGCGTCTCGGAGAAGACGATCCGTAACCAGCTGACCGCCATCTTCACCAAGCTCGGCGTGAACGACCGGACGCAGCTCGCGCTGCTGGCCGGAAACGCGGGCATCACGCCGGCGGACACCAAACCGAGCGGCCTGTCGGGCTGACTTCACGGAGGAGGGACACATGCACGCCGAAATCGCATCCGGATTCGCCGCCGCCGGCTTCCGGAAGGCCGCCGGCGCCGGGACGTGGCCGGCGTACCCGAACACGAACCCGACCCGGATCCTCTGCGCGGCGGTGCACGCCGACGACGGTTGGTGTGGGTTCGTGAACTGGTGGTTCCGGCGCAGCGCGTACCGGGCGATGACGCCGAGCTACCGCACCGACATGGCCACGGTGGCCGCCCACTCGCACGCCTCCCGTCATCGTCAGGCGGTGCGCGACGCGGTCCTGGCCGCCGTTCTGATCACCACGGTGTTCGTCCTGGTCCGGCGGCACGGCGTGTGGCCGGTGCTGGCGCCGACCGCGGTCGTCGCGGCCGGAGCCGTCGCCGGCGGCATCACGACCCGCAAAGGCGCGGGATGGTCCGGCCTCTGGCACCGGCTGCGGCAGCGGTACCGGGCCAACCCGGTCCAGATGGCGCAGGAGGCCACTCTGTTTGCCTTCGTCGTCGTGCTGGGCACGTGGTTCGCACTGAGCGAGCCGGCCGTGGTCTCGGCTCTGCCGGTACTCGGATTCGGTGCCCTGGCCGCGTTCGTGGTGGCCACCGTCGACGCCGGAATCGCGCGGGCGTGGGCGCGGATCGTCCGCGACTCGCAACGCCCCCTCCGCGACCTCGCACCATCCCCGCCCCGATGGCTCGCCGACCGGCTGGAGCCGCTCGCCTGCCCGGAAGACGTGAACTTCTTCGTTTACCACGGCAGTCACCGTTTCAACCACACGCTCGTCGGCAACGGCGAGTTCGTCCACGACTGGCAGATCAGCGTCGACATCGGCCAGGGCAAGCTCAAGAAGCCCGGTACGTTCGACGAACCCGGCACGTTCGAGGAGCGTGAGAAGCCGAAGCTGGTCGACATCCGGGAACTGCACGAGGCGCTGCGTGCGTCGGCCGCGCGCGCCGGGATTCCCGGGTTGTGGTACGGCTACCGTACCTACGCCGACGGCCGGTTCCGGTTGGACGACGGTGCGCGTCCGGACGATCGACCGTGCGAGCCGCCCGCGACCCGGGTGAGCCGGGCGGACCGGCTCGACAGCCTGGGTCGGGCTGACGCGCAACAACGCACCTACCTGTGCATGCAGATCGCCAACTGGAACGGCGACCTGATGGTCACCCTGTTCGTCCGGGCGGAGGTGATCGCCGGAATCCTCTACCTGTACTCCAAGGTGTACGTGCTGCCGGGCATCGAGGAGCCGACGCTGGTCCGCGAACTGCCCCGGCACCTGCCCGAAGCACTGGGTCTGGCCATGGTGACAGGCTGTCGACGGTTCATCCCGCTGGTGCTCTGGAGCCCGCTGCGGAGCCTCGCGTTCCTGGCCGATCCGGTGCGCCGCTGGGCGAAGCGCGAGTACGAGAGGTACATGATCCGGCGCGGCTCACACTTCGACTTCGGCGGCCGGTGGTCGCTGCGGGAACACTTCGTCTTCGGCCAGGAACTCGAGTTCAACGCGCGCGACGACCTGATGCGCGACCTGTACGTGTTGGAGTCGCGACTGGCGAAGGCGTTGAAGGATCACCTCGACAAGCTGGACATCGACACGTCCGCCATCGAGAAGACCGTCATGGCGATCATCGTGGCCCAGCAGATGACGTTCAACGCCAAGAACATCAAGATCGGCGGTGACGGACGCGCCGGCGACACCGTGCACAACTTCGTCGAGCCGTCGAGCACCTCAGCCGCGTCCGCGAACACCGCCGCCAGCGCGGCGGCCAGCACAGCAACCGCGGCCCAGGCCGCCCAGGCCGCCGCGGCCGCCGCGGTGGCCGGCGCCGCGGCCGGATCCACAACGACCGGGAGTTGAGCCATGGACATCAATGGCCACAACATCGTGGTGGGCACGGGCCGGGCGGGTGACAAGACCGTGAACAACTACGGTTCCGCCGGTCCACCGCCCCCCGAGGGCAGAACCGCGAACGACGGCGGCCACGCCGACCGGTCGCGGCGGGTGTTCGTCGTGTTCGGCCGCGATCGTCCGGTCCGCGACCGGATGTTCGACTTTCTCCGTGCGCTCGGTCTGGAGCCGCTCGAGTGGGAACGCATCATCAACGAGGCCAGGCACGCCGCACCGTACATCGGCGAGGTCGTGGCGCGGGGTGTCACGCAGGCCTCGGCCGTGCTGGTCCTCCTGACACCCGACGACGTCGTCCACCTGCACCCGTCGTTGCACGAGCCCGGGGAAGGCGCCGACGAGGTGTGGCCGACCTGTCAGCCGCGACCCAACGCGTTGATCGAACTCGGCATGGCCCTCGCGACGTTCCCGACGAGCACGGTCATCGTCACGATCGGGACGCTGCGCCCGTTCAGTGATCTGGCCGGCCGTGACGTCGTCCGGTTCGACGGATCGTTCGCCAGCGTTCAGCAGTTGCTCGGTCGCCTCCGCGCGGCCGGCCTCCCGGCCCGCGACGACGGCTCCGACTGGTACCGGGCCGACCGTTTCGCGAACTGGGACGCGTACCTGCGCCGACCCCGGCCACCGACCGTGTAGATCGCCTGAGGAGACGCAGACATGGACATCGTGAAGATCGCACTCCATCCGGAGCGGCCGGTGGTGCGTAAAGACGCCGTCAGCGAGACGGACCTCGTCGTCGAGGTCTCGTGCGAGCGCAAGGACCATCAGGCCCGGCGGGCCGGACCGGTCAACCTCTGCCTGGTCGTCGACCGCAGCGGCAGCATGAGCGGCGGCAAACTCGACACCGCGAAGAAGAGCTGTGTCGACATCTTCCGGCGCTTGGACAAGGGCGATCTCCTGACCGTCGTCGCCTTCGACGACCAGGCCGACGTGATCGTCAATCCGCAGACACCGGCCGACGAGGTCGAGGCCCGCCTCAACGCCATCGTCACCGGGGGGATGACCAACCTGTCGTTGGGCTGGTATCAGGGCCTGCTGGAACTGCAGACCCATATGAACGAGTCACACCACAGCCGACTGTTCCTGCTGTCCGACGGTCAGGCGAACTACGGCGAGACGAAACGGGCCGTGTTCGCCGACACCGGGAGCCGCGCGCGCGACGTCGGCATCAGCGCCTCGACCGTCGGAATCGGTGCCGACTTCCAGGAGGACCTGCTGGAAGCGATCGCGTCGTCGTCGGGAGGCCGGTTCTGGAACATCGGCGAGTCCGACATCGAGGACATCATCGAGGAGGAGTTCGAGGGCGCGTTGACCGTGCTGATCGACCGGCCGAGGGTCGCCCTGACACTTCCCGACGGCGTCCGGGTGAGCCGGGAACTGAACAAGATCCGGCAGGTCGGCCGTCGGTACCGGCTCCGTCCGCTGCAGGGCGAAGACACGTTCAACTTCGCCGTGCGGCTGGAGGTCGACCCCGAACAGGTGACGGCGGACCGGGTCGCTATCGGTGCGAACCTGTTCGACGGCGATCGCGAGATCGCTTCGACGGAGCTGGAGTTGACAGTTGGAACCCGGCAGGAGGTGGCGGCCAGTCCGTCGCACCCGCTCGTGCGCAGCATTGTGCAGCAGTTCGAGACCGAATCCACCGACGAGAGGGTGCTTTCGGATCTGGAGTCGGGCAACGTCACCGCGCTGAGGCAGATGCTCACCGTCGAGATCGCGAAGCTCAAGCAGATCGAGTCCGATGGGGCAGGACTCGATGCGTCGGCGTGGAATCTGTCGACTGCCCGGTGGCAGGGGGAGATGTCGAACATCGGGCAACACGTGTCGGTGATGTCGGTCATCGACTGGTGTGTCGAGATGATCGAGCCCTACCGGGCCGAACCCGAGGTCCAGGCCTTCTTCGGCAGCATGCGCAAGACAATGATGCAGGAGACTCACCGGAATGCCGCCCGCCACCTCGGCGTGACCGATTGGGACGACGCAGCACCCATCATCCTGGAGGCACTCGCCCTGGCCGACCAGTTGATCGACCGTCACCCGGACGATGCCGCCCGGATCGAGCGAATCCGCGAGAAGCTCCGTGAGTACCTGGACCACAACTAGCCCCCGCGGGTGGACGTTCGCGAACAGGCTCATCACCGGATACGGCAGTGGCATCGG
This sequence comes from Virgisporangium aurantiacum, assembly GCF_016863635.1. Lineage (GTDB taxonomy): Bacteria > Actinomycetota > Actinomycetes > Mycobacteriales > Micromonosporaceae > Virgisporangium > Virgisporangium aurantiacum. Next base: position 52,594 of record NZ_BOPG01000100.1, on the reverse strand, counting down.
TGATTTCGGGTCGTCCTACGCCGTCGACACCACGCCCGGTGAACTCCTCAACGGGCGGATCAGCGCCGACCTGCGACTCGTCCAACGGTCCGGGGTGGGCGCCGGGCTGGTGTGCCGCGCCGACAAGCACTGGAACTTCGTCGCGTTCTACACCGCCCCCGAGGACGCCGATTCCAAATCGACGTTCGCTCGGCTCGGGGTGTACGAGGAGGGCGTGCTGACCAACGTCGCCACGTCGAACGAACCGGTCATGCTCGGCACGCGCTACAACCGGTTCTCGCTGGAGTTCTTCTCCGGCCTGATCCGAGGGCAGATCGAAACCGACGACGGCGTCCACGAACTCGGCACGACCTGTGTGGCCAGGCCCTTTCCGGGCTACGCCGGACTTGTCCGCCTGTACGGGGCGGGGCTCATGGTGGCCAACGTGGTGATCCAACCGACGACCATCCCACTGACCCAGGACGCCGCACCACCCGCAGACCCGTTCGACTTCGACGTGTTTCTGTGCCACTCGAGCGCCGACAAGGATCTCGTCCTCGGGGTCGCCAAGGCGTTCGAGGAGAACGGCATCGCCTACTGGCTCGACGAGAAACAGATCCGCTTCGGCGACGCGGTGGCCGCCAAGATCGAGGACGGGCTGCAGCGGTCGCGCTACGTCGTGCCGTGTCTCAGCGCGCAGTTCGCCAGCTCCGGATGGACCAGAGCGGAGTACAGCGCGATCCTCAACGCTGAACTGAGCGGTGACGCGACGCGAACCGTCATCCCGCTGGTGCTCGACGAGTCCGATGCCGAGAACGTGCCAGCCCTTCTCCGCGACAAGAAGCGGGCGTTCTACGCCAACAAGACGGAGTTCGAACACTTCCTGCGTTTTCTCGTGCAGAACAGGAGGGCCGTACATGTGGATTCTTCTGCTCGATCACTCCGAGTCGATGGGCAAACCGTTCGACCGGGCGAGTAGCGAGGTCGATCGGCGCACGCGCCGCACCGATCGTGAGACCAAGTTCGAGGCAGCCGTCGAGACGTTGCTGGTCGAACTCGACCGGCTCGCCCCGTACATGCCGGTCGCGCTCTTCGTGTTCACCAGCAGGTGTCGGCTCGTCGCCGCCGGCGTTGCGGCCGACCGGCCGAGGTTCGAGGCGGCGCTGGCGGACGTGTCACCCGAGAACGGCACCGACATCGCGGAGGCGCTGCGTTCGGCCGCCGCGTACGTGCGCGAGCCGGATCGACGGTCGGAAACCATGACGACTCGCGTCCTGCTGATCACCGACGGGTTGTCCGAACCGGACGACGCCGGCGCGGCCGCGCGTGAACTCAAGGAACTCGGCGTTCCGGTCGACGTGATTCTCATCGACCCCACCCCGCCCGGTGAGCGCGTCGCCCGCGACATCACCGGGTTGACCTCCGGACGTTGGGACCCCGTCGTGTCCCGCGTATCGCTCTCGGCCGCCGCGACCGGATCGGGACAGGCGGCGATGGAGATGGAGCGGCGGGCGCGGGCATGGATCGCCCGGGCCGACACCGAGGCAGCCGAGGTGGCCGGCTCGGTCGGTGCCCGGGAGCGCTTGGAGTTCACCGCCGCGTACCCCGGCTCGATGTCGCCGGACACCACCGGCCGGCTGACCGTGTACGCGCATCTGGGAACCGAACGTGCTCAGGTCGAGCACCTGCTGGCCGCGTTGAACGCCGATCTGGGCCCGCATCCGGGTCGCTCCAGCGGAGTTGCCTTGTCGGCCGTGAGAACCGGGCAGGTCCTCGAGATCTATCCGATGCTCGATGATGTCCGCTGCGTTCCGGCGCGGCAGGAAGTCGTCTGGCACGGCCGGCTCGAGCAGGTGAGCTTCGCCCTGGAGTACGTCGGCACGGCGGCCGAGGCGACCTGTGACGGAACTGTGCGGATAAGCGTCGACGGATTGCTGATCGGCCAGGTGCCGATGTCGATCCGGGTCGAGCCGGGCTCGGCCGTGCCACCCGTGCAGCGCCGCGGGTCGGCGACGATGATCCGGACGGTCTTCGCCTCCTACGCGCACGAGGACGAGGCATTCGTCCGGCGGTGCAAGGCCGCCTACCGCGGACTCGGCATCAACGTGTTCGTCGACCGCGACGACATCCGCGGCGGACAGGGTTGGCAACGCGTGATCACCGACATGATCGCGAATCACGATCTGTTCCAACTGTACTGGTCCGACGCGTCCGCCGGCTCGCAGCACGTCGCCAAGGAATGGGGATTCGCCTTGCAGGTCGCCCGCTCCAGACCGGACGGAACGGAATTCGTGCGTCCGTTGTACTGGTCGCGGCCGATGCCGAAGCCACCCGAGCTGTTGAAGCCGATTCATTTCGCCTACGTCGATCCGCAGTCGCTCGGGCTCGGCCCGTCCGCAGCGGGCATGCCGGAGGCCGGCGCCGTCGGCGGGCCGCGACGCTGCGAGGCCTCGTTCCCCGTCGTCGCGCTCACCCCCGGACGGAGCCCGGAGACGGTGAACAGCATCCGGGCGGCTCTGCCCGCCGTCGTCCCGTTCATCGAAGACGTGACCGGGCTGCGATACCACCCGCCGATCACGCTGCTGGTCGATGACCATGCGGTGAGTCAGGCCCGACGGTCGACGGAGGCTGAACCCGGTGTTCCCGACGAGATCGTGGAGCTACGGGCGGCCGTGGACCTGCTTCAGGCCCTGCTTCTGGTCTTTCACATGCGGCAGTTCACGGCGGAGCACGGGAGGGATGCGGTCGACGAGGTCTTCGGCCTGTCCGGAGGCGCTGAGCAGGTCGAGTTCGAGTTTCTTCGCCACCGATCTGAGGGCTTGGGAAACACGATCCGTCGCCATCTCGCGGGCGAGGATGTCGTTGTCGGTCTTCCCGGTACGGTGCCGGAGTTTCTCGGAAAGGTCTCCCCGTCGCTCGACGGAGCCAGAGTTCTTCCGGTCACGATGCTTCCGACCTTCGTCGAACTGTTCGTGGCGCGGATCGTGGACTACGTCGGCCGGGTGACGCCGGTGGGCGGGGGCCTGCCGTTCAGGGGTGGCTTTCCCATCGGTGAAGACGCGGTGGCGTACGCCAAAAGGGCGTTCCCCTGGTTTCTCGTCGATACAGAACCTCTGAACCTGCGAACGGACCAACCCCGGTTCGGATGGACGGCGACGCCTTCGGACTACCGCGACCTCCTCGCTGGCGTCGCGGGCGTCGTCGTGGACGGCCTTCGCACCCGCGGCGCGACGCTCCGAACGACCCTGTTCACCACCGCGGCATTGACCTACGGAGCCTTCACCATGGGCGATGCGGCGTCGACCGAGGCCATCGGACGGGGCGCGGCGGACCAGGGCGTCCCTCGGTTCGTCGTCCCCGCGGGACCGGCGATTCTCATCTGCGCCGACGCGTTCGAGCGGGTCACCACCTCGCTGACGGACGCCGGCATGGCAAGGGACGCCGTCCGCACCCACACCAATGGTCTGCTCGGCTGCACCGTGGTTCACGAACACCTGCACGCGGCCGTCGCGACCGGTCTCGACCGGGACGGCTACGCGGCGCCGGCGGCAGCGCTCTCACGGTCGCAGGCCTGGCAATGCGTCAACGAGGCCCTGGCGGCGTGGGCACAGTCTCACTTCGTCCGGTCCGATCAGGCGCTGTACGACGCTTGCTCGGCATACATCCGCTACGGGGAGTATCCCGACTGGCCGTACCGCGGAGCCGAAGCGGTGGAACGGATGTACCAGCAGGACGGCCTGCAGGCAGTACGTGCCCTGGTGGCCCAGTTGCGGGCCGACCCTGAGGGTGCGCGTCGTCGCCTGGACGAGGAATTCAACAGCTGACAGCGCCCCCACGTGGAGGTGGTTCTTATGGCGCTCAACATCTTCATCAGTCACGCACACGTCGACGCTCCTCTCGCTGAAGCCGTCAAGACGCTGCTCGACGATGTCTTCGACAACGAGGTCGCGGTGGCGTACTCGTCGGACCAGTCGGTGGGGGGTGGCATCGCCGCAGGCGCCAACTGGCTGCAATGGATCGTCGACGAGGTGCGGCGGTGCGACATCGCCATCGTGATGCTGACTCCGGAGTCGCTGAACCGCCCCTGGCTGATGTGGGAGATCGGAGCGGTCAGCGGAGTGGCGCTCGGCATGGAGACGCAACGGCCGATCGTTCCGCTCCTCTTCCGGGTCAGCGTCGAGGTGGTACCCGGACCGCTGCACCCCCTGCAGGCGGTCCAGGGCGAGGCCGAAGCCGGCATGCGTCGGATGGTCGAAACGGTCTGGGACCGGATCCAGCGGCCCGGGCAGAGGCAACTCGCGATGCTTCTGGCCCACGCCCTGCCGATCTACCTGGAGTCGGTACAGCGGGCGCTGCAGAACCGGGCGCAGGCGCTCACCGAGGACGGCGTGCAGGAGTGGTGCGAGCGCATCGACATGCTCCGTCGGGCCGGCCGGTCCGCCGAGGTCGCGCACATTCACCGGGCCCTGTTGCTGGCGTTCGCGCCACCCGGCGAAGACAGCAGCCAGGTTCCGCTCGACCTCCGGCTGCACCGACGGCTGGGGGAGCTCTACCTGGACGCGCGGCGCGGGCAGGAGGCGGTCGCCCAGTTCGAGCTGGCCCTGCGCCTGTTCGGCAAGGACGTCTTCGTGCTGCACAAGCTGGCACTGGCGCATCTGGAGGCCGGTAACGGCGGCGAGGCGATTCGGACGCTGGACCGGATAGCCACCCTCGACCCGGCTGCCGTGACCGAGAACCCCGAGGTGGCCGGGCTGAAGGGCCGGCTGCACCGGCAGCGCTGGGAACAGGATCGCAATACGGCAGATCTGCGCGCCGCCCGCGACGCGTACCGGGCCGCCATGGAGACGGCAGCCGAGTCCTACTACATGGCCGCGAACGTCGGCGAGCTCAGCCTCGCCCTCGGCGAGCGCGACGTGGCGCTGCAGGCGTACGACTCGGCGGTCGCGACCATTCGCCGATCCGGCGAACGCAGTGTCTGGAGTCTCGCGACGCTGGCTACGGCCGCCATCGTCGCCGGCGAGTCGGAGGAGGCGCTGTCTCTGCTGGGGGAGATCGGCGCGCTGGACTGTCCGCCGCGCGACCTGGAGACAATCCGGAATTCGCTCCGGCGGCTGCGGGACCACCTGTCCGCCTCGGCCGAAGACCTGGCGAGTTGGCTCGGCGCGTTGTCCGCCGGCATCTTGCGGTCGACGCCGGTCGACGTCGGTCGCTGACGGTGGACCCCCTCACCCGCCGCGGCATGCTCACCGGCAGCACCACGGCAGGTCGGCGTGCGGTACCTGATCGACACAGCCGTCCCTCGTAGCCCTGGCGGAAGTGCGCTGACCAGCAGCGACGACGACCCCACGGGCGGCCCGACCAGGCATCGATGATCACGTGATGACGGACCAGTGACGGCGCTGCATACCTTCTCCTTCCACGGTTGGCGTCGGGTCGATGTCGTTGGTGGGGAGCGCCATGGGATACAGACGGCCATGGGCCGCTGTCACGGGTTGGGTGGCGTCGAGGCGGTCTGCCGGGAAGGGGATGATGACGAGCCGGACCCGGCGGATCATCGGTGTCGCTGTGGCGGTGGTGCTCGGTGTGCCGGCGGCTGCTGTGCTCGATCCGGTTGCGGCCGCGGCGCTGGACCGGCCCGGGCCGCAGGTGGACGCGGCCGCTCCGGCCCGGGTGGCCGGTGCCGGGCCAGACCCGGTCGCGAGCGCGGTCCGGCCGTTCACGCTACCCGCGCCGGCGTGGACGGCGGCGGGAGTGGCCGAGAAGGATGCCGGTTCGTCGCTGCTGCGGGTGGAGACCCTCGACCGGGCGGCGACCCGCAAGGCCGGCGTGGACGGCGTGTTGCTGCGGGTACGCCCGGTCGACGCGGCGACGGCGGGCGGCAAGGCCCGTCTGGACGTCGACGGTGACGGCCGCGACGACCTGGTCATCTGGGACCGTGGCGGTGGATGGTGGGTCTGGTACGCCTCCGGTGCCGCACCGCTGAACCGGCACCCGTTCGGGCAGGCCGGCGACATCCCTGTCTGACGCGGTCGGCGCGTGCACTGTCACGGCCGCGATGGTGAGCCGTCGACGGCCAGCGCGTGTGTGAGCGCCGCGCGGGCCCGCGCGTACCCGAGGCGGTGCCCGGTGGTCTCGTGGATAGCCACGGCCAGCCGGGCATCGTCGGTGGCCGCGACAACCTCACCGACCCCGTGGTTGGCCTCGGCGAGGACGGTCAACCCGTCGGCTTCCAGGGCGTGGAACTCGAAGCGGCGCGCGATCTCGACCGCCTGTTCCGCGTGCGGGACGGCGTCACCGACCGCGCCGACTGCCGTGAGCGCGGCCGCGAGACCGATCAGCGACCGGGCTTCCCGGTAGCTCGCTCCCACCCGGCGGCTCAGCTCGATCGACCGCCGGTGCTGGTCGATCGCGGCGTCGTAGTCGCCGGCGGCGAGGTGCACGCTGCCCAGTGTCGACCGCGCGTCACACTCGATGCGGTGCTCGTGGGTCTCTTCGGCCGTGCGGACGGCGGCTTCCGCGCACGCGAGGGCGTCGGTGGGCCGCCCGGCGTCGCGATGCGTCTCAGCCAGGCAGCGCAACGTGTCGGCCTCCAAGCGGCGGCTGCCGGTGGACCGGTGGAACGCCAGCGCCTCGGCCAGCACCTCCGCGGCGGACTCGAGGCGGCCCAGCGCGACGTACGCCTCGCCCAGGTTCGTCAGTGCCAGGGCCGCGCCGTTCCGCGATCCTGTCCTGCGGAACATCGCGAGTGCGGCCTTCTCGTGGGCGGCGAACCGGTCGAACCGGCCCAGGTGCAGGTTGACGATGCCGAGGTTGATGTGGCGGGCCCCGATGCGGCTGACATTCCCGTTGCGCTCGTCGAGCGCGAGGGCCACGCGTTGGCACCGCTCCGCCCGGCGCAGGTGCCCCCGCTCGGCGTGTACCGCGCCCAGATTGCCCAGGGCGGTGGCCTGCCCGTCGAGCCAGCCGGCCCGGCGGGCCGCGACGAGAGCCCGGCAGTACTGCTCGGCCGCCCGGGCGAACTGGCTCCGCTGCCATGCCAGGTCACCGAGGCTGCCATGGACACACGCCTGTGCCTGCGGCTCGTCGTCGGCGATCGCGGCCGTGAGGCCCGCCTCGGCCACCGTCAACCAGTCCACCGCATGCACGCGCACCCAGAAGTAACCGCGCAGCCCGTCGGCGAGCAGCCATGTCACCGATCGGGGTCCGTGGTCGGCCGCGTGCCGGGCCGCCGCGACGAGGTTGTGCCGCTCGGCGTCGAGCCACTGGCCGGCCTGTACCGGCCCGGCCAGGTCGGGCACCGGCGGCTCGTTCAGCGCCGGTGGCAGCGGCAGGCGGAGCCGTTCGGGGTACAGCAGTTGCGCGGCGGCGTCGACACCGGCGAGGTAGCTCTCGAACAGCCGGCGCAGTGCTGCGCCGCGGTCGGCGTCGCTTTCGGTGGTTGCGGCCAGGTCGCGCGCGTACTCACGGAGCAGGTCGTGAAAGGCGAACCTGCCGGGTTCGGGCTCGTCGACGAGATGGGCGTCGGCGAGCCGCTCCAGCAGGCCGCCGGCCTCGTCCGGCGTCGTGGCGGCGAGCGCCGCGGCGGCCAGGGCGGTGAAGTCGGCTCCCGGAACGAGCCCGAGCAACCGGAACAGTCGCTGAGCCGGCACGGTGATCGACCGGTATGACAGGTCGAACGCGGCCCGCACCGCGGTCTCCTCGTCGCCCTCGACAGCGAGGGCGGCCAACCGGTTCCCGCCCCGCAACTGCCGGACGTGGTCACCGATCAGGTGGTGCGGGTGGTTGACGAGGTTCGCCGCGGCGACCCGGATCGCCAGCGGAAGGTACGCGCAGATGGTGGCGAGTTCGGCCGCGGCGGCGGGCTCGGCCGCGACCCGCCCGCGGCCGAGGATGTGGTCGACGAGGTGGCTCGCGTCATCCGGATCGAGCACGGTCAGCTCGACGCGGTGGGCACCCTCCCGGGCGACCAGCCCGCCGAGACGGCGGCGACTGGTGACGAGGACGAGGCTGCCGGGGCCACCGGGCAGCAGCGGACGTACCTGGTCGGCGGATCCGGCGTTGTCGAGCACGACGAGCACCTGCCGTTCGGCCAGCAGCGACCGGTAGAGCGCCGCCGCCTCGTCGGCAATGAGCGGCACCTGTTCCGGCGGGGTGCCCAGAGACCGCAGCAGCGCCGCCAATGCGTCGATGGGGCGCGTCGGCGCGGCCCGGGAGTATCCGCGGAGGTTGACGTACAACTGGCCGTCCGGGAAGCGTTTGGCGTGGCGGTGTCCCCAGTGGACGGCCAGTGCGGTCTTGCCCACGCCGGCCGTTCCGGTGATCACCGCGATCGCCAGATGGCGCGGGCGATCGGGCAGCACCCGGTCAAGCGCCCCGAGTTGTGCGACCCGGCCGGCGAATCCAGCGACGTCCGCGGGCAGCTCGTGCGGGGTCTGCCGGTATTCGCTCAGCGGCGCGGCGGTCACAGTCGCGTCGACGGCGTCGAGTCGCGTCGAAATCAGGCGATCGTCGGCGCGGAGGACCGCATCGTGCAGCCGGCGCAGGAGCGCGCCGGGTTCGACGGCGAGGTGCTCGGTGAGGCCGACCCGCGCGCGGCGGAAGGCCTCCAGCGACTCGGCCTGCCGGCCGTCGCGGTACAGCGCGATCATCAACAACGCGTGCAACCGCTCGCGGTACGGGTAGGTGCGCACGAGTTCCGCCAACTCGGCGGCCACGGCGGTGTGGTCGCCGCGTGCGAGGCCGATCTCGATGCGGCTCTCGACGGCGTGCAGGCGGCGTTCCTCCAGCCGGTGGGCGGTCGCTTCGAGGTGCGGCGTCGTGAGCCCGTCGAGCGCCGGCCCCCGCCACAGGGCCAACGCGGCCGTGAGCGCGGCGTGGGCGCCGTCGAGATCGCCGTGCGAGATCAGCTGTTCGGCCTTCGCGGACTGGACGTCGAACCGCGACAGGTCCAACTGGTCGTCCCGTACGCGCGCGACATAGCTCGATCCGACGCGGTCGATGAACGGGGCACAACCGCTTGACGCGAACGTCCGCCGGAGCACCGACAGCCGGTTCTGCACCTGCGTGCGGGCCGTGGTCGGTGCCGTCTCGCCCCAGCCGGCAGCGATCAGGCGATCCACCGTCACCACGTGGTTGGCGTCGACCAGCAACGCGGCGAGCACCGACCGGGCGCGCACGCCACCGAGGTCGACGATCGTGCCACCGACGCGGGCCTCCAACGGACCGAGCAACGCCAGGTCCAGCGTCGGCGCCATCCGTGCCTCCCTCCATGCCCCGCCGGTCGGTTCCGGAACCTCGGTTCCGGCCGCTACCTCTCCATCAGCCCGACCTCACGAGGCACGGGTTCGGCGTCGGGCAGGGCCGCCGGGTCGTCAATGTCGCGAGGCGGCATCGGGCCTGCGGTCCCCATCGCCGCCAGGAATCGCGTGAACCCTGTGCGACTGCCTCGATCGGCCCGCACATCCGGAATTCAAGCTCTGACACCGCAACCCCCGATAGGCGGCCGTCGAACCCTGCAAGTGTGCCATGACCGAGTGCCGGTCCACGGTGGACGCCGGCTACCTGCTTCTGCCGGTTGGGCCACGAACTGGGTCGCTAGATCGAGGCGGTACCGTCGCGGCATGCGGGGATCGGTAGCAGTGATTCTGGTGGCGCTCGTCGCGGCGTCGGCGGGTTGCGGGGAGCAGGGTGGTGCGGTGGCCCGGTCGGTGCCGGCGAGCGCGTCCACGACATCGGCCCCGGCGGGGTCGAGCGGCCCGCCCGCCGGCAGCGCCTCGCCCGCGTCCGCCCAGCGGCCCGACGTCGTGCCGAAGCTTGTCAACCCCACCGGCTTGGCGGCGTGCGGCTACTACACCTTCGTCACCGAGGCCGCCGGGACCAAGTACACGAATCTCGGTGTCGCGGTGGCCGTGCACCCGTCGGGCTCCATCGACCCGGTGAAGGTGGCGATGTCGATCGGGGGTAGCGCGAAGACGTTCTCGTTCACGATGTCGAGCGCGGGCGTCGAGTCGGGCACGTCCACCTCGATCGACGGCGGTCCCGAGTTCCCGATGGGCGAACTCGGTATCCTGTGGTTCGACCCGGTCATCACCGACGGGGTCCGTGCGCTACTGGACCAGCCCCGTGTAGTCACGGTGACGGTCGACCCGGACAACCAGATCCGGGAGTCCAACGAGACGAACAACTCGGTGCGGCTCCAACTCGCGGGTGTTCCGGGCATCCCGAAGCGCACCACCCGCACGGCACCGGTCATCAGGTACGCGTCGGCCAAGTGCACCGTCCTCTAGCCATCGGCCGCGACTGATCAACTCAGCCAGGTCAGCATCCGCGAGACTGCATGTCTTCCCTGGCCGTCGCTCCAGTCGTCGACATGGATCGCCACCCGTGCTTCCCTTTCCTCGGCGAGGCCATCGGTCAGGTAGCTGGGGAAGAGCGACGAGTGCTGGGTGCCGGGCCAGTAGACGATCACGTCAGCGTTCGCGATGGCGTCCCGGGCCTCCGGGTTCATTCGTGGGACCCGGCTTCGCGCGGTCAGGTACTCCAGTTTTCCTCGCATGTCGAGGCCGTCGATCCGCCGGCTGTCCATCTTCGTCAGGTAACTGTCCAGCACGAAGACGTCCGCGAGCTTCTCGGCATGCTGAAGTGAGGAGATGCCGGACTCGTCGGGGACCAGCCGACCCCGGTCCTTGGACCGCACGAAGCTCGCGAACCGTTCCACCGCGCGCCGGGCCGCGGCGCTTCAGCGCGGCGCGATTCCGGCCACCACGTCGATCCTGCGCAGGGTCTCGCGGATCTCGTCGCGGAACTCCGTTCGACGCTTGTGCAGGTTCGGCGCGGTCGGGCCGAGCAGGTCGCGGTGGGCGGCCAGCCGGAGGACCGGCTTGAAAAGCTCCAGCGACACCGACTCCTCGCTGGCGAGCCGGCCCTGCAACGCCCACTGCCGACCGACCCGCAGGCACTCGTCGAGGAACGAGGGCTCGTCGACCGGCTCCTCCTCCCGGGCGGCGAGCCGGTCGGCGACGAGATGGTAGGCGTCGAGGAACGGCCGCAGAACGAGCGGGGAGACCAGCGGGTCACCCGCCTCCAGCCACCGGCGCGCGTCGGCGGGCGTGAACTCGTGCAGTTCCGGACCGGCGGCCGGGTCGATGACCGCCAGTTCCACGGCCATCTCCGCGGCGAAGTCCCGGCGACGGGCGAAGAAGAAGTCGAACTTCAACAGGTCCCGCAGCCGCAGCGCCTCCTCGGTCGCCGTGGCGAGACCGGCCGGGCCGCCTTCCGAGGCGGCCACCAGCGACAGCTCGCCGATCGCCCGGTCGACGAGAATGTGGATGACCGCGTTGCGGTAGAACGCCGCCACCAGGTGCTGGCCGGCGCGGATGCTCCACACCGTGTCGGTGCCGCCTTCGTAGCTGGTCAGCACGCCGGAGGCGGACAGCTCCCGCAACGTGCGTTCGATCGTGGTCGGGTCGGTCAGGTCGGCCGCACCGGCGACCGGCCAATGCCGGGCCCCGATGTAGCGCGCCATCGGTGCCACCGTGGCGAGCACGCCGTCGAGCGTGAGCGCCCGGTCGGCGGCCAGCATCGCCAGGCACACCACCGCGGTGGCGGTGACCGGGGTCGCCCGGTTGATCCGGTGCGAGGTGTCCAGGGCGATCCGCTCCACGATGTTGCGCCCGCTCGGGTCCTCCGCGCGTAGCGCGGCCAGCTGCTCCCGTAGCAGGAGCGGCTCACCGAGGTCCAGGTAGGCCCGGCCGAGCCGCTTCGCCTGCAGCCGCGCGAAGTTGACCAGCCAGCGCATGTCCTCGGGTCGTTTGCGGCCTCCGCGTGCCTCGGCGGTCATCAAACCGACCTCGTGCAGCTGTTCGTACACGATGGACACCGGCACGACCACGGCCTCGATGTCCTCGGCGGCCTCGATCGAGTCGACCACGTAACGCAGGATGCCGTAGGCCGGTGGCCGCAGCTTTCCGGTGCGCGTCCGGCCACCCTCGATGGACCAGCTCAGGTTCTTCCGGTTGCGGATCAGTTGCCCGATGTACGCGCGCAGCGCCAGCTTGTACACCGGCAGGTCCCTGGTCGACCGTCGGATGTAGATGATGCCCGACCGGCGGGCCATCTGGCCGACCGGGAAGATGTTCAGGTTGGCTCCGCCGAGGGTGAACGCCGGATCGATTCCGTGCCGGTCCAGCGCCAACGGCAGTGCCGCGCCGTCGAGGTAGGACCGGTGCGAGAACAGGAACAGCAACGAGTACTTGCGGTCGATCTCGCGCAGCGGCCCAGCGTACTCCTCGTCGACCAGCAGCTCGTGGGCGCGGAACATCCACCTGGTGAACCTCGACCAGCCGCCCATCACGCGGGCGCTGTGCATGGCGCCCATCTCGCGCAGGTAGCCGGCGGCCTCGGCCGTCACCTCGCCCGGGTCGCGGCCGAGCGAGCCGGCCAGCTCCGCCAGCCGGCCGACGAACCCGTCGTCGGCCAGTAGTTGAGCGACCTCCGGGGTATCGGGAGTAACGCGGTCCATCAGGTTGTGCTCCCATCTGCCTGGGCCAGTCTGGGAACAGATCCGGGTCGACGTCAATCACTAGGCCGGCGACGAAGCGGCGGCGGCGCAAACGCCAGCAGGATGCCGGCGCCCGCCACGACCAGGGCCGCGCCCGTTCCGAACAGGATCGGTGTGGTCCGGCTGCCGGTGACGGGGAGGGTCTGCGCTGCGCCGTTCGGCGTCGCTGCTTTCGGGGACAGGTCGAGCTTGGAATCCTTGTTCGTGTAGCGGTTGGTCGGTGCCGGGAACAGCGGCACGGTGACCGGTGTCGCGGCGACCGTCATCCGCACCGTGAAGCGGTAGGTGGCGCCGGCCTTCAGCGGGCCCGACCGGTAGATCTCGCAGCCGACGCCGTCCATCCGGCGGGCTCGGGAATCGTCGAGGGGACGGCGAGGGACCCGCCCGCGTCGGCGGCGCGGAGGAGCCTGTGCGCCTTGCCGAGCGGGTGAATCAGGCCCAATACCTGAAGTACCAACCATAGTCGGAATTCTGGCAAGGTTCGACGGGGTAGCCCTGGGCGATCTTGTCGTTCATGGCCCAGTAGCAAATTATCCACGGGTAGTAGAAGCCGTCCACGTACCAGGCTTGGATCGTGCTCCCCTGGGTGCTGCTGGACGCGTGCCGCACATCGCGGTGGGCATCTGTGCTGCTGCCGTCGTTCGCGAATGCCGGCCCGCTGAACGCCAGCGCTGCAGCCAGCCCCAGCGCTGCGACACCCTCATACAGCCTGCGGTGAATTGACATGCACCAACCTCCGGTTTCGTTCGGCGGCCGTCAATCGAGGACGCGCGGCCAGTGTCCCCCCGAGCGCCTTTCGGATATCTGTCACGCGACCGCTGCGGGCAATGATCTCGTCGGCTGAACGTTGCTTCTTGATGCCGAACGTGACGCTGGGCGATGGCGAACGCGACGTCACACCGGCAACGGGGACGCGGGGCGGGATGTGGCTACGCTGTTCGGCGTACTCGCGGCGGTATCCGCCCGGGTGGGGCTCTCAGTAGGCGGAGGTGTGAGCAACTACCGTTCCGACGGCGGTGTGTAGTGGACGGCGCTGAGACGAGGAGGCGCGGTGGCGGCGACCGGCGCAGAGCAGCCCGCGGGCGAGCTGTCGATCGGCATGCTGGGCCCGTTGAGGGTGGAGGTCGGTGGGCATCCGGTGACGCTGACTGCCAACCGGCTACGGACGGTTCTCGCGGTGCTGGCGCTCTCGGCCGGCGAGCCGGTGCCGGTCCGCCGGCTGGCGGCTGCGATGTGGGGCGTGGAACAGCCTGACCACCCGCGCCGGGCGGTGAACCTGTACCTGACCCGGCTTCGCGCTCGGCTCGGACAGGCGGCGATCCGGACCGACCCGGCCGGGTACACCCTGGTGGTCGGTCCCGACCAGGTCGACGCCCTGCGGTTCGCCCGGTTGCTCCAGCGCGCAGCGGGGACGGCCGATCCGGCGACCGAGCGGGCGACGCTTCACGAGGCGCTGGATCTGTGGCGCGGCACCCCGTTCGAGGATCTGCGCTCGGACCTGCTTGACGAACTGGACATGCCCCGGCTGGTCGAGCAGCGGATGACGGCGCTCGAACGTCGCATCGAACTGGACCTTGCGGCGGGCCTGGGCACTGAGCTGGTCACCGAGCTCCAGGAGCTGACGACGCGGCATCCGCTGCGCGAGAACCTGTGGGCGCACCTGATGACCGCCCTGTACCGCGCCGGCCGGCAGGCCGACGCGCTGGCCACCTATCAGCGGCTGTTCCGGCTGCTGGCCGACCAGCTGGGGGTCCAGCCCGGCCAGGCCGTGCAGGACGTGCACCGGGCGGTTCTGGCCGGTGGCCCGCAACTCGATCCGGTTGCCGGGCACCGGGTCGCTGACCAGCCCGTCCCGAGGCAGCTGCCCGCCGGCCCGCATCAGTTCACGGGCCGGTTGGCCAGCCTCGACAGCCTTGACGCCATGCTGGCCGGCGATCGTACCCGCGACGGCAACGGCGGTCGCATCGAACCCGCGACGGTCATGATCGGGGCGATCGCAGGCACCGCCGGAGTGGGCAAGACGGCGCTGGCCATGCACTGGGCACACCGGGTGGCCGACCGCTTTCCCGACGGCCAGCTGTACGTGAACCTGCGCGGATTCGACCTGGATGCCCGGCCGGTGACGCCCGACGAGGCCGTCCGGGGCTTCCTCACCGCGCTGGGCGTCCCCGCGAGCCGCATTCCCAACGACCTGCCGGCGCAGGTCGCCCTGTATCGAAGCATGGTGGCCGGGCGGCGCATGCTCGTCGTACTCGACAACGCGTGCGACGCGGAGCAGACCCGGCCGTTGCTGCCCGGCACAGTCGGATGCCTCGTGCTGATCACCAGCCGTAACCAGCTCACCGGCCTGGTTGCACGTGACGGCGCCCACCTGCTGGTTCTCGACGTGCTCACGCCGGCCGAAGGGCTTGAGCTGCTGGCAGCGCGCCTCGGCGCGGCGCGGGTGTCGGCCGAGCGACCCGCCGCCGAGGAGATCGTCGAGGGGTGCGCCCGGCTGCCCTTGGCCCTGGCCGTGGTGGCGGCCCGCGCCGCCGTGCACTCGACGTTCCCGCTCGCCGCACTCGCCGGTGAACTGCGCGGCGCCCTCGACGTGCTCGCCGGTGATGACCCGGCAACTGATCTGCGGGTGGTGTTCGACTGGTCCTACCGGACGCTGACGCCTGCGGCTGGCCGCATGTTCCGTCTGCTCGGGCTGAACCCCGGCCCCGACACGTCGGTTCCCTTGGCGGCGAGCCTGACCGGGCTTCCCTCGGCCCGCGCGCGGACACTGCTTGCCGAACTGGCCCGGATCCACCTGATCGAGGAGCACGCGCCGGGCCGTTACACGTTCCACGACCTCCTGCGGACCTACGCGCGGGAACTCGCGGCCGGCACGCTGACCGACGACGGGCGCGACCGGGCCACCCGCCGCCTGCTCGATCACTACGTGCACTCGGCCGTTCCGGCGGCCCGCCTTCTGAATCCGAACCGGTGGCAGACAGTGGTACCGCCCCTCCCACTTGCCGGAGTGGCGCCGGAGCGGCCCGCCGACAGCAGCGAGGCGCTGGCCTGGTTCGCGGCCGAGGACTCCGGGCTGCTGGCTGCGCTCGACGGTGCCGTCGCCGCCGGGCTCAACACGCACGCCTGGCAGCTGGCTTGGGCTCTCGGTGGCTACCTGCCACGGGCCGGACGGGTACGGGAGTGGGTGGAGATCCAGCGCGTCGCGCTTGAGGTCGTCGAGCGGACCGGCGACGCACGTGAGCACGCCTGGGCACACCGGAGCCTCGCCCGCGCGTACCGGCAGGTCGGGCGCTTCGACGAGGCGCACGAACACATGAACCGGGCCCTGGACCTGTACACCGGTGCCGGCGACCGCGCCGGAATGGCGCACACCCACCACTCGCTCGGGCAGCTGTACGAGATGCGCGAAAAGCCGCGCGATGCGCTCGACCACGCTCAACGCGCGTTCGAGATCTTCCAGGAGATCGGCGACTCCAGCGGGGCGGCGTCCGCGCTGAACGGGATGGGATGGTGCCGCACCCGGTTGGGCGACCACGAGCGGGCACTCGCCGACTGTGAGGAGGCGTTGCGCCTGCAACAGACGATCGGAGACCGGTACGGCGAGGCGACCACCTGGGACAGCCTTGGCTACATCCACGGGCAGCTCGGCGGGTACGAGCAGGCCGTCACCTGCTGCCGTCGCGGCATCGCACTGCACCACGACGGTGGCGACCGCGTCTCCGAGGCCGATACAACGATGCAACTCGGCGACACCCACCGCGCCTTCGGCAACCATGCCGCGGCCGAACGCTCGTTCCGCCAGGCCATCCAGATCCTGGACGAGATCAACCAGCCGACCGGCCCCGCCCGCGCCAAACTGATCGATCTCCTGGCCGCTGGCTGCCCTCGAATCGCGCATCACCAATCGATCCGGCCCGACCCACAGGAGCAGGGTCGGCGCTCGCCGCACACGTGACCGGCCAAGGTTGTTTGCTGACGCAGGTCATCAGCACAAGGACCGTCACCGCCCGGTCGCGCCGGCGGCGAGGGCCGTGGCGCCCCGGATGATGATCTCCACGCCGCTGCTGAAGAAGTCGCGCTCCGCCGGCTCGCGCGCCACGGCCGCGTGCACCCGGCGCATCGTCGGTATGCGATCCGGTGGGAGGGCGTCGAGGCGTTCGCCCATCGGGTCTCCCTCGACCGGGGCCGCGGCCCCGGCGAGCGCATAGCCGTTGACGAAGTCGACGAGCGCACCGGCGGCGTTCACCACATCGGGCGGTGCCAGGCCGGCCGCGTCGAACGCGGCGTACAGCGGCTCACTGATCAGCACCGCCGCATCCGACGCGGCCACGCTGTCGGTGACGATTTGCAGCACCAGGTTCGGGTGGGCCAGCGCGAGGTCACGGTAGGCGCGGGCCCACGCCCGCACCCGCTCGGCCCATGGCCCGTCGACCGGCACCGGCGCCATTGTCGAGTACACCGTGCCGACCAGCCCCGACACGATCGCGGCCTTGTTCGGCAGGTGGTGGTAGATCGACATCGGGTCGACGTCCAGCCTGCCGGCCAGCCGCCGCATGCTGAGCGCCCCGATGCCGGCCTCGTCGACGAGTTCCAACGCCGCCGCCAGGATCGCGGGCCGGGTCAGCAATGGCCGGTCCCGGTGCGGTCGGCCCGGGCGACGTCTCTCGGTGGTCACGATCTCATCCTACGGTGTAGAGTTTCGAATCCTACAGCGTAGGATTTTAGGAGGTCGGCGATGTTCCGGCGAATGTGGTGGACGGTGATCGCCCTGTGCGCAGCGCAGTTCGTACTGATCCTCGACGTGGTGATCATCAATGTCGCCATTCCGGTGATCCGGAGTGACCTCGGCCTGCTCGACAGCCGGGTGTCGCTGACCGGCACGGCCTACACGCTCACGTTCGGGAGCCTGCTGGTCGTCGCTGGGCGGGCCGGTGACCGGCTGGGCAGGCGGGCGCTGCTGCTGGGCGGCCTGGCCCTATTCGTGCTGGCGTCGCTGCTCGCCGGCCTGTCGCAGGTCGACTGGCAGCTGTTCACCGCCCGGGCGCTGCAGGGTACGGGCGCGGCACTGGTCTCGGCGAACGCGCTGGCCGCGATCACCGCCAGCCTGCCCGAGGGTGCGGAACGCAACAGGGCACTGGGTTTGTGGGCCGCGGTGGGCTCGGCGGGTGCGATCGCCGGCCAACTCGTCGGCGGCGCGGTCACGGAGTTCCTGGGCTGGCGGTGGATCTTCCTGATCAACGTCCCGATCGGTGCGGCCGTGGTGGTCGCGCTCGCCGTGCTGATGCGCCGCGACGCCGATCCGGTGCGGCGCCCTCTGGCTTTCGGCGCGTCGGCGCTGCTGACGGGCGGTCTGGTCAGCGGCGTGCTGGCGCTGACCTGGCTGGCCGAGGACGGCGTCCGGACGCGGGCCGGTCTCGCTGCACTGATCGCGGCCGTGCTTCTGGGCACGTTCGTTCACGCCGAGCGCCGCAGTGCGGAACCGCTGCTGCGACTGGCGCTGCTCCGGCTGCCCGGGGTGCGCACGGCCAACGTCACGCTCCTGCTCAACGCGGGTGCGCTGGGCGCGACGATGTTCTTCGCCACCCTCTACCTACAGGTGGTGCTTGGCCACTCCGCATTCGCCGTAGGCCTGGCGTTCGCCCCGATCACCGTCGTCGTTCTCGTGATCTCACCGCGGGTGGCCGCGCTGACCGGCCGGGTCGGCGTCCGGCGCCCGCTGACGGCCGGGTTGGTGCTGCTTGTGGCCGGCGCCCTGCTGCTGGCCCGGGCGCCGGTCGGCGGCAGCTACTGGGCCGACGTGCTACCCGGCATGCTGCTGTTGGCGCTCGGCAGCGCATTGGCCTTCGCGCCGACGTTCATCGCCGCGTCGATCGGTGTCGGACCCGACGACCACGGTGCGTCGTCGGGGCTGATCAATTCCGCCCAGGAAATCGGTGCGGCGCTCGGCCTGGCGACGCTGGCACTCGTCGCCAACTGGGCCACCGGCCCGGGTGCGGGCCCCGGCGCGCTGGCCACCGGCTACCGCGCCGGGTTGATCGGTGCGGCGGCGTGCTTCGCGCTGGCGGCGGTGGTCGCGGCGACAACTCCGGCGAGCCTCGGCAAGACGCGGGAAGGGGCTCACACGTAGTTCGGTGCCGTCGACTCGACGTACCCGCGTCCTCTCAGTCCGACGGGCCCGTAGTCCCGATGCCCCCGCTGCGTGGGCGATGGCCGCAACGTGGGAGACAACGGACGGTTCCGGCCGACCGTTGTCTCCCAGATCCCGGGTCCGACCCGCCCACTCGGCCACAACGAGTAGCCGACGAAGACCCCGTTCTTCCTCGTCATCTTCACCGCGTGACTGCCGGTGACCGAGCGACGCCAAGCCCGGGCAGGGCCTCACTCGCAAATCTGACGTGGATTGCCGGCGGGAGTTGGCCCGTCGATAGTGCCGACATTTGTCGAGGCCCGGTATTCACCGAGCGTACGAGTGTCGATCTGGACTGACTACCGCACCCTGACGGTTTCAGGGCTGTTCGTCGGGGCGGGGAGGACGCACCACATCGCGGTAGCGCCGGGCGCTCGCACCGTAGATGGAGTAGTTCAGCCGGGCCTCGTCCAGGGTTCGTTCGCCGTTGAGACCGTCGAACGCGGCACCGGAGTGCCGCCCCGAAGCGCCGTCGTGCGTCCAGTAGCAGACCGGGCAGGTTTGCGCAGCCGGTGCGGTAGCCGCAGCAGGGACACCGTGGAATTGTCAGGCGATCCACCCGTCAAGCCTTTCACGCCTACCGTGAAAGTTCGTATCGATGCGCCGTCACATTCAGATCACGGACAGGCGACGATGACCTGGGCCCGGATCCTGCCGGCGAGGGTCGGCTGGCGTGGCGCCGGGTCGACATTGGCCTGGTGCAGGATCTTCCACACGGTGCCGGCCGCGACCTGGCAGCCGAGGCCGACGAATTCACCCTGTATGCGGCGGTGTCCCCAGGCCGGGTTCTCGGCGGCCGCCCGGGTCGCCGGTGTGGGTATGTCCAGTGCCGGGCCAGGAGTTGAGGGTGCCATCGCAGCAGCGTGGCCGGGGTGACGAAGAGCGCCGACCACCGGGCGCGGGGGAGTGGTCGGGACAACGCCGCCAGCAGGACCCGGTCGGCTGGTTGCAGATCGGGCGGTGGACCTGCCGTCGTAGGACCGCCACCTGATGGTTCGCACGTCGCAGCCGTCGAATTCGAATCCCGAGCCCACCGGGCCACGCCGCGTGGAGGTAACGGTGCGGTCCACCATCGAGAGGGCGGACGGCGATTGCGATCCGGCCCTCCACCCAACCGAGGGCCGAGAAGCCCGTCCCCGACGCCCCCGTCGGAGGCGGGCTTCTTGCGGCCATCGTGGCGCCTGGTGGCGACGCTGTGTCCCGTCGAGCCGGCCGAATCCCGTACCGTCGCTCAGGCGGCGAATGTCCCGTCACCGTTGGAGATCGCCGTGTACACGCCGCCGGTGCCGAAGGCGACGATGTCGGCGCGGCGGTCACCGTTGATGTCGGCGAGCACCCGTGGAGTGTCGATATTCCAGTCCCAGCCGGCGTTGGCTCCGAACTGGGGCAGGACCATGTGGTTCGGGGTCGCGAACATGCCCCCGGTGGTCGCCAACGCCGTGTAGACGCCGTCCTCGCCGAAGCCGACGATGTCGCCACGGCCGTCGTCGTTGAGGTCGGCCACCAGACGCAGGTGCCGGTTGGGTGTCCAGCCCTGGTTGCCGCCGAAGTCGGGGGTGGCCCTGATGAAGTCGGCGAAATGAGCGCCGGCCTGCGCCCGTGCGGTGTACACGCCCCACTCCGGCACCGGCGCGTCGAACAGGACGAGGTCCCTCCGCCCGTCGTTCGTCACATCGACAAGGTTCTCCCGCGTGGGCACCGCCACCGCGCCGTTCGGGAAGTTCGCCCCGGCCGGCACCGGGTTGTTGTAGGTTCCGTCGGCGCGTCGCGTCGATATCACGAGCTGGATCGGGCCGAGGTCGCCGAATGTCGTCGCGGCCAGGATCTCCGCGCGACCGTCGCCGGTGACGTCGGCGACCTGGAAGTAGCGCCAGTCGAAGTTGAAGAAGTCGAACACGGTGGTGGCCAGCGTCGGCTGCGCGTACCCACCGGCGCAATCCGCCAACGAGACGAGCGTCTGGCTGTTGTAGATGCTGACAATGTCGTCGCACTTGTCGTTGTTGGTGTCGGCCAGGAACAGCTTGGTGTCCTGCTGACGGTCGCGCAGGCCGAACTTCTCCAGGACGAACGTGGCCGGTCCGAACGTCCCGTCGCCGTGGCTGACCGCGGTCCACACGCCAGCAAAGCCGATGCCGACGACGTCGGCCCGGCCGTCGCCGGTGATGTCCTGGACCCAGCGCGGGTGCTCGTTCCTCCGCCAGCCCTGGTTGAAGCCAAGGTTGTTGACCGCGAGATTTACCGACCCGAACGAGCCGTCCGCGTTCGCGACAGCGACATAGACGCCTTGGGGGCCGAACCCGACGACGTCGGCGCGGCCTTCGCCGGTGATGTCGGCGACGAACCGCGGATTGTCGTAGAACCAGTTGGTCGACAATCCGAAGTCGGCAATGGCCAGGTGGCTTCCGGTCGCGTTGACAGTGACCGCCGCCGGCGGTCGTGCTCCAGCGACCGGCGCGGCCCGCGTGGGCGTCCCGGCCGCGGCCGCCGGCGTCGACACGCCCGCGACGATCAGCGCCGTGGCGGCCGCAGCCGTCCGCCTTTTCCATGGTCTGCGATGCATCTCCTGCCCCTTTCGATGGACGTCGAGCGATGCACGCCGAACGTTACGAAGCTCGAAGCGGCGCTGAATCGGGCGACTTCCTAGTCGATGAGGCATCTGTCGGGCATCGGTCGCAGCGGTGTCTGCGCGGTCGGGCCTGGCATTAGGCTTTTGGGCGTGCCGGCCGGCGACGACGAGATGGTCCTCGGTCGCCTCGACGAGTGCCGGCGCATCGACGACCTGCTGGCGGCCGCACGGAGCGGCCGCGGCGGCTCGCTGGTGATCCGCGGCGAGGCGGGCATCGGCAAGACCACGTTGCTCGAACGCGCGGTCGACGTCGCCCGCGACAGTGGCATGCGGGTTCTGCGGGCCTGCGGCGCCGCGTTCGAGTCCGAGCTGCCGTACTCGACGCTGTACGGGCTGGTGCGACCGGTGCTGGCGCTGCTCGACGAGCTGCCCGCCCCGCAGGCCGACGCGCTGCGTGCCGCGTTCGCGATCGGCGGTACCGGGCCGGTCAACCGGTTGGCGGCCTACGGCGCCACCCTGAACCTGATCGCCGCCGTCGCCGAGCGGACGCCGGTGCTGTGCGCCGTCGACGACGCGCACTGGATCGACCGGGCATCGGCCGAGGCGTTGCTGTTCGCCGCGCGGCGGTTGCTCGCCGAGCGGGTCGCGATCGTGTTCACCGCCCGGCGACCGGGTGGCGAAGGGCTGGACGCGCCCGGCATCGCAAACATGGTGCTGATGGGCCTGGACGAGGCGGCCGGCGTCCGCCTGGCCACCGCTGCCGGTATGGCACCGGCCGCCGCGGTCCACCTGGTCGCGGCGACCGCCGGCAACCCGCTCGCGCTGGTGGAGCTGCCGGCGACACTCACCGCGGCGCAACGGTCCGGTCGGGTGCCGCTCGACGACCCGCTCCCGGCCGCGAGCCGGGTCGAGGCGGCCTTCCTCGGCCAGGCACGCCTGCTGCCGGACGCGGCGTGGCGTGCGCTGGTGACGTGCGCGGTGTCGGAGACGGAGGAGCTGGCCACGGTGGAACGGGCGCTGGCCCGTGGCGGTCTGGCCCTCTGGGCGCTGGACCCCGCCGTCGCGGCCGGCCTGGTCACGGTTCCGCCGCGCCGCACGACGGAGCCGGGCGACGGCACGACCCCCCGGTCGGCCGCGGATCCGGTCGGCGTGCGGTTCCGGCACCCACTGGTCCGCTCGGCGGTGCACGCGGCGGCCGGGCCCGGACTGCGCCGCTGGGCGCACCTCGCCGTCGCCAGCGTCCTGACGTCCGACGACGAGGCCGACCGGCGGGCCTGGCATTTCGCGGCCGCCGCGTCGGGTCCGGACGAGGTGGTCGCCACGGCACTCGCCGAAACGGCGGAGCGCGCCCTGCGGCGGGGCGGCGTCGTGGCGCAGGCGCGCGCGTTCGAACGGTCGGCGCGGCTCACGCCCGACCCGGATCTGCGGGCCGACCGGCTCGTGCGGGCGATGTGGGCATGGTCGGACTCGGGTGCCGGCGACCACGCGGTGGCGCTGGCCGACGAGGTGCGGGCGTTGACCGGGCGCAGCGGCCCGCGCTGCGAGGCGGCCCGGATGAGGGCCTTCACGGCACTGCGACTCGGCGACCTGACAGCCGTCGGCGACGCGTACCTCGCCGAGGCCGAGTCGTACGCCGCTACGGATCCGGCGGGGGCGGCCCGGATGCTCGGCGGCGCGATCAACCGGTGCTGGGCCGCCCTCGACCTCCCGCTGCTGCTGCGGGTCTGCCGGCGGCTGAGTGAGCTCGCCGACTCGGCTGCCGATGAATCGTCGGGCCAGCGTGCGGGCTGGCTCAAGCACAAGGTCCAGTGGGCGGCCGCGCAGGTGGTCGCCGGTCGGCCGGAAGGGGCCGACCTGGCCCGCGCCTGTGTGCCGGCCTGCGCCTCCGTCCCGGCCGACGGCACCGCGGCGGAGCTGGCCGAGGTGCTGCTGTGGCTCGGGGAACACACCACCGCACGCGCGCTGCTGGAGCCGGAAATCGCCGCAGCGCGACAGCGCAACGACGTGCTGTTGCTGGCCTACGCCCTGACCCGGCTCGCCGGCCTGGAGTCGCGGACGGGCCGGCTGCGCGCCGCCCACCGGGCCGCGGCCGAGGCGGTCCAGATCGCCGAGCAGATCGGCTTCCCGTCGCAGCGCGCGCACGCGCTGACCATGCTGGCCGTGGTCGACGCGTTGCTGGGCAACGAGGCCGACTGCCGCGCGCACGCGGACCTCGCGGTCCGCATCGGCCCGCCCGGTTACCGCGACGTGGCCGCGCGCGCCCGCTACGCCGTGGGTATTGCGGCGATCCAGGCCGGGCGGTACCGAGACGCGGTCGACGCCCTGGAGTGGATCGACGAGACCACCCGCGACGTCGGCCTGGTCGAGCCGAACTGGTTGCCCGTCGCCGGACACCTCGCCGAGTCCTACGTCCACCTGAAGCGACCGGACCGGGCGATCGCGGTCATCGAACGGCTGGAATACCACGGGACCCGGCTGGGCCGGCGGACCGCTCTCGCCGCGGCGAGCCGCTGCCGCGGGCTGCTCGCGGCGGACGACGCGGTCGACGACGCCTTCAAGGCGGCGCTGGCCGCGTGCGACGACCTCGATGCCCCGCTGGAGCGCGCGCAGACGCTGCTGTGCTTCGGCCAGCGGCTGCGGCGGGCCCGGCGACGACGCGACGCGCGGCACCACCTGGCCGACGCACTCGCCAGGTTCGAGACGGCCGGTGCAGCCGGCTGGGCGGAGCTGTGCCGACGCGAGATCCGCGCGACCGGAAGGCAGGCCGAGCAGCGCGACGACCGTGCCCGCGAGCTCACCCCGCAGCAGTGGCAGGTGGCTCTCAACGCGGCACAGGGGCTGACCAACCGCGAGATCGCGGTACGTGTCTACCTCTCGCCGAAGACCGTCGACTACCACCTCGGGCACATCTACCGGAAGCTCGGCCTGCGCTCACGGCAGGAGCTGATCCGACGCCTGTCCCGCGAACCCACGACCGGCAATGACGACGGGTGAGCCCCGATCGCGATGTCGTGGCGTCGGGTGCCCCGGGGCCGCCCGCGATCCGCGCGAAGGGCTCCGGCTCGCCTGCCTGACCAACGGCGGTGACGACCAGACCCGCCACCAGCGGGCCTTCCGGGGAGTGGGCTGGCGTGATGTTGGCCTGGCAGGCTGGTGCGGTAGTGGTTGGCACGCTCGGGTTTGTGATCGTCGTGATCTTCTTGTGGGATTCTGGACGCGTGAAGCGACTCCAACCCGTCACGATGCAGCTGTACTGCCGTTTGGAGGTCGTCGTTCACGACCCCGAAGCTGTCACGAGCCTTGCTGCACAGCAGCTACGCGAGGCCAACATTGACTGGTCTGAAGAGGAAGACAACGTGGAGACGGCGGTCGACGAGCTGAAAGCCGACCTCTGTCAGTCGCTTGCGGGCGTCATGGATCCGCTTCGACTGGTCGATGGTGTGCCCGGTGTGGAGGCAAGGGGCGGTCTCATCTGGGCCGAGATTGGTGAAGCGCATCGGCGTTTCCGGGCAGGCGACGGCGACGGTGCGGCACAACGGATCGCGCTGCTCGGCGACCTGTTCGAGGAACTGCGCGTAGTCCAGGGCGGCGTCGGTCAGCCGCCGGGTGCGGCAGATCCGGTGCGGCGTCGGCGATGCTGATGGCCTGACTGGCCAGGTCGACCCGCTGCGTCGACACGACTATCTGGACCGGGCCGGTGAGGCTGTTGAGCCACCGCCCGTACGCGCTGACGATCGCCGCCGGCGCCATCACCTGCGGCACTGTGGTGACGTCGGGGGAGGTGGTGAGCGCGGTGGGTCGACGGCGTGTGCCGGCTGGTCGGTCCGCACGCTGCGTGTCGGCGGGGAGTGGCGGGTCATCGAGAAGGTCGGACAGCACCGCTGAATGCTTCCGCCGATGGGCCGCCTACGGGTGAAGGACGCCGTTACCAGGTGAGTGGCAGGAACGCCAGGTGCCGGGTCAGCGCTGCGGCGAGACCTCGCCATCGGCATTGTGCGACATCACGACTGGGCCAACACCGCCAGAGCGCTCCGCCACCACGTCCGCGAACCCTTACCAGACTCAGCATCACGTGACCAAGACGGACACTACGCGACCTTGCCTGGGCCGTGGACCACAGCGACCTCCGTAACGGAAATCTGCCAGGGCCGCAAGTTAGTGAACGTGAGGGAAATCGTGGTCGAGTCACAGCGCCGCCCAGAGGCGCGGCGCGCACCGGGGCCCGCCAGCGGTCTGCTGCTGGAGTTCGAGACTGTCTACCGGGCCAACTTCGATGTTGTCACCGCGTTCTTCGCGCGGCGAAGTACCGATCCGCAGACGGTCGCCGATCTGACGTCGGAAACCTTCGTTCAGGCGATCGTCTCCTTTCCGACGTTCGATCCCGGGAAGGGCACCGCGCGGGCGTGGGTGATCGGCATCGCCAGGAGGGTGTTCGCCAAGCACTGTGAGTCCACCAGCCGCAACAGGGAAATGGCCATGCGGCTGAGCGGGTACCGCGAGCTGGATGTGGACGAGGCGGCGGAACTGGCGGTGCGGATCGACGCCGAGCGCGACGGGCGTGGGCTGCTCGACGCCATGACCTCGCTGCCCGCACTGGACCGGGAAGTGGTCGAGCTGGTCGACCTCGTCGGTATGAAGCCCAGGGAGGCGGCGGTGGCCCTCGGCGTTTCGTCGGGTGCGCTGCGGATCAGGTTGTTTCGGGCGCGTAACACGTTGCGCGCTCTTGTCGGACGGAAGAAGGGGCAGGACTGAGTCATGGGCATGTTCGAGGAGCGACTGTTGGGCGAGCTGGTGCAGCGGCACGGGGTCGCGATGAGTGAGTTCGTCCGTCGGGCGCCTCGGCCGACGAGGGTACGTCCGCTGTTGGTCACGGCTGGCGCACTGACCGTCGCCGGGTCCATCGCGATCGCGGTGACCGTCTTCGACGGGAACACCCCTGCGTACGCCGTGAGCAAAAACGCCGATGGGACGGTGACGCTGTCCATCAGCGACATCCGTGCGGTGGACGCCGCCAACGCGGAGCTGCGCAGGATCGGCGCTCCCGTCGTGGCCGTGCCGATGACCGCGGACTGCAAGGACACGTTCGAGATCGACGAGCGTTTTGCCGGCGAGTCGAGTGGCACCGTTTCCAGCGTTGGCGGCGGTGAGGGCTCGGTCACCGTGCAGACCAAGGGTGTGCGGCCAGGCTCCATGATACTGGTTGCCGCGAAAAAGGACGGCGACGTGCTCACGTTGAGCGAGGGCATTGCGGTGCAGGGAAAGGTACCGAGTTGCCTGCCTGACCTTCCCGAGGGCTCGGGTGACTCCGGCGGCCCCGGGGGCCCTGTCGCGACCGTGGAACCCGTGTCGCCGACCAAGGCGGGGCGGTAGGCCTTGCGGGTCGACGTGGCCGCAGACCGGCATCGGGCACCGATCCATAGCCCGCGGCAGGATTAGGCGTGTCGGGCCCGTGGCCGACGTCAGCACCCCCGGCCATCGGCGAGCATCCGGGCACCGCAAACCGGCCCCGTCAGCGGCGCACCGAACGGCGCGTCGGCGTGGACGTCCCACAGGCTGACAGCTTCGCCGTCGTCGATGCCCAGCAGCGGCCGTGCTATCGGGGCGCTTGTCCTGAGGTCTGTGTACCAAACGGCAACGACGAGCTGGGCTCGGTTGATCTACTGCGGCTTGCACTCCTGGAGGTAGAAGAACGTTGCCATGCGATCTCGTTGCCGTCGAACCCGGCCACAGGTCGCGAACCGGCTGCTACTTGGTCACGATCAATGTTTGTGCGGGCGGTTCGGGTTAGCGTCGGTGGGCCGGCATCATTCGGGGGGTCTCGATGCAGTCACCGTTCAGATCCATCGGCGTGGTTCCGCAGATCGGCTTGCACGTGGTGGTTGCGGCGCTCATCGTCGTCATCACGCTGCCTCTCCTGCGTGGCGACGACTCGGCGCCGCGCTTCGACCCGGCGGCACCGACGGGCGCCGGCGCCGCTCGCGAGATCGTCGACTCGGTCGGCCTGCGCGATGTCGCGTTCAGTCCCGACGGCCAACGGGTGATCGGCGTCAGCGACGACATCGCCCGGTCGTGGTGGCTCGCCGAGGGCGGCTCCGACGGTCAGTTCATGAGGGGGTGCGGTGCCACCCGCCTTGTCTACGCGCCGATCGCTGGCCCGGTGCGGGCGGTCGGCTGTGCCGACGGTCGGGTGTTCGTGGGCGGTCCGACCGACCATGACAAGGGCCCGTTCGCGTCGCGTGAGGGGTTTCTGGAGGCGCTGCCGGCAAGCCATCCGCGACCGGTCACCGATCTGGACTTCAGCGGCGACGGCCGGCTGCTCGTGTCGGCCTCCATCGACGGGATCCTCCGGGTGTGGGACGTGGCGGCGCGCGCACCCGTCGGTGCTCCGTTCGACATGTGGCCGACCGTGCACGGAATCCGCACGGCACTCGGCATCACCGGCGTCGCGTTCCTCCCGGACAACCGGACCGTCGCCGTGGCGGGCGCCGATCAGGTGACGCTGTTCGACATCCGTTCACGCACGGCCGTCGCGGTCGCTCCAGCGGGTGGTCGCGCGCTGTCGGTCGCGATCAGTCCGGACGGGCAGACGATGGCGATCGGGCGCGACAGCGGCTCGGTCCAGTTGTGGTCACTGCGCGACCGGAGGCACGTAGGGCGACCGCTGCTCGGTCTGGACAGCTACGTCTACCGGGTGGCGTTCAGCGCCAACGGTGACTTCCTGGTCGGCGGCAGCCAACGTGCGACCGTCATCTGGAACCCCGACACCGGCGAACAGATCACCCCGACGATGCCCGGCGGGTCGGGGTTCGCACTGAACCCCAACGGCCGGACCATCGCCGTCTTCGACCACAACCACCCGGTGATACGCCTGTACCCGACCCGCGTGACCTAGACCGCCGGGCACGCTCCGCCGCCGCGCGATCCTTCGTCGCGCGGAAACCGGACGGCCGACGTGACGATCGGTAGGGGGCGCGTATTCAAGTCGGGGTGGGTTCCACCGGTCGGCAGCTCATGCCACACCGGCGGCAACCGCATCGGACGGTACCGGCCTTCCCCGGATAGGAATGTTGAGCGACCGCAGAATGTCAGTGGTCGGCGACAGCGTCTGTCAGTGGCGTAGACGGCGTCAGCGGCGACGTTGGTGGGAGCCTCGCGCGGGTCTGCTGCCGGTCGCCGTACTCGCGCGGCACCCCCATCGGCGGGCCGCAACCGGCCGCAACCCTGGCGCTGTGGCATACCACCGAACAGTCAGTCGTCGCCGCCACCGTCGAGGAAGTCGTCCCCGCCACCGGACCAGCCGCCACCAGGTTGCCCGCTTGGCCCGCCGCTGACGGCGATTCTGATCTGTGAGGATCTCCAACGGAGTGCGCGGCCGTTCGCGGCGGGCCTGGGCGCTCGGCGTCTGGTACGCGATGCCCGCCACCACCCCCACCAGCGCGCCGGCCCCACACAGCCCGAAACAGAACCCCCGAGCCATCCGGGTCGACCCAGCCCAAGCAGGGGACAGGCAACGCAGCCGTACGTCATAGCCGCCGACGTTGGCCTAATTGGCCGAACGCCGCGTCCTGCTTTGGCCGGGCTGTGGTCCCTGCGCGTTGTCGAGTCCCCTACTGCACGCATTCCGGCTGGTCGGTGATGTCGGCGTAGCCGATCGCCGCGTGCTGGGCGTAGCCCTTGGCCGTGAACTGGTTGAGGATCACGCCGCGGACCCGCACCCACACCGGGGACGAGTGACCGTCGATGTCGCTGAATGGCGGCCCGTTGCGGACCGCGCACTCCATCGGGAGCACCAAGCCGTTGTCGAACGTGTTGTTGCGGGCGGTCGTTCTCGGGCTGGGTAGGACGTACAGCCAGCCTCCGGTCGACCATCGGTGGCCGTCGCCGAGACAGGTCGTGTCCAGCGTGACCGAGATGCCGTCGTCGCCGAGCGGGCGTGGGTTCTGCTCACTCCATGGGCAGCGTTTCGGCGTCGGACTCGGGCTCGGAGGCAGACTCGGAGACGGGCTCGACGTCGCGGACGCCGTCGACGATGCCGCGGTCGAGGCCGGGCTGCCGCCGGCGGTTGAAGCGTTCGGCTCCTTCGGCTCGTCACCGCAGCCGGCCGTCGATAGTGCGACGACCAGGACACACGCGAGGGGGCGCACGACTCGCCGGACTCCACGGGCAGCGGACGTGTGGTCCCGGTCGTCGCGACGGGCGAAGGCCAGATAGGCGGGCACCTGCCGCTCGTTGCCGGTCCGCACCACGACGGACGACTCGCTGACGACGGCATAGGGAAGCGACCCAACGTAGAGCCCGCCAAAGAGGGTCAGGACCACGCCGAACAGGAGGACCGCCAACCCGGCCTCCGTGTTCTCGTCAACCGACAGCATCACCGCCACGGCCGTCAACGTCGGCCCGGCGGCGATGAAGCAGGCCGCGAACCACGGCGCGAAACGCACCCTCATCTCATCCTTTCGTCAGAAACCGTCGACGTAGCGACAACGAGCAATCTCCCGATATCTGGGCTCCGGGACCGGCGATGGTCTGGCCGGTGACCGCGACCTTCCATTCGGACGCGTCACGCACGTCGGATCCGTCAGCGAGTCCACGCCAGGCAGATCGAGGAGGAGCGCGTGGCTTCAGGTGTGCATGGGGGGAACGCTCCGGTACGGCGCTGACGGACAGCCCGTCATCTGCGGCAGGAGTTCAGGTGCGTTCGCAGTTGAGCTTGATCCGGGAGAGGGTGCACTGGTCCGATCCCGGGCCGCCGTCGGCAACGTTGGTCCCGCCGTTGCCCCAGAGCTTGTCGTTCCCCGGTCCGCCGACCATGGTGTCGTCGCCGGTGCCACCGCTCACCTCGTCGAAGCCGTCTTCGCTGTAGATGATGTCGTTGCCGTCCTCGCCGCGGACGAGGTCGCCACCACCACCGGAGCAGATGAGGTCGTCGCCGCCACGGCCCCAGATCACGTCCACGCGGTCGAAGGTGACGATGACGTCCGGACCGGCGGTGCCACGCGTGGTCCCGCCGCCCGACGCGACGATCGTGGCGGGTTCCCCGGCACAGGTGAACACCGCAGCCTGCGCGGGCGTTGCGACGACGAGACCACCGGCGAACACGAGGCCGATCACAGTCGCGGCGGCCAGGCGGTTGGTCAGCGGCGGGCTGCTCCCAGGCATGAAGTCCTCCGGTCCGTCGACGGATACTGGCCGGGGACAACACTCCCAGATCCCGTGACCTATGGCGGGCCGACGTGGACGGTGACGGACGGCTGCGGACGTCAGCGGACGCCCTACGATGTCGCCCGCACACGATGACGACACAGGCGGATCGCGGCTCGCCGAACTGAGCGAGCAGTTCGTCGTTGTTCAGTGTGGATTCCGAGGTCGTCGAGGGTGGTGGCGTGGGGGTGTGGTAGGGCGGCGAGGGCGGTGGCGACGGCTTGGAGGTCGGCTTGATGCAGGTGGCGGCTGGGCCGGCTTTGTCGGTGTGGCCGGTGTAGGCGCGGGCGACACTTCGCTGTACGAGACACCAAGGGCAATCGACTTCGGACACGTTGACATCTGGCTGCACGACGTCGCTGCACATGCATCCCTGGTCGTCGTTGGCATTCGGCCGGCGTCGGGGATTCGGTCAGCGGTTGAGGGATCGGGAGATAGACAGACCTGACATGGCATTACCGGGCGGACACGCCGCGCAGGTGGGCCGCGTCCTGGCTCGGCGGCGCACCGAACTGGCGCCGGTACTCGCGGCTGAACTGCGACGGGCTGTCGTAGCCGACCCGCAGCCCGACCCCGGTGACGTCGTTGGGATGCGTGGCGAGCAGCAGCCGCGCCTCCTGCAGCCGGATCTGCTTCTGGAATTGGATCGGGCTCATCGCGGTGACCGCCTGGAAGTTGCGGTAGAACGCCGACACGCTCATGCCGGCCAGCCGTGCCACGTCCTCGACCCGGAACGCCTGTGTGTAGTGCTCACGGATCCAGCGCACCGACCGCGCGATGTGCGTCAACCCGCTGTCGGCCAGCCCGAGCTGTCGTACCACCGTGCCCTGCTCGCCGGTGACGACCCGCCATAGGATCTCGCGCTTGATGAGCGGCGCGAGCACGGCGATGTCCCGCGGCCGGTCGAGCAGCCGCAGCAGCCGGACCACGGCGTCGACGAACTCGCCGGGCGCGTCGCTGACGGCCAGCCCCGATGGCACTCCGGCGGCCGGGGGCGGCAGGTCGGCCGGGCTGGACGACAGCAACAGTTCGGCGACCGCGGCCGGCTGCAGCACCAGCCCGAACCCGAGCGCCGGGACCTGCGGCGTGGCGTTGATGAAATGCCCTGTGACCGGCAGGTCCACGGACGCGATGAGGTACTGCCCGGCGCGGTATTCGTAGACGCGATCACCGAGCGCGATCCGTTTGGCCCCTTGGGCAATGAGGGCCAGCACGGTGCCGGACATGGAGGTGGACGGCGGCGTCGAGTGTTCCACCTTGGATACCAGCACGCCGTCGATCGCGGTCGCGCCGTCCGGCCGGGCGTGGCGGTCGCACAGGGCACGCAGCTCGTCGAGGCTCACAGACCGAGTGAACCACGGACCGATCCTCGTGACAACGAGAGGATCAGGCAAGCACCGGCGAGCATCGTTCTAACGTTTGCGCACCTCATGGTGCTTTTCTTGGTGGACAGACATACCAGTTCGGACCACCACCAGGAGGAATTACCATGCACGGTTTCCGCGCCACGATGACCGCCCACCCCGGCAAGGGCGACGAGCTGGTCGAACTGCTGCTGGCCGCCCCGTCGCTGCCACATGAGGACTGCGTGGTCTTCCTGGTCACCCGCTCGGCGAATAACGGCGACGTCGTCTCGGTCACCGAGGGCTGGACCAGCCGCGAGGCCCACGCCGAGTTCTTCGCGACGGAGGCCGCGCAGACGTTGGTCGCACGGTTGCAACCGCTGCTGGCGGGCGAGTCGCAGTACACCGACGAGATCCCCGTGGGCGGCAAGGCAACCTTCTGACGCCCGACTGACCCCTACCCCCGGACTCAGCTCTCACGACGAAATGGACCCCGCATCATGATCGCCACCGACCCCGAGCTCGCCGCCCTCCTCGCCGACATCCCGCTCGTCACGGCACTCGACGCCGAGTCACTCGCCCAGATCCGCCCGTACTCCTCCAGCCCGCTGGAGCCGCTGCTGGAGAACCGCGCCGTCGACCGGCGCGAGGTCACCGTCCCAGCCCAGGACGGCGCCGACATCCCGCTGAC
Source organism: Virgisporangium aurantiacum (assembly GCF_016863635.1). GTDB lineage: Bacteria > Actinomycetota > Actinomycetes > Mycobacteriales > Micromonosporaceae > Virgisporangium > Virgisporangium aurantiacum. The sequence continues at coordinate 20,068 of NZ_BOPG01000100.1, read as the reverse complement.
GATCCTCAGCCCGAAGGGCCTGACCGCACCGGCGCCCTGCATCTACTGGATCCACGGCGGCGGGATGGTCATGGGCGACCGCTTCGCGCAGCTCGACATCCCACTGGAATGGCTGGACCGCTTCGGCGCGGTCGTGGTCACGGTCGACTACCGCCTGGCCCCGGAATTCACCGGCACAACCTTGGTCGACGACTGCTACACGGCCCTGCGCTGGACGGCCACGAACGCCGCCGAGTTGGGCATCGACCCGGCCCGCATCGTGGTGGCCGGCACCAGCGCCGGCGGCGGGCTGGCCGCGGGCGTCACGCTGATGTCCCGCGACCGCGGCACCCCGTCGATCGCCGCCCAGGTCCTCATCTGCCCGATGCTCGACCACCGCAACACGACCGTCTCCAGCCGCCAGTTCGCCGGCACTCCGGGCGTCTGGACCCGCGAAACGAACGAGTTCGCCTGGCGCTCACTGCTACCCGACGCCACCGACGTGTCGGAGTACATCTCCCCGTCCCTCGCCACCGACCTGTCCGCCCTACCACCCACCTACATCGACGCCGGCACCGCCGAGATCTTCCGCGACGAGGACGTCGCCTACGCCACCGCAATCTGGGCCTCCGGCGGCCAGGCCGAACTGCACATCTGGGCCGGCGGCTTCCACGGCTTCGACGCCCTCTTTCCCCACGCCAAGATCTCCGTCACAGCCCGCCGGACCCGCACCGACTGGCTCGCCCGCCTCCTGGAATCGACGGCGACGAGATAGTTTGCCCGGCCCCGGACACGGCGTCGTCGATGGACGGGCTGAGAATCGTCAGATCCGCGCGGGTCGACCTCGCGAACGGCCTCGACGAGACCGCCGGCGACATCGCCGAGGTGTCCTTCTCGACGATGGGTGGCTCACCCGGCCATGCGCACGGCGGACCCGGTGGTGGTGCGGTCGCGCGGCGGGTGGCGCGCAGCCGGCGCAGGGAGACCACGTGCAGCGCGGCGGCGAGTGGCACCGCACCCACGTGGGGCTGCTGGCCGGCACGGCGCTGCGGCCGGGATCGGCGGTACCGTGCTGTTCGGCGCGATCGGCCTGGCCGCCGTGGTCCCGATGCTGCTCAAGCTGCGCCGCCGGTTGGGAACCCGGTGGGCGCCGGGCATCGCGGTGGCCGTCTTCGCCGCCATGTTCGCCGTATCGACCTTCCTGATCGGTCCCCCTGCGTTCCGGCGGGGAACACCCGTCCGAACCCGGTCCGCCCCGTCCGCATAGGCCTCGAACCACCAGCACGCCGGCCGCCGCGGCTGATCCCCGGTGATTGACGGGCTTGGATGAGCAGGGTATGTTATCGTTCACAACTAACTCGCTGGCGGTGCTCACTGCGGCCCACGACATGCCGCGGAGCCCGTGCAACCACGGGGAGCCCGAGGTTTCCGCCGTCCCCGGCCTGCTTGACCGGGAGGCCGGGGTGCCGCCCCACCGCGCCACGAAGACGTGACCCCCCCTCGGGTTGCCGCCCGTCACAGCGCGAGGAGTCGAAGCATGACACCCACATCTTGGCAGCGGTGGCGCAGACGCAGCGTCGGCCGACGCCGCTTCCCGGCGTTGCTCGGCACCCTCGTCCTCGGGGCGACGGTCGTGCTGACCGCGGCCCAACCGGCGGCGGCGGCGACCCCGTGGCTCACCGTGTCCGACGGTTTCGTGTCGTTCCGGGTTCCGGCCGCCGATCTCGAGAGTGCGTTCGGCGCGGTGTCGAACGTTGTCGTCGAAGGGGACTTCGGTCCGTCGTTCGCCGTCGCGGACTTGGGCCTCGGACGTTCCGGAGACGCCTGGACCTCGGTCATCGGTCCGCTGCGGCCGGGTCTGTACCGCTACCGGATCCGGGCCGACGGTACCAAGCTCCTCAAGGATCCGACCAACGCCACCACGGTCGCCTCCGACCCGACCTGGAGCACGTTCCTCGTCCCGGGGGAGTCCGCGAGCCTGCTCACGGACGTGCCGGCCGGGCAGGGCGGTGCGCTCGGCACCGTCGACTATCGTGCCGGCTCGGGGCAGACGCGGTCGGTCACGGTGTGGACGCCGCCCGGCTACGACGTGCGCCGGCAGCACCCGTACCCGGTGCTCTATCTCCAGGGGTCCCGCAGCGACTGGCTCGACCTCGGACGAGCCAGACAGATCCTCGACAACCTCGCCGTGCGGCGGCGTATCGAACCCATGGTGGTCGTGCTCGGCGACGGCAGCACCGCCGACCTCCACCAGGAGCTCTACGCCATCGACCGTGCGGTCCGGCGCAAATACATCATTGCCCGCGACCCGGCACACCGGGCACTCGCGGGTGCGTCGGCAGGCGGCACCGAGGTGCTGCGCACCGTCCTGACCCATCCGGGTGAGTTCGCCTACGCGGGCTCGTTCGCCGGTCCCTTGACCGACGGGCACCTGCGGATCGACGGCCGGGCCGTCAACGCCGGCACCCGACTGCTGCGCCTCTATGCGGGGAACGTGACCGACCCCGCGTACAACCCGACCCACGGGACGCTGCGTCTGCTCGACCGGTCCGGGGTGCGGCACGATTTCGACGGGGTCAACCCGGACGACGGCCACACCTGGAATGCCTGGCGGGAGAACCTGGTGGACTTCCTTCCGCGCTTGTTCCGGCCGGTTCACGACCATCGCCCGAGTGCCGGTCATCTGCCGTTGACCCGCGAGTTCACGACCCCGGCAGCGGGCTCGCGGCCGACGCCGTGGCTGACCCGGGACGCCAACGGGGACACCTTCGTCACCGTCGAGACCGGCACGGAGTTTGCGGGTGCGGGCCGGGTGACGCTGTGGGGCAACTGGGCGCCGGGCGGCAGCTGGGTGAACGTTCCGCTAACCCGTACCGGTGACCGGTGGCGGGGCACCGTGGGCCCGCTCAAACCCTGGTTCTACTACTACAAGTTCATCGTCGATCTCGTGTCGCACAAGGACATCGGGAACCCGACCCATATCACCACCGAACCGACCTGGAGCACCTTCCTCGCCCCCGGCCGGGCGGCCCGGCCACTGACCGATGTCCCCACCGGACAGGGCGGCACGCTCGCGACCCTGACCTACACCAGTACCGTGGTCGCGGCCGAACGCACCGCGTACGTGTGGACACCGCCCGGCTACGATCCGGCCCGCGCCGAACCGTACCCGGTTCTGTACCTCCAGCATGGCGGCGGCCAGAACTACACCGACTGGGTGGAGATGGGCCGCGCGAAGCAGATCCTCGACAACGGCTTCCGCGACGGGACGCATGTGCCGATGGTGGTGGTGATGGGCAACGGCAACGTGCCCGACTTCGGGAAGGAACTGCTGGACAACATCGTCCCGGCTGCCCGGGCGGCGTACCACGTTTCGCCCGACCCGGCGCGGCAGGCACTCGCCGGCCTGTCGATGGGCGGGTTTCAGGCTCTGGACATCCTCAAGGCCCATCCCGGTGAGTTCGCGTACATCGGTACGTTCTCCGCGGGGGTGTTCAACTCCACGGGCTTCGACGTCGGGGCGGTCAACAGCGGTACCAAGCTGTTGCGGATGTACACCGGCAACGTGACGGACTTCGTCTACCCGATCGTGCTGTCCACCATGGCCACCTTCGACTCCCTCGGAATCCGGTACGAGTTCGCCGGGGTGACACCCGGCCCGCACGGTTGGGACGCGTGGCAAAAGAACCTCATCGACTTCGCGCCGCGCCTGTTTCGATCCGACGGAGGCTGACGTCACGGCGGATGTCGGTTGCCGTTGCCTTCGAAACTATCGATTCGCCCGAGGTCATCGACAGACTTCCATCTTGACATGATTCCTTATACGTCTTATGTTTCGGTAACGTTTCGATAGGCGTTATCGGTCGGCTCGGCCTTTCCGACTCTCGCGGTCGGAGGCGAGCGCCATGCGACTCCCGGCATGGCTTGCCACCGTTCAGGCAATGGCACTCGATCAGTTCGCCGAATAGCTCGAAAGTTTTCGAAACTTCTCGACAACTGAGTGCCCCGCCAACGGCACCTCGCCCCCAAGGAGTCACAACTGTGAGATCGCTACGGACAACGCGGGTCCGGCCGCGGTGGCTGGCGCTGCTGGGCGCGGCCACCCTGCTCGCCACCGGAGCAATGGTCGCCACGGTGGTCACGGGGCCGTCCGCGTCAGCGGCGCCGACGGCTGGTTGCGGCAAGACACCGACGCTGCGCAACGGCTCACAGACCATCCAGAGCGGTGGCCAGAACCGCAGTTTCATCTTGCGGATTCCCGACGGCTACAGCAACACCCGCCCGCATCGACTGATCTTCGCCTACCATTGGCTGAACGGAACCATGAACGATGTCGCCTCCGGTGGCAGCAGCGGCGCCGCGTGGTCCTACTACGGCATGCAGCAGCAGTCGAACAACAGCGCCATCCTGGTCGCGCCGCAGGGAATCAGCAACGGCTGGGCCAACACCAACGGCCAGGACCTCACGTTCACCGACGACATGGTCCGACTGATCCAGAACGATCTGTGCGTCGACACCACACAACTGTTCGCGATGGGATTCAGTTACGGCGGCGGAATGAGCTACGCCGTCGCCTGCGCCCGGCCCACTGTCTTCAGGGCTGTCGTGGTCTACTCCGGCGCGCAGCTGTCGGGTTGCAGCGGCGGTTCCCAGCCCATCGGATACTTCGGGATCCACGGGATTTCGGACAACGTCCTCAACATCTCGTCGGGGCGGTCGCTGCGCGACACGTTCCTGCGTAACAACGGCTGCGCCTCGCAGAACGCTCAGGAGCCCGCGCAGGGCAGCGGCCGGCACATCACGACCACGTACTCCTGCCGGGCCGGCTATCCGGTGCAGTGGGCCGCGTTCGACGGGGGACACGGACCCGCCCCGGTCGACGGGTGCTCCGGCTGTGACGATGGTTCCCGGACGTGGACCAAGGCGGAGGCCTGGCGGTTCATCTCCTCCTTCGAAGGAGGCACCCCGCCGAGCTCCCCGCCGGCGAGCGGCTCTTCGTCGAGCAGCCAGCCGCCGGGCCAGGCCAACGTGATGATCACGGGCATCGGATCGGGTCGCTGCGTCGACGTGCCCGGCTCCGCGTCCGCGAACGGCACCCAGCTGCAGTTGTGGGACTGCCACGGAGGCGCCAACCAGCGCTGGACCTACACCGCCAACCGGCAGCTGATGACCGCCGGCAACAAGTGCCTGGCCGCCAACGGTCAGGGCACGAGCAACGGCACGGCCGCCGTGATCTGGGACTGCAACGGCCAGGCCAGCCAGCAGTGGAATCTGGGCACCAACGGCGCCATCACCGGCGTCCAGTCGGGACTGTGCCTGGACGCCGTCGGCACTGGCACCGCCAACGGAACGAGGATCCAGCTGTATTCCTGCCACGGCGGGTCCAACCAGCAGTGGAGCCTGCGCCGTTGACTGGATGACCGGTGGCACCTACGGCCGGCTGCGGATCGTCCGGCAACACGAATCCAAGAGAAGGAGGTCAAGGTGGATACAGATCCATCCGTCCACCGTGGCGGGACGCGGCGGAACACCCCGCTCGCCGCCAGAGCGCTGCTCGCCGGCGTGGTCGGTGTCGCGGCGGTAGCCACCGTTGCGGTGCTGACGCCGGCGAATGCGGCGGCGAGCACGCTGGGGGCGGCGGCCGCGCAGTCGAATCGGTACTTCGGCACGGCGATCGCGGCCGGTCGGCTCGGCGACTCGACATACACCACGATCGCCGGCCGGGAATTCAACATGGTGACGGCCGAGAACGAGATGAAACCCGACGCCACCGAGCCCCAGCGCGGGCAGTTCAATTTCAACGCCGGTGATCAGATCTACAACTGGGCCACCCAGCGCGGGATGAAGGTGCGCGGCCACACGCTGGCCTGGCATGCGCAGCAGCCGGGGTGGATGCAGAGCCTGTCCGGCTCCACGCTTCGCCAGGCCATGATCGATCACATCAACGGGGTCATGGGTCACTATCGGGGCAAGCTGGCCGCCTGGGACGTGGTCAACGAGGCGTTCAACGAGGATGGCAGCCGCCGTCAGTCGAACCTGCAGGGCACCGGCAACGACTGGATCGAGGTGGCGTTCCGCACCGCCCGCGCCGCCGACCCGTCGGTGAAGCTCTGCTACAACGACTACAACATCGAGAACTGGTCGTACGGCAAGACCCAGGGCGTCTACCGCATGATCCAGGACTTCAAGTCCCGGGGAGTGCCGATCGACTGCGTCGGGCTGCAGACCCACTTCACGGGCGGCAGCTCGCTGCCGGGCAACTTCCAGACCACGCTGTCGAGCTTCGCCGCTCTCGGCGTGGACGTGGCCCTGACCGAGGCCGACGTCACCAATGCCTCGACGTCGCAGTACGCGGGGCTCACCCAGGCGTGCACGAACGTGCCGCGCTGCATCGGCATCACGGTGTGGGGCGTGCGGGACAGCGACTCATGGCGTTCCGGCGAGAGCCCGCTGCTGTTCGACGGCGGTGGGAACAAGAAGCCCGCCTACACGTCGGTGCTCAACGCCCTCAACGCCGCCGACCCGACGCCCTCGCAGACGACGAGCCCGACGACGAGCCCGACGACGAGCCCGACGACGAGCGGCTCACCCAACCCGCCGGGTGGCTCGGGCACCATCGTCGGAGTGCAGTCCAACCGTTGCATCGACGTGCCCAACGCGTCGCAGACAAACGGCACGCGCGTGCAGCTCTACGACTGCCACGGCCAGACCAACCAGACGTGGACCTACACCTCGACCAAGCAGCTGCGGGTGTACGGCAGTAAGTGCCTGGACGCCAACGGCGGCGCGACGGCCAACGGCACCGCCGTCATCATCTGGGACTGCAACAGCGGGGCCAACCAGCAGTGGAACATCAACGCCAACGGCACGATCAGCGGCGTGCAGTCCGGCCGCTGCCTGGACGTGTGGGGAACGGGCAACGGGCAGCAGGTCCAGCTCTACGACTGCCACGGGCAGACCAACCAGCAGTGGCGGACCAACTTCACGGGCGACCCGTCGACGCCCCCGTCGTCGTCGGGCCCGTCCGCGTCGTCCTCGTCGCCCCCGAGCGGCTGTGCTCTTCCGTCGACGTACCGCTGGTCGTCGACCGGCGCGCTGGCGAACCCGCAGAACGGGTGGCTGTCGCTCAAGGACTTCACCAACGTGGTCTACAACGGCAGGCACCTGGTCTACGCGTCGAACGTCAACAGCGCAGGCTCGTACGGCTCGATGAACTTCGGCCTGTTCACGAACTGGTCCGACATGGCGTCGGCCACCCAGAACGGGATGAGCCAGGGAACGGTGGCGCCCACCCTGTTCTACTTCGCACCGAGGAACGTCTGGGTGCTGGCGTACCAGTGGGGGCCGACCTCGTTCAGCTACAAGACGTCGAGCGACCCGACCAACGCCAACGGCTGGTCCGCGGCACAGACGCTGTCCACCGCCAGCCTTCCCGACGCCCCGTACGGCGTGATCGACCAGACCGTCATCGGCGACGGCCAGAACATGTACCTGTTCTTCGCCGGCGACAACGGCAAGATCTACCGGCAGAGCATGCCGATCGGGAACTTCCCGGGCAGTTTCGGCTCGACCTACACGACGATCATGACCGACTCCACCAACAACCTGTTCGAAGGGGTCGAGGTCTACAAGGTCCAGGGCCAGAACCAGTACCTGATGATCGTCGAGGCGATCGGAAGCCAGGGGCAGCGCTACTTCCGGTCGTTCACATCCAACAGCCTCAGCGGGTCGTGGACCCCGCAGGCCGCCACCGAGAGTAATCCGTTCGCCGGCAGGGCCAACAGCGGCGCCACCTGGACCAACGACATCAGCCACGGTGACCTGGTCCGCACCAACCCCGACCAGACCAAGACCGTCGACGCGTGCAACCTCCAGCTCCTCTACCAGGGGAAGGACCCCAGCGCGGGCGGCGACTACAACCGGCTGCCGTGGCGGCCGGGTGTGCTGACCCTGCAGCGCTAGGTGTGCTTCGGTTGCCGGAGCGGAGCTGTCTCGGAACCGCTCCGGCAACCAGGGAGGCCTTCGTGCTGCGTTGACCGGCGCGGTAGGCGAGGCGATCAGTGACCGCGTCCCCGGCGGAGGAAGCACGACAGGACCCGCCTGAAGTCGTCCGGGTGCTCGATCGCCGGCACGTGCCCGCATCGGCCGAGCACGTACAGACGGACATCGGCCAGGTGTTCGAGCAGGGGCAGGGCCGCCGTCCCGATCGGGGTGACCCGGTCCTCGGCGCCGTGGACGAGCAGCACGGGCGCGCGGACCCCGGCCAGCGTCTGCGCCGAGAGGGCAAGCTCGTCGGCCCAACGAGCCCTGGGTGGAGGGAACAACGACGCGTATGCGTCCGCCCCCGCTCGCATCGCGGCCGCACGGGCATCGACGGCCGACTCGGTGACGAGCGTCTGGTCGAAAACGAGGCGACTCAACATGTCCCGGGCCCCGAGCAGGCCGGCGGGGGCGGCCCAGACCGCGTCGAGGTCGGCGGACAGCGGCGCACCGGGGGCGCCCATTGTCGACACCGCCACCACATGGGTGACCTGCTGGGGACGCACGGCTGCCAACGCCAGCGCCACGGCACCGCCCATGGAGTGACCCACCACGGCGTAATGCTCGACACCGAGAGCATCCATCAGACCCGCGGCCTGCTCCGTCCACAGCCGGAGCCCACCCCTGGAGCCCGCCGGGACCGGTGTCCGACCGAACCCCGCCTGGTCAGGTGCCACCACGTGCCAGGACGCGCCCAGCGCCTGCGCCGTCGTCGCCCAGGCGCCGGACCCGGTCGTCCCGGGCCCGGAGCCGTGCAGCATCAGGACCGCGGGCCCGGTGCCGCTCTCCAGGACGTGGACGGGGGAGCCGTCGACCGTGACGGTCCGAAGTGCCGTCACCGGGGCAGGTCAGGTGTGATTCGCTCGCTGCGCTCGCTCATGGCGACGCGGAGCCGACCGACTTCGAGAAGACCTCCATCATCGCCCTGCCGAACTGCGGCATGTCGGGCCACCCCCGGCAGGAGACGAGGTTGCCGTCCACGACGTCAGGGGCGTCGATGACCGTCGCGCCCGCGTTCTCCATGTCACCGGTGATGGGCGGGAAGCACGCGGTCTTCCGACCCTTCAGCAGCCCGTACACCGCTGGCACCTGCGCGCCGTGGCACACCAGCGCGATCGGGAGGTTGCGCGCGAAGAAATGCTCGGTGATGCGCCTGACGTGGGCGTCGACCCGGATCCACTCGGGGGCACGTCCCCCCGGGATGATGAGGGCGTCGTAGCGCTCGACGTCGACCTCGGCCCAGGGCACGTCGACGGGTAGCTTCCGGCCGTTCTTCTCCACGTAGGCGTCGGAGTTGGGGTCGAACTCGTGGATGACCAACTGCACGTCGCGCATCGTCCGTGACGAGACGTCGACGTCCCAGCCGCCTTCCTGCACGCGATAGTAGGGATACATGGTGTCGAGCTCCTCGGCGGCATCGCCGGTCAGGAGCAGCGCTCTGGGCACCTGCTTCTCCTCGCATCGAGCGGGTGACCGGATCAGATCCGATCCGATCCGATCCGGTCAGCATTCCTCGGGCCCGGCCCGCCCGTCAACCCTCTACCGCCATTCCGTCCACGTCCTTGACCTCGTCGAAATAGCGTTGGATCCGCTCGCCGGACCGCAGGATGTGCCGACGCATGGCGTAGGCGGCGGCGTCGGGGTCACGCGCGGCGATTGCGGCCAGAACCTGCTCGTGCTCGGCCCTGGCCAGGTGGGTGACCTGGGTGTCGTGGTGAAGCCGGAACAGGTGCACGTGCGTGTGCAGGCGGGCCAGCGCTTCGCGGATGACCTGGTTCGCCGCGCTCAGGGCGATGAGGTCGTGAAAGGCCGCGTCGCGTAGCCCGAAGGCGCCGTAGGCCATGAGCCCGTTGCCCCGCTCCAGTTCCGCCATCTCCTCCACCATCCGTCGCAGGCCGGCCACCTGCTCCGGGGACGCGCGCTCGGCGGATCTGCGCGCCGCTGCCGGCTCGAGGAGCAGTCGGATCTCGAGGATGTCCTCGAACCGGTGCCGGGTGATCTGGGGAGGAATGCGGTAACCGGCATGGGGCACACGCACGACCAGGCCCTCGGCTTCCATGCGGTTCAGAGCGTCTCGGATCGGCGTCTGCGAGACCCCCAGCTCCCGCGCCAGGACGTCGATCGTGACGCGCGAGCCGGGCTCGATCCGTAGCGACATCAGTTGTCCGAGCAGCGTGTCGTACACCTCGTCGGCAAGCCGGCCGCGCGATCTGCCCGCCGGCAGTCCGCCCGTCATGGCCCCATGGCCCCCCGTCATCGCTTCGTCATCCATCGTGACGTGAGGTCTCCTTCGTGCGTCTTCGCGAACCTGTTGACATCGATCTCAATGCTGCTGCATGCTGACGGCCACTCAAATCGTATAGGAAACGCGACGGATGCCAGCCATCCTGCACCATCGCGGATCCACCCGCCAGCACTCAATTTCGATCACCTGAAGCTCCCACGAGCATGCTCGACGTCCCGCTCGGTTCGCCACCGGCTGCACAAGGACCGCTCAGCGAAGCACGCAGCAACGCTCCGGGGAGTCCCCACCCAGAAAGCAGGCAGGACGATGCGGTATCCACAGCGAATAGGACGACTGCCCGTTCCCGGTCGAAAGGTGCTGCTCGCGACGGCGGCCCTGCTGCTGGCCACCACCGTGGCGGCGTGCGGCGGCCAGGACGACGACGCGAAGGCGGGCGCACCCAAGGCACCGGCGACCATCCCGACGCTCACCAATGACCCGCTGACCCTCAGCTTCATCTGGTTCGAGTGGCCCCCCGCCAAAGCGCTGGAAGACTTCGCGAACGCGGAGTACAAGAAGGTGCGGCCGAACGTGACCATCAAGGTCAACACGGTGCCGAACGCGAACTGGCACGATGCGATGTTCACCCAGTTCGCCGCGCGCAAAACCGACTTCGACATCGCGATCCTCGACTCGCAACACATCGGCGAGGCCGTCACGAACGGCAACATCCTCGACCTCACCGACTTCGTCAAGCAGAACATCGACGTCAACGCCTACAACCCGTACCTCCTGGCGGCCTACGGCCAGTTCCCCCAGGCGGAGACCGGCAAGCGCGACGAGAACGCCAGCCTCTACGGCCTGCCGCTGCTCGGCGACACCTGGACGATGATCTACCGCAAGGACCTGATCGGCGACAAGCCGCCGCAGAACTGGGACGAGATGATCTCGGTCGCCGCGAAATGCCAGGCGGACAACCCCGGCGTCAGCGGGCTGGCTTTCCACCAGGCCAACGGCTCCGACGCCGCGGCCGTCACCTACAACACGGTCAACGGCGTCTACGGCGGCAACCTCTGGAACGCCAAGGACCGCAAGATCGAGGGCGTCCTCAACGACGCCGCGGGCCAGGAGGCGATGGACGTCCTGGTCAACAAGATGAAGCCGTTGACCGCCAAGGGTTCCGGCAACTGGTTCATCGACGAGGTGAACGCGTCGGTCGCCCAGGGCAAGGCATGCATCGCGTTCCAGTGGATCGCCGCGAGCGGCGGCCTGCTCGACCCGAAGCAGTCGACGCTGGGCACCTCGCGGGAGCAGATTCTCGGCAAGCTGGGCTTTGCCACCCTGCCGACCCAGAAGACGAACCTGGTGCCTCTCGGCGGCATGGGAATGCACGTGTCGGCCTACGCCGCCAAGGCGAACCAGGCGGAGGCTCTGAACTTCATGAAGTGGTTCGAGCAGGCCGACATCCAGAAGAAGTGGGCCGCGGCCGGCGGCGTGCCGTCGCGCACGGACGCCCTGCAGTCGCCCGAGTTCCTCAATGCCTCGCCGTTCAACAAGGTCTACGCCGACTCGGTTCCGCGGATGCGCGACATGTGGAACGTGCCCCAGTACGCGCAGCTCGTGAACATCGAGAACACCAACGTGAACGCGGCCCTCAACGGCGCGAAGAGTCCGAAGGACGCGCTCGACGAGATCGCCAAGGAGCAGCAGAAGGTGCTCGACTCCAGCCGTCGCAAGGGTGGCGGCGGACTGTGAGTGGCCCCGCCCCTTTGACGACCGACGGCCCCGGGCAGGCGGCGACGCCGACGCCGCCTGCCCGGCGTCGGCCGCGCCGCCTGAGCGACCGCCGGCTCGCCGTGGCCTTCACCTCTCCCGCCATGCTGCTGTTGCTCGCAATGTCGGTGTTCCCGTTGCTGTGGACGTTGTACCTGTCCTTCACCGACTACTCGGCCACACAAGGGGGGCCCGCCCATTTCCTCTGGTTCGGCAACTACACCGCCATCCTGACGTCGGCGCAGGTGCACCAGAGGCTCCTGACGACGTTGGTCTTCGTGGTCGGAGCGGTGACCCTGCAGACCGTGCTCGGTTTCACCATCGCCTACCTGATCTCACGGCGCACGCGCGGGCGGGGGCTGCTGACCACTGTGTTCCTGGTTCCGATGATGCTGTCGCCGGTGGTGGTCGGGCTGTTCTGGCGGTTCATGCTCGACGCGCAGTTCGGCGTGGTCAACAGCATGCTCGACTCGCTCGGCCTGGGGCAGGTGGAGTGGCTCACCCGGCAGCGGACGGCACTGCTTTCCCTGATCGTGGTCGACACCTGGCAATGGACGCCGTTCATCATGCTCATCGCACTCGCGGGCCTCACCGCGGTCCCCAAGTACCTGTACGAGGCCGCCTCGATCGACCGGGCGTCGGAGTGGTTCAAGTTCCGCACCATCACCCTTCCGCTGGTGTGGCCGCTGCTCCTCATCGCCGTGCTGTTCCGGGCCATCGAGGCCTTCCGGCAGTTCGACCTCGTGTACATCCTCACCAGCGGAGGTCCGGGGGTTTCCACCGAGACGTTGTCGTTTCACGTCTACAAGGTCGCGTTCCTGGGCTTCAACACCGGAACCGCCTCGGCGTACGGGATCCTCATGGTCCTCGTCGTCATCGTCCTTACGCAGTTCTACCTGCGCTACTTGAACAAGCTCAAGGAGGACTGATGGCCATCTCCGTCGACGAGGCCGTGTCCACAGGGCCGGTGCGGGACCGCACGCGCCCCGCGCGCCGCTTCGGCGGCCGGGGCCGTTCCGTGCTGGAGGTCGCGCTGCTGACCGTCCTGGCCGTCGTCATGCTCTTTCCGGTGCTGTGGATGATCGAGACGTCCGTCAAGGAGAACCGGGATGTTTACGCCATCCCGGCCAAGTTCTTCGGCTTCACGTTCACCATGGACCATTTCAAGGACGTGTTCGTCTCCTCCGACGGCGGTCGCTCGGCGTTGTCCGTCGCGTTCCTCAACTCCGTTCTGGTCGCCGGGGTCTCCACGGCGCTCGCCACCGTTCTGGGGGTCCCGGCGGCCTGGGCCTATTCACGCTTCGCCATGAGGGCCAAGAAGGACCAGCTGTTCTTCATCCTGTCCACCCGCTTCATGCCGCCCGTGGTGGTCGTGATCCCGATCTTCCTGATGTACCGCGCGATCGGGCTCGTCGACACCAAGCTCGGCCTGATCCTCATCTACACCGCGTTCAACGTCCCGTTCACGATCTGGATGATGAAGGGGTTCGTCGACGAGGTGCCCGCGGAGTACGAGGATGCCGCCATGCTCGACGGCTACACACGCCTGCAGGCGTTCCGGCGATTCACCCTTCCCCTGCTCGTGCCCGGCATCGCCGCGACGGCGGTCTTCTCACTCATCTTCTCGTGGAACGAGTTCGTCTTCGCCATCTTCCTCACCTCCAGCGACGAGGTGCGAACGGCTCCACCCGCCATCGCCGGCCTCATCGGTGGCACCACGGTGGACTGGGGACTCGTGGCCGCCTCCTCCGTCGTGTTCGCCCTGCCGGTGCTCGTCTTCGCCTACCTGGTGCGCAAGCATCTCGTCGCCGGTGTGACGCTCGGCGCGGTGCGACGCTGATGGCGGGCATCGAGGTCACCGCCCTGCACAAGCGCTACCCGGACGGGACGGTCGCAGTCGACCATGTGGACCTGTCCATCGGCGACGGCGAGCTGTTCGTGATGCTCGGCCCGTCGGGTTGCGGCAAGACGACCACGCTGCGCGCCATCGCCGGTTTGGAGAGGCAGACGACGGGCGACATCCGCATCGGCAGCACACTGGTCAACGACCTGCCGCCCGCCGAGCGCGACATCGCCATGGTGTTCCAGTTCTACGCTCTCTACCCGCATCTGAGAGTCCGCGACAACCTGGCCTTCCCTCTGCGGGCCGAGGGACTGCCCAAGCCGCAGGTGCGCGAGCGCGTCGACGAGGCCGCCCGGCTGATGCGGCTCGGTCCGCTCCTCGACCGGCGACCGAGCCGGCTGTCGGGCGGGGAGCAGCAACGCGTCGCGCTTGCCCGCGCCCTCGTGCGGCGACCGCGCGCGTTCCTCATGGACGAACCTCTCACCAATCTGGACGCGGAGCTGCGGGCGGACATGCGCACGGAGATCAAGCACCTGCAGGGGCAGCTGGGGACCACGATGGTCTACGTCACCCACGACCAGGTCGAGGCGATGTCGCTCGGTCACCGGATCGCCATCCTCAACAAGGGCCGCGTCGAGCAGATCGGCACGCCGCTGGAGGTCTACGACCGTCCGGCGAGTCTCTTCTGCGCCGCGTTCATCGGCTCGCCGCCGATGAACCTGATCGAGGTGGAGGTGGCCGACGGAAAGCTGCGCGGTCAGGGCGGACTGGTCCTCACGCCACCGCCGGGCCTGCCGCGCGACCGTGGCCTGGTCGCAGGCGTCCGGCCGGAGGCGCTGGAGGTCACAGAACCAGGGGCGGAACACTCGGTCCCGGCCCGCGTCGTCGCGGCGGAGGGGCTGGGCGACGAGATCATCTACGTGATCGACCACGGCGGCCAGCGCGACGTACGGGTCCGGATGCCACCGACCGTCCGTTTCGCCGCCGACGCACCGGTCGGGCTGCGGCACAGCGGCGGGACCCCGGCGGTCTACGACGTGAACACGGAAGAGCTGGTGGCCTGATGGCAACCGTGGCAGTGCACGGGCTGCGCAAGTCCTTCGGTGACGTCCAGGCCCTGGACGGGGTGAGCCTGGACGTGCCGGACGGCTCGTTCTTCGTCGTGCTCGGGCCCTCCGGGGCCGGCAAGACGACGACCCTGCGAGCCATCGCCGGTCTCGAGAAGCTCGACGCCGGGTCGGTGCACCTGGACGGCAGGGACGCGACCGGTGACGACCCGGCCGCACGCGATCTGGCCATGGTCTTCCAGAACTACGCCCTCTACCCGCGTCACACGGCGTACGAGAACATCGCGTCGCCGCTGCGGGCCCGCCGCTGTTCGTCGAGCGAGGTCGCCGCCGCCGTCGAGCGGGTGTCGGGCCTGCTGCACATCGAACGTCTGCTGCAGCGCCGTCCCGCGCAGTTGTCGGGCGGTGAGATGCAGCGCGTCGCCCTGGCCCGGGCGCTGGTCCGTAGCCCACGCGCGTTTCTCATGGACGAGCCGCTGACGAACCTCGACCTCAAGCTCCGCGTCGAGATGCGCACCGAGCTCACCCGTATCCACCGCAGCCTCGGGGCGACCTTCGTCTACGTGACCAACGACCAGGTCGAGGCCCTGTCCATGGCCGACCAGGTCGCGGTCCTCAAGGAGGGGACGGTGCAACAGGTCGGAACGCCCACCGAGGTGTACGAGCGTCCGGCCAACCGGTGGGTCGCAGGCTTCGTCGGAAGCCCGCGGATCAGCCTGCTCGCCTGCCACGCCGAGGGAGATCGTCTGGTCGGGGCGCAGGGTTGGACGCTGCCGCGGCCCCGCTGGACCACGGCGGAGGACGGTCGTCAGCTGCTGCTGGGCGTGCGCGCGGAGGACCTGTCGGTGGAGCAGCGTGGGAACGCGTCGTTGGCGGGTGAGCTCTACGCACTCGAGCCGCTCGGTGACCGAACGGTCATCGATGTCCGGGTGGGCACGGAAATGCTCAAGGTCAAGGCTCGACCCACGGTCACCGGTACGCCGGGCGAGCGGCTGCTCGTCACGGTCGACCTGGATCGTGCGCACCTGTTCGATGCGGACACCGGGCTCGCGCTGTCCGAGGCCGGGAGGTGACGCGATGAGTGACCCGATGAATGTCCTGGCCCCCGAGCACCGGCGGCTCCGGATCGGCGACGCCTGGCGCGACGCCGCCGGCGGAGCCACCTTTGCCGTCGAGGACCCGGCCACCGGCAGGACCATCGCCGAGGTGGCGGACGCCGACGTCGTCGACGGGCTCGCCGCTCTGGACGTGGCGAGCAAGGCAATGGCGGAGTGGGCGGCGACCCCGCCCCGACAACGGTCAGAGTTGTTGACCGCGACGTACCGGGCACTGACCGGGCGATCCGAGGAGGTCGCCCGGCTCATAACCCTCGAGATGGGCAAGCCGCTCGCCCAGGCGCGGGCAGAGGTGGCCTACGGCGCCGAGTTCTTCCGTTGGTTCGCCGAGGAGGCGGTGCGCGTCGAAGGGCGCTACAACACCGCTCCCGCTGGTGGATATCGCATCCTCACCGTGCCGAAGCCGGTGGGACCGTGTGTCTTCGTGACGCCCTGGAACTTTCCGTTGGCCATGGGTGCCCGCAAGATCGCTCCTGCGCTGGCGGCGGGCTGCACGACGATCACCAAGCCAGCGGCTCAGACGCCACTGACGATGCTGTTCCTGGCCCGCGTCATGGAGGAGGTCGGCGTTCCCCCAGGCGTCGTCAACGTGGTGACGACCAAGCGTCCCGGCGAGGTGGTCTCCGCACTGCTGGCCGACCGCCGGACCCGCAAGCTCTCGTTCACCGGGTCGACCGAGGTCGGGCGCGTGCTGCTGCGACAGGCGGCGGACAACGTGCTGCGCACCTCCATGGAACTCGGCGGCAACGCGGCCTTGATCGTGTGTGCCGACGCGGACCTGGACGTCGCGCTCGACGGCGCCATGGTGGCCAAGATGCGCAACATCGGGGAGTCCTGCATCGCGGCCAACCGGATCTATGTCGAGGAGCCGGTGCGCGAGGAGTTCACGGCGCGCTTCGCCGAGCGGATGGGCGCGCTTTCGGTGGGCCACGGTCTCGACGACGGTGTGGACGTCGGGGCGCTGATCGACGAGGCCTCGGTCACCAAGATCGACGAGCTCGTCGCCGACGCGGTCGACCGAGGCGCCCGTGTCCTGGTGGGCGGCGAGCGTCCGGATGGGCCGGGCCACTTCTACCCGCCGACGGTCCTCGTCGACGTGCCCGAAGACGCACGGATGCTGGACGCGGAGATCTTCGGCCCGGTGGCGCCGATCATCTCGTTCACGTCCGACGACGAGGTGATGGCGAAGGCCAACGACACCGAGCACGGCCTGGCCGGATACGTCTTCACCCGTGACCTCCAGCGGGCGCTCCGGTTCGCCGAAGGGCTGGAGACGGGGATGCTCGGCATCAACCGTGGTCTGATCTCGGACCCGTCGGCTCCGTTCGGAGGCGTGAAGCAATCCGGGATCGGCAAGGAGGGGTCGCACGAGGGCATCCTCGAGTACCTCGACGTCACCTACGCGGCGATCGACCTTTCGTGACCGGCCTCCTGCACCTCGCCACCGACGTTCCTGAGAGGCACGGACATGCTTGAGACCGTCCGCGGACCGCGCCAGCTGATAGTGGGCGAAGGGGTCGCGCAGAACATCCCACGGGTGGTGGCCGAGTGTGGCTCGCGAGTCCTCGTCGTGACCGACCGGGTTCTTCTGGAGCAGCCGGGCGTGGCCGGGATCGTGGCCGCAGTGCGGGAGAAGGTCGAGGTCGTCGGGGTGTTCGCCGACGCGGTTCCGGACGTGCCGATAGACAATGTCGCGGTGGCCGTCTCGGTCGCCGCAGAGGTCGACGCCGACGTCATCCTCGCCATCGGCGGCGGCTCCGTGATCGACCTCGCCAAGATCGTCGGCGTCATCCGGCGCCACGGCGGGACGCCGCGCGACTACTACGGCGAGGCGAAGGTGCCGGGGCCGACGATTCCTCTCGTCGCGGTTCCGACGACGTCGGGCACCGGCTCCGAGCTCACGCCGGTCTCGGTGTTGACCGACCCGGACCGCGAGCTGAAGGTGGGGGTCTCCAGCGTCCACCTCGTGCCCGACTTCGCCATCGTCGACCCCGAGCTCACCTACTCCTGCCCGGTGACGGTCACCGCCCACTCCGGCATCGACGCCTTGTGCCACGCGGTGGAGAGCTACATCGCGCGACCCCGCGTCCACGGACCGCGCGACCCGGTGGAGCAGGTCTTCCTCGGTCGCAACCCGGTCACCGATCACTACGCGCTGCTGGCCGCGGAGCGGATCGCCCGCAGCCTGCGCCGTGCCGTCAGCGACGGAGGCGACAAGGACGCACGCGCGGACATGTCCTACGGATCCATGCTCGCCGGGCTCGCGTTCTCCCACGCCGGCAACGGGGCCCCGCACGCCCTGCAGTACCTCGTCGGCGCGGCCACCCACACGCCGCACGGTCTGGGCGTCGGGCTGCTGCTGCCCTACGCGCTGGACGCGGCCAGGGATGCCATCGGCGACCGGTTGACCATTCTCGCCGGGGTGTGCGGGCTCGACGTGGCCGACGCCTCCGATGCCGAGGCCGCGGATACGTTCCTCACCTGGCTCGACGGGCTGCTAGCCGACATCGGCATCCCTTCCACCTTGGCGGACATCGGCGTGGCACGCGCCGACCTCCCGCGCTTCGCGGAGACGGCCGGTGGCATCACCCGATTGATCCAGAACCATCCAGGCCCGACCGACACCGCCAGCCTGACCGCGATCCTCGAAGCGGCCTGGACCGGGGACCGGACTCGACACGTCCTGAACCAGTGACGGTCCTTTCGCATGACCTGGCGCACGCACGATTGGGGACGGCGCGGCCGTACCCAGGCGCCCGACCACCTGGCGCGAGTCGACGTCGGGACAGCGCTGTACGAGCCGCCGGTCGAACAGCGCGGAGGCCGCCTCGATCCCCTCCATCGTGCTCACTCGACAGCGCGTGTCGGAGTCGGCCGCCCGCACGTCGACCGGCTCGACATCGAGCTCGTGCCAGTGCCGGCCATGACGGTCGACGGGGAGCCCGGGATGATCAAACGGATCAAACACGGTGACTCGTCATTCGGTCCTCCCGATACGGTTCACCGGTCGGCCCAACCGTCCGCGTGGAGGTGAGCCGGGACTATCCGTTGTGGGTCAGATTCTCGATGCCGGGGGCACCCGCAGACGTTGACGATGTGGAATCGCTGTCACCGCCGCGGGGTCACGGTCGGACCACGATCCGGTTCTGGACGGCGGTGATTCCCGGTGCTGACCAGGCGACCCGCTCCGCTTCGTGTTTCTCGGCCCAGGACCGGACGGTGCCGTCGAGGATGACGCGGTCGCCGTCGATCGTGATCTCGATCGACTGGGCGTCGGTTGCGGCGCTGCGGATCAGGGCATCCTTGATCTTCTGCTTCAGGTCGCTCGGCGTGGACCGCGGCCGTACCGTGACGAGGTTGCTGATCCCCGACACGCCGGGCAGCGCGCGGACCGCCCGTTCCGCGGCGCGCCGCTGGTACTCCCACTCCACGGTTCCGCGCAGCGTGACCCAGCCGTCCGACACCGTGACCTTGACGGCGCCGTCGGGGACGAGACCGTCCCATTCGAGCGCGCGGGCCGCCGCGGACGCGATGTCGGAGTCGGTGCGCCGGTCGTCGCCCGTCAGCCGCACCTCGATGTCGTTCGCGATCGCCTGAACCCCGCGCACCCGTTGCGCCGCGTTCTCCGCCGCCCACTTCTTGACGAAGGAGTCGACCGTCCCGGTCAGTGTCACGACTCCGTCCTTCACCGCCACGCCGATCTCGTTCGGCTGTAGCCGCGAGTCCCACTTCAGCTCCGCGAGTACCTCACGCTGAATCTGTTCATCGGTCAGTGTTGTCGTTGCCGAAGTCATCCGGAGTCCTCCATGTCGTGTGGCTTTCCACGACTATCTGTCGCGTTCGGGTGATCCGGGCTAGCCCTTGCGGGGTGATTGTGGAGGCGCCCGTTCTGGGACACTGTGCCGATGAGTGGCGCCCGCCCGTCGGAATCGGAACAGCGCGACGAGGCGGCATCCTCGCCCGTCGTCCTGTGCCTCGTGGCCGCGCCCGGGGCGGCGGCGGACCTGATGCGCAGGCTTGCGGCATT
>NZ_BOPG01000099.1 GCF_016863635.1 Virgisporangium aurantiacum | reverse complement strand
ACCCGTCAGGGTGAGCGCGCCGCGTCACCGGGTCCGGTAGGTGAGCACCACCACGCCGCCGTCGAGCATGGTGGTGTCGACGAGGCGAAGGTCGGTCCGCTTCGCGCCGTCGTCGACGAGGGCCGGCCCGGTGCCGAGCAGGACCGGGTGGACCAGGATGCGGTACTCGTCGATCAGGTCGTGTTCGCGCAGGGTTCGGATGAGGGCGTGGCCGCCGTACACCACGAGGTTGCCGTCGGGCAGCTGGTCGAGATCGGCGATCGTGTGCGAGTTGTTCCACGCCGGGTCGTGGAGGGTCGTGGACACGACGTACTTGGCCATGCCGTTGATGGTGTCGATGTAGGGCAGCTGGCCGGCGCGGGCCGGCCACAGCATGGCGAAGATCTCGTAGGTCCGGCGGCCCAGCAGCAGCCCGTCGGCGTCCTTCAGCAGGTCTGCGTGGTACTCCGCCGCGGCATCGCTGTTGTAGGGGATGGTCCACTCCTGCAGGTTGTCGGCCCGCCCGTCCAGGGTGGCGTAGGTCGAGACGATGATGTTTCGCATGGTCGCTCCTCCGGTTGGTCTGTCACCGGTACCTACCGGGCCCGGCGCCGCGTTTCATCGCGCCGGTCGCGATGAGTTGCGGTCCGCCGGGTGGTAGGTCAATGCGGGGGGACGCACGTGAGCACGGAGGTTCGAGAGTGACGTTGGACGTCGACTTCGCGGCCCGCATCGATCCGTTCCGGCGGGACCTGCTGGCGCACTGCTACCGGATGCTCGGTTCGGTCCACGACGCCGAGGATCTCGTCCAGGAGACGATGCTGCGCGCCTGGCGGGCGTTCGCCCGGTACGACCCGGCCCGGTCGTCGATGCGGACGTGGCTGTACCGCATCGCCACCAACGCCTGCCTGACCGCTCTGGAACAGCGCAGCCGCCGTCCATTGCCGTCCGGGCTCGGCGGGCCCGACGACGAACCGGACCGTCCGCTCGTCCGGGGCGAGGAGGTTCCCTGGCTCGAACCGGTCCCGGACGCCATGGTCGCCGACCCCACCGACGCGCTGGTCTCGCTGCGGCTGGCATTCGTCGCCGCGTTGCAGCACCTCCCCGCCCGCCAACGCGCCGTCCTGATCCTGCGTGAGGTGCTGAGCTGGCCCGCCGCCGACGTCGCCACCGCGCTGGGCATGACGACCGCCGCGGTGAACAGCGCCCTGCAACGCGCCCGGGCCCATCTCGACGCGGCCGGCCTGGCCGAGGACGAGATCGTCGAACCCGGCGACGCCCGCACCCAGGTCGACCGGTACGTCACCGCTTTCCGGAACGCCGACCTCGCGGCCCTGGAGAAGCTGCTCACCGACGACGTCACCCTGGAGATGCCGCCGTTCCTCACCTGGTTCCGTGGCCGCGACGCCTACCTGCGTTTCACCGCCCGCGGCTTCACCCTGCGTGGCACCGACTGGCGCATGCTCCCGACCGCCGCGAACGGCCAGCCGGCGGT
Source organism: Virgisporangium aurantiacum (assembly GCF_016863635.1). Taxonomy (GTDB): domain Bacteria; phylum Actinomycetota; class Actinomycetes; order Mycobacteriales; family Micromonosporaceae; genus Virgisporangium; species Virgisporangium aurantiacum. The sequence goes on along the minus strand of NZ_BOPG01000099.1, from coordinate 18,144 downwards.
CGCCGCCTACACCGCGACCGGTGACGGTTACGCCCTGCACAGCCTGCAGGTCTTCACCGTCACCGCGGCCGGCATCAGCCACACCACCGTCTTCCAGGACCACGCGGTCTTCGACAAGTTCGGCCTTGCCGGCAGAAATCCCGGGGACGATGTCGAGAACGGCGGCGGTGGCTCCGACCTGACGCCGACGCTCCCGCCCGTGGGTGCGTGACGGAAGGGATACTGACGATGAAGTACATGATCATGATGTTCGGCGGGTTGGGTGCCACGCTGGCCGACCGGGATCCGGAGTGGATCGCCGGCATGCAGTCGACGATGATGCGGATGGACCGTGAGCTGCGCGAGTCCGGTGAAGTGGTCGAGAGCCGGCACCTGACCGACCCGGCCCAGGCCACGACGGTCCGGTTCGTCGACGGCGCCCCTGCACCGACCGACGGGCCGTTCGCCGAGATCAAGGAGTCCCTTGCCGGGTACTGGGTCATCGAGTGCACACAGGAGCGGGCGGTCGAGATCGCCGCGCAGGTCGTCGCCGTCACCGAGTATCCGATGGAGGTCCGCCGGGTCATGGACGAGCCACCCCCGCAGGATCAGTGAGCGAACCGGAGTTCGGGGACCTGCTGCGCGAACTCGCGCCGCAGGTCCTCGGCACCCTCGTGCGCCGGCACGGCCAGTTCGACGCCTGCGAGGACGCCGTCCAGGAGGCGCTGCTCGCCGCCACCGAGCAGTGGCCGTCCGACGGCGTCCCCGGCCGGCCGCGGTCCTGGCTGATCACGGTCGCCACCCGGGCCCTGGTCGACCACTGGCGCACCGACAGCGCCCGTCGCCGCCGCGAAACAGCCGCCGGGCTCGACCCGACCACCGAGACACCGGCCGACCCCGACGACACCCTGCTGGTGCTCTTCCTGTGCTGCCATCCGGCGCTGTCACCGCCGTCGCAACTCGCCCTGACCCTGCGCGCGGTCGGCGGCCTGACCACCGCACAAACCGCAAGGGCCTTCCTCGCCCCCGAACCGACGATGGCGCAACGCATCAGCCGCGCCAAACAGGCCATCCGTGACGCCGGCGCCCGGTTCGAACTCCCCACCGCCGCCGAACGGCCGGCCCGGCTCGCGGTCGTGCTGCACGTCCTCTATCTGATGTTCAACGAGGGCTACACCGCCACCTCCGGCCCGGACCTGCACCGCCCGGACCTCACCGCCGAGGCAGTCCGGCTCACCCGCCTCCTGCGCCACCTTCAACCCCACGACGGCGAGGTCGCGGGCCTCCTCGCGCTGATGCTGCTCACCGACGCCCGCCGCGCCGCCCGCACCGACCCCGACGGCGCGATCGTCCCTCTTGCCGAGCAGGACCGGCAGTTGTGGGACAAGAAGGCGATCGGCGAAGGACAGGCGCTGCTCACCCGCGTTCTCGGCGCCGGCCCGGTCGGGCAGTACCAGATCCAGGCCGCCATCGCCGCCCTCCACGACGAGGCCCCGACCGCCGCCGACACCGACTGGCCGCAGATCCTCGCCCTCTACGACGTCCTCGAGCGCGTCGCGCCCGGACCGGTCGTCACGTTGAGCCGCGCGGTCGCCGTCTCGATGGTCCACGGACCCACCGCGGGCCTGGCCGCCCTCGGCACTCTCGACGGGCTTTCCCATACCCACCGACTGGACGCCGTCCGCGCCCACCTTCTGGAACAGGCCGGCGACCACGCCGCCGCCCGGGAGAGCTACCTGCGCGCCGCCCGGATGACCGCCAGCCTCCCCGAACAGCACTACCTCACCCGCCGCGCCGCCCGCCTACGCCCACCGGGGTGATCCGGAGGCGCCGGTTCCCACGGTGACGATCTGGCTATCCTCAATTTATTGGTCGGTCGATAAATAATCGCAAGAGGTGGCTATGCCGACGTCACGCCTGAACCCGTACCTCGCCTTCGATGGCACCGCCCGGGCGGCGATGGACTTCTACAGCGATGTCTTCGGCGGTCGGCTCGCCGTCGACACCTACGATGCCGGTGCGGATGAGGGTCGGGTCATGCACGCGGTGCTGGAGACCGATGCCGGCTACACGATCATGGCGAGTGACGTGTCCACGGGCCGTACTAGCCGATGGCCGGTTGCTCGGTGAGCCTCAGTGACGACGACGACGGGCGGCTGCGCCATTACTGGGCCCGGTTGTCGACCGACGTGTCCTGGATGGTCAACATCAGCCGATAGCGCCACCTATCGGTAACCCCGCTTGAGGAGATAGCCGGCTCCCGCCTCGAAGCCCTCCGGGGTCAACAGTTCGAAGCCGAACGCGTCGGCGAGCCGGTTGGTGGTGTTGAACACGGCACAGACGGCGAGAGCATCCTCCACCTGCTGCGGCGTAACGCCCGCAGCCAGCACCGGCCGCATGTCGTCGGGGCTGACCGTGCCCTCCCGGGTCAGTGTTCCGAGCATCCGCAGCGTCGCCCGGAGCCCGTCGCCGATATCGGCCGCGTCCGGATCGTCCAGCGCCTGCTGAACCATCCTCGGGTCCTGGAAGGCCCGGGCAGCGGTCGCGGTGTGCGCGTTGATGCAGAACGTGTTCCGGTTGACCGTAGAAACGAATGCCGCCATCAGTTCCCGGTCGGCCACCGACCAGGCCGACGGTCCGCGCATCGCCTCATGCGTGACCGTCTTCGCCCGGTCTCCGTAGAAGTCGGGCCGGTAGAAGACCAGCCGGGCCGCGTCCGGTACGGGATGCCGGGACATCAACCGGATGAGCGCGAACAGCATCTTGGTCCGGCGGGGGTAACCGTGGTTGAGGATGTCGGGTCGCATCAGTCGGCCTTGCGCGCGGCTTCGGCCAGGGCTGCCAGCCCCGCCGCGTACATTCGCGCGGACTGGCCGACCGCAGCCGCCACCACCAGCTCGAAAACCTGGTCATCGGTGTAGCCGGCGGCCCGCGCCGCGGCGAAGTCCGCGTCGGTGACCTGCGTCGGACTGGTAGCCACCTTGTCGACCAGCACGTCGACCGGCGCGGGGACCCCGGCGTTGTCGAAGGCGCACGCCCGCTGCTGCGGAGAGGTGGTGCCCTCCCCTGTCCGGACACGGTCCACCAACGCCTGGTGTGCTGCTCGTTTGCTGTCCTGATCCGGCACGGCGACTCCTTCGGCACCTCGGCTGCCCATGTGACGTTGCCACCCGGCAGTTTGTGACACGGCCGGCGTCACGCGTTCGCCCCACACACCAGAGGTAGCGCTGCGTCACAGCGGTGGCTTGTCGGTCTGGTAGATGTCCGGGACGCCGTCGGCGTCGAGGTCGAGTTCCTCGCCGACCTGGACACGTTTGTAGTGCCGGTTGCGCAGGCGCAGCACGACACCGGCCAGCAGGGCGGCCAGCAGTGAACCGGCCAGAATTCCGATCTTCGCCTGGTCATTGCCGTCGCTGCCGGTACCGAACGCCAGTTCGCCGATCAGCAACGAGACCGTGAAGCCCATCCCTGCCAGGATCGCCAGCCCGAACACGTCCCACCAGGTCAGCTCGCTCGAGAGCTGCGCCCGGGTGAACCGCTGCAGCAGCCACGTCGTCCCCAGCACGCCCATAGTCTTGCCCACGACCAGGGCGACGGCCACCGCGACCGTCACCGCGCGGGTGAGCTGCCCGACCAGCGTACCGGAATCGACCACCGTGACCCCGGCGGCGAAAAACGCGAACACCGGCACCGCGACCCCGGCCGAGATCGGCCGCCACCGCCGCTCCATCGCCTGCGCGAGCGCGCTGCCGCTGCCGTCCTGCGTCCGGCGCACCGGCACGGCGAAGCCGAGCAGCACTCCGGCTACCGTCGCGTGGACCCCGGACTCGTGCATCAGCACCCAGGTGGCCACCGCGGGCACCAGGAGCAGCCAGCCGAACCGGAACCGCAGGCGCAGCAGCAGACCGAACAGCACCAGCGGCACGACAGCCAGCACCAGCATCAGGGGACGCACACCGTCGGTGTAGAACACGGCGATCACGAGGATGCCGAGCAGGTCGTCCACGACAGCCAGGGTCAGCAGGAACGTCCGCAACGCCGCCGGTAGATGCGTGCTGATCACGGCCAGCACCGCCAACGCGAACGCGATGTCGGTGGCCACCGGGATCGCCCACCCGGCCAACGCATCCGCTTCCCCGGCGGACGCCGTCACCGCAACGTAGAGCCCCGCGGGGACGACCATCCCGCCGACCGCCGCCGCGATCGGCACGCCGCCCGGCGCGGATCCCGGAGGTCTCCCGCCACGAACTCACGCTTGAGCTCCAGCCCGGCGACGAAGAAGAACACCGCCAGCAACCCGTCGGCCGCCCACGTCGCCAGCGTCAGGTCCAGGTGCCAGGCGGCCGGACCGACCCGGCTACCACTCAACGCGTGGTAGCCGTGACGCCATGGCGAGTTCGCCCAGACCAGTGCGACGACCGCGGCGACGAGCAACAGGATCCCACCCACCGACTCGGTGCGCAGAATGTCGCCGACCCGGCTGACCTCCGGCCAGCTTCCCCGCACGAACAGCGACCGACGAACGGGACGACGGGACATTCGGCTCCTCGGGACGGCACGGCGAACACATCGCCGACTAGACTTCCCGGCACACCTGCGTCCACCCTAACCCAGAAGCGGCCCGCCGCGGCACCACACGCTGCTCCGGCCTCGGCAAGATCCGCTGGGTCATCGAACAGACCCACGCCCTGCTCCACCGGTTCCGCCGACTGCGCATCCGCTGGGAGATCCGCGACGACAACCACGAAGCATTCCTACGCCTCGCTGCGCCCTAATCTGCTGGCGCCGCCTCAAAGGAACTCTTAGCGAGTCGTCCAGGTGGCGCCGTCCGCGGTGTCGTTCACCCGAACGCCTTCGCCGGCAAGCGCGTCGCGGATCGCGTCCCCCAAGCCGAACGCACCGGTCGCGCGCAGGTCGCGACGGACCGCCAGCAACGCATCGACCAGTGCCACAGAAACCGCGGACGGCCCGGCCAGCCGCACGATCAGGCCACGCAGGACGGCGCGGGCCTGTTCCACGCCGTCGTCCTCGTCGGTGTCGGTGGCCCACTCGTGGATTGCGGCCTCCAGCGCGAGCACGGCGGCGACCCGGTCGTCGGGTGCGGTCGCGGCGGCGAACTGGGCCTCGGCCGCAGCCACCGCGTCGCGCAGGGTTGGTGCGGCGGTGTCGGTCCGCGCGTGGCCGTTTCGTGGACGCGGTATGCGCGCGATCGCGTGCCTCGGCTCGATGGCGAGCAGGTCGGCCACCGACACCGCCGCACCGGCGGGAAGCGTGGCGACCGCACCGGCACGCCGCACGGTCACTCCGCCCTTGCCGACGACCTCACACTCCATTGTGGACAGCTCGATCAGTAACGCGGTGTGCTCGTCGATGCCGAGCACACCTACGCCGTCCGGTAAGAGCCCCTCCATGGCGAGCAGTCGCGGTTCGCCGAGGTAGCAGAAGCGGGTGTCGTAGGTGCCGCCCTCGGTGTTGTCGAAGTGCGGGACGACGGCGACGTTCAGGCCGAGGACGCTGAGCAGGTCGAGTCCGTCGAGCCAGTGCGGCGGGTCGCCGGCCTTGTAGATCTCGTACACCGGAACGGATGCACGGCCGATGGTCGCGGCGGCGGCGGAGGCGAGGATGGTCACGCCGGTCGCGGACCGGATCCGGTCGTGCAGGGCCTGTGCGATCGACCCGCCGCGCCAGTGTCGCAGGGCGTAGGAGGGGCTGCCGGGTCCGGCGAACACCCAGTCGGCGCCGTGGACAAAGGCGGCGTCGGCGGCGGTGCCGGGTACCGCCGTCACGTCGAGGCCGACGCTGCGGGCGAAGTAGGTCTGCGCCTTCGCCGAGACGCCGGCGGCGTTGGTCTGGAACAGGTACGGGGTCTCCAGCAGGACGCAGCGGCGGGATCGTGGAAGGCGGTCGGCGAGTCGCTTGTGGACGGTGACCATGGTGGGGCTGGTTTCGCCCGACCCGATGATCGCGAGAACGCCCGTCATGCCGCGGCACCTTCCTGGCTGCCGGGCACAGGTTACCGGACCGGTGCCGGGTCGGGCTGGACGAGCAGCCCGGCGACGGTGGGGGTGAACGCCTCGATCAGCCGCCACAGGTGCGGGGCGGTCCCGGCGCGGTCGGCGACGAGCGGGTCGATGTGGCGCAGGTAGGCCAGGTGTCGGCAGGCGTGCGCGGCGACGTCACCGGGGCGGATCCGGGCCGGTGCGGGTGCCAGCGGGTCGTCGCTGGTGGCACCGCCGTCGGCCGGAACCGGGACGGCTCCGGCCGGATACACGTCGGGGAGGGCGGCGTAGGTAAGGACGACGCGGTCGCGTTGGAACCGCCACGACGTGGAGTGCAGCAGTCCGGCCGGATCGCCGTCGACGCCCGCGACCTCGCGCGCCACCTCATCGGGATGCCGTCCGCCGGTGAGGCCGGCGGCCCGCATGCGGTACCGCAGAACGGACGAGGGGTCGGCGCTGAGCAGCACGACCTCCACCACCGCTCCGACCGCCACCCGATGACCCTTCCGCACTTGCAAGACGTTCGCAACAACTGCCACGGCGATGATTCGTCACGGCCCCGGCCGAGGGATTGCTCTCAAGGCCCCACTTCAGCCGCAGCCATGTGCAAGGACAGTTCCCGCACCAGGTCGTCCATCGTCTGCCCGGTCTGCGCCCGCACCAGAGCGAGCGCGAGTTCGGCGAGCAGGCAGAAGCCGCGGGCGCGGGCGGCGTCGTCGGGGAACGAGGCGAGGAGCGCCTCGGCGCCGTCCAGGTCACCGCGGTGCCTGGCGGCGATGACCCCGGCAGCGCGTTGCGCCGCGCCGAAAGAACCCGTCACGGAGCGAGGATAATCGGGTTGCCGGCCGCTCGGGCCGCGGTGAACCGCTTGGTGACGTCGGCCCAGTTGACCAGGTTCCACAACTTGTCGACGTAGTCCGGGCGGACGTTGCGGTACTGCAGGTAGTAGGCGTGCTCCCACGCGTCGAACACCAGGATCGGCGTGGAGCCCTGGCCGACGTTGCCGTGGTGGTCGTAGATCTGTTCGACGATCAGCCGCTGGCTCAGCGGTTCCCACGCCAGAACACCCCAGCCGGACCCCTGCACACCCTTGGTCGCCGTGGACAGTTGCCCGGCGAACGCGTCGAAGGAGCCGAAGTGCTCGTCGATGGCGGCGGCGAGGTCGCCGTCGGGGCGGTCGCCGCCGTCGGGGGCCAGGTTGTTCCAGAAGATCGAGTGCAGGACGTGCCCGGACAGGTTGAAGGCGAGGGTCTTCTCCAGCCCGACGAGGGTGGAGTAGTCGCCCTTGTCGCGGGCCTCGGCGAGCTGGTCAAGGGTGTCGTTGCTGCCCTTGACGTAGGCGGCGTGGTGCTTGCCGTGGTGCAGCTCCAGGATCTCCCCGGACATCGCCGGCTCCAACGCGCCGTAGTCGTAGGGCATATCGGGAAGCGTGTAGACCGCCATCGTCTCCTCCTCCATCACATCTGATGCGAAGAGTACGCTATTGCGAGTTCATCGCAATAAGGAGGCTCACCTAGGTCCTCGGCTCCGGTCGCGGGTTCAGGAACCGCGACGACGCCCGCCCGCCGGGCGTCGTCGCGGCCGTCCCGGGTCGCCTGAGCCGGGCATCCCGGGTGGTTTCATCGCACCTCATCGGTCGAGAAGGATCACCTTGTCGGCCCAGTGGGTGAGGAGTGCGTCGTCGTGGCTGATGGCCAGGACGCCGGCGCCTTCCGCGGTGCAGTAGTCGGCCAGTGTGGTGACGAGGGCGGCGGTGGTGGAGGCGTCGAGCATGGTGGTCATCTCGTCGCAGATGAGGTAGCGGGGTCGGGTGATGAGGGCGCGGGCGAGGCAGGCGCGTTGGAGTTGGCCGTCGCTGACGGCGTGTGCGCGGCGCGTCAGCAGTTCGCCGGTGAGCCCGACGGTGACCGCGACCTCCTCGACCCGGGCGGCGAGGCCGTCGCGGCGGCGTTGGGCGCGCAGAGGTTCGGCGATGACGTCGCGCATCGTCAGCCGCGGGTCCACCGACAACCGTGGCTGCTGGAACAGGATGGCGACCTTCGCCCGGACGTCGCGCGGGGTGGCGTACCGGTACGCGGCGACGGTCTGCCCGTCGACACTGACGGTGCCGGCGTCCGGGGTGTGGATCAGGGCGAGGACGCGGGCGAGCGTGGACTTGCCGCAGCCGCTGGGGCCCTGCAGCCCGACGACCTGTCCGGGCACGATGTCGAGGTCGATGTCGTGCACGACCGGCCGGCCGGGCACCCAGCCGGCGTCGATGCCCCGGGCGGTCAGCATGGCCGGTGGCACGCCACGTGCCGTCCATTGTGGATGCTCAGCTCCGGTCGTACGTCGCAGTCGTCACCGGCGTCGGCGCAGCGCGAGGCGAACGGGCATCCGGCGGGCAGGGCGGTCAGTTCCGGCGGCATCCCGGGGATGGGTCGGAACCCGTTGCGGGGCAAGGCGTTCACCAGTCCGCGGGTGTACGGGTGGCGCGGATGGTCGAAGACTTCGGTGAGCGGTCCGGTTTCCACGACGCGGCCCGCGTACATGACGGCGACGGTGTCGGCGAGCCGTGCGGCGGCGTCGAGGTCGTGGGTGATGAGCAGCACGCCGTGGCCGGCGTCGACCAGGCGGCGCAACTCGTCGAGGGTGCGGTGCACGAGCGGGGTGTCCAGTCCGCTGGTCGGTTCGTCGGCGAGGATCAGCGCCGGCTCACCGACGAGCGCCAGCGCGGTGACGGCCCGCTGCGCCATGCCGCCCGACAGTTCGTGCGGGTAGCGGTCCAGCGCCGTCGTGGGCAGGCCTACCGCGCCGGCCGCGGCGTCCGCGTCCGCGTTCAGGGCGGTGCGGCGGTCGCGCCGGTTCGGGTTTTTCGGGGACGCCCGCAGAGCGGCGATCGTCTCGGTGAGGTGACGCCGTACGGTGTGCACCGGCGTCAGGTGCGACGTGGGCGACTGCGGAACCAGCCCGACGAGCCGTCCCCGCACCGTGCGGGACAGTTCGTCCTCGCCGGTGTCGAGCAGGTCCACTGTGGACCCGTCGGTGGTGAGCGTCGCGGTGCCGGCGACCTCGGCGTTGCCGGGTAACAGCCCGAGCAGCGCGCCGACCATCACCGACTTGCCGCAGCCGCTCTCGCCGACCAGCGCCACACATTCGCCGGCACGCAGGCGAAGCGACACGTCGGAGACGGCGTCGACGGTGGCGTGCGGCAGCCGGAACCGCACCGACAGCCGGTCGACGGTGAGCGTCACAGCATCAGCTCCGCGCGGCGTTGCGGGTCGGACCGGTCGCGCCAGTAGCCGGCGAGCCCGGAGATGGCCAGGGTGGCGACGACGAGGAGCAGCCCGGGGAAGAACGATGCCCACCAGCCGCCGGTGAGCAGCGACCGCTGCCCGTCGTTGATCATGTTGCCGAGACTCGCCAGATGCGCCGGCAGGCCGAGGCCGAGGAACGACAGCGCGGTCTCGTGCCAGATCGCGTGCGGCACCATCAAAGACGCCGCGAGGACCGCCTGCGGGGCGACGTTGGGCAGCAGGTGCCGGCCGATGACCCGCCACCGCGACGCACCACCGACCACGGCCGCGTCGATGAACGGCCGTTCGCGCAGCGACAGGATCTCCGACCGGACGATGCGGGCGGTGCTCAGCCAGTGCGTCAGCCCGATGGAGGCGATGACGGCGCCGAGGCTGGGCCGGAAGATGGCCACGATGAAGATGCCGAGCAGCAGGTGCGGCACGGCGGCGAAGACGTCGACGAGGCGCATGAGGATGCGGTCGGTCCAGCCACCGAACGCGCCGGCGACCGCGCCGACGAGGACACCGATCACCGTGGACACCGCGGCGGCGACGATGCCGACGGTGAACGACACCCGCAGCCCGTAGACGCAGCGCAGCAGGATGTCGCGGCCGACCTCGTCGGTTCCGAACGGGTGTGTCCACGTAGGACCCTGCAGTGCCTCGCGCAGTGACACGCGCTGCTGGTCGAGGTCCATGACCGGTGGAACGACGAGCACCGCGACCGCGAGGACGGCCAGCACCACGACGGACGCCCACAGCCTGACGGTGGCACGGTGTTGTTCGTCGCGGCCGGGCTTTCCGGTGCCGGCGCGGCGTCTGGCGGCCGGCCGCCACGCGACGAGTTCAGCCATCGGCCCGCACCCGCGGATCGGCGACCGTGTAGAGGACGTCGGCGAGCAGGTTGCCGGCGAGCACGGCGACGGTGCCGAGCAGCGTCAGCGCGGCGAGGAGCGGGAAGTCGACGGACAGCGCCGCGGCGACGGTGGCCGAGGCGACGCCGGGCCAGGAGAACACGGTCTCCACGAGCAGCGCTCCGGTGATCAATTCCGGAACGCGGGCGCCGACGAGCGTGATGAGCGGCAGCAGCCCGGTGCGCAACGCGTGCCGCAGCACCACCGCCCGCTCCCGCAGCCCACGCGACCGGGCGCCGAGGACGTAGTCCTGCGACAGTTCCCGCAGCAGCGACTGCCGCACGAACAGCAGGAACCACGGCGCCTGCGCGATACCGAGCACCATCCCGGGCAGGAGGAGGTGCTCGGCGACCTGCCCGATCGACGGTTCGGCCCGCGGATCGGTGAGTCCGCCGGCGGGCAGCCACTGCAGGAACACGGCGAACAGCGACAGCGCGGCCAGGGCGAGCCAGAACACCGGTGCCGCTTCGAGGGCGTAGGCGAGCGCGGTGACCGTCCGGTCGAACCAGCCGCCGCGCCACCACGCCGCGACCGTTCCCGCGAGCACCGCCACGACGAGCGCGACCGTGAGGCCGACGGCGACCAGCAGCACCGACCAGCCGATCCGTTCACCGACCACAGTGGACACCGGCTGGTTGAACAGCCGCGAGTCGCCGAGGTCGCCGGTCATGACGTTGCGCAGCCACCGTCCATATTGGACCCAGGCCGGGTCGTCGACGCCCCAGTCGGCACGGATCTGTGCCAGCTGTTCCGGCGAGGCGCGCAGGATCCGCACGCCGAAGTACGCCGCGACCGGGTCGAACGGTGACGCCTTGCCCAGCAGGAAGATGGCGAAGCTGACCACGCCGAGGATCGGCACGGCGAACATGATCCGGCGGACGACCATCCTCCCGATCATGTGGTGGGCGTCCACTCTTCGAGGTTCCACCACGGGCCGTGGATGAGGCCGTGGTCGTGCGGTTCGACCATCGGCTCCGACCCGGTCCAGCCGTCGCGGACGACGTAGGCGTGGTCGAGGAACACCAGGAACGCCCAGCCGGGGTCGGCGACGTACGCCTTCTGGAAGTCGTTGTAGGCGGCCTTCCTCGCGGCCTGGTCCGGTGCGCGGCGGCCGGCGTCGAGCGCGGCGTCGACGGCCGGGTCGCGGTAGCGGGTCATGTTGACGTAGCCGCCGGCGTCGGCGTACCGGGAGTGCAGCAGCGTGTAGGCGGCACTGTCCGGGTCGTACGGGTCGCCGCCGCCCCACAGCCCGGCCGTGGTCGTGCGGCGCTCCAGCATCTGCTCGAACGTGGCGCTCTCCGCCCGCGCCTGGATGCCGACGTCGGAGATGTTGCTGGCGGCCGCGACCGCGAGATCCTTGCGCAGCGTGTCGTTGCCCGGGTACAGGATCGGCAGCTCCGCACGCTTGCCGTCCTTCACCCGGATGCCGTCGGAGCCTTTCGCCCAGCCGGCCGCGTCGAGAAGACGGTTCGCTTCGGCCTTGTCGAAGGCGAACGTGGACGCCTGGTCGTACCACTGCGCCAGTGCCGGCGACACGGGTGTCGCGGCGGGCACGCCGGTTCCGGCGAGGATCGTGTCCACCATCGCCTGCCGGTCGATGGCCAGGTTCACCGCCCGCCGCGTCTCGGGCGTCGAGGTGATCGGCAGGTCGGCCGGCAGCCCGACGCCGCGGTAGTCGGCACTCTTGTTGATGACGACCTGGTAGCCGGCCTTGCCGGAATACGACTTCGCCAGCCGGGGCGGCAACGAGGCGGCGTCGAACTCGCCGGCCGCCATCCGCTGCGCGCGCACGTTGTCGTCGGCGGCGAACACCACCGTGACGTCGGTGACCTTCGGCGCGCCCCGGTGGTAGGACGGGTTGGCCTTCAACGTCATCCGGTCACCGGCCCGCCAGTCGACCAAAGTGTAGGGCCCGGTGCCGATCGGCTTGCGGTTGAACGCGGCGGTGGCCAGATCCTGCCCGGCCAGGGCCTTCTTCGGGACGATCCCCAACGCGAGGCGCTGCGCCCACGGCTGGTACGGGAACGCCAGAGCGAACTCCACCGTGTCGGCGTCGACCGCCCGCACCGACTTCAACGCCTCGAAGTCCGCCGCGATCGGCGACTGCGACTTCGGGTCCACGACCGCCTGGAACGTGAAGACGACGTCCTCGGCCGTCACCGGTGACCCGTCCGAGAACGTGACACCCGGTCGCAGGTCGACCGTCCAGGTCAGACCGTCGGCCGACTCCTTCGGCAGCGCGGCGGCCAGGGCCGGGCGCAGTGTGAGGTCGGCGTCGCGGTCGACGAGGCCGTCGAAGATCTTGCTCGCCCCGTTCGGGGCGTAGCCGAGGATCGGGTTCAGGTTGTCCGGCTCCGATGCGGCACCGATGACGATGCTCGCCCGGCCCGCGGCATCCGACGGCTCCGACGGGGACGAGCAGGCAACAGCCCCGGCCGCGGCCAGGACGACGGTGAGCGCACTCACCGTCACACGCGTCGACACGCTACGCAGCGACATTGTTGCAAGATATTCGCAACAACGAAACTCAGGCAATAGGTGACCCATGACCTGTGGTTCGCTCCACAGCAGCGGCTGGATCGCCGTCACCGGGATCGGATCGCGGTCGACCATTTCGATCGTGATCGTCGATACCTTGTGCCAGTACCCCCGGGCACGACATCGATGGGAGGGCCGCAGGACCGGCGGCCTGACCGCAGCACGGTAACGTCACTACGGATCTGCGACATGCCCTGCCCGGGGGCAAAAAACCCGCAATTCGCCCGTCCCCGCTGCGCGCGAGGGACTTTGATCCTTAGGTTCGGCGTTTCGAGTCCCCGGGCGGCCCATCTTCTGACCTGCGGAAACACCGACAGTGTCATTGATCTTCGACACCCGTCCTCAGGTGCGCGCCTCATTACCGCATGCCGCGCGTACCGCGGTTGGCGGCGTAGTGGTTGGGTAGGTCGCGGGCATGACTCTGGCGAGCACCGCGATGAAGGGTTGTGTCCATGACCGCTGCGATTCCTCTGCTCAAGGTTCTCGTGGTCGAGGACGATCCGGGTGATGTCGCGTTGGTGGAGAGCGCCTTCGCCGAGCACAGCATCATCAGCGACCTGCACCACGTCGCCGATGGGGTCGACGCGCTTGCCTTCCTGCGTCATGAAGGAGTCTTCGCCGATGTACCCCGGCCGGATCTGATCCTGCTGGACCTGAACATGCCCCGGGTCGACGGCCGGCAGGTCCTCACCATCATCAAGAACGACGAGGCGTTGCGGTCGATTCCGACGATTGTGTTCACCACCTCGGCGTCCGACAGCGACGTCTTGTCCAGTTATGACGCGCAGGCCAACGCGTACGTGACCAAGCCGATCAACCTCGACGACTACGAGCGGGTGGTTATCGAGATCCGCAACTTCTTCGGCCACACCGTCAGCCTGCCCAGCCGCCTGTCCGACGGGCAGAGCACCTGACCTCAGAGCGTGGGGATGTGGACGACCAGTATGGCGGTGTCGTCGCTGACCTGCCGGCGCGTGAAGGTGAGGACGGCTTCCTCGATCGCGGCGGCGAGGCCGGCCGCCGTCGACTCCGTGGTGGAGGCGAGCGCGGCGTGGAGTCCCTCGATGCCGAACATGGCGCGGTCGGCCGGACGGCGGGCCTCGGTGACACCGTCGGTGTACATGACGAGGCTGTCGCCGGGACGTAGCAGCGTGCGCTCGTCGCGTAGCTGCGGGTCGTCGACACAGCCGAGGATGACCGCGGGCACGCCAAGGGTCTCGATGCTGCCGTCGGCGCGGCGGATGATCGCCGGATCGTGGCCGCCGCAACTGACGGTGGCGGTGAAGCCGTCGCCTTCCGGGCGCAGCGTGGTGAAGACGGCGGTGAGGAACTGCGTGTCGTCGGTGAACCATTCCAGCAGCGCGGTGTTCAGCGCACGGAGGATGAGGCTGGGGATTGCGGTCGGGATGGCCGCCGCGCGTAGCGTGTGCCGGGCGAGTCCGGTGGTCTTGGCCGCCTGCGGACCCTTTCCTGACACGTCGCCGACCACGAAACCCCAGCTGCCGCGCAGCGACGGGAACACGTCGTAGAAGTCGCCGAGGACGTCGGCGCCCCTGCCGCCGCGCAGGTACCGGGCGGCGATGTCCAGGCCCGGCACGGTCGGCAGAGCCGGCGGCAGCAGGCTCTCCTGGAGGGTGCGCGAAAGCATCGCTGCCTCCTCGGCGGCTTCCAACGCCGCCAAGGTGGCCGACTGCGCCTGCCTGGTCGCCTCGCGTGCCTCGTCCAGGGCGATCCGCAGCGCAATCTCGCCGGCGGCCGCGTGCGACAAGGTGTCCAGGACGTCGATGTCGTGCGGGGTCCAGGTGCGCGGGACGGTGTCGACCGCGCAGAACGTGCCGAGCACCAGACCGTCGGTGTCGCGGACCGGGAACCCGGCCCAGGCCCGCACCCCCATCAGTTCGATCGACGGGTTGTCGTGCGTGCGCGGGTCGGCCGGTGCGTCGTTGACGATCAGTTCCGCGCCGGTGGCGACCACATACTGGCAGAACGAGTCCTCGACCCTGTTCTGCCGCTGTGCCGGGTCGGTGCTGTCGATGCCGACGCAGCTCTTCCAGAACGACCGGGTGTCGTCGGCGACGGTGACGAACGCGTACGGTACGCCCAGCAGTGTGGCCGCCAGCCGGGTCAGCCGGTCGAACGCCTCCTCCGGACCGGTGTCCAGCAACCCGGTCCGTGCCACCGCCGCCAATCGTGCCGGATCACCGACCCGCTCGCGGAGGTACGCCGGCTGGAACTTCTCCAGCGCGGCGGCGGCCGCCATCGGCCGCGCTGAACCCGGTCGGCTCACCCCGCGCGTCCCTGCACCGCAACGGACGCGTCGCCCGATCTTTCGTCGGCCCCGTCGACCACAGCGCGCAGGGCCACCAGCTCCGCCAACAGGGTCACCGGGACGATCGCAGCCGCCGGTCGACCGTGCTTGGTCAACACCGTTACCGTCCCGACCAGGTCGGCACGAGCCACCAACTCGGAGAAACACGCCTTCGCCTGCCGCAATGGCATGCTTACCGGCGCGTCCACATGCTGATCGCCACCCATGTGGTCAATGGGACCACAACCAAACCGCAAGAACCAGTACGCGACCCTCTCAGGCAGAAGCCTCACCCGTTCCCGGTTGACGAGGGCAATTCCGGGTACCTCCCCGGGGACCAGCGAGACGTCGACGGTCGGAAGGATCTCTGTGAGCGGCGATGCGGCAAGCGGAGACCGGCCCGCCGACAACGAGTTCAGGCCCGGTTCCCCCGCATGGCCGACCATGGGCCGCGGACCGCGGCCAATCTGCTGGTGCCCGTCGCACGGCGTGGACCCTTCGATGTCATCACGAGGTCGGGCCTGGGCACGACAGGCACTGCGGAAGCTGCTGCCGACCCCGCCCGGGGAGAAGCTGTCGAGCGACCTCGAACTGGTGGCCAGCGAACTGATCACCAACGGTGTCGTCCACGGCGGCGGCGTGACGAAGGTCTGCCTGCAACTCGACGGGTTACGCGTTCGGCTGACCGTCTGCGACCGAGTCTGCGACGAACCGACCGTCGTGCCGGGCAGATTCGGAACCGGCCACGAACACGGTCGCGGAATGGCGATCGTCGAAGCGGTCGCCGCGGGTTGGGGTGTTCGCCAAAATCTGCCGGGCGATCCGGCCGGCAAGATGGTGTGGCTCGACCTCGCCATCCGACGGTAGCCCGACTGCAGATGGCCAGGCCGAGGCCGGTGGGGTGTCCCGCCACTGCCGTTCTCGCCCTTGCGGTCGCGTGGGGTCCCGAGCATCTCCCCAGGTCCGTCCGACCGACCTCAGGCCGGACTACGCAGTCGGTGCAGGTAATCCTTGATCAACCCGCGGGCCTCGTCGAGGACCGCGACGTCGCCGTTCGGTGCCCGACGGAACGCCATCTTGATCAGCGCGTCGGCCGCCTCGACGGCGATGCCGAGCGCGAACTCGGTGCGATCGGCGGTGAGTTCGTACCGGTCGTTCAGCAGTGCGGCGATCCGCGCGGCGATCACGGCGTTGTTGTCGCGCTCGTCGTCCAGCAGGTGGACGTCGACCACGTCACCGAAGTGCAGTGTGCGGAAGCCGGGGGTGGTGCGGTACATCGCGATGTACTCGTCGATCGCCGCGTCGACGGCACCCCACCAGTGGGTCGACTGTTCCTGCGACAGGCGGCTGCTCAATCGCTGGAGGTATGCCTCCAGGTTGCGCAGCGTCAATGCCTGGACGATCGCCCGCTTGTCCGGGAAGAACTGGTACACCGAGCCGATCGCCACCCCCGCCCGTTCGGCGAGCAGGGTGGTGGTCAGCCCGTCGTAGCCGACCTCGTCGACCAATTGTGCGCATGCGTCGAGCATGCGGTTCACTCGGGCGACGCTGCGGCCCTGCACCGGTACCCGGCGCAGAGGCCCGGCGAGCGGCTGTGCCTTCATGAGTGGGCGAGGGTGGCGTAGACCACGATGTTGTCCCGGTAGGAGTGACGTCCGGTGTCGAACTCGCCGCCGCAGGTGATCAGTCTCAGGCCGGCGTGGTCGATGGCGCCGTATACGGCGTCGCTGGGGAACTGGTCCTTGGGGTAGTGGCCGACCTTCGTCACGGTGAAGGTGGCGATGATGCCGTCGCCGCGGGTGATGTTGACCGCGTCGCCGGCCTTCATGGTGTCGAGTGCGGCGAAGGCTCCGTCGTGGCCTTTCCAGTTGACGTGTCCGGCGAGGACGGCGGGTCCGAGTGCGCCTGGGGTGGGTGCGTGGGTGAACCAGCCGACGGTGTCGGCGTTGTCGGGTACCTGCATGCTGCCGTCGGGGTTGAGTCCGAGTCCGGTCACCGTCGAGGTCACGTTCAGCGCCGGGATGGAGACGGAGACCGGGTTCGAGGTCGGCAGGAGCGGACCGGTCGTCAGAGCGTCACCACCGGTCCGCTCCGGCCCGGATCCGGCGGGACTCGCCGACACCGGAGCGGGAGGCTCGCCACGGTCGCGGGTCCGGTCGCCGCGCAGGTTCGCACCGACCGCCGCGATCACCGCGAGGGCGACGACGGCCGCCGCCAGGAGCGCGATGCGCCCCTGACGGCCGACGCGACGTGACTCGGGTTGGCTCATGGGCGTTCCCACCGGCCGGCCGGTGCGCGGCGGCGGGAAACGAAGGCCGCGGCGGCCGCGGCGGCGAGGGCGAGTCCCCCGAGGGCGACGTACAGGCCGGTCGGGTTGGTCGCGGGCAGGGTGCTGCCGTCGCCGGTGTTGACGCCGCCGGCGGGGACGGAACCGGCGGCGGCGCCGGTGACCATGCCGCAGGTGGCGGGATCGGTGGCTTCTTCGGGGATGCCGTTGACGCCGACGGACTTGGCGAAGGTGGACTCGCCCAGGGCGTCCATGTCGTACGTGCCGTTCTTGTTGGCGTCGATGCCGTGCTGGACCACGTGCAGGTCCT
This sequence comes from Virgisporangium aurantiacum, assembly GCF_016863635.1. Taxonomy (GTDB): domain Bacteria; phylum Actinomycetota; class Actinomycetes; order Mycobacteriales; family Micromonosporaceae; genus Virgisporangium; species Virgisporangium aurantiacum. Next base: position 534 of record NZ_BOPG01000099.1, on the reverse strand, counting down.
TGAGGTGTTCGAGCGTGCCCATCGGCAGTTCCGCGGCGGGGATGGTTCGGTCGTAGGCCAGGTTGCCCTGGGCGTCGGCCATCGGCATCCGGTCGACGGCGAGCCCGCTGGACCTGGTCGTGTCGCCGGTGGTGGTCAGGGAGATGAAGATGTCGCCGTAGTCGGGCAGGCCTTCCTCGGTGCTGACGTAACCGTCGCCGTCCTTGTCGGCGGCCTTGGTCGGGCAGTGGAAGTCCAGGCCGGTGACCGAGCCGTGGATGTGTTGAGCGTGCGGCGAGTTGGGGGTCATGCCGGTCGATCTGATGCTGATCTTCAGGTCGCCGGCGTCAGTGGCGGTGAGGACGGCGCTTCCGGCCGCGCCGGTGCCGTTGAGGTCCTGCAACGCGACCTGCACGCTCTCGGCGGCCATCGCCGGAGCGGGGAAGGCGAGGATCAGCGCCGCCACTGGAAGGCCGAGAAGTGCTCGGGACAGTCTCATGGCTGGGTTCTCCTTAATCACCGAGGGGTCGGTGGCAGCCGGGGGGTGCTGTCACG
>NZ_BOPG01000098.1 GCF_016863635.1 Virgisporangium aurantiacum | reverse complement strand
GCGGTCCACCGAACGGCTTGGTGACTCTGCCCCAAAAGATGAATTGACTTTCCGTAGATCTTGGTTAGCGCGCAGTGAAGCTGACGGCGACGGTGCGGAGGTTGGGTTCGTTGAGTGCCCACTCGTAGTCACGTGTCGTCCACGCGAAGGTGAACCCGGCGCCGGTCGACGCGATGAACAACCGGCGGAGGGTCTGTTCGCGGTGGCCGTCGCCGGAGGTCCAGGTGAACGTCCAGTCGGCGCCGCCGCGTTGGTAGATGACCGGTTCTATGCCGATGCCCCGGTAGCCGTTGCGGTCCGCCATCTGCTGTTCCTCGTTGCGCCAGTAGCCGACCGGATCGGCCGTCGGTGCGGCCGGGGCGATCCTGAGGCTCCGGCCGCCGTCCGGATCACGGAAGCACACGGCACCACCGACTCCGCCCTCCGTGCCGCGGATCCAGCCGATCGGGACACCGACCTGGAAGCCGGTCGGGTCGGTGTACCACCGCCATCCCGTCGGCAGCGCCGTCGGCCCCGGAACGACGTCGTCCGATGGTCCGGAGGACGCGACCGGGCACGAGGCTGCCTCCGACGCCGTGGCCCCGCCCGGCTTGAACGTCGCCTCCGTCGACGGGCGGCTGCCGGCGAACGCCGACACCCCCACCGTCGCGACCAGAGCGGCACCGAGAGCGGCGACGACGATCCGGTTACGGGTCCGGCCCAGGGCCGCGAGCCGTGGCCGCTGCACAGGTTCGGCGACGGTCGGTGCGGGCCCCACAACCGGCTCGGCCGTCGGCGACATGATGCGAAATGCCACGCCCGCCGCCCGGAGCATCCGCGCCGCGTCGGTGGCGTTCGCCCGTTTGGCCGGATCGCGTTGCAGCAGACCGGCGATGGCCGGCCGGAGCGGGCCGGCCAGAAGCATCGGGTCCGGGTCGTCGTCGGCGACCGCGGCCAGGATGTCCATGGCGGTGTCGCGGGAGTACGGCGGCCGGCCCTCGACCGCCGCGTACAGGGTCGCCCCGAGCGACCACAGGTCCGCTGCGGCCGTGGACACACCGTGCCGGGCCCGTTCCGGCGCGACGTACTGCGGCGTGCCGATCACCATGTCGGTCCGGGTCGAGGTGACGGCGTCCTTGAACACCGCGACGCCGAAGTCGGTGAGCACGACCCGGCCGTCGGTGCCGATCAGGACGTTCTGCGGTTTGACGTCACGGTGCAGAACGCCCGCCCGGTGCGCCGCCACCAGTGCGGACAGCAGGCTCAACCCCAGTTCCGCGGCCGCGTCGGGGGCCATCGGCCCGGACTCGTCGAGAACGGCGTCGAGCGACCGCGACGGCACGTACTCCATCACGATCCACGGACGGCCGAGGTCGTGCAGCACGTCGAACACGGTCACCACGTGCCGGTGACTCAGCCGGGCGGCGATCCGGGCCTCCCGGACCGCGTGGCCGCGGAGTTTGGCCTGCTCGGCGTCGGGCATCCAGTACGGGGCGACGATCTCCTTCAACGCGACGTCGCGCTGCAGGATTTCGTCGCGGGCCAGCCAGACCCGGCCCATACTGCCGGAGCCGATCACCCCGAGTAGTCGGTAGCGGTTGACGATCAGATCGCCCGGATCGGCCATGAACTTCACCCCAAAGGCGTCACGAAAGGGAACGCCTTTCATTCGGAGCCACACCGTCACCCGGATTGGTGACCAATCCGAGCGGCCCCCGGCGCCGAACCACCGGGCATGGCCTTCGACGTCGAGAGCCACACGGTCTGCTGCCTACCCGACCTGCACGGCCGCCGCCGAACTCAGCCGGGCACGGTGACGGAGATGGTGTGCCAACCGGTGGCTCCGTCGGGGAAGGTGTCGGCGCGGGCTTCGGGTTGGACGGCGCCGCGGCCGTCGGTGGCGCGGACCCGGATCGTGTGCAGCCCGGGGGTGGCGTCCCAGCGGTAGGCCCACTGCCGCCACGTGTCCGGTGACGGCCCGTCGGCCAGCCGGGCGGGCTGCCACTGTCCACTGTCGACGGACACCTCGACCGCGCTGATCCCACGCCGTTGCGCCCAGGCGACGCCGGCGACCTGCACGGGGCCCGGCGCCACCGGCATGAGTGGTTTCGGCGTGTCGATCCGGGATGCGGCCTTCACCGGTGCCCGGGCGGACCAGCCGCGTTTCACCCAGTACGCGTCGAACGCGTCGAACCTGGTCACCTCCAGTTCCTTCAGCCATTTGCAGGCGCCGACATAGCCGTAAAGGCCGGGCACCAGCAGCCGCACCGGGAAGCCGTGCTCCAGCGGCAGCGGTTCGCCGTTCATGCCGACGACGAGCATCGCGTCGCGGCCGTCGAAGACCGCGTCCAGCGGGGTGCCGATGGTCATGCCGTCGGTGGAGCGGCTGACCAGTTGATCGGCGCCGGCGCGGACGCCGGCCTCGCGCAGCAGCGGGGCCAGCGGGACGCCGAGCCACCGCGCCGTGCCGACGTACGGGCCGCCGACCTCGTTGGACACGCAGTTGAGGGTGATGTCGCGTTCGCGCAGCGGCCGGCGCAGCAGGTCGTCGAGGGTGTACGTGGCCGGCCGGTCCACGTCGCCGCGCACGGTCAGCCGCCAGGTACGGGCGTCGATCTGGGGCACGGTCAGTGCGGTGTCGACCCGGTAGAAGTCCCGGTTGGCGGTCACGAACCGCGACACCCCGGTCGTGCCGGTCTCGACCCCGGCCGGGCGCACCGGGGCGGGGTCTGCCGGGGCGGGCAGCCGTACTCCGGCCCGCGAGCGGTCGCCGACGGCGTTCGTCCGGCCCAGCACCACCCCGCCGGCGCCGGTCCCCGCGGCCACGGCAGCGACTGCTCCGGTCGTCACCAGGAACTGGCGGCGGTTGACCAGCCGCGGCCGCGCGGCGTCCGTCGCGGTCGTCGTCCGGGAAAAGCGCAACTGGACCGCGAGCGCGCCCGCCGCGACGAGGCCGCCCACGACGGTGGGCAGGACATCGACCGGCTCCGACGCCGGCCGGCCGAGGACGGCCGCGACCCCGACGCCGACGAACGCGGCGAGGCCGGCGAACCCGACGACCCGACGCCGCACAGCAGCACGACCTTGTCGTGTGTACCGAACTGGCGGATCGCGAAGTCCTTCAGCGGGCGGGGTGTCGCGTCGATGACCGCCGACCCGACGGCCAGAACCGGCGCCGCCGACGGCCTTCGCTGCGCGGCCGCAACCACCTGGGCGACGCCCAACGCCACGCCGGCCGTCGGGAGCCCGACGACGGCGGCCCGGCCGGTCGCAGCGGTGATCCGGGTGAACCACCCCGGCCGGTACCGGACCGGCCGGGGTTCGACGACCGTCATCAGGACGGCATCAGGACGGTGTCGATGATGTACACCGTCGCGTTGGCGGTCAACACGTTGCCGCACACCACCGTGGCGTTGCCGACCATGAAGTCGGTGCCGCTGCCGGTCACCGTGACGGTGCCGCCCTGCAGCGTCTTGTGCGAGCCGGCGAGCTGCTCGGGCGACAGCTTGCCCGGCACCACGTGGAAGGTGAGGATCTTCGTCAGCGTGGCGTTGTCGGCCAGCACCTTGTCCAGATCGGCCTTCGGGATCTTCGCGAACGCGTCGTTGGTCGGCGCGAACACCGTCACACCCTGCGCGGAGTTGAGCGAGTCGACCAGGTTGGCCTTCTTCACCGCCGTCACCAGCGTGCTCAACACCGGGTTGCCGGAGGCGGCGGTTGCCACCGGCACCTTCGCCATCGCGTCGAAGCTGCCCGGATTCATCGGATCGGTCGGCACGGCGGCACAGCCGGCGCCGAACTGCTTGGCCATCATCCCCGCCGGCGGCGGCGCCGACGTCGACATCCCACCCGCGGGTGCGGCGGTGTCGCTGCTACTGCTGGTTCCACCGTCATCGCTGTTGCTGCACGCCGACAGCGCGAGAGCGCCGACCACGATGAGCGCGGCGAGCGTACGACGAGACATGTGCTGCTCCTCTGTTCATGGCACCGGCTCACGTCCACCGGATGCGTCACCAGAGATTCGGAGCGAAGATTGGTCCGGATTGGTCACTCTTTAGTGGCATTCATACACCCCGATGTCGGATCTGAGGCCTTCTTCAATCTGGCCCCATCCGCACCGACGACGGCTCCGAACCACAGCCATGCGCCACGCACCTATATCAAGATCGAAAAGGCCCTGCCGGTGATCCGGGTTCTCCTGCTCGAAGACGAGCACTGCCGCAACCGCGGTCTGGCGGGACTACTCGCCCGTGAACAGGGCATCGCCGTGATCGGCGCCGCCGACATCGACTCCGACCTGACCGCCGTGCCCGAGCTGCTTCCGCAGGTGGTCATCGTCAACTCCGACTACATGGTCAGCCAGATTCTCCCGGCCGCCGCCGACCTCCGAGCGGCCCTCCCGGCATGCGCAGTGATCGTCCTGTGCGACCCAACCAAACGGGGCATGCTGCCCTCACGCCGCCGCGCCGACTGGCTCAGCTACCTCGTCCGGGACATCCCTGTGCCGGCCCTCGCCGCCGTGATCGGACGGGCAGCGGCGGGCACCCGCGTCATCGACCCACGCCTGGAAGTCGCCGCGACCTGCACCGAGAAACCGGTCAGTACCCGCGAATGGGAAGTCCTCGGACTCGCCGCTCAGGGCGAGACCATCGCCGACATCGCCCACCGACTCTTCCTGTCCCTGGGCACCGTCCGGAATCACATCTCCGCCGTCATCACCAAAACCGGCGCCCGCAACCGCCTCGACGCCATCCGCATCGCCCGCAAAGACGGCTGGCTCCATTAAAGGTTGCGAACGGCTCGGACCATCCCACCGGCCGGCGCGGCGACGATCGTCGCGTGGCGGGCGGCGGCCGCCGCCACGGGGTAGGGCCCGGCTCATGATTCGCTTCTCCTGCGACGGTTGGTGACGGTGCGGCGCAGGACGCCGTGCCACTGCGGTGTCTCGTGTTCGTCGTCGAAGGCGCGCGCGACGACGACATCGGTCGACGAGTGCGCCAGGATCGACATCACGATCGTCAACGCCACCAGGTGGAAGATCTCGTCGGCCGCTCCGATCTGCGACTCCAGCACGATCAACCCGTAGACGACCGACGCGAAGCCCTTGGGCCCGAACCACATCGCCGCCGCCTGTTCTCGCATTCCCAGACCGCTGCGCAGGAACGACACCCACAAGGCGACCGGCCGCGCGACGACGATCGCCAGCACCGCGAAGACCCATCCGGTCCAGTGGATCTCGGTGAGGAACTCCCACGAGATCAGGGCACCGAACACCAGCAGGGCGGCCAGCTTCAACAGTTCGGCGATGTTCTCCCCGAAGTGCTCGAACGCCACCCGTTGCCGGGGGCCGAAACTGGCCACGGTGATACCGGCGGCGAACGCGGCCAGGAACAGGTTCGCGTGCGTCACCGTCCCCAACGCGAGAACCAGAAGACCGATGGCGAACCCGTTCAACGGCTCGTAGGCCACCGACGCCGCGAACCAGCGGGTCCGCTCCAGCAGGATCGCCGCTACCGGCACCACCACACCGATGACCAACCCCAGCACCACCTCGGTCGCCAGCTCACCGAGGTGCAGATCGTCGGATCCGGCCGCGACCGCGAGGAACACGATGACGAACGGCAACGCGAGCCCGTCGTTGACCCCGGACTCGACGTTGAGCAGATGCCGCAGCCGCGCCGGCACCTTGTCGTTTCCGACCAGGGCGGCGGCGAACACCGGGTCGGTCGGCGCCAGGATCGCGCCGATCAGCAACGCCTCCGGCCAGTCCAGCCCCGCCACGAAATACGCCAGGCCGGCTGTCACCAGCAGGGTCAGCGGCAGGCCCCACCCCAGCGCCCGGCCGGGCAACCGCCACGCCGACCGGAGGTCGGCCCAGCCGACCCGCATCCCGTCGGTGAACAGCACCGCGAACAGCGCCAGCTCCGCCAGCGTCGCCACGATGGACGAGTCGGCGTCCAGGTCCAGCACACCGGTCGTCTCCTTACCGAGTACGAACCCGGCGACGAGGAACACGACCGCGGTGGACAGGATCGTCCGGTGCGCGAGCGCCGAGACGAGAACGGCGACGAGCAGAACGGCGGCGAAGGCCAGCAACAGCATCGGTACACTCCCGGGCACGGTGGACGCGTTGCCGACCAGACTTCCCGGCGCACCTGAACAAGCCGCCACATTGTAGCCACGCAGCCGATCCGGCGCCGCCCGGATTCCCGTGGCTGGTGGCAGACTGCGACGCCTGTCCGCACCCGGTGTGGTCCCCGGTAGACCCCACCGGCAAGGATCTGGCCGACTTCCTGGCCGGCGACCCGGACAGTCCCGTGGTGATGCTCAACCTGCTCCGGTTCGCCGAGGGCGGCCGGGAGAACTACGCGCGGTATGTGCGGGCGTTCCGGGAGACGTTCGCGCCACGCTACGGGGTCGAGGTCGTGTACGCGGGCGACGGCGACACGGCGCTGGTGGCCGAAGACGGCCAGCAGGGGGACGCCGTCCTGCTCGTGCGGTACCCGTCACGACAGGCGTTCAGCCGCATGGTCGCCGACCCCGAGTACCAGCAGATCACCCACCTGCGCACGCAGGCGCTGAGCGAGGCGGTCCTGCAACCGACGGTTCCCTGGGGCAACCGGGGCCCGCGCCCACCCGCCTGACGCGCATCCCTCATGCCCGCGGGCGTAGCCAACGCTGCCCGCGGCCGAGCAGCGCGGCGAACCCGATCGGGATCCAGTACGCCATCAGATCACCGACCGGCACCACCCCGGCGCCGACGGTGGTGCTGAGACCGTCGAAGACGAGTATCGCCGCCGCCGTAGTCACCAGGACCGCCACCCGATCGGCCGTCTTGGCGGCGAAGACACCGGCGAAAAGCGCCAGGACCAGCAGCCACGCGTGGAAGGTCCGCGGAGGCCACACCCACGACGCGAGACCGCCGACGATGATCGCCCCGACGCAGCCGAAGCCGCTCACCGCGACGGTCGGCAACCGCCGCTGGTCCGGCGGGCAGCACGGGGGCGGAGACGTGGTCATGCCGGGTCCCCACTCCGTGGTGACCCGCCCTGACCGGGAGGGCTCCGCTTGATGATGCCCTCGCACGAGTGCTCGGTCATGTGCCGAGCATCCGGTCGAGCAGAGCGTCGAGGGTGATGGCGCCGAGCATGTCCCCACCACCGACGACAGCGACCAGCGGGCTGCGGGCGCGGGCCATGAGCGCCGCGATCTCCAGGACCGTGGCCTTAGGGTCGACGACGGGGAGTTCACCGTGCTTGTCGGGCAGGCACTGCTCAACGGTGCGGTCGGCGAGGTCGCTGAGGAACCGGTCGGCGTGGTCCTCGTCGATGACCCGGGCCAGGGCGGGGTCATCGATGCAGTACCGGGGGATGGCCATCCGTAGCACCTGGGTGCCGGCGAGCACGGTCGTCGGGTGGCCACGGCGGTCGACGACGATCAGGCCGGGCAGGTCGCTGCCGGCCAACAGCCGTGCGGCCTCCAACGCCGAAGTGTCCAACCCGACGGTGGGAAACGGGGCGGCGAGGTCGCGTGCCCGCATGATGTCCTCCGGTTCCTCAATAGCTCAGACCAGGATGACGTAGCGCAGCCACAGATACGGTACGACGGGGTGCGGTAGGGTGACGACCGGTGTGCCGGGAAGCCTGGTCGGCGTCGTACCGAACCATGTCGACGCTTGAGGAGGCCACCGCAATGATCCCGGGCACGGTACCCCTTCGGGTGTCCGTCACGTGACCACCCTGGCCTGGGTGGCCGTGGCTGTGTTCGTCGCCGCTTACGTCCTGATCGCCACCGAGAAGGTGCACCGCGTCACCGCGTCCCTTGGTGGAGCGGCGGTGATGCTGCTCATCGGCGCCAGCGACGCGGAGCACGCGTTCTTCTCGGAGGAGTCCGGGATCGACTGGAACGTCATCGTCCTGCTGCTGGGCATGATGCTCATCGTCGCCGTCCTCAAACGCACCGGACTCTTCGAGTACATCGCGATCTGGGCGGCGAAACGCGCCCGCGGCCGACCGTTCCGCGTCATGGTGATCCTGGTCCTCGTCACCGCAATCGCATCTGCCGCACTGGACAACGTCACCACCGTGCTGCTCATCGCCCCCGTGACATTCCTGGTCTGCGACCGCCTCGGCGTGCCCGTGGTGCCGTTCCTGATCGCCGAGGTCCTCGCCTCCAACATCGGCGGCACCGCCACCCTCATCGGCGACCCACCCAACATCATCATCGCCAGCCGGTCCGGCCTCACCTTCAACGACTTCCTGTCCGTCCTCACCCCGTTCATCGCCCTGGTGGTCGTGGTCTTCCTCGGGCTGTGCCGGTGGCTGTTCCGCAGTGCGTTCCGGTACGACCCGCTCCGCGCCGAAGAAGTGATGGCACTGCGGGAACGCGACGCGATCCGCGACCCACGGCTGGTCGTGATCAGCCTCGCCGTGCTCACGGCGGTCCTGACGGCGTTCGCCCTACACACCGTCCTGCACACCGAACCGGCAACGGTGGCGATCCTCGGCGGGCTGCTGCTGCTCGCCCTGTCCCGCCTCGACGCCACCGACATCGCCAAAGACGTCGAGTGGCCCACGCTGGTGTTCTTCACCGGCCTGTTCATCATGGTCGGCGCCCTGGTCAACACCGGCGTCATCGACACCCTCGCCCACGCGGCCGTCGACGCCACCGGCGGGCGGCTGTGGCTGACCTCCATGCTGCTGCTGTGGGCCTCCGCATGCCTGTCCGCGATCGTGGACAACATCCCTTACGTGGCAACGATGAGCCCGATCGTCGACGAACTCGTCGACGCATCCGGCGGCCTCGACCGGGCCCAGGTGCTGTGGTGGGCCCTCGCGATCGGCGCCGACCTCGGCGGGAACGCCACCGCCATCGGCGCCTCCGCGAACGTCGTCGTCCTCGGCATCGCCGACCGCGCCGGACACCGCATCACATTCTGGCAGTTCACCAGGTACGGCCTCGTCGTCACCGTCATCTCGATCGCGTTGGCCGTGCCCTACCTGTGGTTGCGCTTCTTCGCCTTCTGACCCGCACCGTTGCCGGTAAGCTCGGTCGAGGAGCGCCGGGAAGCCTGGTCGGCAACGTTGCTCATGCTGTGCCGATCCGGAAGGCCTCTCGTGGCTCGCAGCCCATTTCGCCGTCGCCCGAACAGCCCGAGTCGGGCCGGTAAACGGATCGACGCGCTCGCCGCGTTCCTCCGTCAAGAGACCTCCGGCGGCAAGCTGTTACTGCTCGCGACCGCCGCCGCCCTCCTGTGGGCGAACCTGGCCGGCGGCTCCTACGAGGCCGTCTGGCAGGCACGGCTCGCCGTCGGTCCGGACTGGCTCCACCTCGACCTGTCCCTGGCCGGATGGGTCGCCGACGGTCTGCTCGCCGTCTTCTTCTTCGTCGCCGGCCTGGAGGTCAAACGGGAACTCACGGTCGGCGAACTCGCAGGGTGGCGCGCCGCGGCGTTGCCCCTGGCGGCCGCGGCCGGCGGCATGATGCTGCCGGCCTGCCTCGCCGTGATCGCGTCCCGCGGCGCCGCGGCGCATGGCGGAGCATGGGCCATCCCGGTCGCCACCGACATCGCGTTCGCGCTGGGCGTGCTGGCCCTGGCCGGGTCGGCCCTGCCGTCCGGCGTCCGGGTGCTGCTGCTGTCCATGGCGGTGATCGACGATCTCGGCGCGATCGCCCTGATCGCCGTGCTTTTCACCCACGACCTGAGCCTCATGTGGCTGGCCGGCGGCGCCGCGCTGTGCTGCGTCTACGGATGGGCACAGCGACGCCGCTACAACCACCCGTGGCTGATCGTGCCTGTCGCGGTCGCCGCCTGGGTGTGCATCCACGCCAGTGGAGTCCACGCGACGGTCGCCGGAATCGCCCTCGGCCTGCTCACCCCGGTCCGGGCCGTCGGCAACGAGACCAGAGCGCCCGGCGAACGTCTGGAGCGGCGGCTGCACCCGGTGTCGGCCGGGTTCATCGTTCCCGCGTTCGCTCTCGCCGCCGCGGGAATCCCGTTGGCGTCCGTGACCGACGCCGTCACGGATCCGGTCTCCCATGGCGTCGTCATGGGACTGCTCGTCGGGAAGACGGTCGGGATCTTCGGCGGTGCATGGCTGGCGGTGCGGCTACGGTTCGGCTCCCTTCCCGCCGGGGTCGGCTGGAGCGATGTTCTGCCGGTGGCGGTGCTGGGCGGAATCGGCTACACGGTCAGCCTGCTCATCGCCGAGTTGGCCTTCGCCGACGTCGACGCTCAACGGCGAGCGGCCACCGCCGTCCTCGCCGCGTCGCTCGCCGCGTCCGTGATCGCCGTGGTCCTGCTCCGCCGCCGCGCCGGTAGCCACCACGCACGGAGAGACCCCTGACCGGGGGAACGGTCCCCTCGGCGGTGGCCTCGCCGGCACAGGCCGATCGCCGCGGTGCGGGTAGGCTGACGGGTGGAGCGCCGGGAAGTCTGGTCGGCAACAGATGTCATGCTGTGCCGATCCGGAAGGTCATCCTGTGGTTCGCGACTGGTATCCCGCACGACGCACCCACCCGCAGCGCGCCGACATCGGCTTTCTCGACGGCTATGTCGACATCGTGCTGGCCGTGGCCCGCACCGGACGCCGGTTGACCCGAAAGGAACGGGACGATCGCCGCCTCCTCGGCCGGCGTGCCGCAGAAGGCAACGTTCCACTCAGCACCCTGGTCGACGGGTACCTCGGCGCGACCCGGCGGGCGTGGAGCAACCTGTGCGACACCGCACCGACCGGGGGCCACGACGTCACCGCGGCCATTCTGCGAGCCGCCAACGACGCGATCGTCGCGCTCGCCCATGGCTACGACGACGCCCACCGCTCCGCGATCCGCGCCGAGGAGGCGCTGCGCCGCGAGTTCATCGACGACCTGCTCCACGGCACCGATCCCGGCCGGCTCGCGGAGCGCGCCGGCCGGTACGGACTGCAACTCGCCGGACACCACATCGTGGCCGTCGTCCGGGACGGCCCTGCCTTCACCGACACCGACACCCGCACCGGCGCCCTTGCCGAATCGGTGCGGAGGCGGCTGGACCCAACCGGAGTCCTGGTGACAACCAAGGAGGGATTGCTCGTGTGCGTGGTCGAGGGCAGCGACAGCGCCGCCCTGCACGAACACGTCAGCGCCGCGCTGGGCCGTGAGCGTCCCGGCACGATCGGTGTCGGCCGGCCACATCCCGGGCCGGGAGGCATCGCGCACTCCTACGACGACGCACGAACGGCCCTGGACCTCACCGGCCACCTCGGCATCTCGGCCCAGCGCCTCCTCGGTGCCGACCTGCTCGTCTACCAGGTCCTCGGACGTGACCGCGCCGCCATCGTCGAACTCGTCCAAACGGTCCTCGTGCCGCTGCAACACGCCCGTGGTGGCGCCGAACCCCTCCTCGACACCCTGACCGCCTACTTCCACGCCGGCAACGCGACCGCGGCCGCCCGCGCATTGCATCTCAGCGTGCGGGCCCTGACCTATCGCCTGGCGCGCATCCACCGCCTCACCGGATACGACCCCGCCACTCCCGAACACCGCTACACCCTCGAAACCGCCGTCCTCGGCGCACGTCTACTCGGCTGGCCGGCAACCCAACTACGCACACCGAACCAGGGGTGACACGCCGTCGCTGAGAAGGCGCGACGCCGCTCACAGGGTACCCCAATGATCATGACGACTGCGGTACGTCGCGTCTACGAACGGCTCCCGGTGGCCTGAAACGACCGCAACGCGAAGCAGTACGCGGCCCTGTTCGCCACCGACGCCGCGCGCATCCGGGAGATCCGCGAACTCGGATGGCGCGTCGCCAGTTCCAGAACACCCCGGCGCGTTACGACAGACGGCCGGCAGACCTCGGCCTTGTGGGCTGGAGCTGCGTCCGCGAGGACGGCCAGGATGTCGCCGAGCTCGCCGACCAGGGTCGCGATCTCCTCGGCGGTCATCCGCCGGCTGCTCTTGCCGGGGCTCGTGCCGCTCAGTAGTGCTTTCGCCGCTGTCCGCTCGACCCACCGGTGGACCACGGGCGTCCAGGGGCGAAGGGACGTCTCACAATCAGGCCAGCACGCGCAGCAGGTGCGCCACGGCGGTCGCCATGTCGGAGCGGGCCGCGGACAGGTACGGGCGGGGGTCGACAAGCGTCGCGCGCGCGTCCAGGGTTGCCCGCACGGCGCCGGTGAAGGCCTTGTTCAGCGCCGTCCCGATGTTGATTTTGACCATGCCGGCGCCGATCGCCGCGACCAGTTCGTCGTCGGAGACGCCGGAGGAGCCGTGCAGGACGAGCGGAACGGGCACCGCGTCGCGCAGGCGCCGGATCAGGTCGTGGTCGAGCCGCGCGGTCCGGGTGGTCATCGCGTGCGACGACCCCACCGCCACGGCGAGCGCGTCGACGCCCGTCGCCTCGACGTATCGGGCCGCGTCGTCGGGATCGGTGCGCACGCCCGGTGCGTGCGCACCGTCCTTCCCGCCGACCTCGCCGAGTTCGCTCTCCACCCACAGGCCGGTGGCGTGGCAGCGGCGGGTCGCGGCGGCGGTCGCGGCGACGTTGTCGGCGAACTTCCGCGCGGAGGCGTCGTACATCACCGAGCCGAACCCGTTGGCGCTGGCCTGATCGAGCAGTTCGTCGTCGGTCACGTGGTCGAGGTGGGTCGCGACGGGAACCGTCGCGAGTTCGGCGATCGACCGCGCGGCCGCGGCGATCGGACCGAGCCGGTTGTGGTGGAAGCGGACCGCGTTCTCGCTGATCTGCAGGATCACCGCCAGCCCGGCCTCCTCCGCGCCGGAGACGATGGCCTCGGCGTGCTCGACGGTGATGACGTTGAACGCGCCGACGCCCGCGCCGCGCGTGCGGGCGGCGGCGACGAGTTCGCCCGTGGGCACTAACATGCGGACCCCTGACTGAACGGTGTGACGGTGACGGCGGGGCGCAGCCGCCGGTAGAGCGCGGCGTCCACGGATCCGGCCACCGGTGCGGCGACGGCCGCCGCGGACAGGGCGACGGCGTCGGCAAGCCGGTCCGGCCAGGGTGTGCCGTCGCGAAGCCCGCGGGCGAGCGCCGCGGCGCACGCGTCGCCGGCGCCGGTCGGGTTGCCGGCAACCACCTCGGGCGGGACCGCCCGCCAGGCCCCGGTGCCAGTGAGCGCGAGCAGGCCGCGCGGCCCGTCGGAGACCACGACCGCCCGGGCGCCGGCCCGGAGCACCGCCGCCGCCGCGGCCGGTGTGTCGGAACCGGGTTCCAGCGCGCGCAGCTCGGCGACGTTGGGCTTGGCGAGATCCGGCCCGGCCGCCACGCCGTGGCGCAATGCGTCGCCGCCGGCGTCGAGCAGCGTGGTCACGCCGCGCCGCGCCGCGATGCGGACCAGCGTCGCGTAGGCGTCCTGGGGTAGGCCGGGCGGGAGGGAACCGGACAGCACCACGACCGCCACGCCGTCGAGCAGATCCTCGTACCGGGTCCGGAACGCGTCCCACTCCCCTGCGGTGATCGTCGGACCCGGCTCCCACAGCCCGGTGGCGTCGGCCGGGTCGACCACGACGACGGTTCGGCGCGTCTCGGCCCCGATGGCGACGAAGTCGGCCCGGACCCCGTCGGCCGCCAGCAGGTCGGCGACGCGGGCACCGGTGGCGCCGCCGAGCAACCCGGTTGCGACGACCGTCTCACCGGCGGCGTGCAGGACCCGGGCGACGTTGATGCCCTTGCCACCGGCCCGCTCCAGCACAGTGTGGACACGGTTGGTGGCGTGCTGCACCATTTCGTCCACCGTGTAGGTGAGATCGAGCGCCGGATTCAGCGTCACAGCGAGAATCAAACACATTCGAACTGCCTATGATGTCCATATGAACATGCCGGCGATGCGATGACGACCACGGTCGACGTGCTCGTGGTCGGTGACGCCAATCCCGATCTGGTGCTGCGCGGCGATGTGCGGCCACGGTTCTCGCAGGCGGAGCAGTTGCTCACCACCGCCGACCTGGTGCTCGGCGGTTCGGCCGCCATCACCGCCGCCGGCTGTGCCCGCCTGGGGCTGCGTACCCGGCTGATCGCGGCGCTCGGCGACGACATGTTCGGCGCGTTCACCCGCGACCGGCTGACCGGGCGCGGCGTGGCACTGCGGACGCCGGAGCGCGCGGGCGCCGTGCCCACCGGGCTCAGCGTGATTCTGTCCACAATGGACGATCGGGCCATCCTCACGCTGCCCGGCACCATCGCGGCGCTGGAACCGGCCGACGTCACCGACGCCGACCTCGCCGCCGCGCGGCATCTGCACGTCGCGTCGCTGTACCTGCAACCCCGGCTCGCTGCCGGCGTGGCGGATCTGTTCGCGCGCGCACGGGCACTGGGTGTGGGTACCTCGCTCGACACCAACTGGGACCCCAGCGGCCGGTGGGAGTCGATCGGCCCGATCCTCGCGGTCACCGACGTGTTCCTGCCCAACCGGGCCGAACTGCTCGCGGTCGCCGGTGAGTCCACTGTGGACGCCGCGGCGGCGCGGCTCTGCGCGTCCGGTACCACGGTGGTCCTGAAGGACGGCGCGCGCGGAGCGCGCGCCTGGTGGCCCGGCGGTTCCTGCGCCGCGCCCGGCCTCGCCGTCGACGTGGTCGACACCGTCGGCGCCGGCGACAGCTTCAACGCCGGCTTCCTCGCCGCCCGGCTCGGCGCCGCCGGGACCGGTGACACCGCGATGGCCGCGGCCGTCGCGTGGGCGGCCGTGGCCGGTTCGCTCAGCACCCGCGCGGTCGGCGGCACCGACGCACAGGCGACGACGGCCGAGATCCAGGCGGGCCTGGCGGTCACCCCTTCAACCCGGTGAACCGCATCGTCGCGACGAACCGCCGCTGCGCCACCAGGAACGCCAGGATCAGCGGCATGGTGGCGATGACGTTGCCGGCCATCAACTGTGACCACTCGGTGCGCCGGGTGCCCTGGAACGACGCCAGGCCGACCTGCAGGGTGAACCTGGTGTCGTCATTGATGGCCACCAACGGCCACAGCAGGTCGTTCCAGCTTGACAGCAGGGTGAAGACGGCCAGTGTCGCCAGCGCCGGCCGGGCCAGCGGCAGCACGATCCGCACGAACGTGCCGAACGGGCCGCACCCGTCCAGCCGCGCCGCCTCCTCCAGTTCCACCGGCAGCGACAGGAAGAACTGACGCATCAGGAAGATGCCGAACGCCGACGCGAGCCACGGCACGAACGCCGCCGCCAGCGTGTCGACGATCCCGATCTTGGCGAACATCAGGTACGTCGGGATCATCAGCAACTGGATCGGGATCATCACGGTCGCCACGACCGCGACGAACGCCACCCCGCGCCCGACGAACCGCAGCCGCGCGAAGCCGTACCCCGCGGTCGAGCACAACACCAGGTGCCCGATCACCGACACGCCGGACACCAGCACGGTGTTGAAGAACCAGCGGACGATGTGCGACTCGGACAGCAGTGCCCGGTACCCGTCCAGGTGGATGCCGCTCGGGATGAACCGCGGCGGGAACCGGTTGATCTCCCCGGCGCTCATGAACGAGGTGAGCACCATCTGCACGAGCGGCAGCACGAACAGCAGCGCCAGCGGCATCAGGAGCAGGTGCCAGGGGCTGAACGGCAACCGGCGCATCAGAACGCCTCCGATCCGCGGCGGCGGTTGTACCAGATGACCAGGCCGGTCAGCAGCATCGTCACCGCGAACAGCAGGTAGGCCGCGGCCGCGCCGTAGCCGAACCGGTGGCTGCGGAACGCGACCTCGTAGACGAAGTACACGATGGTCTGCGTGCTGTTCAACGGCCCGCCGCGGGTGGTCGTGTAGATGAGGTCGAACAGTTGCAGCGCGGTGATCGTCTGCCAGACCGCGAGGAACAACGTCACCGGACGCAGGTGCGGCAGCGTCACGTTGCGGAACGCCTGCCACGGCCCGGCACCGTCCACAGTGGCCGCTTCCACCAGTTCCTTCGGGACATCCTGCAACGCGGCCAGATACACCACCGCGGTGAACCCGATCGAGCCCCACAACGCGACCACGCACACCGTGGGCAGCGCCTGGCTCGGGCTCTCCAGGAACTTCTGCGCCGGCAACCCGAGCCGGCGCAGCCCGTCGTTGATGGCACCGAACTGCGGGTTGAACACGTACGAGGCGATGATCCCGGTGGTCGCGGCCGAGACCACGTACGGGACGAAGATGCATGTGCGGTAGAACGCGATGAAGCGGATGCGTTGATTGAGCGCGACCGCGACCAGAACACCGAGCACCAGCGACGCGGGCACGAACATCGCGGTCAGGGCCAGGCTGTGCCGCACCGCGGCGAGGAGATCAGGGTCGTCGACCATCCGCTGGTAGTTGGTCCAGCCGATGTCGCGCGCCGGTGCGATGCCGTTCCACCGGGTCCGGGAGATGAGGAACGCCCACACGGCCGGGAAGAGCGACAGCCCGACCACGACGGCCGTACCCGGCCCGACGAACGCCCACCCGGTCAGGGAGCGCCGGACCCGGACGCTACGCGGACGCCGGGCCGGGACGGCCGGGACCTTTTCAGGTCCCGGCGCGTGCCGTTTCCCATGCCGCGACGCCGCGAAGGTGAAGGTCACGAGTCTGCCAGCGCGCCGCGTGACTTGGCCGCCGCCTCGTCGAGCGCCTTCTTCGCACTCTCCGTGCCCTGCAGAACCTTGGCGATCGCGTCGCCGACGTTGCGCGACATCTCCTCGTACCCGGAGACGGTCGGCCGGGCCTGCTTGGCGTTGGCCAGGTTGTCGAAGAACTTCTGCCCGCCCGGGTACTCCTGGACGTAGCTGGCGAACTCGGGGGTGTCACGCTCGCTGGCCCGCAACGGCAGGTTGCCGAGCGCGAGGTTCCACTTCGCGTCGCCCTCCTTGCTCGTGAGCCACTTGATGAAGTCGCGGCTGGCGCCGGCGCGGTTGGCGTCCTCATGGTCGTAGAGCACCCACAGGTCGGGGCCGGACACCGTCTGGTGGTCGCCGTTGTAGCCGGGCAGCGCCGTCACACCGAATTCGAGACCCGCCTGGTTGGCTTCCAGCATCGCCCACGGTCCCGACAGCACCATGCCGATGTGGCCGTCGTTGAACAGCGGGAGGTAGCGCTCGTCGGTCTGGTCGAGGTACATCGACTTGTCGTCGACGGCCATCGCCCGGAACGTCTCCAGCGCCGCCACCCCGGCGTCGGAGTTGAACGCGGGCTTCTTGCCGTCGAGGATCTTCCCGCCGTGCTGCCACAGCAGCGGCCAGAGGTGCCAGGTGGTGTCCTCGCTGCCGGAGACGGAGTACGCCGTCCCGTACTGGCCCTTGCCCTGATCGGTGAGCTTCTTCGCGGCCGAGCGGAAGTCGTCCCACGACCAGTTGTCGGTGGGGTAGCCGAGCCCGGCGGCGTCGAACAGCTTCTTGTTGTAGAGGAGGGCGAGATTGTCGACGAGGGCGGGGAATCCGATGACCGTCCCCTTCGACGTCGCGGTCAGCCGGGCCGCCTCGGGCAGTTCCGACCAGCCGACCGACGGGTCCTCGACGTACTTGGTCAGGTTCTGGGTCTTGCCGCTGGCCTGGAGTTCGCCGGCCCAGCTGCCGTAGGCGTAGGAGATGTCCGGGTAGGTGTCGCTGGTGAATCCGGCCGAGAGCTTGGTGATCAGGTCGTCGGTGGTCGACGCGCCGGTGGAGGCCTTGATGGTGACGTTGGGGTGGGCCTTGGTGTACTCGGCTGCGAGCTTCTCGGCGAGCGTCTGCGCGTCCTCGGTCTGGCCGGTCCACCAGGTGAGGGTGACCTGCGCGGCCGGATCGTAGCCTTCGGCGGCGTCGCGGCCGTTGTCGTCGTCGGCGTCGCTGGTGCACCCGGCGACCGTCAGTAGGAGGGTGACCGCGCCCGCGAGCAGCGCCTGTCGTCGGGGCTTTCTCATCTCGCCACCTCGTTGTCGGGAGGGGTCTTTCGGGGATGGGGTCAGGCGAGTACCACGGAGCGGGTCAGCAGCCGTGGACGGTCGGGGTCGAGGCCGCGGTGGGCGGCGAGGGCGACGGCGAAGCGCTGGGCCAGGACGAGTTGGGCGAGCGGATCGCGCTCGTCGTGGTAGGAGACGGCGCCGGCCTCGCGGGCCAGTGCGTCGAGGGAACCGGATCCGTTCGGTCCGAACGTCCACACCAGGCTGCCGGGGTGCGCGACGGCGACCGGGCCGTGCCGGAAGTCCATCGCCGGGTAGGACTCCGACCACGCCTGTGCGGCCTCGCGGACCTTGAGCGCCGCCTCGTGGGCGAGCCCGACGGTCCAGCCGGAGCCGAGGAACACCAGGTGGTCGACGGTCGCCGGGTCCACCGGCAGCGGAGCGGCGAGCGCGGCCGCGCCGTCGGCGACCAGCCCGTCGAGTCGTTCGCCGAGCGCTGCCCGGGTCAGGGCGAGCACGGCGGTCGGGAACCTTGTCTGCACGACGCTGCGTTCGTCGGCGAAGTCGAGGACCAGGCCGGCGTCGATCAGGTCTTCGACCGGCTGGCCGGGTGTCGCGGTGACCGCTACCCGGGTGGTGCCCGCCGGTGCGCGCCGCAACGCGTCGAGGACCTCGGTGGAGGTGCCCGACCGGGTGATCGCGACGATCCGGTCGTAGGCGCGGACCGGAACGTATTCGGAGGCGCACACCGCATCGGTCTCGCCGAAGCCCGCGTGTTCGCGCAGCGTCGCGATCGCCTGGGCC
The DNA here is from genome assembly GCF_016863635.1 of Virgisporangium aurantiacum. Taxonomy (GTDB): domain Bacteria; phylum Actinomycetota; class Actinomycetes; order Mycobacteriales; family Micromonosporaceae; genus Virgisporangium; species Virgisporangium aurantiacum. The sequence goes on along the minus strand of NZ_BOPG01000098.1, from coordinate 22,853 downwards.
ACGAACCAGGAGGTGCCGCAGCCCAGCACCAGCATCCGCTCACCGGGGGCGGCGAGCGGCGCGTGCGCCGCGTCGGCCAGATCCAGGGCCCGCTGCCACACCTCCGGCTGGCTGGCGATTTCTCGCGAGGTGTCGCTCATGCTCGCCGATTATGCTCGTTTGTGTTCACTTAACAAGACGGAGCGGCAAAGTGAACAGTTCACGTTGAGCGATTCAGCCCAGCCGTTGCCGCAGCGGTTCGGGCAGCAGGTCGCCGTGCGCGGCCGTCAGGTCGTCGACCAGCGCCCAGATCGCGTCGACGGTCAGGCTCGCCGCCGTGTTCGGGTCGACCATCGCCGCCTGCCGGACCAACCGGGGATCGCCGGTGAGCGCCGCGCGCACCGTCAGCTCGCCGACGCTCACGAAGCCGCGGTTGACCGCGGCGCACTGCGGCGGCAGCGGGCCGACGCGTTCGGGCCGCACCCCGAGCCGGTCGACGACGCACGGCACCTCGACCGCGTACCCGTCCGGCAGGTTGTCGATCAGGCCGTGGTTCGCGACCGTGGCGTGGATGCGCCGCTGGGTGCCCGTGACCATGCTGTGGATGACCTGCGGTGCGTACTCGGTGGCATCGCGGTGCAGGTCGAGGGGCTCGCCTTTTTCGATCACCGCGCGGGTGGACGCGTACTCGGCCAGGTTCTCCGCGCTGATGCGCAGGTAGTCGCCGACGGGGATGCGCAGCCGTTCCACCTCGCTGTCGTGGTGCAGGTACCACGGCACGTACTCGGCCGAGTGCTCGCTCGTCTCGGTCGGAAAGAAGCCCAGCCTTTGGTACATGTCCATGCGCACCCGGCGGCGCAGCTGTTCGTCGGTGGCCAGCCGCTCGTCGAGCCGGGGATACAGGTTCTCGCCGTGGTGCTCCCAGCGCAGCAGCCACGACTGGTGGTTGACGCCGGCCGCGCTGTAGTCGACCTCCGCGAACGGAATGTCGAGGAGTTCGCACAGGTCGTGCACCGTCCAGTAGACCGAGTGGCACAGGCCCACGGCGTTCAGCTCCGGGGCGACGGCGTGCAGGTAGGCCAGGTTCATCGCCATCGGGTTGGTGTAGTTGAGCAGCCACGCGTCCGGGCACACCGCCCGCATGTCCGCCGCGATGCCGGTGAGCACCGGGAACGTCCGCAACGCCCGGAAGATGCCCCCGACGCCGATCGTGTCGGCGATGGTCTGCCGCAGGCCGTACTTCGTCGGGATCGCGAAGTCGCGCTCGGTCGCGGCGTGCATGCCCACCTGGATGGCGTTGATGACGAAGTTCGCACCGTCGAGGGCCGCCCGGCGGTCCAGGTTCGTGGTGACGGTGGGCGTGGCGCCCAGTTGCTCCGCCGTGCGCCGGGCGATCGCCTCGGCCGTGGCCAACCGTTCCGGATCGATGTCGTGCAGCGAGAGCGTGACGTTGCGCAGGTCCGGGAAGGAGAGGATGTCGGCGAGCAGTTCGCGGGTGAACACCACGCTGCCGGCGCCGAGGAAGGCGATCACGGTCATGCCGGGTCTCCACTCCGTGGCGACCCGCCCTGACCGGGCGGGCTCTGTTTGATGATGGCCTCGCACAAGTGCTCGGCCATGCCGGATTGTGCGCCGGCACTCCACAATCGCGCAATAGTCTGTGGATGTACGCACGGAAACGGACTATGTTGGCTGCGCGTTTCGTCTCCCCGCCGTCGTCGAAGAGAGCCCGCCGCATGTCGAACACCTCGCTCCGCCGCGCCGACCGCGTCTCCGCCATCCTCGACCGGGTGGCGAGCTCCGGCTCGGTCGACGCCGGTCACCTGGCCGACGAGTTCAACGTCTCCGCCGCGACGATCCGGCGCGACCTGCAAGTGCTCGAGGACCAGAAGCTGCTCTCCCGCACGCACGGCGGGGCGGTCGCCGTCGACGTGGCGTACGAACTGCCGCTGCGATACCGGATCGGGCAGCAGCGCGACGAGAAGGCACTCGTCGCCGAGCGGGCGACTACGCTGCTCCCCCACGGTCCGCTCACGCTCGGGCTCACCGGCGGCACCACCACGCACATGCTGGCCCGGCTGCTGGCCGAACGGGTCGACCTGACCGTCGTCACCAACGCGCTCAACGTCGCCGCGGAACTGGCGCTCCGGCCCCGGATCAAGCTCATCATGACCGGCGGGGTGTCCCGCACCCGGTCCTACGAACTGGTCGGCCCGATCGCCGACCAGACCCTCGCCGGGCTGAACATGGAGGTGGCCGTCGTCGGCGTCGACGGGATCAGCGCCCGCAGCGGACTCACCACTCACGACGAGATCGAGGCGCACACCAACGCCTCGATGATCCGACGGGCCGACCGGGTGATCGTCGTCGCCGACGGGTCGAAGGTCGGCCGCACCTGCCTCGCCCGCATCTGCGCGGTCACCGACGTCGCGGTGTTCGTCACCGACCACAGCGCCGACCCGGCCGGCGTCGAAGCGATCCGGCGCGCCGGCACCGAGGTGATCGTGGCTGAGCGCCGCTCGTGAGAAGGGCGCCATCACGGACTCCCGACCCGCATGCCCACTGATAGAGCCCGAGGGGCCGTGGCCCGTCGGGCGATCTGACTTCCCGTTCTTTCGGTGGGGCCGCTGCAGTTCGGTTTCGAGATGGGCACAGGGGTGCGAACATTCATGCCGACCTCGTTGCCCAGCCGTCGTTCTCGTCGGCGCAGGCGTGCCGGCGGGTATCGGTGCCGGGCTCGGTTTCGGCCTGAGCCGCGCCCTGATGCCGCTGGTCCGATCGTGGCACGACGATCCGCGCCACTGGGACCGGCCGCCGGGGTGGTCCGGCCCGGTCATCCCGCAGAGCGGCCCCCGCGACGGCCAGCGGGGTCGGACGGGGCGCGGCGTCCGTTGCCGCTGCCGCCGATGCCCCTGGTCGCGGTGGACTTCCCAGCGGTCGGAGTGGAACACCGCCCCGGGCCGGACGTGGCCGTGGACAACGGCCATCTCCAGGGCGTCGACGACCAGGCTGGTGCGCATGTGGTCGACCAGTTGCCAGCCGACGACCATGCGGGTGGCCAGATCGATCACGGTCGCCAGGTAGAGCCAACCTTCGCCGGTTTTGAGGTTAAGTGATGTCGCCGACCAGGCGGATGCGCGGCACGGCGGCGGTGAAGTCCCGACCCGATCAGGTCCGGGCTCGTCACCGGCGCCTCGCCCGGCACTGTGGTGCGCCGGTATGCGCGTGGCTGACAGGCTTTCAGGCCGAGTTCGCGCATCAGTCGGCGACGAGTCCAACGCTGCACCGGTGTCCTTCGCGGTTGAGTTGCGCAGCGACCCGGCGGCAGCCGTAGGCGCCGCGACCGGCGGCGAACACCCGCGCCACGTGGACGGCCAGTTCGCGCCGGCGCTCCTGCGTCGCTGTCTCGGTGGCGGCCTGGGCGCGCCAGGCGTAGAACGACGACCGCGGCACGGCCAGCAGCCGACACATCCACACGATCGGGTAGTTCGCCTTCTCCGCTTCGATCACCGCGCAGCGCTCGGCTACGGGTACGTCCTGGCGAAGAAGGCAGCGGCTTTTTCAGGAACTCGTTCTCCAACCGGCGACGCTTCTCAGGCATAGATCAGATCCTCTCAGGCAGAACATCCTGCCCAAGATCCTTGGTACACCTCGGCCGGCCTGGGTGGGGGTGGTTTGACAGGTGGCGCTGGCGGTGGTGGTCCACGCTTCGGTGAGTTGGCGCAGGCGGTCGTAGGCGAAGCACTGGTTGGAGACCAGGTTCCCCCCGCCGTCGTCTTCCCGGATGGCGGTGACGTTGCCGGCAGGGTCGTAGCTGTAGTTCTCCGGGATCTGCGGTACGAACGTGCCCGGCGTGGTCTGGCTTTCCAGGGAGACCCGGTTCTCGGCGAGCCGCCCGGTGGCCGGATCCATGCGGGTGCGTAGCTGGACCCGTTTGGTGCCGGCCCCGAGGGTGAGGGTGTCGACCCGGCCGAGGGTGTCGTACGCGGTGGCGGAGATGTAGGCGGCCTCGCGCTGGCACTTGACTTGGCAGCACAATGCCGATGGCTCGGTCGCCCTTCTGGTGGCCTGGGACTGGTCAGGCCTTGGCGGGCTGCCGCCAGACCGGTCCGGCATGATCGTCCGTGCCCGATCACGAGCCGTAGCACTAACAGCGACGAGCCACACAGGTGGGTCGTGCGCGCCTGCGACAGATCCGCACACTTGGCCTCCCACTTGGCCGCGCGCAAGGCTCGCGCCGGTGATCGGCCTCTCCCGGCAGCAGTGCGCGTACCCCGACGTCCGGGCGGACTCAACTTCGCGACCGAACTCGCGAAGTTGATGGAGGATTTCGCAGCGGTCGTTCAACGGGCCGCCTACCAGTCGGAGATCAACCGCGCGGGGCGGTTCACTCCTTCTTCGCGGCGGACACGTCGACGCACACGATTCCCTTGTTGCCGTCCTGGTCAGCGATCACGGTGAGCGCCGGCGCATTGCTGTCATCGACGACGGTCCCACCCGCGGCCACGGCGGCGGCGACCCGTTGCCCGGCCACCTCGGGCGCCACGTAGACCTCGACGTGGAACCGCTGACGCGGAGTCTCGTGCTCCTCGGCATCCCCGAACCACAGGTTCGGTACCCGTCCCGTGGCGTCCCGGATTTCGTCGCTGGGGGACCCGCGGCCCTGGGACTCGGCGCTCCCGGTCAGCAGGGCGGCCCACACCGGGGCGATGGTCGCGGAGCGCGCCGTGTCGAGGCCGAGCTCGATCTCGCTGACCGCGCCCGGGTCGGCGTCGACCTTGAGGTCGGCGGCGATCTCGGTGATCCGTCGCGCGAGGTCGACGTCCTGCTGGGTCACCCATTCGACGACGTGTTCTGTGCCCTCGCCGTCGCGGTAGACGGCGTCGTCGCTGACCAACTCGAAGTCGACGTACCCCTTGCCCATCGACACGCGCGGGTGGTGGCCGAGTGCGTCGCCCGCCTCGGCCACCGCGGCGACGAACCGCGCGCCGGCGCTGAAGTCGTCGACCAGGTAACGGGCATGCAGTCCCTGGGCCAGCTTGCGCCAGTCGGTCAGGTTCGCCTCGGCGATCCGGTCGCCGTTCAGCATGTCCATGGACCGGGACCTTATCGTGATCCGAACCCGGCGTCAGACCGTCTGCGGTGACCTGCTGACAGGTGCCCCACACGAGGAAGTTCTGGACCCACAGCCGCCGCTGGTCGCTGCGCTCGGAACTGATCAGCGGCGCGCGCACCAACGGCGGCAGATGTGCGTGCCGGCCGGCCGATATCGGAAGAGTCGGCCCGCTCCGCCCCCTTTCCGGCGCCCCCCGTTGGCGAGCCGCGGGTACCGCCACAGGGCCGACCGCGGCCCACAGCGGTCGAGGGTCCGGGCCGGCACGGTGGCACGGACCACCACGTCCGGACCCGACCCGCCCGTCACCGCTCCCGACCGCCGACGGACCACACCGGACGGAACCCCCGCTCGAACAGACGAGCAACCTACGAGCAATCCAGGTCCACAATGGACAGACAAGCGACCCGTTTACGCAGGTCAGATGGGTGCGCCGCCAGGGACTCGAACCCCGAACCCGCCGACTAAGAAATCCGGCCGTACCCTGTGGGTTGCCAAACCTGTTTCGCCTGGTGGTGACACCCGTTCAGGCAGCTCGGTGGTTTTCGTTGAAGGCGCCGCCGAGGACACGTCGTCGCCGGACGGCAGCGTCGAGCGGGATCAACGCGGTAGGGTCGTGCTCGGGCGGATACTGGTCCAGGCTTGGTGCGGCCGGTGCCGGTTGAGGTGCGCGATGTACTCGTTGATGACCTTCCGTGCGTGGGCCTCGTTGTAGATCAGCATCCGGTCGGTGCACTCGCGGCGGACGGTCCCGACGAACCGTTTGATGTAGCAGTTCGCCTGCGGCGTCCGGGGCGGGATCTTGACCACCTCGATGCCCTCGTCCGCGAGGACGGCGTCGAACGCGGCGGTCGGTGACGCCGAGCAGGTGCACCCGTCGTGTCCCGACCTCTATCGCCACGATCACGTAGATTCGGCGCAGCAGCACGGTGTCCGCGTGAAAGAAGTCGGCTGCCAGCAGCCCTTCCGCCTCGGTACGCAGGAAGGTCCGCCACCGGGTGTCCGCGTCGCGTGGGGCCGGCCCGACCCGGACGCCGGCCAGGATGCGTCGATGGTGCCGGCACCGACCCGGTGGCCGAGGCCGACCAGCTCGCCCAGGATTCTCCGGTGCCCCACGACGGATTTCTCCGCCGCCAGCCACAGGACCAGATCGCGGACCTCGCCGCTGACCGCTGGTCGACCGGTCCGCTTCGGATAGGTCCAATGCCGTTGCACCAGCTGGCGATGCGACGCCCGCAACGTCGCCCGGGTCACGATCCGATGGACTCACAACCGCCGCGGCAGCACCGGGCCAACGCTGACTGCACCGCCCGTTCCGGCCGAACAGATGCACCGTCGCTCGATACAGCAACCGCACGAACATGAACCCGATCATCACCCAGCAGGCCATCGGCCCAGCTCACACACCGTGCGACGAGTTTGGCACGGCACACGCATCGATCGGTTCCCGCACGTTCCACCGCCAGCAGGTTTCCGAGCCGAAGGTCGGGAAGAACCGCATGCACGTCGACCTGCGCCTGCGCGACCGTTCCTACCTCGACGAGCTTTTCCGGCTGTGTGCCACGCCGATCTCCGAATACGACGGCGGTCGGGTCCTGGCCGATCCCGAGGGCAGCGAGTTCTGCGTCGCGGAACCTGATTAGCACCGTCAATGTTCGAAAGACGTTAGATCCTTCCGCCGAGGCTCTTCATCGGTGGACCCTGCTAGTACCGTGGACGACGATCGTGTGGCCGGACCCCAGGAATCGGGGCTGATAGTGGAGTATCGGTACGATCGCATGCCGGGCGATCGCGTCCGCACGCCCGCCGACTGGCCGGCCGGGGTCGACGGCGAGGTTGCGTCGCACCCGCCCGGTGCGTTGCCCGCGGAAGCGGGTCCCGTCGATCAGAACTGGGAAACCCTGCGCCCGAGCTTGCGGGAACGGCTGTCGGGTGCGCTCGGCACCATCCTGATGTGGTGGCGCGACGACAACGATCCGTTCCTCACCGGTGTGTCGGCGTTCGGTGAACGCGGAATGTGCCGGGCCGAGCCGGCCACCCGCGACGGCGTCGCCGGGCACCGGCTCGACCTGCGGCTCTGGGCGCCGGGTTCGGTGAAGAGCCAGGAGTTCCGCGGTCCGGGTCCGGCGCCCGACCGCACCGCGGGTGACCGGATGCCGCGCGACCGCGCCGTGGGCGGCGACCGGGTGCCGCACGACCGCACCGGGCCCGGCAGGACCCCGAGCCTCACGCTTCCGCCCGAGGTCAGCGCGCTGCTGGGTCATATGCCGGCGAAGGCCCAGCGGTACCTGCAGGTCCCGTTGCTCGCCGGGGGCGGCGAGGCCAACGGAATGCGCTGGTACCAGATCTGGAACAGCCCCGACGAGGCGATGGACGCCTGGCTCTGGTTGCGGGCGGGCCGGGCGGTGACGTTCGCGCACGGGCGGCGCGAGCGTCGGGGCGGCGGATCGGGCGGCACCGCCCACTGGGAGTTGCGCTGCTGGCGGGCCACCTGTACCTGACCGGGCACGGAGGTGAACGATGCGGTCGTCTTGTGATGGCTGCGGCACCGCGTACCTACGAGACGTCCACTTCTGCATCGTGTGCGGCGCGAGCCCGGGCCGCGTCGGCAACACCGTCGTACCGATCACCTCGCAGCCACCGGCGCCGAGCACCACGACGCAACAGCGGCAAACCACCGGAGCGGCCCGGCGAACCACGACGTCCACCCGCACATGGATCGACCTTCCCGCGGTGCTGCGGTGGCGCACCGTCGCGCGTTTGCTGTCCGTCGGATTCATGGTCTGCCTGGTCGGTGCCGTCGGCACCGGTGTGGTGGCGGGCCTGTGGTGGATCATCGCCGGCGACGAGCCCGCGGCGGCGGAGTACATCGAACTCAACGACCGTACGGTGCACGCGCTGAGATTTTCGCCCGACGGAACCACACTCTTCGTCGACACCGACGACCCCGATGCGCCGAGGTCGACCTGGGACCTTGGCGCCCGGCCGTGGAAAGATCTCGACACCGCGCCCGCGAAGGACAAGGCGATCGCCGTTGCCGTCTCGTCCGACGGCAGGCGTTCGGCCATCGGAATGAAGGAGACGAAGCGGGCCCGGAAATTCCTGGGGTTCACGTGGGACAACAGGTACACCGACGGCGTGGTCCGGGTGCGCGATTCGGCCACCGGGGACATCGTGTGGGAAACGAAGGTGCGTGAACTCGACCTGTTCGACGACGAGCGTTACGGCGAAGCTGAGGAACTGGCGTTCTCACCGGACGGGTCGCTGCTCGCCGGTGGATACAACGGCGGGCCGACGGTGATGTGGGACGCGATCACCGGTGGCGTCCTGACCCAACTGGCCGGCAGCAGGGGCCGCTTTTCGCCCGACGGAAAACTGTTCGCGCTCCTCGGCGGCGGGATCAAACTGTGGGACACCGCCAAACGCCAGCTCAGAACGACCCTGCAGGTGCCACCGGACCCCAAGGGTGATGCCAGCGGCAGCAACGGCCTGGTCGCACTGGAGTTCTCGCCCGACGGCCGTTGGCTCGCGACGAGCCAGGTCGGCGGAACGGTGCGGGTCTGGAACGTCGCGACCGGCACGGTCGTGGCCGGCATGAACATCGATTACGGCTACATCCGTCATCTGGCCTTCTCCCCGGACGGACGTCTGATCGCCGCGAGGCAGGACCTCAGCGAAACGGTGTGGGTCTGGGACACCGCGACCGGTGCGCAACGGGCCGCGCTGCCCGGCCACTACGACTTGGGGGGCGCGCTGATGTTCTCGCCCGACGGCCTGCTGCTCGCGGAGGGCGCGGACGACGGCACGGTGTGGTTGTGGGACACCGCCAACTGGCAGAAGAAACGCGTTCTGGAACATCGCGAGAGGACCGTGTTCTGGACGAAGGACATGACTGTGGCCACCATGGCCTTCTCCCCCGACGGAAAAAGGTTCGCGGTCGCGAGCAACGAGAAAGACGACGGCCGGGTGGCGTTGTGGGAGCTGTCGTGACCGGGTCAGGCCCACTGCCAGGTGGCGAGCATGGTGTCGAGGTGCGGCCGGTACCCGTCGGCCGCGTCGGCGGGGGTCCGGAACTCGCCGTGCAGAGTGTGGTTCAGGCCCCACTCGGCCACGAGGCGGTGGGTCCGCTGGGCGTTTGCGGTGTCGGCCTCGATCACGACCGCTCTCACGCCGCCCAGCCGGATCCACCGCAGCGACCGGGGCGGGCCGCCGTAGACCTGACGGCAATATCCGGCGAGATCGGTCAGGTACGGCTCAAGGGATCCGTCGCCGCGCCAGAGCAGCACCCCCGCCTCACCACTGGTACGGGGGGCCGACGCCTGCCCCAGCGGTACGCGCGCGCCGGCCTGGCCGGTGTCGTCGACGATCTCGGCGTCGACCTCGGTGTGCTGTTGCCAGGGCCACGGCATTCCGAACCGCAACCGGCCGGGCAGCTCGAACCAGGTGTCCGGAGGAAGCACGGCCCGCACGGACCGGAACCGGGCCGCCCGCGCCATCGACATGACGGCATCGATCAATACGCCCACCGTCGCCTCCCGCCTTGTCTGGCTGTCCAGGGTAGGGCACCCGCGCAGGGAAGGGAGGTGGTCGTGTGCCCGCGGCACCGTTGACGGCGGCGTGGCAACCGGTTGATCCCGGTCCCGCACCGCGGAGCCCTCTGCTCGACTCGCCGCCGGTGATCGCGAGCGGGCAGTTGCCGGCGGCGCACCGCCGGTGGCGGGCAGCCGTCGAGGCCGACGAACGCAGGCTGGCCGCGGCCCACGCGCAGCGTCCGGTCTGGTTCCCGGTTCCGCTCGGCGGCGCCGGAGTGCTGCCGATGTTCGGCGGGACCCCGGCCGCCTGGGCGACGGTGATCCCGACGCTGGCCACGTCGGCCGTCGCGGCGGGGTACGCGCGGATCCGGGTGGTGAACCTGAGTCCGCGCGATCTGTTCAGCGGTCTGCGCGACCGGGCCCGCTCGTCCGGCGGGTTCACGTTGCGCTGCGACACGGTCGCCGGTTCCGGGTCGTCGGTCGACCTGTTCAGCCTGCTGTCGGCCGACCAGTTGGCCGTGCTGATCGTCGACGCGTACCGCACGTCGTCCGGTCGGGTGGGTGCCGTCGACGCCACCCGGGCGGTGGAGGACGTCCTCGACGTGCTGCGCGTCCTGTCGGGTCCGGCGACGCTGGCCCGGTTGCACGCCGCCATCGGCGTGGCGCTGGGCAACCGTGCCCAGGCCGCCGACGGGCTGTCGGCGCGGGAACGGCGGGCATTGAGCGACTACCACGCCGACGTGGTCGCGGCGCGGCAGCCGGTCGCCGACCGGCTCGCCGACCGCCAACGCGACATCAGCGGTCTGATGCGCTTCCGGCGGTCGGCCGCCGTGGTCGCGGAACGCAGCGGCCACGGCACCCGCACGGTGCGCACCTTCGAGGTGGGCGCCGGCCGCGCCGCGCCCGACGTCGAGATCGGGCGCGCGCTGCTGGCGACGTCGATCGCGCGCGGCTTCGACGAGGCCGTCGCCGGTGACGACCTGCTGTTGGTGGCCGGGGCCGACCGGCTGGCGCCGGAGATCCTCGACCGGCTGATCGCTACCGGTCTCCGGCCGGGCAAGCGACTGGTCCTGTTGTGCGAGACCATCGGCGACGGCCTGCAGCGGCTGCTGGGCCATGCCGGCTCGACGGTCTCCGTGTTCCTGCGGCTGCCCAACGCCGCCGACGCCCGGCTGGCCGCCGAACACCTCGGCCGGGAGTTCACCTTCGTGGTCAACGGCGTGTCGATCGCCGAAGGGAAGACGACCACCTGGTCCGACACGCTGAGCCAGACGTCCGGCCTGACCCAGACCCGCGGCGCCAACTGGTCGACCGCCCTGCTGTTCTTCGCGCGTGACTTCGGCCGCTCCGTCTCGACATCGTTCACGACGGGCAGCGGCATCACCACGAGCCATGGCGGCTCGGCCCAGACCACCCGGACCACCAGCCTCGGGCGGGTGCACGAGTACATCGTCCAACCCGAGATGTTCCAACGGCTTGAGGAGACCTGCATGGTGATCGTCGATCACCGCACCGCGACGTTGGCCAGTTGCGACGCCCGCATCCCGGGATCGTCGCTCACGTCGACCCTGCCGTTGGCACCATGACCGAGCACTTGTGCGAGGGAATCATCAAGCAGAGCCCTCCCGGTCAGGGCGGGTCACCACGAAGTGGGAGCCGGCATGACCGTTCCGGACGGCAGCCGGTATCTCAGCCACCGGCTGGTCGAGGTACCCCGACCCGCGTCCGACGCGTCGGCCCGCCCGGCCGCCACCGGCCGGTTGCGGATGCTGCCGCCGTTGGCCATGGCGCACGCGGCCGGCACCACGGTCGCGTGCTGCTGGATCCGGACCCGGCCGAACGGTCCGGCCGCGGTGCTCGCCGGTGGCACGCGGCCCGATCCCACCGGCGACGGTTTCTGTTTCCCGGCCGGGGCCCGCACGGTCGAACTGCGGCCCGGTCAGGCCGACCGTGCCCTGGGAAAGCTGCCGCACTGGCGGCCGGTGTGGCTGCTGGTCGATGCACTCACCGACCGGCCGCCGTCCGACGCCACCGACCCGGACGGGCCGCTGCTCGAAGACCTCTTCGCGTACCTGCCGGAGATGCCGATGGCCGTCCTCGCCGTCGGCACACCGATCGGCGCCGGGGAGGTCGCCGCCCACCTCGACCGGTTGTCCGACATCGTCGACGCGTTGGAACCACGGCGCACCGGGCGGGGTACCGAGCGCCTGCGGCTGGCCGAGGCCGAGGCCGAACTGCGGTACCTGCGGCGCTGGGCCGCTCAGGGCCACTGGCGGATCCGGCTCTTCACCGGCGCGCGCACGGCGGCCGGTTGCGACGCGATCGCCGGCCTGCTCGCCGGTGGTGCCGACCTCGCCGACGGCGTCCTCCGGGTCCGCCCCCGTGGCAGCTCCGGCCTCGGTGGCCGGAACGGTGGCCGGGACGGTGGCCGGGACGGGGGCCGGGAGGTCATCGCCGGCGCCGACGCGCTGGCCGCGGTGGCCCGCGCACCGCTGCGGGAGCTACCGGGCGTGCGCGTCACCGAACCGCCCCGGTTCGACGTGACGCCCGAGACGGCGCCGGGGGGCCCGGTGCCGGGTCTGTTACTCGGCACGGTGCTCGACGCCACCCGCGGGCCCGGCCTGCCGTTCGAGGTGACGGCCGACAGCGTCAACCGCCACACGTTCGTCACCGGCGCCACCGGCGCCGGCAAGTCGCAGACCGTCCGGACGCTCCTCGAACAACTCGCGGCGGCCGGCGTGCCCTGGCTGGTGGTCGAGCCGGCGAAGGCCGAGTACCGGGCCATGGCGGCGCGGCTGGGCGGCGGGGTGATCCGGATCCGTCCCGGCGACGCGGACGCGGTTCCGGCCGGCATCAACCCGCTCGCGCCGGTCGCGGGGTTCAACCTGTCGACCCACCTCGATCTGGTGCGCGCGCTGTTCGTGGCGGCGTTCCAGGCCAGCGACCCGTTCCCGCAGGTGCTGTCGGCGGCGTTGACCCGCTGCTATGAAGACCTCGGCTGGGACCTCGCGCTCGGCGAGCCCGCCGATCCGGCGCTGTCGCCCCGGTACCCGACCCTCGCCGACCTGCAACGCACGGCCGAACTGGTCGTCGGCGAGGTCGGCTACGGCCGCGAGGTCACCGACAACGTGCGCGGGTTCATCCGGGTGCGGCTGGGTGCTCTGCGGCTCGGCACGACCGGGCGGTTCTTCCAGGACGGGCACCCCGTCGACGTCGCCGAACTGCTGAAACGGCACGTGGTGCTCGAGATCGAAGACGTGGGCGACGACCAGGACAAGGCGTTCCTGATGGGCACCGTCGTGCTGGCCCTGACCGAGCATCTGCGCACGTCGGCCCGCGACGCCCGCGGCCTGCGCCACGTCACGGTGATCGAGGAGGCGCACCGGTTGCTGCGCCCCGGTGTTGGCGCCGCCGAGCACGCGGTCGAAATGTTCGCGGCGATGCTGGCCGAGGTACGCGCGTACGGCGAGGGCATTGTCATTGCCGAGCAGATCCCGGCGAAGCTGATCCCCGACGTCATCAAGAACACCGCGATCAAGATCGTCCACCGCCTTCCGGCCCGTGACGACCGTGACGCCGTCGGCGCCACCATGAACCTCACCGACGACCAGTCCGCTTTCCTGGTCACCCTCGCCCCGGGCGAGGCGGCGGCGTTCGCCGACGGCATGGACGCACCGGTCCTGGTGCGGGTCGCCGACGGCACCGACCGCGAAACCGTCGCGGCCACCACGGCGTCGCCCGCGGCGATCGTCACCACGCGCAGCGCCGCATGCGGGCCGGCCTGCCACGGCGAGCCCTGCACGCTGCGTCAGATGCGCATGGCGCAACGGTTCCCCGAGGCGCTGCCCGCGCTGACCCTGTGGGCCGAACTTGCGGTCGTCGGTCACCTGACGGGGTGGCCGTTGCCGGTACCCACGCTCGACCTGTACACCGCGCTGCGGGCACCGGCGGAGCGGCTGCGCGACTGCGCGATCGGCCACGCCGTCGACGCGGCCGTCGCCGTCCGCTCGACGGCGATCAGCCGCGAGGTGAGCCCGGGCGCCCTGGCCGCGCACGTCTCGACGGCCATGCGTGACCTGTTGGGCGGACGCTGGCCGTGCGAGCGGCGCGAGCCGCGGTGGCTGGCGCGGCCCCGGCACCGGCGGCTGCTGTTCGGCGACGCACGCCCGTCCGCGCTGGAAACGGTCGTGGGCGCCGACGCGGACGGTCCGGCCTGGACGACGGCACTCGGCACCGGCCTGGCGACCTTCCGCAAATGCCGCTGGCCGCTGGCCGAACTGAGCGAGAAGCGATGGGGAGGAACCGACGATGGCGATCGACGACGGCGATGACGACGACCTCACGGGCGGAGGAGCAGCCGATACCGGCGGTACCAGCGACACCGGCGAAGCGACCGACGTCGGTGGCGAAACGGGCGACGATTCCGGCAGCGGCGTCGGGGAGGACGACTCCGCGACCGCCGACCTCGATCCGGACGTCGAACACGACAGCGCCCGCGATGAGGCCGCGGCCTTGCAGGCCGAGGCGGCAAACGACCCCGACCGGCCCGCTCCCGACGACGACGTCGACCCGGAAACCGGTGACCCCGCCGGGTATCCGGACGAGAAGAAGGGCGCCGCGACCGAGGAGGTCGGGTCCGACCATCCCGCGGTCGCGGTCGCCAATTTGGAAGGGCAGGTGGACGCGGCCCGGGCACAACAGGTTCAGGTCGCCGATACAACGATCGACATTGGTCAGGTGGACGCCCACAATGCGGAAACCATCGAGGGAGAGCCGGTCAAGCCCGTCCCGGAACAGCCGAGGCCGGACGCGGTGGATGCCCTCGGGTCGGTCGCGGTCGCGGCAGGTGGCGCGGCCACGGTCGCCAAGCACTGGTGGGACAACAGGGGGTCGAAGGGCGAAGGCGCCGACGAACCGCCCGCCGATGAACCGGACGACGACCAGCCGCAGGGCAGGTCATGAGAGGCGGCGGAGCAGTTCCGTCGGCTCCATTCCGGCGAGGTCGGCGAAGTAGTTGCGCCACTGGACGGCGGCGGGGCGTTGCCGGGGGTCGGCCGACAGGGCCGCCCGCAGCAGTTCCCGGCCCTTGCCGATCGTCAGCAACGGGTCGGCGCGGCGCGGGTCCCGTGAGGTGGAGGCCTGGGCGCCGGGATTGAGCACCCGCAGCACCGCCAGGCCGAGCTTGAAAAGGTCGGTCGCCTCGGTGAGCACTCCCCCGCCTTCCGGCGGTTCCCAGTCCGGGGCGTTGAGCTGACGCGTCACAGCCGCGCTGCCCCTGAACCGCACGGCGTCACAGTCGACGAGCATCACGGTGGCCCGCGTGGCCTTACGGAACAGGACGTTCTTGGCGTTGATGTCGCCGAAGACGACGCCGTGCCGGTGCAGGAAGGCCAACGCGTCGGCGAGGTCGCGGCAGATCGCGTACCGGTGCTTCAGCGGCACCAGCGGCATCCCGACCCGCTCGGCCAACGACGGTGCGACGAACAGGTTCTGCACCTCCCGCGGATCGCGGCTGGACGCGCCGGAACCCGGCAGGCGCCGGGACTGGAAGAACTCCGCGGGAATCACCGGCAGCACTACGCCGCAGTTCCGGTCGCCGTCGCGGACCGCGCGCACCGGCCACACCGCGATCGAGTCGAGCTTGGCGCGGTTGGTGGCCGTCAGACCCGTCCGCTTGCTCACGATGGCTTTCATGCCGACCGGCGGTGCGTGCCCCGGCCGGTACTCCTTGTACGCCAACTCCCGGCGGTCGTCGGGCAGGCGCAGGTCCGGCAGGCGATACACCACGGCCTGGCCGCCCGCGCCGAGCTTGTCGCCGATCCGGCCGAGATCGGCCCGGCTGAGTTCGACGTCCATCAGGGCACCCACACCACCACCGCGGTCCGGTCGTCGTCGTAGCTGCGCCGGGCGAAGTCGACCTGGGCCGCGAACTCCAGCGCGGACGGCGGCCGGGCCCACATCGTGGCCAGGAAACGGCCGACCTCGCCGGTGCCGTCGCCCAGTGGGTCACCGATTCCGTCGGTCACCAGGACCAGCGCCGTGCCCGGCGTCAGCGTCTCGGCCTTGGCTGCTGTCGGAGCGACCACCGTGAGCGGCAACGCCAAGGTCGCCGACGACGCGACGCCGTCCTCGTCGGCCTTCTGACCCGTGACCGCCCGCCACGGCGACTCCTGACCGGGCCCGAGGATCCACGCGCCGGTGTCGCCCACCGCGAGACAGTGCACCGACCGCGCGTCGGATTCGGACGGGCGGAGCGCGACGACCGCGAACAACGCGGTGGCCGACATGTGCTCGGCCACCTCCCGATCGCTGAGTTCGGCCTCCGCCACGATCACGGCCCGGCCCCGCGCCAGGATCCAGGAGGCGAGGTCGCGCAGCAGGCGGTCCCAGTCGACCTGATCCGCCCCGCGCTCGGCCAGCAGTCGGCACCCCACGTCGGTGACGATCTCGGCCGCCATGTGCGAGTAGGCCCCGGCCGAGACGCCGTCCGCCACGGCCACCACGAGCCAGTGGCCGTCCGCAGTGGCGCGGAACGCGTATGCGTCCTGCCGGGGTTTGCCGTAGTAGCGATGGCTGAGGCCGCGGATGCTCGCGGCCCGCACCTGCGCGACGGGTTCCCCGGCGTCGTTATGGAAGGTGACGCCGTCGACCACGATGTCGCGCTGCTCCGGAAAATCGACGGCGGGCCGCGCCACGACCCGTTGCGCCGCCGCGCCCTCCTCCCCCACGACGTAGGGAACGGAGCACCCGCGCCATACCGGATCAGACGAAGTCATCGTCGTCGGCGGTGTATCCGTGGATGCCCTTCGGTACCAGGTCGTCGGCCGGCAACAGGAGCCCGGAGCCGCCCTCGGCCAGGCTCATCCCCGATGCCAGCACGCTGGAGATCATCACCTCGGCCATGGCCCGGATGGCCTGCGACGGGTCGTTCCCCTCGTCCATCATGAACATCTTCATCCGCTTGTTCCCCGACTTCGGATGGATCAACTCGGTCAGGGTGTGGGGATCGGCGTCCGCGACGCCGAACGGGATGATGTTGGGGTACGTGGGGAAGCCGGACCTGGTGGCGGGGTCGTACGCGGTCAGGTTGCGGAACTCGTCGTGCCATTCGTCGGTGGGCAGCCCGTCGGTCAGAAAGAACACCGCCGGCCGGTGGACGCTGTAGTTGTCGGCCTTCAGCTGCCTGACGTTGGTGGCGATCTCGGTACGCAGCAACCGCAACGGCGCGGCGAACGAGGTTCCGGCCCGGGTTTCCAATCGGGGCAGGCTCGGCTGTGTCAGCAGATCACACAGCGGAACCCGCACCTGTGCCTCGTCGGAGAAGTCGAGCAGCGCGAACCGGATCTTGTCAGTGAGAATGGGATTCTGCGCCAGTGTGTCGATCATCCGGGGCGCGATTTCGTTCACCGCCGCGATGTTCGCCCCCGCCATCGACGCGGACACGTCGACGACCAGGTAGAACGGCAACAGCTTCGCGCGTTCCTCCGCCACGGAACCTCCCACGCAATCGACAGGATCCCATACTCTCGTGGCCCCGCCGGTGACTCAAGCTTCTACCGCACGGTCATTCCGCCGGCGATGGCTATCGCGGCGCCGGTGATGAACGCGGCTTCGTCGCTGAGCAGATAGGCGACCGGCCTGCGATCTCCGCCGGGTCGGCGACGCGGCCGGTCGGGTTCGGGGCATGCAGTCCCGCGCCGGCACCTCGGCCGACACGCCTGACAGCCGCGGCATGTCCCACGGCGGTCATCGGCTGATACCTGGCAACCACCCACCGCACGCGGCCACGGGTCACGCCGTGAATGAAGTTGTTGACATAGGCGGTCCACGTGGCGCCGTGGGCCACCAACAGCTCGGTCGTCCACGGCGCCTCCAAGGGCTCCAGCGACTCGACGCATGCCGGCCACGCCGCCAGGTCACCTCACTCGGTCAGATCGGCACCGAGGCCCAGGCGCCATGCGATCAACCGGTCACAGACCACCTCGAACGGCGCCCCGACGAACCCCATCGACCACGCCAACGGTGCAAGCCACCCGCCCGGCACGGCCGGACCGACGGCTTCACCGTCCGACACCACATCCGACTCCACGCAAAGATCATGACGTACGTGACTCGACCCGCAGCCGGGTGCAGGAACCGCACCCGAACACGCCACCGTCCAGCATTCCCGGGAGCCTCTTCGCAACCACCACCATCCCCGTATGTCCGTCGATCCGCCCGCTCGACGCCAGCCCGAACTCGTCCGTGTGCGGTAGCGCAGACACGATCCGTGGATCGTCTCCGTACTCAGCAGGTCGGATCAGCTCCGCCGGCGACCAACGACGCGAAAGATCCACGCGAGTGATCCGCTTCAGCACGTCCCAGCCATCGCGACCGGCCTCGGTCGAGACCGGCTGCCGCCCGCCGGCAGGTACGGCGAAACGGACGTACTCCTCGGCCCGGATCGTCGCCACCACATAGCGTTCCCCTCCCGCGTTACGGATCGCGTCGAGGTGGTGGCGCCCCAGCCCGTTCTCACCCAAGAAGCGTTCGACGTCGTCCAGCCACAGCACGCACCTGCCGGCACCGACGACCAGCTGCACCGCTGCCGGGACACCGGCACGGACCAGCGGCTCAACCAGCCGGAGGCGACCGTAGCGCCGCCTTACCGTCTCGCTGGCCAGCCGGCTCTTGCCAGCCGTCGACTCACCCACGATCAGCACGCATCGGTCCGAAAGCGGCGTCTTCACGACCTCAGGCCCGACGTCACGGTCGATGGCTCCGGCCTCTGCATGTCCGAGTCCTGCAACACCGCCGAGCCGCGCGCCGTCAGCAGCCCGACCGCCGCCACGACGACCGCCGCCGACCACGCCTGTATCCAAACCGCAATCCCAGCCAGTGCACAAGCCGCGGCAAGGACGGACCATCCGGTCCAGCGCAACCTTTCCGCAAATCCGTCCCCACCTGGACGACATCAACGACTCTCGCAGAACGCGGCCAGGTCCGGTACGAGGGGCGCAACGACACACGCACGCCATTCCCGCTGTGGTGGACCGAGAGGCTGCGGCCCGTCGGGCGATCTTACTTAGTCGTTCGTCCGGGTTCCCATCCCTGGCTCGGTGGACGATGTGCCGCATGGGCTCGTCTACGGAGCCGGCCGCCGCCCGTCCTGAGCAGCTGATCGGGGCGCTGGTCCCGCCTGCGACACGGCGTTCCGCGCCGCCGGTTCCACTGTCGGTGCCGGCGCTGCCAGGGCTGAGTTTGCCCGCCGATGCCGGATCTAACCTGTTTCTGATCGACGTGGCGCGTCTGGACGCGTCCGGGCGGTTCTGCTCACACTCGCTGCTGGCAGCACTGGCGTGGCCGCCGGGGCATCGCGTCGAGGTGCGCGTGGGAGTCGACGCTGTCGTGTTCGGTTCTTCTGCGGCGGGCCGGCAAGCGGTGGGCAGCCGTGGCGAGCTGACACTGCCGGTGTCGGCGCGGATGCTGGCGGGCCTCGACGCGCAGGCGCGGGTGGCGCTGTTCGCGGTGCCCAGGGAGGGCCTGCTGATCGTGCACCCGCCAGCGCTCATCGCTCACCTACTGGCCGAGCACTACGATCGGCAGCCGGAGATCCGCGACGATGGCTGAGCCGCAGCGGGTCGCGCAGGCACGCACGGTGCTGGCGCAGTTGGGCGTGACCGTCGCCGACCTGCAAACCGCCTAGGCGGGCGGCGTCGCCATGCCCACGGTCGCGGAGTACCTGCCGACGGTGATCGCGGCGGTCGGCCCCGGCGCCGCGCGCACCTACGGCAACTACTGGGCCCGGATGGCGGCGCGGTGGGGCGAACGCCGCCTGGACACCATCTCCGCCACCGACATCGCCGCGCTGCAACACGACGCTATCGCCCGAGCGGTGCCGCGACGCAACGGCCGCGGCGGCCGCCACTCAGGCGAGCACATGATCGCCGCCGCCCGGGCGTTCTTCGCCCGGGCGATCGCCGATGGGCTGATCACCCCGTCGGCCAGCCCCACACCAGATCACCAAACCGCGCCGGCTGCCCAGTTCGCGCCGCGCATTGACACCTGCGACCACGCGGAGCGTGTGTCGGTCGGCGCGCGGATCCACCCGCTCGCGCCGCTCGACGTCGGGTCGGCCGTGGCGCTCCTGCGGGACCGGTTCCCCGACCTGTCACCGGCGGTGCGCACGCGGATCCTGGCCGACGCCTGCGGCAACCCGCTGGCGCTACGGGAACTGCCGGCCGCGCTCACCGAGGCCCAGCGGTCGGGAACCGCTCCGTTGCCCGCGACGCTCCCGCTGAGCCGGCGGCTGCGGGTCACATTCGGCTCCCCCGTGGCCGGGCTCCCGACGCCGGTCCGCGACGTGCTGCTCCTGCTGGCGCTCGACGGCGACGGTGACCTGACGGCCCTTCCCGGACCGCCCGTGACCGACGCGGTCCGGCAGGCCCGTGACGCCGGCCTGCTGGACCTGAACCCCCGGCGGCGCGCACCCCGTGTTCCGGCACCCCCTGATCCGCGTGGCGGTCGTGGAACAGTCCGGCGCCGGCGACCGGCGGCGTGCTCACGAAACGCTGGCGCGCCGGCCCGGCCAGGATCCCGACCGCGTCGCCTGGCACCTGGCGCACGCGGCGATCGGACCGGACGCGCGCGTCGCCGGTCTGCTGGAGGGGTCGGCCGACCGGGCGCGGGTTCGGGGTGACGTCGCCGGCGCCGTCGACGCGCTGCTGCGCGCGTCCACCCTCAGCCCGGACGGCCGCGACCGCCGCGCCGGCATGACCGCCTACCTCGGCGCCGACGCGACCGGACGCCTCACCGACGTGCCGCGACTGCTCGGCGATCTCCGCGCGGCCCCGGCCCCGACCACAGACGCGGAGGCGGCGAACCTCCCGACGGCGCTGGCCACGGCGCTGGCCACGGGGCACCATCTGCTGCTCAGCGGCAACGGCGACGCCGGCTCCGTCCACCGCCTGCTGATGGACGCCGTGGAAACGGCGCTGCACCGGCCCGACATCCCGGACGGCGTCCTGCTGGAGTGCTTCTACTCGCTCGCCTGGACCAGCTTCTTCGGAGGCAGCGGCGACCTGTGGGAACCGCTCGCACGGGCGGTCGCGCATTCGGGCCGCGTGGTGCCGGAGTCGTTGTCGCTGCTGATGACCTGCCTCGCCGATCCTGCGGGCACCGCGCTGCCGGCCGGGCGCCCGGTCCTGCGCCGGCTCGACGACGCCGTCGGCCGGCTCGACACGGTGACCGACCCGGTCGAGGTGGTCCGGATCGGCACCGCTGCCATGTACGTCGGCCGCGTCGAGGGGTGCGTTCCGGCCCTCCGCCGACTGGTGGACGCCGGCCCGCCGGCGCTGGCCATCCACGCGATGAACGTCCTGAGCGGCCACCGCTACGAAACCGGCGAATGGGACGGGGCCGGTCGCCTCGCCGCGGACGGCCTGGAACTCAGTGACAGGCTCGGCTACCGTCTGCTCGCCCAGCTGTTCCGGCACCGGCAAGGCATGCTCGCGGCCACGCGCGGCGACAACGACCGCGCGGAGGAACTCGCCGTGCGCGCGTCCCCGCGATCTCGCGGCGACTGGCGATGGTGACGCACGGCGCGGCGGCGATGGCCGCGGACGACGACCGGTTCGGCCGCGCGACCACCTCGCCCGAAGCCGAGGCCTGGCCCTTCGACCTCGCCCGCATCCGGCTCGCCTACGGCGAACACCTCCGGCGGGTCAAGGCGACCCGGGCGGCGCGCGAGCATCTCACCGCTGCCGCCCGGACCTTCACCCACCTCGGTGCGGCGCCATGGGCCGACCGCGCCAACAGCGAACTCCGCGCGTCGGGTATGCCGGGCGCCCGGCTCACCGCACCGGACCCCCGCCTGTCACCCCAGCAGTACGAGATCGCCCGGCTCGCCGCCGCCGGCCTGACCAACAAGGAGATCGGGCTACGGCTGCAGATCTCGCCGCGCACCGTCGGGACGCACCTCTACCAGATCTTTCCCAAGCTCGGCATCACGGCCCGCGCCGCCCTCCGCGACGCCCTGCGGTCCTGACCTACGCCGCCGTGCAGGATCGGACCTGTGGTCGGGTGAAGTTGCCGTTGGCGAGGGTGGTGATGCCGAAGACGTTGCCGTTGCCGTTGGGTCTGAGGGTTACCAGTCGTGTGGTGGCGTCGAAGGTGTAGGTGCTGTTCCACGTCGAGGACACGGTCTGGGGTGAGGTGAGGGCGAGGACGACGGTCCAGGTGTTGGTGCCGGTGACGGTGACCTCGGTGTTGAACCGGTCCGACCATCGGGTGCCGTCGCGCACCGTCGCGGTACAACTGCCACCCGGCGACGAGGGTGGCGACGACGGTGGGGTGCCGCCGGTCAGGCTGGCTGGGACCGACAGCAGGGCGTTGTACCAGACGGCGGCCATCTTGTTGTAGCCGTTCGCGTTCGGATGTACGCCGTCAGCGAGGTCGGCTGTGGTCAGGGCGCTGAACATGTCGACGAGGTGCACGTGCCGGCCGGCGTTCACCTTGCTCGTCACGATGCCGGGGATGGCCGCGTTGAACGTGCGCACGGCGCTGTCGGCACCCGACAGGGGAATGATGGTGGCGACGAAGACTTCGGCGTTGGGCGCCGCCGCGGTGATGTGGTCGATGAGTGTGGAAAGGCGGGCGGGTGCGCCGGCCGCGTTGCCGAACATGTCGTTGGTGCCGATGTG
The DNA here is from genome assembly GCF_016863635.1 of Virgisporangium aurantiacum. Lineage (GTDB taxonomy): Bacteria > Actinomycetota > Actinomycetes > Mycobacteriales > Micromonosporaceae > Virgisporangium > Virgisporangium aurantiacum. The sequence continues at coordinate 549 of NZ_BOPG01000098.1, read as the reverse complement.
CAGCAGTACCGTCCGCGGCGTCGAGGTACGCATCCAGGTGGCGATGTTGGCGTCGATCTGGTCGATCCGCCAGCCGGAGTGGCCTTCGTGGTCGTGGTCGCCGAGGGTGCCGGGTCCGTTGAACTGCGATCCGACGAAGTCGACGGTGTAGCCGCCGGCAACCAGTCGCTGCCAGAGGTTGATGCGGTAGCCGCCGGGCACGGTGAGTCCGTCGGTGATGGAGTCACCGAGGGGCATGACCCGGACCCCGCCGTTCGATTCGGCCTGGGCTGTACCGACCGCCATGCCGACGGCGGCCATGCCGACCGCGATGATCAAGGCTGCTCCGGCGCGGGCGAATAGATGCAACCGTCTCATGAGTTCCCTCCTTGCCTTGCGGCTCCGCCGGTTCCGGTGCGGCGGGCCGAGAACTCGCCTGGCCCGCCGCACCGGATTTCGTGCTTGGTCTCAGCTCGCCGTGCAGGATCGGACCTGTGGTCGGGTGAAGTTGCCGTTGGCGAGGGTGGTGATGCCGAAGACGTTGCCGTTGCCGTTGGGTCTGAGGGTTAC
>NZ_BOPG01000097.1 GCF_016863635.1 Virgisporangium aurantiacum | reverse complement strand
GAGGACGACGGTCCAGGTGTTGGTGCCGGTGACGGTGACCTCGGTGTTGAACCGGTCCGACCATCGGGTGCCGTCGCGCACCGTCGCGGTACAACTCCCGCCCGACGGAGGCGCGGACGACGGCGGCGCCGACGAGGGAGGAGCGGACGACGACGGCGGCGCGGGCGGGGACGACGGGGACTGGCCCAGGGTCGGGGTCGTCCAGTCTCGCCACTGGGACAGGTTGCCGAGCGCCTTGGCCGCGATCCTGATCGAGCCGGGAGCGTTGCCGGTGTTCAGGAGGAACTTCTGGATGTTCTGCTGCAGCGGGGTCGTCCACTCGGGACGGTTGGAGCAGTGGTTGCCGTTCTGGACGTCGGACCAGTAGGTGATGTTGTCACCCGCGCCGAGAGCCTTGTAGACCTCGGCTCCGCCCAGGGCGGCGACGCTGGCCGACCTGGGGCCGAGGTTGGCGATGTGCGGGTTGTCCATGATGAACAGGCCGCGCGGCGCGACCATGGCCACCATTTCGTGCGTGTCGACCGGGAGACCGTTCGGGTTGCCGGTGAAGGAGCCGAACGCGTCGCCGAACCAGGGCTGTTCCCCGTAGGCGCTGCTGAGGGTCTGGCCGCCTTCGGCGTTGACACCGCGGAAGATCGGAACACCGGCGGTACCCGACTCGATCGGCATGGTCAGGGCGATGCGCTGGTCGAAGACCCCCGCGACGAAGGCGCCCTTGCCGAACCGCGAACATCCGGTGACACCCATCGCGTTCGCTTTGAGGACCGACCCGCCGGACTGTGCGATGACGTCGATGATGCGACTGACTCCCCAGCCCCAGGCCTGGAGCAGACCGGTGGTGCTCGTCGAGCCGTACAGGGTGTAGAACGCGCCCTGCTTGTTGGCCCGCCCTGTTCCTTCCCTGCCGACGGTGTAGGGGTCGTAGTTGATGACGGCCGCGCCGGCGGCCCGGATGGTGGCCGTGTCGGCGCCGAATCCGCCGTAGACGACGACCGCCGGGAAGGGTCCGGTTCCGCTGGGCAGGCTGACGCTGGCCGAGAAGCTGGCGCTGCGGCCGCCTTCGCTCACGTTGACGGTGATGTTGGTGCTCGAGACGGTGCCGCTCACGGTGGCGGGTTTCGCGGGTTTGGTGCCGTAGACGTCCCGCTCGGCCAGCTTCTTGATCTCCTCACGGCGGCACCGCCAGTCTGCGGTGGTGGAGATGCGCGTGCCGTTCAGCCTTGTGAAGGGGTCGGGGAGCTTGGCGTTGGACGGCGTTGTGGCGGGCAGGGTCACCGGACAGTCGGCGCCTTCGTCTTCGACCGGTGACGCGAAGGCCGCGGCGGCCCCCGGGCCGCTGATCACGGCGTTAACGGCGCCGCCAAACGCGAGTGCCGCCACTGCAACGACGAGGATCGTCGAACGGACATTGGGTCTCACCAGGCTTCTCCTTTCGGGTTGTGGCACGGAGGTCAGGCGGCCGTGCAGGATCGGACGGTTGGGCGGGTGAAGTTGCCGTTGGCCAGGACGGTGATGCCGAAGACGTTGCCGTTGCCGTTGGGTCTGAGGGTCACGGTCCGCGTGGCGGCGTCATAGGTGTAGGTGCTGTTCCACGTCGAGGACACCGTCTGCGGTGAGGTCAGGGCCAACACGACGGTCCAGGTGTTGGTTCCGCTGACCGTCACCTCGGAGTTGAACCGGTCGGACCATCGCGTGCCGTCGCGCACCGTCGCGGAACAGGTTCCACCTGACGGTGGCGACGACGACGAGGGCGACCCGGACGACGGTGGGACGGTCGGTCCGCCGGCGTTGAGAGCGTTCAGCGTCGACGTGTAGGCCGCCTTCTTGTTTCCGTTGTTGTCGAACAGGAGCGGGTTCTGGCCGGTACGCCAGGAATCGCTGTCACGGATTCCCCAGACGGTGAGGCCGGTGCAGCGGGCCACGGCCATGCACGACCGCACGACGCTGGCGTAGACGTTGGCCTGGTTGGATCCGGAGATGTCGAGTTCGGTGATCTGTACGTCGACGCCGAGGTTGGCGAAGCGTTGCAGGTTGGCCTGGTAGTCACCGGGTACCGAGTTGGTCAGATGTGACTGGAAGCCAACACAGTCGATCGGTACACCGCGGGCCTTGAAGTCGGCGACCATGTTGTAGATACCGGTCGACTTCGCGTTGACACCGTCGGTGTTGTAGTCGTTGTAGCAGAGCTTCGCGCCCGGGTCGGCGGCGCGGGCGGTACGGAACGCGACCTCGATCCAGTCGTTGCCGGTGCGTTGCAGGTTCGAGTCGCGTCGCCCGCCGCCGTTGCCGTCGGCGAACGCCTCGTTGACCACGTCCCAGGCGTAGAGCCTGCCCCGGTAGTGGGTGGCGACCTGGGTGATGTGATTGACCATCGCGTTGCGCAACGCACTGCCGGACATACCCTGCGCCCAGCCCGGCTGCTGATTGTGCCACGCGAGCGCGTGACCGCGGACCCGCGAGCCGTTGCCGACGGCCTGGTTGAGGATGCGGTCACCGTTGGCGTAGTTGAAGGATCCCTGGGACGGCTCGGTGGCGTCCCACTTCATCTCGTTCTCGGCGGTGACCCTGTTGAATTCGCGGTTGAGGATGCCCACATAGGTGGAGTCACCGAGTTTGCCCACCGACACGGCCGTGCCGAAGTAACGGCCCGTTTCCGCGGCCGACGCGCCCAGCGTCGTGCCGGCGCTGGCCGGGCCCGGCAGGGTCAACGCCACCGCGGCGGCGACGGAACCGGCGCCCACCGTCAGGGCGAGTCCCCCGAGGCGTCTGAGTTTGGTCATGATTGCTGCCTTTCGGCTCGTTGGCGGCGGCCGTGAACGGGTCGTGCGCCGTGCTCGGTCAGCCGACGCTGCAGCTGACGCTCGGTCTGGCGGTGCTGTTGCCGTTGAACATCGTGGTGAAGCCGAACGAGTCGCCACTGCCGTTGGGCCGGGCCGTCATCACATAGCCGCCGCCGCTGAAGGTGACGTCCGCGCTCCAGGTCGTGCTGACCCGCTGGGGCGCGGTGAGGGTCACCGTGACAATCCAGTTGCTGGCACCGGAGACGTTGACGGTGGTGTTATAGCGGTCGCCGAACACGGTGCCCGGCACCGTGGTCGCGGTGCAGGACCCGGCCGGCGGCGAGCTCGACGCACTGGACGACGGCGACGCTGGAGGCGATGACGACGGCGGCGTGCTGTCGCCGGTGATCCGGTACGTCACCAGCGAACGGGCGGGCACGGTGGCGGTGAACGTGCCGCCGCCGACGCCGACCGGGGCCTGCGCCGTCATGCTGCTCGACGTGTTGGTGAGGTACGGCGTGGCGGTCCCGGTGGTGACGCCGGTGTTCTGCAGCGCGTACGACACCGACGTGGCGGTGCTCGCGGCGTTGAGGGCGACGACGATCACGGAGCCGTCGGTGTTGCGGTACGCGGACAGTCGCAGGTTGCCGTCGGAGGTGTTGGCCCCGATGCGGGTGGCACCCGGGCGGATGTAGCGGCTGTAGGCGGCCATGGCCCACAGGCGCTTGGAGACGCTGTAGTTGGTGCCGTCCCCTTGGATGAACGCGGCGGTACCGGCGCTGGAGATGCCGTACCAGTAGATGTAGGCGTTGACGTTGCCACCGGTGAGCGCGGTGTGGATCTTCTGCGCCACGGCGATCCCGTCGGTGGCGCCGCCGTTGTCCCAGTTCGTGTTCCACGCCGTGCTGCTCGGCGCCCATTCCGACATCCAGGTGTGCCGGCCACCCGAGGCCAGCGGCGAGGTGGGGTCGGAGCCGTAGGAGTGCCCGGTGTGGGTGCTGACCCACCGGGCGGCTTCGCCGTCGGCCAGGATCGCCGCCGAGTAGGGGCGCTGACCGTCCCAGCCCACGGCGTCACAGCAGACGGTCTTGAACCCGGCGGCGTCCGCGACCGGGCCGAGCACCTTGGCGAACTCGGCGGCCTGGGCCGGGGTGAACCGCATCGACGAGTACGAGGTCGTGTAGTTGGGCTCGTTGGTGAACCCGATCTCGTTGATCCCGATGCCCTCCTGGCCGTAGTACTTCGCGTACTGGACCAGGTAGTTCGCGTACGCCCGGCGCCAGTCGCCGCTGGCGCAGGAGGCGCCGGCCAGGCCGCACAGCGTGCCGCCGTTGTTCTCGGCTCCGTTGGTCTTCATGTACCCCGGCGCGCTCCACGCGTCGGCGTAGAACCGCGAGACGCCGTAGCCCTGGACCTTCTTCGCCAGCCACACCTGCGAGTCGTCGTCACCGTTCCACACGTACCGGGGTGCGGCATTCGGCCCGCCCGGGTTCGTCGGCTGGATCGAACTGCTGGTGGAGCTGATGCCCAGCCGCAGGATGCTGGACCCGGCGCCGGTGGTCGGGCTGTACAACAGGTCGAGCACCTGCTGCTGGTTGGACTCGGACATGCTGCGGATGAGGCCGGCCCGGCCGAACGCCGAGGAGAACCCGAACCCGTCGATCGACTGGTACGAGGTTGCGCCGTTGATGCTCGCCGACGAGGCGGCCCACGCGCCGGGCTGGCCGACGCCGGTGACGCCGGTGGACACAGCGGTGGCCGCGACGACCGTCAACCCGGCTCCCACGGCGATCGACCACGGTCTGGAAATGTTCGCACGACATGGACTCCTGTCGGATGGACCTGCCGGGCGCACGCGGCGCATCGACCCCAACCTATGTAGACGCGAGGCTCCCAGACACGATCGGAAATGACAAGGAAACATTTCCGCGATGCGGATCTCATCTGATCTCGGGTTGACGCGCCCGACCATCCCGGCACTTCGCCAGGAGCGTTGAAGGGCAAGGCTTATACGACGAGAAGTCGACGGAACCGAAACTGAAGACTCCCGGAAAGTTTCTGAACATTCGTCGAGGCGCGTCCACTCGAAAAGGTGGGACCGGCCCTTAGACTGTCGTCCATGGATCCCGCGAGTCCCGGTGCCAAGAACGGCCGGCGCCGCCGCAACGAGGTCACCGTCGCGACCATCGCCCAGCTCGCCGGCGTCACCCCGCCTACGGTGTCGAAGGTTCTCAACGGACGGTCCGGCATCGCCGTCGAGACCCGCGACCGGATCGAGGCGCTCCTGCGCGAGCACGGCTACCGGCGCACCGAAACGGCAACCGCCTCCCCGAGCGTCGAGGTGGCGTTCTACGGACTGGAGAGCTATCTCGCGATGGGCATCCTGCGCGGTGTCGAGCAGGCCGTGCGCGACCACGGCTACGCCGTCGGTTTCACCGACCTGCAGGCGCCCGTGCCGGCGGGGCGCCGCGCCGCCGACCGGCTGCTCGCCCGCCGGCCCACCGGCATCATCGCCGTCAACTCCGTGTTCCGGGCCCGGCAGTACGAACAACTCACCGCCAGCGGCATCCCGATGGTGGTTCTCGACCCGACCGGCGAGCCGATCCACTCGATCCCGTCGGTCGGGGCGGCCAACTGGAGCGGCGGCATCAGCGCGACGCGCCACCTTCTCGACCTCGGCCACCGACGGATCGGCGTGATCACCGGACCGATGGACTACCTCTGCGCCCGGGCCCGGCTCGACGCGTGCCGGGGCGTGCTCGATGCCGCCGGCCTCCCGCTCGACCCCGCCCTCGTGCGGCACGGCCGATTCCACTTCGACGACGGGCTCGAACTGGGCCGGCAGCTGCTCGAGCTACCGGAACCCCCGACCGCGATCCTGTGCGGCGACGATCTGCAGGCCCTCGGCGTCTACGAGGCCGCCCGCCGGATCGGCGTCCGCATCCCCGACCGGCTCAGCGTCGTCGGCTTCGACGACATCGAGATCACCAAATGGTGCGGCCCGCCGATGACCACCGTGCGGCAACCGTTCTTCGAGATGGGTGCCACCGCTGCCCGGATGGTGCTCCAACTGGCAGTCGGCGAGGCCGTCGAGCCGGCCCGGGTCGAGGTAGCCACCCAACTCGTCGTCCGAGCGAGCACCGCCGCACCTACGGCTCGGCCCGTCAGACCGGTGCGAGGTGGGGCGTGATGTCTTCGACGAGGAGGGTGCGTAGGTCGTCGACGGTGGGTGTGTTCTGCGAGCGGAGTCGGGTGGCTTGCCGGGTGATGGACAGGTCGAGTAGTTGCCGGGCGTAGCGGCCGTTTCCGAAGGATCGGTCGACGGGTACGGCTTCGAAGTGGGCGCGGAGTGCGACGAGGGTGCCGCCGGGGCATTCGTAGCCGCTAGCGGTGGCGAGGCCGACGAATATCGCCACCAGTTCGTCGGGCGTGTAGTTGGTGAAGTGGATGTGCCGGCTGAACCGCGAGTGCAGGCCGGCGTTCGCGGCCAGGAACTGTTCCATGTCGGCGGAGTAGCCCGCGACGATGACCACGACCTCGTCGCGGTGGTCCTCCATCAGTTTGACGAGGGTGTCGATGGCTTCGCGGCCGAAGTCGTTGCGGGCGTCCGGCGGCGCGAGCGAATACGCCTCGTCGATGAACAGCACGCCGCCGCGGGCGCGTTCGAACGCCTCCCGGGTGCGTTGCGCGGTGTGCCCGATGTACTCCCCGACCAGGTCCGGGCGGGCGACCTCGACCACCTGCCCGCCGGGTAGCACCCCGAGCGCGGCCAGGAGTCTGCCGTACAGCCGGGCCACGGTCGTCTTGCCGGTACCGGGCGGGCCGGAGAAGACCAGGTGCCGCGAGACCGACGGCGTGGGCAGGCCGGCCCTCGCCCGTACCCCGATGTTGGCCAGCAGGTCGATCAGCTCGGCGACCTCCCGCTTGACCGCACTCAACCCGATCATCGTGTGCAGCGTCGCCAGGAGACTGTCGACCTCGCTACTCGTCGAGGTGTCGGCGAGTGCGGGTGCGGTTCCGAGGTCCTGCGGCAGCAGTTGGGCCAGCTCGACGCCGGAGGTCTCACCGGCCTGCGCGAGCCGGAACGCCTGCCGGCCGATCATTTCCTCGAACACCCTGCGTGCCTCGCGCGCGTTACCGAACGACTCGTTGCGCGGCATCGACTCGAACAGCTCGGTCAGCGCGAGCCGGGTGTCGTACTCCAACGCGTAATGGTGGCGGCGGCACAGCCGCTCCACAATGGTCACCAGTTCCTCGCTGGCATAGCTGTCGAACTCCAACGTCCGGGCGAACCGCGACGCGAGGCCGGGGTTGCCCGACAGGAAACCGCGCATCTGCGCCGAGTACCCCGCCACGATGACGACGACCTCGTCGCGGTGGTCCTCCATCAACTTCACGATCGTGTCCAACGCTTCGCGGCCGAAGTCGTGCCCGGACCCGGACTCCACCGGGGTCAGCGCGTACGCCTCGTCGATGAACAACACACCACCGATCGCCTCGGTGAACTTCTGCGTCGTCTTCACCGCCGTGCCGCCGATGTGTTCGGCGACCAGGTCGGCGCGGGACACCTCGACCAGCTGACCCGAACGCAGCACCCCGAGCGCGGCCAGGATCTCACCGTAGAGCCGCGCCACGGTCGTCTTCCCCGTACCCGGCGCCCCGGCGAACACCATGTGCCGCGACAGCGGCGGCTGCGGCAACCCCATCGCCGCCCGCCGCTGGCCGATGCGGTGCAACCCGACGAGTGTCGCCACCTCGTGCTTGACCCGACCCAACCCGACCAGCCCGTCCAGCTCCGCCAGCAGCAGCGCGGTCCGATCCTCCTCCTGGTCGGGCCCGCCGGCGGCCGGCGGCCGCACGGTCGACGAATCCTGGGGGGCGGGCTGCGCCTCATCCCCCGCGCGGACGGGAGTTTCCGGCCCGGCCGGGCCGATGGTCGGGGGTTCGGACGGCCCGCCGGCCGGCGTTTCGGGTGCGCCGCCGGCAGGTGCGTGCGGAGGACCGGCGGGTGCACCGGAGTCGACGGCGGATACCGGCGGTGCCGGGCCGGCCGGCGGCGTGGCACGGTCGCGCCCGTTGTCGCGGACCGTGCTGTCGACAGCCGGCACCGATCCGTCCGCGATGAGCCCGGTCCCGGCGTTGCCGGTGATCTCGCACCGGACCAGCCGGCCGCGCGCGCCGGCGGCGAACCGCACCCCGACGCCCGCTCCGTCACGAACCCGGCTGTCCTCGACGGTCGCGGTCGCCCCGGCGGCGACGCTGATGCCAGCCGCCTTGGCACCGGACAGGTCGCAGCCGGCCATGGTCAACCGGCCACCGCTGACGCTCACGCACCTTTCACCGCCCCGGATCCGGACGTCGGTCACCGTGAGCCCGCCACCGTCAAGGGCGATACCCGTACCGGATTGCTCCACGGTGGATTCCGACAGGGTCGGTCGGCCGTCGCCGGCCGCGTGCAGTCCGGCGTCGGCGCAGTCGCGGATGGTGACGCCGGCGATCGCCGGCGATGCGTTGCCGCGGATCGCGATGCCGGTCCGGCCACTGTCGATGCCCACACCGTCGACCGTGGCCGTGGAGTCCCCGTCGAGCAGAACGGTCACCGCCCCGGCCCCGGTGAACCGGCCACCACGGAACTCCGGCCGGCTCGTGCCACCGACCGCCACGACGACCGGGCCGGCGCCGTCGACAACGCAGTCGACAAAGGACCCGGCCGCGTCCTCGTGGATCAGGATCGCGTGGCCGGCCGCCTCGGCGATCGTGCAGCCGTGCACCTGCGGCCTGGCCGTACCGGACACCACCACGGCGTGGCTGTCGATCGCACGCAACGTGCAGCCGGCCAGCCGTGGCGTGCCACCGGTGGCGACGAAGCCCGGGCCGGTGGTGTCCTCGATAGTGCAGTCGACGGTCTGCAGCGCGCCGTCGTCCTCCACCGCGATCCCCGGGCCGGCCGTCGCGCGGATCGCGCAGCCGGTCACGGCACCGTGCCCCCCGGCGGTGCAGAGGATCCCCGGACCGTCCGCATCGGACACCAGACACCCGCGTAGGACCGGGTCGGCCCGCCCGGCGATGACCACACCGGCACCGGCGGTGTCCCGCACACCCACCAGCGACAGCGTCCCGCCCGACATGCCGTCGAAGAACACGCCCGCCCCACCGGCATTTGTCACCATGCAGTCCTGCATGTCCAACCGACCCGCCGGGGCGTGCACCGCGACCACGCCATCGGCTCGAACGTCGCACTCGGCCAGCCGCAACGTGCCCGCGCCGACCTGGACGGCCGGATATTCGGCGCTGCCGCCGACGATGGTGATCCCGCGCAGGCTGACCGACGGACCGGCGGCAAACACCGCCACGCCACCGGGCGCGCGCAGCGTGACGGTGCCCGGCCGTCCTCGGCGACCAGAGCGACCTCGCCGACCACGTGCAGGGTCTCCTCATACACGCCGGGTTGGACCACGATCGTGGCACCCGGCCCGGCAGCCGCGATCGCATCGGCGATCCGCGGCAACCCCGTCGGGTCGTCGCGGCTGACCGACAGAATGCTTGCGGTCATGATCACAGTCCTCCATGTTCGACGGTCGTATCGGTGCGGGTGAACGGGTTACCACCGGCGTCCAGGCCCGGCACGAACGGCAGGTGCCCGCGCCGCTCCCGCCCGGCGGGCCGATCGAGGGCGGCGCGCAGCCGCGTGGTCAGGTCCTCGTCGATCCCGGGCCGGTCGACCTGCGGCCCGGTGCGGTCGCGCAGCAGCACCCGCACCGGAGCGTCCGCACCGGTCGGCCGGTCGACGGCCAGCACCACGAACCTGCCGCCCGGACCGAACATGACCGCCGCCGGCCGCTCCGGGCTCAGGCCACCGAGCCGGTGGGCGCTGACCGACCAGATCACGTACTCCACCGGCACCCCATCGGGTGCCGCCCGCACCAGGTCGGCGTCGAGGAAACCCGGCTCGGCCAGTTCACTGCCGGGCCGCAGTTCGCCGGGGTCGATATCGCCCGACGCGAACACCGGACCGAAGACGGCCGGCAGCCGACCCAGACCGGCGGCGGCGCCACGGGCGAGCAGGAAATCCCGCACGACACCCGAACCGGTACGCAACGCCCCATTGACCACGTCACGCTCATCAACATCGAACACCCGCAACGCCACCAGGTCGGTGACAAGATCGACCGACGGCCGGCCGGCGTGCAGCCCGGGCTCCTCGGCGATCGTGCGGCCGACGGCGCGAGCGTGGGTGTCGTAACGCTGCTGGATCGCCCGGCGCAGGAGCGTCCGCTCCTCGGCCCCCCAGTCCGTGCCCGCAATCCAGACCGGACGGGCCGGCTCCGCCGGTGTCTCCTCCGGCGGCGGGTCGGGCCCGGGATCCGATAGACCAGTGCCACCGTCGACGCTTTCCGACTCGTTCGTGCCGGGGCCGGTGGCGGGAGCCCGTGGCGGTGGCGGTGCCTCCACACCGGTCCAGCGGCCGGTCCAGCGGGCGGCGTCGAGGGTGTGCGCGTGAGCCCCGTTCAACCTCGTCACCGCCACCGGGTACGGCTCGTGGTCCGCCCGGGCGGCGGCGACGACCGCGGCCCGCCCGTGGACGCGGGCGGCGCCCGGCGGCGTCGCGACCGCGGGGTCGATCGGGTGGGCGGCAACGGTCGGACCGACCGGCGTGCCGCAACCAACCGGGACAGTGTCGCCGACGCCCACGACGCCGCGGTCCGGCGCCCACCACCGGATCTCCCCAGTCGTGTTCAGACGGCCGCCGGCCAGCTCGACCGGGCCGTCGGACGCCGTCACCACAACGCCCAGCGCGTCGGTCAGCGCTCCGTACAGCAGATCGGCGGCCGGCCCGACCGGGATCAGGCCGTGCGGCACCACCAGCACCGGCTCGTCGCGTCCGGCATCCGCACCGGCGGCGGACCGCGCGGCCGCGACCGCCCTGGCCACCACGGACGGCGGTGTCAGCCGGCCGTCGATGCGGAACCCGCCGGCATCGACCTCGATCTCGACGATGAACGCGCCGGGCACCGGATGTTCGGTCAGCACCGGCTCGGGTAGGAAGCTCCACCCGGCCGGGAGCCGGGCGCCGATCATGTCGGTTCGGGTATCCAACACCGTTCTCCCTCTCGACGACGCCAATCGGCTGGACCTGTCACAACGGATGGGACCGGGCCGGAGTTCACGACGAGACGGCGATGACCGCTCGGCGGACCACGGTGTCGTCGACGTCGGGAGCCTGGGTGCCGGCGCCCCAGACGTGCTCCGCAAACTCACGGTCCATAACGGAGAGTGAGTCGGGCCAGACCCAGGTGTCATCGGTACGGATCATCGGTGGCCCGGTCGGCCAGGGCCACCGGTAGGGATCGGCTGAGCCGAATCGCTGCATCGACCGGTGCGGCAATGTCAGGCGCGGCCGGCTGGGGGCATGCTGGTGTCGTTGTTTCGATGGTGGCTCGATCCGAAGGGAACCGCGTGACGCCGATGCGCTCGTTCCGGTCTGTTGGTGGCGGTGTGCTGGCTGTCCTGTTCGACACGTTCGGGACCGTCGTCGACTGGCGTTCCGGAGTCAGCGCGGCCGTTCACCGGGTCGGGATGGCGCGAGGCGTCGAGGTGGACGCGGTGGCGTTCGCCGACGCTTGGCGGGCGAAGTACGAGCCGTCGATGAAACCGGTCCGTGATGGGCGTCGGCCGTTCGTCACCTTGACCGAACTGCACCGGGAGAACCTGACCGCGACGATGGCCGAGTTCGGGCTGGAGTTGCCACCGGATGAGGTCGACGATCTCAACCATGCGTGGGAGCGGCTTCCGCCGTGGCCGGACAGCGTCGAAGGGCTGACGTTGCTGAGAGAGCGGCACATCGTCGGTCCGCTGTCCAACGGCGACCTGGGGCTGCTGACACGGATGGCGAAGCGTGCGGGTCTGCCGTGGGATGTGATCATCGGCTCGGATGTGACCCACCGGTACAAGCCGCAGCCCGAGGCGTATCTGCGCGCTGCGGCCTTTCTCGACCTCGAGCCGGCGCAGGTGATGCTAGCCGCCGCCCACAACGACGACCTCGCCGCGGCCCGGCGGTGCGGCTTGTCGACGGCGTTCATCCCGCGCCCGACCGAGCACGGGCCGGGACAGAGCCGCGACCTGCAACCCAGTTCCGATTGGAATGTCGTTGCTACGGACGTGATCGATCTCGCACACCAGTTGAACGCGCGAACCTAGCTGCGGCCCGGCCTCCTGGACTGGCACTCGTTCGCCCGTGTCGGCAACGGTATCCCGGCTTCCATGGGCTCAGTCGCCTCCGCTCGCCGTCCGCAGATGCTGCAGACCACCAGCCCGGTGAGGAGATAGCGCCGTGACCGCCCGTCCACCGGCGACGGGACGGCGCTGATCGACCCCGGACGGAGTCGGCCCTCGCTCACCAGCGGCGGATGCACGATCGGTTGGAGATCACCCACTGGACCTTGAGCCATTTCCATCGTGACCGCGCTGGTCAGGAGGGGTGACTAGCGAGCTTGATCGATCGAGGTCGACATGGGGAGAGGCTCCCGGTAAGACAGCAGTCGACCAAGATGCCCTTCCCAGGGAGCCTCTCGCATGCCGTCCTACCCGTCGGCGATCTCGTTGTCCACTCGGGCTGCCCGGCTCGACCCACGACCTGACCGCCGCCCGCGAGCACGGCATCATCGACGCCCTCACCAACGAGGGTGTGATGACATTCGCGGACAAGGCATATCAGGGCGCCGGCGGGACCGTGCGCACCCCGCCACAAACGCCACCATCCGCAGCCGCCGCTGTCACGCAACCAGAAGGCCGTCAACCGATCCCACGCCAAGATCCGAGCCCTCGGCGAGCGCGCCAACGCCACCCTCAAGACCTGGAAAGTCCTGGCCAGACTGCACTGCTGCTCACAACGAGCCACCGCCATCCTCGCCGCGATCCTCGTCCTCCAACTCATCGAGGAGCAACGCCAGCCACGATGAAAAGGCTCAATGCAACCCGTTCTCGCGTTCGCCGGCTGGGAGGTCGAGACCGTCCACCTCGACCGTGGGTCCAGCCTCCGCGACTGGATCGAGGTGCGCGGCGGCGGCGAGGTTGCCTACTGCGCGACCGCCGCTGAGCTGCAGCGGCTGCTGTCCCGGCACGGTCTTGATCTGGCGACCTTCGCCGAGGTCGACACGATCGACGACAGCCGCGAATGACGTCACTCACGGGCGGGGCCGTGCCGGACCTGATCCGGCCGATGCTCGCCGCCCCGGTCCGTTGCCGGCCGCACCGGGGTGGGCGTACGAGTTCACGGTTCGACGGCGTCCGCGCCGTCACCTACATCCGGGCCGGCCGGGTTCGGGTTCTGAGTCGCAACCACAACGGCGTGACGACCACCTACCTGGAGCTCGCCGAGACGGCGCACCTGCTCGGCGACCGCCGCGCCGTCGTGGACGGCGAGATCGTCGCGCTCGAGACCGGCGATGTTCCCTCGTTCGCGCGGCTGCAGAACCGCATGCTTCTCTGCACCTTCATGATCTTGAATGTTGCACCGTCGAGAGGCGTTCGACAGTACTGGTCCGGTGGTCAGAGATCGTCAAAGCTGATTTCGCGCATCGTGCCGTCGGGGCCAGCCTGGAACAACCGTGGCGGTCCCATAGTGCGCAGCGCCTCTTCGTAGGCGGCTTCGCGGGCGGCCTGTTCCTGACCGGTGGGGTCGGTGACTCGGAACCCGTGGAGGTGAACGGCTTCGGTGTCGATGTCGTCTGGGTGGGGAGAGCCTTCGATGATGAAGCCGAAGAGTGCTCGTAGCGCGTCCTCGCCGAGTTCGAGGGGGTGGAACGGCAGCGGGTAGGGCTCCTGGTCTGGCCAGCCGGGCTCGGGTTCGACTGGGTGTTCGCCGGCCCAGTACGGCCGTTCGAAGTCGAAGGGCTCGCCGATGTTCTCCATGATGCCGGAGTCCGGGGACAGGCTGAGCGACCGGACGAGGACGCCGTCTTCCCAGACGGCGAAGCACAGCCAGTCGACCACCGAGTGCATCCCGTGCATGATGATCCGCCGGCCCGCGCCGGCCTTGCGCAGGTATTCGGGCAGTTGCGACGGGCGATCGAGAATGAGCCTGCCGTTGCAGAGCAGTTCGGCCCCGGCCAGGACGGTGACATATGTGATGTCGTCCGGCGGGTTGGTGTCGTCGAACAGGGTGCCGTCGCCGATGGGCGTCACGTCATATCCGGGATGGACCTCCCGGACCAGCTCCTCGGCCTCGGTCGGGTCGCAACGAGTGGCGCCGAGCAACGCCGGGCGCAGGTCGCCGTCGGTAAAGGCGAGCAGCGCGGTCTTGGCACCCATTCCCGTTCCTTTGGCTGTCAGCAGCGGAGAATGCCGGCACCGTACCGGATGATGACCATGACGTCGACGGCAGTCGGCCTCGACTTGGCGTGGCTGTGGTGATCTCGTCCGCGAATCACGGTTGTAGGGTCGTTGTCCGGTTCACCACCGTCGGAAGGCCAAGGGTGACGCTGGGCCGTGCCCGCAGCCGGCGCGCCTGTTCCCGCTTGTCGCGGAGGAACGTCAGCGTGAGCTGGAGCTGGGGGTTCATCCCTTCGTACGCACAGAATCGTCACCGGTCTGAACTACGGACACACGGTTCAAACCCTTCGTCGTCTTCGTCAAACGTTATTCGAATACAGGCATTAGCCAAACTGAAGCAAGATGGTCCTTGACTACTCCAATCAAGACACCGGAAGCGACTTCAGAGAGTTCATCCTCGGGACCCGAGTCAGCCGATACACGAACCCAACCCGTAGTCGGATCGTAAACCGTGTTCCACTCTCCGAAGTCGGCGATTGGCACGGATGTTCCTGGTGCGTACTCAACTTCAGGACCAATAACGACCGCGCAACCTTCCCAGCTCGGCTGCGGCAGCGCCGCCTCAATCCAACGCGCCTTAGGATGCATACCCCATACGAAAAGCGCACGCCGGGTGGCAACTCCAACTTCGATCTGCAGTGTGCCGATGGATACAGCCGCTAGACCTGACCCACCAGCCCGATCGAGAAGGTCAGCGGCGGAGGCGACGTCGAAGCGAAAGGCGTATTCAGCTCCGGCATAGGCGAGTCTTCCCGCGAGAGGCACACCCGATTCCCTGCGGACTATCATTGTCTAATACCTCGTTGTGAAGTTGAAATGAAGAATTGTATTGGTTCTCGTATCGACGACCAGTTCCCAGGTTCCTGGCTTGTCATGCAAGGCTCCAGGAGTATTCCAGCGCCATGCGCCGGGCACACCGCCAGGGTCCGGTCTCGGCTCACTTCCGCGCATGATCTCCTGCAACAAAATCCTCGATCGCATGAACGGACGGGCAGGAGTGCCTTGTCGAGTGATATCACCAGGTGGTTTTCGACCGTTTGGGAATACTTGAGGTTTCTAGCGTCAATCGCACCAGGTCCACAGTTGCAGCACGCCTTTTTGATCTTGCTAGTGAGGTTGGCCACCCGTTACGCCGGCCGCGATACCGAGGTGGGGAATCATGGCCAGCGCCGATACCACGGCGCCTTCGGTATCGCCGGTTGCAAGAGCGAAGACTACGCTGGCGGCATCGGCGACCTCTCCTACGCCGGGGACGAACCCGATGACGGTCAGGGCGAGTTGAAGCCCTTCGATGCCGGCGGTGTTCGCGACGAGCTGCTTGACGCAGGAGTCGTAGGCGGCGCCAGATCATAGGATCTCCAGGACAGCCTCGGTGGGCGTCATCTTGTCGGAGGCGACGAGTTTCCGGATGTTGTCGCAGTTTTTGTAGGACTGGCAGTAGATGCTGTCGTTGGTGAAGGTTTCTGCGAAGCCTTCTTTTTCGGCCTTGCGGCGGTCTTCGGCGGTGAGGCTTCCGTTGTGGCCGGACCCTCCGAGGCATTCGCCTCTGCGGGGGCCGGGCGGTGGCGAGTGGGATTGGCTGTCTCGGGCGGCCCGGCGGTACTCGTGGATCAGACCGCCGAGAACATCGGTCGAGGGCGCGGTGTGGTCGGGCGCGGTGTTGTGGTGCCGCAGGTATTCCGTCAGCACCTGGTGCCTGCACGCCGGCCGACGCGAACAAACTCGAACCGTGCTACCTAGCGGCCGGAGACCGTTCCCTGATCACCGTCATAAAGGTTGGGTGGTGTCGCCGGATGATGCTCTGGCTGTGAAGTGACGCGTTCAGGTCGGACGCCGGTGGGGCGCATCCTGTGAGCGCGGGCTCGCCCCGAGCCGA
>NZ_BOPG01000096.1 GCF_016863635.1 Virgisporangium aurantiacum | reverse complement strand
GCACAACGGCCGGCTGTTCCTAGCCTGGAAGGGCACCGACGACAAGCTGAACCTGATGTTCTCCGAGGGAGACGGCGCGTTTCCCGCTGGGCCGTGGTATCTACTTGACCTCAATCGCGATGCGCCGGAGCGTCGGCTCGGGTTCTATATCGCCGCGTACCGCACGCCGCCCGCCGGAGTCGAAGGGATCGGCGATGGGGGACCGGAAAACCTCGGGATGCTGTACGCGATGGAGGCCGACACCATCGACCCCGAGACGTCGCTGCCCATGGACTTCGAAACGTTCCAGAAGCGGACGCTGGAACGCAACACCCATCTCCCCGCCAAACTCGACTACGGTGGCACGTTCGTCTTCCACACTCCCGACAACCACAGCTTCACGTTCCGGCTCCTGCCGGAGGGACACAAGTACACGGCACGAGTCCTGCGCATGGACGACGAGCAGTTGCCCGAGGATCTCACCACCCTGCCCTTGGTCCAAGGCCCGTACCTGACGTCCGCCGACCCGTTCTTCGCCGGTGGCCGCACCGGCCGCATCGAGGTACGCCACCCGGGATGTGACATCCCGCTCGTCCTGGACTATCGGGATGCCCAGAACCCCGTCTACCTGAGTAACATCGCCGCCTGCCCCCAGCCGTGGTTCGAGCGCGCCGAGGCGCTGCGGGCCTACGCCCGCGTCCTTACGGATGCAAACCAGGGTAGGGCTGCGGCCGCCGCCATCGCCACCGCCACGTTGATCGCGCTGCACATGGTCGGGATCGATCACAGCGTCCCGGTGGCGGATGTGACGCAATGGCTCACCGACCCGGAGTCCACCCCCTATCCGGCGCTCGCCGAGGCGCTGCTGAACCTGCTCGGGGCCAGGCGTCTTCGGCGGCCGGTCCACCTGGACGTCGTCCGCTTCAAGTACGAGGACGTACTCGGCGCTCCGTCGCCGCGCAGCGTGGCGGAGGTCGACTTCACCCTGCTGATGTCGGCGGTACTGCAGAGTTTCAACGAGCGCTACGGCGAGGCGGTCGGCGATTTCCAGGACCTGCTGCGCTGACCGGCGATGCCATCGCGCGACGGCCGGTGGCCACGGTGCCTCGCTGCGACGCGAGTTCTTCAACCGGGCCATCGCCGCGGCCGGCGCCGACATGGCGCACCCTGCTCGATCCGGGTGATGTTGGCAACCTACGACCGTTTCGGCGCGGCCTCCGTGACGTTGCGTTGTACCAGTGCAGACATGATGCATCGGGACAAGGCGCGGTGATGGCAGGACCGTCACCACCAGATCAGGGCCCGGCGAGCCCACGAGACCGGCATGTGGCTGATCTCCGCCGACGTCACCGGCAAACGCGACGAGTCCCGGATCGGTCGTGGCCCGACCAGCGTGAACAACGCAACCCGCGCCGTACTCGCGCAGCTTCCCACCGGCATGGCCTCCCTCGACAACGATCCGCACCTGCCACCAACGCGCCGACCCACAGGGCGAAACCTCACTTCTTCTTCGGGCACTTCAGGGTGGGTGCGCCGGACGTCGATCCACGTGTGGTCAGGTGCGAGTAGTGGGATCCGGATAGGCCAAGGGTCGCGATCGCGGTGGACCGCAGCGTCGTGGCCGTGGGGTCGTAGAAGCCCGCGGTGTTCGGTACCGCGCCGCGCCGGGCCGGATCGGAGGAACAGCCCTCCTGGAGCCCGGCCAGGAACGACTGTGCCTTGGACGCGGCGACGAACCGGCCGGCGGCGCGCAGCGCCTGCGCGGCCTCCGCCGTACCGGTGGCGTTGGGTACCCCGGAGAAGTCGCCGAACGCGCCGTCGGCGTGTTGCGCGGACAGGAGATACTGCAGGCTCACGGCCGCGTCGGCGTGTCGGCCAACGGCGATCAGGGCCTGTGTCGCCAACGCGGTCGGCTCGACCGCGCTGGTGCACGTCGGCTGGCCGAACACCAGCGGGTACCCACCGTCGGCGCAGCGAGCGGCGATCAGGAAGTCCGCGGCCGCCGCCGGCGCGCCCTCCGCCGTGCGGTCCAGCGCGAGCAGCGCGAAGGACTGCGTGTTGGGGCCGCTGAAGTCGCCGAACCCGGTCCGGTCGGAGAACCGGCCGGAGGGCTGCTGGAGGTCGCGCAGCCGACTGATGAGGTCGACCCCGCCGAACGAGGTCGGGTCACCGCCCCGTACCTGCACCAGGAGGGCAAGCTTGGCGTTGGTGGTGGCGAAGGACGTGAAGGCGCCATCGCCGGTGTACCCGGTGAGGATGTCGGGACGCGCCAGCCAGGCCATCGCACGTCTGCTGTAGGCATCCGCGGTCCTGGCGGCGGTGAAGGCGAAGACCGCGTGGACGGTCAGATCCTGGTTCGGGAGGATGAAGCCGAAGTTGTTCTCGAAACGTTCCCCGGCGGTCATCTGCCGGGCCAGCCAGCCAGCGGCCGCATCGGCCCGGTCGCGCGTGGACAGTGATGTGGCCTCGGCCGTCGCGGCGCCGGAAACGATGACGGCCGTGACCACCACGCCGCCAAGAAGGGTTATCACGCGTCGGATTGCATTGCGTCGCACGAGGGTCATGCCTTTCCGGCCGTGGGCCACAACGGGTGGAAGCAGGTGCCTATCTGCTGTTCGGGCTTGCCGGCCGGTTGGATGGCGCCGGGTGACGGCCGTCACGCGGGCGAGCCGGCCCGGCAGGGCCTCGCGTACCGGCTGGTTCGCCGTCAGTACGGCGTTCGTGCGCTCGGTGTCGACTTCGGCCTTCTCCTACAACTTGCAGCCCACACCCCACCTCGTCCTCGTCGGGCCACGCCATCACAGGCCACTGCGCAAGGCCGAGACGGGGCGAGATCACCTCGCCCGTGTCGTCCATCCACGTGGTTGCCCAGACCAGCTCGCACCCCAACTCGCGCAGCCTGCGCCGATCGTCCGGCCAGAGCCGGACCAACAGCGGACTGCCGGCTTCGTCCGCCGGCCGCCATGTACCACCCCGCACCTATCGGGCCTCGACCGAGTCGACCATGCCCGACCAGCGGCACTACAGGGCGTCGTTCGGTCGCAGCGACCGGCCGTGAGGTCCGGTGCGGAGTAGCTTCAGCCGATGCGAATCATGACGTATCCGGTGGAACAGGGCAGAGATATCACGGACTTCGGAAGTTCGGGGGTCAAGTTCTGCCCGTTGACGCGGATCGGTCGTGGCGGTGTTGCTGTCATGCACGTCGCGGCCGGTGGCGAGATCGGCAGGCATCCGGCGACCGTCGATCAACTCTTCGTGGTGGTGGCGGGACGCGGCAGCGTGTGCGGTCACGACGGCGTGTGGGAGCCAATCGCGACCGGCAAGGCAGCGTTCTGGGCAGCGGGCGAAGAACACACGACTCGAGCCGACGAGCCGCTCGTTGCCGTCGTCATCGAGGTGAGCCAGGAGACTGTCGCCAATCATCCGGCGTCGTAGCGCCTGGATCGCGGCAGATCCGGACACCAAAATCACTATTCTTGCTGCGATGTGGGTCTCGGCTCCAGGCTGTTCGTTCATCGCAACGTGCGTGGCTATCGGCCGGGTCTGATTCGATTAGCCATCACGATTTCGTGGGCTACCGTGCCGATCATGGTGGAGCGTCCAACCGCCCGGTGGCGGGAGCAGGTGGCGGAAGAGAAGGCCGGCCTGGCGTCCGGAGCCCTTGATCCGGATGACGCCTTCGCGGTCGAGCTCTGGCCCGAGCCGATGATCCAGGAGACCGATGAGGTCCTGGAGTGCTTCGATATAGCGGTTGCCGATCTGGTGGAGCACCGCTTCGAGGCGGCGCCGGACGCCGAGATCTTCGAGGTCATCAGACGCGTCGAGAACGTTCTCGACGAGGCCGGTATCGACGTCGACGCGCTCGCTGCCCGGCATCGCGGCCAGCGGCTAATGCTCAGCCGATCAAGCTGATTGTGGCCGCTGTGCTCGCGTTGGCCCTCGGAGGAGCACCGCTGGAAATCCCGCACCCCGTCATGTATGGCCGCACCTGGCCAAGGCCTCGACCGGCCTGTCGATGCTGAGTGCCCGGCCGGTCAACCCCGCCGGTGTGTTCAGCTGGCCGGCGTGAGCGCCGCGGAGCAGCGGCGCAACTCGTCCGGGCGTAGCGCGTGATCGCCGACGGGGTTGCGGCAGCTGTGCCGGGCGTGGCAGACCCACACGCCGTCGATGCACGACCAGGCGCCCTCGTCGAACGGGTCGTTCGGGAAGACGGTCATGAAGGCGGCGTCGCGTACCGCGCGGTCGCGGCGGTCGCGGCCGGTGACGACCTCCAGCGCCCGCGCGAACCAGTCGACCGCCTCGTCGCCGGCGGCGTCGTCACCCAGAATCGGCGCGAGGAGCAGGAGCCGCTGGGCGGTCACGAGTGGATCGGGGGACGCGGTGCGGGCGATTGCGCGCAGTTCGGGCCAGCGCAGTCCGGGTCGTGAGCCGTGGCCGGAGATCTCGGCCAGCCGCATGCCGGTGCCGGTGGCCGGTGCCAGCCAGTAGTCGGTTCGGTACTGGAGATGGTCCGGCGTCGGGTCGATGCGGTGGATGATCAGGACAGCGCCGCCGGTGACCAGGGGGACCGTGAATACCGGCAGCGCGTCGGGGTCGGACAGGTGGCGGTGGCGCAGCGTGCGCAGGTCGTCGGCTGTCACGTCGAACACGGCGGAGATCTCGTCGATCCAGGGGCCGTCGCCGGCTGCCTCGGCGGCGAGGAACGCCGGATCGGCCAGCAGCGGGGTGCCGTCCACGACCCGCGACGACAGGCGCCGCGAGCCGACGGACTCGAGGGTGTCGTAGCCGTGCAGGTGCACCGGTTCACCGCCATTCGCCGCGCGCTGACGGCCCGGTGGCCGCCGCTGTGACCGTCACCGTAAAGCGGAACCCCTTCGATGGCGGCAGCAGGCGGCGGAACTCTTTAACGCCCGGTGCGGTGTAGCAGCTGCTATCGCCGTGGTGGTGGAATCTCAACCGGCCTTCGGAGTCTCGGCCTCGGCGCGTCGGGCTATGCGATGGGGCAGACGTCGACGAGCAGCAGACACCCTATGTCGTGCAGGGCTGGGCCACCTCGCCGAACGGGTCACCCGGCCATGCGTTCCGGGATGCGCGCCAGTATGCGCCGCACTCTGCTGAGATGATCGTCGGCGGGTCAGCAAACGTCGGCACGTCAGCCGCACTCTGGCCAAGAGCAGTTACCCAACGTAGAGCGCGGTCGGCGGCCAGATCCGGACGCCTTGATCGCGGCTCGTTTGAGTGTCGGCCGGCCGCTTCACGTCCGCTGCCGACGTTCCTCAAGGACCTCCGCCGGTCGCGCCCGCGGCGTTCCAGATGCATTGACCTCGGCACGAACCGTCACCGGCGGCGGAACGACCCCACCCGCACGAACCGAGACGATCGTCAACACCGAGCCTGCGCTCGATCGACGGCATGAGCGCAACCTGATCTGGCTGTCGGCAGCCAGCTATGCGTGTCATTAGCGACGGTCATCGCCCTCGCATACTGGGACAGGGAGTGCCGTCGAACCCCTGTGCATGAATGCACCGGTGCGTGAACGTGTCACTCTTCTGGTTTGCGGTCGGTTGACCCCGGCCGGGTCAGTTCTTTGCTGAGATCCAGGGCTGTCAGATCCTGCTGGCGCCGTCTTCGAGGCTTGTCCGGTGGATGTTCGTGGCGGCGTAGCCGAGGTTGAAGCGGTCCATGGTGGTCGGGACGAACACGGGTCGCTGGTGGCCGGTGCGGCTGTACCGCCGTTTCCAGGCGTGGGACCAGGCGATGTCGAGATGGGCGAAGACCTTGGCCGGTTCCGGTTTCGTCTTGGACTCAACAAGCAGGCGGGCGAAGTAGACGGCGATCTGGTGGCCGGGAGGCGGCTCCAGCGGTGAGTCGACCAGTCGTGGTTCGGCGGCGCCTTCCGGTATGGCGGGTGTGTAGGCGATCGCGGCGTGCATAGCGCGTCCGACGGCATCGGCGAGAACCTCGGCCGCTTCGCCTGGGTCGGCGTCCTTCGGGAGAACGACCTCGGCGACGAGCGGCATTCTCCAGTAGGCCGTCTCGATCGGCTCGACCGCGCCGATCGAGACGAGTTCGGCGTTCGTGACCCGTTGGATGCAGACGTCGGCGGGGTTGGGATTGTCGACGGTGACGGTCCACCAGAACGGGGTCGACGGGTCGCGGTCGGGTGGTGTCCGGTCGTGTCCCAAGGGGTAGCGGCCGGCATTCTTCGGGACGACGCGAAGGGCCGGTTCGCCGGGTGACGGAGGCCAGAGCGTGACCGGTCCCGGCCGGAGTGCGGGTGCCAGGGCGTGGAACACGCGCAGCAGGGCGGCGTCGTCGAAGGTGCGGTAGTCGTCGGTGGCCAGTAGCCACACCCCGCCGGCGTGCAGCGGGCGGACCTCGACGAATGCGCCGCTCCCGGCGAGGGTGTCCAGGCCACCGACCCGGTCGAGGAGTTCCTGCGGCAGGATCGTCAGCCACGAGTATCCGCGCAGTGCCTCGCGGCAGACTTCGAGCGTGCGCGGGTAGGACCACCATTGCGGCGGAGCCGGGTTGTCGATGTTGCGCAGGCCGGCCTCGAACGCGGTCCTTCCGTGATCGTGGTAGGCGATGTGGCCGTAGGCCGGGTTGGCCTGGTCCGCGAAGCGGAACATGAGGTCGAGGTAGAGCCGCTGCGCCTGGGCACCGTCGAGCGGATCGGTCAGGTCTGCCTCGGACACGGTGCTGGTCAGGACGACCCGGTTCGGTGCGGTGTCGTGGCGGTCGACTTTCGCGCTGCACAGGCTGCCGGCCCGGTTGCCGCGGTAGTCGAGGTTGCCGAACCACAGGTGTACCGACCGGGGCACGTCCCGCAGTTCCTGCCGTACCCACCGCATGCCCGCCTCCGACGCATGACGGTACTGACCGCGCAGGCGCCGGCCGGGAATCGGGCGGGACATCGACAGGAACCCGAAAACGTCACCCGGCTCGCCCAGCGGCCCCTGTGCGATCCGCGCGGGCAACGGTGCAACCTGCGCCCGCGCCGCGGAGGCACGGGCCATCGACACCTCGTCCAACCAGCGATAGGCCAACTCGCCCAGGTCGCCGCCGGCGTCGTCGACGGTCAGCTGCAACTCCACGCTGTACGGCCGCCCGCCCGGCCTGCCGCCTTCCACCATCAGACGTCCCCGGCCGGGCGTGGTCTCAGACCGAGCCCGAACACGTCCCTGTGGAGCGTCCGGCGAAGGGCAACCCGAGCCTGATCGTCCTGGCGGGACGAGAACACCGAACCCACCAGAGAGACGAACGTCAGCGGACCAGAGAACCGGACATCCGGGTCGGTCACGATGAGTATCAGACACAGCAGCCCCACCGGCAGCGCCGCACGGGCCACCCAGATACCCGCCCGATACGAACGCCTCCGCCGGATCACATCCAGATCATCGCTGGTCAACGACACCGGCAGACTGTAGAACACTGGCGCCCGCGACCACCATAACCAGCAACAACGGCAACCTAACCCGCACCGAGGGTGATTCACCGTCGAGATGGCCAGAGCTACCGTTGACTACGTTCAGTAGTCCAGACTTGCGCGACGATGCCCGCTGTGCGTGCACCGATCAAGCGTTCGGGAGGCGTCGGGAGGGCCGAGGCGCGGACGCGCGAACCCGATCATCTCCCACCAGGACATCGGCCCAGCTCACACCCCGTGCGCCGTCGCGGGCTACGGCGGCGAGGTCGAGATCGACGTGTTTCGCGCGTACTCGTCGTTGCGCAGCTTGATGGAGATCCGGTGGCTGGTCGAGCACGGCTACGGCGCGCCGGCGACGCTCCCACAGGTTGCGGTGCACAACTCCTTGGCTGCCAGGGCTTGACGACGCCTCCGCCGTCGGTCAGAGGCCCTGTTCGGCGAGGATCGCGGCGACGGATTGGCCGTGCCGCGCCCGAGTGCCGCCTCGAACGCCGGCGGGTCGAGCATCGGGCGTACGACCCGGTCGCGGATGAGCATGTGGTGCACGAAGTTGGCTGTGTCGTGGAACAGTCCGCCGCCGCTTGCCCCGATCAGTTCGGCTGCCTGCTCGGCGTCGTCGCGGCAGGCCGCGGCGTACGACAGGGCCAGCACACAGTCGACGTCGGCGCGCCGGCCCCTCGGCCTCGACCAGGTCGCGAGCCCAGATCCGCACGGCCGCGTTGTCCGCGGCAAACCCGTAAACGTGATCTTGGCTGGGGCGGTCGCGATGCCCCAGAACCGAATCGCTACGACGGTGTTGCCGGGTGGCGTCCGAGACGGGGCGCGCTGGTGCGATTCACGGTGAGGCCGATACCTGTCGACGGCGGGACCGATATTGACAGCCGCACCGGTGCGGCTCGTCGTGCGCAGCCGGCGCGAAGGTGCCCCAGGTCGATGCCTTGAGTGCCGGCAACTTGGTCCCCGCTCAAGGCCATGTGGTGTTGACGCCTTTATCGACGCCGACCTCTCCACGACGTGGCGCCGTGTTCCTCACGTGGTCACCCGCGGGAGACCGATGCCGATTCTCGCGCTCGCCTGGTGCCGCTCGAGCGCTTGAACAGGAACGCCCCACCGACAACAAACGCGACGCTGATGATGATCCCGATGAGATTGCCCTGCGACAGTGCGGTGAATGCCCCGAGGATCCCGAGAATGACCAGGACCCCGCCACCAAGCCGCATGAGATAGCCGCCGACCGACTTCACCCGTTCATCAACCATGGACGGCGATCTACCCTTCGCGCTGATTCCACAAACTGCGGCGTCACGCCGCCGGCGCCGGCCCGATGCCGATCATCAGCGCATTTTCGGCAAACGGAACCGGCTCACCTCGACCCGCGCGTCAGGAACGCGAGCACCGCGAGGACCCGCCGGTGGGTGTCGTCGGAGTCGTGGAGGCCGAGTTTCTGGAAGATCGCGCGCATATGCGTCTCGACGGTGCGCTCGGTCACCACCAGGCGGGCCGATATCGCGCTGTTCGACAGGCCCTCCGCCACCAGTGCCAGCACCTGCCGTTCCCGGATGGTGAGAGCGTGAAGGAGGTCGTGTCCGGGGCTCACCAGCGCGCCGACGATCGCCGGGTCGAGCGCCGAGCCGCCGGCGCCGACCCGGCGGACCGCGTCGAGGAAGTCGTCGACGCGCAGTACCCGGTCCTTCAGCAGATAGCCGAACGCCCCGGTCGCCACCAGGTCGACCGCGTGCCGCGTGGCGATGTGCTGCGACAGCAGGAGAATCGGCAAATCGGGGTCGACGCTACGCAACTCCCGCGCCGCCTGCGCACCGTCGTCGGTCATCGAGGGCGGCATGCGTACGTCCACCACGATCAGGTCAGGACGGGCCGCGCCCACGGCGTCGGTCAGGGCTGAAGCGTCGCCGACCGCGGCGACCACCTCGTGGCCGGCCTCGGTGAGCAGCCGTACCAGCCCTTCCCGGAACAGCACCGAGTCCTCGGCGACGATGATCCGCACGTCTACAGCTCCGCTCGTACCGTGGTGCCGCCCCCGGGAGGGCTGTCGATCTCGAGCTGACCGCCCACTGCCGCCACGCGGTCGCGCAACGCGGTGAGACCGCTCGCGCCGCCGCGGCCGTCGTCGCCCACTGCGACGGTGAGACGCCCGCCGGCCCGCGCCAGCGTCACCGTGACGGAGGACGCGTCGGCGTGTTTGAGCGCGTTGCTCAGACACTCGGCGACAACGAAGTACGCCGTGGTGGCAACCGCCTCGCCCACGCCGGCGAGACCGGCACCGGCGGGGCCCGGGAACAGATCCAACGAGACCGGCACCGGACTGTCGCGCACGAGGTCGCGGATCGCCGCGTCGAGCCCCTCGTCGAGGCGGCCGGGCCGGACGCCGTGGGCGAGCCGGCGCAGTTCCGCGACCGTCCCCTCCAATGCCGCGACCGCGGCCTCGAGGTCCGCGTGGGTCGGGTCGCCCGGCGGATGCCGGCGCTGCGCGGACCGCAACCTCATCCCGACCGCGAGGACGCGCTGCTGGGCGCCGTCATGAAGGTCACGCTCGAGCCGGCGGCGCTCGTCGGCCACGCCCTCGACCAGCCGGGTGCGGCTGGCGCGGGCATCGGCAAGCGCACGGCGCAGTTCGACCCGTAGCCGACTGACCTCCAGCGGCAGCCGCGCCTCCACGGCCGCCTCCAGGGCGCGGCGTCGGCGCCGCGCCGTCGTCCGGCCGAGGAGGACCGCGCCGACCTCGGAGCCGCGGGCGGTCAGGGCGATCGCCTGTGCGGAATCCGGGACCGTGTGAGCGCCGCCGGACAGGTCAACGTACCCGTCGGCGCCCGGAAGCCATAGCAGCACCACGAGCGCCCGGTCGTCGAGGGCGGAACGCAGCGCGTCCTGCACGGCCTCCGGTTCGGCGCGCCCGTCGCGGACGTCGCGGACGAACTGCCGCACGGTCGCGATCATGACGGTCCGCTCCCGGTCGAGCAGGCGGCCGACCACGTCGTGGACCCGCCGGTGCAACGGCAGCAGAACCAGCGCGGTCACGAATGCCGCCGCCGTGACGCTGCCGGCCGTCCCACCGACAACACCGGCCCCGACTTGCGCGATTGCCAGCACCACGGCGGCGAACACCCCGGCCGACACCACCGACGTGACCGCCCAGGCCACCGTGCCGCCGAGCAGGCGATCGACGTCGAGCAGGTCGTGGCGCAGGATCGCGACCGCGACCGTCGCCGGTACGAAGAGAACCATCGCGGCGAGGAAGCCGAGGTAGACGTTGACGGACGCGCCGGCGAACTCGGCGATCCAGCCGGCGGCCAGCAGAACCGGCACCGACCCGGCACCGAGCATCAGCCAGCGCACTTGCACCCGCACCAGATCGTCGCCGCGCCGGTAGTGCACCACCAGAGCGGCCACGGCGCCGCCGAGCACGGTGAGCAGGCCGAGGCCGACGAGCACCTCCAGGGCCCGGAACACGGGGTCGGGCCACGGCAGCGGCGTCGTTCCCGGCAACGGTCCACCGCGGTCGGCGTAGCCCAGCGGCTCGACCGCGATCAGCGCGATAACCGCGACGGCCGCGGCCAGGTAGGCCCAGGGAAGGACAGCCCAGAAACGTCCGCGCGGACGCCCGTCGGGGAAGACCAGGCACAGCACGACGAAACCGGCCAGGTTGAACACCCACGCCCCGGGTGACACGTACGCACCGACGGATGCCGCGGGCGCGTCGCTGACACCCCAGTTCTCCATCGCCCACGCGGCGGATGGCGCGGCCGCCAGCGCGACCAACGCCGGCCCGACCGGGCTCGCCGGGCGACGCACCGCCACCACTACCCCCAGCACCAGCGCCGGCGACAACGTCGTGAGCGCCTGCACCGCGTTGGCGTGCGCGTCCGGCGCGTTCATCGTGAGGTTCGCCGCGATCCCGGCCAGGTACGCGAGCACGCCGGCGGCGAGCAGTACGTGGGGCCGGGTGGTCATCCCTCCATCGTCCCGGACCGAGGACCCCGGGCGCATCCGTGCCAGCACGCGTCCACCAGCACGCGCCCACCCGTGCCGGGTTTCAGCGACGGCACGGAAGACGCGGACCGGTCCCGAGGGACATCGTCATCGCATGGAACTCATCCTCATGATCCTCGCCCCGCTGCCGTTGGGATTCTTCGTCCGCAACCGGATGGCGGCTTTCGTCGCGTACATCGCGGCGCACGCGTTCGTCTTCACGTTCCAGACGCTGTCACTCGTGATGGAGTGGGCAAGCGGATCGGGCGCGGCGTTCGGCGGCCCGTTTCCCCGGTACGAAAACGCCGACCTGTTCGCGTACGGCCTGGTGAATCTGGTCATCTACGCGGTCGGGCTGGGCCTGGTGTACCTCGGCGCCCGTCTGGGCGGGCGGCGCCGGTCGCGCGGCCGGGCGCCCGCGGTCCTCGACGCCTGATCTGTGCCCCATTCGAGCGTTTCGCGCACCCGGCGCCAGGCCCGGTTCCACCGGTCGATCGAGGCTCGGGAGACCCGCACCGGCCGCCCGAACGGTCCCTCGTGGTCGCACTGGGCCAGGGCACGCACGAGCCGTTGTCGGTGGCGGTGACCGTGATCGGGAAGCTGCCGGCCGGGTTGTGGAAAGGCGCAGTAAGGCGTGAGTCCCGGGTGACCCCGGTTCGGGTCACCCGGGGGATACGCGCTTATGCCGCGATGGTCAGCGGAACCGTCGCGGTGTTGCGGGCGGGGGTCGCCTCTGGCTGGATCAGGCCGCCGTGGTTCATGACGCCCTCGAGGGTCACCTTCTCGTCCACCGGCAGCGTCGCCGGGTTGTAGGTGAAGACGATGTCGAAGGTGCGGGTCTCACCGGCGGCCATCCAGTCGCCGGGCACCTCGCAGTCCAACGTGCAGACCGCCGACGGCTCGGTGTGCGGGAGACTGGTGCCCTCGGGCTTGGCGATGCGCACCACACCAAAGTCGTTCGGGATGTCGTTACCCGCCCGGACGGTCACCGGGATGCGCACCTCGAACTCGCGCGTACCCGCCGTGCCCGGCAGCTCCCGAATCGCGGCCGGTCCGGCGGTGAGCTGCGTCCGGGCGACGGTGCTCGGCGCGTACGGCCGCGGGTGACGGATCGAACCGGTGGTGCTCTTCAAAATGCCGGCGTAGGTGTCCGACGCGGCGCCGGTTGCGCCTTCCCCATCCGGGGTGACCGTCAGGTCGGCCACCGAAGTGATCCGGGCCCGGGCTGACGGAGCCGCCCAGGAACCGAACGACAGCGTGTAGGTCTTCCGCGCGCCCGGCTCGATCCCACCGAACATGGCGCAGTACACCCGGGCCTCGCCGAACGTGCAGACCCCGTCGGAGCTGTTGAATCTCAGACCGGCCGGCAGGCCCAGCTCCATCATCGTGTTCTCTGACGCCTCCCCACCGACGTTGCGTACGGTGACCCGCAGGTCCCCGGTGTAATGGGTGCCGTCGTGGCTGAGCACCAGCGGCGCCGTGTCGACCGTGAACTTCGCCGGCCCGGTGGCCGGCGCCTGTCCGGCGACGGCCGGCGACGCGGCCGCCGCCGATCCGACGAACGCCAGCGCCGCGAGGCTGAGGACGCCGACGGCCATAAGCCGCCGTCCCCCGTGGATCAGATTCATCTCTCTCCCGCTCCCCTGTGTGCCGAGGTCGATGTCGCTCATCGATGCAAGTAACACTCAATGGGGCGTCGGTCGGTTTCAGGAAAGTAGCCGACAGATTTTGTCCACTGTTGACGGTTGACTGTCCGCCGGGGCGGCGGGGTGCTCGCCGGGCGAAGCGCCGCGTACGGCATCGACGCCACGCCAGGACCGTCGTCGGGCCAGTTGGCGTTGCCACCAGAGAAGCGTTCAACGTGTACCGGCGTTGCCGACTGCGAGTCGATCCGGGGACGTCTTGGTCTGGGGCGCGTCCGGCATGGCCGCCGACGTTCAGACTCGTTAGCCGCGCCCCGATGACCCCTGACCCTCACGCAAGCGGCAGGCTCCTCGCGTCCGCGACGTAGTGACTACGAGATCGAGAACAGACTCTCCCGAACCTGGGCGCCGCCTCGCGGGCCAACCAGACATCCTGTAATCGTCCACGGGGCCGCGTTGATTGGCCGGCGGCCGGCGGGGGTGGGGATCGTTGGGCCGAGTCCTGCTCGATTGCATCGACAAAGTCAGCTTGCGTACCAGAACCGCAGGGGCGAGCCGGCTGGCGCCGCCAGCCGGCTTGCCTGAACGGGTGCGTCTACCGCGCGCAGTGCAGGCGCGCCCTGGCCAACCAGTTCCCGCCAACCGGGTTGTTCTCCCGGATGGTGACGGTCGCCTCGTCACCGGGGATCGCGCCCCGGTAGGGCCTCGGGCGGCCGATCCGGACGCGGTCACCGACATCATCGAGCGCTGCGCGCGGCTGCCGCTCGCGCTGGCCATCGTCGCCGCCCGCGCCGCCACCCATCCGCGCTTTCCCTTACGGGCGTTGGCGGACGAGCTGCACGGCACCCACCTGGACGGCTTCACCACCGACGTGCGGGCGGTGTTCTCCTGGTCGTACACGACGCTCACCCCCCGGCGCCGCGCGGCTGTTCCGGCTGCTGGGGCCGCACCCGGGGCCCGACATCTCCGCCCATGCGGCGGCCAGCCTCGCCAGCCTGCCGTTCGCGGAGACCAGGGCCCTGCTGGCCGAGCTGGCCGGCGCCCGGGCCGCCGTGGCGTCCGGCGAACGACTCGCCGATCCGCGCGCGCGGGCCTACGCCCACCGTTACCTCGCCCGCGCGAGCTACCTGCTCCGCCACCACCGGGACGCCGAAACGCATTACCTGCGCGCGCTGGACGCGTCCATCGAGGCCGGCGACGACCTCGGGCAGGGCCACACCCTGTTGGAAATGGCCAGAATGTGGACGGAGCGGGGCCACGCCCGTCGCGGTCTCGACTGCGCCCAGCGGGCCATGGCGCGGTACGGGGCCGCCGGCTACCGACCCGGACATGCCGAGACCCTCACCCAGATCGGCTGGTGCCACCTCGAACTCGGCGAGTACCGGCACGCGCTCGACCACTGCGAGCGGGCGCTCCCGCTCCTGCGGGAACTCGACGACCGGCCCTGGCTGGCGAGCACGTGGGACAGCCTCGGGCAGGCCCACCACCACCTCACCCAGCACCCCGACGCGGTGAGCTGCTACCGGCAGGCTCTCGACCTGTTCGACGATCTCGGCGACCGGTGCGAACAGGCGACGACGCTCATCAACCTCGGGGACACCCAGCGCGCTTCGGGTGACGCCACTGCCGCGCGCTCCACCTGGTGCCGGGCCCTCACGATCCTCGACGACCTCGACCACCCGACGGCCGACACCGTCCGCGCCAGACTCAGGACGACCTGACCCGCTCGGAGGAGCGTCTCATCGTCGCGGCCGGGGCCGCCCGAGCGGGAGGCTGGATTGAAACGGGCGGGACATCGCGGCCAGCAGGGTGTGCTCGTCGTCGTCGCCGGCGAGCTCCCACATGAACGCCCCCCGCAAGCCGTGCGTTGCTGAGAACCGGGATCGCTCCTCGATCGACTCGGCGTCCTCGTAGCTCACGAACGTCCGCGAGCCGGCATGGTAGAGCCACGGCGAACGCGCCACCGGGTGGCGGTAGCGGCTCCAGGCCGGATCGGGGAGCAGGTCGCGCTGGATGTCGCGCCAGTCGCCGACCTCGACCGTGCCGGTCTGCGGCTGGAACAGCCCACCGCCGGCCTCGGCACGACCGGCACCCGTCACCCGGAACCCGCGACCGTAGAACGGCACCCCGAGTACGATCTTGTCCCGCGGCACCCCGGCGGCCTCGTAGTACGTCACCGCACCCGAAACGCAGTTCCACGGGCGCAATGCCGGATCCAGCGGGTCCTCGGCAATCTCGTACAGCGGCGCGTTGAACGTGGCGACCGGCGAGAACGCCGTACCGAAGTCGTAGGTCATGAGGTTGACGAAGTCCAGCACACCGGCCAGTACCGCCAGCTCGAAGCTCTCCGCCGGATCGTACGGCCCGGCGGACTGCAACCGGCCGGCCGGCAGCGCGGCCGTCAGCAGCCGGTCGGGTCCGAGGCGCCGGCGGAACTCGACCGCCAGCAGGGTGGCGTTGCGCCGGTCCTCGGGCCGGTGCGTCACATTCTCGGGTCCGCCCGACACCGGGAACTCCCAGTCCAAGTCCACCCCGTCGAAGTCACCGAGCTGCCCGAGGCAGGAGTCCACGAACGCGGCCCGCGACTCGGGCGTCAGCGCCGCGTCGGAGAACCCGCCCGCGCCCCAGCCGCCGATCGAGATCAGCGTCCGCAGCCCGGGGTAGGCGCGCTTGAGCGCCGCCAGGTCGGCGAAGTGTTGCGGCGCATTTCCGCCGACTACGCACCGACCCTGATCGATGCGGGCGAACGCGTAGAAGACATGGGTCAGGACATCGGCCGGGATCCGAGCGACCGGGTAGCGCGGATTGTCGGCGTATCCGGGGTAGTACGCGCCGAGGACGGCCGCCACGGTCAGCCGACCATGGCCAGGACGCAGCCGATCATTGACGTACCGTAGCAGCGGAACGGGCCTTGCTCAGGGACCGGTGGTGTTGATACTGGCGGTGGTTGCCCGGTCCGCGGATCACCGTAGAGTGCCCGATGTGGAGTTGCGGCTGCTCGGGCCGGTGGAAGTCCGATCCGAGACCGGCGTGCTGGTCCCACTGCGGCGGCGCCAGGAACGGCTGGCGCTGGCGGTACTGCTGTTGGAGCCCGGCCGGGCGGTCGCCGTCGACCGCCTGGTCGACCTGCTCTGGAACCAGAAGCCGCCGCCGATGGCGCGGGCGGCGCTGCAGACCGTGATGTCTCACATCCGCGCTGCGCTACGGTCGGCGACCGGCGGTGACGCCGCCGAGTCGGTTCGGCTGTTGGCCCGGGGCGGGGGCTACCTGCTGCAGGTCCGGCCGGAGTGCGTGGACCTGCACCGGTTCAACCGTCTGGTGGACGAGGCGCGAGCCGTCAAGGATCCCTCGGTGCGCTCCGCGCGGCTGGCCTTGGCGCTTGACCTGTGGCGGGGGCCGGCCCTTGGGGACGCGGCGACGGGCGACGCGCGGGAACGGTTGTGCAGTGAGCTGGAGGAGTCGCGATTCGCGGCGATCTGCGACCGGATCGACGCGGAGCTCGACGCCGGGCGGCACGCGGACGTCGTCGCTGAGCTTTCCAGCCTCACCGTCGAACACCCATTGCGGGAACGGTTGCACGGCCAGCTGATGGTGGCCCTGTACCGGTGCGGGCGTCGGGCCGACGCCCTTGATGCCTTCCGCCGGGCTCGCCAGCTACTCGTCGCCGAGCTCGGCCTGGAACCGGGTTCGCAGTTGCGCGCGCTGGAGGCGTCCATCATCGCCGACACCGCCCGGACCGAAGACCTGCTCCCGGTGGGCACGCAGGCACGCTTCGTGCCGGCCCAACTGCCGCCCGACCTTGCCAGCTTCGCGGGCCGTTCCGACGATCTGCGCCGCCTCGACGCGTTGCTCGCCGAGGACGCCACTGCGACCGCACCCTCGATCTGTCTGGTGACCGGGACCGCCGGGGTGGGCAAGACCACTCTGGCGGTGCGGTGGGCACAGCAGGCCCGCGATCGTTTTCCGGACGGCCAGGTATTCCTGAACCTTCGCGGCTTCGATCCGGTCGACCCGCCGGCTGGCCCGAGCGAAACGTTGCCGGTACTGCTGCAGACACTGCAGGTGCCCGCAGAGCACATTCCGGCCACGCTGGAGGCCCAGGTCGCTTCCTACCGCAGCCTCCTGGCCGGTCGGCGCATGTTGATCATGTTGGACAACGTTCGCGACGCGGACCAGGTGCGGCCCTTGCTACCCGGGTCGCCCGGGTGCGCCGTCGTGATAACCAGCCGCAACCAGCTCGCCAGCCTGCTGGTTGTCGATGGTGCCCAGTTGCTGCCGCTGGACCTGCTGTCCGCGGACGAGGCCCGTGAGCTGCTGGCCCGCCGTCTGGGTGCCGAACGCGTCGCCGCTGAGGCCGGCGCGGTGGACGACATCATCGCCAGGTGCGCGCGACTGCCGTTGGCGTTGGCGATCGTGGCGGCTCGCGCGGCAACGCACCCGGCGTTCGCCCTCGCCGCGCTCGTCGGTGAACCGCACGATCCGCGCGTCAGCCTGGACACTTTCGACGGCGGCGACCACGCCACCCGGGTACGCGCCGTCTTCTCCTGGTCCTACCAGTCACTCAGCCACGGTGCGGCGCGGCTCTTCCGGCTGCTCGGTCTGCACCCTGGGCCCGACATCGCGGCACCCGCCGCCGCGAGTCTGGCCGGCACGCCGATCGGGCCGGTGCGCATGCTGCTGGCCGAACTGGCCCGAGCGCATCTGGTCAGCGAGAACAGGCCCGGCCGGTACGGTTTCCATGACCTTCTGCGGGCGTATGCCGCGGAACTCGCCCACACCCACGACCACGGCACCGAACGCCACGCTGCGCTGCACCGGCTGTTCGACCACTACCTGCACACCGCCCACACGGCGCATCGACTGCTGACCTCGCATCGAGACCCGATCGTCGTCGGCACACCCCTGGCGGAGGTCGCCACGGAGCGTCTCACCGACGACGCACAGGCGCTTGCCTGGTTTGACGCCGAGCGCGTCGTCCTGGTCGCCGTCGTGGCGCAAGCCGCCAAGGCAGGCTTCAACACCCACTCCTGGCAACTGGCATGGGCGCTCACGGAGTTCTTCGACCGACGGGGCCACTGGCACGGGTGGGCCGCCACGCACCGCACCGCTCTTCGAGCCATCCACGGCCAGACCGACCATCTTGGGCAGGCGCACATCCATCGGGGCCTCGCCGTCGCCTACGCGCGGCTGAGCCGGCACGACGATGCGGTCACACACTTCAACCGGGCCCTTGAGCTGTTCACCGAGCTCGACAACCGGACCAGTCAGGGCCACACCCACCTCGGACTGGCATGGTTGTTCGACCGCCAGGGCCGGTGCCCGCAGGCACTCGATCACGCGATACAAGCCCTCGACCTGTACCGCGAGGCCGGCAACGCGGCAGGACAGGCGAACGCCTTGAACGCCGTTGGCTGGTACCACGCCCAACTCGGCAATTACGAGCAGACTCTGGTCCACTGTGAACCGGCCATCGCGCTGCAGCGGGACTCCCGCGACCGCAGAGGCGAGGCCAGCACCTGGGACAGCCTCGGGTACGCCCACCGCCATCTCGGCCACCACGAACAGGCCACCGCCTGTGGTCGAAACGCCGTTGAGCTGTACCGCGAGATCGGCGACCGGTACAACGAAGCCGACACGCTCATCCGCCTCGGCGATACCCGGCACGTGGTGGGGGACCACCACACTGCTCGGGAGAACTGGCGCCGTGCCCTGACCATCCTCGACGAACTCGGTCACCCAGACGCCGGCGAAGCCCGAGCGAGGCTTTCACACCAGTGAGGCGCCCGCCGGATCGGGTTGGTCAACCCTTTGACAAGGATTTGCCAAGCCGAGAATGTCAGGCTCCGGTCCGATCTCGACACGAGGAGGACCTCAATGACAGATAGCTTGCTTCGGTTCGCTGACCGGATGTTGGAGCGGCTGGTGCCGAAGACCACCGCGAAGGCCGACACCACCTTCTGGCGTACGTGCTACTGCTCGGGAGGCATCAAGCGGATCCAGCGGTGTCACACCGCCGGCGGCACCACGAGTTGCGAGCCGTGCATCCTGGGTGGCGGCTGCTGAGCTGACGCTCGGCCCGGATTCGTGTGGCCGGCTGGCTAACCACATCGGCAGGCCACACGGCCCGGGCGCGCTCGCCCCGAAACAGTTGAGGTACCCGTGATGGCGTTTCTGTCAGCGGCCGCCGGCCCACCGCACCCGATCTTTGACAACCCGTGACCGGTCCGTGCCTCCTGGACCGGCGTCCGGGGAGGCGCGGCCGCCGTCACGCGGGACGGACCGTGAAGCAGTCCCGAGGGACCACGCGGTAGTCGCGTAGAACTTCGCCAGTTCGGCGTCGCCGCCCGAGTTGTCGGATGCCGCGGCCCGCCGGTCCTACTGGCTGTCCCCGCGCCTGGTGGCCCGGAGAATTCGCGCTTCGGATGTCTGGTTCTCGGTTGTCCGTTCGACGCAGTGGTGAGGGCGCCCCCAGCCACGGGAGAACGGTCGTCCTTATGATCCTCACCATCTGGACACCGGAGGGCACTTGTGGACGCCGACCCGACCGCCGAGACATTCCTCAATCGGCTGCACCGCGAGGCCACACAGGCCGGCGGCACGGTACCGATGCGGGTGATCTTCGCTCTGGCCAAGGAAATGATCGACATGCCGGTCACCGGGATCGAAGCCCTGCTCGACCACCCCGACCACGACGTGCGCGTCGGCGCCGTCAGCATCATGGACTGGCAGGCACGCCGTCGACGCACCCCACCCGAGCATCGTCGGCAGCTGTTCGAGCTCTACCTGCGTCGCCACGACCGGATCGACAACTGGGACCTGGTCGACCGCTGCGCACCCCACGTCGTGGGCGGATACCTGTACGACAAATCCCGCCAACCCCTGTACCGCCTGGCGCACTCGGCAAGCCAGTGGGAACGCCGCACCGCCATCGTGGCCACCTACTACTTCATCCGCCTCGGCGACCTTCACGACACATTTGCCATCGCCGACCTCCTTGCCCACGATCCTGCCGACCTCGTCCAGAAAGCCGTCGGCGGATGGGTACGTGAAGCCGGCAAGCGTGATCAGCCAGCACTACTGGGATTTCTCGACAGGAACGCCGCAACCATGCCCCGAACCGCGTTGCGGTACGCCGTTGAGCACCTGCCACCCGAGACAAGACAGCACTACATGCAGCTACACCGCAACATCGCCTGATCCCGGCCGACCGCGCAGCTGCGGCAGTGTTTCGCCTCGGCGTTACTGTCCTTGCATGTCGATCGACGAGCACCGCATGTTGACCAACCTGCTCGACGCGTTCGACCGGCTTCACGACGGGATGATCGAGGTCACCGACCTGGCGGCTCTGATATTCGCGACCAGCCGTGCGCTCCATGCCTGGCCGCGTGCCGAGGAACTGGTCGCCGCCGAGAAAGAGGTCCGGCACATCGCGTGGCAACAACGCCCGGAGGCAGACCGCAGCAGTCAGGCGTTGGACCTCGTGCAGCCGCTACGCGTCCACATCTCCCGCGAGTTGGCGGCTGCCGGCCCGAAGCCGCGTCACCGCCCCGGCATCCCGGCCGGGCATCGGGAAACGCCGCCGCGGCCACGGCGTTAGTGGAACTTCGGCTCGAGCGGCTTCGGCGATGGCCGTGAGCGCCTCGACGAGTGGATCGAGATGGCCGTGCACCGTCCACGTGTCGGCAGTGATCATGACGAGGTCGTCGGTGATCCGGACCTTCTGGACCGGAATCGTTGCCGCGGCCCGCGCCAGTCGCCGCCGCACCGGCGGGGTCATGAGCGTCGCGGCGGGCCCGGTCGCGAGGGTGACCCGGTACGCGCGCTCGAAGCCCAGGTCCAGCACGTCCGGCTCGGGGAGGCCGGTGTGGGTCCGCGGCCGGCGCTGGAACAGAGCCCGGCCACGGAGCACGGCGTAGGACAACCGTCCGCGCCGTCGCAGAGCCACCCGCCCGGTGATGCCCGGCAGCCGCAGCGCGCAGGCGAGGAAGAACGACTCGAAACCGGTGACGTACATGATCGTGCAGGTATAGCCGCCCACGTCTCCGCGGACAGCGAGCACGGCCTTGTCAGCGTCGGCCGCCTTCAGCAGCAGCGGCGACGGTTCCGTGACCGGCGCCCAGTCGCGGTAGTTCGTCCACGCCGTCACCTGGCTGTTGAGGTCGACGTGCGCCTTGACCGTAAGGACGCCGGCCATCAGAAAGAGGCCCCACACCAACAGGGCAAACACGATGAGTGCGCCGATCCCGCCCAGCCAGCCATGCACAGTTATCTATCGTCGCACGCCAAGTCGATCTGGCGACCGCGCTGAGCAAGTCGCCATCGGGTGCAACGCTTTCACCGTGGCGGGGCCGGCGGCCCGACGAGCAGACCCAGGCGTGGCGTGGCGGTCGTGCCCGGGCGGACGTCGACGGTCGTGGTGGAGGTGCCCCGAACGCCGGGCGGCAGTGCGACGTTGACCCGCCAGGTTCCCGGCGCCAGGCCCACGAAGCCGAACCAGCCCGAGCCGTCGGTGACCCTTCCGGTGACCGTCCGCCCGGAACGCACGTGTGTGAGCGTGACCGGTGCCTGGTCCAGCGGCCTGCCGTCGGTGATGACGAGCGTTCCCGCGATGTGGCCGGTTGTGGGTCGTTCCTTCCACGGCATGGCCGGGACGGTCGCCGGGCTGGCGAACAGGGGTCGTTGTCCGGTCGGGTCCGCTGTCGTCAGTCCGGCGATCAGGTGTTTCCGGTCGGCGTTCGCGAGTGTCTGGTCACGCATCGAGGCCGCACTCGGTGCGGCGTAGGAGTACCCGCTCCAGCCGGCGACGGTGTTGCCAGCGGGCGAGGGTGCGAGCGCCTTGCGCGACTGGGCCAGGCTCTCGTCGACCGTGTTCAGGTACAGTCCCGGCCCGACTGCGGTGTGCCGGTGGCCGGCGCTGTCGGCGAGCGTCTGATTCCACTCCTCGAACATGCGCGCCTGGTCGGGTTTGCTCTCGCGCTTGTAGTTCATCGCGATCGTCAGATCCATGATCCCTTCC
This sequence comes from Virgisporangium aurantiacum, assembly GCF_016863635.1. Lineage (GTDB taxonomy): Bacteria > Actinomycetota > Actinomycetes > Mycobacteriales > Micromonosporaceae > Virgisporangium > Virgisporangium aurantiacum. The sequence continues at coordinate 25,233 of NZ_BOPG01000096.1, read as the reverse complement.
GCCAGCCAACCTCGCCAATCCTGGTAGACCTCGGCGTAGGTGCGCGTGTTCGTCCACCCGCCGACGGCCTGCGGCCCGTGGCCGTAGACGATCGCGCTGTGCGACAGCCGCAGACGCGGCTTGATCGAGCCCATGGTCAGGTAGACCTTGCGGACGTAGTTTGTCACCTGAGCCCGTCGCCACGCGCTGAACTGCGGATCGTTCGGCGCCGGTGGGCTCTCGCGGCCGGTTGCCGCGCGGAAGCGGGCGAGGGAGACCTCGGAGTATCCCCAGTCACTGTGCGTCGAGCTCGAATTGTTGTCCGGGTAGCGGATGTAGTCGAGATGGATGCCGTCGATGTCGTAGGCCCGGACGATGCTCGCGATACCGGCCACGTAGTAGTCGACCGCAGCCGGGTTGGCCGGATCGAGGCTGCGCATCGTGGCTCCGCCGACCTCGACGCCATCGACCCGTTTGTTGAGCCACCGGTCCGCACCGGTGGCCGTCGACCCGTGCGTGTTGAGGACGTGATCGGGCTGCGGTGGCGGGGCCGCGGTGTTCCACACCGGCGTCGCGTTGACCCACGCGTGCAGCTCGATACCGGCGGCATGCGCCTTCTGGATCGCGTACTCCAGCGGGTCGTAGGGCAACGCGGCTATCGGTGCGTGCGTGCGTGGGAAGCGCGATCTGTTGCAGAAGCAGTCGGCCCAGCGGCCCACCTGGACGATCAGCGCGTTGACGTTGGCCGCGCGAGCGTCGGCGACCAACGCGTCGACTTCCGCCGGCGTGTAGATGCCGGAATGGAAGGAGTCCACCCAGAAGCTCCGCCACTGTTCGGCGGAAGTGCCATTGGCCGAGGGCTCGCCAACGACCGGGGGAGCCGGAACCGGAGCCACGGACCCGGTCGTCACCAACGTGGCCGCCGCGACGACGACCCCGGCCCTGAAACGCCGCATCGAAGGCAGTGTACGTCCCGACACTCGAGATCTGAACTCTGCCGGTGGTCAGCCAGCGATCGCCGCGCCCACGTCCTCGCCCTCACCGAAGCCCTACCGCTCAAACCATTTGAACGGCCATACCACCCCGCCGGCAGATCCGCATACCGCCCGCAGCGCGGCAGATCAGGATGCCTTCGCAGCCCTGCCGCTCAGGCTTGAACGCTGAGGCCGTCACTCCTGCTCCCATGCGCCGGAACCCTGCGGCAGGTCTGTACGTGATTCGTTGCAGGACCGGCGACAGGAGAGACCGATGAACGCACCGGAGTGCTCGCAGGCGCTGTGCTGGTCACCGGACGGCACGGCCGTCGCCGCCGGTGGTGCCGACACGGTGCGGATCTGGGACATCGCCACCGGAACCGTCTCCCGGGTGCTCAAGGGCTACCGCTCCGCTGTGTACGCGCTGGCCTGGTCCCCGGACGGCGCCCGGATCGCGAGCGCCGGAGGCTCCGGCCGGGTCCGGCTGGTCGACGCGCACACCGGCAAGCTGGACCGCTCGTTCACCGGCCACGGCACCGCATGCTGGACGATCGGCTGGTCCCCGGACGGCGGTCGGCTCGCGGCGGGTGGTCGCAGCGGCGTGCTCGTTCTGTGGGACCTCGCCACCGGACGAGGCCCCGAAATCCGGGTCACCTACCGCAGCCCCGGATTGCGGACCTGGCCTGGTCCCCGGACGGTGCGCGGATCGCGACCGGCGACGCCGAGGGTGCGGTGCACATCTGGGACGCCGGAGCGAGAACGAAGATCTGGTCCGCCGCCACCGTGACGAGGTGGATCGCAAGCGTGGCCTGGTCCCCGGACGGCGGGTCGATCGCTGCCGGTGCGTACCGGACCCTTCGGGTCTGGGATCTGGACGTGCCGGCACCGGCCCCGATCCCCGTGGCAACCGTGCGCGGCCATGAGGCGATCGTCAAGACGGTGGCCTGGTCGCCCGACTCGACCCTGATCGCGACCGCCGATGTGGAGAACAACGTCCACCTCTGGCGGGCCGCCGACACCGCGGCGCCCGTCCGGTCCCTCGCCGGGCCGGCCGGCTGGGCGGTCGCCTGGTCGCCGGATGGGCGCACCCTCGCCACCGGCAGCCCGGACGGCCCGCTGCGGCTGTGGGACGCCGCGACCGGTCAACTGACGGCGACGCTCGGGGCCGGCGTTACGACGCCGTGAGCCCGGCGGAGCGGAGTAGGCATACGACCGCCGCCCGGAAAGTAAATGCACCCGGGCGGCGGCCTTGGTTCGCTGTCAGGGTCATCCTCGACGCAGAAGACTGGGTGTCAGGCGTCGGTCTCTACGATCTGTGCGCCATTCGCAGCACGCTGTACGCCCTCGCAGCCGGCCTTTGCCGCGGTCTTGGTCTCGTATGCCTCGCCTGTCGCGACGACCTGGCCGTTGGAGGCCTTGAGCCGGAACCGGAACTTGCCTGCCTTATCGGAGTACACCTCGAATTTGCCAGCCATCGCTGCCCTCACCTTCTGTAGCGGGACCGCGCCATGATCTTGACGCGGAATCGTCCCGCGAATCTGGCCATCTGTGCGTCAGTAGGCGCACATACCCGCTCGCCGCAGTGTCGAACCGGAAGTTGAGCGCCCCCGCATCGGCGTCGCACCGATCGGGAGCCGAGCAGCGGGTCTGCTACAACCCCCGAGCACCACGTTCTGGCGGCGGCGCTGCCGGACCGCCCGACTATCTACGCAGAGTCACGCAGTCGCGGCGATACGAGGAGCTCCAGAGGGACTATCGACGGCGGCAGAAGAGAGCGCCGGCAGGGGCTGCATCGACTGACCGATGTCAACGCCGACGATCTGGTGATTACCAGACGCGTCAGGGAATGCACTGTCCGCCGACCCGGTCGGGTCGTCAACGGCGTCGTAAGCGCTTCTTCAGTGCGTGTTCAGAGCCCTACCAGTGACCACGAATACCGTCCTCGCACACCCGGCGAACGCTGGGGCAGGGAGGAAACGGTATGAGAATTCTGTCATGGCGGCGATCTGCCTCGACTGCGGCCGTCGCGGTCGTCGCGGGGGTGTCAGCCGTAGTGGTGCCCACGCCCGCACATGCCGGTGTGTTCGGTCCCGACATCGCGTGCCCGACCGACCCGGGCATCGTGTGGAAAACTCGTGCCGCAAGTCGGAACGTGCTGGTGTGGGAGGGCGTGAGCTACACGGTCCAATCTGCATCGCCGGCGTTCGCGGTCAGCGACGGACGTGTCGTCGACAACACGCTGTCCACCCCGATCCAGGCCACCTTCACGTCGTCGGTGTCGAACACGTACTCGGTGACCGTGACCATCGGAACGACGGCGCAACTCACCAAGACGCTCCAGACGACGGTGAGCGCCCAGATCGTGCAGTCCCGGACGACCCAGATCGGGGTCGACGCGACGGTTACCGTGCCGGCCCAGAGCCGCGTCGTCGGTCGGTACGGCGTCGAGGTATTCAACGTCGCCTACACGGGCCAGTTGGTCTGGCAGAGCTACAACGCCCAGAAGCCGGGCGGCTTTGGCGGCCACTGCTGGGAGCGGAGCAACCAAGCCACCTCGACGGTGGCGCCAACGGTGCTCGAGGGTTGGAGGTTCAGCACCAGTTGATCCGACAGGCAACCGGGCGCTATTGGTTCGGTCCGGGACGGATCACGCGTCGTCGTTGCGAGGCGCGTCGAGGTGGGTGACGAGGTTGATGCCGCCGTCGACGTGGATCACCTCACCGGTGACGAAGGGGGCCTTGATGAGCGCCAGGACCATCGCTGCGACGTCGGATGGTTGTCCGAGCCGGCCCAGCGGTGTCATTGCCGCGGTGCGTGCTGCCCGCGCGGCGAGGCTGTCCGAGGTCAGTCGGGTCTCGATCGGCCCCGGGGCGATCGCGTTCACCCGGACGTCCGGACCCACGGCCTTGGCCAGCAGCCTCGTCAGGTGGTCTTGCGCGGCCTTGCTGACGGAGTAGGGGATCGAGCTGCCGAGGGGGCGCGAGCCGCCCACCGAGGTGATGTTGATGATCTGGCCACCGGGCTCCATGACCTTCACGGCGGCGACGGAGACCTGCCACGTCCCGACGACGTTGACGCCGAGGATCCGGTGCCAGTCGTCAGCGGTGATCGCATCCAGGTCGGCGTGGGGGACGGGTCGCGACACCCCGGCGTTGTTCACCAGCAGGTCGAGCTGGCCGTGCCGCTCCACGGCCGTCTCCACCAGGCGCACGGCGTCGGCGGGATCGGCGATGTCGGCCTGGACGTAGCTCGCCCCCGGGAGCTCGGCCGCGAGCCGCTCGCCGGCGTCGACCGAGGTGGCCGAGTTCACCACGACGGTGAAGCCGTCGGCCGCGAGCGCGCGGGCGATCCCTTCTCCGATCCCGGAGCTCGAGCCCGTCACGATGGCGACACGTGGCGCGCTCATGACGCCGCCTCGCTTCGCTCGCCGACGCCATGAGGCACCGCGCTGAGCCAGCCGATTCGCTCGTGCAAGCACTCGCTCATGGGGCGACTCGCTCGGCGACGGGCGCTTTCAGCGCGTTCACGATCGCCTGGCCTCCGCTGGCGAGGATCGAGGTGTCGTTGCTGACCACCACGTAGTCGTAGCCCCGGGCCAGTGCGGCCCGGGCCTGGTCACTCGTTGCGGACGCGGTGCCGATGGGAACACCTGCCGCGGCGGCGGCCGCCAGCGCGGACATGGCGAGCCGGTCCACCTCGTCGCTTCCCGCCGCGACGCCCATCGACATCGAGAGGTCGGCGGTCCCGACGAACGCGGCATCGATGCCGTCGAGGGCCAGGATCTCCCTCGCGTTCCTGATCGCCACCTCGCTCTCGAGCTGGACGACGCACAGGGCCTGCTCGTTGCCGTACTCGAGGTAGTCCGCCCGTGGCAGCAGCCCCCAGCGACCCGCGCGGCTGGTGCCGCCGGACCCGCGGTCGCCACGGGGCGGAAAGCAGGTGGCCCGCACAACCGCCCGGGCCTGCTCGACCGTGTCGACGTGAGGCACGACCACACCGGCCGCGCCGGCGTCCAGGACCCGCTGGATCACGCTGAGGCCGTGGTCGGGCACCCTGACGAGCGGGTCCACTCCGAGGGCGCGGGCCATCGCGATGTGGGTCGAGGCGGCGCCCAGGTCCAGTGTCGTGTGCTCGAGGTCGATGACCACGAAGTCGAAGCCCGCGTGGGCCATGATCTCGACACTCTCGGGGCTGGCGAGCTTGATCCAGGTCCCGAGCGTGCCGCCGTTGATCCCGTCGCGCACCCGTGCCATGGCTCAGATCTCGCTGGCGGTATCGGTGGGGGTGGCGGTCCAGAAGACCAGCCACTTGCCGAGCCGCACGACGACCGCGTGCAGTGCGATGCCGACGGCCGACAGCACGACGATCACCGCGAAGGTCCTGCCCACGTCGAGGGTGAAGTTGCTCGCCTGGATCAGGTAGCCCAGACCTTCGGAGCTGCCCACGAACTCCGCGACCACGGCACCGGTCACGGACAGGATGACGGCGACCTCCAGTCCCGCGAAGATGTGCGGAAGCGCCGACGGGATCTGCAGGTGCCGCATGACCTGCATCCGGGAGGCGCCGAAGGACCGGAGCATCTCGACCTGCTCGTGGGCGGCGGACCGGAATCCCAGGACGGCGTTGATGAGGAGGGGGAAGAACGCGATCAGGGCCACGGTCAGCACCTTCGAGCTGATCCCGATGCCGAACCAGACGATCAGCAGAGGCGCCATGGCGACCTTCGGGATGGTCTGGGTCAGGATGAGCAGCGGGAAGAGCACGCGCTCCACCGTCCGGAACTGGGTGATGAGCACCGCGGAGACCAGTGCCGAGCCGACCGCGATGCCGAACCCGATCAGGATCTCCTTCAGGGTGACGATCGAGTGGGTGATCAGGCTGCCGTCCTGGAAGCCGTCGACCAGGGAGTCGGCGACGGCCGTGGGCGCGGGGACCAGGATGCTGGAGACGTCGAAAATCTTCACGACGAGCTGCCAGACCACCAACAGCCCGATGAACACCAGCACGCTGTAGGCGATCTCCGGCACTCGGCGGCGTCGGCGTCGGACCGGGGTGTCCGAGCTCGTGGGCGCCTCCAACTTCTCGCCGCCCGGGGCGGCGAGTGCTCCTCGGTCGGCTGCGTGGCGCTTGGTGTTGGTGGACATCAGGTCTCCTAGTGGGCGCTGTGCTCGGAGTCGAGTAACTTGCGGATCTTCAGGACGATCTCGCCGAACTCGGGCGTGTTGATGTTTTCGAGCCGCCGCGGTCGAGGGAGCGCGACCTCGATGACGTCCGCCAACCGGCCGGGTCGCGGTGTCATGACCACGACGCGGTCGGCGAGGAGCACCGCCTCGGGGATGCTGTGCGTCACGAACAGGACGGTCTTGCGGTCCTGGTCCCAGATCTTCAGCAGGTCCAGTCCCATCTGGTCGCGGGTCATCGCGTCGAGGGCGCCGAACGGCTCGTCCATGAGCAGGATCCGCGGGTCGTGCATCAGGGCGCGGCCGATCCCGACCCGCTGCTGCATCCCGCCGGACAGCTCGTTGGGGTACCGGTCGCCGAACTCCTCCAGGCCGAGCATCACCAGCAGCTCGTCGGCCTTCGCGTGGGTCGCGGCGTCCCGGGCTTTGTGAAGGTCCGGCGACGTCAGCAGGTTTCTCCGCACGGTGCGCCATGGCAGCAGCAGCGGCTGCTGGAAGACCATCCCGAGCTGGTTGCGGTGGGTGTCCTCCGATGGCCCGAAGGTGACCTGTCCGGAGGTCTGGCGGGACAGGCCCATGATGATCCGCAGCAGCGTGCTCTTGCCGCAGCCGCTGGGGCCGACGATGGAGATGAACTCACCGGCCCGGACACTGAGGGAGACGTCGTCGAGAGCCTGGACGGTCCCGCCGGACTTCGTCGGGTAGACCATGGACAGCGAGTCCAAGCGGATCACGCAGTCGGTGTCGGTGCTGGTCGGCATGTCGGTCATTCCTCACCTGGTTCGAGCGCAGGCTGCCCGCGCCTCGGCTGTCGTGCTGGCAGCAATCAGTCAGTCGCCTCGGGCCACGTGCCGCCCATCTCCTTGGTCAGCCGCTTGCAGGCGGCCTTCAACGCCGTGGCCTCTCGGGAGTCCAGCGCCGCCGGCAGCATCCGCTCGGTGCCGACGGCCGCGATCGTGGCGCAGATCCCGGCCGCCGCGAACACCGGCGCCGCGACGATGCAGATGCCGCGGTGGTTGACGTCGCTGCTCATGCCGGCCTGTCGGATCGCCTCGATACGACGGCGGGTCTCGGTGCGCTGGGGCTCGGGGAGGCTGCCGGTGAGTCGGTCGGCGTGGAACTGGTCGGGGAGGAAGGCCAGGAAGACCTTGGCCTGCGCGGAGTTCAGGGCGAGCTGCGAGCCCACGCGCACCGTCACCAGGGTGGGATGGTCGGCCTCCTCCACCAGTGAGACCACCGGGCCGGAGGTGCCCCACAGCGACAGCACGATGCTGATCTTGATCTCGAGCGTGAGCTCCCGCATGTAGGCCGGCGCCATCTGCAGGATGCGCTGCCGTCCCAGGCTGAAGCTGCCGAGTTGCAGGATCGCCCGTCCGGGACGGACGAGTGCGGAGTCCTCCACGCGCTCGAGCAGGCCGGAGCTGATCATCGAGCTGAAGTAGCGGTGCACCGTAGTCCGGTTCAGACCGAGCCGGCGGCTGGTCTCCGCGACGGAAAGCTCGGGAGTCTCCGGATCGAACAGTCCGAGGATCTGCGCGGTCCGGCTCACCGCCTGGATGTCCTGCTCGCGAGCAGTCACCGGCTTGTCGACCTGGCGCTCCGTCATCGGCCCTCACCCCGTCACGTTGAGTGTCCACAAAGAGTGCGCGTAGTTCGCAGTACGGACAGAGGTTAAGCGCGTCCTCCGTCTCGCTGCAAGATTTCCCAGGGATTTCGCGGAAGCGCAATTCGAATCACGCTCTTGACAGACCGGATGGTGAACTTCGAGTCTGTGATGCGAACATCGTCGACGCCGGGAGACTTCATGACCGACACACCCGCCATCATCAGGCTGCTGAACGGCTGCGTTGACCTGCACTGCCATTCGGGCCCGAACCCGTTCCCTCGACGCATCGACCATGCCGAGGCCGGCAAGGACGGCGAGCGGCTCGGCATGCGGGGCGTGCTGGTGAAGTCCCACCACCACAACACCGTCATGGACCTGCTCGCGATGAGCGACCGGCTGGCGAAGATCAGCACGCCGGTCTTCGGCGGCATCACCCTGAACAGCATGGTCGGCGGCATCAACCCGCAGGCGGTGGCCATGTGCCTGCGCATGGGGGGCAGGGCCGTGTGGTTTCCGACGTTCTCGGCCGGCCGGCACATCGACTGCCATCCGGAGGGCGTCGGCTTCCCCACGGCGAGCGTCGAGGTGCCGTCGTCCCGGGTCGAGATCCACCAGGAGGACGGTGAGCTCATCCCTGCGGTCCACGAGGTGCTCGACCTGGTGAAGGAGACCGGCGCGATGGTGACCGGCGGTCACATGGAGACCGAGTCGATCACCCAGCTGTTCGCCGCGGCCAAGGACAAGGGTGTCACCCGGATGCTGCTCAACCATCCCGACTACGTCATCGGTGCGGACGAGGCGAAATGCCGTGAGCTCATCGGCTACGGAGCGTTCATCGAGCACGAGACCGGCTTCTACGACCCCGAGGGGACCAAGAAGTGGGACCCGAAGATCCTCCTGGACTGGATCGAGAAGATCGGCCCGGAGCACACCGTGATCGCCTCCGACCTCGGTCAGAAGGATCGGCCGCTGCCGGTGGACTCCTACATCCGCGTCGCGACCGCGCTGTTGGACCTCGGCCTGGACGAGAGGTCGCTACGGCAGATCTTCTGCGACAACCCGGCGTTCCTGCTCGGCCTGGACGACTGAAAACGCTGATTTGTCGCCGAGAGAGGCGACGGAACCGGCACCCTGCTGCTGACCCGAAAGGACAGACGATGACCACCCTGGCCACCCCGCCCGACGTGGAGTTCTCCGACCTCGGTACGGGCGATCCCGACGAGACGACTCCCGGCGGATCGTCGACGTGGTACTTCCGCGGACACAACTTCGTGCTCGCCCACACGACGCTGGTCGCCGGCGACGTGCTGGAGCGGGGTGATCAGCCGGACGAGTACGTCGTGATCCTCCCCTACGAGGAGTGCAGCGTCGAGGTCCGTGCGACGGGGGAGGTCGCGTCGGTCTCGGGCAAGGCGGTGGTGATGGTCCCGCCGGGCAGCAGCGCGATCGTCGGCGTCGACGACTGCACCGTCGTGCGGCTGTTCAGCTCCCGGTCCACCGACCTGCTGGACAAGGCGCGCAACCGGGATTCGTACGCAGAGCCGCACCCGAACGTCAGGCCGTTCGAGCCGTGGCCGGACCCGCCGGAGGGTTACCGCATCCGGCCCTACCGACTGGCCGACCTGACGGTGACGCAGGACGCCGTCCGCCCGGGCCAGATCGTGCGGTGCAGCACCTTCATGGTCAACTTCCTGGCGCCCAGGATCGGTCCGCGTGATCCTGACAGCCTCTCGCCGCACGACCACGACGACTTCGAGCAGTGCTCGCTCGCCGTGGAGGGGGAGTACGTCCACCACCTGCGGACCCCGTGGTCGAAGCGTCGCAGCGAGTGGCGCGAGGACCGGCACCTGCGGTGCGGCAGTCCTTCGGTGGCCGTGATCCCTCCGCCCATGATCCACACCAGTGAGGCCGTGGGCTCGGGGACCAACCAGCTGATCGACATCTTCTGCCCGCCGCGTCTGGACTTCTCCCGGACGCCGGGCCGAGTGCTCAACCAAGACACCTACCCGCTCCCCACCCAGTTATGAGGAAGGTTCCGAATGTGAAGACCAGACGAGCGATGAAGGTCGTGACTGGCGCGGTCGCCGTCCTGTGCGCGGCCGCAACGCTGAGTGCGTGCGGATCCGACGACGACTCGGCCAAGTCCGGCGGTCTGACGCCGGTGACGTTCGCGATGGCGTCCCCGAGCTGGAACGCCGGCTACGCGGTCATGGCCGTCGTGGAGGCCGAGGGCTTCTACGAGGAGGAGGGTCTGAAGGTCACGACCAACCTGTTCCCGTCGGCCACCCAGGCAGCGCAGCAGGTCGCCGGCGGCGGTGCCGACCTCGGCCTCATGACGGTCGAGCCGGTGGCCATCGGACACGACAAGGACCTGAACCTGGCCTACTTCAGCTCCTACTGGGCGAAGTGGATCTACAGCCTGGAGGTGCCGGACGGTTCGAACGTGAAGAGCATCGCCGACCTGAAGGGCAAGAAGATCGGCGTCACCGCGGTCGCGAGCTCCGGCGCAACGTTCGCCCGGACCGCGATGGAGCTCAACGGGATGAGCCCGGACGCTGCCAGCCTGGTGCCGATCGGTGCCGGCGCCCAGCAGATCAACGCCATCAAGAGCGGCCAGGTCGATGCGTTGGCGCTCTGGGACATCCAGTACCAGATCGTCAAGAACGCCGGTATCAACCTGACGCCGCTTCCGGTCAAGGAGACGGCGGACGCGTGGGGCGGCGGCTTCGCGACGACCCGGAAGAACCTCAAGGCCAAGAAGGACGTCCTCGAACGGTTCGGTCGTGCGGTGGCGAAGGCGTTCGTCTTCTCCAAGGCCAACCCCGAGGCCGCGATCCGCGACCTGTGGAAGCTCTACCCGGAGACCCGCGGGTCCGACCCGGAGGAGAAGGCGCTGGCCGACGGGATCAAGGTCCTCGAGGTCCGCCTGGCCGGACAGGGCTTCGACGACAAGACCCTGGGCCGGATCGACGAGGCTGCGTTCACCCGTGCGCTCGACTTCATGGCCTCGGCCGGACTGAGCAAGAAGTTCCCGGCGAAGGATGTCTACACCGACGAGATGTTCAAGGCGTTCAACGACTTCTCCTACGACGACGTCAAGAAGCAAGCAGAGAGCGCCAGCTGAATGCGGCTGGGGGTCGCGCTCGACCTGAGCTCCCAGGAGCCGGTCCGCCCACAGGTGGATCGCACGGTCACGATGCTCGCCCACGCGGAGCAGCACGGATTCGACTCCGCGTGGGTGGGGGAGAGCTATCACGCGGCCGCTCAGCCGTTCCACCTCCCGTCCGCCCTGACGGTCCTCGGACATCTGGCCGGCCGGACGTCCCTGGCGCTGGGATCAGCGGTGCTGCTCCTGCACGCGTACAGTCCGCAGAAGCTGGCCTACGAGGCCGCGCTGCTCGACCAGCTGTGCGGCGGGAAGCTCACCCTCGGCCTCGGGCTCGGCAGCCCGGAGGTAGCCCAACGGGTCGGGCTGCCCGCGTCAGGTCCGGCCGGCGCGGCCTTCGACGCCACGCTGACGCTGCTGCGCTCCATGTGGTCCGCGGGTGCCGATTCGCCGGTGGCGATCCCACCCCCGGTGCAGCGCGGCGGGCCGCAGATCCTGGTGGGCGGCAAGGTGGCAGCCTCGGCCCGTCGTGCCGCGACGCTCGCCGACGGATTCTACGGCGCGACGAACTACCGCGACGACCTGTTGATCAAGCAGTCGGCCGCCTACTGGTCGTGTCGCGGCGGACGGCCGGGCGAGACGGGGGGAGTGGTCGCCACCACCAGGTTCTGCGTCGTCCACGAGGATGCCGCCACTGCCCGCGAGCTCGCCGCGCGCCACCTGAAGGCCGCGACCGACTACTACACCGAGCGGGGCTCATGGATGGGTGCGGACGGGCCTGCTGAGCTCGAGCTCCCCATGGTGGGCACGCCCGACGAGATCGACGCGACGATCGCCCGGTACGTCCGGGCGGGGGTCACGTCCGTCCAGCTGCGGGTCGCCCCGTTCGGCACGCCGCCGGACGTCGCCCGCCACACGCTCGACCTCGTCGGGCGGCACGTCCTCCCGCACTGGCACGACATGACAATGGAGACGACCCGATGAGCAGCTCATTCGTGTACGCGTCGGTCCGGACCCCGTTCGGCCGGTTCAACGGAGCCCTGGCCGACACGAGGACCGACGATCTGGCCGCGACCGCGTTGAAGGGACTTCTCGACCGCTCGCCGGACCTGGACCCCGGCCTGGTCGACGACGTGTTCTGGGGCAACGCCAACGGCGCCGGCGAGGACAACCGCAACGTCGGCCGGATGGCCGTGCTGCTGGCGGGCATGCCCGTCTCGGTGACCGCCACCACGGTGAACCGGCTCTGCGGCTCGTCGCTGGACGCCGCCATGATGGCCGCACGCATGATCGAGGTCGACGACGCGGAGATCGCGATCGCCGGAGGCGTGGAGTCGATGACGCGGGCGCCGTGGGTCCTGCCGAAGCCGTCGCGTCGGTTCCCGGCCGGCGACGTCACCGCCGTCTCCACGACGCTGGGCTGGCGTCTGGTGAACGAGCGGATGCCCGCCGAGTGGACGGCCTCGCTGGGCGAGTGCAACGAGCAGTTGCAGGAGAAGTTCTCGATCTCGCGGGAGCGGCAGGACGAGTTCGCCGCTCGCTCGCACCGCCTCGCGGCGGAGGCGTGGGCGAAGGGCTTCTACGACGACCTCGTGGTGCCCGTCCCCGGCACCGACCTGGTCCAGGACGAGAGCATCCGTACCGACACCTCGATCGAGGCGTTGGCACGGCTGAAGCCGGCGTTCCGGCCCGACGGGACGATCACCGCCGGCAACTGCTCACCGTTGAACGACGGCGCGAGCGCGGTCCTGCTGGGCTCGGCGAGCGCGGCCGCGACCATCGGTCGTGACCCGCTCGCGCGGATCGCCGGTCGCGGCTGGGCGGCGCTGGAGCCGCAGCAGTTCGGCTACGCCCCGGTCGAGGCCGCCAACGGCGCGCTCGAGCGGGCGGGCATCACCTGGGACGACATCGGCGCCGTCGAGCTGAACGAGGCGTTCGCCGTCCAGTCGATCGCCTGTGTCGACGCCTGGATCGGGCTCGGGCTGCGGGACGCCGAGGTCGTGAACGCCAAGGGCGGGGCGATCGCCATCGGGCACCCACTGGGTGCCTCGGGCGGGCGCATTCTCGGGACCCTCGCGGCGCGGCTCGTGGAGTCCGGTGAACGATGGGGCGTGGCAGCCATCTGCATCGGTGTGGGTCAAGGCCTGGCCGTCGTGCTCGAGAACGTCACATGACGCTGCTCTGCGCCTCGGTCGACGAGGCGGTCAGCGGCATCGCCGACGGCTCGACGGTGCTGGTGGGCGGCTTCGGTACGGCCGGCATGCCGTTCGACCTGATCGACGCGTTGATCCGGCAGGGAGCGCGAGGCCTCACCGTCGTGTCGAACAACGCGGGCAACGCCGACACCGGGCTCGCGGCGCTGCTCGCGGCCGGGCAGGTGCGCAAGATCGTGTGCTCGTTCCCCCGGCAGACGGACTCCTGGGTCTTCGACGAGTTGTACCGCAGCGGGAAGATCGAGCTCGAGGTCGCGCCTCAGGGGACCCTGGCCGAGCGTATGCGCGCCGCCGGAGCCGGGATCGGCGGGTTCTACACGCGCACCGGAGTCGGGACCCTCCTGGCAGAGGGAAAGGAGACCCGCGAGATCGACGGCCATATGTACGTCCTCGAGCTGCCCATCGCCGCCGACGTCGCGCTCATCAGCGCCCACACCGCGGACACCCTCGGGAACCTCGTCTACCGCAAGACGGCACGCAACTTCGCCCCCGTCATGGCGACTGCCGCGACGACCACCGTCGTTCAGGTGCAGCACGTCGTCGAGCCGGGAGTGCTGGATCCTGAGGCCGTGGTCACCCCGGGCATCTACGTCGACCGGATCGTGCGGGTGCAGTCATGAGCGAGAGCATCGTCGAGCACACCGACCGTGGCCCGCTCGGACGCGACGAGATGGCCCGGGTGCTCGCGGGCGACATTCCCCGCGGGGCGTACGTCAACCTGGGCATAGGTCAGCCCACGACCGTCGGCGACCACCTCCCCCCGGAGTCGGGGGTCATCCTCCACACCGAGAACGGCATGCTCGGCATGGGGCCGGCGGCGACGGGCGACGCGATCGATCCCGACCTGATCAACGCCGGCAAGTTCCCGGTGACCGAGCTGCCCGGCGCCTCGTACTTCCACCACGCCGACTCGTTCGCCATGATGCGAGGCGGCCACCTCGACCTGTGCGTCCTCGGCGCCTACCAGGTCTCGGCATCGGGGGATCTCGCCAACTGGCACACCGGCGAGCCCGACGCGATCCCGGCGGTCGGCGGGGCGATGGACCTCGCCGTGGGCGCCAAGCAGGTCTTCGTGCTGATGTCGCTGTTCACCAGGACCGGCGAGCCGAAGCTCGTCAGGGAATGCACGTATCCGCTCACCGCGCTGCGGTGCGTGGACCGGGTCTACACCGACGTCGCCACGTTCGAGATCACCGGGCGGGGCCAGGTCCTCGTCCGGGAGACGTGGGGGATCTCGTTCCGCGAGCTCCGCTCGCGCGTCGACGTCCCGCTCACCGCGGCGAGTCAGGAGGGTGGAGCATGACCACGAAGTTCTACATCGAGGGTGCGTGGGTCGATCCGGCCGCGCCGCGGACCCTGGGTGTCCTCGACCCCGCGACCGAGGAGACGTTCGCGACGATCAGCCTCGGGACGGCCGAGGACGTCGACCGCGCGGTGGTGGCGGCGCGCACGGCCTTCGCCGCGTACTCGCACGTCAGCGTGGAGCAACGGCTGGAGTACCTCGAGCGGATCATCTCCGGCTTCCGGGCTCGGCTGCCCGAGATCGCCCGGACGATGACGCGCGAGATGGGGGCGCCGATCACGTTCTCGACCGAACGCCAGGCCACGGTGGCGCTGTTCCATTTCGAGGAGGCGGCCCGCGTGCTCGCGGACTACCACTTCGAGGAGGAGATGGGAGCCGGGGTCGTGCGGCGCGAGCCGATCGGCGTCTGCGGTCTCATCACGCCGTGGAACTGGCCGCTGAACCAGGTCGCGTCGAAGGTGGCCCCGGCCCTCGCCACGGGATGCACCGTGGTGCTCAAGCCGAGCGAGATCGCGCCGCTCAGCGCCATGGTTCTCGCCGAGATCATCCACGACGCCGGGCTGCCGCCCGGCGTGTTCAACCTCGTCAACGGTGACGGTCCCACGGTCGGTGAGGCCATCGCGGCGCACCCCGACGTCGACATGGTCTCGCTCACCGGCTCGACCGGTGCCGGCATCAGGGTCTCCAAGCTCGCGGCCGACACGGTGAAGCGCGTCGCGCTCGAGCTCGGTGGCAAGTCGGCCAACATCATCCTGCCCGACGCGGACCTGGAGTCCGCGGTCGTCGCCGGGGTGCACTCGTGCTACACGAACGGCGGCCAGAACTGTCAGTCGCCCACGCGGATGCTCGTGCACCGCTCGCAGCGCGACGAGGCGTACGCCGCTGCGCGACGGGCGGTCGAGGAGGTCCGTCTCGGGGATCCGTTCGATCCGTCGACCACGATGGGACCCGTGGTGAGCCAGGCTCAGCTGGAGAAGATCACCGCGCTCGTGCAGTCGGGGATCGACGAGGGTGCGACGCTCGTGGTCGGCGGCCCGGGGCGCCCCGACGGGCTCGACAAGGGGTTCTACGTCCGCCCGACCGTGTTCGGCGACGTCACGCCGCAGATGCGGATCGCGCGCGAGGAGATCTTCGGCCCCGTGCTCTCGATCCTGCTCTACGAGACCGAGGACGAGGCCGTCGAGATCGCGAACGACACGCCGTTCGGGCTGGCGGGATTCGTGCAGTCGAAGGACCCCGACCGCGCCCGCAGGGTCGCCAACCGCATCCGTGCGGGCCGCGTCTACCTCAACGGCGCTCCGTTCGACCGCAGCCTGCCGTTCGGCGGCTACAAGCAGTCCGGGAACGGACGGGAGTTCGGGCGGTTCGGCTTCGAGGAGTACCTCGAGGTGAAGGCCGTGCTCGGCTATCCGCGGTGAACGAGAGGACGACATGGTGAACCCCGACCGGCTGGCGGCCCTCCTGGACCGCGAGGAGCTCTTCGACCTGGTGAGGCGGGAACGCTTCGCCCGCGACCAGCGACTCTTCGACGTGATGCGGGACTGCTTCCACGACGACGCCTACGTCCGGACCACGTGGTACGACGGACGCGGCGGCGAGGCCTACGTCGAGGCGACGAAGACGTGGATGGCGCGGACCGGGAACAGCAAGCACTGGGTCTTCCCCGCCTACGCGCGGGTCGAGGGCGACCGGGCGACCGTCGAGAGCCCGGCGAAGATCTTCAACCGGACCACGGTGGAGGGAGTGGAGGTCGACTTCCACGCCTACTGCCGGTTCTTCTCACGTGCCGTTCGGGATGAAGGACGGTGGCGGCTGATGAGCTTCGAGGTCCTGCTGGAGCGCGACGAGCTGCGCCCCGTCCACGCGGGTGCGGCGCTACCGGTCGACGCGGCCCAGCTCGCCGGGCTTCGGCCGTCCTACCGGTTCCTCACCTGGATCCAGTCGACCCGCGGCGTGACGGTGAGTCAGGACCTGCTCGGCGACGACCGACCGGCCGAGCTCGACGCGTTCCACCAGGGCGAGTCCGCCTGGCTCGCCGGCACGGGATAGCGGTCAGCGCCCCGGGCCCCGGCTGAGCCGCTCAGCGTCCGCCGCGACCGGCCCGGACAGCGAGCGTCCGAGGTGCGTGCCATCCTCGCATCGTGAGACGTCGACTGCTGTGGTTTGGTGCGGTGGCGGTGGTCGGGCTCATGATCGCCGTCGTCGTCGGGGTCGTCGTGTCGAGACGCGTCGGTGCCAGCCCGTTCAAGGAGAATGTCGAACGGACCGCGCACTGGACCGAGGCGCACGGCGACGGCTACCGGCGGGGCGACCAACCAGAGGCGATCGCGAAGTTGCTGGAGTACTACGCGGGCAAGAGCGGTGGCCAGGTGCTCGACACGGCGGTGTACCAAGGCCCGCAACCGGGTGGACACGTCGACGTGTTGTTCTACCGCAAGGGCGGAAAGTTCGAGCGGGACGCGCGCGAATGCTGGCGGTTCAGTTTCCGTAAGCCGGTCAAGGACTTCTACGTCCGTGAGATCACCTATGCAAAGTTCGACTGCCCTTCTCCGGCCGGCTGACGTCACCCCGCAAGAACGCGGCTGACGAAGGACGCCAGGTTGGTCATCGCGCGGCTGATCCGCTCGTCGAGGGTGAGTGTCTCCTCCCGTCGAACGAGTCGCATCTTCGGCTGGCGTTTGCCGCGCAGGTACAAAGGACATGCGAGGTCGGCGCACAGATACTCGCCGACGGTGTTTCCACGTCGCCCCGCGGCGCCGGCCAGGGGAGCGACGAACAGCGCCACACCGGAGGCTCCATGCTCGGTCAGGCAGACGCGGCACATGGTCGAGCGGGTCCCGTTCCTCTTGGCGCTGGCCATCTCAGGACGCCGGAGCACCAGGCCTGTCGGCCCGCCAGTATCCGGAATCACGAGCAGCGAGCGTGCCGGCGCTCCAGGATCGGTCCAGCCGAGGAAGTCGAGGTCGGCCCAGGCCACGTCACCGTTGGCCAGGCCGGCGGGCATCCGGATCCGGCTCGCCTCGCCCTTGGTGCAGTTGACGAAGGACGACCGGATCTCGTGTTCGTCGAGGGGTTGCATGACGGCCGAGCCTAGCCACCGTGGCGGCCTCCGCCGATCGGATTTCCCAGCCCGAGCCGGCCGTTCCCGCTTGATCGCTGAACCTGCCGCTACAAATCCTGACGGCCGCTGCACGCACGTCGGCTCGGCAGAAGCATATGCCGCATGCCCGGCCAGCGATCATGTCCGGTGCGCATCCGACAGCGTGCGACTCCTGGATTCGGCTCACCCGTGATCATCCGCTCTGTTAGCGTGCACGCGCCGAACATTCGGGCCGGTCGCTGTCGGCGCAAGGTGGTGGGGTTGGGTCGCGTTCCTGAGCCGGATACCCGCTTCGGGCATGCCTGCGTCGTTCGGCTCGCAGATGGGCGGGTCGTCGTGTGTGCCGACAGTCAGTACGGGGTGTACCGGGTCGATGCACACGACGGCGAGTGGTTGGGCACGTCGGAGGACCCGCGGTGGGTGCCGGTCGACGGCTTCGCGTGGACGCCGCTGCCGGACGGCCGGACGGTCCTGGCCTCCGCCAACGAAGAGGGCATCACCCGGATGGACGCATCAACCGGGATCTGGTACGAGCCCGGTGAGGACGAGACCTGCACCACGATCTGGGACGTCACGGCGGTGAGGTTGCCTGACGGCCGCGCCTTGTTCGTCGGCGCCGGACACGACCGGAAGGTCTACCGGTGGGACGCCGCCACCGGACAGGCCGTCAACCAACCACTGTCCGGGCACCCGATCAGCGTCAAGGCGGTGACGTCGACGACCCGCGCCGACGGCATACCGGTGATCATCTCCGGGTGTGAGGCCGGACAGATCCGTCGCTGGAACGCTGTCACCGGCGAACCGGTCGGTGGGCCGCTCGACGGCAGCATCCAGAACGTCTCCCAGCTCGCCGTGCTGCGCACCGTGGACCGTGACATCCTCGTCGGCCTCGACATGGCGGGCGGCGAGATGCACCGCTGGGACGCCCAGACCGGCACGCCGATCGGCACCGCGATCACGATCCCGCCCTGGTCGGTTCTGATCGACGTCTACACCGATCCCCGCGGTGTGCCGACGGCGCTCGTGGACGTCGGCGACGCTGGCGACGCACCGGCCGGAGTGCACCGGTGGCGCCTGGACACTGGTACGCCGATCGACGGGCGACTGCCCGACACCGTCAGCGCCGTATACCACGACGGAACCCGCACCATCATGGTGCTGCTCGGGCCGGGCCCCACCTTAACCACCACACCCGTCTGACCACGAAACCGCCGCAGAACCGGCGACGGTCTCCCATCCGCGTACCGAAAGTGAGCCACGCGATTGCCGAGACGTGACGTTTGGGCCGCGCAGTGGGTCCAAAGCCGCCGATCGCGCCGACGAACGCGAAGCCGCCACCGGACTCGCGGACTACCTCACCTACCTCGACGGCGTCAGCCCGACAATCGGCGACCGCCTGCCATCGCTATGAGCCCGGCAAGAGCCGGCCGCATCGGCAACCCGTCCGAGTCCGGTACGGGGAGCGAGTCGATCCGTCGGCCTGCACTTCGCCGTCGGTTGGTGCATCCAGGCGGGGTTCGCATGCCGCTGGTACGTTCGGCGACATCGGCGTCGGATCTGTGAGTCCGTCCGTGTCCTGAGAGTGGAGATGGCGTGACCACTAGCGCGCTGATCATGGTCTCGTTGCTCCTTGCGCTCCTGATCGGCGGGACATGGGGAGCTCTGCGCTGGGCTCGTCGCTCAGTGCGTAAGGAGCCACCTGCGGGGACGCGATCATCGGCCGGGAACTCGCGCGCGCCGTTGCGACCGCCGCCGGTCAGTCCGCCGCAGTCGGCCACAGTCCCACCGCCCACCCGACTGCCGTCCGGCCCGCCTTCGGTGCCACCTCCCGGATCCACGCGGCCGCGGCCGCCCACCGGCCCGGCGGTGGTGCACCCACCGAGCGGGGCACACCTCGCGATCGACTTCGGCACATCGAACACAGTCGCGGCGCTGCGGAGCGCGGACGGTCGCCGGGTGCCGTTGCTGTTCGACGGTCTCCCGCTCCTGCCCTCAGCGGTGTTCGCCGCGGACGACGGTCACCTGATGGTCGGCAATGACGCGATGCACCTGGCCCGGACGTCGCCCGACCGATACGAACCCGCCCCCAAGCGATGCATCGACGACGGAAGCGTCCTGCTCGGTGGCCGCGACTATCCGGTCGTGGACCTGGTGTCGGCGGTGTTGTCGCGAGTGCGGGACGAGGCGCAACGGGCCTTGGACGGACCGGTGCACAACGTGACCCTCACTCACCCAGCAGCCTGGGCCGTGCACCGCCGGGAGGTTCTGGCCGCCGCGGCATCCCGGTCGGGATTGCCGACCGTGACCCTGGTGCCTGAACCAGTCGCGGCCGCCCGGTTTCTCACCAGCGTCACCCGCACCCCGATTGACGAGCACGCGGTGGCCGTGGTTTACGACTTCGGCGGCGGGACATTCGACGCCACCGTCTTGCGAATGACCGCAGGCGGCTTCACCGTGCTTGCCACCGAGGGCCTGCCCGACGCCGGCGGAGTCGACGTGGACGCTGCCCTCGTGGCGCACATCGGTGCGGCCTACGCGGCTCGTGACCCTGAAGCGTGGCAGCGCCTGACCTATCCCTCCACACCGGCGGAGCGGCGCGAACGGCGGACCCTCTGGGACGACGTTCGGCACGCCAAGGAGATGCTGTCTCGTGCCGCTTCGACGACGGTGCACCTGCCGCTGTTCGAGCACGACGTGCTCATCACCCGCGACCAACTGGAGATGCTGGCCCGTCCGGTGTTGGACCGCACCGTCACCGCCACCCGCTCCGCGCTGGCAGCCGGCGCCGCCGCGTCGACCCCAGCCGCCGTCTACCTGGTCGGCGGCTCCAGCCGGATCCCGCTGGCCGCCACGTTATTGCACCGCGCGTTCGCAGTCGCCCCAACCGCCGTGGACAGCCCGGAGACCGTCGTCGCCGAAGGCGCGCTGCTCGCCAAGCCGGCCTGACGCTCGGCATCTGAGCGACCGGGCGACCAACCCGGCAGACCAACTGGCCAACTGACCTGACTAGGTCCGCAGCGTTGACGCACTCCCGCTGAACACGCGAACCCCGTGGTGAGCACAGCCAGCAACCATGCCGATGACAGATCCATACGGCTGTTGAGCGACAGGCAAATGCTGCGATCCGTCGTCACGGGCGGCTGTGGATGAACCAGGCATCGCCGTGTGGAAGGACGATGGCCAGTTCCCAGCGGCGCCCGGCGAGGCTGGTGGCTATCGCTTTGATCTGGCCGGCCAGGGCCCCGGCCTGGTCGCCGGGCTTCGGTGGGCGGTGGACGACGAACTGCAGCATCGTGCCCCAGTTCGCCACCAGCCGGGCGTCCCACTGGTCCTGCCACTGCCACAGCGCGCCGGCCAGCTGGTCTTCATATCCGAGCGCGTCATGGAAGCTGCTCCAGTTCGGCGCCAACCATCCGAAGTCCGTGGGCAGCAACAGCATCACGACGTTGTCCGGCGTGAACCAGACGTCGGTACTCACGTAGCGGCGGGCGAAGCCGTCGACCACCTGGGCCGTGAGCTTCGGATCGGACCGGACGCAGTCATAGATCCAGCGTTCGAGCGTTGCCTCATCTGCTGTCGGTGGCACGTTGGCCTGCACCTCCTCGCGCAGGTCCACCGTGCTGAACGAGCCCTTGGCGAGAAAAGGCACGTGATCGGCGGTCACCGGCTCGTCGGTCTTCCCACGGAAGAAGTGGGGCCACGGATCGATCATGCGTGCGATGCGGTCGAGATCGGCCAGTTCCCGCTTGGTCGGCGTGTCGGGATCGCGGTACGGCTCGAAGTCCTGCAGGTCGCCTAGGTAGTCGTCGACGAGGATCGGCCATCGGCCCGTGACCGGGAGCAGCGCATGCGCCGCCCGCCAGGAGTCCAACAATGAGCCGGTATCGATATCCTGGATCATGATCGTTCCCCGCGGCCCGTGACCGACCGGCAGGCCCGCGAGAGGGGTGCCGGCCAGCGCTGCGGCTATCTTCCGTGGCGAGTTCATCATCATGATTCGATTCTTCTGGATTCCACCGGTCCGCCCGCAGCGGGCTCCGCATCGGCCGGCATGAGTGGAGTCACTGTTGAGCAACAGGTCCGTGTCCCAGGCCCCACGCTTGGGTAGCTGTCACCAGGGGCAATCGTTCCGGGCGGGAGAGGGCTCTCCTGCGGGCCCGTGTGGTGAGCGGCCGGCGTTGCGCAGGTCGGCGAGGAAGTTTCGCACCGGCCCGGCGATCGGGTGCAGGTCGGGCAGGTCGACCCGGGCCGGGCTCGCCGGTGACCTGTGTGGACGGTAGTTCGGCGTTCAGGTACACGCTGTACCCGTCGCCGTCGCCGTCGCGGCGTGGCCGGGGCCGACTGCTGCTGACCACGTGAGCACGGTGGCCACCCGGTCCGCCGCGGTCTGCGACGCGTCTACGTCGGGCGCCACCAGGCGTACCTCGATGATCGCCGCATCGCTTTGGGCTTGCCGCAGGTGCTCGGTGATGGAGACCTCGGCCAGCGCTGCCTCCTTCGGCGGTCTACTGCTTTGCACGGAAGAAGGAATTGGATGCAGGCAGCGCGAGCAGGATCAATGCCAGTCATCGGAGCCGGGGCCGGCACCATGGTCCTCGCCGTCCGCCCGAGCAGGGTCCGCGCCAGTCGCTCGTCGGCCGTGACCATCGTGTAAACGCGCGCGTCGAAGCTGGTGTCTCTATCGGCATGAATCGCTTCTTCTCAGCAGGGTTGGCCGCCGCGGCAACGGTGGCGTTGCTCACGAATCCGGCGAACGCCGTCGCTGCGCCGCCGAAGGCTTGCATCGTCGCCCCCCTTCCCGAGGCGCCGAACTGGTCGTACAGCAACGTGGACAGCGCCGACCCGACCGGCAGGTTCGTCGCTGGCGGCGGTTACCCGGCCGACGCCGTCGACTTCAACCGCTTCTCGGGCCTATGGGACAACGGACAGCTCCGGGAGGTCGCGATCCCGGGAACGCATCAGATGATCAATGACGTGAACTCGTCCGGGACCGCCGTGGGCCAGAGCAACGTTCCGGACACGTTCGAGTTGATGACGCCGTGGGTGATTGTCGACGGACGCACCACCGCGCTGCCAGGAATGGCGTCGGGAACGGCCACCGGCATCAACGAACGCGGCGACATCGTCGGCCACGGCCACGGCGACGCGGTGATCTGGAAGGCCGGCTCGACCTGGCCGCAAAAGCTTGAGCGCCCGCCGGGCGCCGAACACGCCGGGGCGGCCGACATCGACGACGATGGAACCGTACTCGGCTGGTTCGACCGAGCCGGCAAGCCCGGCGTCGTCGTGTGGCGTCCGGACGGTCGGATCGTCGAGCTCGCGTCACCCCTCGGCCCGTCGTCGTTCGTCGGGGCATCCCGACTTCGTGACGGCTGGGTCGCCGGCACGGCGGTGGAAGCGCTGACGGGTACGGCGGTGCGGTGGAACCTGGCCGATGGGACGGCCACCACGTATCCACACCTCGGGTTCGCTGCCGACGTCAACGGCTCCGGTTGGATCGTCGGCCAGCAGGCCGACCGCCCCTACCTGGCTGTGTATGTCACCGACAACGGCGAGATGCTGTTGCCCGGACTGGTCACACCGGCCACCGTGACCGAGGTCAAGGGCATGAGCGACGACGGCCGCAGGCTGGCGGGTCACGCCACGGGCAAGGACGGCAACGTTCACGCCGTCAGATGGACCTGCGAGTAACGACGACGACCGCCTAAATCCAGACATCCGCACATCGGCGCGTTCGTGGGCGGCGATGACGGTGAGGATGGCGTCTCCACGTTCCAGCGGGTTCCGGCTATCCGGGCCAGGGTGTGTAGCGGCACCGGTCGGGGTTGTCCAGCAGCGGTAGCAGGCCAGTTCGCTGTCGCTGATCCGGCGGCGGATCAGCAGGCTGTGACTGCCAGCGGTCTCGTCGGCCGGTGCGGTGATGGTGATCCACGCCCCAGTCGTAGTACCGCTCGCCTTTCGGCCCGGGGCCGGCGGAGATCCGGTTCCACGCCCGGCTGGGCAGGGTGGCGGCGAGCCGGTCCGCGCGGACCGGGCCGTCGACGGTCGCTGATGATCACGTGGCGGCCGCCATAACCGCGGCGGACACGCCGACCGGACCCATCAGCGGTCATCTACCTCACGAACTCGGCTGCCGTACTAACATCATCGAGATGACGGGCCGGTGGAGCGTCGTGGTCGGGCTGGGCGGTGCCGGCGCGGCCGTCATCGTGTGGGCGTCCAATCTGACGATGCTGCAGCGGCTGACCGAGCCCGCCAAGCCCTGGCGTGACGAGTGGGCGGAGAACAACACCTACTGGGCGCGTGACCTGCGATGGACGGTGCTCGTCGCCGTCGTCGCCGGTCTCGTGTTGGCGTTTCGGGGCGACCGTTGGCGTTCGGCCGGAGCGTGGCTGGCCGTTGGCGGCCTCATCGGTGTCGACCTCGCCGTTGACCGGTACGACCTGGCCGGCCTACCGGCCGCTGGCTGGTTGTCGGCAGCGGTGTGCGCACTGCTGTTCCTGGGCTGGCTGCTCACGCGGCCCGGATCGGCACCGGACCGGGTCTCACTCATTCTCGCGGCGTCGGTCGCCGCAGCGACGGCGCCGCTGGCTGCCGGGATCGAATCGCCGTCCGAGACAGACCCGGCGGCGCTGGACGCGGCGGCGCTGGTGACCGGGGTGCTGCTGGTCGTGATGGCGTTCGGATGTGCCGTGGCGGCCGCACCGCGTCGTTCTCCGCGACGGCTCGCGGTAGCGGGCGCCGCCGCCGTCGCAGCCAGCGGCGCGGTCGCGCTGCGGGTGGTCGAAACGGGGCCGCAGATCCTGCTGTACGTAGCTGCGGGCGGGCTGCTGCTCGCCGGCGTGGCGGCGGTGGTCTGCCCGTGGAAGCCGGGCACGGCGATCGCGGCGATCGGCATGCTCGTCGGGCACCCGGTGCTGTCGACAGCGCTGTTGTTGTTCTTCGCGATCGGGTGGCCCCTCGGCCCGGAATTCACCAGGATCGCGGGCAACCCGCCGGTCAACGCCGCCGACACGGACCTCATCATTGTCCCGGTCGGCATACTGTCAGGCCTCATTCTCGGCGCACTGCTGGCCGCAATCAGCCGCGTCGGGCAGCCGGTCGACACGCCGCGAACCGAGGAGCCGGCGACGGTATAGCCGCGCGATCGCGCCGGCGCTCAGCAGGCGGGGTCGCTGCCGTTTTCGGGGCCTCTGAGTCGTGGCCGACGGTCCAGCTCTCATCGTGACCCCTCCGGGTCGGGACGGTAGGCGTCCTCATGGGATGGGACGCCTGGAACGGGCTCTGACCCGCCGACGTGAGAGCGCTCTCCGAACAATTAGAGTGACCGGCGTCGCTGGCCGATGTCAAGCGATCCGTCGTCGGACGATGGACTTTTATCGAGAGTGAATGAAAGTTCGGCACGTCTGCGTCCGACTATTGACTGAGGCATCGAAGCCGGTGCAGGATTCGACCAGTTTCGTTGGCGTGATCGGCGCACGCCTGTCTGTACTTCGCACGGCAGGAAGCGAGATCACCCACATGTTCCGGCGATTAATGCTTTGCCTTGCCCTGATTCTGGCCGCTGTCGGCGTCCCTGTGGCGCCGGCACAGGCAGCGGCGGACTTCAATGTGTTGATCTTCAGCAAGACAGCCGGGTTCCGGCACGACTCGATCCCGGCCGGCATCGCTGCGATCCAGCAGCTTGGCGCCCAGAACAACTTCACCGTCGAGGCCACCGAGGACGCCGCCCAGTTCAACGCCACCAACCTGGCCCGCTTCCAGGCGGTGAT
>NZ_BOPG01000095.1 GCF_016863635.1 Virgisporangium aurantiacum | reverse complement strand
GGCTCTCCACGACCGCCGACGTGCTGAACGCCAGCGAGCAGGCCGCCTTCGAGCAGTACATCCGTGGAGGCGGCGGGTACGTCGGTGTCCACGCCGCGTCCGACACCGAGTACGACTGGCCGTGGTACGGCAACCTGGTCGGCGCGTACTTCGCCAGCCATCCGGCGAACCAGAACGCAACGGTCCGGATCGAAGACACCACACATCCGTCGACCGCCGGCATTCCGGTCACCTGGAACCGGTTCGACGAGTGGTACAACTACCGGACCAACCCGCGCTCGCAGGTCCACGTTCTGGCAACGTTGGACGAGAGCACCTACACCGGTGGCTCGATGGGCGGGGACCATCCGATCGCGTGGTGCCGGGGTTATGACGGCGGCCGCTCCTGGTACACCGGCATGGGCCACACCATCGAGAGCTACGCCGAGGCGAACTTCCGTACGCATCTGCTGGGTGGTATCCGGTACGCGGCGCAGGGTACGGGCAACTGCTCGACCGGCCAGCCTCCGCAGGCCGGCTACAACCAGGTCACCCTGGCCAAGGGCGTGGGCGAGGTCGGGGAGCCGATGGGGCTGACCGTGCTGCCCAACCGCGGCGCCCTGCACACCTCGCGCGACGGCACGGTCCGGTACACGGACCCGGCCGGCAACACCAAGGTGGCGCTGACCATCCCGGTGTACACGCACGACGAAGAGGGTCTGCAGAGCATCAAGGCCGATCCGAACTTCGCCACCAACCGGTGGGTGTACGTCTACTACGCCCCGCCGCTGTCCACCCCGGCCGGCGACGCGCCGGCGACCGGCACGGCGGCCCAGTTCGCGCCGTTCAACGGCGTGAACCGGCTGTCCCGGTTCACGGTCAACGCGGACTTCACCCTCGACCCCAATTCGGCGGTCACGGTCCTGGACGTCCCGACCAGCCGTGGGATGTGCTGTCACGTCGGCGGTGACATCGACTTCGACGCGGCGGGCAACCTCTACCTGTCAACCGGTGACGACACGAACCCGTTCGACTCCAGCGGATACACGCCCATCGACGAGCGGACGGACCGTAACCCGGCCTTCGACGCCCAGCGCACCTCGGGCAGCTCCAACGACCTGCGCGGCAAGGTGCTGCGGATCCGGCCGAACAGCGGCGGCGGATACAGCATCCCGACGGGCAACATGTTCGCGCCCGGCACCGCCAACACCCGCCCCGAGATCTACGCGATGGGCTTCCGCAACCCGTTCCGCATGAGCGTGGACAAGGCGACCGGCGCCGTGTACCTCGGCGACTACGGGCCGGACGCCGGCACCGCCAGCGCCACCCGCGGGCCGGCCGGCACCGTCTCGTTCGAGCGGATCACGCAGCCGGGCAACTACGGCTGGCCCTACTGCTCGAACTACAACACGCCGTACATCGACTTCACGTTCCCATCCGGTCCCTCGGGCGCGGCGTTCAACTGCGCCGGCGGGCCGGTCAACAACTCGCCCAACAACACCGGCCTGACGCAGCTGCCACCGTCCCAGGCGGCCTGGCTGCCGTACGGCGGCGGGCAGGACCCACCGGCTCTGTGTTGCGGGAGCCTGTCGCCGATGGGTGGGGTCGTCTACAACTACAGCGCCTCGCTGGCCTCGGACGTGAAGTTCCCGGCCTCGATGAACGGCAAGGTGTTCCTGGGCGAGTTCGGCCGGCGGTGGATCAAGGCGGCCACCGTCACCAGCTCCGGCGGGGTCGGTGCGATCGAGGCGTTTCCGGCGTACACCGGCACCCAGGTGATGGACCTGGAGTTCGGGCCGGACGGCGCGCTGTACGTGCTCGACTACGGCACCGGCTGGTTCGGCGGTGACGCGAACTCGGCGCTGTACCGGATCGAGTACAACAGCGGCGGTGGCCGGTCGCCGGTGGCGTCGGTGTCGGCCAACCCGACGAGCGGAAACGCGCCGTTGACCGTGCAGTTCAGCTCAGCCGGATCCAGCGACCCGGACGGTGATCCGATCACGTACGCATGGGACTTCACCACGAACGGCAGTACGGATTCGACGGCGGCGAACCCGTCGTTCACGTACACGTCCAATGGTGACTTCACCGCGACGTTGACGGTGCGGGACAGCACCGGCCGCACCGCGACCGCGAGTGTGGTGATCGGTGTGGGCCGGCCGACGGTCACGCTCAACCAGCCGCTCAAAGGGAGGGTGTTCAACTTCGGCGACGCCATCCCGTTCCAGGTCACCGTGAGCGATCCGAACGGGGCGACTGTGGACTGCGCCCGGGTGCGGGTCAACTACATCCTCGGTCATGACAGCCACGGCCACGCCCTGTCCAGCGCGACCGGGTGTTCCGGCACGCTGCAGACCCCGGTGGACGGTGAGCACGACGCCAACGCCAACATCTTCGGCGTCGTGGTCGCCGAGTACACACCTGTCGGCTCGACCACGCCGGTGACCTCGCCGCAGGCGGTCCTGCAGCCACGCACTCGCCAGGCCGAGCACAACAGCGGCCAGCAGGGCACCACCGTCGTGGCCAAGCCGTCCGCCAACGGCGGCAGTGCGGTCGGGTACATCGAGAACGGCGACTGGATCTCGTTCACGCCGTACAACCTGACCGGTGTCACGTCGTTCACCGCGCGGGTGGCGTCGGCCGGCACCGGCGGCACGATCACGCTGCGGACCGGGTCGGCGACCGGTCCCGTGGTCGGCACGGCGACAGTCGCGCCGACCGGTGGCTGGGAGACCTGGGCCGATGTCACCGGCGCCGTCACCCCGCCGACCGGCATACAGAACCTGTTCCTCGTGTTCACCGGCGGAGCCGGGTCGCTGTTCGACATCGACTCGTTCACGCTCGGCTCCGGCACGCCGCCGCAGTCGGGGAATCTGGCGCTGAACAAGCCGGCCACAGCGTCGAGTGTGGAGTCGGCGGCCTATCCGGCGTCGGCGGCGGTGGACGGGTCGGCGACGACTCGGTGGGCGAGTGCGTTCTCGGATCCGCAGTGGATCCAGGTCGACCTCGGCGCGACGTACGCCATCGACCGGGTACGGCTGGTATGGGAGGCGGCGTACGGCTCGGCGTACCAGATCCAGACCTCGACCGACGGCACCACCTGGACCACCGCCCGGACGGTGACCGGCGGCAACGGCGGTGAGGACGACAACACCGGGCTGACCGCGTCCGGCCGGTACGTCCGCATCAACGGCACAACCCGCGCCACGGCATGGGGATACTCCCTGTTCACGTTCGAGGTCTACGGCAGATAGAACCCGGCGGCCCGGGAGCGGCAACGCACCCGGGCCGCCCACACCCACCGCTGTGTCCCGCCAGGGTGTGGAGGCGGCCGAGCCACGGCGCCGGTCACATCCCGGTGTCCTGTGTCGGCGAAATTGCCGGACAACCTTCGGGGGCTCTGCGGCGTAGACGAGGTATGAGCGAAACCCGAACCGTGGACGCCGCCTATGCCGCCTTCGTGGCGGCCAATTGGGGGCGGTATCTGCGGGTCGCCCGACTGCTGACGGGGGATGTCCACCGCGGCGAGGAACTGCTGCAGGACAGCCTGGTCAAGCTGTACGTCCGGTGGCGGCGGGCGTCGATCCGCGGTGATCCGCACGCGTACCTGCGGCGGACATTGATCAACGGGAACATTAGCTGGTGGCGGCGCTGGCGGCGGGAGCAGCTGGTCGCCGATCCCCCGGACTACGAGGACCCGCGGGCCGCCGCCACGCCTCAGGACCAGGTGCGGCGCGCGTTGCGGCAGTTGCCGCGCGGGCAACGGGCGGTGGTCGTGCTGCGCCATTACGAGGACCTGACCGAGCGAGAGGTCGCCACCCTGCTGCGGTGCACCGTAGGCACGGTCAAAAGCCAGAATGCCCGAGCGCTCGCCAAACTCCGCGAGTTGCTCGTCGACTACGACCTCACAGCGAAGGAGGGGGCCGGATGATTGACGAACAGGCACTGTCCGCTGCCTTGCACGAACTGGCCGATCGTGACGAGGTCGGCACGCCGCCGCTCGATCGGCTCCTACACCGCGGGCGCCGGTCACGACGGGCTCGAAACGCCGTCGCCACCACCGTTACCGCGACGGCGGCAATCGGCGCACTGGCCGCCGGTACCGTCCTGGCCGCACCCGGCGGCGACTCCCCAAACGCCGACACCCCCTGGTCGCTCGCCCTCGCCGCGCAGACCACATCCCAGTCCACGTTCCGCTTCAAGCAGACCCAGACGATCCAGCTCGACGCGCACACGGAGTTCCCCGACGGCAACGTCTCGGTCATCCAGGGCCTCTACGATCCCGTCAACCGGCGCGCAGCCTTCGAGGTCCTGGTCGGCGGAGCCCGCAACATGACCGTGTGCGCCGATCCTTCCGGTGGGCCCGGTGGCGCGCCGTCTCCGTCCGGCAGGTCCGGCGGCACGCCGTCCGCCTCCGCCTCCGGCGGGCCCGGCAGTGGACGGTCGCAGCCTCCACCGAGTCCCGCCTGTTCGGCCGCACCACCGCTGGAGATGACCCGAATTTCCGAGCTGCGTCAGGTCGGCGACCAGTGCTTCCTGCACCCGGTCGGTGCAGGCGCGGACGGGCCGTGGCAGCAACTACACGGCGACCGTTGCGTGTCCGCATCCGCCGCAGGTGTGGCGATGTCCACCGACCCGCGGTCGGTCCTGGAACGCATCAGGACGCTCGGCACGGCCATATATCGCGGCCGCACCGGAACCGGGCCACAGGCCACGGACACCTGGACGTTCGGCTACACCACCGAGCGGACAACGAACACGGTTCCGGTAACCGTTACCGGAACCGTGGCCGTCAACGTCGCGACGGGCCTGATCACGCAGGTCACGACCCACGACGTGGTCCAAGAATCCGGGCCGGCACCTTTCGTCGCCGACTCGGTAACCGAGTTCAGCGACTTCGGTACACCAGTGGTCGTAACCGCTCCGAACAACTCGGCGCCACCGCCCACCGGCAGCCCTACGCCAACGCCCACCAGCACGCGATAATCCGACGGCCTCGACACCGTCGCCGACGCTCTACCGGAATCCGCGCCGAGACGCCGACCGGGGGAGAACAGAACCGCCGTCCGGGTGGGCGAGAGTTCGAAACTCCCGGTCGCTCCGCCCACCCCACCCCGCCCAGCGCGAGCGGGCGCGAACGGGCCACTCGACCTTGATCACCTGCGCGCCTCCCGGTTGCCTGTGCCCACTCGGTGACTGCTGGACAGTTTCACGCCGGGTGGGCGGACGGCCTCGGGCATGTACTCGACGTGGTAGTCGGCACCGACTGCAGCTTGGACTTGAGCGGCAAGTCGTTCGCCTTGCTGCACGAACACCTCGGCCTGTTCCTCGGACTCAAATCCGCCTATACGCGGCCACTCTCGCAGCACTTCCAGATGTTCTGCGGCCCAGGCTTCGATCTCGGCGACGAGTTCTGGTCTGATCGGCAGGTCCGCAGGGTCGAGCTCGATCCGGTTCTCGCCGGCGGTCCGTGACAACGGCGAACGCCCGACCTGTGCCATCAGCTTGAGCCACCGGCGGGGACGGGATCGCTGGAGCAGTTCCTTCGCCGCCGCCACGATCTCCAACTCGATCACGGCCGGGTCCTCCGGATGATCGTCGAGTGTCGAGGCGAGACCGACGAAGATCCGAAGGTCGCCGCTGTCTTCAACCCGGTGGAATGCCGATCTCCAGATCTCGTTCGCCCCGGCGGCCGGGCTGATGACTCCGTCGACGATCTGTTGTGCTGTCGTACGGGCGAGCGACCAGGCCGCCTCGTCTGGCGCGGGCACGGTGAATCCGAGTTCGTCGAGCGCGTGCATGAACAGGTCTGCCGAGTCGCGAACGTCGGCTGGGTTCTGCCCCGCAAGGATGCGAAGTGAGGGACTGTCCAGACCTCGGACCAACGCATCGGTCGCAAGCTCCGGCAGATGCTCGGCGCGAAGCTCTCCGGTCACCATTCGCCAACCCGCGACTTCCAGAGGGTCCGCCTCGATCACCTTGAGCACGTTACGTGATCCAGCACCCCGTTCAGCCCGGGTAGGAACAAGGCATGGCGGTCGCTTCCGACTCGACGCGCCCGACCTGCGGCAGATGCGTGCACCGCCCAACTGGTTGCCACGGCTCGCGATGGGCCGGGGCAACCAGCATTTGGGACTCGCACGCCTGGTCGGGTCTCGGCGGCCGGCACCTCTCGGCGGCCGGCACCTCTCGGCGGTCAAGGCAGGCCTCCGCCGGCGACTGAGGCGGACTGCTAAGCGGTGCTCCTCGCCAGAGCGTTGGTCTTCAACTTCTCGTACTCGCTCGCGTCGATCGCACCGGAGTCGAGCAACGCCTTCGCCGACGCGATCTCATCGGTGACGCTTCCTTTACCGCCGTTCGGCGTCGCGACCGATCTGATGTAGGCATCCTGCCGCTTCTGCGCCTCGGCTTGGGCACTGAGCGCACGCTCGGTCATTCCGCTGCCGCGGGCGATCAGGTAGACCAGCATGCCGAGGATCGGTAGGAAGACGATGAACAGGGTCCACAACGTCTTGGCGAGGCCGCCGAGGTCCTTGCTACGGAAGAGATCTCCGAAGATCCAGAACAGGGACATGAACCAGGCACAGAGGATGAAGAACTCGAACATTGCCAGCAGGAACGAGCCGTTGTCGTCAAACACGTAGGTACCCCCTTCCGGGGACTCAGCGCCGGCTGTATCGGCGACGTGAGGTCAACTTTCTCCCGCCAGTGCACCGCTTGCTGGTCGTCCCTACCTCATCCGCTATGGATGGCGTCGGCACGCGCGCTGCCCGGGCGAGGCCTGGTCAAGACGGCCCGCTTCCTTGCCGCACACCTGTGCCAGACGCCTTGATCGTGGCTCGGTTGAGCGACGGCGGCCCCTTCCCGCCGGCGAGGTCGTATCGCATATGGCTCAGGTGGGGTGCCGACGTTGGGGTCCACGGCTCGTCGATGCGGCTACGCGGGATAATGCCCTTCATGGTCGGCGACGAGGAGTTCCCGTCGAGATCGTTCCTGCTTTACTGGCGGGCCAACGCTGTGTCGGCCGTCGGTACCTACATCACAATGTTGGCGCTCCAGACGCTGGTGGTGCTGACCTTGCATGGCTCCGCGGCTCAGGTCGGCTGGTTGAACTCAACTCGGTGGTTGCCCTACCTGGTCGTTGGCGTCGTGGTGGGAGCGTTGGTTGATCGCCACCCTCGCCGACCCGTCATGATCACCACTGACGTGGTTCAAGCCGGTCTGCTGGCGATCATCCCCCTGCTCTGGTGGATCCACCTCCTGTCGTTTCCGGCGCTACTGGTGATCGTCATGGCGTACGGCACCGCCGCGGTGATCAACGGGGCGGCCGCGATGTCCTTCCTGCCTCGTTTGGTGCAGCGCCGACACCTGCAACGCGCACACGCCCGCGTCGACGGCGCTGACGCTGTCGCCCAGAGCGCCGGTCCTGCTCTCGGCGGCCTGCTGGTCAGCGCCCTCGGTGCGCCCTTGGCGGTCCTGGCCGACGCCGCGACCTATGTCATTTCCGCAATCACGCTGAGCCGGATCGACGTGCGCGAGCCTCCTCCGAAGACCGACACGACGGCCAGGAAGCTCGTGCTCGAGATCCGCGCGGGCGTGCGCTGGATCTATCGGGGCTCCGGCCTGACCACCCTGGCCATCGCAACCCACGGATGGTTTCTCGGCAACGCGGTCATCGGCGTCGTTGCCGCTCCCTACGCACTCGCCACGTTGAACCTCACGCCGTTCCAGTTCGGCCTCGTCGGCGCCCTGGGCGGAATCGGCGCAGCCCTCGGCGCCGCGGTCACCACGCGCGTGGGGCTGCTACTGGGGACCGGTCGCACCATCATCGCCTGCCACCTCATCACCACCGCGAGTGTGCTCGTCATGTTCGCCGCCGGTGGGGCCTCCACCACGTGGACCCCTGTCGCGGTCCTCGGAACCGGGGTAGGGCTCTACGGCCTCGCGATGGGCATGAGCAACTCTCACGAGATGAGCTTTCGACAACTCCTCACCCCCGATGAACTCCAAGCGCGCACGAACACGACGCTCCGGTCTCTCAACCGTGCCGTCATGGTCATCGCCGCGCCGCCCGCGGGCCTCCTGGCGGACAACTGGGGGATCCGACCCACCCTTCTCGTGGCAGCGGCCGTGTTCGCGGCCGTGGCGTGTGGGCTCGCCCTGACGCCGTTCCGTTCGGTGCGGGCGCCAGCCTGACCCGCATCCGCTCAACCATGTCCCGGCGTCAACCCGCCGCGCCTGATCACGGTGCGTGACGAACAGTCAGCGGCCAGATCCGGATGGGAAGGAGGCGTGGTCACCGGGGGCGGAAAGGGGGATACTCACGCGTGCCCACCGACACCTGCTCCACCTGCGGTCGCGACCTCGATCTGCATGATCGTCACGTCCGGTACACGTTGCCGGACCCGGTGGTGGACTCCGCCGAGCAGGAGGCAGCGTCCGGCACGTGGTTGAGCCACGGCACCGCTCGTGACTCGGTGATGATGTACGTGCCCGCCGTCGGTGCCTTCGTTCGGGCGTTGCTACCGATCCGGCTGGCGGAGGGTCACACGCTGACGTACGGCGTGTGGCTGGGTGTCGACCCACGCGAGTTGCGGTCAATCATCGACGTGTGGTGGAAGCCGGAATATCGCGATCTTCGGCTGCGTGGGCGGCTGGCCAACGCGATCCAGCCATGGGGTCTGCTCGGATCGCCCGTGGATACGGTCGTGCGCGACCCGGACGAGACGCCCTACTGTGACCACTCCGACGACCCCGACCTCGACCACGTTCTTCGCAGCGAGTGGCCCCACGACGTGATACCGGACACCAGTTGAACGAACCGACGCCCATGCGAGACACGCAGGGTACGACAGACCACCAGGGCCGAGCGGTTCGCGGCATGAGCGGCTGCTGGCACGGAGCCACACGGTCGCCTGAGCGGCTGAGCCATTCCTGCGGTCCCGACTCTGGGGAGGAGGTGGCTTGAGAGTCTTGGGCGAGTGCCTGGAGGACGGCAACGACCGGCCGGTGCCGCAGGGGTCTCGCCAATACGCGACCATCAGCGTCCTCGGCTTCGACATTCAGCCGCCCGGCACCGCTGCAGTATTAGGTCAGGAACTGACCGCAGTTGACGGCATGATCCTCAGCATGACCAGCGACATTCTGCTCTCTCCGGAAGCTGTCCCGTTCGGCGGCGCCGTCCTCAATCCGTTCGTGATCGTGGATGATGCCGCGCGGTTCGTGGACTTTGTGGCCGAGGTGTTCGGTGCGGCCGAGACTGTCGAGGCGCGGACGCCGATGCCGGACGGCAAGCTCATCCACGCCCAGCTGCGGCTCGGCACCGTCGATCTGATGGTCGCCGACCGGCTGGACGGGTGGCCGGCGCGGCCCGGCCTGCTGCAGGTGTGGGTGACCGACGCGGGGGCGGTGCTCGAGCGGGCCGGTGCCGTGGGCGCCACGACGGTGACCGAACCGACCCCGTTCTACGGTGAGACGACGCTCGCCCGGATGCTCGACCCCTGGCAGAACATCTGGTGGCTCTACCAGCTGGCGCCCGGTCAGGCGGATCCGGTGCCATCCTGGGAGGGCGGCTCCGACACCGTCTTCGCCACCCTAGACAAGGCATTGAAGTCGCTGGGCTGAGCCTCGGCCGAGAGATTCGGCCGGGATGCGGTGTCTGTATCGTGCTCCCGGCCGAACTCCACAAGTTTGACCGCATCTCAAGGGCGTTCCATCGGTGACCTCTTGCTCGCCCTTCTTTCGGATCTGGACGACCTGCGTCCAGGTCGTGGCTCTGCAGCTGGAGTGCAGCTCGGCCCTGCGAACAACGAGCTCGAGAGCCGGACAAGGCCCTGCCCGGCCAGCAGGTCGGAAAGCTGGTAGGCGGCGGACCCGTCGCCGGCGTCGGCGTGGGCCCGCAGCTCGTCGACATCGCCCCGCTGCGCTGTCGCTTACCGCTCGCCAAATTCGCGTACGAGTCTGCCGAGCGTTCTGGGGCCAGCACGCAACCGGCGTGCTCAGGCCGGCTCGATCACATTGACACCCCAGCCCAACCCCCGCCATGCTCACCCACGCAGCCAGTGGTCCCAAGGTCGTGGCAACAGCCCGGTCCCGGGTACATGTTCGGCTGGACGTCGCACCGAACCGTTGACGGCCCGGTGCCTACCGTCAGCGCCGCGTAATCTGCTGGCCAGCGGCAGACCAGCACCGCCGTGCACGTCGCAGACCAACGAGCATGCATGCCTGCGGCCGAGGGGTCGTGGCACCCTCGAACGGTGAACGACGAGAGCGGGACACCTCCGCCGGGTTACCGGGAGCCGGCCCTGGCGTGGGCTGTCGAGTACACCGACGAGCGTGATCCAGGCTCACGCTTCCAGGCGGGTGCCTTCACCACCGAGGCACAGGCGCAGAAGCTGCTGGACCAATTGGTGGCATCCGGACGGCACGAAGATTTGTGGATCAACATGATCCCTGTCCATGAAACGGTCGAGGATTGGGAGTGGGACCGCTGAGCAGCCACCACTCCCCGAGGCGCTGGTTCTTGAGAGCCGCGCAGGCATGGCCTGGGACGAATCCAGGTGTTCGGCTACGCGTGAGCATCGAGGTCGTACCGGTACCAGTTCCGCTCATCGTCGGCGCAAAGCCACAGCGTCGCGTCCCGGCCAACCCTTCCCCTGGCCCATCCGGGCGGTTGCCGGCCGTCGGGCAGCACCAGGTTTTCGCGTCCCGCCTCCACAACGACGTCCTCCTCTCGGCGGGCCCGGCAAATCTCCCACCGTGTGCCGTCACCTGTCCGGCGCTGGTCGAGGAAGGCGAATTCGGAGCCGGCGACGGCCAGGCCGCGGCATCTGGTGACGGTGTTCGGCGTGACCGTCTGGAGATGATGGGTGCCGATCTCGACCACAGAGAAGTCGGGGTAGGGGCAGGCGTGGACCCGGTCCCGGCCGACGTTCATCGCGTAGCAGTCGAGCCAGGCCACTTCCCGGGTCTCGCCGCTGGCCATCCAGGGCTCGCCGCCGCCGCTGTCCCAGCGCGCCAGACCGACCATGAACGCGTAGGACCGGGTGCCGTCAGGGTTGGGCGACCAGTAGCTCGACTCGTCGGAGTAGCTGGTCCAGATGCGTCCGCGGCGATCGGTCATGAGCTGTTGTATGCCGTCGCCCGCGTAGAAGGCCGCCCGGGTCCGGCTACGGCTGTCGAACACCCGGACGTTCTCGGTGAGGTGGATCTCGCCCTCGGGAACCGGCTTCAGATGGCGTCTGGCGGACACGCCTGTCGGCTGGCAGCGGTTGGCTGCCAGGACGACGCCGTCGCCGAGGGTGTCGATCTCGGTGAACCACAGATCGAGATCGTTGAGGCGGATCTCGTCGACGTCGCTCCCGGAACAGATGACCGCGATCGCGTCGTAACGCGGCGGCGGATAACGCCAATAGCGGTCTGGGATCGGGAAGTAGCCGCAGGCGGAGTCGCCAACCAGGGCGACCAGGCGGCCGAGGTGATCGATGGTGGAGGCGAGAACCTCAAGGTCGGAGTAACGGTCGGGAAGGATCGCATGGAGCGCGAGCCGGCGGTCAGCAGCCATAGGCCTTTCTGGTATTCACGATCCGATGATCGCATGGCCGACCGGATCCGCATCACCCCACGGCGCAAGCCCGTACACCCGTGGCGATCGGAGGGCCATCTCGCAGGCACTCGTCCTGCACCATGATCGGACACACTACTTTCGGCTACCAGATCCGCGCACCGGGCCCATCTGTAGGCACAGGCGGGCCAGCGGGTCCGTGGCGCCGCGTGGCTCGTCTCCGTTCGGAGGGGATGGCAACGCCAGCGGGCCGGGCTGGGCCGGGCACCGCTGGCAACGCCGCGACCGGGGAGGGCCTGCGGACGTCAGCCGGATTCGTAACGGCAGCGTGTTCCCGTTCGGATGCCGGCGTGCAGGTGTAGTCCGGCCGCCTCGTCAATGGCGAGGATCTGATCGATGGCCTGGCGCAGGGTACGGGTGACGTTGATCCGGGCCCGTTCGGCTTCGCTACTGGCGAGTCTGGTCCGTCCGCCGAGTCCGGTGGCGCGCTTCACGGTACGGACGATGGCGTCGTACTCGCGGCTCGCCTTGGCCACGGTAGCGGCGTCGCCATGCTCCATCTCGGTTTGGAGAGCGGACATGCGCTTCCTGTAGTTGAGTTTCGCGGTCTCGTCGATCACCTGCATCCGGTCGTTGCTGTCGACGCCGCCAGCGAGTTCGATCGCGGCGATGTCCCGCCCCGGGTTCGCGATGAGCACAGCCAACTGGGCCACGCCCTTGGAGGCCCGGAGAACCGAGGTGCGGCCCTCATAGGTCAGCGCCCACGAATCGCCGTGACGGTTGAGTGCGACGCGGTCGGGCGCCTGTGACAAGGCGTTGTCGGGAAGGGTCATGCCGAGCGTCGACGCGATGGACGCCGCCTCGGCCCGCACGGTCGCCGCTTCGGCCGCGTCGCCGGGACCGTTGCGCCGGAACAGAACCGCGGCGAGCTCGTGCGCTCCGAAGGCGACGAACGGCAGGGCACCGAGGCGACGGTCGGCGGCGATCCCGTCCCGCAGGAGCGTCGCGGCGGTGTCCAGGTCGCCGGTCGTCGCGGCGCACCGGCCGAGTGACCGGGCCGTGCTGCCGGTGCAGACCGATCCGGTGCCCGCGACCGCGACGTGGTGGGCGTATGGGGAGAGCCGGCGGGCCACTTCGGCGGCGCAGTCCGCGTCGCCGAGGCGGCTGGCGAGGTCGGCGACGACGGACAGGGTGTAGAGCTCGAACCCGGCCAGTGCCATGTCCAGGATGTTCATCGACGTCCGCAACTGCTCCCGGGCCTCGTCCGGGCGACCGTCCCGCTCCATGATCAGCGCCACGACGAGCGGGTACGCGGTCGCGGTCCGCTGCACGGACGAGGCGCAGGCGTCGTGGTCGGTCTCGCCGCGCGCCAGGGCACGCGCGAACGACTGCAGCTCGTACAGCAGCTTGGCATCTGGTGTGACGGAGCGCCCGGCCTCGTAGGCCTCGCGGGCGAGGCGCTCGGCGTCGGCGAACCGGCCGCGGAGCGTGGCGAGAGTGGCGCGGCGGGATCGCGCGTACATCAGGAACAGCGGCTCGCCAATCCTCGTGGCGAGGTCTTCGTACCGGTGCAGTTCGGCCTCGGCCTGGTCGATCCGGCCGGCGGTGAGCAGCGTGGTGAACAGGTTGAGCCGCGCCTCGAGCTCGTTCGCCGGCATGTCGTGGCGTCGCGCGAGCTCGACCGTCTCGGCGCCACGCGCGAGCCGTTCGTCGATGCGGGCCGGGCCGAGGACCGTGCGGTGCCAGGCGCACAGCACCTCGACGAGGATCCTCCCGTCATCGAGGGAGCGGGCCTCGTCGACCGCTCGGTCGACAAGTTCCTCGCGTTCGCTGGTGGCGCCCGGCCGGGAGGCGAGCGCGTCGGCGCCGAGCCGGGCCATGATCCGCACCCGGTACGGTGCCGGCGCGGCGTCGAGCAGGCCCCGCAGGCGGGTCTCGACCGGACCGCAACTGCCGGGCTCGTACCGCGCGTCGAGCGGCATGGCGAGGGTCGCCTCGATCGCCACTGCCCGGGCGCCGGTGAGGTCGGCGAGGTCGGCGGCTTCGGTGAGGGTCTGCGTCGCCGTCGAGCGGTCGCCGGTGGCGGCCTGTGCCGTGCCGAGGACGGTCAACAGTTCGGCCCGCCACACGCGGGCCGTCGCGCCGTACGGGGCTACGCGGTCGAGGGCGGCCGTGCAGAGGTCGGCGGCGGTGACCGGATCGAACCGGTGCAGTGCGGCGCGGGCGGCGTCCAGCGTCGCCCGGACCGCCGTTGCGGGGTCGCCGAGCGGGAGGGCGGCCAGCCGGAGTCGGGCCAGTTCGTTGCGGTGGCGGCGGTGCATGCCGAGCCGTTCGATCGCCTCGGCCGCCCGTAGCCGGTCGGCGCGCCCCTCGTCGGGCGTGACGTCGGTGGCCGGCTGCGGTGCCCGAGCGAGCGCGGCGAGGAACCGTTCGGCGGGCAGGTCGCAGGCGGCGGCGAGCAGCCCGCGATCGGCCTGCGCACCGAGAACGGCGACGGCTCGTGCCAGCGTCCGGTCGTCGGCGTCGGCGTCGCTCGGAACGGTGGCGCGCAACGCTTCGACCCGCGCGCCGAGCCGGTCCATGCCGAGCCGTTCCGCGGTCGCGGCGGCGTCGGCGAGCAGGTCGGCAGCCTCCGCCGGGTCGTCGCCACGACGTAGGAGGGCATCCGCGAGATCCGCCTGGCTCGCGGCGACGTACGGGCCGGCGCCGAAGGATCGGTTGCGATCGACCGCGGACCGCAACCATCGGACGGCGGTGTCGAGGTCGCCGCCGGTCATGGCGCACAGACCGAGCGACTGGCTGACCGCGCCGTACGCCGTGGCCCCACCGCCACCGATCGCGCAGCGGCCCGCGTATGGCAGCAGCCGCTCGTACAGGTCCGCGGCGAGGTCGCGTTCGTCGAGCACGAACGCCGCCTCGGCCAGCAGTTTGAACGCATAGAGCCTCGGCGGCCCGGGTATGTGATCGAGCAGCGACCTCGTACTGCGTGCCGACAGACGTGCCTCCTCGAACCGGCCGGCATAGAGGCAGCTGATGGTCGACATCGCTGAATTGTTGCGACCCTCCGGGGTGGCGCGGCACGCATCGAGGAACCTCTCGGCCGTCTCGCCGCCGCGCGCCCAGGCCCAGACAATCACCTGCGCGAGGTACACGACTTCAGCATCCGGTGATCCGGCGGCGTGTGCGTGGTCACGGGCCTCGTCGGCGAGCCGCTCGGCCTCCCGGTAGCGACCCTGAAGCGAGGCCATGGCCGCCGTGCGGACCGGGCGAACGCGAGGTGGTCCGGGCGGCCGCCGCGTTCGGCCAGGAAGGTGTACTCGACAAGCGTCGTGTGGGCCTCGTCGACGTGGCCGCTCTCCAGTTGGGCCATGAACTGCCACAGCAGGCCGTCCAGTTCGCGGGACGGGTCACCGGCCCGGCGCCCAAGGCGGGCGATCTCCGAGCCCACCGTGAGCCGCTGATCGAGGGTCTCGGGCGCCCATGTGGTGAAGAGCTTTGTGCTGAGTGCCTCGGCGAGCAGCCCCGGATCGCCGAGGGTCCGCGCCTCGGTAACCACCCGGTCGGCTGCCCCCACCTGTCTGGCTTCCCGGTCCGGGTCGGCATCGTTGTGCATCGCCGAGTCATACGCGAGCTTCGCGACCAGCCGGACCCGAAGCGCGGGCTCGGCGGTGCCGAGCCCGTCGATCGCGGCGGCGACGTGCCGCTGCAACTCGGGGTCGTGGAGCAGGAACTGTTCGCAGCGGGGTAGTCGTAGCGCGGCCTCGGCCACCAGCACCGGGTCGCCGGCAGCAGTGGCCAGGCCGACCGCCTCGACCACCGTGCGCCGGCCGGCCTGCGGGTCGCCCACCATCGCCTCGGCCTCGCCGCGCAACATGAGCAGGCGGGCTCGCCATGCCGTCGCCTCGTTCCCGAACGCGGCGACGGTCGCCAGTCCCGCCGCGCACTGTGCGATGGCGTCCTCCGGGGCGTAGGCGTACAGCGCGGCGCGGGCGGCCGAACACGTCGCGGCAACGGCCGCCTCCGGATCTCCGGGTGGTACGGCGGCCCGCCGGTGCTGGGCGAGCGCTCCCTGCTGGTCGGCCGCCACGCCGGTCGCCTCGATCGCGTCGGCCGCCCTCACGTGTAGCACGGCACGTTCTCCCGCCGGAATGCTCGCGTAGCAGTGTTCCTGGAAGAGCGCGTGGCGGAACCGGCGTTTCCCGTCGAGCAGGCCGGCCGACACGGCGACGTCGAGAGCGGCGGTAAGCCGTTCGGGCGGAAGGTCCGCCACCGAGGCGAGCAGGCCCTGCGGCGAACATGGCCCAATCACCGCCGCCGCCGAGACGGCCCGCCGGGCGTCCTCGTCCACCAGGGACAACAGTGCGGCGAGCCGGCGACCGACGACCACGTCCGGCCCCGCCCGCAGCGACTCGATGACGTAGAAGGGGTTCCCGCCCGTCAGACGTAGCAGGGTCGCCGTGTCGACGCCGGGGGCGGATGGGCAGCCGGCGACGAGTTCGACGATGTCGTCGGCGTCGAACGCCGGCACCCGAATCACCAGACCCTGCCGGTTCACGTCGTCCAGAGCAGCGTCCCCCGGCCGCTGCGTCGTCAGCACCAGCAGCGGGCGGTCGGGCAGGCTCCGCAGCAGGGCGCCGGTGAGCATCAGCGACGCGGGATCCGCGTCGTGCAGGTCGTCGAGGATCACGAGCAGCGGACGACCGGTCACGGCGGTCCGCATCCGGTTGAGGAAGGCGCGCAGAAGGGTCGCCCGTGCGGCGGCGCCCTGATCGGCGTCCAACTCCGGTAGGGGCGTGTCGAGGTCCTCGAGGATCTGCGTCCAGATCCAGTACGGCGGCGCGAGCGCGCCGCTCCACGCGCGTCCCCACGAGACCCGGAAGCCCCGGGCCGCAGCCTGTGCTGCAGCCCGTTGAGCCAGGGAGGTCTTGCCGATCCCGGCCTCGCCGACCAGGTGGACGGCGCGGGCGACGCCAGCGGTCGCCGCGTCGAGTTCCGCCCCGATGTCCCGCAGCTGAGCGGATCGGCCTACGAACACGGCGACAGATTAGGGGGACCCCGTCGCCCTGTACCGGTTTTGCGAATTTTGCACCCGTACGGGTGTCGAACGATTTCGTTCGCCGTGAACGAACGCCATCCGAGGCGAGGGCGGAAACGCCATTCCCACCAGACAGGGAGATATGCCATGGCCGTCGAGCTGATTGCCATCACCACCGCCGCCGTGGCGGCCGGCGTGGCCGAGGCGACCCGGCGCCTGCTCAGCCGCCGGCAACCCGACGAGCCCGCGCCGGGCACGGTGACCTTCGGCGAGGTGCACGCTGGCGGCGCCGTCACCCAGTCCGGCCGCGATGTGACCATCCGCCAGGGACGGCCCGAATGAGCGCCCGGGGACGCGCCCAGGTGGCCCCGGGCCGGCCCGGTGTCCACTTCGGCAACGTCACCGCTGGCGGCGCGGTCAGCCAGGCGGCCCGCGACATCAACGTCCAGTACCACAGCGCGCCCGACTACTACGAACACGCGAAGCGGTTCTGCTCGCTGGCGATCGCGGCGTTCCTTCTGGCGATCATCGGCCTGTGGCCGGCCGCGCTGCCGGTCGGGTACGCCGCCCGCATACGCATCCGCCGGTCGGGGGAGGGCGGCGGAGGACTCACGACGGCTGCGCTGGTCATCAGCTGGTCGATGGCAGTGGTCACGGCTATCTTCGTCGGCGCCATGTCGACCCTGACCGACGACCTGAGCGCGGATGCCGGGCCGGCTGCGCCGGCTGTCGCCCACGAGCCAGCGCCGGTGGTTGCCGGCGAACCGGCGCGGGAGCAGCGGATCCGCATCATCGACGGCCCGAACTGGCCGGAGTTCCTGCCACGAAGCGCGACACTGGGCTCGGGCTCGACGGTCGTTTGGGTGAACGAACGCGCCTCACGCTGCCGGCTCGTCGCGACCAACGACGACCTGCCGCCGGGAACCGGCACCAACCCGTTACGACGCGGCGAGAGCTACCGGATCACCTTCACCGAAAGAGGAATGTATGGGTTCGCCTGCGAAGGTGCCTTCGCTTCTGGGGGAACCATCTTCGTCAGATGAGAGCCGCGGCCGGGGCCTCGCCGCGATCTCCGCGGCCCGGGGCGACGATCAGGTATCGCCGGCATCGAAGACCGGCACCTTGTCGATCAGGGTCGCTACGGCCATCCGACTCGCGGCGCTCAACCTCGACCCAACCCGGGAGCTCGTCACTGGACCAGCCCGTCACCTCAACACAGACGAAGTCCACGAGCACATGGTCGCCGACTAGACAGCCGTTCACCGCCATCACTTGGCCCCACGGGCGCCCGCTCATGGCACCCCTCGGGACGTTGAACGTCCTCGTCATCCGCGGATCACCCGGGCGGCAGGTGCCCGGGTGCCTGGCCGTCGACGTCACTTACGCGGGGCCCAGGGCCGGGCAGCTGGTGGCCCGCGGCTCGGTCCAGATCGCGTACCCGCCGGCCGGATCGTCAGCTCGCCGGCGCCAGGTGTATGAGGCCTCCTCGTACGCGTCGACGACTACGGATGGCAGCGGCCGACGCAGTCGCAGATTGGGTGGCCCGTACAACCACACGGCGACCGTGGACCGTGACGGGAATCCGGCGAGATCGACCCGACCCGTCGTGCCGGTTGTCAACCCACATCCAGCGAGCCGGATCCTCGGGCGGGTCGCCCGCACCACCCGCAGGGTTCCGCTGACGATCGGCCCGGCGGAAGCGGAACGGCAGACGACATAGCTTCAGATTCTTGAGAAATCCACGTCGGGACCGGAACCAGCGAGCTTTGCCGTCGCCATGATCACGTGCACTGATTTCGGCTAGTTCAGGACGTCAACCACGCCTGAGTGGCGCTCACCGGCTGTGACGATGGATGACGGACCACCGTGCACGAACGGCGGTGCCAGATCCGGAAGCCAAGATCGTAGCGAGTTCGTGGCAGTCAGCGGGGCATGGGGTTCTCCTCGGGAAGGGTTCGTTTGACCTACGGCTGCGGTGTG
Source organism: Virgisporangium aurantiacum (assembly GCF_016863635.1). Classification (GTDB taxonomy): domain Bacteria; phylum Actinomycetota; class Actinomycetes; order Mycobacteriales; family Micromonosporaceae; genus Virgisporangium; species Virgisporangium aurantiacum. The sequence continues at coordinate 11,516 of NZ_BOPG01000095.1, read as the reverse complement.
GTGGCCACCTCTGGCGGTTCGGGTGCAGTCCCGCCCAGGTGGGCTGGTAGCCACCAGCGGTCGTCCGGGCCGGACGGCTCGTCGGGGTAGTCGCGCTGGGCCTTGTTCAGCAGCGCGGTGATGCGGGCCTGTAGTTCGGCGAGAATCTGGGTGTGGTCGTCCCTGCGGGTCGGATGTAGGGGTTCACCGACGAGGATCGTCACCGGCACGTGCCGCTTGCCGAGCGACCGCTTGCGGTCCTTCGTCCAGAGCCGTTGTGAGCCCCACACCGCCATCGGCACCAGCGGCACTCCGCAAGCCGCCGCCATCCGCACCGACCCGGTCTTGAACTCCTTGACCGTGAACGACGTGCTGATAGTGGCCTCGGGGAACACGCCGACCACTTCGCCGCGCTTGAGCGCTTCGAGGGCGGCCTTGTACGAGGCCATGCCGGCGCTGCGGTCCACCGGGATGTGACGCATGCCGCGCATCAGCGGGCCACCCACGCGATGCGCGAAGATCTCCTCCTTCGCCATGAAGCGCACCAGCCGCTTCGAGGCACGCGCCGCAAGGCCGCAGAAGACGAAGTCGAGATAGGAGACGTGATTACTCGCCAGCACCGCGCCGCCACGTTCGGGCACGTGCTGGGTGCCTGACAGCGTGATCTGCAGATCGAGGACGCGGAACGCGGCTCGCATCGCGGCAATGACGGGCGGATAGACCAGTTCAGGCATGGCCCCAACGGTAAGGCGGTGACCGGCCACTGCGCGTCCGGGTCCGGCACCAGTCCGTCCGCCAGTTGGTCTACCGGCCATCGTCTCGCACATGGCCCAGGATCGTCAGACTGGCCGGTCGGCGTCGGGGCGCCCGGAAGTCGGCAGCAGATCGCGCCGCCAGGAGCGCCGAGCGCTCGGCGGCAAATCGGGACGTGAAGTTCTTGCGACGCTCACAGCCCGCAGGAAGAGTGCTGGTGTGGCAACGACGGGATGGGCCTTGAAGCACGAAGCGGAGTGGCTGGCCGCACTGGCCACCCTCGAAACGGAGGGATGGAACGCCGCTCTCACCTGTTCGGCCGCCCCGGTCCAGGTGGAAGGCCAGCTGCCCACAACGAGCCACCGCACTCCTCGCCGCGATCTTCGTCCTTCAACGCGTCGAGGAGCAGCGCCAACCAGGATGAAGAGAACTCACTCAAGGAGCGGCATAGCGGATGCGGGCGGCGCCTTCCGTGCTCATAGGACGACGAGGAACGCGCCCCACATCACGCCCGTGATACTCGGCACGACATAGGTGAACATGTTGAGAGCCGAGACACGCCGCCGTGACCGCCAGGTCTCGCGGGTCTGCTTGTACTCCGGCAACCGGTCGACCGCCGCATGCTGGATGTGGCGGAGATACTGTACGCCCGACCAGCTCACGTAGCCCCACACCCCCGCCAACACCATTCCCACGACGGCGATGATGACGGTGGCGATGGCCAGCCGGTTTACCTGCTGACCGACGGACAGCAGGATCGAGTACGCGACGACTAGCATCGACTGGGCCACGAGAAAGTAGTTCCCACGCTGGACGATGCTGTTGTCAGTGTGAAGTCCGTGCGCCCACAGGCGGTTCTCCTCGTCACGTCGGTCCTGGTCATTGCGTGCGGGGGTCGTCACGGCCGCCACCCTTCGATACTGACTTTGGGCGTCTCACCACATTGTGTAGGTCCCGATCAACTAGGCGTGACGCGGTTGAGCGCAGTCTCGCGCGGCCGCCCGCGCGGGCGGGCCGTGTCCGATCAGGTTCCTGTAGCGGGCCGTTGACGGTGCCGGGATGACGCTCAGCGTGGGTGGTGAGGTCGCGGAGGCGGGCTTCAGCCGCCGCCGTGGACGACGAAAGCCTCGTCGCGCAACGGCGGCGGTAGGTGTAGATCGGGCGGAACGTGTCGAGTGGCTTGGACGGGCGGGCCGCGACAGCGGGTCAGCCGGGGGCGTGGCGGACGATGATGTCAGCGCCGACGCACCGCTGTCTGCTGAACTTTGTCGGGATAGTGGGAACGGCACGTGTTGCCGGCACCACGGCCGCGCCGTGGCGCCGGCAACGCGGTTACGGCTTCGGCGGCACGTAGCAGGTGGCCACCGCGGAGGCGTTGTCAGATGCGTCGATTGCCACGATCTGCGCGTCACCGCGGAGCCGGACCTTGTAGTCGACGGCGCCGGTGCCGGGTTTGACCTGCGGGTTGGCGCCCGGCGCCTGGGTAAGCTTGATCGTCGTGCCGTCAGGGTACGGGCCGAAGTTCACCGCTGGGTCGCCGGTGTCCCGGATGTACAGGTCTACATCGGGATCGACGAGATCCTTCCCTCCGAGCACATAAAAGCCGTCCGGGTTGTTCGACTTCGGCGGGTTGCCGGCGGGGTTGCCGCCCGGCTTGCAGGTCGCTGTTGGGGCAGTGGTGTCCACGACCCGCATGGTGGCGGTGTCCTGCCCGACGTTTCCGCCGCTGTCCTCGGCGGTACAGGTCACCTTCGTGTCACCCATCGGGAAGAGGCTGCCCGATGGCGGCGCACAGACCGGGACCAGGTTGCCGTCGAGGTCATCGGTGGCGCCGGCCGGGTAATCGATCACCGCGCCGTTCGGGCCGGTCGCCTCTACGGTCTTGTCCTCGACGGTCACCACGGGCGGCTCGTCCTCGAGCACGTGGACCGTGATGTGCTGGACGAAGTCCGGACCAGCCGGCACGCCGCCGAGCCGGAACTGCACGGAGCACTCCAGGGTGGCACCCTCGGCGGCGTCTGCGGCGACCTCGACGGTCTCGACGAACTGGGCGGCTTCGCCGCTGGGTACCGTGACCTTCTCCGCGTCGAAGGAGACGTTCAGTGCCGGGTCGCACGCAAGAATCTCGGGCGTGACCGTCACGTCGAGTTGCTGCAGTCCTGACAGGATGGCCGCCGACACCTGCTCGGGTGACGGGCTGAGTAGCTGTCCGCCGGTGGCGGTCACCAGGTGGGTGGCTTGGTCCAGTGCGTCCAGGCCGGGGGCGAGCTCGGTCTGCACGTCCACTCCGACGACTCGGGCGCCGATGTCCTGCAGCGCGTTCTCGGCGTCGTCGTAGCTGTGCCCGTTGCTCGGCTCGTGGCTCGGCGCGTCGCCGATCAGCACCACCACCGGGCTGCTGTCGTCCCGGAAATCGAAGCCGGCCACCTCGACCAGCGAGTTGATCCAGTCCTCGGGCTCGTCGTCGCCCCCGCCGGTGGTGAGCCCGTCGACGGCGGCCTTGACCTTGCCGGCGTCGCCGGTGAGGGGCTGGTGCACCTTGAACATCTCGGGTCCGTCGGTCTGATCGCGGTAGGACGCCACCGCGAAGTGCGCCTCCGCCTGCGCCATGTGGACTGTGTCGATGATCTCGAGAATCTTGCCCCGTACGTCGTCGATCGCTTCGTCCATGCTGCCGGTAGTGTCGATCAGCAGGACCACGTCGGGTTTCGGCAGGATCGTCGGGGTCTGTACCACCTTGTCGATGTCGAACGACTCACCCGGCGCGACCGTGCGTTCCACCGACTTGGGTTCGACTCCGGCCTCGGGCTCGGCGCAGGCCGGTGACCCCGCTGCCAGCAGCATGGCGACGGCCGCTGTGAGAACGGCACATCGGGTGGGCAGGCGGCGTCGAACCGCGCCATTCAGGACGAACACGGCAGTACTCCTTAGCGACCCGGCCGCACGGAGGAGCGGCGATTGATCACGACACTACGCTGAGTGTTTATTCCATCACGTAGAGTCTGGGCAGTCACGAACCTGACAGCCAGCCGACGATCGGCGGAGCCCACTCAAATGGTCTGAAGCCACAGCACGCTCCAGCAGCGCCCCTCACGGGGGGCGAGCGCGTCGATCAGCCCGTTCAGACTGGCGACGTTCGCCGCGGCCGGCCTGCCGCTGGCTGCGGGTAGAGAGGGCTAGTTTGCTCGGATGAGTGCCCTCGATGATGTGGCGATGCGTGATGGCTGGCGGTGCTGGGTGTGTGATGAGCCGGTCGACGCCGACATGTCGGTGAATGATCCGCGTGGGCCCAGCGTCGACAGTCGCACCGCCGACCGCAGGGCCAAGGTTGCCGAGCGGCTCGCGCACCGTGCCTGCAACTCGCGCAAGGGCGCCGTCAAGGTGGTCATCGCCTGGCCGGACCGTCTGCACGTCGTGGAGCCCGCACCGTTGATCGCTGTTGCCGAGCGCCTCGAACGCAAGGGTGGCCGCGAACTGGTCGCCCGCTGTCCGAGCAGGAAGGACGCCCAGGAGACGGCGGACTGGCTGGTCGACCGGTTCTCCCGGCTTGTTCCCGGACTGCCGGTGACGGCGAGCGTTGACGCTGGCGGCGGCCAGTTCCTCGTCGCCCTGGCCGTGGTCAGGCGCTGACCGCTGGCCCCAAAACCACGATTGCCGCGGCGCTCACGGAGGCGACGACCGTGTCGAGGAGGCAACGAGCATGGGAACGTTCGGGACCGGCCCGTTCTCCAGCGATGGGGCCATGGACTTCCTGGAGGAACTCGCCGAACGGCCTCCTGAGCGTCGGGGGCCAGCGCTGGCGCGCATGTTCCTCTTCGTGAAGGACAACCCTGAGCTGCTCTGGCGGGAGTTCTTTCCCGATGAGGTCGTAGCCGCGGCGGCGGTTGTTGCGGCCACTCTGCCCGGCGGGCAACAGTTCGACGAACGACTTGAAGCACTGGTCGAGCATGATCTTGTTTCGGATGTCCGGTTGGCCGCGCCCGCGCCCGATCTAGCGAGCGCCGCGCTTCAGGCCCTGACGTTCGTCGCCGGACCAGGCGGCCCGTGGCTTCAGGGTTGGACGAGCGACGCGGACGCCGCTGAAGCGCGCGAGACGGTCGCTGTGTTGTCGCGGGTGCTCGCCCTTGACGGCGGTGCGCCGGAGTGACCTTCGGGCTCATCGGTTGTTCGGCGCGGGAGATGGCGTCGTCTCGGGCGAGAGTTCGGTGAGCCAGTGGTGGTCGTAGCCGATTCGGAAGTCGCACGGCGCGAATGGCTGGCAAGACGCTCAGCGTATCGCTGTGCGACCGGCCGTGGGCCCGGCGTTCATCGCCCGGGCCTGCGGCCTCCCACGAGCGGGTCAGGATGCCGGGCCGGCGATCGTGAGCTGGTAGGTGGCTGTCCATCCGCCGCTGGACGTGTCGGCGGTGACGGTTGAGGTCACGACGCCAGCCGGATGGCCAGCTCGATCCGCCAGAGCTTCTTCTTCGGCTCCTTCCGAGGATCGGTGAGGTAGGCCTCATAGCGGCAGCCGAACCGATCGCCGGCCGGGCTCTCGACGCAGTCCATGGTCAGGTTCCGAGCCCGAATCCAGTCGAGCAACGTGCGGTTCGCCCCGACGCCGTTGCCGGCGCCCGTCAGCGTCGCGAACTGGCCGGACGGCAGGACGTTGGCGTGAACACGGTCGTCGCCCTCGATCGGGCCATCGGTGATCACACCAAACTCGACGTCCATGTCGCCCACCATGTTCACCACGTGCAGCCGGAAGAACGCGACCCCCGGCTTGATCTCACGCTCGTCCAGCCACGCGTACAGCTCCTTCATGAGCCGATCACGAACGGCGTACATCCCCCGAAAGGGAGTGACCACCCGGATCCCCGCGCAATGCCGCTCATCGATGGCGACGACCGCCGGTCCTTCGATCGTTTCCATCGCCCCCGCTTCGCATGCCGTCCGCCCACCGGCGGGTTCGACGACGTCGACCCGGCAACGGGTCGCTGCCCGGAACGGATCCTAATTGTCGACCTAGCACCGATCCACCCAGCTATTTCGTCGTCGAGCTACCCGGTCGCAGGTTCTTGAGAGGCGGCTGGGCCGAGCGGGAGAAAGTCAGCCCAGCCCGGCCGCCTTGCGCAGCAGCACTGAGCGTTCGCGCTGGTTGGCGCACAGCCGGGCGGCCGGCGAGTTGGGCATCCGTTGTCTTGACCTCGAGTGGGCTTGAGGTTGTTTGATTCGTGGTGATGATCCGATTGCCGTCGAACGGTGCTGCTCACCTGCGCGGCAACCGGGCGTTCGCAGCGCTGTGGTTGGCCCGCACGGCGTCCTACCTCGGGGACTTCGTCGCGTTGACCGCGCTGGTGTTGTACCTGTACGACCGGGGTGCGTCCGCTACCGACATGGGCGTGGTGCTCGCTGCACGGGCGTTGCCGCAGGCACTCGGGCCGATCGCGGGCGCCCTCGCCGATCGGTGGGAACCGCGGCGGGTGATGGTGATCTGCGATCTGGGGCGTGTGATCACCGTCGGGCTAATCGCGATACTGCTGCCACCGATTCCGGTGCTTGCCGCGCTGATCGCGGTAACCAGCCTGATCGGCACGATGTTTCTGCCGACCGGTAAGAGCTGTGTGCCGCTACTGGTGGAGCGCGACCAGCTCGGACGGGCCAACGGGATGCTCGGCTCATCGCACAACATCGCGCTGGCGGCCGGTCCGGTCGTCGGCGCGTCGCTGATCAACTGGATGGGGCCGCACGCGGCGTTCGGGTTCGATGCCGCCTCATATCTGATGTCGGCACTGCTGTTGCTGGCAGTCCCCGGCCGCCTTCGGCGCGGCGCGGCGACGTCGCGGCCGCGTCTGATCACCGACCTCGGTGTCGGCCTGCGCTACCTGGCGGGGCACCGGGTTGCCCGCACGGTCGCGCTTGCGTTGTTCTTCTCGGTGATGTTCGCGGCCATGGACAACGTGGCGCTGGTGTACTTGGTACGCCGCGACGAAGATGGCAGCGCTGTGACGCTGGGGGTGGCGACCGGCGTGTACGGCGTCGCGATGGTAATCGCGCCGATGACGATCGTGTTCAGCCGCCGGCGGCTCAACGGCGTCTCGCTGCTGGTGACCGGGCTCGCGCTGGGTGGAATCGGGTTGACCACCGTCGCCTTGGCGCCGCCGCTGGTTCTGATCGTCGCCTGCTACACCATCGCCGGCGCGGGCAACGGCCTGGAGAACGTCGGCTGCGACACCGCAATCGGTGAAAACGTCGAGGAGGATAAGCTCGGCCGCGTCTTCGGTGCCGTGTACGGGCCGATTTTCCTTGCCGAGACCATCGCAGCGCTGCTCGGCGGCGCGCTGCTGCAGGCAACGTCGAGCCGTGGCGTCTTCCTGGTCGCAGGCGGCGGCCTCCTCACCGTCGCGCTCGCGGCATACCTGTCCACGACAGCGGCGAAGCAGCCGCCATCCCGGTGAAGCATGAGTGCGCACGACGCGCGACCGGTTGGCGCGTTCTGTAGCGAGCGCCTCGTGGCCAGGTCCGGACGTGGAAGGATCTTGCGACGCTCCTATCCACAGGAAGGCTGTTCCAGCTCGGCGAGAGCCTTCGGTCATGAAATTCGGTCACCAGGGAGCACCGGACCACCTGGGCCTCCACAAAGCCAGAGCGGTTCAATCAATCACGAGCTTCGCTGCGCACGCGCCGATGACGCTGCGACGGGAGCGCAGCGCCACCGGCAAAGGTGTCAGAGCGTCAGGCTCCATTGGTCGATGTAGCCGACGTCCAGGTTGTAGGTGTCTGACACCCGGAGCTGCCAGGTGCCCGATCGGGGCTCGCTGGACAGGTCGACCGTGTACGTGGTGTCGACGTTGTCGGCCGGGTCGCCGGACGAGGGTTTCTTCAGGCGGTAGGCGGACCCGTCCGGCGCGATGAGGTCGATCTGGATGTCACCGCGGTAGGTGTGGACGATCCGGACGGGCACCTGACTTACGCTCGAGCCGTTGCCGGTGCACCCGGTGACGGCCACGGGGCTGTTCGCCGTGCCCGGATCGGGAATGCTGATGTCTGCGTCGTTGGTGAACGGACCGCACGGCTGCGGCTGCTGCGGCGGCGCCATCAGGCTGGCCGCCGCTGCGGCGATGTCGGCGGCGAACGTGCTCACCTCGGTGTAGACGCCGGGTAGGTTCGGCCGCCCACATCCGACGCCCCAGCTCGAAATGCCGACCTGGACCCAGGCGTTCGAGGCATCCCGGCGGAACATCGGCCCGCCGGAGTCACCGTCACAGGTGTCGACGCCGCCCTGCGGAAGGCCGGCGCAGATCTCCTGGCTCGGGATCAGGTTCGTCAGGGTGAGCTGGCACGTCGCGTCGTTGACGAACGGCACGTTGGCCTTGAGCAGGAAGCGCTGCTGCGGACCACCGTCACTCGCGGCGCCCCAGCCGGCGACGGTGAAGATGCCGCCGTTGTGGGCGGCGCTCGTCGCGATCGGCAGGGTCGCCAGCGACACCGGAGACGCCAGCTTGATCAACGCCCAGTCCCGGCCGCTGCCGTTGTAGCCGGGTGCCTGATACACGTAGGACGAGCGGACCTGGATCCGGGCGGGGTTCATCAGGTCGACGGCGCCGAGCGTGGCCATGATGCTGGTCGTCGGCCCGGTCGCGCCGACGCAATGGGCGGCGGTGAGCACGATCTGCGTTGTGTAGAGCGCGCCCCCGCAGCCCATCGACAGCTTGACCATCCACGGGAACTCGCCCTGCGCCGCCCGGGTCCCACCGACGACGTCGACCTGCGGCCCGGCGACGGCGGGCGCGACAAGCGCGACGCTACCGAAGGCCGCCGCGACGACGCCGGCCACGGTCGCGGTGATCAGCCTGGTCCAGCGCGACTCAAGCCACCGGCGCAGTGCGGTGCTGCGGGTGGGGGTACCGACGCCGGGTCGATCGACCGGCCCGATGCCGAGGCGGCTCCCGGATTCCTCCCGATCGCAACGCGCGTCCATGTGTCCTCCTCGAATCGACGTGGCTCCGGATCAGCCGGACCGATCGAAGAGATGTGCCTGCAAAGGGTTTCGATGCATTGGGTCGGATGGGCGACGGTAAACACAGCAGCCGTGAACTGATCATGCCAAACCGCCACGATCGACGGTCGCAACTACGTCTTCCTCTTAGCGGCGCGGGGATTCCCCGCGTCCACACGTACGGGAAAGGACCCGACCGACTCCTCAACATCCGCCAAAGCTCGTTCAGCGTGGTCTGCACCGCTGTACGCGAGGCCCCCGACAGACGGGCTGCCAGCCAGTTCCTGCCGCGGCTGATCGTCTCGGCCCCGCGCCGAGCACCGGCGACCGTCAGGGCCGCTCGCTCAAACGGCGGCCCCTGGGCCGAGCAATGCGGCGATGACTTCGCGTTGCTCGGCGGTCAGCGCCGGCCACCGCTCAACGATTGCGATCACGTGCCTCATCAGCCGCTCGTCGCGTAGAGCCGCCCGCAGCGCAGCCAACTCCGCATCGTCGGAGTTCCTGGGCGCGGCCATCGCGGCGAGCCGAGCACGCACGATCTCCCGCACCGCCGCAGTCCCTGGCGTGGCCGGCGCGGCCTGGTTCGGTGCGGCGTTGTCCGGCGGGGGCGGCATTGTGCCGCTGTTCATCGGCGGCCTCGCCACCAGGTCGGCGGCACGTCCGGGACGCGGTAGACCAGAACGTTGTCGTGAATGACCCGCGGTCGCGACGCGCGTCGCCGGCTGCGGGTGATCGGGCGTAGCCGGCTGGTGTCGCGGATTGGGACGTTCAGGGCGGCGACTCGTTCGACGAGGTCGAGTCCGGCCCATTCGGCGGCGTACGCGATCGGCACGGTGAGGTCGAGCATCTGGTGTGCGCGGTGCAGCAGTCGGCTGGTCAGCACGATGGTTGTGCCCGGGTGTAGCAGCGGGATCCAACTGGCGAACGACAGCTTGAGATCGGTTTCCAGCTGACCGACCAGATCGGCGTTGCTCCACCGGCGCGCCGGATAGCCGGGTGGTGGATGCAAACGGATAGGTGGAGTGGCCAGGACCAGGTCGACGGCGCCGCGTAGCCGCCGCGGCACCGGCTGAAGGTGGCGGGCATCGCCACGCACGATCATGGCCGTGCCGGTGGCGCCGTGGCGGCGCGCATGGTCCAGGTTGCGTTCGGTCAGCTCGACCCAGCGCGGGTCGATGTCGACGCCGATGGCGCGGCGGCCGGCGTGGACCGCCTCGACCACCGTGGTGCCGCTACCGACGAACGGGTCGAACACGGTCTGCCCCGGGCGGCTGTAACGCTCGATTGCCTGGGCAGCGAGAGCCGGGCGGGTCCGCTGCGGATGGCACTGTGTCTGCGGCACGTACCGGCCGGTGCGTTGAGCGGCGTCGCTGTCCTGGCCGGTGGGCCACAGTGTGGCCACCGGCCCGATGTGGTCCTGCCCGATGCCGCTGATCGCCGCCTGCAGCGGCGCCGCGGATGTGTGCACCCAACTGGGTGTGGCCGCAGAGCGCGTCGTGGCCACGGCAGAGCCGGAGGTGTGGCCGTCACGCGAACGGCTCGCCATGCGGGTGTGGTCACTCATCGTGCGTCGCCTCGACATCGCCGACAGCGAGGATGAGCAGGTCGGTGTGCGGGTGAGTGACCGTGTGCGAATGCCGGTGGCTCTTCATCGCGGTCCCGTGGGTGGCCACGCCCGGGGTCGAACGCGGCGCCGAGTCCGGGTCGAGGGCGGCGACGTGCCGGATCGGGCGCAGCCCGGCTGCGGCCGCTGCGCCGCCGAGCGCGGTCAGGTGTGCCACCCGCTGGTCGCCCTCGACGCAGACGGCGATCACGAGGCAGCCGGCGGCGCCGAGCAGCGATCGGCATTCGGCCAGCAGCCACCGGGGGTTGACCGCGGGGCGGGGCCAGTGCAACAGGATCAGATCGAGGTAGCCGGCGGCAGGGCTCATCGCCGCCAGATGGTGGGCTCCGCCGAGCGTATGGTGACGGCGTCCAGCCGCTACCGCGGTGGCCGCGAACGCGACATCGTCGTCGATGTCCAGGACGACGTCCCCGACCTGCGTCTGGTCGTTGAGCAGCAGATCGGCCAGTTGCGGGGACAGGCAGCCGGGCTGCTGCGCCGGCGGAACATGCCAAACGGCGGGACTGGCCTGGCCCGGCAGCGCCAGTCGGTCGGCGAGCTGGGCGTCGAGTCGTGAGCCGGGACGGGTGTGCTGATGGTCGTGTCGGTCCATGGCGGGGTGCGGCTCCCGCGCTGGCCGGTCACGCATGCACCCAGGAAATGCACCTGATCGCGGTTACGGATTACCGGCGAGGCCTCGACGGTGCCGTGCTGTGATCCCGTGTGACAGCAGCGACGGCGTGTTCGGGCCGGCAGGGAATGGCGCCGTGCGAGGTCCTGGTGGTGAATCCGGTCCGCGCTCGTGTCGTCGCGGGTGCGCGGTTGGCGACGCCGGCTCCCCGGGGTGTTCGGCTCCGATGACGACGCCGTGCCTCGGTCATCTGATCATTGTCGTTCGGGCCAGGGGTAGCCGAGCCGCTCAGCGTCGTCGCGGGAGCCGCCGACGATGGCGGCTCGGGTCTTCGGGTCGGCGGTTTCGAGTTGTCCGGCAAGGCGATCGGCCTGGTGGGTGGCGGGTGTGTCGTCGATGGTGGTGCTCTGTTCGAACTGGAGCCAGGGTTCGTCGTCGGTGGGCTTGGACCGCTGCGAGTAGACGAAGGAGAACCGCAGTCGGGTCGGATCGTCGGGCGATGCCCAGACGTAGCCCGGGTGGCATTGCCACCGGGTCAACAGGTCGGGCTCGGCGTCGAGCCGTTCCTGGAA
>NZ_BOPG01000094.1 GCF_016863635.1 Virgisporangium aurantiacum | reverse complement strand
CTCGAAAATTCTCTCGTCAGGCGGCCGGGATGGGGTTGAGGATGACCTGGTAGCCGAGCTGGTTGAGTCGAGCGGTGAGCCGGCGGGTTTGGCGGGTGTGATCTTGGCGTTGGATGAAGTAGTCGCCGCCGAGGTCGTGGTAGGTGAGGTCGTGGGTGAGCATGTGCCAGGTCGCGATGAGGATCGTGTGGGCGACCGCGACCAGTGCTCGTTTGTTGCCGCGGCGGGCGGCGACCCGCCGGTATCGGGCGGCGAGATAGGTGTTCTTGGTGCGCGAGGCGGCCATGGCGGCCTCGCCCAGAGCGGCTTTGAGCCAGGTGTCGCCGGGTCGGGTGCGGCCGGACATGTGACGGCCGGCCGATTCGTTGTTGCCGGGGCAGACGCCGGCCCAGGATGCTAGATGCGCGGCCGTGGTGAACTGCGAAGGGTCGACACCGGTCTCGGCGATGATCACTTCGGCGGTTCGCTGGCTGACACCGGGGATGGTGTGCAGTCGCTCGAGCTGGCGCCGAAACGGGGTGCACTCGGCTTCGATGCGGCTGCTCAAGTCGTTGATCGTGGCGTTGGCGGCGTCGATGCGGTTGAGCATCGCCCGGGCCAGGAAGGCGTGATGGTCGCCGAATCGTCCGGTCAGGGCCTCGACCAGTTGTGGGATCTTGACGCGCATGCGTCGTTTGGCGAGGTCGGCGAGCTGGTGCGGGTCGCGTTCACCGGCGATCAACGCTTCCAGCATTGCCCGGCCGGACACGCCGAGGATGTCGGAGGCCACGACGGACAGCTTGATTCCGGCGTCTTCGAGGAGCTTCTCCAGCCGTTGCGCTTCCCGGGTGCGTTCGTGGACGAGTTCGCTGCGGTAGCGGGTGAGGTCGCGTAGCCGGCGGATCGGCGGCGGTGGGACGAACGAGGGCCGAACCAAACCGTGCTCGACCAGTTCCGCGATCCAGGCCGCGTCGGTGACGTCGGTCTTTCGGCCGGGTACTGCATGCATGTGCCGAGCGTTGAGCAGTTGCACGTCGAAGGCGTCCTCGAGGAGGTAGAACACCGGTTTCCAGTAGCTGCCGGTAGCTTCCATGCCCACCACCGTGATGCCCTCGGCCATCAGCCAATCGCGTAACTGCAGCAACGCGTTGGTGGTCGTCGCGAAGGTGCGGACCTCTTTGCGGCGGCGCCTGCTGCTCGCCGTCGGCACGCGGATACAAGCTTTCAGATCGGCCTTGCCGATATCGATACCGGCACACCGTTCATGGATCACGTCCACCCGACTCGCCTCCCGTGGTCGCGGACAGGCGGCCATGCGCAGGAACCAACAGGCTGAAGAGTCTGACTCTCGTGCTCGCGGCAACAGCATTGGGTACCTGTCACGCGGCTCCCAGCGTCATGCTGATCCACAGGCTCGCAGCACCACAGAAGGACGACGTCAGCGCATGACCACACCCATTTTCACTCCCTTTGGGCGAGACCGCGAGCGGGATCATCAGGCTGCTGATCCGTAGAAAGCAAGATGCGCGTCCCTGGCCAGCGCCTTGATCAGCGTCAACCCGACGGTCCGATTGCATCGCAATCGCGTAGATCGTCCGTCCACTGTGGATCGAGTTGCGGTTCGCAGGTCAGGCTGTGCCGATGACGGCAGACATCCGATGATTTGCGTCCAGGTCGGTGTGGACTTGGTGCCCAGCCGCCCAGCCCCCGTCAGGCGAGCAGGGGCCGGGCCGACAGCCGGCCGGAGCTGTCCAGCCGGGCGAGATCCAGTACCGGCACGGCCTCCAGATCGGCCGGCAGCCGCCGCACCGGCAGCACCGGGCACCGGCGCAACCGCCGCCGGCGGCCGCGGCACCACCGCCGAACCAACGCGGCGATCAGTTGCTCCACACCGGCCGGGACAGTCGCTTCACCTCGTCATCGTCGCCGCCAGAACCCGGAACAGCCCAGCAGCGTCGTCCAACGGCAAGCGCGGAGGAATCCATGATTGTTCGCCCATCATGGTCGCCGTCGATCGTCGCCCGTCAAGACCGTTCGTCCTCGCTCCGCTGCGGTCGCTCCGCCTTGACCGAGTCCTCATCGCTGGCAGGAGATTTGCATCGGTCGAACGGCGCTGGACCACATCACGGGTTTCGAGGACCTCGGCGCCGAAAGGTCGCGTCCGCTGGCGTTGTAGGAGGTGGCCAGCGCTGATCCGGGGTTGGATGTTAGGCCGCTGCCAGTTCGGCGACGGCGGTTTCGGTTTCGGTTCCCTCGTTGGTGATGAGGGTGAGGCGGCCTTGGTGAGGATTTCCAGGCCCATGTAGCGGCGGCCTTCGGTCCATTCGTCGGTCGGCGAGGACGGCGCCGATCAACCTGATGATGGCGGCCCGGTTGGGGAAGATCCCGACGACGTCGGTGCGGCGGCGGATCTCTTTGTTCAGGCGCTCTTGCGGGTTGTTCGACCAGATCTGGCGCCAGACCTCACGCGGGAACACGGTGAACGCCAGGAGCTCCTCGCGGGCGTCGTCGAGGTGTTCGGCCGCGGCCGGGAACCGCTCGGCGATCGCGGTCACCGCACGGTCGTACTGCGCACGCACCGAGTCGGCGTCGGGCTGGTCGAAGACCGTACGCACCAGGGTGGCTACCCACGGCTGCGCCGATTTCGGGACCTTGGTCAGCAGGTTGCGCAGGTAGGGGAGCTGTTAAGGAACAAGGTGTTGCTTTGCTTCGGCGGATTCGTTGATCTGGTATGCGCGTGCCCGACGAGGTCCGGGATCTGTTGACCGCGAGGTTCGAGGTGCTGTTGCCGCACCTGAACGAGCGGCAGCGACGGCTGGCGTTGGCGGCGGAGGCGCGACTGCTTGGGCATGGCGGTGTGCGGGCAGTCGCCCGGGTTGCTGGGGTGAGCGAGACTACGGTCCGCAAGGGCGTGTTCGAACTGGAGGCCGGAGCCGAGCCGCTGTCTGTTGGGCAGGTTCGCCGGCCGGGTGGGGGCCGCAAGCCGGCGGCCGAAGTAGACGGCGGGTTGCTGCCGGCGCTGCTGTCGTTGGTCGAGCCGGATGAGCGAGGAGATCCGTCGTCGCCGCTGCGCTGGACCACGAAGTCGCTGCGGCATTTGGCGGACGAGCTGACGTGCCAGGGGCATCCGGTATCAGCGCCGACGGTGGGAAAACTGTTACGGAAAAACGGGTTCAGCCTGCAGGTCAATGCCAAGATTTTGGAAGGCGAGCAGCACCCGGATCGCGATGCCCAGTTCCGTTACATCAACGAACAGGTTAAGGCGTCTTCTTCACCGGCCCGAAGAACGCGCACGTAATTCCGTACGGGGTCTACGATCTGACCGCCGACTCCGGCTGGGTCAACGTCGGGGTCGATCACGACACCGCGACTTTCGCGGTCGCGTCGATCCGCCGCTGGTGGCAGGCACGCGGGACGACCGACTACCCGCAAGCAACTCGGCTGCTGATCACCGCCGACGCGGGCGGTTCTAACAGCTACCGGTTCCGGCTCTGGAAGACCGAACTGGCCGCGCTTGCCACCGAGACCGGACTGGCGATCACTGTCTGCCACTTCCCGCCAGGAACATCGAAGTGGAACAAGGTTGAGCACCGGTTGTTCTCCCACATCTCCATGAACTGGCGAGGCCGACCGCTGACCAGCCACGAGGTCGTAGTGCAAACGATCGCCTCGACCCGGACCCGCAGTGGCCTGCGTGTCACGGCCGAACTAGACACCCGCTCCTACCCGCTCGGGGTTTGCATCAGCCCCGAACAGCTACGGTCTTTGCCGATCGAAGCCCACGCACAGCACGGGTCGTGGAACTACACCATCCACTCGGCCGGCTTCCCGACGAGTTCGGGTGTCGGTGTCGCTGCTGACGATCGGGACCGAGTCCGGTCCCAGACGCTGACGATGCTCGCCGACGAACGGCTGACCGGCATGTCCCACGCCCACCTGACCGAGCTCACCGAACGGCTGGCGCCCGCCCAGGCCGCCCGCGCCGAGCAACGCTGCTTCGAGCAGCGCGGAGGTCGCCGCCGTCGAGCACCCGGCGCCGGTGCCCGGGCATTGCTATCCGATGCCGCCGCTGTGCTGATCACCATCATCTACCTGCGGCAGGTCTGCTCCCAGCGCCTGCTGTCGGAGATGCTGCAGATCAACCCAGCCTCGATCGGGAACGCCATCGCCGAAACCCGTGCGTTGCTGGAAGACAACGCCCACCGCATCGCACCGACCGCCATACGCTTCACCACCGCCGCGGATCTGCGGAACTACCTTGCCGACGACCGGCCCGTCCGCGTGCCGTCACGCCTACCCGAAGCACTATCGGATCCCGCACTGACCGGGATGAGCCGCCAAGCGCTCAACGAGCTGATCGAACGTCTGGCGATGCGGCAGGCGGCACTGGTCGAACGTCGCCGATTCGCCCGACGCGGCGGCCACCGCCTACCCGGCGCTCGTGGCGGCATCTTTCGTCAGAAGATCACCGATGCGGAACGGATCCTCGTCACCGTGCTCCACCTTCGCCAACTCTGCACCCGCGCGACCCTGGCCGAGCTGTTCCAGGTCAGTCCGCGCACCATCGGCAACGCGCTGCTCGACATCCGCCCGCTACTTGAACAAGACGGCTTCGCCACCACACCAGCACCAACCCGCTACCGCAATGCCTCCGCCGTCCTGGCCGCCATCTGACCACCGACGCACCACCAGGTTGATTCCTCACGGCTTCAGTGGGTGCGACACCGTTGCCACGCCGCACCCGGCAGGGCGGCACCGATCGCTGTGACCAGGCCGCGGTGGGCGTCGGAGACCACCAGCCGCACCCCGGACAGGCCCCGCGCGGTCAGACTGCGCAGGAACGCAAGCCAGCCGGCGCCGTCCTCGTCGGAGGCGACGTCCAGACCCAGCACCTCCCGCTGGCCGTCGGCGTTGACGCCGACCGCGATGAGGGCGTGGACGTTGACCGTGCGGCCGTGCTCGCGGACCTTCACCACCAGCGCGTCGACCCAGACGAACGTGTAATGCGCCGCGTCCAGCGGCCGGTTGCGGAACGCTTCGACCTGGGCGTCGAGATGGGTGGCCATCTCCGACACCTGCGACTTCGACAGTTGCGTGATCCCGAACTGCTCGACCAACTTCTCCACCCGCCGGGTCGACACCCCGAGCAGATACGCCGTGGCCACCACCGACACCAACGCCTGTTCGGCCCGCCGGCGATGCGCCAGCAGCCAGTCCGGGAAATACGAGCCCTGCCGCAGCTTCGGGATCGCCAACTCCACCGTGCCCGCGCGGGTGTCCCACTCCCGCGGCCGGTATCCGTTGCGCTGATTGGTCCGCTCATCGCTGCGCTCGCCGTACGGGGCGCCGCGCATCGCGTCGGCCTCGGCGGACATGAGCGCCTCGGCAAAGGTTTTCACCATCGAACGCAGCAGATCGGGTGACGCTGTCTCAAGTTGCTCACGCAGAAACGCGCCAGCATCCACACTGCCAGGTACGGCCATCGCTTGATCTCTCCTTCGCAACTTCGCCGTTTCGAAGGATCAAGCGGTGGCCACCTCCATTCCCGTCATCCACCCAAATATGGGGCGATTCGTACACCACTCCCGTGGACGTGACCCGCCGAAACCACGACCACGAACTCCCGATGGACCACCGGCGCCGTCATGACCCACGACCAATTGATATCGCCGGCCAGCTGAGCCGACTACCGGCTTGATCTCGTGATCTGCCGCACCGGTGACGTGCGGCGCCCGACAGCCGTCAGCCTCGGTGACCACGACAATCGCACATGCGGGACGAGAGCGGCCGCTCAGCCGACGACCTTGATGAAGATCACCACCCGGTGCGGTGACCAGGTCGTTGCGGCGCAGCCGGTCACCTGGTCGACCAGGCATTTAGGCCCGCACTCCAGGCTCGGGCGGACGATCCGTCACGGGAGCATCTATGACCGATCCGGGTCCGCGGCGCAGGCCAGCCGGCTGACCAGCCATTCATCTGAGTGGCTCGAACCGACAGCGTGAGGACTACGCTGCGCGGTCGGACGATCGCTTCTGGGGTAGGCTCGCGGTTCATCGGTGCCGGGAGGAGGTGTGCGGCCAGGATGGACGACGCGGTCGAGTTGGCCGATCTGATCGGGCAGCTCCGCGGCGAGTTGAGCCGCGCGATGTGGGCTGGTGAGCACGGCGACATCCGTTTCGTACCTGGCCCGGTCGAGCTGGAGCTGACGATCAGTATCGAGAAGACCACCGGTGGAGACGGCAGAATCCGGTTCTGGGTGCTCGATGGCGGGGCGAGCAGATCGTCGACGGCAATGGTGACGCAGCGGCTGACCATGACGCTGGATCCACGGTTGGCGTCGGACCCGGACCGCCGGCCGCAGATCTCCGGCCGGTCGTTCGAGGGCGAAACGTAGCGGCCGCATGGCTGCGCAGCCTCATGGTGCGCCGGACCCCGGCAGGATCGCGGAGGTAGTCGCGTTCGACACCGCCGGGCGTCCGGTGGATCGTGGGTCCGGCTACCGGGTGAGCGCAACCCAGGTGCTGACCGCCGCCCACGTCCTCCCCACGACACGGGTCGAGGTCCGGTTCCCGGCCGGCGAGCCCGCCGCCGGGTCGGCGGTGGGATGGTCGACGGTGGTGCTGGACCGGTGGGCCGACCCGAACGCCGACCTCGCCGTGTTGACCATCGAACCGCGGCCGCAGGAACCACCGGTCCCGGCCGTGTCGTACGGACGTCTGCCCGAGGTCGGCCGGGCGGTTGTCCCGGTTCACGCGGCGGGCTTCCCGCGCTGGAAGGTGCGCTACGACCCGGAGAACGTCCCGTTCCGCGAGTTGCACCACGCGATCGGCCGGGTCGCAGTGCTGTCCAACCGGCGCACCGCCCGCTGGGAGATCACCGTCGAGCCACCCGCCACGGATCCCGATCCGGGTCGCTCCGCGTGGGAGGGGATGTCCGGTGCGGCGCTGTGGGCCGACGGTCATCTGGTCGGGGTCGTGGTCGAGCATCACCCCCGCGAAGGCCAGGGCCGGTTGACCGCTGTTCCGCTCAGTCCCGACGCGCTACGGCGGCTGGGGTGCTCCACACACGGTCCCGACCTTGCGATCGCCGCGGGAGCGAGCCAGGTTCGGTCCGCGTACGCCGAACACGTCGGCGACATCGCCCCGGATGCGTTGCAGGACCGTGAGTCGGAACTGGACGAGCTGGCCGAGTTCTGCGCCGGCGGAGAGCCGTACCTGTGGTGGCAGGCGCCGCCCTGGTCCGGCAAGACGGCGTTGCTGTCGACGTTCGCGGCGAACCCGCCGGCAGGTGTCGACGTGGTGTCGTTCTTCGTCACCGGGCGGCTGGCAGCACAGTCGGACAGCGACGCTTTCACCGCGGCCCTGCTGGATCAGCTTTCGGCGCTGCTCGGCGAGGACGAGCGGCCCGCGCTGGCCCCGGCCGCCCGCGATCCCTACCGCCGGCACCTGTTGCGCCGGGCGGCCGAGAACGCGGCTCACGCGGGCCGGCGGATCGTCCTCGTCGTCGACGGGCTGGACGAGGACGCGGGCACCGCACCGGGATCGCGGCTGCCCAGCATCGCCTCGCTGCTGCCCAAACGCCCGGAGCCGACGCTACGGGTGATTCTGGCCGGCCGCCCGCACCCGCCCATTCCCTCTGACGTTCCGGAGGACCATCCGGTGCGGCGGTGCCGGATCCGTTTGCTGAAACCGTCACCGCATGCGCAGGCGTTGGCGGACAAAGCCCGCGCAGAACTCGGTGAGCTACTCGCCGGGGACCGAATCCAGCAGGACATCGTCGGAATGATCGCCGCCAGCGGAGGTGGTCTCAGCCAGGCGGACCTGTCCGAACTGACCGGCCATCCGCCCTTCACTGTGGCGGCGAGGATCCGAAGCTTCTTCGGCCGGACCGTCACCACGCGGGATGCGACCTGGGTTCCTGACGACACCGGCCCGGTGTACCTGTTCGCTCACGACACCCTGCGCGAGACCGCAGAAGAGCAGTTGGGTCACGGCCTGCTGGCGAACTATCGCGAGCGCATCCATGACTGGGCCGATCGGTGGCGGACGGCCGGGTGGCCGCCGCACACCCCGACCTACCTGCTGAGCACCTATCCGCGGATCGCGGCCGCCGACGGCGCCTGGCAGCGCCTTGCCGTCTGCGCGACCGATACACGTCGGCAGGAGCGGCTGCTGGCCACCACTGGCGGCGACGCCGCATCGCTGACGGAGATCGGAAATGCCCTGAATCTGGCCGCGACCCAACCGGAGCCCGATCTCCCGGTGGTGGTCGAACTCGCGGTCAACCGGGAACGCCTGATCGCGCGCAACTCCAACGCGCCCACCGATCTGGCCGCCGTCTGGGCGACGCTGGGTCACCTCGACCGGGCCATGGCAGTCGCGGACAGCATCACCGAAAAGGACCGGCGCGATGCCGCCATCGTCGCCGTTGTCGAGGCTTCGACCACGGCCGGGTTCTTCGATCACGCCGCTCAGGCCGCCGCCTCGATCACCTGCCCGGACCGGCGCGCCTTCGCACTGGGGCATGCGGTCGAGGTGGCCACCGACGCCGGGGAGTTCGACGCGGCACTCACGTTGGCCGACGCGGTCACCGACCCCGAACGCCGGGGCGCGGCCCTGCTGTGGATCGCCGAGGCGGTACCCGCAACGGCAGGTGTTGTGGACCGGCTGGCCCGGATCGACCCGGCGACGCCGATGCGGGCCTCGGCGCTACGCCAGATCGCCCGCGCCGCAGCGGCAGCGGGCGACTATCCCACTGCCGTGACCACCGCCCGGTCGGGCGGTCCGGACGCCCTGGCCGCCGTGGTCGATGCGGCGCTCGCCCGCGGCGACCTGGACGACGCGCTTGCCGCCGCCGAATCGATCGAGGACCCGGACCGACGCGGGTGGGCGCTGGCTCTCGTCGCCGACGGATTCCTTTACGCCGACCGTGCCTCCCGGGCGGTGGACATCGCGGCTGGCATCACCAACGAGAGCCTCGCGCTGGGGGTGGTGCGCCGCGCCGCCCAGCAGGCGCTGCACGCCGGCGACTACGCCCGCGCACTCGCGGTCAGCGCAGACACCCGGGCCGCCGCCGGAGTGCGCTTCACCGTGGCACTGGCGGCCGGCGACTACGCGGCCGCGGCGGAGGCGGCCGCAGAGATGTCGAACGCGTGCCGCCGCGATGACAGGTTGACGCTCGTCGTGCGGCTCGCCGCGGCGGCCGGAACGCATGAAGCCGCCCGCACCGCCGCCGGCCTGGTCGCCGACGACTGGTGCCGATATCGGGCGTTCGGTCACCTTGCGGTCGGACTAGCCCGGACCGGCGACGTGCCCGGCGCACTACAGGCGGCGGGCGTCGGCACCGCACGCCTCCGCGTGCCTGTTCACCTCGCGATCATCGAACATCTGCTCGCCACCGCCGAACACTCACAGGCTGAGCACCTGACCCGGCAGCTCCTGCCCCCGCCGCTGGTCAGCTTGATGTTGGCCCGCATCGCTGAGTCCGCCGCAGCGATCGGCCGGCTCGACGACGCGATCGCGCTCACCCACGACATCGCGTATCCGCGTCGCTGGGTGACGACGTCCCGGCTGGCACGCAACGCCGCCGCGGCGGGTCGCTACGACCTGGCGTACGAACTCGCGCAGAGCCTGCCGGACGGGGATTGCAACCAGCTGTGCACCCTCATCGCGGATCGGGCCAGATTTGACGAC
This sequence comes from Virgisporangium aurantiacum, assembly GCF_016863635.1. Taxonomy (GTDB): domain Bacteria; phylum Actinomycetota; class Actinomycetes; order Mycobacteriales; family Micromonosporaceae; genus Virgisporangium; species Virgisporangium aurantiacum. Next base: position 28,746 of record NZ_BOPG01000094.1, on the reverse strand, counting down.
CAGTTCGACGCCCTCCCAACGGAGCTGCGGAATCGGGTCGAGGCACAGGTCGCGCCCGCGCCCCCGCGGACGGCACCCGCCGGACCGCAGCGGCGGATGCAGCCGATACCCCGACTGGAGCGACTACTGAAACTGGCCGAAGTCGCTCGGCACGGGCCGATCGTCGCACGGGTCGATCGGCTGCGTCAGGTCGCACACGCACTCGCCCGGGCCGGACATCCGGACCACGCCGCGATGGTCGCCTCCGACATCACCCACCCCGAGATCCGTGTGGACACGCTGATCGAGGTAGTTCGCATCGCCGCCGAACTGGGCCTCCTCGGACCGGCGACAGCTATCGCCCGCGGGGTCGTCTCGCCGACGTCCCGGGTCATTGCCCTCGCCGTGGTGTTGGACGCCGCGGCGGATCGATCCGAGATCGCGATAGTCGACGACCTCCTGCCCGAGGTCCGTGACGCCCTCGCTGGCTTACGTCACCTGGATCAGCGCCACGTCGACGTGCTCGTCGCGATCGCCCGCGCCAGTATCGCAGCCGGAGACCATGCGGCCGCAGCCGACGCGGCGTTGCGAATCGGCGGACAGCAGCACAAGAGGGTCGCCGCCCTCGTTGCCATCGCGAAGATGGCGGTGGTGGCAGCTCGGCCGGACGTGGTTACCGACCTGTTCAAGCGCATCGTCGGTGGCTTGAAACCGCTGTCCGCGCCCGTGCAAAGACAGGGCTACGGGACCGAGGTGTCTGTGACCGTGCATCGGAAGGGTTGGACGGTTCACGAGGAGTCGTTGAACGCACTGGTCGACATCTGCGCCGACGTTGTCGATCTGCCGACCGCCGCCGCCGCCGCGGCCCGGTTCGCGTCCGGGTCGAGGCTCGACGAGTTGCTGGTCGACCTGGTCTGCCGGGCTCGCGACGCCGGCGCCGCCGACGTGGGAATTGACCTTGCCGTCAGCATCGACGACCGCCATCTACGGACGCATGTCCTGGCCGTACTCGCCGACGCGCTCCTCGCCCGCGGCGACTACGGTGGGGCGGTCAGCGCGACCATCGAGCTGCCCGAGGACGCCGGCCGAGGCGAGCGGCTGTCGACGCTCGCGGAGCACGCGGCCGTGACCGGACACCAGAGCGGGGTGGACGCCGCGCTCCGTGCCCTTGACGGGACCCCCTGCGAGCCGGAGGCACTGACCGCGGTGGCTCGCGCCCATGGCGTGGCCGGCCGGACCGAGCAGGCACAGGACAGCGCCCTTGCCGCCGCTGACACCACTCGGCAGGCGGCGGAAGTCACATGGCACGCGCCGGGACTATCTGCCCTCGTAGACGCGTTGCTCGCGGCCGACCGACCCGCCGACGCCGCAGCACTGCCGACCACCGTCGCCGATCCCGATCTTGCCCTCCGGCTGCTGACCACTGTCGGTACCGCCTTCGTCCTAGCCGACGACCTGGCGGCGGCTCTTCAGCTCACACATCACATCCCGGCCGAAGACAGAACGAGCCGGTTTCTGGCCGCGATCGCCGAGACGTTGATCTCCGCTGGGCGATACAGGGACGCCCCGATCGCCGCCGACCGGATCACCCAGCCCGACGCCGCAGACGCCGTCCTCGCCGAGGTGATCGCCTATGCCGTCGACGTGGCCGATCTGCCCTTCGCCGAGCAGACAGTGGGCCGGATCCGGTCGCCACAGGCACGCGACGCGGCAATGGTCCGGATGATTCGGGCACGCGTGTCGGAGGGTGAGCTGACCCGGGCGGCCGCCATGACCGCGTCGATGAACGCAAACCGGGAACGGACCAACGCGCTCGCTGCCGTAGTGAGCGCGATGGTGACGTCGGCCCACCCCGACGGCGACCGGATGTTCGCCGTTCTCCGCGAGCAGCGCCTGATGGAATCGCCCGACGCGCTCGTCCCTCTCGCCGAGGAACTGCTCAAGGCCGATCGGATCGACGAAGCCCTCGTCATCGCCGAAAGCCTCGGCACTATCGCCGAAAGCCTCACGGACTGGGGGATCTGGGACCTCGAACAATCGCCGGCATGGAGCTGGTACAACGACGAGGGCGAGGCCAGATTGGACGCGATCAACAACGAGCTTGTTCGACGACTCGCTGCGGGGAACCGCATGGACGACGCCCGTCGCGTCGCCACGCGGATGCGGGGCACCGCCGCGCTCACGGCGCAGACAGCGCTTGCCCGGGCGGCGGTCGCCGGCATGCGATACGGATCAGCGGCCTTCATGTTGGACGAACTTCCGAACCTCGTGGCGGTGCCGGTGCTCGCCGAGCTTGCCGGCGCAGCGGCCGAACGCGGCGACTACCGGGCCGCCCTACCCATCTTTCAGCTGCTCGCCGAGCGGACCAACGGCAACGGACTGGCCGACCTGGCCCGAACCCGGGCGGACGTCGGCGACTCGCACGCGATCACCCTGTGCGAGATGATCGCTGGCCAGACCCATCGCGTTCGCGTCCTCACCGACGTGGCGGAACGCCTGGCCCGCACCGCCGGACCCACGGTCGCCCGCACCGCTGTCGAGGCCATCCTGGACGATCGGGTGGACCGCGCCCTCGCCTGGACCCACGTCCTGCGCGGCCTCGCGGACGGTGGCCGAACCCCGGACGCACTCGCCCTGCTGCCCGAGGTCCGTGCAGCCGTGACGCAGATCCGGGATCTACGACAACGCGAGGGCGCCCTGTCCGCGCTGGCCGCCGTTGTCATCGCCGCCGGCCGACCCGTCCACGCCGACCAGCTCATCGCAGAGATCACCACCCCGACCCGACGCGACGCCGCGTGGGCCGGTTCCGCCGAGGAGGCCGCCCGCAAGGGGAACCCCCGCCAAGCCCTCGCGTGCGCCGACCGCATCACCGACCCGGACCGACGCACAGCAGCACTGGTCCGGGTCGTGGAGAAACTGACCTCCACACACCAGACGGCCGCGGCCACGGACCTGGTCACCGTCCTCGCGCCGGCCGCCGAGTCCTTCTCGAACCCGGGCAGACAAGCCTGGGCGCTCAGTGTGCTGGCCTGGGCGCTCGCGGCGGCCGGCGATCCGACACGCGCTTTCGAACTCATGGACCGGATTGCCGATCCCGCCCTCCGTCGCGCGCTTCGGACCGCACTCGAAGTAGCCCCGCCCGCCGCTCCGCCACCGGCCGACGTCGCCGTCACCATCACCTCCGACGGCCCCGCCGTCGCACCTACCACTCTTCCCGGCGGCACCCTCGACGGCGACCGCGCGCTGATCACCGTCGCCGTCCTCGCGGCGGACGCCAGCGGCCCGGACCCGATCCCGGCCGTCGCCCGACGGACAGTGGCCAGCGTTCTCCGCGGACCTTACTGGACCGAGGCGCTGAGAGCACTTGCGCAGGTGGACCGTGCCGCGTTCGATCTCGCCGTGCGGCTCCTGAGTCGGGTTCCGTAGAGGGATCTCGGAAACCTGCGCGAGACTGCGCCGTCGCCTTAATCGCCGTTGTGGCGTCCACGCCATCGTTGGGGTCGCAGCCAGCTTTCGGGGGAGACCTCCCATTCCTCCTGCCGGCCGTACGGGTCGCCTGCTGAGCCACGGGAACCTTCGCCGTCACCGTTCCCACCGCACGCCGCCGAGGCTCCGCTTGTCCGGCACAATCACGGCCGCTGGCGCAACCCCCACGTAACCGGCTGCCGCCCTCGACACCGTCGCCCGATCCTGCGGGTCTCCAGAAACTGCCAGCCATCGTCAAGCTCCCACAGGTGCTCGTGCTGATAGCCGAAGCCCAACACCGCGTCCTCGTGCACAAGCAGACCTGCCGGACGAGCCAGCACCAGCGTTTCGAAAAAGGCCACCCGGGCCCGATACGACCCATCGAACACCACCACGCCGACCGGTTTACCGGCGGCCGGCAACACGTGGAGGCCCTTGATCGAATGTGCTCAATTCGGCAGACACGCACGCCGCGCGGCTGGCCATACCATGATTTGCGTCACTGTCCGTAGCAGGCTTGCGAGGGCCGCCGCCGGCCCGGGCGTTGCCGCAGCCCCAAGGACGCCACGTGTCGAGATGGTCCGGGCCTGCCGTCGCAGGGCGGCCGAGCGCGAGTGCGCTCGGGGGCGTGGCGGCCGTCGTCGGACGCGAAGTCAGATGCCTGCCGCCCCGACTGCGCTACCGGCTCCCCGTCCCGCCCCTGCATCGGCCCAGCCGACGAGCCGCCGCAGGCGGGCGGGCCCCGAGAGGCCCGTGCGGGCACTCCGCCAGCGAAGATCCACAAGCACGTCCACAGTAGACGCGCGGTCACGCCGTCCAGGTCATGATCCAGACGGGGCGGTCCGGAGCAGCACGGACCGACGCCGACCGGTCTGGACGCTTCCGAAACAGCGGATCACTTTCGGAACACTTTAGGTCCACAGTGGACGGACAACGAGAGGCGGTTGATCTACGTTTCCGCAGCTCAACCGCCTCTTGACCTTGCGCGCCCGAAGGGACTCGAACCCCTAACCTTCTGATCCGTAGTCAGATGCTCTATCCATTGAGCTACGGGCGCCCAGGTGCTCGGCCAGTGTACATACCCTGTCCGACCGCGGAGGCTCCGGGATTCGAACCCGGGATGGGCGGTTAACCCAAACCGCATTAGCAGTGCGGCGCCATAGACCGTACTAGGCGAAGCCTCCAGCGGTAGCCCGTACCGGGGCCACCGTCGACCGAGGATACAGGTCCCCCTCGCCCCCGAGCAAAGCAACTCCCGGACGGGGGACGCGCCACCCCCGAAACGCGAGTTCTCTAGCGGGCGGCGAGCCTTACTGGCGATTAACCTCGCATCATGGCGGATGATCCCACTCCGGCGCGCCCACGCAAGCGCGCCGAGCCCCCCGCACCACCGCCGCCCGACCGCAAGCAGCGGCCGCGCAAGGCCGGCCCCGGCATGCCGGTCTTCCTGCCGCCGTCCGATGAGGATCCGGCGCCGCCGCCGCGCGTGCCCGGCGCCCGCCGGCCACCGCCGGCTTTCCGCGTCGAAGGATCAGAGGATACGGGCACAGGCCCGGCCGGTTCTCCACAGCGCAGCCCAGCCCCGGACCCGTCCCCACCGCCCGCGCCCACCTCCTCCCGTCGCGCCGTCCCCCCGCCATTCGCCGCCCCCGACCAGCCCCTCCCACCCGCGACAAGGAAGGCGCCCGTCCGCAAGGTCCCCCCGGCACACGCCCAGCAGCAGCTCCCCCTGGACGAGCCCGAGCCCACCCCGACCAAGGTCGCCGCGGCGCGGCAGCCCGCGAAGAAGACCACCTCCGCAAAGGCCGTCCCGGCAAAGAAGGCCGCCGCCAAGAAGGCACCCCCGCCGGCCGACCCCGCACCCCCGCCGAAGAAGGCTGCCGCCAAGACGCCGCCGCCGGCCGTCGAGCCGCCGAAGAAAGCCGCGGCGAAGCAGGCCCCGCCAGCCGCCGAGCCACCGAGGAAGGCCGCGGCGAAGCAGGCCCCGCCAGCCGCCGAGCCACCGAGGAAAGCCGCCGCGAAGCAGGCCCCACCGGCAGTCGAGCCGCCGAGGAAAGCCGCCGCGAAGCAGGCCCCACCGGCAGTCGAGCCGGCGAAGAAGGCCGCGGCGAAGCAGGCCCCACCGGCCGTCGAGCCGCCGAGGAAAGCCGCGGCCAAGGTGTCGCCGCCGGCCGCCGAGCCGGCCAAGAAGGCCGCAGCGAAGCAGGCCCCGCCAGCTGCCGAGCCACCGAAGAAGGCCGTGGCCAAGAAGGCCCCACCGGTGGCCGAGCCGGCGAAGAAGGCCGCGGCCAAGCAGGCCCCGCCGGCCGCCGAGCCGGCGAAGAAGGCCGCCGCCGAGAGGACCGCTGAGACGTCCATCCCCGTGAAGACGGCCCCAGCGCGGAAGGCAGCAGCGAAGAAGGCGGTTCCGGCAAAGGCTCCCACAGCACCGGAAGATCGTCCAAAACCGGCCAAGGCCCCCACGAAGAAGGCCGCCGCGAAGAAAGCCCCGGCAAAGGCCGCCCCTCCAGTGGAGCCGGCCGCCGAGCCGAGGGCCGCCGAGCCGAGGGCCGCCGAGCCGAGGACGGCCGAACCGGGGACCGCGGAACCGGGGACCGCGGAACCGAGGATTGCGGAACCGAGGGCTGCGGAACCGAGGATTGCGGAACCGAGGGCTGCGGAACCGGGGACCGCCGAGCCGAGGACAGCGGAACAGAGGAGCGCGGAGCCCGGGACTGCAGAACCCGGGACTGCGGAGCCCGGGACCGCCGAGCCGAGGATCGCCGAGGCGGCCGTGCTTAGTGGGGAGGTGCTTCCGGCGCAAGCGAAGCGCGTCACTCCGTCCAATAGTGATCTTGCGCCGATTGCCCCCAGCCTGCGCGATTTCCGGGAGCGGCCTGCGCAGGCCGCGGAGCTTCTGGCGCTGGCGGCGGTCGCTCACTACGGGCCGGGCGCGGCGACCAACGTCGACTGGTTGCGTGATCAGTATCCGAATGCGTCCGGAGACGGGGTGGCCCGCGCGGCGGCGCACCGGTTCGTGCGGCAGGCGCGGAATCGGGGTGCGGCGGCGGGGTTGGCCGGGCCGCTCGCGGTTCTGCTGGATGCTGGCACCCTGAACGCCCTGCACGCCGACCTTATTTTGCACATCGCCGCCGCTCACGGGGAGGATCCGACGGCGCCGGAGCGGGCGGGTGAGTTGCTGTACCTGCTCGGCGTCCATGATTCGGCGGCCGAAGCGAGTGTGGCGGTGAGTTCGGCGATCGAGGTGTCGGGCGGTGCGGCGGAAGGCGACCCTGGCCGGCTTGCGCGGCCGATCGTCCGGACCCTGGCCGTGGGGGTGCTGCGGCTCGGTGCCCGGCGGATGTTGCGGCTGATTCCCGGGGCGGGCGCGCTGATCGGGGCGATCGCGAATGCCCGGGCGACCGACGAGATGGTGACGCGGGCGCTGCGGTTCTACCGGAAACGGGCCTAGCTAAGTCGGGTCATCCCCGGGTGATGAGGCGTCGGCGGCCGGCCCGGACCTAGATTCCCTCGGATATGACGGCGTCGAGGGTGCACAGGGACGAGCTGCTGGAACTGCTCGGTCCCCTCACCGAGTGGTTGCTGAGGTCGAGCTTCGAAGGGACGATGCGCTGCGAGGCGACCGTGCGACGGATCGCCGACCGGTACGGCCACCGGGCCGAGGCGACCTTCCTGGCAGACGCGGCGCTACTCACCGTCGGTGGGCAGACCCTGTCGTACTCCCGCGAACCCGGAGTGCCGCCGCTCGACCAGGTTTCCCGCGTTCACGGGCTGATCGCCGACATCGACCGGGGTGAGCTGTCGCCCAGCCAAGCGAAAAGCAGACTCGACGAGATTCTCGCCAGGCCGGTCCGCTGGTCGCGCCCGTGGCGGATCGTCGGGCTCGTCTCGTTCAGCGTCGGCTTCGGCGTTTCGGTGCAGGCTACCTGGCAGCAGGTGGCCGTTTCGGCGTTCACCGGCCTGCTCGTCGGCATCCTCGTGATTTTCGGCGCACCGCACCGGCGGCTGGCGTTCGTCACCCCGTTTCTGGCCTCGGTGGTCGTCTCCGCCGTTGTGCTCGTCCTCTACGAACAGGGCCTGGTGGACGGCGGGCCGATCCAGCTCCTCGTCCCCGCGTTGTTCTATTTCATTCCCGGCGACGCGATCAGCGCCGCCGCCCTCGAATTGTCGACCAACCGGTTGACCGCGGGGGCCGCGCGCCTCGTCTACAGCGTGACCGTCCTGCTGGTGCTCGCCTTCGGCGCCCTGCTCGCCACCGTGGTGCTCCGGGTGCCGCAGCGCGATCTGTTCGACGTCGACGTGCCGGGCAACCTCGGTCCACTGTGGACCTGGCTCGGCTGGGTCCTCTTCGCCGTGGGCGTGATGCTGGTCTTCTCGATGGCCCCCCGCGATTTTCCCTGGGCGCTCGGGCTCATCCTGCTCACCGCCGCGGTCACCGAGATCGGCGTGCGGGCGTTCGGCGATCCGGTGGGAACGTTCGTCGGCGCGACCGTGATGACGGCGTCGGCGTTGTTGGTCTCGCGCCGGGCCGGGCGTCCGCCGGCGTACGTGATCTACCTCGGCGCGTTCTACGTGCTGACCCCGGGATCGCACGGGCTGCGCGGGTTGGAGAGCTGGATCGGCGGACATCCGATTCAGGGCGTGACCGGCGTGGCCGACATGGTGGGCCTGATGGTGGCGATCACCGTGGGGATGCTGATGGGCGCCGCGATGGTCGGCACCGGTCGCCTGGTCAATTCCGGTCAATGAAATAGCGCCGATCTATCGACTCATATAAGTGTTTCGAAAGCTTCTCCTGCGTCCCCCTTAAGAAATATCGCGGACCGTGACGCCGTGCTGCCGAACGTAATTATTGCCCCGTCGACGGCGGTGTTAGCTTGCTGTCCCGCCGGCCGGGCGATAGAAGGGGCAGAATTTGCGGACGTCAATGAGGATCGGTACCGCGCTGGCCGCCGTCGTGCTCGCTGCGGTGGGCTACGCGGGTGTGACCATGTGGAAGGCGCCGCCCGCCGACGCGGCCGCCCAGGTCGAAGGGCTCGACGTGTCGAGCCACCAGAATGAGCGCGGCACCATTTCGTGGACCCAGGTACGCGGCGCCGGCCAGAGCTTCGTTTATCTCAAGGCGACGGAGGGCGTGAGCTACACCAATCCGTACTACGCGGGCAACAACAGTGGTGCGCGAACGGCGGGACTGCTCCGCGGCGCCTACCATTTCGCGCGGCCCGATTCGTCGGCCGGCGACGCGGTTGCCGAAGCGCGTTACTTCGTCAGCGTCACCGGCACGGCACTGGCGGGTCAGCTTCCGCCGGCGCTCGACATCGAGGCCAACGACGGGCTGTCGCCGACGGCGCTGGTCGCCTGGGCCAAGGCGTTCCTCGCCGAGGTCGAGCGGCTGACCGGCCGGGTGCCCGTCATCTACACCGGGCCCGCGTTCTGGCGCAGCGCGATGGGCGACTCCCGCGAGTTCCACCGTCACCCGCTGTGGATCGCGCAGTACTCGACGGGTGGGCCGAGCATCCCGGGTGGCTGGCCCGCCTACACGTTCTGGCAGAACACCAGTTCGTTCCGGGTCGCCGGGATCACGGGGAACGTCGACCACAACTTCTTCCCGGGCACCCTGGCCCAACTGCAGGCGCTCGCCGCCGGCACGAACAACCCGCACACGCCGACCGGGGTGTGTGGCGCGGGCTACGACGTCATCGACCAGGCGCCACTCGGGTCGGCCGGGACGGTGTACCTGCTCTACAACGCCGGCAAGGCCGACAACTGCGTGGTGACGATCAAGGCGGGCACGACCGTCGAAGCCACCTCGGCCTATCTCGAGGTGCGGGGCAGGGCCCGGGTCACCGACAGCGGTTCGTTCGCCTTCTACGCCGGGCCGGTGCGGGCGTCGGCCCCGAGCACGTGCGTCAAGTGGGGCGGCTCGGTCGGCGCCGCCGCCTACAACAGCCCCTTCGAACACTGTGATTAACGGGAGTCATCGATGCGCATGAAGAGAACGCTGATCGCCGTGGGTTCGACGGTGGTCGTCGTCGTGGGGTTGACGATCGCCGGGATGGGCTTCGCCAACGCAGCTGGCCAACGGCCACCGTTCCAGTTGCCGTTCCCCTGCGGGCAGACCTGGAACGGCGACTCCGACAACAGCAGCGCCCACCGGTCGTTCGAGATCGACTTCAACCGGGGCAGCACGGCCGACGCCGACCTGGGTGACTCGGTCGTCGCGGCGAGCGCCGGCAAGGTGATCACCTCGGCCCACCAGGGCTCGGCCAACGGCTACGGCAACCTGGTCGTCATCGACCACGGGGGTGGCTGGCGTAGCTTCTACGCGCACCTGCGGGTCCGCTCGGTGGCCGTCGGCGCGACGGTGTCGCGGGGGCAGAAGATCGGTGAGGTCGGCAACACCAGCAAGCCGGGCAACAACATCAGCCCGCACCTGCACTTCGAGGTCCGGACCACGGACGCGGCGTACCCGGCGAGCATCCAACCGGCGTTCTTCAACGGCGTGCGGTTCGGCTACCCGAACCAGACGTTGCGCTCCAACAACGGGTGCGGCGGCTCGTCGAACCCGCACACGCCCACGGAGGTGTGTGGCGCCGGCTACGACGTCATCGACCAGGCGCCGCTCGGGTCGGCCGGGACGGTGTACCTGCTCTACAACGCCGACAAGGCCGACAACTGCGTGGTGACGATCAAGGCGGGCACGGCTGTCGCAACCACCTCGGCGTATCTGGAGGTACAGGGCAAGACCCGGATCACCGACAGCGGTTCGTTCGCCTTCTACGCCGGGCCGGTGCGGGCGTCCGCCCCGAACTCGTGCGTCAAGTGGGGCGGCTCGGTCGGCACCACCGCCTACAACAGCCCCTTCGAACACTGCGACTGAGTAACGACGTCATGATGCGGCCGTCGGGACAGCCGGCGGCCGCATCGACGTATCTTGACTGCCCTCTCTACGGCGGGCACGATGCCAATCGGCAACGGGCTGGGCAGAGGAGGTCGGGTGGCTCGTCCCGAGTGGCCGATCGATCCCTCGGCCGGGCCCCTGCAGTCGTTCGCGTTCGCGCTGCGGAAGGTTCGCGCCGACGCCGGCAATCCGACCTACCGGGCGCTCGCGAAGTCCGCCGGTTACAGCGCCGCCACCCTGTCGGATGCGGCCCGCGGCGTCCGCCGGCCCACGCTCGACGTCGTGCTCGCGTACGTCGGGGCCTGCCAGGGCGACGTCGAGGAGTGGCGCCGGCGGTGGGAACAGCTGGACGCTCCGGCGGAACCCCCGCAGCCGGATCCGCCCGCTCCTCAGCCACCGCCACGGCTGCGCCGGCGGTGGCTGGTTCTGGGGGTGGCGGCGATCGTCGTGGTCACGGCCATCACCACGGTTGCGGTTGTCGGTCCCTTCAAAAAACATCCGGTGACGACCGCAGGGTGCCCGCCGTTGCCGGACAAACGCGCGTTCACCGGGGAGACGTACGGCGCCGGCACTCCCGTGCGCCCCGGCGCATCCGGGTCGGAACCGGTCCTGCGGACCGTGCCGAGCAACTGCACCCTCGGGTTCACCGGCTACTGCCTCGGTGCCAAGACCCGCGACGCGACCAGTGGCACGCCCGACATCCGGTGGTTCATCCTCGCCGACGGCAACGTGGTGCCGTCTGCGATCGTCCACGGCAATCCACCCGCGAACCTCGCGCCGTCCCGATGCCGCAACGACCGACCGGGTCCCGAAAGCATCTCGCTCGCCGTCGCGGCCGACGCGGCGAAGCCCGGCGGTCTCGTCGTCACGGCGACCGGCAGCAACCTCGAGATCGTCGGTTTCGCGGCACGGCACGCCGGGGCCGCGTGGCGCCAGTTGAGCCTCAGCGGCGGTGCCGAGTTCACCGGCGTGTGGCATCCGGCGCAGTCGCCCGGTGGGCTCGCGACCGAGCCGGTCACCATCGTGGCGGTCGCCTGCCTCGGCGGCGGCGGCCCGACGGCGATCGTCGACGCCAAGGCGGCGTCCGCGATCGATCCGTCGGCGGCCCGGCCGCCGTCGTTGGCGCCGAAGGAGGTGACGGCGGCGGCCAGATCGGCCTGCCAGTACCCCGCCCGCTGAGTGCTCAGACGAGCACCGTCGCCGTGGCCATCCGTCCGGCGAGCGACTCAGCCAGCTCGGGCCGGCCCAGGTGGTAGCCCTGCGCGAGCCGGCAGCCGATCGCGACCAGCACGGCGAGCTGCGCCTCGTCCTCGACCCCCTCGACCACCACCCGCAGGCCCAGCGTGTGCCCGAGCTGAACGACCGCCGTGACCAGATCGCGTTGCCGGGTGCTGTCGACGAGACCGGTGATGAAGGAGCGGTCGATCTTCAGGACGTCGACGGGGATGTCGCGTAGGTAACCGAGCGACGAGTAGCCGGTGCCGAAGTCGTCGATCGCGATCCGGACACCGAGCCGTCGCAGCTGTTCCAACCGGGTGGAGCTGACCGCGATGTCGCTCATCAGGACCGTCTCGGTGACCTCCAGCACGAGGCAGTCCGCCGGCAGTCCGCTCGCGGCCAGGGCCTGCGCCACGTGGTCGGTGAGGTCCGGCAGTTCCAGGTGTGCGGCCGAGATGTTGACGCTGATCCAGCTCGGCGCCGTGTCCGGTGCGCGGTCGCGCCAGTTCCGCAGGGTCCGGCACGCCTCGACCAGGACCCACCGGTCGATGTCCACAACCAGGCCGGTCTCCTCGGCCAGCGGGATGAACGCCGCCGGTGGCAGGAGGCCGAGCTCCGGATCCTCCCACCGCACCAGCGCCTCGACCCCGCGCATCCGCCGGTCGACCAGGTCGACGACCGGCTGGAGGTGCAGGCGCAGTTCGCCACCGGGCACGGCGTCGCGCAGCCGCGCCTCCCGGTCGATGCGTTCCACCAGCCGTTCGTGCATCGTCGACTCGAACAGCTTGAAGCGGGCCTTGCCCTGACCCTTGGCCGCGTACATGGCCATGTCGGCGTTGCGGATCGCCTCGTCCGCGTCGGTGTACCGGCTCGCGTCGGACACGACGCCGATGCTGACCGTCACGTTCACGTCGCGCCCGCTGAGCCGGAACGGCGCGGCGAGCGTGTCCAGGCACTCCTGGGCGAGCCGGTCGACGGTGGCGTCGTCGGCGCCCTCCAGCAGCGCGGCGAACTCGTCACCGCCCTGGCGCGCCACCGTGTCGTGCGGACGCAGCACCGCACGGAGGCGGCCGGCGGCCTCCCGCAGCAGGGTGTCACCGGCGTCGTGGCCGAGGCCGTCGTTGACGCGCTTGAAGCCGTCGAGGTCGAGGAACAGGACCGCGATCCGTTCACCGGTCGTCCGGGCCTTCGTCATCGCGTGTTCGAGCCGGTCGACGAACAACTTACGGTTGGGCAGGCCGGTCAGCCCGTCGTGGAGTGCCTGGTGGCGCAGGTCGTGCTCCAGCGCGCGCTGCCGGGTGACGTCGCGCAGCACGATGACGGCCCCGATCCGGCGGCCCTTCTTGGTGATGGGGCTGATGATGTACGCGACGCGTACCGAGGTCCCGTCGGGGCGGACCAGCGCGCTTTCGCGGGATCCGGAGGCCGGTGCCTCCGCCCCGCCGGCCTCCGGCAGCAGCGTGGCCACGTCCTGGTGCAGCAGTTCCTCGACGGGCAGCCCGGTGAGCCGGGCGGCGGCCGCGTTCACGAACGTGATCCGGTTCGCGGCGTCGACGCCGCAGATCCCCTCGCCGGCGTTGGCCAGGATGCTGTCGGTGTACTCCTTGGCGAGGATCTCCTGTGCCGACGTCTCCAGTTGCGCGGCCATGTCGTTGAACGCCATGCCCAGCCCGGTGATCTCGTCGCGCCCGACCAGCGGCACCCGGCGGCTGTAGTCGCCGTTGCGCACGTCGCCCACCGCCGACGTCAGGGACGTGATCCGGCGGGTGATGGAGCGGGCGATCACCCAGCCGAGCAGCAGCACGAGAACGGTGCAGATGCTGCCGGAGACGATGATGAGTCGCTGTGCCTGCGCGGTGACCGCCATCATCTGGTCGTACAGGGGCGTGTACTCCAGGATCACCGCGCCGAGCGTCTCTCCGTCGGCACCCACCAGCGTCACGACGACCTGCCGGATGCCGTCCGGGTAGTCGACGCTGGTCTCTATGAACGTGCGCGAGCGGCCGTCGCGGATCGTCCGGCCGACCTCGTCGGCCATGTCGTGATCGAAGACGGTTCCGACGTTCTCCGGCACCGCGTCGGCGAGGATCCGCTGGTCGCGGTCGACCACCACGACGTCCCGGTCCTGGAGGTCGTGCAGGCGCCGCAGGTAGTTGTCGAGCGCCACCGGATCGTCGTACAGCGGCCCCGGCATCTCGCCGGCGGTGTCGGCCGCGAGTCCCTGCGCGACGTCTGCCCCGATGCCCCGGGCCACCTGTACGGCCTCGGTCACCGCCGCCCGCTCGGCGGAGGACACGTCGGCCCGCCACGCCAGCAACCCGGTCACCGCCAGCATCGCGGCCACGATCAGGTAACCGCCGAGCAGCTTGTGCCGTACGTTCATCGCGCTCCGTCCGACCCTCGGCCTCCCGCTCTGGGTCAGATCGGCCGGTCGGCCACGGCAGTTGAGCAGAACCGGTTGCTAGCGTGGCGGCCATGACCGGGAGGGTGGTCGTGCCCGAGGCGTTGGTGGCCTCGCACGCGCAGTTCTTCGGTGCCGCCGGACGGGGCTGGATCGACGGGCTTCCCGGGCTTGCCGCGGCGTGCCTGGAGCGGTGGCAGCTCACGCTCGACGGACCGCCCGGGTTCGGGGCGGTCGCGCTCATCCTGCCGGTGCGGTGCGCCGACGGGACGCCGGCGGTGTTGAAGTTGCAGCCCGTCGACGACGAGACCGGCGGGGAACCGGCGGCGCTGCGGGCATGGCGGGGGCACGGCGCGGTCGGTCTGCTGCGGCACGACCCCGACACCGGCTCCATGCTGTTGGAGCGGCTCGACGCCGGCCGTACCCTCGGGGCGATCCGGGACGACCTGGCGGCGTTGCGGATCCTCACCGGGATCATGGCCGGCCTGCACGCGGTGCCCGCCCCGCCCGGCATCCGCCGGCTCGGCGACGTTGCCGCCGCCATGCTCGACCGCGTGCCGCACGCCCTCGGCACGGTCGCCGACCCGGACGAGCGGCACCTCATCGGCACCTGCGCCGCCGTGGTGGCCGACCTCGTCGCCGAGCCCGGTGACCGGTTGCTGCACTGGGATCTGCACTTCGACAACGTCCTGGCCACCCTCGACGATCCGGACCGGTGGCTGGCGATCGATCCCAAGCCGCTGATCGGTGACCCGGGCTTCGAACTGCTCGCCGCCCTGCACAACCGGTGGGACGACGTGGTGGCCACCGCGGACGTGCCGCGGGCCGTTCGCCGGCGCTTCGACCTGATGACCGAGATCCTCGGGCTCGACCGGCAGCGCGCGATCGGCTGGACGCTGGCCCGCATCCTCCAGAACGCGTTGTGGGAGGCCGAGAACAGCGACACCGCCTGGAGCACCGAGCCGGACCGAGCCATCGCCCGCGCACTGCGGCGCTAAAGACCCAGCATCCCGAACGCGACGCACGACACGGCCACCACAACCACCGGCACCGCCATGAGGAGCATGAGCGCGACCGGCCGGCGGAACAGCGGCTTACCCGGGTCGGCCGGACGGGCGCCCGGCGCCGGGAGCGGCGGGCCCAGGCGGGTGATCTTCGCCCACCAGAAGAGGTTGAACAGCAGGAACAGCGGGACGACGGCCGGCCCGGTGATGCTCCACCACCCCGTCTTGAGGGTCGTCGCGGTCTGCTGCCGGTAGACCGCGAGCCCGCAGTTGCGGCAGAACCAACCCCGGAACGTGCGGACCTGGAATGCGATCACCATTCCGGTCAATGCGCCGATGGTGATTTTCGTGGCCGGCGTGCTTCCGCACAGTTGGCAGGGTTGCATGGATCGGGAGCGTATTCCCACGCACCGGCACCGCATAAGGCTGCGGCGCAAGGGTTTGAGCATGACTTAACATGACCGCGGTGGACACCGAGGCGCTGCGATCGTTCGTGCGGGCGGCCGAGCTCGGGCAGTTGCAACACGCGGCCGACGAGCTGGGCGTCACGCAGCAGGCGGTCTCCAAGCGGATCGCCACGCTGGAGCGTGAGCTCGCGGTCCGGCTGTTCACCCGGACCGCCCGTGGGGTCGAGCTGACGGTCGACGGTCAGGCGTTTCTCCCGCACGCGCGCGGCATCGTCTCGGGTGTCGAACGCGCCGTCGCCGCGGTGCGGCCGGGCTCCCGGGCGCTGCGGATCGACGTTCTCGGCCTGCGGAGCGCGCAGGCGGTGGTGCTGCACGACTACTGGCGGTCGCATCCCGGAACCGACCTCGACGTGGTGACGCTCAGGGTCAACGACCCGCGCCAGGCGGCCGCCGCCGTCGAGGCGGGCGACGTCGACGCGTCGTTCCGTACCGTCACCGACCCGGCCAGGTTGCCACGCGGTCTGCGGATGATCCACGCGTTCGACTCCCCGTCGGAACTTCTCGTCGGGCCGAAGCATCCGCTCGCGTCGGCGCGCACGGTGACGCCGGCGCAGCTGAGCGGGCACCGGATCTGGGTGCCGGGCATCGCGCCCCGGAGCGAGTGGTCGGAGTTCTACGACCAGCTCGCCACCGAGTTCGACCTCCGCGTCGACGCGGCCGGCCCGCACTTCGGCGACGAGGTGCTCCTCGACACCCTCGCGGAGTCCGCCGACGTCGCCACGCTCGTGGGGTCGCGCGACCGCTACATCTGGCCGACGAACCACGACCTGCGCCGCATCCCCCTCGTGGACCCGGTGATCGCGTACCCGCTCGCGCTCATCCTCCCCGCAACGGGTCCGCACCCGGGGCTCCGGGCGGTCATCACCCACCTCGAAAGCCTGCCGCGCGTCCCCGAGCCGGCCTGGCGACCCGCCTGGTGGGTCGGTCGCCGAAGAGGTAGCTGAAGAAATCCTGGCGCGGCTGCCACAATCCGGCGGGGTCGGTGCGTTTCGAAGTGGACCGATCAGCCGGCTTCGAAGGTGGCCCGCCCGTGACGTTCGACGAGTTCGTTGCCTTCCGGCTCGGTGCGCTGCTGCGCTACGCCACCGTGGTGACCTGCGACGCGTACCTGGCCGAGGACATCACGCAGGACGTACTGGTGCGCGCACAGGCCCGCTGGGCGCGGATCAGCGCGGTGGACGCTCCCGAGCGCTACGTGAAGCGGATGGTCCTCAACGAGTTCCTGTCCTGGCGGCGTCGCCGGGCGGCGCGCGTGGTTCCGCTGGCGTGGGAGCACCTGGACCTCCACGTGGCACCCACCGCCGACCCGTCGGCCGCGGTGGACGACCGCGACGCGGTGCTGCGACTGGTCGCCGCGCTGCCGCCGCGGCAGCGGGCCGCCGTCGCCCTGCGGTTCTACGAGGACCTGCCCGACGAGGAGATCGCTGACCTGCTCGGCTGCCGGTCGGTCACCGTACGCAGTCTCATCTCGCGAGCCCTGGCAACCCTGCGCAAGTCGTTGCCCGCTCCGCTCGTCACGACCCTTGGAGACCCGGCATGACCGACAACCTGTTGCGGGAGGCGCTGCAGCGCCAGGCCGACCGCGCCCCCGACCCGGACCGGGTGCGCGCCGCACTGCCGCGCCGGGCCGCCCGCCGCACCCGCCGCCGGTACGGCTCGCTGGCCGGTGGCCTGGTCGCCGCGGCGGCGCTCGCCGCGTTCGCCGTGCCGGTGCTCGCGCTCGACGACGCCCCCGCGCCGCGCGGCGCCGGCCCCGCCGCCGAAATGTCCTCGTCGGCGTCGGCCGGCCCGGCGGCGCCGGCCGCGGTCGGCCTGCGGTACCGGCCGACCTGGCTGCCGGCCGGACTGACCGAGCGGTCGCGCAGCGTGCCACTCGGGCCCGACTTCGGCTACGACGGGCCGGTGCGGTTCTGGAAGCGGTCCGACGCGGGCGCCGGCTTCGACATGGGTGGTTCCCGCCTGGAGTTCGGTGCCGTCGACGCGGAGAACGGTGCCGACCAGTTCGGTGACTACGGGCAGGCGGTCGACATCAACGGCAGGCCGGGCCGCCTGAGCCCCGCGCCGGGTGACGGCAAGTCGTCGCTGCACTGGTTGATCGACCCGCAGACGGTGATCTTCATCCACAACGTCGAGGCCGGCGTGTCCGACGCCGACCTGCTGCGGATCGCGCGCTCGGTGCAGCCGGACCCGGGTCAGGTGGCGGTGCCGATGAGGTTCGGTTGGCTGCCCACCGGAATGGCGCCGAAGCTCGCACAGTTCGCCGGCGACTCCGCCGACCGGTGGCAGCTGGAGCTCACCGCTTACGGCAAGATCCCCGGGGCCAGCCCGCCGCCCACGTCCGAGAAGGACGTCAAGGAGGGCGGCCAGGATCCCGATCGTGGAATCTACGCGCGGCTCGGGCGCAGCACCGACGCCCCCGACGGCGGCGAGTCGATCACCGTCGCCGGCCGGCCGGCCCGCATCGTGATCCGCGATATCGAGGGCCCCAAACCGATGCCGTTCCAGCACGTCTACGTCGTGGTCGAGCTCGCGTCGGGCCTGAAGCTGACGGTGTCCAGCGTCCTTCCCGACGTGTCCCGGGACGACCTGCTCGCCACGGCCGCCGCGATCGAGGTCGGACCGGGTCCCGATCTCGGTTGGCTGGGCGTCACCACCCGGTAGTTCACGGCGCCGGCCGGCCGCGATGAGCGACCGGCCGGCGCCGCTGCGGTCTGTTCGCGTTTCATTCGCGGCCGGAGGAGATCCAGTCGGCCGAGGTGGTGAGGTTGCGGCCGCCCTGAACGAGGTCGGCGGCACCGTCCAGCCGCGCCTTCTGCTCGGCGGTCAGCCGAACCTCGACGGCGCCGGCGTTCTCGCTCACCCGCTTCGCCGACCGGGTGCCCGGAATCGGCACGACCGGCAGCCCGAGTGCCTCGCCCTGGGCGTAGAGCCAGGCCAGCGCCACCTGTGCCGGGCTGGCACCCGTCTCCTCACCGACCTCGCGGACGAGGTCGACGACCCGCTGGTTGGCCGCGAAGTGCTCGGTGAACCGCGGGTGGTCGCGCAGCATGCCGCCGGCCACCCGCTCCGGGGTGAGCGTGCCGGTCAGGAACCCGCGTCCGAGCGGGCTGTACGGAACGAACCCGGCGCCCGCCGCGCGTGCCGCCGGCACGACGCGGGCCTCGACGTCGCGCGACCAGAGGCTCCACTCGCTCTGGATCGCGGCGATCGGGTGGACGGCCGCGGCGGCGCGCAGTTCGGTCGCCGTCACCTCGGACAGGCCGAGATGGCGGACCTTGCCCGCCGCGACGAGCTCGGCCATCGCGCCCACCGTCTCCTCGATCGGGAGGTCGAGCTGGCGCCGGTGCATGTAGTAAAGATCGATGACGTCGGTGCCGAGCCGCCGCAGCGACGCCTCGCAGGCGGCCCGGACGTAGGCCCGGTCGCCGCGGGTGGCGACCCCGTCGGTCACCTCGCCGGTGATGCCGAACTTGGTGGCGAGCTGGACCTCGTCGCGCCGGTCGGCGAGCAGCCGGCCGATCAGCTCCTCGTTGGTGCCCGCGGGCCCCTCGGTGCCGGGACGCGGTTCGCCGTAGACATCGGCCGTGTCGATGAACGTCACACCCCGGTCGACCGCCTGGTGGAGGGTGCGCAACGCGTCGTCGGGGTTGGTCTCGCCGTAGACGTCGCTGAGCGCCATGCCTCCGAAGCCGATGCGGCTGACGGTGAGGCCGTCGCCGAGTTCCATAGTGGATACGGACATTGCCCGAATCTACGCGCCGTGACGCCTACTGGCGTGCGGCGGCCGCGGAGTCGGCGACCTCCCGGGCCGCGGCGATCACCAGGTCACGGGTGCGTGCGGTCATCTCGCTCTGCTCCGCCATCACCTGCCGGATGTGCTCCTGCAGGGAGGTCACCGACGCCAGCCGCTCGCTGACCTCGCGCACCGCCGCGGTGACGTTCGACGCCTGTCTCTTCACGTCCTCGACGGTGGTCTCGATGCGTCCGGTGGCGCTGGCCGTCTGCGACGCCAACTCCTTGACCTCGCCGGCGACGACCGCGAAGCCCTTGCCGATGTCGCCGGCCCGGGCGGCCTCGATCGTGGCGTTCAGCGCCAGCAGGTTGGTCTGGTCGGCCACCGCCTGGATGAGCCCGGCGATGTTCGAGATGTCGGCGACGGCCGCGCCGAGATGGTCGATCGCTTCGACGGCCCGGTTCGCGGTCGCCAGGGCCGAGCCGATCTCGGCGGTACCGCTCGCGACGGTGGTGCCGGCGTCGCTGAGAGTCGTCTCGAACGCGAGCAACGCGTCGCCGGCCTCGGATCCGAGCCGGTTGCCGGTGTCGGCCACCCGCGTGAGCACCTGCTCCAGTTCGCGGGCCAGTCCGGAACTGCGCTCCAGTTCGCTGGCCGCCGACTGGGCCGCGTTCGCCTCCCGCCGGCTGGCCTCGTCGGCCGCCTGACGGAGCGTCTGCTCCGCCACCTGCGCCGCCTCGGCCTTCACCCGCTCCGTCTCCTCCTGGGTCTCGGCCGCGAACCGCCAGTAGACGACCTGCGCGGCGCACATGGCGAGGACGAAGACGGCGTGCAGCAGCGCCCACCAGAACGGGTGTGCCTGTGCTCTCGGGTCGGAGAAGACCTGATCGGGCGCGACCAGGCCGACCGCCAGGTGGTGGAAGGCGACCGTCGAGACGGCGACCGCGAACGGCAGCCAGTCCTGGTAGAGGCCCACCAGCGCCAGCACCACGAAGAAGTGGAAGTGCAGGTCGGTGAGGCCGCCGCCGGCATGCACCAGGCCGTACGCGCCCAGCAGCAGGCCGACGCTGACCGTGATCGCCCGGCCGCGGTGCGACCGCGGCATGTCACCGATCAGCGCGCACAGGAGGATCAGGACCACCAGCGCCCACGGCACCGAGCGGTGGTGGCCGGTGGTGCCCTCGCCGCTGAACACCGCGACGCCGGCGACCAGTGGAACGTGCAGCCAGAGAATGACACGGAGGGCGCGATGCCGGGCAGCGAAGGCGGTGTCGGAGAGCCGGATCTCCGGAACCAAGTCGCGAAACGCCACCTCGGGTCCTTCCCTCGTGCCGGGCCGTGGGCGGAACGGTTGTCCCCCATATCGGCGGCCCGATCGGAGACCTGAGCGACCCGGGCGGGTTCGGCTCAACTGTCCGGTCCGGGTGCCGATGGGTTGCCGGACTGACAGGGGGCTCGGTGTGGTTACCAGTGACGGTTCGACGCGGTTGTCCGGCCTACGGTGGTTCACCGACCGGCGGATCCGCACGAAGATCATCGCGACGGTGGCGATCGTGGCGACGTTGAGCATGATCGATGGTCTGTTCGCGTTGGCGGAGGTGTCGGACACCGCCTCCCGGGTGGACACGGTGTCCCGGCACACCCACGTGGTGGAGGCGGCCGGATCGCTGCGTGACGCGGTGTACCGGGCCCGGATCAACTCCCTCGACCTGTTCCTGGCCCAGAGCGCGACCACGGTGGCGGCGAAGACCCAGGCGATCGGCACGACCGCGCAGGCCGTGGCCGACGCCGAGGCGAAGCTGCGCGCCTACCCCCTCAACGACGACGAACTGCGGGTGCTGGCGACGTTCGACACCGCCTGGGCGCAGTGGCAGGCCTCGCTGACCGAGGACCAGCAACCGCTCGCCGCCCGCCGCGACCTGGCCGGCATCGAAGCCGTGCGCACCACGAAGGTGGCGCCGCTGACCGAGGCCATCAACAGCTCCCTGGACGCCCTCGTCGGCGCCACCCTGGCCGACGCCAAGGCCGAGCAGATCCAGGCGAACAAGGACTTCCGGGACACCCGCAACGTCGTGCTGACCGTGCTGATCGTCACGATGCTGTTCGGCCTCGCGTTGTCCGTCGGCGTGGCCCGGCTGATCTCCAACGCGCTGGACCGCTGCATGGCCGCGCTGCGCCGGATCGGCGACGGCGACCTCACCGCCCGGGTGGTCGTGCACACCCGCGACGAGCTGGGCGAACTCGCCACCACGTTGAACGCCACCGCCACGGCGGTGGGCGACATGGTCCGGCGGGTCATCGCCAACTCGGAGCAGTTGGCCGGCGCGTCGGCGCAGATGTCCAGCGTCGCCACCCAGTTGTCCACGTCGGCGCAGACCGCCGCCGAACAGGCCGGCACGGTTTCCGGCGACGCGAACCGGGTCTCGGGCAACGTGCAGACCGTTGCCTCCGGCGCCGAACAGATGGGCGCGGCGATCCGCGAGATCACCACCAACGCCACGGAAGCGTCGCGGGTCGCCGCCGACGCCGCCCAGATCACCGAGCAGGCACAGGGTTCGGTGCAGAAACTCGGGCTGTCGTCGGCCGAGATCGGCGCGGTGGTCAAGCTGATCACGTCGATCGCGGAGCAGACGAACCTGTTGGCCCTCAACGCCACCATCGAGGCCGCCCGGGCGGGTGAGGCGGGCAAGGGCTTCGCGGTGGTGGCCGGCGAGGTCAAGGACCTGGCGCAGGAGACGGCCCGCGCCACCGGCGAGATCGCCTCGCGGGTCGCCGCGATCCAGCAGGAGACCGACGGCACCATCACCGCGATCGGCCAGATCTCCGACGTGATCGGCCGGGTCAACGACTACACGACGACGATCGCGTCGGCCGTCGAGGAGCAGACCGCGGTGACCGCCGAGATCTCCCGCAGCGTCGGCGAGACCGCCGACAGCGCCGCCAACATCGCCACGAACATCGCCGGTGTCGCCCGGACGGCGGAGGCCGTCACCAGCGGCGCCGACGAGACCCAGCACACCGCCACGACGCTGGCCGCGATGTCGACGGAACTCCGGACCCTGGTCGCCGCGTATCGGGTGTAATGCACTCATGGTTCCCGATGACTTCGCCGTGCCGCGAGAACTGGTGACCGAACGGTTCCGCCTGGAGCCGCTCGGCCCGCAGCACAACGAGCGGGATCACGCCGCCTGGACCGGCAGCATCGACCACATCCGGTCGACACCCGGCTTCGAGACCGGGAGCTGGCCACCCGCGAACGGGATGCCTCTCGACGAGAATCTCGCCGACCTCCGCCGGCACGCCGACGACTTCGCCGAGCGGACCGGCTTCACCTACTCCGTGATCCGGGTACCGGGCGACGACGTGATCGGCTGCGTGTACATGTACCCGGCGCGCGACGACCGCACGATCGTCTCGGTCCGGTCCTGGGTGAGTGCCGATCACGCCGACCTGGACGGGCCGTTGCACGACGCGGTGTCGCGATGGCTCGCCGCCGACTGGCCCTTCACCCGGGTGCGGTACGCGTCCCGTTCTTGACCGGGGCGGCCTCGACCATCGGGGTGAGCCCGTCGAGCATGAGCCCGAGGCCCAGCTCGAAGATCCGGTCGAGGTCGAGGTCGTACCCTCCCACCGCGAACGCGTCCATGAGCCGGGTGAAGGCCGGGTACCGGCCGGTGGCGGCGATGGCGCCCATCGCGGGACCCTGCTGCCGCATCCACTCGTCCTCGGAGACGCCGGTGGTGGCCGCGGCGTGCGCTTCCCGCTCGATGTTGATCGCGAGGCCCTGCACGTAGCTGTACAGCAGCACCTGAAGGTCGAGCGTGGTGTGCGGGTCGAGGCCGGTGTCGGCGAACGCCGCGAGGATCTGTTCGCCGTGCGCGAGGAGGTGCGGCAGCGGCAGCGGGCGGGTGAGCGGGCTGAGGTGGGCCAACCAGGGGTGACGTCGATGCAGCGTCCACAGCGTGCGCACCGCTCCCGCCACCCGCTCCCGCCAGCCCGCGCCGTCGTCGTGGGTCGCGGGCGGCAGTTCGCCGAACGCCGCGTCGGCCATCAGCATGACGAGGTCGTCCTTGCTGGTGACGTGCCGGTACGTCGACATCGTCGCGGCACCGACCCGGGCGGCGATCCCGCGCATCGACAACGCCTCCAGGCCCTCGGCGTCGGCGACCTCGATGGCGACCTGGACGATCCGCTGCCGGCTCAGGTCACGCTCCGCTCCGGCCCCGCCGGCCGCGCCGCCCGCGCCGGCCGCTACTCCCGGCCTCGACGCCGGTGCCGGAGCCGGCTCGGCGACGACCGTTCCGACGCGCGGTACCGCCCGCACCAGCCCTTCCTGGCGCAGCGTCGCCAGCGCCTTGGTCGCGGTGGCCAGCGCGACGCCCCAGCGGATGGTGAGCTGACGCGTCGAGGGCACCCGGTCGCCGGGGCGGAGTTCGCCCGCGGCGATGCGGCGACGGAGGTCAGCGACGATGCGCTGATACGGCGGCTCGGTCATCGTGTCTCCTGTACTAGTACACAAACGCTGTCCCTGTACTAGGGTAGATATGCAGTTCAGAGCCTGTTCACCTCTGAATGTACACCGTACGCTCGGTGGCATGAAGAAGATACTGATCTCGGGTGCGAGCGTCGCCGGCCCCGCCTTGGCGTACTGGCTGCACCGGCACGGCTTCGCGGTCACCATCGTGGAACGCGCTCCGGCGCTGCGCGTCGGCGGGCAGGCGATCGACGTCCGGGGGGTGGCCCTCGACGTGGTCGACCGGATGGGTCTGCTCGGCGAGCTGCAGAAATCGCGGACCCGCATGCATGGCATGTCCGTGCTCGACGGCGACGGCACGGAACTGATGCGCTCCACCGAGCACGCGATCAGCAGCGGCCGGCTGGACAGCGACGACATCGAGGTACTGCGCGAGGACCTCACGCAGCTGCTGTTCGAGCGGACCGGCGACGACGTCGAGTACCTCTTCGACGACTCCGTCGTCACGCTCGACCAGGACGACCGCGGCGTCCGGGTGACGTTCGAGCGCACCGCGCCGCGCACCTTCGACCTCGTGATCGGCGCCGACGGGCTGCACTCGACCGTGCGGCGGCTGGCGTTCGGCCCCGAGGCGGACTACATCCACCACCTGGGCACCTACCTGTCGGTGTACACGATGGAGAACTTCCTGGGCCTGGAGGACTGGCAGCTCTGGTTCCGCGACGGAGACCTCGGCGGCGGCATCTACCCGGCCCGGCAGAACACCGAGTTGCGGGTGAACCTGGGCTTCATGTCCGGTCCGATCAGCTACGACCACCGCGACCTCGACGCCCAGCGCCGGCTCATCGCCGACCGGTTCGCCGCGATGCGCTGGGAGGTGCCGCGGTTCCTGGCCGGCATGTGGACGGCGCCGGACTTCTACTTCGACGCGATGGCCCAGATCAGGATCGACTCGTGGTCGCGCGGGCGGGTCGCGCTGCTCGGTGACGCCGGCTACTGCGCGTCGCCGTTGTCCGGGCAGGGCACCAGCCTGGCCCTGGTGGGCGCGTACGTGCTCGCCGCCGAACTGGCAGCGGCCGGCGGTGACCACGTGACCGGCTTCGCCGGCTACGAGCGGCGCATGCGCCCGTTCGTCACGGTCAACCAGGCTTTGGCCACCGAGAACCCCGGCGGGCCGGCGTCGGAGGAGTCGATCGAACGCGCGAAGCGCGCCATCTCCGTCGACGACGGCACCGCCCTCCTCACGCCGTGAGGAGGTCGTCGGCCAGCCGGTCGACGGCCGCGAGGGCGGCGTGGAACGCCCGCGGACCGATCGAGATCCGGCTGGCGCCGGCCGCGGCCAGGTCGGCCACGCGCACCTGCGGGGAGAGGTTGGCGTTGACGGCGGCGTCGAGCCGCTCCACCAGCCGGGCGACGGTGGCCGGGTCGGTCAGCCGGATCGGGTAGACGCAGTCGGCGCCGGCGTCCAGGTAGCGGCCGGCCCGGCTCAGCACGTCGGCGGTCGCCTCCGGCCCGTGGTGCAGGTAGCCGTCGATGCGTGCGTTGACGACGACGTCGACGCCGGCGCGTGTCGCGGCGGCCCGGACCGCGGCGATGCGGTCGGCGACCACGTCGGGGTCGAGGAGTTCGCCGGGGTGCGCATGGTCGGAGTCCTCCAGGTTGCAGCCGACCGCGCCGGTGGCGAGCAGGCGGTCGACGAGGTCGTCGGGGTCGAGGCCGTACCCGTCGAGCAGATCGGCGGTGACCGGTACGTCGACGGCGCCGGCGATGCGGCCGATCGCGTCGAACACCGGTCCGCGCGGGGTCGAGGGATCGTCGGGCAGGCCAAGGGACGCCGCCACCGCGACGCTCGACGTGGCGACGGCGCGCCCGCCCGCCGCGACGACCCGCTGGGCGCTGGCCACGTCCCAGGCGTTGACCAGGACGAGCGGCTCGCCGCGCCGGTGGAGCGACCGCAGGCGGGCGGCGTTCTCTGTCAGGTTCATCGGTGTCTCCTGGATTCAGTGGTGGACGGTGGCGGAGCGTTCGGCGCGCCGGAGGACCATGACGGCCGCCAGGGCACCGGCGACGGTGAAGCCGGCGGCGACCAGGGAGCCGCGCCGGAATCCGTCGGTCAGCGCGGCGGCCGGCGACGCGTCACCCGTCCGCAATGCGGTGGCGGCGGTGGCGATCGCCACCGACGCGACGATCGCGGTGCCCAACGCGCCGCCGATCTCGCGCGAGGTCTCGACCATGCCGCCGGCCAGGCCGCTGACCTCCCGAGGGACGCCGATGAACGCGGCCACCTGTGCCGCCACCGACGACAGGGCGACGCCCACGCCGACGAGGACGAAGCCGGGGAACAGGTCGGCCCAGTAGCCGGCGTCGGCCGGTACCCGCGCGAGCCACAGCAGCCCGGCGGCCGTGGAGATCTGCCCGGCCGCGAGGGTCCATCCGGCGCCGACCCGCGCGAGCAGCCGCGGTGCGAGGCCGGCCGCGGTCAGCAGGGCGGTCGCGGCGATGGCCAGATAGGCGACGCCCGTACGCAGCGCGGAGTACCCCAGCACCTGCTGCATGAACAGCGACGCCTGGAAGATCGTCGCGAAGAAGGCGGCGTAGGCGAGCGCCGCGCACAGGTTGGCCGCGCTGAGCGTCGGCCGGCGGAACATCGCCAGCGGGACGACCGGTACCGCCGCGCGCCGCTCGATCCGGACGAACGCCGCGAGCGCGGCCAGGCCGGCGGCCAGGAAACCGATCGTGGACGCGGCGGTCCAGCCGTCGTCGACACTGCGGTTGATGGCGTACACGATGGCCGTCAGCCCGGCCGTCACCGTCACCGCGCCCGCGATGTCGGCGCGACCGCGCGTCGGGGCCCCGTCGGCGGGAACGTACCGCGGGATCAGGGCCAGCATCGCGACGCCGACCGGAACGTTGATGTAGAAGATCCACTCCCAGCCCGCGCTCGCGGTCAGCACCCCGCTGACGACGACGCCGACCGACGCCGCGCTGCCGCTCACCGCGCCGAGCGTGCCGAGGGCCCGGTTCCGCGCCGACCCTTCGGCGAACGCGCCGACGAGAACGGCGAGCACGGCCGGTGCGATCAGCGCCGCCCCGACGCCCTGCGCCGCCCGGGAGGCGACGAGTGGCGCGAACGAGCCGGACAGGCCGGCGGTCAGGGACGCGGCGGAGAACACCCCGAGGCCGACGAGCAGCATGCGCCGGTGACCGAACAGGTCACCGGCCCGGCCGCCGAGCAGGAGCAGCCCGCCGAGCACGAGAACGTAGGTGATCACCACCCACTGCAGGTCCGGCTGATCCAGCCGGAGCTCGCTCTGGATCGACGGCAGCGCGACGTTCACGATCGCGATGTCGAGCGTGATCATGAACTGCGCGCCGCACACCAGGGCGAGAAGGAGCCCGGGCCTGGAGCGTGTCGCTTGATTGACCATGCCGGCTGGAACCGTCGGCGCGGCGAAAACTCGTCGGGTAGTGACGCCGGTCGCACCCCGACGACTTTCGGCCCCGGCGGGTGTCTGCACCTGATGGACGTCTTTCCACGGAGGTGCCGCGATGACCCTTGCCGTCGAGACCGAGCTGGCCCAGGAGCCGGCCCAGGAGCTGGCCCGGCAGCTGGCCGAACTGCGCCGGCCGCTGCTGGGATTCTGCTACCGGATGCTCGGCTCGTCCCACGACGCGGAGGACGCGGTCCAGGAGACGATGATCCGGGCCTGGCGGGGCCTGGGCCGCCTGGACGACCGGTCCGGCCTCCGCCCGTGGGTGTTCCGGATCGCGACCAACGTCTGCGTCGACGCCGCGAACGACCGCCGCCGGCGCGCCCTCCCGATGGACATCGCCGCTCCCGACGACGGCCGGGGAATGCTGGGCACGCCGCAGCCGGAGTCGGTATGGATCTCTCCGGTGCCGTCCTGGAAGGTGGATCCGGCCGACCTGGCGGTGTCGCGCGACTCGATCCGGCTGGCGTTCATCGCGGCACTCCAGCACCTCGCGCCGCGCCAGCGTGCGGTGCTCATTCTCCGTGACGTGCTGCGCTGGCGGGCCGCCGAGGTGGCGACGCTCCTCGACACCACGGTCGACGCGGTGCACAGCGCACTGCGGCGCGCCCGGGCGGCCCTGTCCGAGGCCCGCCGCGACAGCACCGCGAACGGCGGGCAGTCCGTGGACGAACCGGTCGACGCCCGGCTGTTGCAGCGGTACGTCGACGCGTTCGAGCGGTACGACATCGACGGCATCGTGTCGCTGTTGCACCACGACGTCGTCGTCTCGATGCCGCCGTACGCGTTCTGGCTCCGCGGCAGCGACGTGTTCGGGCGGTGGCTGCGGGCGCGGATCGCCCCGTGCGACAACGTCCGCATGCTGCGCACGGACGCGAACGGGGTGCCGGCCACGGCCCTGTACAAGAACGGTTGGAAACCCGTCGGCCTGCACGTGCCGGAATGGCGCGACGGGAAGATCGCGGCCCTGCACGCGTTCCTGGACCCGGCGATCTTCACCCTCTTCGAGCTGCCCGCCCGCCCGGAAGGCTAGTGCGTGGTCATCGCGGCGGCAGCGGCGGTGAGGGTGGCGACGAGCGTGGCGGTGGCGGGTGGGTCGGGTGGTTCGCCGTAGGTGGCCGCGTAGATCCGGCGCGGCGGCACGGGGAGCCGGGTGGCGGTGATCGCGGGGTGGCGGTGCGCGCGCAGGGCCAGCCCGGGGATCGTGGTGACGCCCATGCCGGCCGCGACGAGGCTCTGCATGACCACCATGTCGTCGGTGGTGTAGGCCAGGCGCGGGGAGAAACCGGCGCGTTCGCACATCTCGACGAGATGGCTCCGGCAGCGTTCGCAGCCGGCGATCCAGGGTGTGCGGGCGTGGTCGGCGAGGGTGCCGCCGCCGCCGGTGGTGGTGAGCAGGTAGAGCGGGTCGTCGAGCAGGTGGGTCAGGCGGATGGTGTCGTCCTCGGGGGAGGTTTCCTCGTAGCGGAAGATCACGGCGACGTCGACCTGGCCGGCCCGCAACTGCTCCAGCGAGTCTTCCGGGTGGGCGTCGGTGAGGCCGAGTTCGAGGCCGGGATGCTGCTCGGCCAGGGCGACCGCCGCCTCCGGCACCAGCGAGCTCATGACGGAGC
>NZ_BOPG01000093.1 GCF_016863635.1 Virgisporangium aurantiacum | reverse complement strand
CCAGCCGCACGCGTCCGGCGTTCAGCCCGACCAGCGCGGACAGTTCCGTCGTCGCGGAGTCGACCCGGCCGATGATCTCGGCGGCGCGGTCGGCCAGCAGGCGGCCCGCCGGGGTGAGCCGGATGCCCCGGCCGACCTTCTGGATCAGGCGGGTGCCGACCTCGACCTCCAACCGCGACAGGTGATGGCTGATCGACGGCTGGGTGTACTGCAGGTCCTTGCCGGCGGCGGTGACCGACCCGAGGCGGCGGACGGCGTCGATCACGCGGAGCTGGACGAGCGTCACCATCCATAGATTCTAAGCATGGGACACCACCGGTTTTGGCATTGGACCTATCGATCGCGGGCGGCCATCGTCGTCCTATGACGACTTTCGCGATTGCCGCGCTGGTGCTGATCATGCTGCCCGGCCCGGATCAGGCCCTGATCACCCGCAACGCACTGGTCAGCGGCCGGGCCGGCGGGGCGCTGACCATGATCGGCGGTGTGCTCGGCCTGGCCGTGCACGCCGCGGCCGCCGTGTTCGGGCTGTCGGCGCTGCTGCTCGCCTCGGCGACGGCGTTCACCGTATTGAAGATCGTCGGGGCGGTGTACCTGCTGTGGCTGGCGGCGCAGATGCTGTGGTCGGCGCGGCGTTCGTCCAAGAAGCCGGTGGACGACGAGGCAGGCGCGGTGCCGGCGCACCGGTGGGCGCACCTGCGGCAGGGCTTCCTGTCCAACGCGCTCAACCCGAAGGTGGCGCTGTTCTTCGTCACCTTCCTGCCGCAGTTCATCAGCGCCGACAGCGCCTCGCCGGCGGCCGAGGCGATGCTGCTGTCCGCGGTCTTCGCGGCGCTCTACCTCGCCTGGTTCGGGCTGTACCTCACGGCCGTCGACCGGCTGGGTCGCTGGCTGCGCCGGCCGCGGGTGAAGGCGCGCGTCGAGCGGGTCACCGGGCTGATCCTGGCCACGGTCGCGGTCCGGCTGGCTACGACAACCCACTGACGTGGGCCGACAGGATCCGGGACGCGTCGGGACCCAGGTCGACGTCGCCGTGCTCGGCGAGCCACGCCAGCCCGTCGGCGATCGCCTGCAGCGAGGTGTACCGGGGCGCGTAACCCAGGTGCCGGCGCGCCTTGTCGATGCTCATCGAGTGGCTGCGCACGATGTGCTCCCACGACGCGTCGGCGAGGTCGCCGTCGGTGCCGGCGCGGAACTGCTCGAACGGCATGAACCGCAGGTCGGCCTCGTGCCCGAACCAGCCGGCGACCGCGGTGGCGATGCCGCGCAACGTCATCGCCCGCTCCGACACCACGTTGTAGGCATTTCCGGCGGCCACGTCGGGCCTGTCGAGGGCGAGCTGGAACGCCTGGGCGACGTCGTCGGCGTGGACGTGGTGCACGGTCTCCAGGCCGAAGTTGGGCATGTCGACCGGCTGGCCGGTGGCGAGCCGGTGCCACACCGCCAGGTCGAGGTTGCCGACCGCGTTGATCATCGGCCAACCGGGCCCGGTGATGTGGCCGGGGCGCAGCACGACACAACGCAGGCCGTCCGACTCGGCTTCGGCGAGCAGCAGGTCTTCGATCTCGGCCTTCCACGTGCCGTAGTCGCCGAACGGGCCGCGGTGGTCGGCCTCCGTGGTCGGCACCGCGGAACTGGGACCGTGCACCCAGATCGTGCCGCAGTGCAGCAGCAGGCCGACGTGGCCGCGCAGCCCGTCGACGAGCTGTGCGGCGTCGGCCCGGGTGAAGCAGGTCATGTCGACGACGACGTCGGCCTTGAGGTCGGCGACGGCGGCCGGGAACGCGTCGGCCAGTTCGTCGCGGTCGAGCACGACGCGCCGCACGTCGGCCCACGCCTCGTCGGGACGGTAGGGCTCGCGCAGCCCGCGGCTCACCGCGATGACGTCGTGCCCCGCGCGCACGAGCCGCGGGACGAGGTACGTTCCGACATGGCCGGTGGCACCGATGACCACAACGCTCGACATGCCCCCGAGTCTAGGTCCGTCGGCCGTGACCGATGGCGGCGAACACCGTGGGGCGGTTGCGCCGCAGGTACAACGCCCAGCCGACGCCGAGCGCGGCGACCATCACGTACAACGACTGGAAGAACCACCCGAACACCGAGTCGTCCTCGATCTGGAGCAGGTCGCCGAGCCCGATCGTGGTGGCCAGGAGCACCAGCGTGAGCACCACGAACGCGATGCGCGGCGCGATCCGGGACCGCCACGGGCTTTCCAGCCCCGGCCGCTGCCCGAAGAACGCGATGACGGCGCCGCAGGTCCCCCACATCAGGATGAGCACGCCGTATCCGCCGGCGGTCGTCAACCACGCGAACAGGTGCACCAGCGGGTCGACGCCGGCGGCCGCGTAGATGGTCAGCACGACGAGGGCGACGGCGCTCTGGGTGAGCGAACCGGCGACCGGCGCCGACGTGCGCGGATGGGTGCGGGCCCAGAGCTTCGGCAGCACCCCCTCGCGGCCGAGGGCGAACTGGTAGCGGGCGATCGCGGCGTGGAACGCGAGCAGCGCGGCGAACACACTGGTCAGGAAGAACACGTAGCCGAGGCTGATGAACACGTCCGGCACGTGTGGGTCGACGAGCGTGAACACCAGATCGGTCTCCTCGGCCTTCGCCGTCGCGACGATCGAGTCGACGCCGGCGCCGACCGACATCGCCCACGCGGAGAGCCCGATGAAGATGCCGGGCAGCAGCACGGCCCAGTGGGTCGCCCGGGCGATCGTGTGCTTCGGGTCCTTCGCTTCTTCGGAAAGCACCACGGTCGCCTCGAAACCGACGAAGCCGGCGATAGCCAGAACGAGCATCGCGGCGGCCTCGCCGCTGAAGAGGCCGGCCGGGTTGAGCGTCGAGACGGTGAAGCCGTCGGCCGGGTGGGCGAGCATCACCAGGTCGTAGACGACGACGATGGCGAACTCGGCGGTCAGCAGCACGGCGAGCACCTTGCCGTTGAGGTCGACTCGCAGCAACCCGAGCACCGCGACCGCGAGCCACGCGACGAGCGCGCACACGAACCAGTTGGTGGCGACGCCCACCTCGCCGAGAATCCCTTCGGCGATGACGCCGAACAGGCCGAACAGGCCGATCTGCATCACCGAGTAGGCCACCAGCGCGATGAACGCGGCGGCCATGCCGGGCAGCCGCCCGAGCCCGTGGGTGATGTACGTGTAGAACGCGCCCGAGCTGACGATGTGCCGGCTCATCGCCACGAACCCGACGGTGAACAGCGACAGGATGGCCGCGGCCGCGAAGTACACCACAGGTACGGCGGTACTCTCGACGACCGCGTAGATCGTCGACACGGCGCCGAGGATGACGGTCAACGGTGCGGCGCCGGCGATGCCGAAGAAGACCACCGCGGGCACGCCGAGCCGGTTGCGTGCCAGCGCCTGCTGCGAGTCGGCTTTCTGCAAGAGGGCCATAGCAAAGAGTAACGTCAATGCGACTGTACGTATAGATGTCGATTTCAGTCGCCGCCCGGCACGACCAGGCCGCTCTCGTAGGCGCACACCACGAGTTGGGCCCGGTCGCGCGCCGAGAGCTTGAACAGCAGCCGGCTGACGTGGGTCTTCACCGTGTTGAGGCTGACGACGAAGTGGTCGGCGATCTCCGCGTTCGACCGGCCGGCGGCGACCTGGACGAGCATCTCGCGTTCCCGCTCGGTCAGGTCGTCGAGGCCCGTCGGCGCGGTGGCGTCGCGGGTGCGGCCGGACGTGCGGCGGACGAACTCCGCGACCAGCCGGGTCGTCACCCGCGGGGTCAGCAGCGCCTCGCCGTCGGCGACCACCCGGATCGCGCTGAGCAGGTCCTCCGGCGGGGTGTCCTTGAGGATGAACCCGCTGGCTCCGGCGCGCAGGGCGGCGAAGACGTGCTCGTCCTCGCCGAACGTCGTCACGATCAGGACGCGGGCGTCGATGCGCGGGTCGTCGGCGATGTGCCGGGTGGCTTCGAGACCGTCCATCACCGGCATGCGGATGTCCATGAGGAGGACGTCGGGTCGCAGCGCGCGGCACTGGCGGACGGCCGCGGCGCCGTCGGCGGCCTCCCCGACGACCTCAAGGCCGGGTGACGTCTCGAGGAGCACCCGGAAGCCGGCGCGCACCAGGGCCTCGTCGTCGACGACGAGGACGCGGATCGGGTCACTCATGGGGGTCCACCGGAAAGTGGACGCGCACGGCGAACCCGCCGCCGGGCCGCGGCCCCGCCTCGACCGTGCCGTCGTGCAGCGCGACCCGGTCGCGCATCCCGGCCAGCCCCAACCCCGAGCCCTCGCCGGCACCGGTTTCCCCAGCCTCGTTCACGACGGAGACGGTGAGCCCGTCCGGCTCCCGGACGACGTCGACCACCGTCGGCACCCGACCGGCGTGGCGGACCACGTTCGTCAGCGCCTCCTGAACGACCCGGTACGCCGACTCCTCGACCAGCGGCGGCACCGCGGCATCGGCCGGCATCGTCTCGGCCGGCACGGTGAGCGTGATCCGGTACCCGTCGGCGCGCAGCCCGTCGACCAACGACCGGACATCGGCGAGCGACGGACGCTCGACGGCCGGCGCACGATCGGCGGGAACGCGGATCGACTGCAGCACCGCGCGCAACTCGTCGAGCGCGCCGCGGCTGGCCGTCTCGATCGAGGAGAGCGCCAGCCGGGCCTCGTCGGGCCGCTGGTCGAGCACCATCCGCGCCACGCCCGACCGTACCGCGATCATGCTCAGCGTGTGCGACACGATGTCGTGGACGTCGGCCGACACCCGCAACCGCTCCTCGGCCCGGATCCGGCGCTCGGCCTCCCGCGCGCGTTGCTCCGTCTCCTCGCGGAGTTCTTGTTCGGCCCGTCGCCGGGCGCCGAACGCGCTGCCGATCAACCAGGCCGGTACCGCGAGCGCGAGCTGGATCGCATTCTGGTCGGAGACCAGGTGCAGCTGCATCGCGGCGAGTTCCGCGACGGTGACCAGTCCGACGGCGGCGGCGCTCACCCGCAGCGACGCGGCGCGCGGCAGCCGGTCGGCCACGGTCAGCACCGCGATCGCCAACGCCGGTCCCGCGTTGTTGCCGTACGGGGTGAACCGGACGTCGGCGAAGACCGCGATCACGAGCACGAGCGACACGATGACGAGCACGGGCACGGGCGCCGCCCGCCGGGCCAGCAGCGGCACGGTCGCCGCGGCGCCGAGCACCGCGATCGCCGCCGCCGGCCCGTGCCCGGTGCCGCGCACCAGTACGGGCAGCGTGAACAGCACGAACGACCCGAGCGCGAGGGCGACGTCGAGCAGATCGGGCTTCGGAAGGCGGCGCATGCCGATCACGCTAGCCAGGCCCCACGACGCGGGCGTCACGCTGGAGAATGACGGGGCATCCCGCGAGGGACCGCCCGGATCATTCCGTGGTGTGACGCCCGGAACCGGGTGCGGCGACGAGCGTCTTCGTCATGACGACACTCTCCCGCACCGCCGTCCTGGTCGCCGCCGCCGCCACGACCCTCGGTCTGGCCAGCGGCCTCTCGTGGTATCTCAACCGGGACGAGGAGATCAACCCGCACACACCCGGCACCGAGGCCTGGATCCCGCATCTCATCGTGCTCGCCGTGGTGGCGGTGTGGTTCTGGTTCGCGGCGCGCCGCAGCCCGCAGGGTTGGAAGGTGATCCTCGCGCCGCTCGGTCGCCCGATCGCCGCCCGCATCGCGGCGACGTACCGGGCCGGCTTCGGCCCGCTGAACCTGCTGCGCTGCCTGGTGGTCGCGGTCATCGTGACCCTGGAGGTGTTCATGGCCTGGCGCATCGGCCAGCAGGTCTTCGCCGGCCTCGACCCGAACTTCGTCCACGACGCGTGGGGCGGCCCGTCGTATCCGGGCGCGATGTTCTGCCACTACCTCGACGGCGCCCTGCTGTACGCGGTCTGCCACACCCTGCTGCGGGCCGTGACCGTCAAGGCTTAGGTCCTGCTCCATACCCAGGCGGCGATGCCCACCCGGTTCGGCGCGTCGACCTTGCGTTGGATTGTCGCCAGGTGGTTCTTGACGGTGCCGGGTGACAGAAACAACGTGGCGGCGATCTGGGCGTTGCTTTTGCCCTGGGCGACCAGGCGGGCGATCTCGGTTTCGCGGCCGGTGAGCGGTGCCAGGGGGAGGTCCGTCGGCGGGGTTGTCCGCTCAGCCCGGAACGTCCTCAGTAGACGGACGGTGACCTGCGGGCTGATCAGCGCGTCGCCCGCGGCGGCGGCGCGGACCGCCTCGGTGAGCAGCGCCGGGCCGGATCGCTTGAGGATGAAGCCGCAGGCGCCGTTGTGGAGCGCGGTGTGCACGTACTGGTCGACGTCGAACGTCGTCACCACGACCACCTGCATGGGGTTCGCCACGCCCGGGCCGGCCAGGAGGCGGGTGACCGCCAGCCCGTCGAGGCCGGGCATGCGGATGTCGGCCAGTACCACGTCGGGCCGCAGGTCGCGGGCGAGTGCCACGGCGGTGGTGCCGTCGGCGGCCTCCGCGATCACGGTGATGTCCGGCTGGGCGTCCAGGATGATGCGGTACGCGCTGCGCACGTCCTCCTGATCGTCGGCGATGAGGACCCGGATCGTCACCGCGCCACTGTATGAGGCGGCCGCCGGGTCGCGCATGTGCCGATCGGCACGGTCGAACACGGGCTCAACGGCATCTACGAACGGATCGGCGCCGCAAACAGACTCGGGGCATGAAGATTCGTCTCGTCCTGGCCGCCGTCGTCGCGTCCGTCGCGTCCGTCGGTGTCGCGGCCCCGGCCCGTGCCGACATCCCGGAGCCGCCACCGCGGCCGACCACCCCCGGAGCGTGGATCACCGGCGTCGGGCAGTTCGTCTACCACGAGGTCAACGTGGAGGGCCACCGGATCACGTTCGGCGTCGCGGCCGGGGTCACCCGTCACGGCACCGCGTACGGGGTGCTCACGTACCGCCACGCCCTGCCCGACGGAAAGCTGCTGGCCTCCGGGTGGGCCGACGTCACGTGCGTCAACGTGCACGGCGACACGGCGCTCGTCACCGCGGTGGAACCGGACGAGCGGAGCATGCTCGTCAACCACGGCTTCTACCTGAAGATCATCGGTGGTGACCGGATCGAACTGGTGCAGACCGGCGGCGACCCGACAGAACCCGCGCGGCGTCACTGCGTCGACACCGCCGACGTTCCAGGCATCAACCGGTACCCGGTCCGACCCGGTCACTACGTGTTCGGCTCGTAGAACGACCGTCAGTTCACTTGAACGGAACCACCTTCGCCGGGCGCTCGGCGGTGACCGGCAACCCGTAGTCCGAGAACTCGATCGTCATCTCGGACTCGGACTTGTCGAGGCGGCCCTTGATCGTCGACTCCCAGGTTCCGGCGATCGCCACCTTCGCGATGCGGCCGTTGCCGTCGAGGGTTATGTCGCCGTTGTACACCGATTCGCCATTGATGTACTTGAAATGCAGCGTGCCGTCGGGGTTCTCGGTGATGGTGGCGTCCGCGTCCCGGAGCGCCTTGAGCAGCGCGGTCGGGTCGGCCGCGGTGGCGCCGAGAACCGGCATCTGGTACAGGCCCCAGTCGAGCCGGTCGAACGTGCCCGGGTGCTGGCCGTAGACACTGTACGGCTCGTGGTCGCCGGTGGGCGTCTTGCCGTCGGGACGAGGTTCGGTGCCCTGGTAGCGGGTCCCGTTGATGAGCAGTTCGGTGAAGATGCCGTACTCGACGACGGTCCGCGCATATCCGGTGGTCGTCCTGGGGTCGAAGGCGCCCTCGGTGACGGTCGGGGTGCCGGGGCCGGTGCGCTTGCCGTCTTCGATCGCCCAGCCCCGGCTCGTGAACCTGATCCGGTAGCTGACGCCGTCGCTGGCGGTGGCGGCGTTGGCGAGCCGGAGGGCGGGCGTGTCGGCCCGGGCGATCGGCGGCGCCTTTTCCGCCGTGCCGCCGTTCAGGGAGTCGCCGTTCAGGGTGAGGCCGGCGACCAGCGCGCCGGCGACCCCGATCACGCCGAGGCCGTACCCGAGCCGGACCATCGCCGCCCGCCGGCGGTACCGTCGCCGGGCCCGGCCGAGGACGTCGTCGGTGAGCGTGACGGTGCGCATCTCCTGGCGCATGCCGGCCGCCAGGTGTTCCTCGAGGTTGGTCGTCATCACATTGCTCCGTTCGAGACGGGAAACGCTTCCCAGGTGGCAGTGAGGTCGCGGAGCCGGGCCAGCCCCCGCGAGGCGGTCGACTTGACGCTGCCGATCGAGCAGCCGAGCATCTCGGCGGTCTCCGCCTCGCTGCGCTGCTCCCAGTACCGCAGGACGAGCACGGCGCGTTGCCGCGGCGGCAGTTGCGCCAGCGCCGCGACGAGCGTCTGCCGCAGGGCCACGGCGCTGCCGGGGTCGGCGGGGCCGGCCCGCTCTTCGGTCCCAAATACTTCGGGACGCCGTCTGCGCCGGCGCCAGTCGTCGACGGCCAGGTTGTACATGATCCGTCGCAGGTAACCCTCGCGGTCCTCGCGGACCCGGTTCCACGACCGCATCAGCCGCTCCAACGCCGACTGGAGCAGGTCCTCGCCCGCCGCGCGGCTGCCGGTCAGCAGGACCGCGGTGGCCAGCAGTGCGTTGCCGCGCTCGGCGACCAGTGCTTCAAGCCCATCGAAGCTCCGCTTCCATAGCACAGGTTCTCCCTTCGTCGCGGTTCATGACGACGCGGCCGCGGGAAAGGTTGAGCGCCGGTCCGGGAATTCTCTAGGGTGCGCACCCATGGACGCCAAGACCGACGAACTCCGGGACGCGCACGACGTTCTCGCCCCGCTCTACGCCGAACGCCTTGCCGACGCGCTCGACCGGGATCCCGTCGACCGGGCCGTGCTCGGCCTGTTCTGCGACGTGGTGGCCGGCGCCGGCCTCGGTACGGATGTCGGTGACGTCGGCTGCGGCACCGGCCGGCTCGATCCGTTCCTGGCGGCCCGGGGGCTCGCGCCGCGCGGTGTCGACCTGTCGCCGGAGATGGTGCGGCTGGCCCGGCGCGACCATCCCGAGTTCGAGTACGACGTCGCCGACGTGCGCGACCTGCCGTTCGGCGACGCGTCGCTGGCCGGGGTCGTGTGCTGGTACTCGCTGATGTACCTCGCGCCCGGGGACCGGCCGGCGGCGTTCACCGAACTCGCGCGCGTCGTGCGGCCGGGCGGGTATCTGGTGACCGCGTTCAAGGCGGGCGACGGGCAGGTCCGGCGGGGCGCGCGCACCCTCGATCTCGGCATCGGGTTCGACGTCTACTGGTTGTCGCCCGGGGAGATGGAGCGGCGGGTGACCGACGCCGGATTCGAGCCGGTGTTCCAGGGTGGCCGCCCGGCCGCGGACGGTGAGGGGCAGCCGCAGGGTTTCCTCGTCGCCCGGCGGGTGCCGTCGAACATATGATCTAACCTGCGATATGGTGCGCGGATGTCCATGGAGGCCGACGGGGAATTAGCCCTGCCACTGACGCTCGTCGGCCACGGCACGCTGTTCGCGCTGCGCGTCCACGACGACTCGATGGTCGAGGCGGCGATCTGCGCCGGCGATGTCGTGGTCGTCCGCCAGCAGGCCGTCGCCGCCGACGGCGACATGGTCGCGGTGCGGATCGACGGCGAGGCCACCGTCAAGGTCTACCGGCACACCGCCGACGGCCACGCCGAACTCGTCCCGCGGAATCCCGCGTACCAGCCGGTGCCGGCCGACGGCGCCGTGATCCTCGGCAAGGTCGTCTCCGTGCTGCGCCGGTTGTAGATCTCTCTCCGGGCAGGTCACAGCGGGGTTAGGCTTCCGCGGTGGCGATGCGCGTGGTGGTGTTGGGCGCCGGGTTCGGCGGTCTCGAGTTGGCGACGACGGTGGCCGCGCGGTGCGGAACCGAGGTCGACCTGACGCTCGTCGACCGGTCCGAGGGGTTCGTCTTCGGGTTCTCCAAGCTCGACGTGATGTTCGACCGCACGTCGCCCGACCGGGTGCTGCACCGGTACGCCGACCTCGCCGACCGCGGTTACCGGTTCGTGCCGGCCACGGTCACCGCGATCGACCCCGAGCGGAAGCGGGTCGAGACGACCGGCGGGACGTTCGACGCCGACATCCTCGTCGTCGCGCTCGGTGCCGACCTGGACCCGGCCGCCACCCCCGGGCTCACCGCGGGCGGGCACGAGTTCTACACCGTCGCCGGCGCGTTCGCCGCGCGGGACGTCCTCAGGAACTTCGCCGGCGGCCGGGTGGTGGTCGCGGTGACCTCGACGCCGTTCAAGTGTCCGCCGGCGCCCAGCGAGACCGCGCTGCTCATGCACGAGTACCTCACCGCGCGCGGGCTCCGCGACGGCTCGGACATCTCCCTGGTGATGCCGCTGGGTACGCCGATCCCGCCGTCGCCCGAGGCGTCGGCCGCGGTGCTGGCCGCGTTCGAGGAGCGCGGGATCCACTGGTACCCGGAGCGCCTGGTGCGCGCCCTCGACCCGGCCACCAGAAAGGCCCTGCTCAGCGACGACAGCGAACTGCCCTACGACCTCTTCCTCGGCGTGCCGGCGCACCGCGTGCCCGAGGTCGTCGCCGCCGCCGGAATGACCGTCGACGGCTGGATCCCGGTCGACCCGCTGACGCTGGAGACCAGGTTTCCCGGTGTCTACGCGGTCGGCGACGTGACGAGCGTCGGAACACCCAAGGCGGGCGTGTTCGCCGAAGGCCAGGCCGCGGTGGCGGCGGAGCGGATCATCGCCACGATCCGGGGTGACGAGCCGCGGACGCACTACGACGGGCGCGGCATCTGCTACCTCGAGTTCGGCCACGACCGGGTGGCAAAGGTCGACGTCACGTTCCGGTCGGGGGAGCGCCCGGTCGGCGGGCTGGAGGGTCCGTCCACCGACCTGGCCGCCGACAAGAGCGACTTCGGCGCGGAGCGGATCGCGCGATGGTTCGGCCGCGAG
This sequence comes from Virgisporangium aurantiacum, assembly GCF_016863635.1. Classification (GTDB taxonomy): domain Bacteria; phylum Actinomycetota; class Actinomycetes; order Mycobacteriales; family Micromonosporaceae; genus Virgisporangium; species Virgisporangium aurantiacum. Next base: position 30,274 of record NZ_BOPG01000093.1, on the reverse strand, counting down.
TGGACGCCGGTTCAGTAGGAGCCGGTGGACTGCGACGTCGCCCACGCCCTGCACGGCGTGTTGTACTTCTGGGCGATGTAGCCGAGCCCCCACTTGATCTGGGTGACCGGGTTCGTCTCCCAGTCGGGGCCCGCCGAGGACATCTTGCTTCCGGGGTAGGCCTGCGGGATGCCCAGCGCGCCGGAACTCTTGTTGCGGGCCTTCTCGTTCCAGCCGCTTTCCTTGGTCCACAGCTTGTCGAGGCAGCCCATCTGCGCGAGATCCCAGCCCTTGGCCAGCACCATCGCGCAGCCGGTCTTCCGGTTGCCGCTGTAGACGTTGCAGGACTCGGGCGCCGGCGGCGCGGTCGCACCGGGCTTCTTCGACTGGCTCGGGCTCGCCACCTTCTTCGCCTGCTCGGCCGCGGCGACGGCGGCCTCGTCGGCCTTGCGCTGGGCGGTGTCGCGGGCGGCGCGTTCGGAATCGGCGCGTTCCTGGTCCTGGCGGGCGAGATCGGCGGCATCGACGGTTCCGGCCGGGGTGTCGGCGCCGGCCCGCTCGGCGGGACCGTCGGCGGTGACCGCCACCCCACCGGCGACGGCTCCCACGAGGAGGAGCACGCCCAGGGTTCGGTGCCAGTGCACCAGCCGGATCACCCCGAACACACTAGCCGGGGCACCTGAGCAAGAACGGTCGGGTCCGGACCGGTCCGGACGCCGATACTCGAACCATGGTCGATGTGGGTCGTGACCGGCTCCGGGAACTGCTCGACGCGGTGCTCGCCGACGGCGAGTCCCGAACGCTGGAAGACATGGCGGGCGACGCGTTCGTGTCCCCGTTCCACTTCAGCCGGCTGCTGTCGCGCCAGACCCACGAGCCGCCCGTCGCGATGCGCCGGCGGGTGCTGCTGGAGCGGGCCGCGTGGCAGTTGCGGCACGGGTCGTCGGTCGCCGACGCGGCGTGGGCGGCCGGATACGACTCGGTCGAGGGGTTCTCGCGGGCGTACTCGCGCGCGTTCGGTCACCCCCCGAGCCGACCCGCCGCGCGGCACTGGTTGCCGGCGCCCAACGGCATCCATTTCCATCCGCCGATCTCGTTGTGGGTCGACTCGACCGAACACACGACGAACCCGCTCACCGAACAGATGGTCCGGCACGACCTCGACGACACGCGCGCACTGCTCGAATACGCGAAAGGTCTGACCGACGCCGAGCTGCGCGCGGTCCGGTTGCCCGGTGCGGTGGTACTGCCATGGGACGGCGGGGAGGAGACCATCGACGACGTGCTCGCCAACCTGGTGTGGGCGAAGGAGATCTGGCTCGCGTCGATCGAGGGACGCGATACGCCGCAACGCTTTCCCGGCTCCGAGCTCCTCGACCGGCACGACGCCGTCGCCGCCTCGTGGCTCGCGATGGTGCGCGACCTCGACGCGCGCGGCGCGTGGAACGACCGGCTGATCGACGCGTTGTGCGACCCACCGGAGAGTTTCGTGATGAGCAGCGTCGTCGCGCACGTGCTGACGTACTCGGCGCACCGCCGCCAACTCGTGCGGCACATGCTGCGCGCCGCCGGTCACACCATCGGCGCGGGCGATCCGATCATGTGGCTGCGCCGGCACCGGAACGAAGAAACGACAGGAGACGATCTCGCGTGACGAAGACGACGTACTACACCGCCAGCACCCTCGACGGATTCATCGCCGACGAGCACCACTCCCTCGCGTGGCTGCTGAAGCAGGACATCGACAAGGAAGGGCCGATGAACTACGACGAGTTCTTCGCCACGGTCGGCGCGATCATCATGGGCGCGTCGACGTACGAGTGGATCGTCCGGCACCACGTCGACAAGGGCGAGGCGTGGTTCTACTCCCAGCCGTCGTGGGTGTTCACCCACCGCGACCTGAAGGGCATCGACGGTGCCGACATTCGGTTCACCCGGGCCGACGTCAAGGCCGTGCACGCGGAGGCGGTCGCGGCCGCGCAGGGCAAGGACATCTGGGTCGTCGGCGGCGGCGACCTGGCCGGCCAGTTCGCCGACGCGGGACTGCTCGACGAGGTGCTCGTCAACTACGCGCCGGTGACCCTGGGCGCGGGCGCGCCGCTGCTGCCGCGCCGCCTCGACCTGACGTTGCGCGAGACGGCGCAGAACCGCGCGTTCGTCATGGCCCGCTACGACGTCGTCGGCAAACTGTCGTAGCGAACGGCTAGTGTCGGCGGCGTGTTGAACGTGTGCTTCGCCGGCGTCACCGGATGGACGGCCGCCGCAATCGTCCCGGCCATCGGTGCCGCCACCGACCTTGCGCTCACGTCGGGTGTCTCCCGCTCCGCGGCCGGTCGCAGCCTGGCCGAGGTCACCGGCCTCGACGTCGACGGCTCGGTGTACGCCACCGTGCCGGCGGCCCTCGACGCGGCGGCGGTCGACGTCGTCGTCGACTTCACCAAGGCCGGCGTGGTGCGCGACAACGTGTGGGCGGCGGTCGCGGCCGGCAAGCACGTGGTGATCGGCACCAGCGGCCTCACCGCCGACGACTACGCCGAGATCGACAAGCACGCCCGCGAGCACGGCGTGGGCGTGCTCGCGGCGGGCAACTTCTCGGTCGGTGCGGCGGTGCTGCGGCGGGCCGCCGCGCTGGCCGCCCGGCACGTGGCGCACTGGGAGATCATCGACTACGCGAGCGCCGCAAAGGGCGACGTGCCCAGCGGCACCGCGCGCGAACTCGCCGAGACCCTCGGCCAGGTGCGGCAACCGGGCGGCGCGGTGCCGCTCGCCGACCTGCACGGCCCGGTCGAGGCCCGCGGCGCCGACGTCGCCGGGTCGCGGGTCCACTCGGTTCGGCTGCCCGGCTTCGTCGTGTCCACCGAGGTCGTCTTCGCCGGTGTCGGCGAGCGCGTGATCATGCGGCACGACCCCGGCCCGTCGGCCGACCCGTACGTGGCCGGCACCCTGCTCGCGATCCGCCGGGTGGGCGAGGCCGTCGGCGTGCGCCGGGGCATCGACTCACTGCTGTTCGACGAGTCCTAGCCGTTCGACCAGCACAGCGGGGGATTGAGGCGGGCGAAGCCCTCCTGGCGGTAGTACGGGAAATGCGGGTAGGGCGCGGTTCGCGTGCTCACGGCGTCCAATAGCTTTTGTTGTTCCGAAGAGAGCGACCACCCGATGGCGCCGAGGTTCTCGCGGAGCTGCCGCTCATCGCGGGCGCCGACGATGACCGACGCGACCGTCGGGCGGTGCAGCAGCCAGTTGAGCGCGATCTGCGGGACCGACCGGCCGGTTTCCGCGGCGATTCCGTCGAGGACGTCGACGATGTCGAAGAGCCGCTCGTCGTCGACCGGCGGGCCGAACTCGGCGGTCCGGTGCAGCCGGCTGCCGGCGGGCAACGGCTGGCCGCGGCGGATGCGGCCGGTGAGGCGACCCCAGCCGAGCGGGCTCCAGACGAGCGCACCAACGCCCTGATCCTGCGCGAGCGGAAGCAGGTCCCACTCGTAGTCGCGACCGACGAGCGAGTAGTAGACCTGGTGGGCGACGTAGCGCGGGTAGCCGTGGCGCTCGGCGATCGCGAGCGACTTCATCAGTTGCCAGCCAGCGAAGTTCGATACGCCGATGTAGCGGACCTTGCCCGCCCGCACCAGATGGTCGAGCGTCTGGAGGGTCTCCTCGATCGGCGTCCCGGCGTCGAAGGCGTGCAGTTGGAACAGGTCGATGTGGTCGGTGCCGAGACGCCGGAGCGCGGCGTCGGCCGCCGTGATGAGCCGGGCCCGGGAGGTGCCGGCGTCGCCTGGGCCGTCGCCGGTGGGCAGGCCGGTCTTGGTCGACAGGAGCACGCGGTCGCGCCGGCCCTTGATCGCCGCGCCGAGCACCTCCTCGGACGCGCCGTCGGAGTAGACGTCGGCGGTGTCGAAGAGCGTGATGCCCGCGTCGAGGCAGATGTCGATCAGCCGTCGCGCGTCCTGCACGTCGGTGCTGCCCCAGGCCCCGAACAACGGGCCGTGGCCGCCGAAGGTGCCGGCCCCGAAACTCAGTGCCGGGACGCTCAGCCCGGACGCGCCCAGCCGCCTGTACTCCATTTTCTCTCCTCTAAAGGTACTCTGGTTCCGTTAAGTTCCACCCTACTTAACGGAACTGGAGTACCGATATGGCGGAGCCCACACCTGTGGTCGGCACTGTGCGCCCCGGTGGCCGGACCGCCCGCGTGCGGGCCGACGTGCTGCGCGCCGCCGGCGACGTGCTGGCTACCGAAGGTTTCGGCCGGCTCGACCTGGCCGACCTGGCCCGCCGTGCCGGGGTCGGCAAGACCACCGTGTACCGGCGGTGGGGAACGGTGGCCAACCTCGTCGCCGACCTGCTGGCCGACATGGCCGAACAGTCGCTGCCCCGCACCGAGACCGGCACGCTCGACGGCGACCTGCGCGCCAACGCCCGGCTGGTGCAGCGCACGCTCACCGATCCCCGCCAGGGTGCGCTCTTCAAAGCGGTGATCGCGGCCGCGACCTGCGATCCGCACACGGCGGCGGCGCTGCACTCCTTCTACCGGGTCCGCATCGAGGAGTGGGTGCCGTGCGTGCGGCAGGCCATCGAGCGGGGTGAGCTTCCGGCGGACACCGACGCGCACGAGGTCATCCGGGCGGTGTCGGCGCCGCTCTACTACCGCGTGCTCGTCTCGGGCGATCCCGTCGACGAAGCCGCCGCCGACCGCGCTGCAGCAGCGGCGGTGGCGGCGGCCCGGTCGGGCTCGTTTCCGAGCTCAGCTACCGGCGGCCTTGCGTCCCGGTAGGAAGGCGGCGATCACGGCGCCGACCGCGATGATCGCGGCGCCGACCATGACCGCGGGGACGATGCCGTCGACGAACGACTCGCGGCTCGCGTAGCCGCCGTTGGAGCTGAACACCGAGGCCAGCACCGCGACGCCCACCGCCACGCCGAGTTCCCGGATGGTGTTGTTGGCGCCCGAGGCCACGCCGCGGAGGTTCTCCTCGGTGCTGGCCAGCGCCATCGTGCTGATCGGTGCGAAGGTCAGGCCCATTCCGATGCCGGCGAGCACGAACGCGATCACCAGGTCGGAGTAGTCGACGGTGGTGGTCGTGGCGGCGGCGATCCAGAAGACGCCGGCGGCGAGCGAGATCTGCCCGGCCACGATCAGGTTCCGCAGGCCGAGCCGGTCGGCGAAGATGCCGGCCAGGGGAGCCACCACCATCGGGGCCATCGTCCACGGCAGCGTGCGGATCCCCGCGTCCAGCGGGCTGAGCCCCTGCACCACCTGGAAGAACTGGGCCAGGAGGAACACCGAGCCGAACGCGCCGGCCGAGAACGTCAGGGTCACGACGTTCACCAGGCTGAAGCCCCGCGACCGGAACAGGCGCAGCGGCAGCATCGGCGCCTTGGCCCGCCACTGCCAGGCGATGAACGCGGCGATCAGCACGGCACCGCCGGTGAGCATGCTCAGCACGCGGGTGGAGGTCCAGCCGTGGTCGGGTCCGTCGATGACACCCCAGACGAGCAGCAGCATTCCGGCGGCCGACAGCACCAGGCCGAGCGGGTCGAGGCGCACCGCGCCGCCGCGCGACTCGGGCAGGACGGTGGCGGCGAGGACGACCGCGAGCACCCCGACGGGCACATTCAGCCAGAAGATCCAGGACCAGTCGAGACCCTCGACGACCGCACCGCCGACGACCGGGCCGACCGCGACACCGAGTCCGCTGATGCCGCCCCAGATCCCGACGGCCGCGCTGCGCATCCGGTCGGGGACTGCCTGTGCCAGCAGCGTCAACGACAACGGCGCGACGGCCGCACCGGCGAGGCCCTGCACCGAGCGGGCCGCGATCAGCTGCCACGGCTCGACGGCGATGGCCGCTGCGGCCGACGCCAGCGTGAAGACCGCGATGCCGGCGATGAACATGCGCCGCCGGCCGATCCGGTCGCCGAGCGCGGCGGCGGTGAGCAGGAAGGCGGCGAACGGCAGCGTGTAGGCGTTGACGAACCACTGCAGGTCGGTGATCGACGCGCCCAGCGACGTCCGGATCACCGGCAGCGCCGTGGTCACGACCAGGTTGTCGAGCGTGACCATGAAGACCGGGATCCCGACCGCGGCCAGGATCCAGCCGATGTTTCTCCGCCTCTTGTGCTCTTCGTGTTGGCCCGGCCGGTCCATGGTGAGCGTTGACATGATCATCACCTCTTGTGGTTATCCACTGATAACTAAGCTCTTCGGTGAATGTAGTTATTGACTGATAACATGTCAACATGTCGAGGACCCGCCTTACCGCCGAAGAGCGCTCCGAGCAGCTGATTGCGGCGGCCGTCACGGCGTTCAGCGTCGGCGGGTACGCCGGCACCACCACCGACCAGGTGGCCCGGCTGGCCGGCGTCTCCCAGCCGTACGTGATCCGGCTTTTCGGTACCAAGCAGGCGTTGTTCATCGCGACCGTCGAGCACGCGTCGGCCCGCATCGAGCAGGAGTTCCGGGCCGCCGGCGCGGTGCGGCCCGACCTGGAGAGCCTCGGGCAGGCGTACGACGAGATCCTGGCCGAGCGCGAGCTGGTCACCGTGCTGCTGCACGGGTTCACCGCCGGGTCCGACCCGGTGATCGGGCCGGTGGTGCGCGGGTGCTTCGGCCGCATCTACACGGCGGTCCGCGAGATCACCGGCGTCTCGACCGACGAGGCGCGCGAGTTCATGGCGATGGGCATGTTGCTGTCGGTGCTCGACGCGCTGCAGGTGATCGGGCCCGGTGCGGTTCCGGCCGAGCCGTGGATGGCGGATCTACTCGGGAGCATCAAGGGGATCGAGAAGGCACGGCCCGCTTGATTTCCCCGTGGCCGTGCCGATGGGACGGTCACCATGGCGGAACGGCGAGGTCGCACGCTCCGGCTGCTGCGGCACGGGTTCGAACCGGTGCTGGTGGCGGCCGTCGTCGCCATGCTCCACGTCGCCGGGATCGTCGAGGAGCAGGCGCTCTGGCTCGGCCTGCCGTTGCTGCTCGTCGGCATGGTCTACCAGCAGCCGGACGTGCAACGCCGGCTCGCCGGCGGTGACTACAGCCGGCGACTGGCGCCTCGGCTGTGGTTCCACATGGGGATCGTCACCGCCTTCGTCTTCATCCTCGGCTGGGGTGCGATCGGCGCCATCGCCCACCTGAACATGGTGTCGCTGCACCTCAAGCTGTCCGGCTCCCGCGCCTGGCGCCCCGCGGTCGCGGCGAGCTTCGGCACGATCGTGATCGGCGAACTGCTCGTCGTGCTGGGCGCGCTCGACACCTACCTTCCGTTGCCGCAGGGGCACCTGGTCACCGTGCTCGCCGCCATCGGTGCGGCGTCGACCGCGCGGGTCATGGGTCTCACCCAGCAACAGCAGGAGGAGAGCGAACGGGCGCTGCGGGAGAGCGAGGAGCGGTTCCGCATCCTGGTGCAGGACGGCACCGAGATCATCACGGTGTCGGACGCCGACACGGTGATCCGGTATATCAGCCCGTCGGTCGAGCAGAGTCTCGGGTACACCGTCGGGGAGATGCTCGGCCGGCGGTACCTCCGGCTGACCCATCCGGACAGCGCCGCCGAGATCGCCGCGGTGGGGGAGCGGGTGCTGGCCGACCGGAGCGGCTCCGGGCACCGCATCGAGATCCGGGTGCAGCACGCGGACGGCACCTGGCGCTGGCACGAGCTGATCCTCCGCAACATGCTCGACCATCCCGCCGTGCGCGGCGTGGTCGGTCATCACCGCGACATCACCCAGCGGCGCGCCGATCAGGACAAGGTGGCGCACGCGGCGATGCACGACGCGCTGACCGGCCTGGTCAACCCGGTGACGTTCAAGGTGCGGCTGGAACGGGCGCTGACGCGGCCCGGCCGCGACCACGCGATCGGACTGCTGTTCGTCGACCTCGACGGCTTCAAGCAGGTCAATGACGCGTACGGGCACCAGGTGGGCGACCGGCTGCTCAGCGTCATCGGCGCGGCGATCCGCGACAACACGCTGGGCCACGACATCGCCGGACGGCTCGGCGGCGACGAGTTCGGCGTGGTGCTCACCCGGATCGACGGACACACCGACGCGGTGTCGGCGGCGGTGACGGTGGCCGAACGCATCATCGCCGAGATCGACCGCGACATCATTGTCGACGGCCACCCGGTGCGGGTCGGCTGCAGCATCGGCATCGCCGTAGCCGACCCGGGAATGACCGACGCACAGGCGCTGACCCGCAGCGCCGACACGGCGATGTACGCCTCCAAACGCCGCTGCCGCAACGGGTACGAGGTGGCCCGGGCGCCCAGCTACTCGGGGTGACCCGCTCCTAGGCGACCTGGGTCTGCTCCTCGAGTTCGGTGAGGCTGACCGTGCACAGGCCGCCCCGCTCGGACTTGACGCCGGTGACCGTCAACTGGGTGCCGGGGGCGAGAATGAACTCCTCCTCGCCGGTGAACGCCGAGAAGTTGCGGATGCCGACGGCACGCTTGGGGAGGACCTCGAACAGCGTGCGCCGGCCGCGGCCGCCCATGAAGGCCTGCGCGACACCGAGCTTCGAGGTGCACGACGACACGCCCCACCACGTGATCGTTTGCCCCATCGGGTACTGGGACCGCAGGTCGAGCCGGACACCGCGCCACAGCGGCTCGGTGCGTGCGGGCAGCCGCGACACGGCGGAGAACAGCAGCCGCAGGTACGGCAGGTAGGGGACGACGCGGCTGCGGTCGGGATGCCGCAGGGTGGCGTTGATCTGGCGGTAGAACGCCGACTCGCACGTGTACAGATAGAGCGCAGCCACCTCGTCGATCGACAGGCCGGTGGCCGCTCTGGTGAGGCCGAACCGGTGCGACTGCTCGACGTGCCAGTCGAGCCCGGAGAGCAGCTTCGACACCGGGCCGACGGCTTCCCGGAAGTCCATGAGCGGGGTGTCGAAGACGCCGGTGATCGCCGGCAGGATGAGACCCTCGTCTTTGACGCTTTCGAGCCGTTCGAGGTAGAGCTTGTGCAGCTCCATCGTGGACGTGATGAACGCGCCCATGCGGTCGGCGTCGTCGCCCGAGGTGCTGTTGGCGTTCCAGCCCTTGCTGGGCAACCAGTCGATCTCGTCTTGCCCCAGCGTCTGCAACGCCATGTTGACGGTGGCGAAGTGCTCGTTGTCGCAGAAGATGTCGCCCTGCGCGGCCGGGTTCGGGTGGTCGATGTGGCGCACCTCGACCGACGGGTACTTGCGCTGCAACCGGAGCACGACATTCTTGAGGTTGCGCGCATGCGCGCCCCACCACGCGAACACGACGCCGCGATCGGCGTCGTCGGCGGCGTCTTGCTTCGCCTTGAGAATCTCCTCGACGAGCCGCTCGACCACCGGCCGCCAGAACGCGGTGTGCTGATCGGTGGCCATCGCACCGTCGCTGCTGGCGGTGAGCGACGCGTTGAGCAGCAGCACGCCCTGGGTGAGCATCGCCTGGAACCACTCCGGCGGCTGCACGGTGTCTTGCTTCTTCAGCAGCGCGCGGATGTCGGCGATCGGTGTCTTCTTCGGGATGCCGTACTTCCACATCGCCGCCGCCTTGATGATGCAGCGGATCGACACGACGCGACCGAACTGACTGTCGGCCCAGTCGTGGAACGTGTTGTCGAACATCGCGATGCCGGTGGCGCTTTCCGGCCGCGGATAAGGGTTCTGGCCGAAGACGACGACCTTCCACTTGTGCGGCGGGTTCGGCTTCAACGCCTGGAAGGTGAGTTCCCGAACGGGCACCACCTTCGGGCCGCGACCCGTGCCGATGAACGTGGGCGCGGCCGGCTGCGCCTCGATGACCGGCTTCAGTAGCGGCAGCCACGGCTCGCCGCCGCCGGTGAACAGTTCGCCGAGTGCGAGCGGGTCGTTGGGATCGGGCGTGGTGTCGCTCATGATGGGCCTCCCCGAGGTCGCGGTTGCGGTGGCGATATTAGAGGGCGGGTGCGACAGGAAACTGTCGTACCCGACCGCTATGTTCGTGGCGTTCGAGAAGCCGTCGTCCACATTGGAGCGAGCATGACCGTCGATCACACGCAGCCCCAGAGCAAGGTGGCCCAGCTCAAGGTGGTCCTGCGTGACATCAACCCCAAGGTCGTCGAGGCGTGGCTGGCGGCGTTCGCCGATACGCCCGGCATCGAGATCCACAAAGGGTCACTCGTCGATCAGCACGCCGACGCCTGGGTCAGCCCCACCAACTCGATGGGCAGCATGAACGGCGGGGTCGACGCGGTCATCAAGCGACACCTCGGCGCCGGCATCCAGCTCAAGGTGCAGCGCGCCATCAAGGCGCAGTTCGGCGGCTCGATGCCGGTCGGCAGCGCGGTGTGCGTCCCCTCCGGCGCCACCAACCCCCGCTTCCTGATCTCGACCCCCACGATGGTCCAGCAGGCGCAAGACGTCAGCGAGACGCTCAACGTCGCCATGGCGTGTGCCGCCGCGTTCCAGGCCATCCACGTCCAGAACGAGAAGGAGCCGGGCAGCATCGGGTCGGTGGCCCTGGTCGGCATGGGCGCCGCCACCGGTCGCGTCCCCCCACGCGTGTGCGCCAACCTGATGTGGACCGGCTACACCCTGTTCCAGGACTCGTACTTCCGCGACTACAACGACCTGCGCCTTACGCTCCGCGAACAACTCGGTGACATCGACAGTCGCCCGCACGACGAGCGCGTGCGCATCACACCCCCGCCCGGCTCGCGCCGCTGAGACCAGCCCGCGACGCTGAGACCAGACCCGCGACGTGATGGCGAAGGCGGTGGATTCGGCGCACCGCCTTCGCCACGAGGGGAAACCGTGGCGCGCACCTGCGCGCCTCTGTGAGGATCAACCGCATGTCACGTCTGTCCCGTCGGGTTTCCGCGATCTCCGAGTCGGCCACGCTTGCCGTTGATGCCAGGGCTCGCGCCATGCGGGCGGCCGGTGCGTCCGTCATCGGGTTCGGGGTGGGGGAGCCCGACTTTCCGACGCCCGACCACATCGTCGAGGCGGCGCGTCGGGCCTGCGGCGAACTGCCCATGCAGAAGTACACCCCGGTCGGTGGGTTGCCGGCACTGCGCGACGCCGTCGCGGCGAAGACGGTGCGCGACTCGGGGTATGCCGTCGACGCGTCGCGGGTTCTCATCACCAACGGCGGGAAGCAGGCGGTGTACCAGGCGTTCGCCACGCTGCTCGATCCGGGCGACGAGGTGATCGTGCCGGCGCCTTACTGGACAACCTATCCGGAGGCCATCGGGCTCGCCGGTGGCGTGCAGGTCACGGTGCCCACCGACGAGACCACCGGCTATCTGGCCGCGGTGGAACACCTGGAGGCGGCCCGCACGCCGCGCACGAAGGCGCTGCTGTTCGCGTCGCCGTCGAACCCCACCGGTGCCGTGTACCCGCCGGATCAGGTCGAGGCGATCGGGCGGTGGGCGGCCGGGCACGGGCTGTGGGTGGTCACCGACGAGATCTACGAGCACCTGGTCTACGGCGACGCGACGGTCCGCAGCATCGCCGCCGCGGTTCCCGAACTCGACGACCGGGTCGTCATCGTCAACGGTGTGGCCAAGACGTACGCGATGACGGGGTGGCGGGTGGGCTGGATGGTCGGGCCGGCCGACGTCATCACGGGCGCCGCCAACCTGCAGTCGCACCTGACGTCGAACGTGTGCAACGTCGCGCAGGCCGCAACGATCGCGGCGCTCCGGGGCGACCTGTCCGACGTCGAGGCGATGCGGGCGGCGTTCGACCGGCGGCGGCGCACGATGGTGCGGATGCTCAACGAGATTCCGGGGGTCGAGTGTCCGGAACCGCACGGCGCCTTCTACGCGTTTCCGTCGGTGAAGGCGTTGCTGCACACCGACATCCGTGGGCGGCGGCCGGCCACCAGCGCGGAGTTCGCCGAACTCGCGCTGGCCGAGGTGGGGGTGGCGGTCGTGCCCGGAGAGGCGTTCGGCACACCGGGCTACGTCCGGCTGTCGTACGCGTTGAGCGACGAGCAACTCGTCGACGGGTTGACGCGCCTACGAGAACTCGTCGTCGGGTGAGCCTTCGGCCAGCGTCCGCAGGGTGTGCAGCGCCGCGGTGAGGGTGTCGAGCGGGGGAGCCGAGAGCGCCAGCCGCACCGCGTTCGGCGTGCTGTTCGGCTGCACCGCGTAGGCCGCTCCCGGCGTGACGGCGATCCCGTGCCGCGCGGCCGCGGCCACGAACGTCTCGGCGCGCCACCGGGCCGGCAGCCGCCACCAGCAGTGGTACGAGCGGGGGTCACCGATCACGTCGAAGCCGGCCAGCACGGAACGCACGAGCTCGTGCCGGCGCACCGCGTCGGCCCGCTTCTCGGCGACGATGGCCGCCACCGTGCCGTCGCGCACCCAGTGCGCGCCGACCTCCGCGGCGAAGGCCGACGGCGTCCACGCGCCCGACCGCACGGCGGCCGCGACCCGCCGCTCCATGGCCGCGGAACAGCCGATCAGCCCCACCGCCAGCCCCGGCGCGACGCGCTTCGACAGGCTGTCGACCACCAGGCTCCGGTCGCAGAGCGGCGCCGCCGCGTCGGTGAGGAACGAGTAGACGGCGTCCTCGATCACGGTCACGCCGCACGCGTCGAGTGCCCCGGCGAGGGCGGCGCGCCGGTCGGGCGGAACGGAGATGCCGAGCGGGTTGTGCAGGTCCGGCTGCAGGTACACCGCCTTGAGCGGCGTCCGGCGGTGTACGGCGCGCAGCCGCTCCGGAACGATTCCCTCGTCGTCCATGTCCAGGGGGACGAGCGTGAGGCCGAGCCGGGCCGCGATCGCCTTCACCACCGGGTAGGTCAGCGGCTCGACGCCCAGCCGGTCGCCGGGCCGGGCGCAGGTGGCCAGCGCGGCCGCGATCGCCTGGCGCCCGCTGCCCGTGAGCACCACGCGGTCGGGCCGCCACCCGGGCCGCACGAGCAGCGTCGCCAGGTCGGCCACAGCGGATGAAGGCCCGGCGCCGAGCGCGTTCGCCGCGCCGCCCGCGCGGATGAACGTCGCCATCGACGAGGCCAGCCGGGCCCGCTGCTCCGGCTGGACGGGGAAGTTCAGCTCCAGGTCGACGCGCAGGCCGGTCGGCTCGGCGAGCACGGGGTCGGTGGCCGGGCGCATCGCCCGCACGAACGTGCCGCGGCCGACCTCGCCCACGATCAGCCCGCGCCGGGTCAACTCCTGGTAGACGCGCGTGGCGGTGGACGCGGCGACGCCGTGCTGCCGCGCGAACGCGCGATGGGTCGGCAGCCGGGTGCCGGGTGCCAGGTCACCGGCGACGATCCGACGGGCGACCGCGTCGGCAAGCGTCACGAAATCCATTGCACCGAGATCAAAGTAATCATTGCACCGAGATATTGCGCCGATTAGCGTCGGTTGTCAAAGGAGGTCACCCGATGCCGACGATTCTCTTCATCCACGGCCACCCGTTCGACCGGTCGATGTGGCAGCCCCAGGTCGACCGGTTCACCGCCGACGGCTGGCAGGTGCTGGCCCCCGACCTGCGCGGCTACGGCGCCAGCCCGGTGACCGAGGGCACCGTGACGCTGCCGGAGTTCGCCGCCGACCTGGTCGCCCTGCTCGACCGGGAAGGGGTCGACCGCGCGGTGGTCTGCGGCCTCTCGATGGGCGGGCAGATCGCGATGGAACTGGTCCACACGTACCCGGAGCGAGTCGCCGCGCTGGTGCTCGCCGACACGTCACCCGCCGCCGAGACGGCCGAGGGACGGGCCAACCGCCGCCGCATCGCCGACGACATCACCGCGAACGGCATGGCCGGCTACGCCCGTGACCTGCTGCCCGGCATGCTCGCCGCGTCGACCATCGCGCAGCGGCCCGACCTCGCCCGGTACGTGCTGGAGATGATGACGGCCGCACCGGCACGCGGCGCGGCGGCGGCCCTGCGCGGCCGGGCCGAGCGGCGCGACTACGGGGCCACCCTGCTCACCCTGGAGCTTCCGGCGCTCGTCGTGGTCGGCACCGAAGACGCGTTCACCCCGGTCGACGAGGCCGAGGCGACCGTGAAGATGCTCCGCAACGGACGCCTGGTGGTGCTGGACGGCGCGGGACACATGCCCAACCTCGAGGCGACCGACGCATTCAACGCGGCACTGGAACATTGGCTCAGGTCTACGGGAATCCGATAATCTTCCTGTTTCCTCCCGGCGGGAGGGCAGGAGGCGGACATGCGGATGCAGGTCCTGGGCCCGGTGCGGGTCTGGCACGGCGACGACGCCGTCGATCTCGGCTCATCCGGCGAGCGGGCGGTGCTCGGTCTGCTGGCGCTCGCCAACGGTCAGTCGCTGTCGCGGGCGGAACTCGTCGACGCGCTGTGGGGTCCGGAGCCGCCGCCGACGGCCCGGAACATCATCCAGACCCGCATCAAGCGGCTGCGGCAGGCGCTGGAGCCGGGGCGGCAGTCGTACTCGCCGAGCGGTGTCCTGCCCACGGTCGGCGACGGGTACGCGCTCGTCACGTCCACCATTGATCTTGATCTTGAGCGGTTCCGGCAGTTGACCTCCGACGCGGCGACGGCCCAGCAGGACGGCGACTTCCACGCGGCGGCGGCGCTGCTGGCCGCCGCCCTGGAGCTGTGGCGGGGCGACCCGCTGGCCGACGTGCCGGTGCTGGCGACCCACCTGAAGGTCACCACGCTGGCCGAGCAGCGGCGGACCGCGCTGGTGCGGTACGGCGAAGCGTTGCTGGCCACCGGAGAGGACGCGACCGCCGCGCTGGAGACGGCGGTCGCCGACCAGCCGCTCGACGAGGCGGCCGTCGCCCTGCTGGTCCGCGCGTACCGGGCGGCCGGCCAGCGGGCGCGGGCGTTCGCGACCTACCACGCGATCCGGCGGCGGCTGGCCGACGACCTCGGCATCGATCCCGGCCCGGACCTCGCGGCCGCGCACGCCGCGCTCCTCACCGACGAGCCGGCGGCGGCGGCCGACGTCCCGGCGCAGCTTCCGATCGACCTCGCGACGTTCGTGGGCCGGGTCGACGACCTGCGCCGGCTCGACAAGCAGGTGCGCACCGAAAGCCCGGTCGTGGTGTGCGTCTGCGGCACCGCGGGCGTCGGCAAGACGACGCTCGTCACGCACTGGGCGCACCGGATGACCGATCATTTTCCGGACGGGCAGCTGTTCGCCGATCTGCACGGCTTCGACGAGCACGGCGCCGGCACCGATCCCGCCGAGGTGCTGCGGGGGTTCCTGGAGGCGTTGCGGATCCGGCCCGCGCGCATACCGTCCACATTGGACGGACGGATGAACCTGTACCGCAGCCAGCTGGCCGGCCGCCGCATGCTCATCGTGCTCGACAACGCCCGCGACGCCGGCCAGGTGCGCCCGCTGCTGCCCGGCAGCCTCGGGTGTCTCGTGCTGGTGACCAGCCGCACCCAACTCACCGGCCTGGTCGCCGCGAACAACGCGTACCCGTTGCGGCTCGACCTGCTGCCCGACGCGGAGGCCCGCCACGTGCTGGAGCGCCGGCTGGGCACGGAGCGCATCGCGGGTGAGCCGGCCGCCGTCGCCGAGATCGTCGAGCGGTGCGCGGGGCTGCCGCTGGCGCTGGCGGTGGTCGCGGCCCGCGCGGCCACCTACCCGGACTTCCGGCTCGCCGAGATCGCCGCGGAACTACGGGCGGGGCTGGGCGGCTTCGCCAGCGGCGACGGCGCGACCGACCTGTGGACGGTGTTCTCCGCGTCGTACCGCGCGCTGGCGCCGCCGGAGCAGCGGCTGTTCCGGTTGCTCTCGCTGCATCCCGGGCACGGCGTCACGGCACCGGTGGCCGCGGCCCTCGTCGACGAACCGCTGCCGGCCACGCGGCGGCATCTCGCCGAGCTGACCCGCACCCACCTGCTCACCGAGCACCGGCCGGGCCGGTACACCGTCCACGACCTGCTCCGCGCGTACGCGGAGCAGATCGACGCGGAGCAGATCGCCGCCGAGCAGGTCGACCTGGCGGAGAACGCCGACGACGACCGGGCGGCCGCCCGGCACCGGATGCTCACCCACTACCGCACCGCGGCCCGGGCGGCCGCCGTGCTGATCGACCCGCACCGGTCGCCGGTCGGGCCCGACACCGATCCGGTGCCGGTCGACGGGATCGCCGACACCGAACAGGCGATGGCATGGTTCGCCGCGGAGCGGTCGGTGCTGTTGGCCGTCATCGCCGCCGCCGAGCGGGTCGGCCTGCACGAAGACGTGTACGACCTGGCCCAGTTGTTCGCGGTCTTCCTGCAGCGTCGCGGCCACTACCAGGATCTCGCCGACACCCAGCACGCGGCGCTGCGTGCGGCGGGCCGGATCGGCGGCCCGACCGTGCAGGCCCGTTCGCACCGGGGAATCGCGACGGCGTACTTCCGGCTCTGCCGCTACGACGAGTCGGAGACGCACCTCCAGCACGCCCTCGACCTCAGCCGGGAGTGCGGCGACGCCAAGGGCACCGCCTACACCCATCTCGCGTTCAGCACGCTGTTCCAGGAGCAGGGCGGGCGCGACGAACCCGCGCTCGGCCACGCGCGGCACGCGCTGGACCTGTTCCAGGAGATCGGTGACGCCACCGGGCAGGCCCGGTCGCTGAACATCCTCGGCTGGCTGCACACCCGGCTCGGCGACCGCGACGCCGCGATCGCCGCCTGCGAAAAGGCGCTCGCCCGGCTGGAGGAACTCGGCGACCGGCACGGGCAGGGCATGACGTGGGACAGCATCGGCTACGCCCACCACGAGTCCGGCGACCTCGACCGCGCGATCGCCTGCTACCGGCGCGCGATCGACCTCCTCGCCGACGCCGGCGACCGGTACATCGGCGCCGAGTCGCTCGACCGGCTCGGCGACTGTCACGCCGCTCAGGGCGACCTCCGCGCCGCGCTCGACGCGTGGCGCACCGCGGTGACCGTCCTCGACGATCTGGGCCATCCGCGCGCCGACGCCGTGCGGAAAAAGCTGCGGCAACGCCGCTGACCCGCCCCTGACCTGCCCGGACAGAATTCGTCCAGTCGGTGTTCAGTGCCGTCCTCCAGACTTCGGCTCACCTCGAGGACGGAGGATCGGCATGGACGATCAGCGGGTCGCCCTCCTCCCCGCGCGCCACCGGCCGGTGCTCGGGCCGTTCCCGGCCGTGCCGGCACGGGTCATGCCGGTCAAGTACCACCCCGGCCACTACGTCCGCACGCCCGGTTTCCACTGGACCCCGGACCGGCAGGACGCGGACTTCCGGCTCATCGACTCGATCGCGCACAACCCGAACGTCACCGGGTTCGTCCTCCACCTCAACTGGGCCTACTTCGAGCGGGCGCCCGGCGACCACACGGCCGGCTTCCGGATCGTCGACGCGTACCTCGACCGGTTGGCGCCGGGGAAGCACCTGATCCTCCACGTGGCCGACCGCTCCTTCGGCAACCCGACCGCGAACGTGTACCCGCCGTACGTCATCAACAACGGCTGGGTGTCGGTGAAACCGGCCGACCAGACCTGGCCCGACGGGCTGGTGTCGGTGGCGAAGACGCGGCAGGCCACCGTCATCGACCGGCTGATCGCGATGAGCCGCGCGTACGCCGTCCGCTATGACGGGCACCCACGGCTGGCGATGTACGGCCTCGGCGGGCCGGTGCCCCACCCGCAACTCAAGCGCTGGCTCACCGAGAGCAGGAAGGCGTGGACGACGACGCCGCTGCGGCTGTGCCCCGGCGAGACCGACCTGCCCGACCTGTTCGCCCACGCGACGTCGACGGTGGTGCCCGGCGGGATCGCGATCGGCGGCCCGGACCCGGAACTGCCGCTGCCCGACGTGATCCGCGCCGTACCGGCGAACCGGCTGTTCCGGGGCGAGGGCGGCCCCGACCTCCGCGGCGTGGTGCCGTTCGTGGGCGAGGTGCGCGAACTCGGGCTGGGCAACCGGTACACCGAGACGCCGGGCGAGATCTTCGACTACTTCTCCCGCCGGATGCGGTGCAACTACATGATCTGGCTGGCGAACACCCACGTCGGCGGCGAGGCGCAGCAGTGGCCGGCGATCCTCGCGTACATCGACTCGATTCGGGGCCGGATCACCACGAGCCGGCCCACGCTGGGTATGTGGGAGTAACCAGCGACTCCGGGCCCGGGTGGTAGGGGTACCGCCCGGGCCCGGTGCTCAGGCCGATCTCTCCTGGGCCTCGAACAGCTCGTCGCCGTGCTCGGTGACCCACACCGCCAGCGCCCGCAGCGGACCCGCGGCGAAGCTCCGGCCCAGCGCGGTCAACGCGTAGTCGACCCGGGGCGGCGCCTCGGCGAAGGACCGCCGTTCGATCAGACCGTTGCCCAGCAACCGGTTCAGCGCCTCGGTGAGCGCCTTGTCGCTGATGCCGCCGATGCCCACCCGCAGCGTCCGGCGGCGCCTCGGGCCGTCGTTCAGCGCGGCGATGACGACCGGGTCCCAGGTGTGCGCGAACAGGTCGCTGGCTAGGCGCACCCGGCAGTCGGCCACCAGTTCCTCGCAGCTCTCGGACCCCATGCCCACCATCGTGGCACGCCGACACGCACCGTCCGGTGCGCGTCGGGCTTTCTACGGTGACGGCATGCGAATCGGAATTCTCGGTACCGGCACCTTTGCCGGAGCACTCGCCACCGGCTGGGCCCGGGCCGGCCACGACATCGTCATCGGCGGCCGCTCGCCGGCGAAGGCGGAAGCGTTGGCGGAGAAGGTCGGCGGCGTCGCCCGTCCGCTCGCCGACATGCCCGACGGCGCCGACGCGGTGCTGCTCGCGGTCACCTGGACCGGCGTCGACGAGGTCCTGGCCGCCGTCGGTGCGAAACTGGCCGGCATCCCGCTGATCGATCCGACCAACCCGGTGGACCACGGCGTCGGCGAACTCCGGGTGGAGCCGGGCCGGTCGTTCGCCGGTCACGTCGCCGAGCGCGCGCCCGGCGCCCACGTGGTCAAGGCGTTCCACCTCTTCCCGGCCGCCCTGTGGACCGCGCCCGGCACCGGCAAGGCCACCGTCGCCATGTGCGGCGACGACTCCGGGGCGCTCGACGTCGTCGGCTCGCTGGTCCGTGACGTCGGCGGCACGCCGGCCGTGCTCGGCGGCCTCGACCGGGCGCGCCAACTCGAGGAGGCCGCCGGCTTCGTCATCGGGCTGGCGTTCGCCGGGGTCGATCCGCGGTCGGCGGTTCCGGCCGTCCCCTAGATCTCGTGGACCGTCTTCGCGGTGACGGCCCCCAGCTTGTCGGGGTTCGCGACGTTGAGGATGCCGGCGATCCGGCCGTGGTCGTCGAGGTCGACGGAGAGCGTCCCGATGACCCGGCCGGCGCCGCTGATCACGATGCCGAAACTGCCGTTGAGCTCGACCACCTCGAACACCCAGGCGGACGGTTCGACACCCTCGTAGGGGCGCTTGCTCACGCCCGCCATCCAGGTGGCCACCTTCTCCGCGCCGACGACCGGACGCATCGCCTGGCGCACCTTGCCGCCACCGTCCGTCCACAGGGTCACGTCGGGGGCGAGCAACTGCATCAGCGTGTTGATGTCACCGCCGGACGCGGCCGCGAAGAACCGTTCGGTGACCTCGCGGTGCTGCGCGCGGGTGGGCCGGAACTTCGGCCGGCGCGCCTGCACGTGGCCGCGGGCGCGGTGACCGGCCTGGCGCACGGCGTCGGGCGTGCGCTGGACGGCGTCGGCGATCTCGGCGTAGGAGAACCCGAAGGCCTCCTTGAGGACGAATACCGCCCGCTCCAACGGGCTCAGATTCTCCAGGACCATCAGCAGCGCCATGGAGACGTCGTCGGCCGTGCCGGCGTCGGTGGTGGGATCGGCGGTGGTCAGGATCGGCTCGGGCAGCCACGGGCCGATGTACGTCTCGCGCCTGGCCTTGGCCGACCGCAGCCGGTCCATGGCCAGGTTCGTGACGATGCGCACCAGGTACGCCTTGGGATCGGCCACCTGCGACCGGTCGGCCGACGACCACCGCACCCACGCGTCCTGCACCGCATCCTCGGCGTCGGCCGCGCTGCCGAGGATGCGGTAGGCCACCGTGAACAACAGGTTCCGGTTGCCGTCGAAAACGGTGGGGTCGACGACGGTCATCGGGTGTACCGGCCGCCGCGCCGCCAGCTGACCATGCCCACGGCCGGTGCCTTCATCAGTTGGCGGAACGTCTTCCACGGCGACGCGCTCACCGTCTCCTTGTACCAGATCGCCCGCCGGCCGGTCAGGAACAACCGTTTCGCCGAGTCGTCCGGGTGCGTGAACTGGATGACGGCGTCGTTGCGGCCCAGGCTCACCGGCATGTGAATGTAGCCGAACCGGAACGGCTTCGGCTCGGCGCCGGCCAGTTCCCGGGCGATCGAGGCGGCGGCGTGCACGCCGGTCGGGATGCCACCCTGGCACGTGCCGTGCATCGTCCCGTAGCCCTGCCGGATCGCCGCCGCGTCACCGATCGCGTAGACCGACGGATGCGACACCGACCGCAGCGCCGCATCGGTGACGATGCGGCCGTGCCCGTCGACCTCGAACCCGGCCGCGGCGGCGAGCGGCGACACGCGGACTCCGCCGGTCCACAGCACGGCCTCGACCTCGACGCTGTCGCCACCGGCGAGCGCGACGCCGCCCGGCAGGATCTTCACGATCTCGACGCCGCTGCGCACCTCCACGTTGAGCCGCCGCAACGCGGCGCCGAGGTACGCCTTGGCCTTCGGCGTCATGGTGGCGCCGGGTTCGCTCCGGCCGATCAGCACCACCCGCAGGTGCGGGTGCCGCTCGGCGATCTCGGCGGCCGCCTCCACACCGGTGAACCCGGTGCCGCAGACCGCGATCGACTCCAGGTCGGCCAGCCGGCGCGCGAGGGCGTCGGCGTGCTCGGCGCTGTCGAGCGTGTACGCGTGCTCGTCGGCGCCGGGAACGGCACCCGTGTCGGCCGTGCCGCCGAGCGCGTAGACGAGCGTGTCGTACGGGAGCACGCGCTCGTCGTCCACCCGGATCTGCCGTGCGTCGGCGTCGATGTTGGTGACCCAGCCGGTCTCCAACGTCACGCCCGTGCCGGCCAGCATGGTGGGAATCCGCAGATCCGCCAGGTCCTGGCCCGAGGCGAGCTGGTGCAACCGCAGCCGCTCGGTGAACCGGTCACTGCCGTTGACGAGCGTGATCTGCACGTCCGTGCGCCGCCGCAGGCGCCCGGCGAGGCTCATCGTCGCCGCCATCCCGGTGTAGCCCGCTCCCAGTACCACGATGCTTGTCATGTCCCTGCTCCTTTCCGGTAGCTGACAAGCACGAGACGGCCGCCCCACCGCCACCTGTGAACCGGCGTGGCGCGCGTCACACTTTGACGTGGGCGGCGATCGGGAGGTGGTCGCTGGTGGTCCGGGGCAGGGTGCGCACCGAGATGACCTTGGCGCCGCGGGCCATGACCTGGTCGATCCGGGCCACCGGCGCCCCCGCCGGCCAGCTCAGGGCGTAGTCGGCCGCCGGCCAGGTCAGTTGGGACGAGACCGGGCGCAGGCCGCGGTCGTCGACGGTGCTGTTCAGGTCGCCGATCAGGATCAGCCGGCTCAGGGGTTCGGCCTTGAGGACGGCGCCCAGCTTGCGGGCGCTGTCGTCGCGGCGGGTGGTGTTGAAGCCGGCCGTCGGGCCGAGGCGTACCGACGGGAGGTGGACCACGTAGATCGCCACGTCGCCGAACGGCGTACGGGCGACCGCCCGCAGGCCACGGTTCCAGTCGGCGGCCAGGCCGGCGGGCTTGATGTCGAGGTGGCGGGCGTCCACGAGCGGATACCTCGACCAGAGACCCACCGTTCCCTGCACCGTCGAGTACGGATACTGCTCGGCCAGCGCTTCTCCGTACGCGGGAACCGTGACCTCGACGAGGCCGATCAGGTCGGGCCGCAGCGCGGCGAGAGCGCGCGCCGTTCCGGCGGGATCGGGGTTGACGTCGTTGACGTTGTGCTGCACCACCGTCACGTCGAATTGTCCGGACGCGGGGAGCAGGCCGCCGCCGAACACACCGAACCAGGCCACCACCGGCAGCAGCGAAGCGACCAACGCCAGCAGCGAGCGCCGCAGCACGGCCACCTCGACCAGCACCGGCACCGCCAGAATCAGCCACACGAGCACGGTCTCCAGCAGGCTGCCGAGATGTAGCAGGGTGTTGGGGACGACGCCGTGGAACGTCAGCAGGGCCGCCACCGCCACCGCGAGGCCCGCCGTCGGGCGACCCCGGCGCCAGCTCCAGGAACTACCCATCCCGCAGGATCCGCTCCAGCGTGCGGCGGCCGGTGCGGCTCATCGGCGGATTGCTCTCGACGTAGTACCAGACCAGCCCCATCGCCTGCTGGAACGCCCACGCCTTGCCGCGTTCCCACTCGGCGTCGTCGCAACCGAGGTCGGCCCGGAACGCCGCGCGCGGGCCCTCGTCGAGGAGGTGCCAGGCCGCGACGAGGTCGAGCGCGGGGTCGGCCGCCGTCAGCCCGCCGACGTCGAGCACGCCGGTGAGCCGCCCGTCGGCGACGAGCACGTTGCCGGGGATGAGGTCGCCATGGTTCATGACAGCTAGACGGTTCGGGGGAAGCTCCCGGTAGCGCGCCCACGATCGGCGCAGCTCACGTGCGTCCAATAGATCTTCGCTCTTTTCGATGCAGGTGGCCATCCAGGCGTCGTGCGAACGGAGCGTGCCGCCGCGGCCGGTGCCGGTGAACGTGCGGCCGCGGGGGTCGATCGCGCGGACGCCGCGGATGAACTCGGCCAGGTCGAGCGCGAACGGTACCGACGCGGCATCGACGTCGGTGGCGGGCGTTCCGGGTAGCCACGTCTGCACCGACCACGGCATCGGGTAGCCGTGGCCGGGCCGGCCCAGCGCGACGGGCTCCGGCGTCGGGAACCGGGTGCGGCCGAGAATCTCCTTCGCCGCGCGGGCCTCCCGCGCGACGGCGCCGGGATCGCCCGGCTGCAGCGGGAATCGCGCCACGAGCGAATCGCCGATGCGGAAGATCGCGTTGACCGTTCCGCTCGCGGCGATCCGGCGCACGGACAGGTTCCGCCACTGCGGAAACTGCTCGGTGACGAGCGTGCGCGCCGTCGCCTCGGTGACGTCCACCTGATCTGGGTGCATGAGCTTCGATCCTCGTAGCGGCTAGTAGTGTCGTAGACATGGCTGCGACCCGGAAGGTACCGAAGGTCTCGGAGGCCTGCCTGCGCGGAGACGAGTCGTTGGCGCGCGCGTTCACGTTTCTCGGCAAGCGGTGGAACGCGGTGATCCTGGCCGTGCTCGGTGCCGGGCCCACCGGTTTCCGCGACCTGTCCCGCACGATCGGCCGCATCTCCGACTCGGTGCTCAGCGACCGGCTCGCCGAACTCGCCGGGGCCGGGCTGATCACCCGGGCGGTCGAGCAGGGTCCGCCGGTGTCGGTCTCGTACGAGCTGACATCGACGGGGCAGGCGCTGATGCCGGCGCTGGAGCAGATCGCCCAGTGGTCCGGAAAACATCTTTCGTAGTTGCTACGCTTGGCGTAGTCACTTCGAAAATGGGAGTAGGATGTCATGGCGGATTACGGACACGAGCTGACGTTCGGCACGTTCCTCACGCCGCAGAACCAGCGTCCCGACCAGGTCGTCGCCCTGGCGCGGCACACCGAAGACGTCGGCCTCGACCTCGTGACGTTCCAGGATCATCCGTACCAGCCCGCGCACCTCGACACCTGGACGCTGCTCACCTGGGTCGCCGCTCAGACGTCGCGGGTGAAGGTCTCCGGGAACGTGCTCAACCTGCCGCTGCGGCAGCCGGCGGTGCTGGCCCGAGCCGCGGCGTCGCTCGACCTCCTCTCCGGCGGCCGGTTCGAACTCGGGCTCGGCGCGGGCGGCTTCTGGGATCCGGTGGCCGCCATGGGCGGGCCGCGGCGCACGCCCGGCGAGGCCGTCGAGGCACTGAGCGAAGCGATCGACGTGATAAGAGCAATATGGGACGCCGATGAGCGCGGCGGGGTGCGCGTCGCCGGGAACCACTACCGGGTGCAGGGTGCCAAGCGCGGCCCCGCGCCCGCGCACGACGTGCAGATCTGGCTCGGTGCGCTGAAGCCGAAGATGCTGCGCCTGATCGGCGCGAAGGCCGACGGGTGGCTGCCCAGCCTGTTCTACCTTCAGGATGGCGACCTGGCGCGCGGCAACGCCGTCATCGACGAGTCCGCGTCCGCCGCCGGCCGCGATCCCCGGGAGATCCGGCGGCTGCTGAACGTGAGCCCCGACACTCCGCAGGAGCAGCTGGTGGAGTTGGCCCTGGAGAACGGGGTGAGCACGTTCATTCTCGCCAGCGACGATCCGGCGGAGATCTCGCGGTGGGGTGCCGAGGTGGCGCCGGCGCTGCGCGAAGCGGTGGCCCGGGAGCGGGGTGCCTTGCCGTCGTCGCCGTCGGAGGTGGTGCGCGGCCCAAAAGTGCTGGCGGCCCGGCGTGAGCGCATCGACTACGACGCCGTTCCGTCGTCGCTGCGGGCGTCGGCGGTCGAGCCGGGTGACAAGGCGTACCCCCGCTTCCGTTCGACGTACATGCGTACCGGGTCGCCGGGGCTGATCCTGCGGCCGAACGGTGCCGAGGAGGTCGCGGAGGCGCTGGCGTTCGCCCGGAAGCAGGACGTCCCGCTGGCGATCCGCAGTGGCGGGCACGGGATCAGCGGCCGGTCGACGAACGACGGTGGGATCGTCATCGACCTGGGGAAGCTGAACCGGGTCGAGGTGCTCGACCCGTCGACCGGGCTGTTCCGGGTCGGGCCGGGCGCGCGGTGGGGCGACGTCGCCGCCGCCCTGCATCCGCACGGGCTGGCGATGAGCTCCGGCGACTACGGCGACGTCGGCGTCGGCGGCCTGGCCACGGCGGGCGGGATCGGCTTCCTGGGCCGGCGGTACGGCCTGACGCTCGACCACATCACCGCCGCCGAGGTGGTGCTCGCCGACGGCGGCATCGTCCCCGCCGACATGGATGCCGCCGCCGACCTGTTGTGGGCGGTGCGTGGCGCCGGCGCGAACATGGGGATCGCGACCGCGCTGGAGTTGACCGCGTATCCGCTGCGTGAGGTCGTCTACGCCACGATGGTCTTCGACGCCACCGACACGGCCGGCCTGGTGACCCGCTGGGGTTCGCTGGTGGCGGCGGCAGAGCGGGAACTGACCAGCTTCCTGTACCTGTTCGCCCAGCCCGGCGGCGCCGCCCCGATCGCGCGGGCGATCATCGTCTACGCCGGCGCCGACACGGACGCCGCCGCCACCGCGCTGACGCCGTTCCTGCAGATCGGCCCGGTGCTCGACCAGCAGGCCCAACTGGTTCCGTACGCGGCGATCGTGGCGCCGCAGGACAGCCCGCACACCGGTGGGCAGACGAACCCGCTGATCAGCAACGGCTTCGCCGCTTCGCTCTCGTCGGAGGTGGGTGAGCTCCTCGGCGCGGGCCTGTTCTCCGGCGTGGCGCCGTGGGTGGCGATCCGGGCCGTGGGCGGTGCGGTGAACGACGTCGATCCGTCGGCAACCGCCTTCGCCCACCGCGCGGCCAACTTCAACGTCAGCTCGGTGGGCGGCCGGAAGGCCGCGTTCAACGCCCATTGGGACGAGTTGCGCCCGCACCTCGATGGTCTATACCTGAGCTTCGAGACCGATACCCGACCGGAGCGCATTCACGACGCCTTCCCCGGCGAGACGCTGGCCCGGCTGCGGAGGCTCAAGCGGAAGTACGACCCGGACAACGTGTTCGACCAGAACTTTCCGATCGAACCGGCCCCGCCGGCGGCGCCCGCGACCAGGGAGCGGTAGCCCGATGCGTCAGTGATTCGTGGTCGAGTGGACGGTCCGTGCGGGCCGTCTGCCCACGAACTGTTGCCAAACCGTTTTGAACCCGGTGGTCTGTGAATCCGCTGGTTACTCGATCGAGATCCGGACGGGACTGATTGGAAATAGCTCTTATTTGTCCATTGACCTGGGGATTTTGTGATCGCCTAACGGAGCTGTTCGCGATCGCGGCGCGGGGTGAGATTGCAATATCGGAGTGTTAAGGTGCTCCGGTTGCCCCGGCGCCGTGATCCGGCGAGGGTGCACGGGGGTCGTCACCCGGCCGGATAATAGCTTGCTGCCTCGCATCCACGCGGAGCGGCTATGTGTCCGCATCTATGTTGGAGCGCGAAGTTACGGTTGAATGGATAGGCCGGGTGGCCGGTCGGCATGCCGTGCACCTTGATTCGAGCATCGACAGTTCTGGACGTGCGATGACGGGAGTACCCCAGTGACAGTGGCCGGAGGAGTAAAGGGTCCGGCCACCGAGTTGAGCCAGGGTTTGATCGACGCGCTGGTGCGGATTCCGATCACGAGTACCACCCAGAATCGGCGGCTGCTGATCAGTCTGGTCCGGCGTGACTTCTCGCGGTACCCCGATGTGCAGGAACTTCCCGAGTCCCGGCTGCACATCATCAACATCGTCGTCGCGTGTCTGGAGCATCCGGCGGCGTTGTGGGCGTTGCGCGACGCATTGACGACGATGGCCCCCGACGAGGCCGGTACCCGGCGCGCCTGTCAGTTGATCGACTCGGCCGGGCTGAGCAGTCTGGTTCCCGAAGACGAACTACGGCAGTGCCGCGAACTGATACGTCAGGCCGGCAACGGCCATGACCGGGTCGACTGGCAGGAACTGGTCGAGAACGTGGCGCCCCATGTGCTGGGTAAGTCGTCGGATCTCGTCTCGGCCTTCGATCAGCTGGCGGTGATCGGGCCCGGGCAGGGCCGGAGCCTACCGGCGCTCACTTTTGTCGCCGGGGTGACCACGTCGGTCGGCGAACCGGTGGCCGGCCACCTGCGTACCTGGCTCCAGGAACAGATCGAGCGGTTCGGTGTTTCGGGCGACGAGCTGCTGTTGCCGTCCGACCCTCTACCCGATGCCGCCAACGGCCTTCCACCCGAGGGTGACGGACGTGATCGGATCAACATGGGCGCGGGTGCGGCTCATGACGTACCAATAGCAGGTATTCTAGGCGAATCGGACAAGCCGGGCATATCTGACGGTCAGCCAGACGACGAGCAAACGGGAGATACGGGAGACAACATGGTTTCCGCCGCCCCAACGAAACCTCCAGCCAGGAGGTTGCCACGTGTATGGGGCGATGTCCCGCCGCGTAATCCCAACTTTACCGGTAGGGAAGAGCTGCTTTCGCGCCTGCACAAGGAACTGCTCACGGTCCGAGAGGCGGCAGTCCTGCCGCAGGCGCTGCACGGGATGGGCGGAGTCGGGAAGTCCCAACTCGCCATCGAGTACGTCCACCGCCACAGCAGCGAGTACGACCTGGTCTGGTGGATCTCGGCCGAGCAGAACATCCTGGTGCTCTCGTCGCTGGTGAAGCTGGCCCAGCGGCTCGGGCTCGACGTCAGCCCCGAGGCCAACAGCGCCGTTCCGGCCGTCCAGGACGCGTTGAACACCGGAAAGATCGAGTACGAGCGATGGCTGCTGGTCTTCGACAACGCCGAGTCCATCGAAGAGGTCCGGCCCTATTTCCCGACCGGTGGCGCCGGAAAGATTCTCGTGACCTCCCGTAACCCGGAGTGGGCCGGCGTCGCGCGGGCCCTCGAGGTCGACGTCTTCACCCGTGAGGAAAGCAAGGCGTTCCTCACCAACCGCACGCCGGAACTGACCGACAACGATGCCGACCGGCTCGCGGAGGCACTCGGCGACCTTCCCCTCGCGGTCGAGCAGGCGGCGTCCTGGCGGGCCGCCACCGGGATGCCGGTCGACGAGTACCTGGGCCTTCTCGACGAGAAGCGGATCGAACTGCTCGACGACACGTCGGCGCCCGACTACCAGAAGAACTCCGTGGCGGCGGCCTGGAACGTGTCGCTCGACCGGCTCGACAAGGTGAACCGGTCGGCGCTGCATCTCCTGCAAGTATGTTCGTTCTTCTCGCCCGAACCCATCTCCCGCGAGTTCTTCCGCGGCTCGGCGGTCTCACCGATCACCGATCCGCTCGACCAGACGCTACGCGACTCGGTGAAGCTGGGCCGCGCGATCCGCGACATCCAACGGTTCGCCCTCGCCAAGCTGAATCACCAGAACAACACCCTGCAGATCCACCGCCTCATCCAGACGGTGATCGTCGGCCGGATGGACGAGTCGCAGCGCGAACTCATGCGCGCCGGCGCACACGCGCTGCTGGCCAGCGCGAACCCGCACAGCCCCGGGCGGCACAGCCGATGGGGTGTGTACCAGTCGCTGCTTCCGCACGTGCAGGCCTCCGGCGCGGTCGAGTCGACCGACCCCAACGTGATGGACCTGGTGTTCGAGACCGTCCAGTTCCTTTTCCACTGGGGCGACCACCCGGGCTGCCTGGAGTTCGCCGAGAACGCATACAAGAACTGGCTCGCGAAGCTTGGCGAGAGCCACGCGGAAGTGTTGAAGCTCGCGAAGTATCTCGGCTGGATCCGGTCGGTCGTCGGCCGGTACAAGGCCGCGGTCGAGATCTTCGAGCGGTCGCTCGACCTGTACATGGACCAGTTCGGCGAGGAAGACGAGAACACGCTCGACGCGATGCTCATGGTTGCCTATGCCCGCCGGATCCAGGGTGACTTCGCCGGAGCGAAAGAGGTCGACGAGCGCGCCCACCCGATCTGTCACCGTCTCTTCGGCGAAGACGATCCGGTAACGCTGCGCGCCGCGAACAGCCTCGGGGTCAGCCTGCGGTTGACCGGTGAGTTCAAGCGGGCGGCCGAGTTGGACCAGAAGACGCACAGCCGCCGCCAGGAGGTGCTCGGAAGCGACGACTCCGACACCCTGCTGACGCTGAACAATCTCATCATCGACACCCGTGAGTCCGGCGAATTCGTGAAGGCCAGCCGGCAGCAGGGAGAGGCGCTCGAGCGCAGCCTCACCGCGTTCCAGTATCCGGACAACCCGACGGTGATGCGGGCGAGCCGGAACCTGGCGGTGGCCCGGCGCAAGGCCGGTGACCACACCGGGGCGCTCGAGCTGTCGCTGGACACGGTCGAGCGGTACCGGCGGCGTTACGGCGACGACTATCCCGACACGATGTCGGCGAGCCTCAACCTGGCGATCGACCAGCGCCATGCCGGAAACCTCGACGAGGCACGGACGCTCGGCGAGGAAACGCTGCAGCGGTACCGATCCACCTTGGGCGAGCAGCATCCGCACACGGTTGCCGCCCAGGTGAACCTCGCGATCGTCGTCCGTCAGCTCGGTGACGCGCAGCGCGCCTACCGGTCTGACCGGGAGTCGCTCGACGCGCTGAACGAGCAGTTGGGTGCCGATCACCCGTCCACGCTGACCTGCGCGACGAACCTGGCCAGCGACCTGTTCGCGATGGGCGACGCGCAGGCGGCGTTCGACCACGACACCGACACGCTCGCCCGGTCGGAGCGGATCCTCGGGGTCGAGCACCCGTCGACGCTGGCCGTCGGCGTCAACTTGGCGCTCGATCTGCGGGCGCTCGGTCGAGAGCAGGAAGCCGACCTGCTGCACGCCGACAACATGGCGCGCTTCCGGCGGTCGCTCGGCGACCAGCACCCGGCAACGCTGAACGCGCTGAAGAGCCTGCGCGCCGACTGCGACATCGACCCGATGCCGCTGTAACAGCGGTTA
Organism: Virgisporangium aurantiacum; assembly: GCF_016863635.1. Lineage (GTDB taxonomy): Bacteria > Actinomycetota > Actinomycetes > Mycobacteriales > Micromonosporaceae > Virgisporangium > Virgisporangium aurantiacum. The sequence continues at coordinate 765 of NZ_BOPG01000093.1, read as the reverse complement.
CGACGATTACGACGTGGCCGGACGGGTGGCGATGCCGCCCGCGTGGCGAAGCCATTCGGCGACGTCTATCGGTGATGCGGCCGACCGGCGGTGTCGCCGGGCGTGGAGGTAGATGGCCCGCACCAGCTCGGGTCGTCGCACGAGCGTCCGCCACGCCGGGGTCGAGCGGTTCGCCGCCGCGCACAGGACCAACCCGCTCCAGGCGTGGATGTTGACGGGGTCGCTCGTGATCATCGCGCGGAATGCCGCTTCCGCCCGGACGCTGTCACCGACCGCGAAGGCGACGTCGGCGCGTGTCACGCCCCAATTCGGCGGTACCGGCAATGCGCCGGCGGCCACCGCGCGAAGCCGTTGCGGAGCCAACTGCCCGATCCGGTGCAGGGCGAGGCGGCCGTGGTACCAGTGGCGGTCCTCGTCGGCCGCGATGGTGTAGCTCACCGCGCGGACCGTCCGGGCCGCGGCCCGGACGACGAAGGCCTCGGCGAGGCGGCCGACCGCGTCGCCGTCGGGGTGCAGATGCCGGATCCGCCAGGTCGACTGGTGGTCCATCGCGATCGCCCACGCCGCGTGGGCGGCTGCGGCCGGGACGGGGTCCGCCTGGAGGGCATAGACCTTGCGGGCGAGCTCTTCGGCGAACGTGTGGCCGTGCGGCGTCAGGAACGGTGACCGGGCCAGCGTGCGCATGCCGATCCGGGTCTGCCTGCGGGCGTAGGCGAACTCGAAGTCCGCGACGGCTCGCGCGGTTCCGTCGGTGCAGGCCCGGTA
>NZ_BOPG01000092.1 GCF_016863635.1 Virgisporangium aurantiacum | reverse complement strand
GGCCTGACCCACCGCGCTTTTGCGCACCACCGGCACCCCTCGCGGTCGCCGGCCCTGTCGCCGGCCTCGCCAGTTGCGGACTGACGCTGCCCGATGGATCAACCGTCACGCGGGCTGGCGAAACGGACCCTCGTCCGGCACCACCTTGAGCGCAACCGCAGATGCGGCGGCTCGCCTGCACGACGCGGACCTGGTTTCGTTGCCCGTGCCGGCCCGAGCGCCCAGGTACGAACGGATGCGATCAACAACGCACTCACGAAAGGGAATCCCGTGTCCGACGCCAGACAAGCCCCGTCCTGTGCCACGAAGCGGGTGCGGCCACTGCTGAAGGTCGCACAGCTTCGCGAGCTACTCGACCGCGTCGAACGTAACGGCGGTGGCGACTGGGATGTCGACATCTTCCCCGACTCGCTCATCGCCAGGGACTCGGAACAGGACGACATCGATTTCGGCCTGCTCCGCTACGGCATTACCGGCGTGGACGCCCTCGGAGGCGACGGAACCCAGGACTTCGTCCTCTTGAGGTTCGCGCCCGCGCCGTTGAACACCTGCTGTGGCCGGCCCGATGAAGCGAGACTCGCTGGACAACCGCCGGCCGAGGAGCCCTACCGACTGAGTGCCGGAAGGTAGTCGGTCAGCGAGCGCCTTCCACCACCATCCTGGCACTGTCAGGAGGACGGCGACGACGTGCCATGCCAGCTCGCGCGTAGGCGTTGGTGGCGACGTTCAGGACGACCAAGACGGCTGCCGCCTCACATGGGCCAGTGCGAGAAGGACAGGCACCGCGCCATTCCCGGCCTGCCGCCCAGGTTGTTCCCCTGCAACCTCCGACGCCAGTAACCGACCGAGCGATTGCGGAGGTCGCCATGATCCTTTCGATCAAAGTGGGCGACGTCATCACGTTCAAGGAACCTGAACGCTACCTCGGCTATGGCGACCTGACATTGCGGATCACCGAGCTGCCGCCCGGCCACCTACCCGATGGCAGCGACTGGGTCCAGGTGACCGGCGTCGAGATCGCCGGGGACGGCGAGGAGATCGGCGAGCGCACGGCTCTGGTTCGCACGGCTGCGCTGAGGCCACCGCCATGAGTGGCGTGTACATCAGCGACGAGTTGGCCGAGCACCTCGACCGGGCGCAGGAGCTCATCTATCGCCATCTCACGGGCTGCGCGATGTGCGCGACCAACCGGCACTGCTACGAACGCGCTCGCGCCGAAGGCATGTTCGCCCGCTACGGCCTGCTGCCCCGGCGAACCCCCGGCCTGACCAGACGACCACCACGAACCGATTGGGACGCCTGAGTGACCGACGATCAGTTGCCGCACGGCTTCACCCTCACCGAACTGGACACTACCGCCGCGAAGGCGGCGCACACCTCGCCGTGGCGGCAGATCGCGTTCCGGCAACGCGTCGACATCTCCCAGTTCGCCATCCTCGAACTCCTCTACGCCGCCGACGACCGACCCGACTTCTGGGCCCTGGTCAAGGCCGGCCAGCGAGCCATCCACACCTACGCGGTCAAGGAACTGCACCACCGCGGCCTGGTGGCCCGAACCGGCGCGCCCGGTGGGGTGCCGATCACCCGGTACTGGACGTACTGGCAGGCGATCGCCACAGCCACCGAGTCATACGAAGACCGCATAATTGACGCCATCGCGGTCCGGCAGATCATCTCAACCTTGCGCTACCCGCACCTGCAGGTCATCCGCGCCCTCGCCGACTACGACGACTACACCCTCGCGGCAGAATCGCTCGGCAAGGCACGGCACGGCTTCGTCACCACCCTGTGCACCGCCCGACAACTCTGCCTGCAGCTGTGGCACGAACACGAGACACCATCCAGAATCTGGGGCCACGACCACCGCAGCGCCCGCACCCGACGAGACCGCACCACCTCCAAGAGCATCACCGTCACCACCGTCCGTCGACGCCGCGCAGACCGCCGCCGCGCCACGCAACCCGACCGCGACCTGCGCCCGCCGAAGGCCAACCCCGCGAACAGCGATGGCGACATGTGACCGTCCTGCAGCGACAACTGGGACGACGGCTGCGACAGCTCCGGGAAGCTGCCCGCAAGACCGATCATGACGTCGCACAATCAGGGCTGGTATTCCGGGCCAAGCTACGGCGCATCGAAACCGGACAGCAACCGATCCAACCCGACGACGTCCGGGACCTCTGCCAGCTCTACGGCGCCACCCCCGCGACAACCGACCAGCTCACTCGATGGGCCCAGACCTGCACGCAACCAGGCTGGTGGGAAGACTTCGACCCGGCGTCGACCACCCGCGACAGGCTATACGCCAGCCTCGAACCAACCGCCGATCATCTCTACATCTACGAACTCGGACAGGTACCCGAACTGCTGCAAACCCCCGACTACGCCCAAGCGCTCTGCCTGGGCGTTAATCCCGACGCCAGCCAGGCAGCCGTCCGCGACCACCTCAAACACCAGCAGGAACGCCAAGCCGTACTCATCGAGCGCACCCCGCCCATGCGGCTGGCCGCGATCCTCAACGAGAACGCGCTGACCCGACCCGTCGGCGACCCGGACGTTGTGCGCCAACAGATCCAGCTCCTCTGCGCATTCGCCGACCGCGTCCACATCGACATCCGATACCTGCCCTGGAAAGCCGGCGCCCACCCGGCGATATCCGCCGGCGGCTTCACCATCCTGGACTTCACCGACCCCGACGACCCCGACATCGTCTACGCCCCCACCCTCACCGGAGCCCGTTACGGCGAACGCCCCGCCGAACTCACCGAATACCGCCGCATCTTCACCAGCACCTACGCACTGAGCGTTCCAATCAGCGACTACCGCCTCTGACCGGATCACTGGCCAGGCCAACCACTTCTCGACCACCGCTTCCTGCTCGACCTCCCAGCGCCAAACGGGAACATCGTCCCGGTGCGGGGTCGACTGGTCCGAGGGCCTCAACGACGTGGCGGTGGTGGACCGGCTCGGGGTGGTGGTGGCCCGCGCCCGGATCGAGGCGACACCCACCGGGCTGCGTGAGCTGTTGGCGGTGCTGGCCGGTCTGTTGAAGAGCCATACCCACGGACGTAAGCAGGTGCCGGTGGCGATCGAGACCAACCGAGGACTGCTGGTCGAGGCACTCCGCGGCAGACAGCAACCGGTGTTCCAGATTCCGCCGAGCACAGTAGCTGTGCACCGGCGTCGGCTCTAACGGGAGGGACCCGCCGTAACGAAGGGGCTGTCGTTGCTTGCGGCCTAGGGTGCCAGTTCCTGGAGCCGCTTGCGGAGCTCGCCGGCTTCCGGCCGGTCGAGTTCGGCGTAGAGGGCCACGGCACGCTCGTAGTGCGCGCGGGCCATGGTCAGGTCGCCGAGAGCGTGGTGGGCCCGGCCGAGTCCGGCGTCCGCCCGGGCCCGGAAATGGTGCTCGCCGATGTCGGCCGCGATGCTGTGCGCGGCGGCGTAGAGGTCGACGGCCGAGGCTGTCCGTTCGGCGGCCTCGGCCGCTTCGCCCAGGCCGATGAGCACTTCGGTCTCGCCGCTGCGGTTGCCGAGTTCGCGGAACAGGATCAGCGCCTGCCGGAAGCGGCTCGTGGCCTCGTCCGGCAGACCGAGCGCGATGTGTAACCTGCCGAGGCTTTCGAGTACGCCGGCTTCACAACGGCGGTTGCCGAGCTGCTGGTACAGGGTCAGGGCCGCACGCAGGAGGTCGCCCGCCTTCCCGTACCGGCCGCCTACCCGCACCTCGGCGTCGCCGAGCACGTGCAGGGCCATGGCCTCGCCACTGCGGTTGCCGGTCTGCCGGCTCAGGGTCAGTGCCTGACGGGTGTAATCGATGCCTTCCGACGGTCGGCCGGCCTCCTCCAGGGCGATGCCAAGAGCGCTGAGCGTGTTGCCTTCACCGATGCGGTCGTCTGCCTGCCGGTACAACCTCAGTGCCTCCAGCAGGTGGTCGACGGCCGACTCGCTGCGCGAGGTCCACCGCGCGATGCTGCTGAGGGTGACCAGCGCGTGTGCCTGGCCGGCCTCGTCGCCGATCTCCCTGTGCAGGCGCAGGCCCTCCTGGCAGCGTTCCTCAGCCGGCCCGGGGCGGCCCAGCCTCAGCTCGCAGGAGCCGATGCTGATCAGTGCCCGGGCCTGCCCGGCGAGGTCGTTGCCGCTCCGGGCGGCGTGCAGGGCGTGGTCGTGCACGGCCACCGCGTCGGTGTGGGAGACGCTCGCCAGATGACGGGAGAGGGTGTGCGCCAACCGGGTCGTGTGGTCGTACCAGCCGTGCGTCGCGGTGTGGGCGGCGACGTTGACCAGGGTGGGCTGTTCGGTGTCCAGCCAGGCAAGCGCGGTGTCGGGGTCGGTCAGGTCGGGAGCGGGCGTAGTGGCCGGCGCGACCTGCGGTCGGTGGTTCACCTCAGCGGGAAACAGCGCGTTCATGGCCGCCGCCGCAGCCGACAGGTAGTGGTCGAACAGGCGGGTCAGAGCCGCATGTCGCTCCGACCGGCGTTCTTCGTCGTAGGCCCGCGTGGTGGCGTAGGCACGGACGAGGTCGTGGAAGGTGTACCGGCCCGGGGCGGCCGGTTGGAGCAGGTGGTCGGCGCGCAGGAGGTTCAGCCATTGCTTCGCCACGGCAAGGTCGGTGTCGGCCAGCGCGGCCGCGGCGTAGGCGTCGACGTCCTGGCCCGGGTGGAGCGCCGCAAGGCGCAGCAGCCGTTGCGGGCCGGCGGGTAGGTGCCGGTACGACACGTCGAGGGCGAGTTCGAGGCCGGAATCCAGGCGCCGTTCCTGGTGACGGTGGTCGAGCCGGTCGGCGTGGTCGGTCAAGGTCCAGCCCGATGTGCCGCGGATGCGTCCGATGATCAGGCTCAGGGCCAGCGGCAGGTAGCCGCTGCGCCGGGCGATGCGCTCCCGCGCCCGCGGGTCGCTGCCGCCGGGCATGTCCGGCAGCGATTCGGCCAGGAAACGCACGGCTTCATCGGGGGTGAAGACGTCGACGGCCAGCCGGGTCACCGCGTTCAGGTCGCTGAGGCTGTGCCGGCTCGTGACCAGCGTGAGGCAGCCCGGCGTGGCCGGCAGGAGCGGGCGGACCTGGTTGGCGTCGACGGCGTTGTCGAGCACGACGAGAGCGCGGACGCCGGCGAGCCGGTCGCGGTAGGCGGCCGTCCGGGCGGCCAGGCCGGCCGGTATCCGGTGCGAGGATACGCCGAGCAGGCGCAGGAACCCGTCGAGGACGGCCGCCGGATCGGCCGGTGGCTGCGCCGGGTCGGGATGGAATCCGCGGAGGTTGACGAACAGCACCTGCTCGAAGGGCTTCTCACGGTGGAGCCGATGCCCGGCGTGGACGGCCAGCTGGGTCTTGCCGACACCAGCCATGCCCTCGATGGCGGAGATCACCACCGCGTCACCCTGGTCTGCGGCCAGCCGGAGACGATCGAGCTCCGCGGTGCGGCCGGTGAACCCGGAGATATCCGGCGGCAGGCTGTCGTACACGCGGACCTGGGCCACCGCGTCCATCTCCCCGGTGACGGCGCGCAGCGCCTCCCGCCAACGGGACACGTACTCCGGGTCCGGGTGCAGTGCCGTGACCACCGCCAGGACGAGGTCGGTGTTCATGCGTCGGCGGCCGGGTCGGAAGCAGTTCGCGAGGGTCGACCGTCGAGTCAGTTCGCTGGCCGGGCGGCCCGCCGCGGTCCAGTCGGTGTTCACGCGGTCCTTGATCGTCTCGTAGGACGGGTCACCCGCCCATCTCTTCAACCGCCGCAGCCGCTCGACGAGGTCGTCGAGACAAGCCGAGCGCGCCGGATCCGGCAACGCGGTGAACGCATCCGTTTTCGTCGGCTCCATCGCACCCCCTTGGTTATAGACGCCGGAGGCCGGCGGCGAGTTCGCCCGACGTCCAAATTCGTCCCGACTTCGCCCGCGCCGATCTCGACGCCGTGATACTCGTCAGCGTCCGGCGGAGGGGCCGGCCCGTTGTGCGTCACCGCGGGACGGCACCGCGGGACGGCACCGCGGGGCGGCACCGCCGCGCCGACGAGGTGCGACCGGCTTGAACCCCTCGGCCTCGCCGCGATCGATACAACGGGGAGGTGACGCAATGAGGATCCTCGATTGGGAATAGGGCTCGGTGATCGGTTCTACTTCACCGCCGTCGCGGCCGACACAACCGGGGAGGTGACGCAATGAGGACCATCGATTGGAACTAGGGCTGGACGAGGCCTACGGGGGATGTCGAGATGTCCGGGTCACCGCTGCGTGAACCGCGTTTCCGACGGTTCATCGTCGGGCACGGCATTTCCCTGCTCGGTGATCAGTTCTACTTCACCGCGCTGCTCTGGGTGTCCCTGCGGGCGACCGGATCGGCCACCACCGCCGGCTTCGTGCTGACGACCGCGACACTGCCACGCGCCCTGCTGATGCTGGCGGGCGGCGTGCTCGTCGACCGGGCCGGAAGCCGGCGGGTCATACTGGTCGCCGACGTGATTCGGGCCGCCGTCATGGTGACGGCCGCGGTCGCGGCCGGCACCGGAGCGTTCGGGGTGGTCGCGCTGTTCGCGGTGGCCGCGGTGTTCGGGGTCGTCGACGCCGCGGTTCATCCCGCAACCGGCGCGATCATCCCACGACTGGTCGAGGCCGACGCGCTGACCGCCGCCAACGGCATCCGGATGATGGTCCTGCGTCTGTCGTCGGTGCTCGTTCCACCGGTCGCCGGCGTTCTGCTGGCCGCAGGCCGCGTCGGCTGGCTGTTCCTGGCCAACGCGGCGACGTTCGTCGCGTCGTTCCTCGCGGTCCGGTCGATCGGCCTGCCGCCGCCGGCCCGCGGCTCGAAGCCGCGCCGGTTCCTCGCCGACCTGCTCGTCGGCCTGCGGTACGCGGCCCGCCAGCCGGTACTCGCGACGCTGCTACCCGTCAGCGCGGTCGTCGCCGCCACGTTCGGCGTGCTGACAAATGCCGGCCTGCCCCTGCTCGCCCACCGCAATGGCTGGGGCGCCGCCGGCTTCGGCCTGCTCGTCGGCGGGTTCGGCGCCGGCGCGGTGGCGGGTTCCGGCGTGCACGGCCTACGCCTGTGGAGGCGTCCGTTCACCGGCGGACTCATCCTTGCCTGCATGGCCACGCAGGCCGGCTTCTTCGCCGTGATGCCGATGGTCCGGGTCCTCGCTCCGGCGGTGGCGATGCAGGTCGCCATCGGATTCCTCACCGGCTTCACGGGCGGTCCGCTGGTCAGCCTTGTTCAAGCCGCCGCGACCGAGGAGACACTCGGCCGCGTCATGAGCCTCCACTCACTGACGGTGGTCGGTTTCGTGCCGATCGCCTTCGGCGTCGGCGGAATCCTCGCGGACGCGGCGGGAGTGGCCGCACTGTTCGTCGGCGGTGCCGCCGTCGAAGCCGCAGCGTGCATCGTGGGCATGCTCTTCACACCCGTGCGGACGGCGACACCCCAGTCGTTGTCGCCCGGCAAGGTATCCGTCTCGCTCAAGTAACCGAGGATCTCGACCGCTCGGCCTCGATGACAGGTTATGCACCCTCCGTTGACGGGGCTGCGAGGATCAAGGGATGCACACCGCGTTGGCCCCGCGCGGGTGGCTCCGGCCGAAGCTGAGCCGGGAGACCGCCACGGTCGTGGCGCTGGCCGTCGTCGGGGCGGTGTTCGGCGCGGTGGTGCTGGCCGTGACCGACTCCGCCCGGCATTCGACGTCGACCTCGACCCTGTTCTCCGGCTTGGTCGGCGGGCTCTACCTGACCGCGGGCGTGATCGCGCACCTGCGTCAGCGCGAGAACAGGGTCGGGCTGCTCATGGTGCTGACCGGCTTCGGCTGGTTCGCCGAGGATCTCCAGGTCTCCAACGACCCGATGGTGCACACGATCGGCTTGTTCACCCGGTCGGCGAGCGGCGGCTTCCTGGTGCACCTCGTGCTCGCCTTTCCGGACGGCCGGCTGCGGTCGCGGCTCAGCCGCGCGATCGTGGTCGCCGGATATGTCGCGGTCTTCGTGTTCGTGCCGGCGAACGTGCCGTTCCACCGGTCGGTCGTCGAGAACCGCCTCCTCGTCCACACGGTGCTGGGGTTCGACACGGCGCTCGACGTCGTGCAGATGGTGATGGCCGCGGCGGTGATCGTGATCCTCGTGGTGCGCTGGATCGCCGCGTCGCGGCCGGCGCGGCGGGTGATCGCGCCGGTGGTGGTGGCCGGGCTGCTCGGTGGGGTCGCGTCGGTGGTCAACCCATGGTTCGAGCCCGATGAGCGGGTGCCGTACGCGATCTCCAGCACGCTCCTGCACAGTTCGGTGCTCCTGCTGCCGCTGGCGTTCCTGCTCGGGGTCTGGCGGGTCCGGCTCGGCCGCACGTCGGTGGCAGCGGTGCTGGTCCGGTTGCCGCGGTCGTCGCCGACGCAGCTGCGCGACCTGCTCGCGTGGGCTTTGGGCGACCCGTCGCTGCAGGTCGGGTACGGCGAGGAGGCGCAGCCACCGGTGGCGCCGGGACGGGCCGTGACCCCGGTCGAGCGCGACGGTCGCCGCATGGCGACGCTGGTGCACGACCCGGCGTTGCACGAGGATCGGCACGTGCTTCAGGCGGTGGCGTCGGCGGTGGCGCTGGAGCTTGACAACCAGCGACTGGCCGCGGAGGTGCGCGCCCAGCTCGACGAGGTCCGGGCGTCCCGGGCCCGCATCGTCGAGGCGGGCGACGAACAGCGCCGCCGCGTCGAGCGCGATCTCCACGACGGCGCGCAGCAGCAGCTCGTCACCGTGGCCCTTGTGTTGCGGATGGCCCGGCAGCGCCTCGACTCAGCCGGCGCCGATCCCGCTCTGGCCGAGCTGCTGGCGCGCGGTGCGAACGGGCTCGACGCCGCGCTGCGCGAACTGCGGGAGCTCGCCCGCGGAATCCACCCGGCGGTCCTGAGCGAGGCGGGGTTGACGGCCGCCGTGCGCGCACTCGCCGCCCGCAGCCCGGCGTCCGTCGAGGTCGATGTCTTTCAGGAGCAGGTGGACGCGTTGCCGCCCGCCGTCGCGACCACCGCGTACTTCGTGGCTGCCGAAGCGGTGACCAACGCGCTCAAACACGCGCACGCCACCACGATCCGGATCGCATTACGGCGGGAGGGCGCCGAACTGCGCGTCTCCGTGACCGACGACGGCGTGGGCGGCGCCACGATCGAGGGCGGGACGGGACTTACCGGATTGCGCGATCGCGTCGCCGCGCTCGACGGACGCCTCGACGTCCACAGTGGACCGTCCGGGACCACGGTCATCGCGACCCTTCCGGTGGGGTCATGACCCGGGTGGTCCTGGCCGACGACGCCGAGCTGTTCCGCGCCGCGCTCGCCGAACTGCTCACCGGCGCCGGCTGCGAGATCGTCGCGCAGGTCGGCGACCCCCATCGGCTGCACGCCGCGATCGCCGCCACCGCACCGGACCTGGCCGTCGTCGACATCCGGATGCCACCCACCAACCGGCTCGAGGGCCTGCGCGCGGCGGTGCGCATCCGCCGCGAACACCCCGGCGTCGCGGTGCTGCTGCTGTCGCAGCACCTCGAGGCCACCCACCTCGCCGAGCTGACCGACACCGGCGCGACCGGCGTCGGCTACCTCCTCAAGGACCGGGTGTCCGGCACCGACTTCGTCGACGCGGTGCACCGGGTCGCGGCTGGCGGGTGCGCGTTCGACCCGGAGGTGGTCGAGCTGATGCTGGGCTCGCGCCGCCGCGCCGGCCGGCTGCGCGACCTCACTCCGCGCGAACTCGACGTGCTGGCGCTCATGGCCGAGGGCCGGTCGAACGCCGCCATCGCCGAACAGTTGCACCTGACCGGAAAGACCGTCGAGACGCACGTGCGCAGCATCTTCCAGCGGCTGCTCCTGCCGGCCGAGGCCGAGCACCACCGCCGCGTCCTCGCCGTGCTCGCCTACCTGCGGTCGGTCTGATCTCGTTCGCCCTGGAGCAGGGCCACCAGCGCCGGCACGCTCAACTCGCCCTTGGTGAAGAACGCGATCGCGCCGCACTCCTCGGCGCGGGTGCCGTAGTCGACCGCGGCCCGCGCCGAACAGAGCACGACCCGCGTCGACGGGACGTGCCCCCGGATCCGGCGGCTGACGGCGAACCCGTCGTGGTCGGGGAGCCGCACGTCCAACAGCACGACGTCGGGCGCCAACGCGCGGGCCGCCGCTATCGCGTCCGCCCCGTTGGCCGCCTCACCGACCACCCGAAATCCGCCGGCGGCGAGCAGCGCGACGGCGGCCGCGCGGAACTCGGCGTGGTCGTCGACGACCAGGACGGTGGTCACGTCTTGTAGGGTCGTCGCCTTCCGGACAATCTGGCTTCAGTGCTAGCACTGATGTGTCGCGCCCGCCCGCGGCCGACGATGAGCCGATGACCTTCCAGCTCGGCATCGACTTCGGTACGTCGACGACGGTGGCCGTGCTGCGCGCGCCCGACGGGCGGATCCGGCCGCTCGTGTTCGACGGTTCGGAACTGCTGCCGTCGGCGGTGTGCGCGTTCGACGACGGCACGCTGCTGGTCGGCCGCGACGCGCTGCACGCCGCGAAGGCCAACCCGGCCGGCTTCGAGCCCAACCCGAAACGCAGCGTCGACGACGGCGTGGTGCTGCTCGGCGGGCAGGAGATCCCGGTCGTGACGCTGTTCGCCGCCGTGCTCGGACGGGTCGCGGCCGAAGCCGCGCGTGTCGCCGGCGGCCCGGTTCAGGCGGTGACGCTCACCTGTCCGGCCGGCTGGGGTCCGCGCCGCCGCGAGGCGCTCACCGCCGCCGCGGCCGCCGCCGGACTCGCATCGCCGGTGCTGGTCGCCGAGCCCGTCGCCGCGACCGGGTACTTCGTGGAGGTGGCCGGCGGCGCGATGCCCGTCGGCGCGTGTGTGGTCGTGTACGACTTCGGCGCCGGGACGTTCGACGCGTCGGTCGTTCGCCGCTCGTCCGACGGCTTTGACGTTCTTGCCGAACGCGGCCTGCCGGATGCCGGCGGCCTCGACATCGACGCGGCCATCACCGCGAACCTCGGCACCATCTACGCGCCACGCGACGCCGCGGCCTGGGACCGGTTGATGCGCCCGACGACGGTGGCCGACCGGCGCGCCGCGCTGCCGTTCCGCGACGACGTCCGCGCGGGCAAGGAGATCCTGTCGCGGGCGCCGTCGACGTTCATCCACGTGCCGCTGATCGACGACGACGCGCTGCTGACGCGTTCCCAGATCGAGCAGTTGGCGCGGCCGATCCTCGACCGGACGGTGCGGACGACGCTCTCGGTGCTGCGCGAGGCGCGCGTCGGCCGGGACGAGGTGGCCGGACTGTTCCTGGTGGGTGGTTCGTCGCGGATTCCGTTGGTGGCGACGCTGCTGCACCAGGACCTGGGACTCGCGCCGACGGTGATGGAGCGACCGGAGCTGGTGGTGGCGGAGGGGAGTCTGCACGTGCGGCCGGCGCCACCGGCGGACGCGACCCTCGTGGTGCCGGTCTCTTCTCCGCCTGTTGTCCCGGCACGGGCGACGGCGTCGGTTCCGGTGTCGGGAGCGCCTCATTCCGGGATCCCGACGCCCGGCTCCGCGGCACGGGTGTCCGGAATGCCGACGCCGATTTCTGCGGTACCGGTGTCCGGGGCACCGGTGCCGGGGATGCCCGTTTCGGCACAGCCCGTGTCGGCACAGCCCGTTTCGGCACAGCCCGTTTCCGGGATGCCCGTATCGGCGATGCCGGTGTCCGCGCAACCCGTATCCGCGCAGCCGGTATCCGCGCAACCCGTATCCGCGCAGCCGGTATCCGCGGCGCCGGTTTCGACGCCGCCGGCGCCGTCCGCTCCGCCCGTTGGTCCGCCCGTTGGTCCGCCCGTTGGTCCGCCCATTGGCCCGCCGGCCGCGCCTTCGGTCGGGACGCGGGTCGGGCCGGCGCAGGGGCCGCCGGTCGGCTTGCCGCCGTCCGCTCCGCGGGTCGGGTCGCCGCCGGCTGCCGGTCCACCGCAGGCGGCACCGGCCACATCCGCACCGCCGTCGCGGCGGGTGCCGTGGTGGCGCAGCGGCTGGCGTCCGGGGCTGGCGTGGACCGTGATCGGCCTGCTCCTGCTCGCCTTCGTCATTCCCCGGATCGATTTCGACGGCAGTGACTCCGGCGGAGACAGCGCCACGGACTCGGGTTCTGCCGGGCAGGCGGCGGACATGCGGGCGACAACGGACATCGCCGACCACACCGACGCGGTCAACGCCCTGGCGTTCAGCCCGGACAACACGAAGCTCGCGTCGGCCAGCGACGACAAGTCGGTGCGGATCTGGGGTGTGCCCTACGGCGGGACCCTCGGCGAGTTGCGCGGTCACACCGACAGGGTGCTCGCGGTGCGGTTCAACGGGGACGGGCGGACCCTGATGTCGGCCGACGCGGGCGGTGCGGTATTCACCTGGGATCTGACGACGAAGCAGCCGGTGACCTCGGTCAAGAGCAACGTGACCGTCGACGGTGCACTGGCGTTCAGCTCCGACGGAACCCTCGCGGCCGCGAGCACCCAGGGCGGCTTCGTCACCGTGTGGACGGTCGCCACCGGCGACAAGGTGCTGTCGCCGCCGGCCAGCGGCGGACGCATCGACGCGCTGGCGTTCAGCCCGGACGGCAAACTACTGGCGGGCGCGCGTAACGACGGTACGTTGCTGGTATGGCGGATCCCGTCGGGCAAGCTGGTGTCGCTCCGCGAGAACCCGGGCGGCGGCCTGCTCGGCGTCGCGTTCAGCCCCGACTCGCAGACGGTCGTCGTCGGCGGGCACAACCGGCAGGTCCGGCTGTGGAGCACGTCGCCTGAGAATGGCGCATCCGTGGTGGTGGCGGAGCACTCCTATCCGGTGTACGGGCTGGCGTTCAACGCGTCCGGCACGCTGCTCCTGAGCGCCGACTCCGGTGGAACGGTGCGGGTGCGTGACAAGTTGGCGGCCGTCGGTATGTCGGGCTCACCCCAGGCCGGCGGCGACACCGCGGCCCGGCCGGCCACCACCAGTTCGACGGGCACCGGGATCAGCGACGCCCAGACATCGAACCCGGGCGGGGTGACCCAGGCCCACCCCGTCGACCACCTCGGATACACGAATCCGGTGCGCTGTGTGGCGTTCAGCCCCGACGGAACGAAGTTCGCGGTGGGCGGCGGCCGGTACCTCTCGATCTGGAAGCTGCCATAGCCGCGAGGTAGGCGCTCCTCGCCCCACCGGGCCCCGCGCCGGCCGCGGGGCCCGATCATTGACACCCGCGCCCGACGTCAGGAGGCGGCGGCGCCGGGAGCCACAGCCGCGTACGGCACCGGTGGCATGGAAAGGGGTAGCGCCGCCAACTGCATCAGAAGGAGCACGTTGTCGTCACCGGCCGTGCGGTTGAGGCGCAGCCGCCCGCAGTTGGTGCAGCGGTGGATGAGCACCCACCGGCGTTCGCCGCGCACGGTGACGGCGATCGGTTCCATTCCACCGGAACATCCGGCACCCCGGTCACCGGGAACGTTGCGGTCGAGATGCCGTGACCAGAGACAGTGCGGACAGTGGTTGCGGTGCGACGTGCCGGGCGCGTCGACGGAGACGTCTACGCCGCAGTGGCCGCACCGGAAGGAGCGAAGGAAGGGCATACCTGATGGCCTTTCGACGTACTGGTTCCGAACCGGGTGGACATCGTTCTCCCCTCCCTTCCATCAACGGCACGCGACAGATGCCGAACGCGGGTCCAACGCGACGAGCGCCAGACAACCAGCGCGCGCCCACCCCCGTCAATCACATTTTCAGCGTCGCGCTGCCGGCCGCGCCTTCCACAACCCCCACCGTGAAGACGTCCGCTACCCGACAGCGGGGATCACCGCCGACGCCTGAGCCATCTCCGTCACAGTCCGCGTCACCTTGCCGAAGGAGCTCCGATGTCCCACTCCCTTGCGTTCCAACCGTTCCCAACCAAGCTGTACGTACAGCAGGGCCCGTCGTGCTGGCTGTACGTGGTCGAGGCGGTAGCCGCGGCCCGCGCCACCAACACCGGGCGGACCACCCGCTACCTGCGCATGGTGATGAACGCCTATCCGAGCCAGGACGACGTGGAGCGGGCACTGGCGGCGCACGCCGAGCCGAAGCCGGCCAAGCGGACGTTGGCGCTCCAGCTCACCGCCGCGAACCTCAGTAACATGGTGGCCGCGCTGGCCACCTGGCGCGACGGCGAGGGTGGCCGGCGGGCCGGCGGGCAGATCTCGAAGGACCTGGTCGAGCGGTACGCGCGGCAGAACAGCTGTGGCGGCGCTGTCGAGTTCCTCAAGCCGGTAAGCGCATGGCCGACCCCCGTCGCCGGGATCATCGCGGAGTTCACCGCGGCGACCGACCGCGCGAACCGGCTGGTGCAGCTCGCCGCCGAGGGCACCGACGAGGCGCATGCGCTGCTCAACACCGGCGCGATGCGGCTCGGTGGCCCGAAGCAGAGGCAGGAGGACACGCACGCGGCGCTGTGCAACGCCAGCGTGCCGTGCTACGCGCGGATCGGCAAGCGGTTCAAGTTGCTGCCGACCGACACCGGCGCGGTAGCCGATCTCACCGGACGCGACGCGACGACGATGGACCCGACAACCCACGCCGTTCTGCTGCACGGCTACGACGCCGTGAACCAGGTCGTCACCTACAAGGACCCGAACTACGGCGACATCGAGATCAAGGTGACGCTGGCGCAGTTCGCCAACATGCACCGCGGCGAGGATGTCGAGCTGCTGTCGTTCTTCAGCTCGGGGGTGAAGTGCTCCCGGCTTGCCGAGGTGCTCGACTGAGACCGCCGGTTGCCGCGCGCCGCCTGCGTCGCAACGGAATGGGCTACTTGGCAGGTTCGGGAACATTGACGTTCACGGTATTCGACCTGGTCAGCCAGTAGATGTAGTCGGTCTGTTCCGTCGCGCCGTTCGGAAACTTGAGGCCGTCGTTGAGAATGATTTTGTATCTGGTGTGGTCCCCGCCGGTTCCTGGCATTGCGGTGATTGTGATCTGCCGGATTCCTGGGTGAAGGCCACCGATCACGCAGCTTCTCTGGCCACCGACGGTCACCTCGCAGACGTGACGCCGATCGACAGCTACGGTGAACGCACTTCCGGGGGAGTTGTCGTCCTGTACCGTGATGCTCCCGGTTGGGCCGGCTCCGATGCAGGCCGCGGGATCCACCCGGGAGTCCTTCGTGAACACAGTGCCGTTCGGGCTGTACTCGACGTGCAGGTGCGGCCCGGTGACGCCACCCGACTTGCCGGACTTGGCGATCGTGTCGCCGGCGTGGACGGCGGTTCCCTTCGCGGCCAGGGATCCTTCCTGGAGGTGCGCGTACAACGACCCGGATCCGTCCTTGTGGCGGAGAACGATGTAGTGTCCGTAGCCGACGACCGTCCCGTTCGACTCCTTGACCTCGTACCGGGAATACTCGACCACTCCGTCGGCCATGGCCTTGACGTTGGTTCCTTCTGCGGCCTGGTAGTCGGTTCCGGAGTGCTGGTGGACCTTCTTGAGGACCGGATGCGTCCGCGTACTGAACGGACTGGTCACTGTCAGCTCACCGTCGAGGGGCGGGCGCAGGGTCGCTCCGCTGCAGGTATCGGCCGACTCGGTTGGCGGTAGTGTGGCTTCGTCCGGAACGGTCGGAGCGGTGGCCACCAGAAGCGTGAGGGTGAACGTTCCGCCGCCGCCCACACCGTCGGTGAAGAAGTGCGGCGGAACCGACACGGTGACGCTTTCACTGGTGAAAGGGAATCGCTCAGGAAGCATCTCGAACGTGGCTACCGCCGAGTCGGGGTCGTCCCAGACGTTCGCGGCGAAAACCCGGATCTGCGAGGTGCTGCGCAGCGTCGCGCGGTACGGGGCTGGAAGCTTCAGCGATACGGTCGCGGCCGCGGCCGGTTGGGCACTGCCGACGTCTACCCGCAGTTCATAGGGAACACGGTGGTCGGCGGACAGCAGCGTGGCGGCGGTGGCGTTGAACAGATCGTCGACTTCGGGTTCATGCGTAACCGATGCCCGCACGGTGGCGGCGTCGGCGAAGGCCTGCGGCGGAAAGGCTATCGATCCGACGTCCGGCACCGTGACGGTTCCGCCGGCGGCGGTCACGACAACGCCGTCATCGGCCGGCGATGCCACGCTGCCGGCGCCCCCGGTAGAACTACAGACCACGGTCAGAACGGCGCTGAGGACGACTCTCGAAACAAGCTTCACTCACTACAAATAGGCTGTCCGAGCCGCCGCCGTCGGTGACTCCGGCCATTTCGAGTGTCAGAAAACGGACTTTTCGTCCAGTGGTCCGGTCACACCGGGATGTCGCCCGCGACGCCGAACTGGTAGGACAGTGGCAGGAAGCCGTATCCGGCGTACCAGACCTGCGAATCCCACACTCCGGTCGACGGGTGCCAGACCGCCGGGTCGGCGCGCCCGTCGCCGTTCAGGTCGCGCGGCGCGGGCACGTCTCCGGACCCCCCGAGGATCAAGGTGTACTGGTCGAACACCCACCATTCGCCGGTCGAGGGCCGCCATACGGCCACGTCGGTGCGGCCGTCGCCGTTGTAGTCACCGGGCACCGGGACGGCGCCGGCCGTCGCCGCCACGGCGGAGCGGTTGATCTCGGTGCCGGACTCGAATCCACCGGACCAGGCCACCGCCCGATCACCGGCGAGGTGGGTGAAGAAGCCGAGGACCATCTGCCACCGGCCGGCGTTGTGGTTGCACAGGAACAGCACCACCGGCTTGCCGTCGCAGGTGTCAGGTCCGGGATCCCGCCAGGTCGGCAGCCAACGTGACGGGGTCGATGCCGCGGGCGTGCAGCAACAGGTTGAGTGGGTTGGGCCGGTCGGGCGTCCAGCCGAGAGCCGTGAGACCGGCGCGGCCGCGGCGGCTGAGTCGGGTGCCGACGGGGTCCCGGGCGTCGCGGAGTGCGCCGTAGAGCAGGTGGTGCGGCTCGATGCGGGTGTCGCCGCGGTGGTCGGCGTGGTCGATGGCGAAGTGATAGGCGCGTTTGGTGAGCAGGTACCGGCACAGCGGACCGGGCCGGGCGTGTCCGCCGCGCCACCAGGGCCGGCGGCGGACCCGCCGTTCGGCTGCTCGCACCGCGTCGGCGCCGAAGGTGGCTTCCAACCGGTGACGGACCTGGTCGAGGTCGATACCCAAGCCGCGTAGGGCGGCGGCGGGGTCGGTGCGTGGGTTGAGGGTTGGACCGACGGCGAGCAGGGCCGCGCGGGCAGCGTCGAGATCCAGTCCGTGTTCGCGGAGGAGCGCGGCCGTGGGATTGGTGTCGTGGCGCAGGATTCCGAGAAGGAGGTGTTCGTCGGCGATGCACGGGTGCCCGAGCTCCCGCGCTTCGAGGTCGGCCAACCGGAGCACCTGCCGCCCGGCGGGGCTGAGGCGTTGCCACATCGGGCCTGTCCCGTCGTCGCCGACGGCGGCCAGCACGGCGCGGGTGACCCGCCGCGGGATCATGACCGGTCCCGGTCGCGGGTGCGCAGGCCGTGCTTGTGGATCTATTTGACGCCCATGCGGTCGTCAAATTTGTTTGACGACGCCTC
The DNA here is from genome assembly GCF_016863635.1 of Virgisporangium aurantiacum. GTDB lineage: Bacteria > Actinomycetota > Actinomycetes > Mycobacteriales > Micromonosporaceae > Virgisporangium > Virgisporangium aurantiacum. Next base: position 17,246 of record NZ_BOPG01000092.1, on the reverse strand, counting down.
ACGCCTGTAGCGGCGTCACGGGTGCATCATCAGAGCGTGCAGGTGTCGGTGCTGTACTTCGCGAGGTGCCCGAACTGGCGGGAGGCCGGGCGCCGGGTCCGCACCGCCCTGGACCGGACAGGTCATCCGGACACGGCGGTGACGTTCGTTCCGGTGGAGACCGATGCCGAGGCAGCCGCCCTCGGCCTGCGGGGATCGCCGACCATCACCGTCGACGGCGAGGACCTGTTCCCCGCCGGGCCGCCACCGATCGGGCTAAGCTGCCGGATCTACTCCACCTCGCACGGGCCGGCCGGCATGCCCGACCACGCCGACCTCATCGCGGCTCTTCGGGAAAGGGGCACGCCGTGAGCACACCCACTCCGCCGACGGTCGAGCTGCGCCGGTGCGGCTGCTGCGACCGGGATCGACCCGCCAGCAAGGTCGCCGAACTCGGCACCACCCCCGGCGTCTACATCTGCGCCGGCTGCGCCCTGTGGGCGGCCCGCCGGGCCGGGCTCCTGTCCGCCCTCGCCGACCTCCGATTCCCCGGCCGACGACTGCTGCGGTCCTGGCGGCGCGGCGGCACCCGACGGTGAGGAACCGGCGCTTCACCACAACCGTTGCCACCGCCCCACGCGGACACATCCTCATCCCCGTCCCGTTCGACCCGGACACGGCCTGGGGCGCCAAGCCGCGTCACCACATTGGCGGCACCGTCAACGGGATGCGGGTACGCGGCACCGTCGAGCCATCCGACGACGGCCACGGATTCACCCTCGGCCCCGCCTGGATCCGCGACTGCGGCCTCGCCGCCGGCGACACCGTGACCGTCGACATCGAACCCGAAGGACCGCAACGCGGCGACCTCGCCGACGACATCGCCACCGCCCTCGACAGCAGCCCTCAGGCGGCGGCGTTCTTCGACTCCCTCGCCCAGTTCTACCGACGCGCCTACCTCCGCTGGATCGACGCCACCAAACGCCGACCCGAACAACGCCCGCTGCGCATCGCCGAAATGATCCGCCTCCTCGAAGCCGGCCACAAACAGCGCCCCGAATAGAGGGTTCAGGCGGCCGTCACGCGACGGTAGCGGTGGACGGCCGCCGGGACCGTCACCGCCAGCAGGACCGCGAGCCAGCCGGCCGCCTTGAGGACCGGGGTGGCGGTTGGTCCGCCGAGGCACAGGCAGCGCAGCGCGTCCACGGTGACGGTGATCGGATTGACCTCGGCGAACGCCTGCAGCCAGCCGGGAAACGTGGCGACGGGGACGAAGGTGGAGCTGGTGAAGATGAGCGGGATGACGGCGAGCAGCCCCCCGATTCCGGCCGACTCAGGGTCGCGGACAAGCAGGCCGAGCAGGGCGAAGATCCAGGAGAACACGATACCGACGCCGATGGCGAGGCCGATCGCGGCGAGGGCGGCGAGGGGACCGGCATGGAAGCGGAATCCGATGGTGGCGGCGAGCCCCGTCATGAGCGTGAGGACGAACAGGTTGCGGACGGCGTCGGCGGTGACCCGCCCGGCGAGCACGGCGGCACGGGCGGTAGGGAGTGCGCGGAACCGGTCGATCATGCCGGTGGCGAGGTCGTCGGCGAGGGCGACGCCGGTCTGGGAGGCGCCGAAGGCGATGGCGAGGATCCAGGTGCCCGGCAGGATGTAGTCGATGTACCGGTCGACGCCGGGCGGGTGGATGGCGCCGCCGAAGGCGTAGGTGAACAGCAGCACGAACAGCACCGGTTGCACGGTGGCGAAGGCGATCAGGGTGGGGACCCGGACCAGGCGGCGCAGGTTGCGGCCGGTGATGGTGGCTGTGTCGACCAGCAGCCGTCCGGACGTCATCGGATTTCCCCGCCGGGCTCGGCGGGTTGGCCGGTCAGGGTGAGGAACACCTCGTCGAGTGTCGGACGCCGCCACGCGAGATCTGCCACGTCCACGTGGTTGTCCGCGAGGCGGGCGGCGAGGTGGGGCAGGATCGCGGGACCGTCGGCGACCGGGACCACGACACCGCCGGTGACGGTGTCCACCGTCGCTGGGCCGGTGCCGATTCCGGTGAGCGCCGCGGCGAGCCGGCGCGGGTCGGCGCCGGGTGAGGCGTGCAGTTCCAGGCGTCCACCACCGACGCGGGCCTTGAGGTCGTCGGCGGTACCGGCGGCGATGACCCGGCCGTCGTCGAGCACGGTGATCGTGTCGGCGAGGTGGTCGGCTTCCTCGAGGTACTGCGTCGTCAGGACGACGCTGGTTCCGCCGGTGGCCAACTCCCTGATGAGTCGCCACAGGTCCAGCCGGCCACGCGGGTCGAGGCCGGTGGTGGGCTCGTCGAGGAACAGCACGGCGGGCGCCGCGACCAGGCTGGCCGCGACGTCGAGGCGCCGGCGCATCCCGCCGGAATACGTACGGGTGGTGTGACCGGCGGCACCGGTCAGGTCGAACAGCTCCAGCAGTTCGTCGGCGCGACGGCGGGCGGCCGGGCGGCCGAGGCCGGCCAGCCGCCCGATCATGCGCAGGTTCTCCCGTCCGGTGAGGTACCCGTCGACGGCGGCGTACTGCCCGGACAACCCGATCACCCGCCGGACAGCGTCCGGACGGCGGACCACGTCGTGACCGAGCACCCACACCCGCCCGGCATCCGGGGTCAGCAGCGTGGCGAGGATCCGCACGGCGGTGGTCTTTCCGGCGCCGTTGGGGCCGAGCAGCCCGAGCACCTGACCGACCGGCAATCGCAGATCCACACCGGCCAACGCCCGCGTGCCCCCGAACCGCTTCACCAGTCCGATCACCTCGACGGCGGATTCGTCCACCGCACATCACCCTGCCTGATAGCTAGGTTAACTACCTATGCCGCGACAGTAGCAAACCTACCTATGGCGTGGATAGGCTGCGACGCATGAGACAGGGCGCGCAGGAGCTGAAGGGCCATCTCGACGTCCTGCTTCTCGCCGCGCTGGAGGACGGGCCACGACACGGCTACGCGGTCAAAGAAGCGCTGCGCGAGGGCAGCGACGGCCGCTTCGACCTGCCGACCGGAACCGTCTACCCGGCACTGCACCGCCTGGCGGAGGCCGGACTGATTTCCGGCTCGTGGTCGGAGGTGGACGGCCGACGCCGACGCACCTACCAACTCACACCGGCCGGACTCCAGCGCCTGCACGCCGACCGAGCCAACTGGCGCGGCTTCGCCGCCGCGGTCACCGCCCTGCTGGAGCCGAGACCATGGCCGGCCACGAGCTGATCGACGACTACCTCGCCGAGCTGGCCCGCCGGCTGCCGGCCGACGCGGTCGACGAACTCGCCGACGGGCTCCTGGAAACCTGGCACCACCGGCGCGCAGCCGGATTGCCACCACGGGACGCCGCACAGGCGGCGATCGAGGAGTTCGGCACCGCCGACCAGGTGGTGCGGGCGTTCGTCACCCACGCACCGGGGCGGCGAACGGCCCGGTGGTTGCTGGCAACCGGTCCCCTCGTCGGGATGCTCTGGGGTATCGGCCTCGTGGCCGCCCAGGTCTGGACCTGGCCGGTGCCGGCCGAAGTGGTTGCCGCGTACGCGGCAACCCTGGCCGCCGTGGTGAGCCTGCTGGCGATCGCGGCGACCGCTACCGGCAGCCTGCGACGCACCCAACTCGGTGCGGTCGGCGGCTCCGGGCTCGTCCTGCTGGACCTGACGATGCTCGCAACTGTCCTCCTGGCAGCGCCGGGCCCCGCCTGGCCGATGCTCGCGGCGATCCCCGCCAGCCTGATCCGCGTCGGCCTGACCGCACGAACCCTCCCGGTGATCCTCGGCTGATCGCCCTCCTCGCCGGCCGACGCTGGTCACGCCGAACCGTCGGTCCAGGACCGGCTGACCACTCACGCCAGCAGCGGGGCGAAGATGTTGCGGCCCAACGTGACGGCTTTTTCCCGGGTGAGCATGATCGCGATGCGTGCGGGGTGGGCGGAGATCCAGGCGGGGGCATTCTCGGTGCGGGTGAAGAAAGTTGATGGTCGAGCAGCAGGTGCCCGTCCCGCAATGCCAGCGAGGGCGTTCAGTGCGAGTTCGCACCGGACCCAGCCGCAGACTTGGGCTTGCGGCGGTGGAGGGCGAACGTCACGACGAGCACGACCAGTGCGCCGATGAGCAGCCCGAGGATCGCGCTGGCCACCGTGTTGACCAACCAGCCGACGAGCCCGCCGAGAACACCCGTGGCGTCGTGGACTGCTTCCTCGACGTGGTGCACGGCCTCGTACAGGAAATGCAGGCCTAGTTCGTCGGTGCCCACCAGGATGATGTGCCCGCCCACCCACAGCATCGCGGCGGTGCCGACCACCGTGAGCGCGGTGAGGACCAGTGGCATCGCCCGCACCAGACCGCGACCGAACGTGGCGATCGCGCCGGAACGTTGCGCCAGGCGCAGCCCGGCGTCGTCCATTTTCACGATGAGGGCGACCGCGCCGTACACCAGGACGGTCATGACGACCGCCACCAGGGCCAGGATCGCCAGGCGGGACCAGAACGTCTCGTCGACCACCTCGTTCAGGGTGATGACCATGATCTCGGCCGAGAGGATCAGGTCGGTTCGCACGGCCCCGGCCACCAGGGTCTTCTCGTCCGGGGCGGTCTCCTCGCCCGCGCCGTGCGCGTCGTGATGGGCGATCTTGGCCCACACCTTCTCCGCGCCCTCGTAACACAGATAGGCGCCGCCGAGCATGAGGATCGGAGTGAGCAGCCAGGGCACGAACTGGCTGAGCAGCAGCACCGCCGGCAGGATGATGAGGAACTTGTTGCGCAGCGACCCCAGGGCGATACGTTTGATGATCGGTAGTTCGCGCTCGGCCGCGAGGCTCCGCACGTACTGCGGCGTGACGGCCGCGTCGTCGATGACGACACCCGCGGCCTTCGAGCCGGCCTTCGCGGCGGCTGCCCCGACATCGTCGATGGACGCCGCGGCGGCCCGAACCAGTACCGCCACGTCATCCAGCAGAGCTACGAGTCCACCGGCCAAGGCGAGTCCTTCCAGGGGTGATCAGCGTCCGTGCCGGCTCATTCTCGCCCAGATCCCTGCCCGGGGCACGCTACGGGCCGGTCACAGCGAGGTACGGCCGGTGGGCTGCCGCGACGAAGAGGGGGATCGCAAGGAACAGTGTTCCGTTGTCCGCTCTATCGGTCTGCTCGGCGATCCAGCCGTCGGCCTGCGTGGCGGTGATCGCCCCTGCGCCCTGGGCCGCGCGGGCAACACCGAGCAGAACGGTCAGCATGGTGGCGTCGGTGAACACCGCGGTTTGGACCTCGACCGTGGCGTCCTGGAACCCGGCGGCCCGGAGCAGGTTGCGGTAGCGGCGCCCGGCCCACGGGCTGGGGATGGTGTCGGCGCGGGCATGCAGGATGGTGCGGGTCAGCGCGATGTCGTCGGCGTCGATGATGAAGCTGTCCCAGTCCTGCCCGATGAGGACGATGCGTCCGCCGGGGACAAGGACGCGGTGTGCCTCGGCCAGGGCCCGGCCGGGGTCGGCGAGGCCGTGGAACACCTTGTCGGCGCGATAGCCGGTGAACGAGGCGTCCGGGAACGGCAGGTGGTAGGCGTCGCCGATTCGTAGGTCGGTACCGGGCCAGCGTTGCCGTGCCAGGTCGATGATCTGTTCGTCGACGTCGACGCCGACGGGGCGCATGCCACGTTCGGCGAGTTCGGCCACGGCCCGGCCGGTGCCGCACCCGACGTCGACAACAGCCGACCCGGCGGACAGCGCGAGCAGGTCATAGCTGCGCTGGCGCAATGCGGCGGCCCCGGGCAGGGCGTCGGCGATGTCGAGCAGCCCGATCATCGCCTCGGAGTCCGGCGTGCCCGGGGTCGGGTCGGGGGTGCTGGTCGTCGTTGACATGGTCACCAGCCTGCGACCTAATGTCGACATGAAGTCAAGCGATGAGCAGCCGTTGCTGAGCATCGGCGAGGCGGCCGCCCGGTTCGGTCTGGCACCGCATGTGTTGCGGCACTGGGAGTCGGTCGGGTTGCTTGCCCCGGCGCGGGCGGTGGCCGGCCGCCGCCGCTACGGCCGTGACCAGCTCTACCGGATCGCGATCATCCTGCGGGCGAAGGAGGTCGGGTTCGGCCTGGACGACATCCGCGCCATCATGACCGCGCCGAACCCGGCCACGCGCACCGACCTCCTGCGCGGCCACCGTGCCGACCTGGCCCGCCGCATCGCGCGGGCGCAGACTTCCCTCGACCTGATCGACTGCGCACTGGGTTGTGAGCACGAGGATCTGGGCGCCTGTCCGCACTTCCAGGCGATCCTGACCGACCGGATCGCGATGACGGCCGCGCCGACGACGGCCTGACCCGCCGCCGTGGTCACCCGTGCTCGGCGTGCGGTCCGTGGTCGGTGACCTGGGCGTCGAACCAGGCGTGCAACGCGGTGACGAGTGCCGGATCGGCGGTGGTGTAGGTGATCTGCCCGCCCGCCGGGATGTCCTGGTAGGTGACGGTGATCCGGGCGGCGCCGGTGCGGAGGGCGGCGAGGCCGGGCATGTCGTCGCCGTGGATGCGGCCGGGGTCGGTGTAGTCGCCCCGGCTGAACCGGTCGGTCTCCGTGCGCAGGTGCTGGCGGATCGGGTCGATCTGGCCGGTGTCGGTCGGGTCGTCGGCGACGACGGTCTGCACCCCGCCGGTGTCGGCCTTGGTGAACCGGTGGGTGGTGCGTTCGAGGTCGAACGGCATGACCGCCGCACCCCGCGCCGCGACGTCGGCCTGCCGGTCGGTGCCGCCACTGCACCCGGTGACCAGTGCGAGCGCGACGACGAGGGCCAGCGTCGCGCTACGGGTTCGGTTCATCGGTTGCCTCCGCGAGCAGTTGGAGTGCGGCGACGAGCGCGGCACGTTGGTCATCGGGTACGCGGTCCAGAAGAGCGGCGAACCTGGCCTGCCGGGCGGTAGCCAACCGCTCGGCGGCGGTTGCCCCGGCGTCGGTGAGTTCGAGCTGGACGCCGCGCCCGTCGTCGTCGGCGGTGTGCCGGCGTACCCATCCCCGGTTGGCGAGGTTGGTGACCAGGCGGCTGACGGTGCTCTTCTCCAGCCGCAGCCGGCGGCCGAGCTCCACCTGCCGCATGCGGCCTTCCCGGTGCAGTTCGGCCACGGCATACGCCTCGGAGACCGGCAGCGGTTGCCCGCACGGGGTGCGGTCGGGCTGGTGCAGACCGAAGTTGCGTACGAACCGCTGCAACGCCTCCTGCGCGGCGGCCGCCTCCCCCATCTCCGACATGGTTCGACCATACAACCTTCTGGTTCGACGGTACAACCAATTGAAGGGCGGCAAGAGAGAGGGAGAGAAATCAGAATCCACGAAGGCGAGCCCGTGAATGGTGGGGTGCCCGGTGCGCGGACACCCCACCGCGACGGTCAACTCTGGCCGAGAACCTTCTTCAGACTTGCTATCTCGGCCTGCTGGACCTTCTCGATGTCGGCGGCCAACTTCTTGACCTCCGGGTTGCTGCCGTTCTTCTGCACCTCCTGGGCCATCTGGATGGCACCGGTGTGATGGTCGATCATCATCTGGGCGAACTGCTTGTCGAACGCCGCGCCGCGGGCGGCCTTGAGCGTGTCCATGTCCTGCGTGGACATCATGCCGGGCATGCTGTGGCCATCGTGACCGCCGGCCGGGACGGTGGGCTTGCCCCACGCCTTGCACCATGCGGTCATCGTGTCGATCTCCGGCTGCTGCGCCGCTTTGATCTGTGTGGCAAGGGTCTTGACCTCGGTGCTGGCCGCACGGCTCGCGGCGAGATCGGCCATCTCCACGGCCTGCTGGTGGTGGGCGATCATGTTCTGCGCGAACGTGACGTCGGCGTCGTTGAACGTCTGCGACGAGGTGCCGCCGGCGGTGGACGTGTCCGAGCCGTGGTCCATGCCGCTGCCCGTGTCCTCGTCGCCGCCGCAACCGGCCAGCGCGAACACCGCCACGGCGGCGAAGGGCAGCAAAGCTCGACGCACCAGAGTGCGGTTCATGTGATCGTGTTCCTCTCGTCAACGGAAGAGTGCTACGGAAGGGTCGACGGAACGGCCGAGCGCGTTTGCGCGGTCAGCCGGTGGCCGTCGTTCTAAATCCGCAACACCGCCACGTCGACGAGACGCAACGGGAAAGGAAGCCCGAGCGCGGGCCCGGTGTGCGGGAACCGTGTGGTTCCGGGCGGTGCTCCCCTGGCCCCTGGTCCGGCCCACCGGGCCAGGGCATGAGAGAGCAGTGCCAGCACACCGACTCCGACCAGCACGGCCAGACAGACGATCATCAGTCCGGTGCCGCCCGGCAACCGGTGGGACCCCGAGTCGGGCCAGACGGCGAGAGATCCGTGTGACCCGCAGTCGCCGTCACACGTGTCTGCCATGGCAACGTCGGCGACGTCGCTGGTCCCGGTTGCCAGTGTTTCCCAGGAGTGATGATCCGAGGAGTGACCGACGGTGTGCATGCCGATCACGCCGATGCTCAGCAGGGCGAGTAGCAGCAGGCGACGCAGCCCGACACCCACACCAGCCACCCGTCACCTCCACTGCTCGAACCGCACACCACCGTAACGACCTCCGATGCGTACGGGGTGACCGGGTTGCAGCCGGGGCCGGCCGCGCGTGGCTCACGGTCGACACCATAGCGAGCGAGTGATTCGCCATCCGTGCGCAACATCTCGACCGCTGGGCGGTCCGGTCCGAATTTCTTTGTCCGGTCGGTCGTCAGGGAACGAGTGTCAGGTACGGCCGTGTCCAGGTCGCCCGCCCGGTGGGCGGGATCTCTCCGATGCGGCGGGCGCCGCACGCCAGATAGAACGGCTCCGCCGGCGGATGCACAACGATATGCACCAGGCTCAGTTCCAATTCCCGTGCCACCACACGCATGTCGTCGAAGAGTGCGCGGCCGACGCCGCGGCGTTTGAGCCCGTTGGCGACGAAGATGAAGTCGAGTTCACCCTCGCCCTCCGCACCCATACCGGGCAGCAGCAGGCTGTAGAACCCGTGAACGTCGCCGCCGGGGCCACGGATCACCCGCACCACGTTGGTGTTGAGGTATGCGACGTCGAGGGTCTGTGCGGCGGCCAACGGCCGGTAGTGACCGTCGTAGGCGTCCGAAGTGCGAACGATGGTTGTCAGTGTGGCCATGTCCTGCGGCCGGGCCGGTTCGACGGTCATCGTCGGGCTGATGTCCATGGGTCCTCCGTAGGTTTGCTATCGGTTCGCGGGCGCCGGCGCGTCCTCAGCCGGCGCCGCGGACGGCGCGGCAGCCGTCTCCCCTCGTGATATACCCCCTGGGGGTATGGGTAAGGACGCTACCCCCCAGGGGTACCAGAGGCAAGTCCGAAACTCGTTACGGCGCCGACAGTGGTGAGCGCGTGACGACCTGCCGGACGTTGCGCAACCGTCCGTCAGGTCCGGCGCCGCGTGTCGTCAAGAAGCGAATTGAAGCCATTTCCTAGAACGGAGATGCGCAGCGGCCAGTGCGTCGAGTGCGCCGACCTCGGCGCCCGCGTGGCCCTGCGCGACAGCAAGGATCCCGCCGGCCCGGCACTCGTGTTCAACCGTGCCGGGTGGCGGGCCTTTGTCGATGGGACGAAGTCCGGAGAGTACGACCGCTGACCCCAAGGGTTCCCGGCCTAACGGTGGGCATCCGCGTTGCTGGCGCCGGCCGCCGTCGTGCTGGCCAGCCAGACGGTCGCGAGGACGAGCCGTGCGATTGCGGTCAGGGCCTCGGGTTGAACGTGGGCCGGGACGTCGGCAGGGCTGTGGTAGCCGACCATGCCGGCGCCGATGCCGATGGCGGCGAACCCGGCTGCGGCGTAGCGGCGGTTGTCGGAGGCGACCGGCCCGGCGGCGAGAGGCACTCCGGTGTGCCGGCCGGCCTGGTCGAGGACGGCCAGCAGTCCGTGTGCCGGTCCGCCGGCCTCGACCGCGGCGGCGTCGTGCAGGTGGCCCGCGCCGTCGACGTTGACGACCAGCGGCGAGCCGGTCAGTCGGGCGGCGTGGTGGGCGGAGCCGAGGGCTCCGGTCTCCTCGCCGTCGAGGAGAGCCACGGACAGGCCGGCGCCACCAGGGAGGGCCGGCGCGAGGAGTCGGGCCACCTCGCAGACGACGGCGACGCCGCTGGCGTTGTCGGCTGCCGCGGGCTGACGGAGACGGGGATGGTCGCCGACGCCGTCGTAGTGGGCGGCGAGGAGCAGGTCCGTCCGGCCCGGTTCGGGCGAACGGATTCTGCCGTGGAGATTCGTGCCAATGACGTCGGTGCGGCGGATCGGTGCGTCGGCGGTCAGGGTGCCACCCTCGTCGAGCATTCTGCGGTGGAGGGCGGTTTCGACGGTCAGGATCGGCAACGGTCCGGGGTTGGGCCCGGCCAGCATCGTGTACTGCCAACCGTCGGCGTCGACGCCGCGCGGGAGCAGGAGTCCGGCGGCGCGGTAGGCGTGCCCGTAGGCGTCGAACAGGCTCATGCCGGACGGAACGAGCAGCCACCGGTCGACCGGGTCGTCGACACCGGCGACGCCGAGCTCGCCGGCACGCGGCGCCGGCATGTCGGCCGAGGCGAGGTGAATGGCGACGTCGCGGCCGAACGCCAAGGGTGTCTGTCCCCAGTGGACGGTCGGTGCGCGGTAGACGTCGGGCACAGCGGGCACGGTGAACGGATCGGTGGTTGGTGTCGCGCCGATGTCGGTGAGTTGCCGGGTGAGCCAGGTGCGGGCGGCGTTGCCGCCGGCCGTGCCGACGCGCCGGCCGGTGAACTCGTCGCTGGCGAGCCGGGCCACGGCGGCGCTCATCCGTTCCGCGGACACGGCGGCGAGAAGGGCATCGAGGTCACCGGTCGGGACGACTGGCAGGCCGGCGGCGGCGCTCATCCGCAGCAGCCCGTGCCGGATGCGACGGCCTCGGCCTTGGCGGTGGTGCCGCAACAGGAACCGGTCGCCTCGGCCTCGGCCGGCGTGCCGCAGCATGGGGAGCCCGCGTCGGGCAGGGCGATGTTCGTTGTCTGGGCCGGGTTGCCGCAGCAGCCGCTCGATCCGGCCGCGGACAGGGCGGCGGCCGGTTCGCCGCTGAATCCGCCCCGGGTCTCGGTGTCACTCATGATGGTCTCCTCTGCAGATGGAAGCTGGGGCTCAGCGAACGCCGGCCCAGGTGTAGGCGGCCGTGCGGGCACGATCGTGACGGTCGCGGGCGCGCTGCGCGGCGGTGGTGACCTCGGCGCAGCGATCGCAGAACCGGATGCCGGTCTCGACGGGTGGGCGCCTGCTGATCCGGAACATGCTCTCTCCTCAACAACATCCAGGCTGTTTCGATGTTTCTCTAATCAGCATGACCACTGATTCGAGAACTGTCAACTTAGATGTCAGTCGAATCAGCGTGGGAGATCGGTGACGGGCTCGCGGCCCGCACCACGATGCCGGCGGCGGCGACCGCGCACGCCGCCGCGATGGCGATGACGACGGGCCGGTAGCCGCCGCTGGTCTGCAGTGCCGCGGCACCCAGCGGCGCACCGGCGCGGGCCAGGGTGACCGGGAACGCGAGGCTGCCGGCGATCGTGGCGTAGGCGACGGTGCCGTACCGGTCGGCGAGTAATGCCGGTGCGGCGACGCTCGCGATGCCGAATCCGAGCCCGAACGCTACGACACCGACAACGGCACCCGCCCGGTTTCCGTCGATGAGCGGAAGGCTCAGGGCCGCGGCCGCCTGGACGGCGAAGATCGCGGCCACGACGGTGGTGATCCGGATCCTGCGCTGCGCCCCGGTGAGCACGATCCGACCGGTCACCGACAGCACGCCCAGCAGCCCGGCGACCGTGGCCGCGAACGTCGTCGGGTGCCCGGCGTCGGTGAGCAGCCCGACGAGGTGGAACGTCATCGCGCTCATCGCCGCGCCGTGCGCGACGAACGCGACGGCCATGGCCCAGAACCGCGCGTCCGCGAGGGCCGCGCGGACAACGGTGGTGCGGCCGGTCGCGGACCGTTGCGGTCCGCGCGTCGTCAGGTGGGACGGTGTGCGGACGACGAGCGCGTGCAACGGCACCGTGACCGCCCCGTGCACGGCGGCGAGCACCAGCAACGCGGTCCGCCAGCCGTACCGGTCGACGAGTAAGCCGGCCAGCGGCAGGAAGATCGCACTGGCGAAGCCGGCCACGAGCGTCACGCCGAGCAGTGCCCGCGATCGGCGCGCCGGGTCGAACCACGAGACCACGACGGCGAACGCCGGTTCGTAGAGCACCATCGCGCCGGTGACGCCGATCCCGAAGAGGACCGCGTAGAGCTGCCACACCTGCTGCACCTGTGACCACGTCACCAGCAGCCCGGTCGCCGCCAGCGACCCGACGGTCATCAGCGCCCGACCGCCGTGCCGGTCCAGCCACCGCCCGACGGGCACCGCCATGATTGCCCCGGCGAGGACCGAACACGTCATCGCGCCCGTCACCGCCGCGGTTGACACGTGCAGCGTGGCCGCGATCGGCCGCAGCAGCACCGCGAAGGAGTAGTACAGGACGCCGTACCCGACGGTCTGCGTCACCGCGAGCGCCGCGACGATCCGCCAACCATGGAAGCGTCGGTGGTCGCCGACCCGAGGATCGGCGACCGCCACCGGGGCGGAACTCACGGCCCCAGCAGCAGACTTAGCCGCAGCACCCGCCACCCTGCTCCCCCGCCTTCTCGGCTCCCACCGGTAGGAGAGCCAGCGGGGCGGACAGCAGCCCACCGGAGATTCCCGTGGCCAGACCACGAGCCGCCGGTGCCGTCTCGGCAGCAGGCGCGCCGCAACAACCACCGCTGTTGGCGTCGACGGTGCCGGCGTCGAGGACCGGGTTGCTGTTGCACACACCGGTTTCCGGCAGGTCCAACTGGACGTCGCGGGCGGCGTCCCAATCCCCGGCCAGGGCAGCGACGACGGAGCGGGCCTGTTCGTAGCCGGTGGCGAGCAGGAACGTCGGCGCGCGGCCGTAGCTCTTGACGCCGATGGCGTAGTAGCCGGGCTCGGGGTGGGTCAGCTCGTCGACGCCGTGCGGCGGCACGGTGCCGCACGAGTGCTCGTTCGGGTCGATCAGCGGCGCCAGCGCCCGCGTCGACCCCATGACGGCATCGAGGTCGAGGCGCAGTTCCGAGGCGATGCCGTGATCGGGCCGGAACCCGGTCGCCGACACGATCCGGTCCACGGCGATGCTGTCGCTGCCGTCCGACACCACGACGCGGCCGTCGGCGACGATCACGGACTGCACGCTGAACCCGGTGACGAGCCTGATGGTGCCGGCGTCAACGTGTTCGCGGAGCCGGGTGCCGAGCGCCCCGCGGGCGGGCAGCGCGTCGGCGGTCTCGCCGCCGTAGGTGCGCGCCGGGCTCGCCGAGCGGATCGCCCACACCACCCCGGTTCCAGGGACCTCGCCGGCCAGTTCGGCCAGCGACAGCAGGGTGTTGGCCGCCGAGTGTCCCGCGCCGACGACGAGCGTGCGCCGGCCCGCGAACCGGTCCCGGTCGGCACCGAGCACGTCGGGCAGCGCGTGCTCGACGAACGCTGACGCGGCCGCCTCGCCGTGGGCGGGAATGCCGGCGGCACCGAGCACGTTCGGGGCGCCCCAGGTCCCGGAGGCGTCGATGACCGCCCGCGCGAGCACATCCTCACCGTCGGCGAGGCGGATCAGGAACGGCGCGGTATCACGACCCACGGTGCGCAGCCGGTCGAGGCCGAGCCGCGTCACCGCGTCGACCCGTGCGTCGTAGCGCACGTGCGGCTTGACGGCGGGAAGGTCGGCGAGGGGCTGCAGGTAGTCGCCGGCCAACTGTCCGCCGGTCGGCAGCACGTCGGGGTCGGGTTCGACCCAGCCGGCCTCGGCGAGCAGGCGGCGGGCGGCCTGGTCGACGTTGAACCGCCACGGCGAGAACAGCCGCACGTGTCCCCACTGCCGCACCGCCGCCGCCGGACCCGCACCGGCTTCCAGGACGGTGAACCGGATCCCCCGCTCGGCCAGGTGAGCGGCGGCGGCCAACCCGACCGGGCCGGCCCCGATGACGGCAACGGGTAGCTCCTCCATGCGGATGCTCATCTCGATCCCTCACTATCTCGACGGCTGTCTAAACAGGAGGGTTGCACGCTGTTTCGAGATCTGTCAACCTAGAGGCATGTCGAAACAAGGCTCGGGTTTGTCCCTCGTCGACCTGTCGGCCGAGCCGTGCTGCTCGCCGCTGGCCGAGGCCCGCATGCCGGCCGAGACCGCGGAGCTGCTCGCGCCCGCGTTCAAGGCACTCGGCGACCCGGTCCGCCTGCAACTCATGTCGATGATCGCCTCCGCACCCGACGGCGAAGTCTGCGTGTGCGACCTGACCCCGGCGTTCGACCTGTCCGGCCCGACGATCTCGCACCACCTCAAGACCCTCCGCGCGGCCGGCCTCGTCGACGCCGAACGTCGTGGCACCTGGGTCTACTACCGCCCCCGTCGCGCCGTCATGCGCCAGTTGGCTCTCCTGCTCGCCGCCGACGCACCGACGCCGGTCAGCTGAACCACCGAGCATGAGGATCGTCGTCGACGACCTGTCCGGACCGGCGATCGCCGACTTTCTCGCCGACCACGTACGCCAGATGCGCTCCATCACCCCGGAAGAAGGCAAACACGCCCTCGATCTCGACGGCCTCCGCGCGCCGGGCATCACCTTCTGGACCGCGCTGGACGGAGACCTGATCGTCGGATGTGCCGCCCTCAAACGGCTCGACGTCGAACTCGCCGAGGTCAAGTCGATGCGCACGTCTCCCGCACGGCGGCGATCCGGGGTAGCGACGGCGCTGTTGGACCATCTGATCGCGGAGGCACGGCGGATGGGGTACCGGCGGCTGAGTCTGGAGACCGGCTCGGCAGGCTTCTTCGAGCCGGCCCGGCGGTTGTACCGGAAGTTCGGTTTCGAGTCCTGTGAGCCGTTCGGCGACTACGCCGCCACTCCCTACAACGTGTTCATGACCCGCCGCATCGACGCACCGGGCGAGTGACGGCTCATCGCCTCACGGCACATCGGCGGAGGCGTCGAGCGCGAGGAGCCGGGCGAGGAGCCGGAATACCTGCGCGAGGCAGATCGCAGGAGGGTCAGCACGTTATTCGGTCAGCCGGGCGGCACCCTCGTCAGGGTCGATGACGAGCGGCTTCATCGGTCCGTACTCCCCTCGACGACGGGAACGACGACGTCGCCGGCCGCGCGGTCGGCCTCCGGATACAGCGCCACCACAAGACCGATGCCGACAGCCGACCCGACGAGCTGAGCCACGACGAACGCTGGCACCGAGCCCGGTGCAATCCCGGCGAAGGTATCGGTGAACGCCCGACCGACCGTGACCGCGGGGTTGGCGAAACTGGTCGACGACGTGAACCAGTACGCCGCACCGATGTACGCGCCGACAGCGGCGGGTGCGGCCGCCGCCCGGCCCGAGCGGGCCAACGCGAAGACCAGCAACACCAGACCGGTCGTGGCGACGACTTCGCCCAACCACAGGTGCCCGGCGGCGCGTTGTCTGCCGGAGAGGTCAACGGCGGCCAGGTCGAACATCAGGTTGGCCAGCACCGACCCGACGACCGCACCGACCGTCTGTGCGACCGCGTACCCGCCGAACTCGCGGGCGGTGAGGCCGGTGCCCGCGCGTCGTCCGAGGAACCAGTCGGCGGCGGACACGACCGGGTTGAAGTGTGCCCCGGACACCGGCCCGAACATGAGGATCAGCGCGCCGAGTGCCAATGCGGTGGCGACGGAGTTCTCCAGCAACTGCAGGCCGATGTCGTCCGGCGACAGGGTGACGGCCATGATGCCCGAACCGACAACCGCCGTGACCAGCAGCGCGGTGCCGATGAACTCGGCGAGCAGCCGTCGCCACAGTGCCGGGTGGTTCACCGGGCCACCGCGACGTCGAGTTCGTCGAGGAGGGTTCGGACGCGGCGTTCGATCTCGTCACGGACCGGCCGGACGACTTCGACACTCTGACCGGCCGGGTCGTCGAGGTCCCAGTTCTCGTACCGGGTGCCGGGGAAGATCGGGCAGGCATCGCCGCATCCCATCGTGACGACGACGGTGGCGGCGCGGACGATCTCGTCGGTCCACGGCTTCGGGTATTCGCCGGTGATGTCGATGCCGCGCTCGGCCATCGCGGCGACGGCGGCGCGGTTGATCTCGGTGCCGGGTTCGGATCCACCGGACCAGGCGATCGCGCGGTCGCCGGCCAAGCGAGTGAAGAAGCCGAGAGCCATCTGCGACCGGCCGGCGTTGTGGGTGCACAGGAAGAGCACGACCGGTTTGCCGTCGCGGTGGTGTCCCTCGACGCGGGCCAGGGCCTGCAGCCGCTGCCGGGCGAAGCGTTCGGCGAGCAGGGGAAGGAAGTTGGGGACGGTGCTGCGGTTGGCGAACTGGTCGTAGCTGGTGTGCAGAAACCGTTCGATCGTCTGCGTGCCGTAGGTGCCGTCGAACTCGCGGCCCAGCCGGGCGGCGGCGGTCCGTAGCGCCAACTGCTGATCGATGGACAGGTCGCGGTGGGTGTGGGTGCTGGTGTCAGACACGGTCGTCCCCTTTCCGGGGCTGCGGTGCGCGGGCCGGCGTGATGGCCGGGACCAGCCGGTCGATGCGATCGGCGAGGTCGGTGTAGGCGGCTTCGAACGCGGCGTCGGTATCGACCCGCACCGGGTCGGGCACCGACCAGTGCAGTTGGACGCGATCGGGGTCTTCTTCGTAGGCGTTGTCGCAGACGGCGATGAGCAGATCGCCGGGCTTGGCGACGTCGTCGACATGGGCGGTTGCGGCGGGGTCGAGGACCAGACCGTGACGGTGGCCGATCTTGATCGCCCGCGGATGCACCCGGGCCGCGGGGAGGGTGCCGGCCGACGCGACCGGGCGGCCGGTGCGCTCGCGCCACAACGCCGCGGCCAGCTGGGATCGGGCCGAGTTGTGGGTGCAGACGAATACCACCCGGTCGGCGGGCAGGTCCGGCGGGGCGAGCACGGCGAGCGTTTCCGGGCGCAGCCGCAGGTAGGTGCGGCGCCGGTCGCCTTCCGACCGGGTCCGGGTCACCAGAACTGCCTCGTCCAGGACCTTGACGTGGTGCGCCACCAGGTTCGTGCCGATCCCGAGGTACTCGGCGAGTTCGCCGGGTGAGGCGTCGCCGTTCCGCAACGCGTCGACGATCGCCAACCGGACCGGATCACCGAGCGCGGCGTGCACCCGAGCCCGAGCTTCGACCGAAACTAGTTCAGCGTTCATTGACTCAATTAGTACTGACCTAGATGGCGACGGTCAAGTCCAGGAGCGGACCACTCCCGGTCGTC
>NZ_BOPG01000091.1 GCF_016863635.1 Virgisporangium aurantiacum | reverse complement strand
GACGACCCGGGAGCCGGCCTTCACATGAAGTTGCGGGTGTGCAGCGCGGACAGTTCGGCGGCTTCGTCGTCGGGGAAGCCGAGGCGGGTCAGGTGCCGGCGGCGTCCGGCGTCCATCTCGGCCTGGAGTTGTTGCACGGCCAGGTGACCGCGTTCGAGTGCCGCGGGCGTCCACTCCCCCGCCGCCAGCAGCAGCAGGGCGTCGAACACGTCCTGGTTGAGGCCCGCGGTGTCGAGGAGCATGTCGTGGCGGCGTTCGATGGCGGTGCGCAACCGGCCGAGCATCGTCGGGTCCGTCGCCGACTGGTGTTCCAGGTGCGCCACGCCGAAGGCCACGTGCCGGGCCTCGTCGTTGCGGGCCAGCCGGGTCACGGCCCGGGTGACCGGGTCGGGTGCATGCCGGTCCAGGAACGTGAGCAGGTGCAGGAACGTCCCTTCGCCAAGCACGGAGAGCAGGAACGAGGCCAGGGTGAAGTCGGGTTCGGCCAGCAGCGACGCGAGCGACTCCCGGCCACCGGCCGACGATGTTCCCAGCTGCCCGCCGGTGTGCAAAGCCCGGCGGGTGAAGACCTCGACGTGCCGCGCCTCGTCGGCGGCCTGGACGGCGAGGAGCCCGACCACCTCGCGGAAATGCGGGTGGACGCGCGTGAGCAGTCGCGCGGGGATGACCAGCGCGGCCTGTTCGTTCTCCACGAGGTACGTCATGATCTGGACCACGGCCGCCTCGATGTCCGGTGGCAGGGCGAACGGCTGGTCCCACGGCACCGCCGTCGCCGGATCCCACTGCGCGGCGGCCGCACTGGCGTACAGGCGGGGTGCCAGGTCGGCCCAGACGAGGTCCCGGTCGGCGACGTCGTAGGCGGGCTCCGGCCCACCCGCTTCCAACAGGGCGCCGCGGGCCGCCAGCCCCCAGCGTCCGGGTGGCCGACGGGCCACCGCACCCGGCTCACCGGCCCGTTCCGCCCCGACCCACCGGTCCGCGTCGACGCGGCCCTTCACCACCTCGACCGTCCCGCCGTCGGTCACGGAGGTGCCGTGTCCCGTGGCGCGACACCATGCCCGCAGGTGCAGGGTCAGGAACGGGTCACGGCCGGTCACCGTGACGATGCCGCCCGGCGGGAGGCCGGACAGCGTCTTCTGGACCAGCAGCCGACCGCCGGTGTCGAAGCCCAGACCCGCCAGGTCGAGGTTCACGGCCGGTACCCGACGGCGGTCACCCCACCCGCGCTGTCGTAGAAACCCGAACCGGTGACCGCTGCCTCGAGCATGTCGTAGCCGTCGACGCGGCCGGATTCCCAGGAGGTCAGGCCCTCCAGGTCGAGCAACGGGCGCACGGCCGGATCGGCGTACGACATCGACCGCAACAGTGCCTCGAACCGCTCGGTGTGGTCGGGCGGGGAGTTGCCGGTGACGGTCATGTTGCAGTGGTCGTACGGGCCGGTGGTGGTCAGCAGGCGGGTGCTGCCCGACGGGAGGACGCCCTCCTTGGTGAACAGCAGGTGATTCCCGTCGAGTACGCAGGCGGCGTCGACCTCGCCGGCGATCAGCGCCCGGGCCGCGTCGCGTTCCCCACCGACGTGGTCGCCGTGCAGACCGACACCGACGTCGAAGTGCCGCGCTTTTACCTCAACGCCGAGTTCACGTAGGTGGTGCAGCGGCAGCAGCGTCGCCTGCGGGGAGTCGACGGCACCGGTGCCGACCGTGCGTCCCCGCAGATCCGCCACCGCGGCGATGTCGCTGTCGGCCCGGACCACGACCGCGGTAACCAGATCGCGATCGGTGTCGCGCATGACCAACGGCCGAACCGTCAGGTCGCGCGCGGCGGCGAGGCGGCGGGCCCGGACCCAGGCGAGCGGGGAGTTCCAGGCCGCGTCGATCCGCCCGGCGATCAGGTCCTCGACCTGCCGCTCGTAGTGGGAGTAGAGGACGTAGTCGAACGGCAGTCCGGCGGCCACCAGCCAGCTCCGGAAGCCGTCCCAGATCGTCACGACCTTCGGGTCGTAGGCGACCGCACCCATCGTGAAGACCGTCATGCGGACACCGCCGGGGCATCAGGCACCGCCGGGGCGTCGAATAGCGGCAGGCCCAGTACGGCACGGCCGACGAAGTCGTTCAACGCGTCCGTGGTCGGCGCCATCACCCGCGCGGCCAACGCGTCCCGGAAGTGCCGTTCGATACCCAGTTCCTTGCGGAACGCCGCGCCACCGGCCAGTCGCATCACCTCGTCGGCGACCGACACCGCCGTCTCACCGGCCACCGCCTTGACCTGCAGCACCCGCAACTGGGCGGCAGGGTCACCGCCGGCCAATGCGGCAAGGGTCGTGGTCAGGAACGCCCGTGCGGTGTCCACACTCGTCCGCACCCGGGCGAACGCGGCCCGCGCCACCGGCTGCTCGGCCAGCGTCTGCCCCAGGTGGTCGAGGCGGGCATGGGTGAGATGCTCGGCCGCCAGTGCGGTGAGGCGTTCCATCACCCCCTGGGAGAACGCGGCACTGAGAACGGTGAACACGGGCAGCACCACGCCCAGCGCGATGTCGAGCCCGGCCCCGTCCTCGCCGAGAAGGGCGTCGGCGGGCAGCACCGCGTCGGTGGCGGTCACCGGTCGCGACGCGTTGCCCCGAAGGCCGACCCCGTCGAACGGCCCGGCGACCGTCAGCCCCGCCGTCGCCGACGGGACCAGCCACAGCGTCATCCCGTCGCCGGACAGCGGCCGGCTCGACCAGACGTAGCTGTCGGCCTCGCCCGCGGACGTCACCCAACTCTTGCGCGCGTTGAGCGTCACCTTGTCGCCGTTGGCCGTGGCGGTCGACCGCGGCACCCAGAAGTGGCTGCGGGAGCCCTGTTCGGAGAAGGCGAGCGTGGTGACGTGCCGGCCCGCCGCGATGGCACGCCGGACGTCTTCCGGCCCGTGGAGCTCGACGGCAGCGGTCGCCGCGTAGTGCATCAGCACCACCATCGCCGTCGACCCGCACACCCCGGCCAGTCCCTCGATCACCTCGGCGGCGGCGTCCAGTCCGAGACCGGCACCACCGACCTCCCGGGCGCTCGTCAGACCCAGCAGACCGGCGGCGCCGAGGGCGGTGACCGCCGAACGCGGATAGTCCCCGGTCCGGTCCACCTCCGCCGCATGCGGACGGACCTCCTCGTCCAGCACAGCCTGCAACGCGGCCCGATATTCCGTCACTGCATCCCCCGTCGTTGTATCGGCACCGATCGACGCAGCGCGGCGAATGTTCAACGACCGGCTCGGACGCCACGTCCATCGCTGCGACGCATTCGAATACGTAGCGGTCTTTGTCCGCGCCAAAAGCATCGTGCAGTGGCGCGGGCATCGTCAAGGGCTCGAAGGATCTACGTAAGGAATCCGTCCGACGGCCTCACGGAAATAATGTCTGCCCGATCTTCGAGCGACAACGGTCAGAATTTCCTCGGCGATTGTCGCGCTGGATTCCGATACCAGGGCTACGCGGACCCGCGGGGCGCGAACATGATGACCGAGACGCCGATAAGGCAGATCGCGGCGCCGACGATGTCGAAGCGGTCCGGTTTGAACTTGTCGGCCACCATCGCCCAGACCAACGACCCGGCGACGAACACGCCTCCGTAGGCGGCCAGGACGCGGCCGAAATTGGCGTCGGGCTGCAACGCGGCGACCACGCCGTACGTGCCCAGCGCGGCGACCCCGGCGACGATCCACGCCGCGCCGCGGTGCTCCTTCCAGCCCTGCCAGATCAACCACGCGCCGCCGATCTCCAGGATGGCGGCGGCGACGAACAAGGTGATCGAGCGCAGGACGAGCATGAGGCCAGACCGTAGCGCCCCGCCCGCCGGGCTGCTGCGGCAGCCCGGTGGCGGGTGTTGTGGGCCACCGACCCCGTCAGGGCCTGGGCGTCTGCTCCATCGACGACTGCCCCATCGACGACTGCCCCATCGACGACGTCGCCCAGATCTGGATCGCGGTCAGAACCTGCAGGTAGGCCGGCGGAACAGCGATGTCCACCGTTACCTCGTCACCGGATCGGTCGATGGCGAAGGTGAAGAACGAGCAGCACCGGCTCTCACGATCACACAGGTCGCGCGCTGCGGCCTCGACATCGTCTCCGATCAGCACCATCCGCAACTGCAGGTCGGCGACGCGTTCGATGCTGATCAGGTTGTGCTTGAAAAGGACGTCGAACTCGCTGACGCGCAGCGGTTGCTCGACCGTCGGCAGCGTGCATGCGGCCGGGACCGCGGCGGGCGTCAGCAGGTTCAGTGGTGTTCGACCAACCGGTTCCATCGGTCACACCCCATCGGGTCGGCGTCTGCGGGCGGCTTGGTGTCGCCGTACTGCGATGAAGGCTACCGCCGCCAGCAGGAGAAGAATGCCGACCGGGATCATGGCGCGGGTCTCCCGGGCCAGCCCGTCGGCAACCGCGGCGGTGCCGCCGCCGGCAAGGAGCACGGGCAGGACGCAGCAGACGAAGCCGACGCCCGCCGTGCCGAATACTCCGGCGACGGCCTTGACGATCCTGCGACGCAGGCGGCTGCCCCGGGTGTGTGCGGTCGTCTCGGTGACTGTCATCGGGTGCGTGCCACCTTCCGTTCGGCCTCCATGATGAGCAACTGGCTGGCCACGCCGACGATGACGATGCTGAGGATCGCCCAGCCCAGGGACGAGGCCCGGACGTCGCCGAGATACGCCTGCCGGATGGTGTCGACGAGGTAGGTCAGCGGGTTGTACCGGGCCACCGTCTCCATCCACGGGGGCAGCAGCGCCACCGGCACGAACGCGGAGCTCACGAAGATCAGGGGGAAGAAGGCGGGCAGCACCGCCTCGGCGAGTTCCGCCTTCCCTGTGCGCAGGCACAGAGCGAAGGAGAAGCCGCCGTAGACGAATCCCCACAGTGTCGGGATCACCGTGCCGACCACCAGCGCCAGCAGCCAGTGCTCGGTGGAGGCGCCGGCGAGGAAGGAGACGACGACCAGGACGAGGGCGAACATGAACAACTTGGTGGCGTCGGCCACGCGACGGGCCACGTTGCTGTAGCGGGGGCCGCGCGGGGAGATCCGCATGCGGTCGTAGAAGCCGGTCTGGCGTTCCACGGCGACACTCACGGCGCCGGTGGCCGACAGCATCACCGCCATCAGCATCGCGCCGGGCGCGATGTAGGTGACGTAGTTCGGCGCACCCGCGAATCCGGCGGTGCCCATGATGGGCGCGAAGACGTTGGAGAAGACGACCAGCATGAAGATCGGCACGATCAGCGGCACTGCCGTGACGACCAGGATGATCCGCCGGGTCTCGCGGACCGCCCGCCGGTACATCGTCGAGAAGAGCCCCGTGATCCCCGAGGCGGGGGCGTTCAGCTGCACCGACACAGTGGGCCTCCGTTCGATCCCATGGTGAGCAGCGGCTCGACTCGCACGCCGTCGCCGGTGAGCCGGACGAACGCGTCCTCGAGCGACGGCCGACCGACCGCGATCTCGACGTAGTCGATCCCGGCCTCCGTGAGGCGCGTCGCGACCGCGGTGACGTCCGGGTTGGCGTCGCCGACGGTGTAGACGAGACTGTCCCCGTCGCGGCGGGGGTCCGTCAGCGTCGGCAACCCGGCGAGCGCGGCCTCCGCCGGATCGAGAGATCCCGGAACGCGGACGCGGATCGACTGCTCGCCGAAGGTCCTGCGCAGTTGGGCGGGTGAGCCCTCGGCGACCACCTTGCCGTCGGAGATGACGTAGATGCGTTGCGCGAGCATGTCCGCCTCCTCCAGCAACTGGGTGCTGAAGATGATGGTGCGTCCCTGCCCGCGCAGTTGTTCGAGCATCTCCCACACCATCCGGCGACTCTGCGGGTCGAGGCCGGCGGTCGGCTCGTCCAGCACGAGGACCTGAGGCTCGTGCACCAGGGCAAGGGCGAGGACAAGACGACGCTGCAGACCGATGGAGTACTGCGAGGCCTGCCGGTTCGCGTACGGGGTCAGCCCGAAGGTCTCGATCAGCGTCTTGGTGCGTTGCGCCGCGACGGTCCGACTCAGCCCGTAGAGCGCGCCCTGGACCTCGAAGTGTTCGAGGCCGGTCATCGCCGGGTCGAGGCCGGAGGTCTGCAGCGCCACGCCGAGAACGACGCCGAGCCGCCTGGTGTCGGTGGTCGGCACGTCCGCGACGGTGGCCGACCCGCTCGTCGGATGCAGCAGGCCGCTGATCATGTTCAGCGTCGTGGACTTCCCGGCGCCGTTCGGTCCGACGACGGCGACGATCTCACCCGCCTCCGCGCGCAGGCTCACGTCCCGCGCCGCGGTGACCCCGCCGGAGTAGGTCTTGGTGAGCTGGTCGGCGAGCACGGCCGCCGGTTCCTTCGAAGACTCGAACACGACGCCCGGATCGGCGGGCGCCTTCGCGGCCGGCGCGTCCACCTCACAACCCGCGAGCCTGCAGACGAACATCCAGGCACGGCTGCGGATGGTGGGGCGCGCCGGGGTCGCCACGGGCTGGTCGGCGGGCGTGTCAGCCGGCTTGGTCGCCGGATCTTCGGTGCTGGTGTCTCTGTCGGCGTGGATCGTCATCGCCGGCCTCCTTTGAGCGGGGACGTGACGTCGAGGGGTGCGGGGCGGACGCCGTGACGTCCTGCGATCTGTTCCATGTGCAGGGCCACCTCGGGCCGGGGTGCGCCGACGGAGTGCTCGCGCAGGCCCTCTCGGGCGCGCAGGTACGTCTCGGCGAGGCAGGCGAACGCGGCGCCGGGGATCGGCAGCGCGAAGTCGTAGGTGCTGCGGTACCTGTCGATGTGGACCAGGCCACCCGGAAGCACGCGTACGCCGTGTTCGGCGAACTCCGCCTCGGTTGCCGCGGAGATGTTCTGCGGCTGGGTGACGTCGACGATGATCGTTCCGGGCCGCACGTCAGGCGGCCGCAGCAAGGCTGCGGTCTCGCTGGTCAGCACGAGGACGACGTCGGCCTTCTGCAGCGGGTCGAGCGAGTCGGCGAAGGCCGCTTCGCCGTCCAGGTCACCGAGGGTGGCACGGACCCGGCCGAGGTTGCGCCCGATCACGGTGACGTCGAAGCCCTCTCGCACCAGCAGGTGGGAGGCGGGGACACCGACCGACCCGGTGGCGCCCAGCACGGCGACGTGCGCGGGGCGGTTCAGGCCGAGGCTGTCGACGGCGGTGACGACGTTGTGCCGGGACACCGCGGCGGTGTAGCCGTTGCCGGTGGTCAGGGCGACTCCGCTGGGAATGTGCCGCACCACGCCTTTGCCGGCCGCGGTGGCGGGAGCGGTGAGCGCGCCGAGTCCGATGACCTTGGCACCGCGGTCGACCGCGAACGCGACGGCCTCGGCGACGGCGCTGCGGCCGCCCGGGCCCATCACCTGGTGCGGCATGCGCATGACGCCGATCAGCTCGCCGCGCGCCGATCCGAACCCGAACAGCACCTCGCCGGAGACGTTGGCTTCCATCGTGGTCGCCTTGGCAACGAACTCCTCGTCGGAGTCGCTGTACTGACGCAGGAGCCGGCTGCCCTTCCAACGACGCAGGTCGTCGAGGTCACGTGGGTGGATGAGAAACGCGAACCAGGGTGGTTCGTTCCTGACGTACATGGTCTCGCTTCCGCCGTGCCGGCCCGAATACGTGGTACGTGCGGGCAGCGGCGCCCGGGACGGTTCCCGACTCCCCGGAGCGCCGCTGCGCGACGTCGATCTACTTCACGCCCATGAGGGGCACCAGGACCATGGCCCCGACGAAGTCGATCGTGATGTCGCCGCCTCCGAGGTGTTCCGGGAACTGCACCAGGAACGTGGTCTCGTAGGCGACCCGGGTGGGTCGTCCGTCTTTCAGTACTACGAGCGAGTCCTCCAAACTGGAGGTGATTCGACCGTCTCAACCGCCTTTTGCGCCGGTCCACATGGACCCGGGCAGTAGTTCCAGGCAGCCGAGCGCGCGCCAGCCGGAGAAGTCCGGCGTGAGGGTGCACTCGTCGGTCGCGATCGCCCGCACCGGACCCAGCAGGTCCAGATCGTGCTTACCGCTCATCACCAGTTCGTGCAGGCCGGGGAACACGACCTGGACGCCGTAGCGGACCCGCAGCGATTTGCTGGTGAAGTCGACCATGCCCACGTTCGTGGCCGGGTCGGCCTTCGGGTCCATCGTCATCGACATAGGCCCCGTGTCGATGGACTCTGTTTTGTTCAACGGGAACTTGGTTCCCGCCGAGAGCCCATACAGCTCGTCGACCTTGAAGATCACGCGATCCGCGGGCTCGGGCACATCGGCCCGCGCCAAGACCTCGTCAACGGTCAACGTCACTTTTTCCACCACCTTTCCACTTTCCGCGAAGCGCTCCGATCGAGCGCTTCTCAATGACGAATCTAACACGGCTGTTCGATACCTTTAATTGCTTTCCATCGATATTTGAACAGCCTTCAGCGACATTTCCGAGCGGTGTTCTGTCAGGCATGACAATTGTCTCAACGACCAGAGAGAACACCTCCCGACCGCAGTCCGGTGACAGTTTCAGAAATGACATCGAGCAGCATCGGCGAGTGCTCGTCGAGGAAGAAGAAATGCCCGGCGTCGACGTCGACCCGACGGAACGCTCCGGTGGTCTCGACCTGCCACCGGTCGGGGTCGCCGGGCGGAAGGTACGGATCGTGTCGTCCGGCGACCACGGTGATCGGCACTGAGATCGCGGGTCCGGGCCGGTAGCCGTAGGTCTCGACGACGGTGAAGTCGGCACGCCAGGCGGGCAACAGCAACTCGGTGAGTTCCGGGGAGTCGAGCACGTCGGACGGGGTCGCGCCCATGCGCCGCAGGTGGCTGAGGAAGTCGTCGTCACTGAGTTCGTGCGCCTCGGCGACGCGACGCACTCGTGGCGACGGACAGGACGCGACCACGAGGTGTGCCGGTGGTGGCGTGGCGGGGCCGATGCGGCGGGCGAACTCGAACGCGATCAGGGCACCCATGCTGGTACCGACGAGCACGTAGGGAACGTCGGCGACGGCGCGTAGGTCCGCGGCCAGGTCGTCGACGAGCGGCCCGATGTGGTGGTGCAGCGGCTCGGTGAGCCGGTTGCGGTGTCCGGGAAGTTCGACCGGAACCACCTGGGCATGATCAGCGAGGCGGGACCGCCACCGGACGAACGCCGCCGTACTGCCACCCGCGGCGTGCAGACAGAACACCCGCGGCCGCACCGTGTCGGCCGGGTCCAGGCTCGGAAGCCACGCGAGTCGGCGGGTCACGGCCGCACCACCCTGATGTCGGGGAGGCTGGCCCCGGCCCGTCGGAGATGGTCGCCGAGGGCCTGGTGCAGCCTCCGTTCGACAAACCGGGTGAGCGGTTCGTGGGCGAGGGTGATGTCGTCGCGTGCGATCGTGGCGGCCGGTGGGCGGCTGGCCGTGCTGGGCGAGCCGGCCGTCAGCAGGGCCGGGTCGGTGACGTCGATGCCGACCACAGCGCCGGTTCCGGCGACGGCCTCCCGAACACCGGAGGCCGTCACGGCGGTGGGGTCGGCGGCCAGGAGGGAGTTGGGGATGCCGGTGACGAACAGCCGCGGTTCGAGGTCGAGGCGGTGACGCAGCCCGGCGAGCCGGTCCGGGCCGGGAAGGTCGGCCCACGACACCGGCACGGCCTCGGGAACCGCCGTCGGCTCGACGTGCAGGACGGCGTCGTAGCGGTAGCGGGTCAGTTCGGTGTCGTCGCGCAGGGTCTTGGCGTGCAGGCTGATGGACACCGGACGCTCGTGGCCGGCCGCGATCGAGGCGAGCAGCCGTGGGTCGGCCAGGAACTCCTCCTCGGCCTCGACGCGGGCGGTCACCCGACGTTCGAGGTCGGCCGAACTGCCGGTCGCATCGGCGGCGGCGAGCCACCGATGGTGGTCACGCAGCAGTCCGGCGTGCCGGATGTCGCCGACCACCACCGTGCCACCGGCGCGCACGGCGCCGATCGCCGCGTCCAGCACGGCACGCAGGTAGGCCGTGTCGGGGAAGTGCTGGGTGACCGAGTTCAGCAGCACGCAGTCCGGCGCCGCGCCGGGGCCGACGACAGCATCGAGCGCGTCACGCACGGCGGCAGAGGTGATCTCGTGGGCGGCCGCCGGCACGATGGCCGACCGGGGCAGCCTCATCCCGGACAGCCGAGCGACGGACGCCTCCGAGACGTCGGTGCCGACATACCCGGCCAGGTGCGGATGCAGACGCTGCAGGAGCAGGCCGCTGCCCGATCCCAGCTCCAGCACCGTACGGGGCTCCCCACGCAGGACCAGTTCGACCGTCCGGTCCAGCCACTCCGTCATGTGCTCCACGGGCAGCGGCTTCCCGGTGTCCGAGGCGCGCCAGCCGGAGAAGTCGAGATCGTCCGCCGCGGTCGCGTCGCCGGACCCGTAGACCCAGTCGTAGATCTCGGCCCAGTTGGTGAGGAACTCCGCCAGCAGCGGGCCCGGTTCGGGCCGCAGCCCGGTCAGGCCGGCGGCCGGGTGGACGAACACCGTGCCGTCACGCACCTCGACATGGCCGACCCACGGGTGGTCCTTGATCAGGGCGGCCGTCATGGCTGCGGTCGTCGCGGCGGTCATGACCGTGGCTCCGGCAGGGCGGCGTGGTCGATCTTTCCGTTGGCGGTCACCGGAAGGGCCTGCAGCGGCATGATCCAGGTCGGCACCATGTAGTCGGGCAGGTGCCGGCGGAACTCGGCCCGCAGATCCGCTTCGGTGGGCGCGGTGGCGGCGTCACGCATCACCACGTACGCGACGAGACGGCGCAGGCCGTCGGGGCCGACGGTCGTCGCGGCGACGCACTGGCGCACCCCGGGCAGCCGGTTCGCGACGGACTCCAGTTCGCCGAGTTCGATCCGGTAGCCCTGAACCTTGACCTGCCGGTCGGTGCGGCCGAGGAACTCGATCTCGCCGTCGGTGCGCCACCGCCCGACGTCTCCGGTCCGGTACAGACGCTCCCCCAGCACGTCGTGAACGGCGAACCGGTCGCGGGTCTGTTCCTCGTCGCCCAGATAGCCACGTGCCAGTCCGGCGCCACCGATGAACAGCTCACCGACCTGGCCAACCGGGCAGGGGCCGCCGTCCTCGTCGAGGATGTGGAAGCTCTGCCCGCGCAGCGCCCGACCGTACGGGACGCTGACCCAGTCCGGGTCCACCGTCGTGATCGGGTAACTGATCGACCAGATGGAGGCTTCGGTGGCGCCGCCGAGGCTGACCACCTCAGCGGTCGGGGCGAGCGCCCGGAGGCGGTCGGGCAGCGTCACCGGAATCCAGTCACCCGACAGCAACACGAGTCGCAATGAGGCCAGCGCGGCCGCGGCTTCGGTAGGCCGGCTTTCCGCTTCCTCGACGAACATTTCCAGCAGGGCGGGTGCGGTGTTCCAGATGGTGACGTGATGCCGGGCGATCAGGTCGAGCCAATGCTCCGGATCCTGCAGGCGCTGCGGATCGGGCAGCACCAGAGCCCCGCCGGCGCCGAGAACACCGAAGATGTCGTAGATCGACAGGTCGAAGCTCAGTGCGGACAACCCGAGCACCCGGTCGGCCGCGGAGACGGCGAACCGGTCGGTGATGTCGTCGACGGTGGTGCGGGCGGCGCGGTGCTCGATGGCCACGCCCTTGGGGACGCCCGTCGAGCCCGACGTGAAGATGGCGTACGCCAGATGATCGGGTTTCGCGGTACCCGTCACCACGCCGGTCTCGCCGGCCAGCCGGCCGTCGACGTCGACGTGGTGCCGCCGGACGTCGGCGGGCCACCGGTCTGCACCCACCGTGCCGACGAGGACGTGCCGCACCCCGGCCGCGGCGGCAATAGCGGCCACCCGTGCGGCCGGCCAGGCCGGGCTGACCGGAACGAACCCGGCACCGGCCGCCAGGACTCCGAAGACCGCGGCGATCTGCGCGGGTCCCTTGGGCAACGCGACGGCGACCAGGTCGCCGGGACCGACCCCGGAGGCACCCAGCACCGAGGCGTTGTGCCCGGCGACCGCATCGAGTTCGCGATGGGTGGTGACGCCACCCGCGGTGAGGACGGCCGGCGCCGCGGGGCGCTGCTGCGCTTGCCGCCGGGCCGGGTCTGCCAGCAACGGGCCGGCGTCGCCGTACGGCGGGTCGGCGGCCGGCAGCGGCGCGTTCATCGTCGGGTCGTAGCCCAGCGACCGGTCGGTCCAGGCCGACGACTCGCCGAGGCGGACAAGCAGCCGCTCGAACGCGGTCGCCATCGGTGCCACCAGCGCGGCGACGTCGGCGTTCCCGGTCCGCCACTCGACGCGGACACCCTCGTCGACGACGATCCGCTGCCGCAGATCCGCCGACGGCTCGGCCGCGGCGGTGTGCTCAGCCAGTTCCTCGGCGTAGGCGGCGAAGCCCTTCCAGACGCTCAGATCAGGGCCACCGTGAACGGCCCGCCCGGTTTCGTCGCCGACCGCGCTCAAGACGGTGACCCGCCCGCCGACCCAACGGGACGCCGTCAGGGCCACCGCCGCCAGCAGCACGACGCCGATCTCCCGTCCGTGTTCCCGGACGGCGTCATCGAGTGCGTTCCATACCGGCTGCGGCACCACGACGGTGCCCGACGGTGGCGGCTGCTCCGGTGCCGCGACCTCGCCGTTCAAGCTCGCCGTGAGCGTTCGGCAGGTCGCCGGACCGAACAGGTCGGTGAACGCCGGTTGGCGCCCGACACGTTCGCGCAGCCGACGCCTCAGCCGGACCGCGCTGAACGACTCGAGCCCGACGTCAACCAGGGCCATGTCCGGATCGATCCCGTGTTCGGACACGCCGAGCACGTCCGCGACAGCGGCGACGACCTCGTCGACGCCTACCGCCGGTGCGGCCGGAACGGGCTGCGGTTGAGCCATGGAGCCGCGACCTCACACTCTCTCGGGGATTGCCGGACGTTCGGTCCGGTGCTCGCTGATCGCGACGCGTTGGTAGGCGCGTCGCAGCGGCCGTGGCGCCCACCAGTTGGCGCGACCCATGAGCTTCATGACCGCGGGCACCAGCAGGCTGCGCACGACCGTGGCATCGATGAGGATGGTCAGCGCCATCCCGACGCCGAGTTCCTTGATCGTCAGGACGCCACCGGCGGCGAACCCGAGGAACACCACCACCATCAGCGCGGCGGCCGAGGTCACGACGCTGCCGGTGCGTTGCAGCCCCACGGCCACCGCGAGGTCGTTGTCTCCCGTGCGGTCGTACTCCTCCTTGATCCGGGCGAGGAGGAACACCTCGTAGTCCATCGACAGACCGAACGCGAACACGAAGATCAACAGCGGGACGGTGCTGTCGATGGAGCCGGACGGCGTGAAGTCGAGCGGTCCCGACAGGTTGCCGTCCTGGAAGATGAAGACCAGCGCGCCGAAACTGGCTCCCAACGACAGCACGTTCATCACGATGGCCTTCGCCGGAACGACCAGTGAACCGGTCATGAGGAACAGCAGCACGAAGGTGGCCACCACGATCAGCGCCAACGCCCACGGGATCCGACCACCGACGGAACGGTGGAAGTCGGCCAGCGCGGCATCGGCACCGCCCACCTGCAGCGGCTCGTCCAATGCCCGGATGTCGTGGACCAGGTCACGCCCGGCGCCGTCGCGGGGCAGGACGTCGATGACCGTTGTGCCGGCCGGTGCCTGTTCCCGCACCTGCGCCCCGGCCGCGCCGGGCAGCGCCGCCAGCCGTGCGGTCAGGTCGGCCACGGCGGCCGGCGGCACGTCGGCGACCACCACGACGGGCTCGACGCCGCCACCGGGGAACCGGTCCTCGACGACCTCGGCGAGTTGCCGGGTGGCCGACCCGGCGGGCAGGGACTCCGGCCCGGAGCCACCCCACTCGGCGTGCCGTACCGGCAGGGCCAGCAGCGCCAGCCCGATGATCAGGAGTGGTGCGACGACGAGGGCGAAGCGCTGGACGAACCGGGAGAGCCGGAAGAACAGACCCCCGTCACGGCCCGCCGAGGCGGGGATCCGGATCCGGTGCCCCCAGAGCGTGAGCAACGCCGGGACCAGGGTCAATGCGGCGAGGACGGTCAGCAGGACGACCCCGACCGCACCCCAGGCCATCGATCGCAGTAACGGCTCGGCGAAGACGAGCAGGCCGGCAAGGGCGACCGTCACGATGACCGCCGAGAAGGCGACGGTGCGACCGGCCGAGGTGACGCAGCGGACCACGGCGGCGTCCACGTCAAGACCGGCCGCTCGTTCCTCCCGGAACCGGCTGACCAGCAACAGCGCGTAGTCGACCGCCAGGCCGAGCCCGACCATGGTGATGACGTTCACCGCGTAGGCGGACAGTGTCGTGGCGTAGCTGACGGCCAGCAGGACCAACAGCGCGCCGGGCACCGCGACCACCGCCACGAGCAGTGGCAGCGCCGCGGCGAGGAAGCCGCGGAAGAACAGCAGGAGCAGAACCAGCATGATCGGCAGCGCGATCATTTCGCCGCGGGCGAGCTGCTCCTCGGATGTCCGCTGGAACTCCGTCTGCAGCGCGACCTCGCCGCCGACCAGCACGCGCGGCATGTCGACGGCCTCGGCCCGCGCACGAACCGCATCGATGGCCGAGGCGGAGTCGGCGGGTTCGATGCCGCCGCGCAGATCGACGGCGACCAGTTGGGCCTGTCCATCGGCCGAGATCAGCGACCGACCGGGCCCGGTCGCGGACGCGGTGGTGACCGCCACGACGTCCGGGATGGTCCGCACGTCGGCCGCGAGCTCCTGAACGGCCGCCGTCACCCGAGCGTCGGTGACCGCCTTTCCGTCGAGCAGGATCAACAGGTCCGGCTCCAGCCCCCCGGCGGCGTCGAGGAGGCGCTCTACCCGAGCCGACTCGACGTCGTCACGGGTCCCCGTACCGGTGGCCAGGCGCGAGAACACCTGCGAGCCGATCAAGGCACCCGCGAGCAGCACCGCGCCCCACGCGGCGATGACCAGCCAGCGACGGCGAACGGCGAAT
The DNA here is from genome assembly GCF_016863635.1 of Virgisporangium aurantiacum. Taxonomy (GTDB): domain Bacteria; phylum Actinomycetota; class Actinomycetes; order Mycobacteriales; family Micromonosporaceae; genus Virgisporangium; species Virgisporangium aurantiacum. The sequence goes on along the minus strand of NZ_BOPG01000091.1, from coordinate 31,630 downwards.
CGGCCGAGCGGTTCGAGCACCAGGGCTTCCTCGTCAGGAGTGTCGTAGACTTTGGGGATTACCGGCCGCACGGGGGATACTTACGGCGTAAGTAGCGCTAGCCAGCATCATACATACACCGTAAGTTGTCAACGTAAGGTCCGTCGCGAGGCAGGTGCACATGGGAAACACTTTGACCAGAACCCGGGTTCTGGACGGCGCCGTGAAGCTCGCCGACGAGCAGGGCCTGCCCGCACTGAGCATGCGCAAACTCGCCGCTGAACTGGGCGTCGAGGCGATGTCCCTGTACAACCACGTGCCGAGCAAGGCGGCGCTGCTCAGCGGAATGCTGGAGTGGATGCTGGCCGCGCTGGACATTCCCGCCGATCCCGAATTGACCTGGACCGAACGGCTGCGCCGCGGCGCAACCTCGTTCCTCGCGATCCACCGGTCCCATCCGAGTTTCATCCAGTTGCTGACCTCGCAGCACATCCATACCGGCAGCGCGCTCGCGCCGACCGAGGCGGTGCTGCGGATCTTCCGGCAGGCCGGGTTCGACGGCCCGGACGCCTCCCGGGCCTATCAGGCGTTGATCGGATACGTCCTCGGCTTCATCCTGCAGCAGGACGTCGGCACGATCGGCCTGACCTGTTGCGGACAGGGCCAGGCGTGCGCCCACGCGAGCCTGCTCGGCTCCGGCGACACCGAGGCCGACTTCCAGTTCGGGCTCGACCTGGTGCTGCGCGGCCTCGAGGCCAAACTGGCCGGCTGAGGGGCGCACAACCCCGGTCACGACGCACCGGTTCGACTCACCACGCGGCGGGTGTTGTCGACACGACGCGTCATTCCGCGCCGGTCGAGCAGTTCGAGCAGGGGAACGGCGACGCGGCGGGTGGTGCCCAGGGCCTGACGCGCCTCGCTGAGCGTGAACGGTTGCGGGAGGTCGCCGACGCGGTCCACCGCGAGCGACAGCGCATCGGGCAACAGATAGATCCCGTCGGCAACCTTGAACAGCAGACCCTGGCCGACAGCCGTGGCCAGGTACCGGTCGGACAGTCCGCGGTCGGCCAGCATCTCGGCTTCCCATGCGGCGAACGGTTCGGCGGCGAGCGACTCCCGCAACTCCGCGAGGACAGCGGCGGCCGATTCGGGCAACGTGGCCGCCACCCCCGGCCGGTGCAGGCCCTGCGCGCTGCTGACCAGAGCACCGGTGGCCGGAATGAGTGCATCGAGCAACCGCGGGTCGGGAAGGCCGAGCTGCTGCACGGCGGACGGGCGCGGCAGCCCGGGTGTCATCGGGTGATCCGTCGCCCACCGGTCGGCGGCGTCGGTCAACCCGGCCGTCCATCGCCGCCATACGGTCGTGTCGACGTACCAGTCCGCCGCGCGAATCGCGTCCGGTGGTCCGGCGTCGGCCGAGCCGAGAATTCCCGCGGCGACGAGATCCGCATGACGGACGGCGCCGCGGCGCCGGATTTCCCCGTCCGGGTCGGGCCGATCGGTCATCGCGATCAGTTCCTTGGCCCGCAGCGCGGCCGCGCCTCGACGACGAAGCGGCGGCGGCATCGTGTCGAGCAGCACGACGCCGGCAACGATGCGTTGCAGGCCCGGGTCGCGGAGCAGCGCACGCTCAGCGATGTGCACCGGCACCGGCTGGGCCAGTCGGAGCCGGGCGGTGTCGTTGTCGAAGCGGCGGACCCGAACCGGAACGGCGGCCGACCCGACGTGCAGGACGAGTTCGCTCGCCAGTTCCTCGGCCGCGTCGGTCAGGCGAACATCCACAGTGGACACCGCGGCGTAGGACCCCGGGCTGATCAGCGCCTGACCACGATGGATCTCCTCGCTCTTCACTCCGCGCAGGTTCACGCCCAGCCGGGCGACCGCGCGGGTCTCCGACACGTCGTGCTGAAGGCTCTGCAGGCCGCGCACCCGGAACCGGCGTCCGGTCGGTGCGAGTTCCACCTCGTCGCCGACGGCGATCCGGCCGGAGCTGAGGGTTCCGGTGACGACGGTTCCGACTCCGCGCACGCTGAAGCACCGGTCGATCCACATGCGAGCCGGTTCCTCCGGCGGTGGCGGCAGGGCGCCGACCAGGTGGGTGAGGGCGGCCCGAAGATCGTCGAGGCCCTCGCCGGTCACCGGCGACACGGCGACGGCCTCGATGCCGGCCAGACGGGTGGCGGCGAGATAGTCCCGCGCCTCCTCGATCGCGAGGTCGGCGTCGCCCAGATCGGCGCGGGTGACGGCCAGTAGGCCGTGTTCGACCCCGAGGGCGTGCAGGGCGGCGAGGTGTTCGCCGGTCTGCCGGCACCAGCCCTCATCGGCGGCGACCACCAGCATGACGGCGGCGACCGGTCCGACGCCCGCCAGCATGTTGGTGATGAACTTCTGATGTCCGGGGACGTCGACGAACGCGGCCACCTGCCCGTCCGGCAGGCTCGTCCAGGCGAAGCCGAGGTCGATCGTCATGCCACGACGCCGTTCCTCCGCCCACCGGTCGGGTTCCATGCCGGTCAACGCGCGCACGAGCGTGGACTTGCCGTGGTCGACGTGTCCGGCCGTGGCGATCACGTGCACGGCTGCTCCGACGTCCGGGCGGCAGCGATGACCGCGCCCTGGACCGTCGCGTCGGCGGTCGCCGGGATGCAGCGCAGGTCGAGCAGGCAGTGACCCTTCTCGACCCGGGTCACGACGCAGGGCACGCCTCGGCGGAGGACCTGTGCCAGGTGCTCCGGGAGGCGAACCGCCCACCCCGGAAGGTCCTGTCCCGGTGCCGCCCCTCCCCCGACAGCGCCACTGCTGGGAACGACCTCGGCGGGTACGCCGGCGGATTCCAGCGCCTCGGCAACCGCCGCGCAGCGCGTGTGCAGCGTGGTGTCATCCGCGGCCAGGAAGGCCGCGGTCGGTGTGGCGGGTCCCCGCAGCGTCGCCTCCAGCGCGGCCAGCGTGAGCTTGTCGACCCGCAGCGCCCGCGCCAGCGGATGCCGCCGCAGCCGGGTGACCGTGTCGGCATCGCCGAGTACGAGACCGGCCTGCGGGCCGCCCAGGAGCTTGTCGCCGCTGGCGGTGACGATGGTGGCGCCGGCGGCGAGCCAGGTCGCCGCATCCGGTTCCTCGGGCAGGCGCGGGTCGGGGCGAAGAAGTCCCGAACCGATGTCGGCGATCACCGGGACGCGGAGGGTAGCGAGTTCGGCGACGCCGACCGATGCGGTGAAGCCCTCGATGCGGAAGTTCGACGGATGCACCTTCAGGATGAAGCCGGTCTTCGGCCCGATCGCGTCGGCGTAGTCACGCAGATGGGTGCGGTTGGTGGTGCCGACCTCGCGCAGCCGGGCGCCGGTGCTGCACAACAGTTCGTGGATGCGGAACCCGTCGCCGATCTCGACCATCTCCGACCGGCTGATCAGGATCTCCCGGTCAGCCGCCAACGCGGTGGCCACCAGGACCAACGCTGCTGCCCCGTTGTTGACCACGTGAACATCACCGGCGGCGGGCACCGCGGCGCGCAAGGCGTCGAGCGTTCCCCGCCCACGACGGGCCCGCGCTCCGGTGGCGATATCGAACTCGACGTCGACGTAACCGGCCGCGGAAACCAGGGCCTCGACGGCCGCCGACGACAGCGGTGCCCGGCCGAGGTTGGTATGCAAAACGACACCGGTCGCGTTGAAGACCGGTCGCAACGTGGTGGCCGCGTCCGGAAGCGCGGCCAGGGCGGCGTCGAGCACCCGCTCCACGTCGATCGCGCCGGCCCGGGCCTGTCCCTGCGCGAACTGCACCGCCCGCTTGACCGCGTCGTCGCCGAGCCGATCGCGGGCCGGGCCGAGCCGGGTGTCGGCGAGCAGTACGTCGGTACGTGGGATGCGCCGACGCGGATCCGTGGCTGTGTTCGGGTCCGGAGCCATGGTCAGCCGATCACGAGGGTGTACGGGCCGGCCTCGACAAGTTCGCCGACGACCGGGAACCCGGGGATCTCGCCGGCTACCAGCAGTCCGCCCGAGGTCTGTGCGTCAGCGAGCAGGAGCCGGTCGTCCTCGGCCACGTCGCCTCGCCACTCGATGTGCGGCGCGACCCAATCCAGGTTGCGGCGGGTGCCGCCGGAGACGTACCCGTCGCGCACCGCCTCGCGGGCACCGTCCAGATAGGGCACCGCGGCCGGGTCCAGTACCGCCGTGACCCCGCTGGCGCGGGCCAGCTTGTACAGGTGCCCGAGCAACCCGAAACCGGTGACGTCGGTGGCGCACGTGACACCGGCGGCCAACGCTGCCCGCGACGCGTCCCGGTTGAGGCCCGCCATACTCTCGACTGCCTGCGGGAACCGCTCACCGGTGGCCTTGTGCCGAGAGTTCAACACACCGACACCGAGCGGTTTGGTCAGGGTCAAGGGCACGCCCGGCTTGCCGTTGTCGTTTCGCATCAACCGGCGCGCGTCGGCCACCCCGGTCACCGCAAGGCCGTACTTCGGCTCGGCGTCGTCGATGCTGTGACCGCCGGCCAGATGGCACGCGGCCTCGACGGCCACATCCGCGCCACCGCGCAGCACCTCACCGGCCAGTTCCATCGGCAGCAGGTCCCGCGGCCACGCGAGCAGATTGACCGCGACCACCGGTTCGCCGCCCATCGCGTACACGTCCGACAGCGCGTTGGCGGCAGCGATCCGGCCCCAGTCGTACGCGTCGTCCACGACCGGTGTGAAGAAGTCGGTCGTGGCCAGGATCGCCGTGTCACCGACCAGCCTGACGGCGGCCGCGTCATCGCCGGTGTCGACGCCGACCAGCAGCTCGTACGGGCTGGCGACGCGATCCCGGCCCGCCAGCTTCCCGACCACAGCCTCCAGCTCTCCCGGCGGGATCTTGCAGGCGCAGCCACCGCCGCGCGCGTACTGGGTGAGTCGGACCGGCGTGTCCGACAGGGCGGGCTGAGCCATCGCGTGTCCCTCTCAGCGCTCGGATTCAGACGTCGCGCCGACCGGTTGCGCGGGGACGGACTCGGCCGGGTCGGCCGTGGCTTCGTGTCGCCTCGCGTCGACGCGGTCGCGCCACCGCCGCCAGGCGATGAGGGGAAAGATCAATGTCATCACGATCAGACCGGTGAGCCAGATCTCCACGCCCCACAACGCCGCGCCGACGACCAAGAGCACCGCGTTGAGCGCCACCACGGCGACGCCGATCCCGGTCCACACCGGATGCAACACGAGCGGCTGTCCCGCGCGCCGGCGGCGCACCCGGACGATGACGAAGCCCAACGGCATGAGCACGAAGACGACCAGGTAGCCGATGTTCGCCGCGGCGACCACGTCGACGACATCCGAGCCGAAGATCAGCAGCAGGACGGCGATGACGGCGGCGTCGCAGATCACCGACATCACCGGCACGCCGAAACGGTTCACCCGGGTGAACAGCCGCGGCAGGTGCGCGTCCTTCGACAACTGGTACACGGTGCGGGACGAGGCGATGATGTACGCCTGTGCGCCCAGGATCAGGGCGCAGGCCAGCATCACACCGACGATCAGGCGCCCGGCGTCACCGAAGACCACCTCGGCCGGAGCGAGAAACACCGTACTCGGCGACTCGCTGAGCCCATCGGCGCCGACGATCCCGGTCATGACGATCGGCACGATCGCGAACGCGGCCAGGCAGACGACCCCCGCGGTGACCATCGCCCGCATCACCTTGGCCGCCGGCTCCCGCAGCTCGGCGACGATGCTGGCGGCGATCTCGGCGCCATAGGCCGACCAGGTGGCGACGAAGAACCACTTCACCAGCAGTTCCCAGGTGCTTCCCTCGGTGTCCGCCGGCGCCGCGAGGGGCGACAGCTCACCGGCGTCGAAGAGGGACGGCTGGAACAGCGGGGTGACCAGCAGGGCGAGCAGCGTCAGCCCGGCGAGGACCATGAGCACCGCTGAGATCCGCACGAGGTGGCGCAGGCCCAATGTGTTCACGGCGTACAGCGCGACCCCGATCCCGGCGCTGAGTGCCACCGTGTTCACGTCGGGCCAGACCGTGCTCTCCAGGTACTCGGCGGCCAGGATCAGGTTGACGGCGATGCCGGGCGTCCAGGCGAACCAGTAGCCCCACCCGGAGAGCGCGGCCACCCAGGACGTTCGCCCGCCGAAGGCCTCCTGGGCGTAGGTGGCGGCGCCGCCGGCCCGGTGCGGGGCGTGCTTGGCCATCTCGGCGATGAGGAAGCATTGGACCAGCCCGACGAACGCCGCTCCGGCCCAGACGAGCAAGTGCAGATTGCCGAGTTCGCCGGCCATGGCGCCCATCACGACGGTGATCTGCAGGGCGGCGCCGATCGCCAACAGGATTAGAGAACGCCAGGAGACCGAGCGCTGCAGCCGTGGTTCACCGTCGGCCGTTAATTGAGTGTTCACAGGCAGCACTGTCTGGGCTCCGCTCACGTCTCACTCCCCCGTTGATTGATGACGCGACGTCCAGTAATGAATGGCGCCCATAGTTACTCACCACTCGGGACATCTGCAACCCCGTCGATGAGTCGGTAATAGTTCTGTCACGCGTCTGACTCGGCAACTGATCGACGATCGCCCCGAGTTCCGATCCGGGCCGATGGAGCGATCAGCGCTCTGACCAGTAGAAATGGCGGAGGCGGACGGGAATCGAACCCGCCGGACGAGGGTTCCCCGTCCCACCCGCTTTGAAGGCGGGGAGGCCCACCAGGTACCTGAACACCTCCGCGGCAGAGCGTACAGCCGACCCCCCGACAACTGAAAGGGCGGTCGAGACGTTGACATCCAGAGGCTTCACACTTACGGTGTATGTAGTGCCTTGCCACGGGTCTGCGTGCGCAAATCATCGAAACCATAAGTTACTCGGGGGAAACAATTCTTGCCTGGCTGACGGATACGCCAGGAACATTCCTGGTATATACCTGTGCGTGATTCTGTGATGACCGATGCTGTATATCTCGATCACAACGCCACCACACCCGTCGACCCTCGGGTGGCCGACGCGATGGCGCCCTTTCTGCACGGCGCGTTCGGCAACCCGTCGAGCAGTCACCGCTTCGGCGTCCGTGCCCGGGTGGCGGTCGACAACGCCCGCGGCCAGGTGGCTGAGTTCCTGGACTGCGAATCCGACGAGATCGTCTTCACCGGCAGCGGATCCGAGGCGGATCATCTGGCCATCCGTGGCATCGTGCTGGGCGGCGGCCTGACCGGCGAGTCCCGCCGGTCGCACGTGGTCACCCAGTGCACCGAACATCCGGCCGTATTGCAGACCTGCGAGAGTCTCCAGCGCCTGCACGGCTGCACCGTCACATACCTCCCGGTCGGCGGCGACGGCACCGTCGATCCGTCCGCCTTCGCCGAGGCCCTCTCCGAGCGCACCGCGGTCGCCTCGATCATGCACGCGAACGCCGAGACCGGAACCATCCAGTCCATCGCGGCACTGGCCAGTGCGGCACACGACCGGGGCGTGCCGTTCCACACCGACGCCGCCCAGTCCGCCGGCCGCCTCGACGTCCGCGTCACCGAACTGGGTGTCGATCTGCTGACCCTGGTCGGCCACAAGATGTACGCACCCAAAGGGATCGGCGTGCTGTACCGCCGCCGCGGCCTGCGCCTGGAACCGGTCGGATACGGCGGCGGCCAGGAGCACGGCCTGCGCTCGGGTACGGAGAACGTCGCCGGCATCGTCGGCCTCGGCGAGGCATGCCGACTCCTGGCCGACCGGCGGGAAGCCATGGCTGCCGCACGTCGCCGCCGTGACCTGTTGGAGGACCACCTACGGGCACTGCTGCCCGGCCGAGTGCACCTTAACGGCTCACGCGAACAGCGGCTGCCCAACACGCTCAACGTCAGCATCGACGGCGTCATCGGCAACGACGTACTCGGATTCACCGAGACGGTCGCCGCGTCGACCGGATCCGCCTGCCACGCCGGCGAATCGGCGCCCTCCGCCGTCCTCCTCGCGATGGGCATCCCCGCCGAGCGGGCCCTTGGCGCCCTGCGGCTCACCGTCGGACGGTGGACCACCGACGACGACGTCACCACGGCGGCCGCCGCCATCGCCGACGCCGTCCGCCGGTACGACGCCGAGGTCACGACCGTCCCGTCCACAACCGCTGGTACCGCGGTCGCTCGCACTCACCCGGCAGGCCGGTAGCAACTCCCATCCGGCGGCGTACGAGCACGGACGCGCCGTCGACCACCAACACCAGGATCAACACGGCCGCCATCAACGTGGCCAGTTCCTGATAGCGGAACAGATGCAGCGCCACCCCCAGTTCCTGGCCCAGGCCGCCGGCACCGACGTACCCGATCACCACCGAACTGCGGACGTTGCACTCCCACTGGTACAGCAACTGCGAGGCGACCGTTCCGCGGGCCTGCGGAAGGATCGCCAGCAACGCCGTCGCCAGTCTCGAACTGCCGGTCAACCGCATCGCTTCCACCGGGGCGGCGTCCACCGCCTCCATCTGCTCCGAGCACAGCTTGGCCATCATTCCGGCCGAGTGCAGGCCGATCGCGTAGGCGCCGGCCGCCGGTCCCAGACCCACGGCGGCGACGAACAACAGAGCCCACAACAGTTCCGGCACACCGCGCAACACCATCGCCAGCCAGCGGGCGGCGAGGGCCAGGTAGCGCGGCGCCTGCACGTTCCCCGCGATCAACACCGACAGAGGAAGGCCGAGCAACGCGCCGAGCACGAGGGCGGCGATGGAAATCTGCAACGTCTCGACGGTCGCCTGTCCGATGCGGGCGAGCAGTTGCGGGTCGAGATCGGGCGGGAACAGCCCGGACAGCAGGCGAGCCGCACCGGACCGACCCTCGATCAGCGGACCGACACCGACCTCGGCGCCGTTCAGCGACCACACCACCACGGTCACCGCGGTCAGCAACCCGATCCATCGGACCGTCCGCAACGGCTGCCGGGTCGGCCCGCGCGCCGGAGTCCGACTTCGCCACGCGGTTTCCGGCTCGTCCAGATCAGCTTCCGTGGGCATAGATGAGCTCCGTCTCGCGCGCGTCGGGCGGCGCCCCGTCGTGGGCGATCCGGCCGGCCCGCAACGCCACCACCCGCGCGAACCGGCCGGCGAGGGAGACGTCATGCGTGCTGAGCATGACCGTCGCTCCTTCCACCGAGGTCAGATCGGCCACGGCTCGGGCGGCATTCACCGGGTCCAGGCCGCTCGTTGTCTCGTCGGCCAGCAGCAGCCGCGGATCGCCCAGCAGCGCCCGGGCGAGCGCCACGCGTTGCCGCTGCCCGCCCGAGAGGTTCTCGACCCGCTCGTCGAGGATGTCGGTGATGCCGTGACCCTCAGCGAGTTCAGCCAGCCTGGCCGCGTGTCGCGACGGCACCCTGCCCCGGGCCACCGCCCACCAGTCCGGCATGCGCCAGGACCACGACTGGCCCATCAGGATGTTCGTGCGCGCCGACACTCCCGGCACCAGATCGTCGCGCTGGCGCACGTATCCGGTGAACTGGCGTAGTTGCCGCACCTGCTGGGTCGCGAAGGGATCCAGACCGCCGACCCGCACCCGGCCCCCGGCCGGACGGACCCCGCCCAGCAGGAGCCGTAGCAGGGTGCTCTTGCCCGCCCCGGACGGGCCGACGAGCGCGAGCTGCTCGCCGGCCCGTACCGACACCGAAACCCGGTCGAGCGCGGGGACCGCGCGACCTGCAAAGGTGACCGTGACGTCCTCGAGGACGATGTCCGCGCCGGTCACGCCGGGGTGAGCAGGCCCAGCGTCGACGCGTTCGACCGGACCTCTTCATAGTCGGCGGCGGTCACCTTGACGAACGACTTCGCCCGCAGCAGATCGAGCAACTTGCTGTCGCTGATCGCGGTGAACGCGTCAGTGACGGCTGTCCGCGCCTCCTCGCTCAGCCCGGAGCGGGCGACCCACGGGTAGCCCATCACCTCCTGCTGACCAACCACCCGCAACGCCCCTGGAGGGATCGTGCCCTGCTTCTCCAGCCGGTGCAGGATCCGCAGTTCGATGCCGCCGGCCTCGGCCGCGCCGTTGAGCACCGCTTGGGCCGTGGCGTCATGACCGCCGGTGAAGGTGACCGTCTTCAGCGGTGGACATTTCTTCAGATCGCCCTTGTCACACTTCGCTCCCGCCGACACCAGCATCATCCGTGGATACAGGCTTCCCGATGTCGAACTGACATCGCCGAACGCGAACGTCCCCCCGGCGGTGACCACGTCACCGACCGAGCGATGCGCGGACCTGTTCTGTACGACGACCGCGGAGAAATACCGTGGCGTACCGGTCTCCTGGTCGACCTCGGTGACCAGCGGCACCACACCCTTTGCCTGCTCCTGTGCCTGTGCATAGGTGAGTCCACCGAGGTAGGCCACATCGACCTGGCCCGCTACCAGCGCGGCCACCACGCCGGCATAGTTGTCGGCGACGAACAGCTCGGTATCGACCTTCAGCCGATCCGCCAGATAGGTCCGCAACGGCTCGTACTGGGCCCGCTGCTTCTCCGGCGAGATGTTCGGCACCACACCGACGCGCAACTTCTTCGGTATGCCCTGGTCGGTGGTCTCATTGGCCGCTTCGCAGCCCACCGATCCAACCAGCAGCATGATGACGACTGTCAGTCCCGCCAGGATGCAGCGCTCACGGCGCCGCATCTCCCGAAGGCGTCCAAACAGCATGCAGAGACCTCGCTCTCCCCCGATCGAGCAGGGTGAACGGCGAGTCCCGAAGGGCCCGCCGACAACTGTCGGTGATCGCGTGCCTCGCCACCGGCCTGTCGTGAGCGCCTTGCGTCTCTGGTCCGACTCTAGCCAATGATCCGCGTCGTTGTGTGTCCGTGATACGCAAGAAGCGCGTCACGCCCGGAGCATTGCGGGTCGGGGATCTCGCCGACGCGCCCTCGTGGTTCGCGTGAGCCGGGCTACCGCGGATGTGACGAACAGGTCCGGCGCCCGACCTTGGCAATATACCCCCAGGGGGTATAAGTTGAGGACCACGGAGGTGGTGAAGATGACTCAGCACCCAGGCACGACCGCGACCCCGGCGCGCGCCCACGACCACCATGACGGTCACGGGACGCATCAAGGCCACGGTGGGCATCAGGGGCATGACAAGCACGCCGGGCACGACCCGGAGATGTTCCGCCGCAAGTTCTGGCTCAGCCTGGTCCTGACCGTCCCGATCGTGGCGACCAGCCCCATGGTGATGGACTGGTTCGGCTACACCCTCGACTTCCCCGGCATCGATCTCGTGGGACCGGTCCTCGGATCGGTGGTGTTCCTCTACGGCGGCTGGCCGTTCCTCGTCGGTGGCATCAGCGAGATCCGCGACCGGGCACCCGGAATGATGCTGCTGATCTCGATGGCGATCACCGTCGCCTACGGCGCGTCCCTGGCAACCACGTTCGGCCTGTTCGACCTGGACTTCTGGTGGGAACTGGCCGCGCTGGTCACCATCATGCTGCTCGGGCACTGGCAGGAGATGAAGGCCATCGGCCAGGCCCAGGGCGCGCTCGCCGCGCTGGCCGCACTGCTGCCCGACGACGCCGAGCGCGTCACCGACGACGGGTCCGTCGAGCGGGTCGCCGTCGCCGAACTGCGCGTCGGTGACACCGTGCTGGTCCGCTCCGGCGCCCGCGTTCCCGCCGACGGACGCATCGTCGACGGGTCGGCGGAACTCGACGAATCGATGATCACCGGCGAGTCCCGACCGGTGCCCCGCGGCGTCGGTGACCGCGTGGTCGCCGGCACCGTGGCCACCGACTCGGCGCTGCGGGTGCAGGTCGACGCCGTCGGAGAGGACACCGCGCTGGCCGGCATCGGCCGCCTGGTCGCCCAGGCGCAGGCATCGAGCGGACGCGCACAGGTGCTCGCCGACCGGTTCGCCGCGATGCTGTTCTACATCGCCACCGCCGCGGCGCTGGTGACGTTCCTGGTCTGGTGGGCGGTCGGTGACCTCGACCAGTCCGTGGTCCGCACCGTCACCGTGCTCGTGATCGCCTGCCCCCACGCGCTCGGCCTGGCCATCCCGCTGGTGATCGCGCTGTCCACCGCCGTGTCGGCGAAGGCCGGCATCCTGATCAAGGACCGGCTGGCGCTGGAACGCATGCGCACCGTCGACGCGGTCCTGTTCGACAAGACCGGCACCCTGACCAAGGGCGCGCACACCGTCACCGGCATCGCGGCCACTGCGGGCGGGAACGACGACGAGGTGCTGCGGATCGCCGCCGCAGTCGAGTCCGACAGCGAACATCCCTTAGCCAAGGCCATCGTCGCCACCGCAGCCGGACGCGGACTGCAGGCAACCGCCCGCGAGTTCCGGTCCCTGACCGGTCGCGGCGTCCAGGCCGAGGTCGACGGCGTCACCTACGCCGTCGGCGGCCCGTCCCTGCTACGCGAGTTTCACGCGACGGTTCCCGACGACCTGGCCGAGCGGACGGCAGACTGGTCCGACCGGGGCGCGGCCGTGCTGCACCTGATCCGCCTCGGTGACGGTGAAGGTGACGCTCCCGACGCCAGTGGCGCACCGGAGGTGATCGGCGCGTTCGCACTCGAGGACGAGGTCCGGCCGGAGGCCCGGGAGGCAATCGAGCAGCTGCGGAAGCAGGGCGTCCGGAAGATCGTCATGATCACCGGGGACGCACGACCGGTGGCCGAAGCCGTCGCCGCCGACCTGGGTTTCCGACCCGACGTCGACGAGGTCTTCGCCGAGGTCCTGCCCGCCGACAAGGACCGGGCGGTCGCCGACCTGCAGGCCCGCGGCCTGACCGTCGCCATGGTCGGTGACGGCGTCAACGACGCGCCGGCGCTGGCCCGCGCCGACGTCGGGCTGGCCATCGGCGCCGGTACCGACGTGGCCATCGAGTCCGCCGGCGTGGTTCTCGCCTCCTCCGACCCGCGCGGCGTCACCGGCGTGATCCGCCTGTCGAAGGCGTCGTACCGGAAGATGATCCAGAACCTGGCCTGGGCCGCCGGCTACAACGTCGTCGCCATCCCGCTCGCCGCTGGAGTGCTGGCCTGGGCCGGAATCACGCTCAGCCCGGCCATCGGCGCCGTGCTCATGTCGGCGTCGACGATCGTGGTCGCGCTCAACGCCCAACTCCTGCGCCGGGTCCGCCTCACACCCGACCCGCGGTGAACACCGGAACGGGCCCACGGCGCCTGCCGTGGGCCCGTTCGCCGGCGCCGTGTCAGTGCATGTGCCGGACGGCGCCTGCCGGTGGCCGGCCCGCCGGGACGAGCACCGCGGCCAGCACCGCCGCCGTCAAGGCCGCCGCGGCGCTGAACGCGAACGCGGCGGTGAAGCCACCCGTGGCCGGTGCGCCGGTGCCGGTCCCGGCCAGGCTGGTTGCGGCGATCGCCGAGACGGTCGCCACGCCCAGGGCGGCGCCGAGTTCGTGGAAGGTGTTGACGAGTCCCGATCTGACCCCGGCCTCGGCCGGATCGGTGTGCGCCAGAGCGGTGGTCGTCGCCGCCACGAACGTCGCACCGAGACCGGCGGCGCCGACGCTGACCCCGACGATCAGCGCGGGCGCCGTCGTCCACACCGCGACGGTGCCGGCACCCGCCGCCGCGATCAGCAGCCCGACCGTCGCCAACGGCCGGGCGCCGATCCGACCGATCGCGCGGCCACCCGCGTGCGCCCCGACGATGGTGGCGACAGCGACCGGCAGGAACGCCAGGCCGGTGCCGGCGGCGCTGTAGCCGGCCACGTGCTGCAGATGGAACGACCCGAGGAAGAAACCGGCGACGAGCAGACCGGTCGCCACGAGCATGAGGAACGCCCCGGCCGACACCCGCCGCCGCAGGAGCACCCGCAGGTCGATCAGCGGCGCGCGCACCGTCCGCTGCACTACGGCGAAGCCGGCGTAGAGCAGCCCGGCCGCGCCGAGCGCGGCGAGGGTCGGGGCGGCCACCCACCCGACGTCGCCCGCCGTGATCAACGCGTAGATCAGAGCGCCGGTGGCGGCGGTCACGAGGACCGCACCGGGCAGGTCGATCCGTCGGCCACGGACGGCCGGCTGGGATGCTGGGGCGATCGCCGACAGGCCGGCCAGCACGGCCACGCCCACCGGCACGTTGATGAAGAACACCCACTGCCAGCCCGGACCCGCGGTCAGCAGTCCACCGAGGAGTACGCCGACGGCGGAGCCGGTTCCACCGAGCGCGGCCCACACGCCGAGCGCGCGGTGCCGGTCGGCGCCGTGGAAGGTCGTGGTGACGATCGCGAGCGCGGCCGGTGAGATCAACGCCGCTCCGACGCCCTGGAACGCCCGCCCGCCCACCAGGACCGCGGCGTTCGGCGCCAGGCCGGCCGCCAGCGACGCGGCGGTGAAGACCGTGAGACCGGCGAGCAGCACGCGGCGGGCGCCGAACAGGTCGGCCGCCCGCCCGCCGACGAGCATGAGCCCGCCGAACATCAGCGTGTAGGCCGTCACCACCCAGGTCAGTGCGTCACGTTGCAGGCCGAGGTCGCTGCCGATGTCCGGCAGGGCGATGTTCACGACGGTGATGTCGAGGATGAGCATGAACTGGGCGGCGCTCAGCAGCGCCAGCATCAGCCACCGCCGAGGCGGCGGTGGGCTGATTCCGGGTTCCGTCACCGGCGTCCGGGACCCGGCGCGGACATGTGAGGTCATGGTGAGGCTCCGTTCGAGCGACGAGATAAGCTGAACACCGGTGTTCGGGTTAGCGTAACTCGTACACGCGTGTTCGAGAAAGGCGGCAACCTGTGGCGGAGGCCTCACCACGACGGCGGTCCGGCGGTCGGCGCGCCGACGCCCAACGCAGCGTCGACGCCATCCTGGACGCCGCAATCGCCTGCCTCGTGGAAGACCCGAACGCCAACACCGCCGACATCGCGGCAAGAGCCGGCGTCGGCCGGGTGACGCTCTACGGCCACTTCCCGTCCCGCACCGAACTCGTCGACGCGGCCTTCGGCCGGATCGTCACCCGCGCCGAGGAGCACCTCGCCACCATCGACCTCGCCGGGGAACCGCGGCAGGCACTGGCCGACCTGATCGCGTCATCGTGGGAAGTCGTCTTCCAGCACCGCGCCCTGCTGGCAGCCGCACAAGGCACCATGCCCGCCGAACGCATCCGCCGCCACCACGAGCAGCCACTCACCCGCGTCCGGTCACTGATCGAACGCGGCCGACACGACGGGGTCTTCCGCACCGACCAGCCCGTCGACTGGCTAGTAACCGTCTTCTACACGGTGCTCCACGGCGCCGCGGGAGAGATCGGCGCCGGCCGCCTCGACCAGGCCGAGGCAGCCGGCCTGATCACCGCGACACTCCTCGCGGCATACAGCCCACCACCCCACCGATGATCATGATCGTTCCGGTGCGGCGTCCGCGCCGGCCCACGCCTCGTGATCCACCAACCGCAGCCGATCCTCGGCGCTCTGTGTCACCCGGGCCATCGCGATGACCGCGATAATCGTGCAGGACGCCACGTTCAATCGTTCGGGGCGAGACCGGTAGGAGCGCGTATTCAAGTGGCGAGTTCTCCCGCCGGCTTTCGGTAGCCGACGCCACGGTTCGCAAGCACCTGGAACACGTCTTCGAGCGCTTGCAGGTCACCAGCCGCACCGCCGCAGTCAGCCGGGCCTTCGGCACTGAGCCGCTCTGACGGCTGTCCGCCAAGGTCCGCACCCGCGATGGCCCAGATCTTCGGCATGGAGATCAACGTGTCGCGTCCGCGCCAAGGTTGCGGATGATCAAGGCGGCTGTCTGTGACTCGCAAGGTTGATCCGGACGACGGCCAGCTGGAGTGTCCGGACCTATCTTGCGGATTTCCGGCGAACGGCCTTTCGATGATCTTGGTTCCGTTGGCGTCATCACTTGGAGGCCACGCTGCGCGGCTGGTGAGCAGCCAGATGCCGCCGCCGGGCCGGCGGCTCGGGGTCGTCGCGGCTTGGGCGACTCGCGCACAATCATCGGATGCCCGATCTCGCCATGTCCTACCGTGAACTGCTCCGCGACCAGGTGGGCCCGTCACTGCGCCGGTGCGGGTTCACAGGTTCGAGCGGCCGGTGGACGCTGCGCGATCCGACCTCGGGGGACGTGGCGGTCGTTCAGGCGCAAGGGTCGAGGGGGAACTCTGCCGAGGAGGTCACGTTCTTCGTCAACCTCGCCGTGGTGCCCCAGCCGTGGTGGCGCTACATGGTCGACCTGTACGCCCACTCAGGGGAGCCGAAGGAGTACCACGGGGTATGGCGCGACCGCCTCAAGCGACTGGGTCCCGAGCCGGTCGGCCGGGACGAATGGCGGTTTACCGACGCCATTTCGGCGCACGCCGTCGGCGCGCAGGTCGCCGACCTGCTGACCACCACGGGGGTGCCGTTGGTGCGGCGCTACCTGGACCGGTCGACAGTGTTGGACTACCTGCGGACCCGGGACACGTCGCGGCTGAGCGGCGGCGAGCCGCTCGCGGTGGTGCTCTCCGACGCAGGGCCCAGCCCGGAACTTGACACGGTGCTGGAAACGCTCGTGGCCTCGCTGACCCCCGACAGTTCCCTGGCGTTGCAACGCAAGGTCGAGCGGCTGTTGGACTGGACCGTCGCGAACGCTGCCCGCTGACCGACCGGCTCCTTCGCCGGGCGGCTAACCGGATGCCTGTCGCGTCCGACAACGAGTACCAATGATCAAGGCCCTGAACTGCGACGGGCAACACTCCACGTGCCGCCGCTGGTCACGGGATTGCTCGCAGGGTAATCCGGACGGCTCGCAAGATCGCTCGCACGATTGTCCGGGCACTCGCAAGGTTCTCGCGGACGCAACAGCCGCGCTCCTCGTCGCGCGGAAACCGGATGGCCGACGTGACGACCGGTTGAAGCGCGTATTCAAATCGGGCGAGTTCATCTGGTCGAGGGCTTTCGCCGTGACGCAACGTCGCCAACGAGCTTAGGAGCCGGCCTCTCTCCGCCAGGAGGCAAGGTTGTTTCGCGTGGCGAGGGTGTCGGGGTGGTCGGGGCCGAGCACACGTAGACAGTCGGTGAGCAGCGCCTCGAGCGCGGCGACGGCGACGGCCGGGTCACCCGTCTCCCCCGCAAGTAGGCGAGGACGCCGCGGGCAATCAGAGTGCCTGGGTGGTCCGGACCAAGCACCCGCGTGGAATCGGTGAGCAGCGCGGCGAAGGCGGCGGCGGCACCGGCCGCATCCCCCGCCTTTCCACGGCGCCAGGCGAGGCTGTGCCGGCGCGCAAGGTGGCCGGGTGATCCGGACCCAAGCACCCGCGAGCTCGAGTCGTGGCCGGGCTGGGGCACAGCGGCTGTGGAAGATGCGCCAGGTTTTGTCGGAGCATGCCGTTACTCTCCCGGGCCATGGGCTCATCCAACTGGGACTACTTCGTTCCCTACCAGCACGACCTCAACGCCGCACTCCTGCAGTTGCAGGCGCAGGTGCTCGCCGACGGCGCCTACTACTGGGCCCCGGGCGGCCGCGGGTCGGCGTCGCGATACCCGAACCGGCCGACGACAATGGCCGACCTGTTCTCCGACGAACTGGTGCAGCAGGAGGGCACGCACTCGATCCTCGACATGGACGAGGTCGTCGGCCCCGATGAGGAGCCCGACTTCGCCGCCGTCGCACCGGTCACGGCCGACGAGGCGCGCGAGCGCACCGGCACCGAGATCCTCACCCGCGAGCACGCGCCGCACATTCGCACCCTGGCCGACAAGGCGTGGTACGGCCGGTACGCCGTCCTGCACGACACCGACGGCAAGCCTTCCGAGATCTACTTCTTCGGCTACTCGGGCGGCTGAGGTCGGCCGAGTTCGAGGAGGCACGATCCTGTCGCCGATGAACACGATCTTGTCGTCGTCCAGCACATGAACCTGTCGCCCAACACGCCTGTCGGTGATCTTGTTCGTTCAGGCGCCGACGCGCTCTTTCGTCGCGCGGAAACGGATGGCCGACGCGGAACGAGCTCTACGATCATCACATCGACGCCGGCGCATACCCCCGATCTGCTCATTGCTGTGTGCGGTGACATCACGGGTGAGCTGGGGCGATGGCTCCATGAACGGCCGGTTCAGGCCGGACGACGGTCACGCGTCGGCGGCGAGACAGCGGTGCAGCCTGCGCAGTCCCTCGTCCACCCGGTCGGTGGCGATGGCGCCGAAGCCGAACATCAGGCCGGGCCGCGACCCCGGCCCGGTGGTGGGGGTCCACGGGAAGCCCCACAGCGCGACACCGGCCGTATCCGCCCGCGCGAGGAGCCGCCCGACGTCGATGCGGTCCGGATGCCGGAAAAACGCGCTCAGATGCAGGCCGGCGGCCGACGGGATGAGCGACAGCCACGGCGACAGCGGCCCGGCGAGCGAGGCCGTGATGCGGTCGCGGCGCTTGCGGTACTCGCGGCCGGCCCGTTTGAGGTGACGGTCGAGAGCGCCCTCGTCGAGGAAACCGGCGAGGGCCGCCTGCGTGGGCAGCGAAGTGTGCCAGTCCGTGACGAACTTGGCTGCCTGCACCGCGTGGCGCAGGCCGGGCGGTACGACGACGAAGCCGATCCGCAGCGTCGGTAGCATGACCTTCGAGAACGTGCCGATGTACAAGACGCGGCCGTCGCGGTCGAGGCTGTGTAACGACTCCAGCGGCTGTGTGGTGTACCGGAACTCGCTGTCGTAGTCGTCCTCGACGATCGCCGCACCGTTCCGGCGCGCCCACGCCAGCAGATCCATGCGGCGGCGCAGCGACATGGCCACCCCGGTCGGGAACTGATGCGACGGCGTCACGTAAACCAGCCGCACGGCCGGCGGCAACGCGTCCACGACGAGCCCTTCGCCGTCGACCGGTACCGTCGCTACCCGCGCGCCCACCGACCGCCAGGCGTAGACCGGCGACCAGTACCCGGGTTCCTCGACGGCCGCGCATGCTCCGGGCTCCAGAAGCACCCGCCCGATCAGGTCGATCGCCTGCTGCGCTCCTGAGGTGACCACGACGTCGTCACAGCCCGCCGTCACCCCGCGGAACAGGCGCAGGCGGCGGGCGAGCGCGGCGCGCAGGCCGAGATGGCCGGCCGGGTCGGCGGGCATCCCGTTGCCCATCGCACCCCCGCGCAACTGGTCGGCGACCAACCGCCGCCACGTCATATGCGGAAACAGGTGGACGTCGGGCACGCCGACACGGAAGTCGAACGCAGGCGTGCCGGTGAGGCCGTCCGGCAGGCCGACTTCGTCCCATCCGGACCGGGGCCGCAGCGGCCCGGCCGGCCGCTCACCCCCGCTTCCGGCGTCGGGCAGCGACAGGTTGTTGACGAACGTTCCGGCACCCGCTCGGGTGGTCAGGTAGCCCTCCGCCACCAGCCGGTCGTACGCCGCGGTGACCGTGTTACGGCTGATGCCGAGCCGCACCGCGAGCTGGCGGCTCGGCGGCATCGCCTCGCCG
This sequence comes from Virgisporangium aurantiacum, assembly GCF_016863635.1. Taxonomy (GTDB): domain Bacteria; phylum Actinomycetota; class Actinomycetes; order Mycobacteriales; family Micromonosporaceae; genus Virgisporangium; species Virgisporangium aurantiacum. The sequence goes on along the minus strand of NZ_BOPG01000091.1, from coordinate 12,311 downwards.
GCCCGCAGCCGTGTCTCGAGGATGCCGGCCCGGACCTGCCGGTAGAGCTGCTCGCCCAGATTCGCGTCGCGGTCGATCCAGACATGCAGCTCCATCAACGGCAGATCCTAATCGGCACCATCCAGGTGACCCCGGATTGGCCCTGTGCCGCCTCGGCTGACGGCCATACGGTCGGAAGCGGCCCGGCGTGTCGTCGGGCATCCAACACACGCGAATCGGAGGAAGACGTTGGGCAAGTCACACGAGGGGTCGAGGATGGTGCGGCGGGTGTTTCGCGCGGCGACGAGCATGGTCGTGGCTATCGGCACCGCGGCCGTTGTGTCGGTGGTCACGGCCTCGCCGGCATCGGCGGTCAACTACGGGCCGGCCCTCTCGCTGCACGTCGGGATCAACCAGAACCTGTGCCTGGACGCCGCGTTGGAGACCTTCGGCAACGGAGGCCGGGTCCAGCTCTGGACCTGTACCGGCTCGATCCAGCAGCGATGGTACGGGTCCGGCAGTACCGTGCGAAGCGCCCTCGACCCGTCCATGTGCCTGGACGCGGCGATGGAGACCCTTGGCAACGGAGGCCGGGTCCAGATCTGGACCTGCAGTGGACGCGCCAACCAGCAGTGGACGCCGAACCTTAGCAACTCGCTGCTTGTGGGTCTCTACGCCCCGGGACCGATGGCGCTGGACGCGGCTCTGGAAACCGTGGGCAACGGCGGCCGGATTCAGCTGTGGGCCTCCACCGGGGCATCGCAGCAGAAATGGTATTGGTACTGACCCTCTGACGAGACCGACGTGGTGGACCCGCCGGGCGTGTCGCGAGCACGAGGCGGAGCTGGTGCTCCCTCTCGTGTTCGCGACCGAGCCATGAGGACGACCGACGCGCTCGGCCGCCAGCCGCCAAGATCGCGGTTGCGCCACGCCGCAGATCGCGGTGCAATCACCGGGCCGTTCACACCCAAGATCATCGGAGCCCTCGGCGGGGCGGACCTCGACCGGGACCGGGACCGCCGACCGCCGAACGGATCACCTGCCCGTCGCTAGAACTCGGGCGGTGGCGCCGGCGCTCACCACCCGCATCGTCGCTGGCCACGATGCCACCACCCCGGCATCCGATCGCGCGACGGCGTAAATGTGGCACGCGATCCGGCCGGCGGAGGCCTTGACCGCCAGCCAGGAAACCGTCGATCTCCTGCCCAACCTCGCCACCTCGCTGTGGAGTGTCGGTTCGTCGCGCATCTGCTCGAGCAAACCTCGGAGCACCTCGTCGCCGCCGTCGCCGAAGGCATCCGATACTTCGACGAGCTTGTCGCCGCCGAATCTGAGGCGTTCACCGCCCGCCGTGACAGCGCCGGTGCCGCGGTCGCCCACCGCTGACGAACCTGCTGCTGACGTCGATCGACCGCACCCATCGCTACAGGACCGGCGCCTGCGTCAACAAAGTTGACCGCGGGCGACTGGGGAGTCTGCAACAAGAACTTCGGGGAGAACATCACCATGAGCGTGAGGGCTGCACGCTACGACAGCGGCAACCTCGTCGATCGTGGCCCCTGGGAGGGCATGCGAACCTGAACAGATGTGATTCGCGTCGGGCCGAATCGGCGGCCTGGTTACCGCGCTCCTGCTGGCCAGCGGCGGACTCGCCGCCACCACCGCCACAGCCGTCGAGGCCGCCCCGCAGCCGGTCGTGGTAGCGGCGACCGGCTTCTACAAAATCGTGAACAGCCTGACCTCGGTCGGCGAGGTTGGTTCCTTGCCGAGGGTGCTCCAGGTGAGCGGGGACGACCCGGCGACGGCGAAGCAGGAGATCACGCAGCCGCTCCGCTCGCAGGGCGGCGACGATTTGATGCGATGAAGGCACGGGCCGGGACCCGTCGCAAGGTCGGCGCAAGGTTCCCACCCAGGTCACGCCGGCACGGTGGAATCACCACCGAATCGTCGGACGTGAAAGGAATAATCGTGGCCACATATCAGCAGGCGCGAGCGAACGAGTTCAGCACGGCCCCAGGCCTGACCATCACCGGAATCGACCTACCGTCGCCGAGGACTCACGCATCGCCGAGATATGGGTCGAGGCCGACGGCCTTGCCACCACGTTCCATTACGTCCCCGTCGGGTGCTGCTAACTGTCCACGCGGCGCCGATCCCGCCGATGATCCACTTCAGGGACGGATCCCCGGCCCACACCCTCAACGACCCCGGGATGGGCCTCGCTCGTCCCGCTTCATGTGAATCGCACGAACGGCAAGCCACACCTACTTTCCTACAAGAGTGGAGCAGGTACGGCCGCCCTGGATCGGATCGACCCCTCCTGACCTCGCGCCTTCCCTCAACCCGACTCTTGATCGGCGGACACATGGGTGAAATTGCCGGCCTCGTTGGTGTATTGCTTCTCATCGCCGGCTCTGCCGTGCTCGCGTTGCGTTTTACGCGACGGCGTGGTCCCGCGCCGCCCGGAAATCCGCAGCCGACCAGCGAGCGCCAAACGGTGGCGCCGATCGAGATAGGAACGGATCTGCCGACGTTCAACATCATCGCCCTGGGTGGCCAGGAGACCGGAAAGACCGTTCTCCTGGCCAGCATGTTCCACCGCCTGACCACCGAGGTAAACGAGGGCGTGTTCCGTCTTGAGACCAGCCTTGACCAGGCTGTTCATCTCACCAACCTCTACCGCAGACTTCGCGACCCGGACGCCGAGTGGCCACCCGGAACGTCGCTCGGAGAGACGCGCTCATTTACGTTCACCTGTATCGGATCGGCCGGTGGTACGGAGTTTCCCGTCCTGCGGTTCAACTATCTCGACTATGCCGGTGAGCTGGTCGGTGGCGGCCCGACGTCGGAGGCGGCGCTCGAACAACAGGAGGAGCGCCAGCGGGATCTGGAGCAGCGGATCGAAGTCGCGCATGCGCTGTTCGGAATTATCGACGGCCAGCGGATGCTGGCGGGCCTGCGGGGAGATCCGAAAGGCTTACTCTACCTGGAGACCTCGATCATTCCGATGATCGGCCTGCTGCGAAGGGCGAAGTGTCCGGTCCATTTCGTGCTGACGAAGTGGGACCTGTTCGACGGGACGCTCGACCTCGGCGGGGCGGCGGGATCCGATGAGCCGATGGACGAGAACGATCGTCTTGTGGTTGTCCGCGACGAGTTGATGTCGCAGCCGGCGATCAGAAATCTCGTCGAACAACGCCGGCGCGAAAAGCGGATCGTGCGGCTGGTGCCGGTGAGCGCGATCGGCCGGCAGTTCGCCACGATGGACGCCGAAGGGCATATGCTCAAGCGCCGCAACGGCCGGCTGCGTCCGGTCAACATCGAAATACCGCTGTGCGCGGTACTGCCGGATCTGTTCACCCAGATCGAGGAGCAACTTCAGGCGGCCGACGAGGAGAAGCTCCTGGCCGCCCGGCGGGACCGGGCCCGGCTGACTGCGCTGGAAGCGGTATCGGCCGTGGGCAAGCTCCTGGCCCGCCCGGCTGGTAGCGCACTGCGCATCGCGGCCGACGTCGCGATCGGCCGCAACGCCTTCAACGACCGCCTCGCGGACATGTTCATCGATTGGGCGGGGCATCGATTCGACGACAAGATGGGTCGGGTCAACGCGGTCGTCGACGACGCCAAGCAACAACTGAACGAGCTCGGGCTCATCCGCAACGCGGTGCTCCGGGAGTTCAGCGAGCGGATGATCGTGCTCAAGCGTCAGCTCCCGGCCTCCGACCTGGCCGACCGGAGCTCGCGGTGACCGACGTGTCGACGTCTGCCTGGGCGTTCGCGGTGGCACGCGGGCACACGGCCGGCTACCAGTTGCTCCTGGCACCGGATTTCCTGGTCGCCGCGCGCGAGTCCGGGCTGTTGCTGAACCAGGTCCAGGGTGAGGTGCCCGAGCCGGGCCCACCCGCGATAGCCGACATCGCCGGGCCGGCCAGCGGGCCGTTGTGTGTGGTCCATCGCACGGCTCGATTGCTGGGTGCCGACGTCGGCGCCACCCGGCAGCCGCAGGCGGCCCTGCTCGACCGCGCCGGGCGGCCGCTGGTGCTGGCGTACGGCTTCGTCTGCCGCGGGATCCGGGTGGCTGCCGACGACGACCGTGATCTGCTCCGCGCGCGCGAGGAGGCGGTCGCCACATACCGTCAGTTCTACGCCGCCGAAGCCGACTTCGTGCCGGCGCAGTCGCATGCGTATCCGTTGCGGTCGGCCGTCACCCCGCTCGATCGGCAGACAGATCTCGGCCGGGCGCCAGGTCATGGCCAGGTGACGGGCGGGGCAGCCACACCGGCCGCGGCGCAACGGGAGGCGCCCTGGACGTCGCAGATCCTACCGACGCGCCCGGGGCCGCCGCCCGCCCGGCGCCGGACCGCCCTGCTGGCGGGTCTGCTGGTCGCGGTGCTGGCGGTGTTCGGCATCACGGCTGCGTTTGTCTACCGCGGCCAGGCCGACGAGCCGACGGTCGAGCAGGTCGCCGTGCCGAACGTCATCGGCCGAAACGAGGCCGACGCGACGCAACGGCTCCGCGACGAGGGCCTGGTGCCCGAGATCGAATGGGTACCCAACGGCGGTCCCGCCGGCACGGTCGTGGCCTCCGACCCGGAGCCCGGCGGGCGCGTACCGCGCGGCTCGACGGTGCGCCTCACCGTCTCCAGCGGCCCCGGCGGTACAAGTCCTCCGCCATCGACCGCAGGGTCGCCGACATCGGCGCCACCATCGTCGAGGCCGCCGCGCTAGCAGGAAACGCACGGAGCGCGGCCAGAAGCAGGCGGATAGCTCCTTTACGCGAGGATCGAGCGCGCTGCGCCCGTCCACGAGACCTGATCCGGAAGCGACCACCTGAAGGGTGTCAGTTCGGGGTTCGACTGTCGTAGCACCGCGCAGCGGCAAGAGCAGATCGAGCTCGACGCCCGCCTCGTTGCAGTCCGCCCCGCCGAGGTGTCAAGGTCTTGTGCTGCCGACCGGCGCGTTCGCCACCTTGGCACCCGAGGCGGGCGAGGCGAGCTGACATCCGAGCAGAGCAGACTCAGGCGGCGCGGCGGTACTCGAGGATCAGGCCGCCGAGCACATCGACGCGTTCCACCGCTGGCGCTGCGGTTGAACGTCCCACGGCAGTGAGGGTACGGAGCGCAGCGGGCGGTCGCAGGTCAAAGCGCGGTGTGGCCGGACGGTGTTGTAGTGCCGCAGGTACTCGGGGTGAGCAAGGACATCTGGTTGCTCGGCATCGGAACCAGCCTGCTCATCGACGACGCCGATACGCTGCGCCGCACCGGCCGGCGCTGAGGCCATATCGACTGCAACGCCTGAACTACGAGCCGCGCGGCGCTGCTTCGGGGCTATCGAGGTGTCCGCCGAGGCCCGGCGTCGTACCGCCGAACCCCATCGCGAGCAGGCGGCGCCGATCTGGGCGATCGCCCCTCCTACAGCCGGAGGAGGGCCGTCTGTGCAGCCGGTGAAGCACATTGACGTGCTCCGCTCGTCCGAACCGCTCGCGCGGATCGTCTGACCGGATCGACCTGCCCGTGGCCACGCCAACCGGCTCACGTCTGCGTAAACCGGATCGCAGCGCATGCACCGGCAGGCGATCGTTGACTGCGCTACGACCGCCCGAACAGATTGGATTCCGGCCCGTGTCCACCGTCGTTTCCCAGACGCTGATCTTCGCCGAACCCGACTACATGTACGGCGCCGGGAACTTGCGGCTCCGCGTCGAGCGCGTGTCCACCCGCCGGTTCATCCACGACAATGACACGTGGGTCATGGTCGAAGGGGTCGAGATCGGATGGGACGGGGCACCGCGCGACCTCCGCCAGGTGGCCGTCCGCGCGTCTGAGCTGGGTGGTTGATGCGACACCCGCGGACACCCACCGATACCCGGCACCTCACTCAGCAATGCCTGGATCATGCCGAGCGGCCGGTCCGCACATGCTCGATGACCACCGCCGATGTCGACGAGGCGCGGGCCACCATCAGCACGTACTTCTACCGGACCTTCCTCGACGTGCTCGGGCCTGCCGCCGATCTGTCGGCCCGGTTCGACCTGGTGACGGCAGGGCCGGTCACGATCGGCGACATGTGTTTCGGTGTCGATGTGGGTTTGCGGTTCGGCGAACTGGGCGCATACCACGTCGACCTGCCGTTGACCGGCGAGCTGTGGTGGCGGCAGGGCCGGCGGCCGGCGGTCGCCAGGCCGGACACGGCAGCCGTGTTCCAGCCCGTGGGTGACACCACTCTCGAACGGTGGCCTGCGGACTGCCGACTGCTGGCCGTCAAGATCGACCAACGGGTCCTGCAGACGCATCTCGCGAGCCTGCTCGACGCGCCCGTTCGCACCCCGGTCGTCTTGGACACCGAGTTCGACGTATCTTCCGGCCCCGGCCGCACCTGGGCGGGGTTGGTGCGGGTACTCGCAATGGAGTCCCGCGTCTCCGGCGGCCTGCTCGGGCACGCCGGGCCGGCCGAGCACCTCCAGCAGAGCGTGATTGCCGGCCTGCTGGCGCTGGCGTCGCCGCAGTACCGAGAGGCGGCTGCGCCGGGCATCCGCGGCTGGGCGCCCCGCACCGTCAAGCGCGTCGTCGAGACGATGCACGCCCGTCCCGCGTACCCGTTCACGATGGCCGCGCTCGCCGAGATCGCCGGCGTCGGCGCCCGCGCGCTTCAGGACGCGTTCCGCCGGCACATCGGGACACCACCGATGACGTACCTACGCGACCTGCGGCTGGCCAACGTCCACCGGGTACTGCACCGCGCCGGGCCGGAGGAGACCACCGTCGCGCAGGTCGCCTACGACGCCGGTTTCGCCCACCTGGGCCGGTTCGCCGCCGCGTACCGCGCCCGGTACGGCGTCCCGCCGTCACAGACTTTGCGCAGCTGACGCTCGCACATGCGGTTACGTTTCGTCGCTCCGCTACGCGACGCGCGTTTCACGGGGCAGTACGGTGAGCACCCGGACGACGTGGTCCCGGAATCCGGCCATGAAATCGGTGAGGAACGCCCGCGTGGATTCGTCGGTGACCTCACCGTTGCCGGGGAACAACTCCGGGGTGTACTGGATGTACGCCTCTGGCGCGGTCATCTGCCGCGCGTTGCAGAAGCTCAACACGGCACGCAGGCTCTGCTGAGCCAGCGCGGTGCCGATCTGGCCGATGGACGCCCCGATCACCGCGGCCGGGATGTGGTCGAAGGAGTTCTGGCCCCACGGGCGGGAGGCCCAGTCGATCGCGTTCTTCAACGCGCCCGGAATCGATCGGTTGTACTCCGGCGTGACGAACAGGATCGCCTGAGATTGATGGATCGCGTCCTTGAGGGCAAGTGCCTCCGGCGGGTAGTCCGCGTCGTGATCCGGGCTGTACAGGGGCAGGTTCCCGATCGGGAGCTCCGTGAACTCGAGGTCCTGCGGCGCCGACCGGATCAGGGCCTTGGCAAGTTCCCTGTTGACGGACGTGGACGAGAGGCTGCCCACGAAGTATCCGACCTTGTACGTGGTCATCGTGCTTCCTTCCGGATGGGTCCCGGGTCGCCGCGGATGCGGCTGAGCCCTCGGTGTTCTGCTCGGCCTGGCGCTACCTTTCATCGCCCAGGAGGTCCTGGTCGGTGACGGAGAGGTGGACGATGTCGCCCTCCACCCGGTCGATCTGGTCCGCCGCCACGTAGGCGTCCGGGCGGAGAAGACCCCGACGGTCGACCTTGACAAAGCCCAGTCGCAGGAGCAGTTCGCGCGGTTCGCCGGAGATGCGCGGCTCACCACCCACCGTCTCCTGGCCCCGGGCGGTCACGGCGTCCGGGTCGCCGAGTTTGACCAGTTCCACCTTTCCGATCTGCCGGCCCGACGCGTCGACCACGCGCATCCCCTCCTGGACGAACCGGATCGGTCCGAGCCTTCCGCTGCGGAAGGTGTCGTGGCGCTGAACGTCTGTGCTTCCCGCGTCGGTGAGAATGTCCCGGGCCCGTGCAATCTCGTCCTCGGTGCCGTGCACGACCGCAAGGTGCTTGCCCGCACTGACGAGACGCTCGTACTTGGGAATGTGCTCCTTGGCGACGAAGTGCCCCAGCACCGCGCCGACACCGCCACCCAGCAGCGCACCGTGGGCCGCCCCGACGGCGGCGGCGGCGAGCGGGCCGAGCACGACGAGCGGACCGGCGCCGGGAACGAACAGCAGCGCGCTGCCGGCCATCAGGCCGAACAGGCCGCCGACCCAGGCGCCCGTCGCCGCCGCCGGGCCGGCGATGTCGCCGGTCGTCACGTACCCGTTGACCCGCGTCTCGCTCTGCAGGTCCTTGCTCACGATGGAGATCCGGTCGATCGGGAAGCCGGCCGCGGCGAGCTTCTCGACGGCGGCCTGTGCGGCGTCGATGTCGTCGAAGACGCCGATCACCGCCCGGTCGTCGGTGCCGACCGGTTCGTTGACGGCGGCGGGCGCGCCGGCGCCGATCGTCCGGAAACCGTTGGTTGGCGTCGCGGCGCGCTGTGTTGTCGGTTTCATGGTTTCAGTCATGCTCGCTCCAAACTGCGAAGTAGGTGCCGGCACGCTTGCGCGCAGCGGCGGCAGGCCTCCCCGCAGATCCGGCAGGCCTCGTTCTCCAGGGCATGTCTCCGGCATTCGTCGTAGGCGGCGCGACAGGCCTCGGTGAGCGCATGCAATGTCGCGGCTGTCACTTCGCCGTCATAGGGCGTGGGCCGGGACAGCACGCGTGCGGCAGCCGTAGCCAGGTCGGCACAGTTGAGGACGGCTCCCGCGCATCGGGCCAGCTGCGCCGCAGCCGGATCGGCAGCGCACGCGTCAGCACAGGACGTGCACGCCTGAGCGCAGTTGAGGCAATCCTGAACACAGATGACGAGCGCATCTTCGTCGATCTTCGGCAACGTGCCCGGATAGGCGTTCAGCATCGCCGCCATGTCGGTCATCGGTCCCCTCCTCGCGGTCCTAGACGAACGCTTCGTCGACGTAGCACCAGCGCCAGTTCTCGTTCGGCTCGAACGACTGGACGATCGGATGCCCGGCGGCGTGGGCGTGCAGGCGGGCATGGCGCAACGGCGAGGAGTCGCAGCATCCGACGTGGCCGCAGGTCAGGCACAGTCGTAGGTGTACCCACGGCGATCTGAGTTCCAGGCATTCCGCGCAGCCGTTGGGTGTCTTCGGTACCACTGGCCGGATCAGCTTGACATGCGGATCGTGAACGACCGTCATGTTATGTCCCTTCGGCTCAGATCAGTTCGTCGAGGATCTTGAAGGCCCTCTCCCAATGGGCGGTCTGCGGATTTCTCACATCGGGATCGACGATCGCGATGACTCGGGCGAGAGCCAGGCTGAGTCCACCGATGACGTGGGGGAGCCGCTCCTCGGTCTCCTTACTCAGCACGCGATCGAGGGGTGGGTATACCGCCAACCGGCTCAGGATCGGGGCCAGCTCGATGTCCTCATCCATCTTGCGGAACGCGTGGATGCACTCCTGCAGTCCTTTTGTGATGGGCAGGTCGTGCGGCGCAACGACGTCCCGCAGGTTTGCCTCCGCCGTGATCTGTCCCAACAGCAGGAGGTCGTGCAGTTTCCGTACCATGAAGTCGCTGTACCGCTTGAGATCGTTCTTGTCGACGTCCAGGTGCGCGGCAGCGCGGAAGAATCGTTCGAACTTGGCGACAGCGAATATCGGCATGTGGGCCGTCCTTCCCAGTGGATCACGTCAGGTATGGGCGCGCCGGAGCGCGTCGCGCACCCGGTCCGCCGTTCGAGGTAGCCATCCGCCCAGTGACTCCGACTGCTCGTCACCGGTGTCGGCCGCCTCTTCCGCCCCGCGGACCGCGTCAGCAAGGCCGCGTAGTTCGTCCGCGGGAACGACCATGCGTAGCCGCGGGTACTCTTCGTGCTCCTCCTGCCGGCTGTGCGCGCGCATCATGCTCCACAGCACGCGAACCGCCTTGGCCGGCTCGATGGTGGTGTCGGCGCGTGCCGCGTCCGCGAGCGCGTCACTGATCTGGTGCTCATCGGCGAGCAGGTGGTCGGCCAGATGCCCGTCGGGGTCGCAGTGCCGGGTGAGCGGGCGGACAATCTCCTCTTCGACGGTCTCGTGGACGGCGATCAGGCCCGCCAGTCGACGAAACGCCGTGTGTCGCGCGTCGCCGGTGGCTCGCAGGAAATGCCGGAACTGGTGCTCGATCCGGTCGTGTTGCTCTGTCAACCGGTCCACCATGTCCCACTCGACGTCCGGCTTTGCCCCGGACGGCCGGACGCCGGTTTCGTTGGGCCCAACGACCTCCTGCGGTTCACAGCCGGTATGTCGCCGCAGCAGATCGCCGGTGGCCCGAAGGTGCGCGAGTTCCATCTGCAGGTACAGCTCCCACAGCTGCCTGAGCCGGCGGTCGGTCTCCTGGCCCATGAAGGAGTAGTACAGGTAGCAGGCGGCAGACTCGTGCACCACCAGTTGTGCCCAATCGGTGTGGGCGGTGCGCACGTGCGGTCCGCGCTGCGGCTGGTTCGCTCCGACCACCCAGCTGTGCAGTAGCGACAACGGTTGCGTCGTCGACGGAGCCGGCGAACCGGACCGCGGCGGGTCGCTCCCGCCCACCGCGATAGGCCCGGGCGCCGCCGCCAGCGCGTCGACCTCGCTGCCGACGCGATCCGCCCACGGGTGGCCGGCCCGGCCGCTGACCTCGGCGAGCCGCTGCAGATGAGCGAGATGCACCCAGACCTGCCGTCGGTACAGCTTCTGACGGTCATGATCAGGCTCGTTACCCGCCACCCAGCTGACCAGGTGCAGGGCCGCCCGCTCGGATCCGATCGCGGTCTCCAACGGATGCTCGGGTCGCGGCTTCCGGGCGGCGATGTTGTCCCGACGCACGGACGCGGCCGTACCCAGGCGCCCGACCACCTGGCGCGAGTCGACGTCGGGACAGCGCTGTACGAGCCGCCGGTCGAACAGCGCGGAGGCCGCCTCGATCCCCTCCATCGTGCTCACTCGACAGCGCGTGTCGGAGTCGGCCGCCCGCACGTCGACCGGCTCGACATCGAGCTCGTGCCAGTGCCGGCCATGACGGTCGACGGGGAGCCCGGGATGATCAAACGGATCAAACACGGTGACTCTTCAGCGTCGTGAGTACCTCACGCTGAATCTGTTCACCGGTCAGCGTTGTCGTTGCCGAAGTCATCGGTGTCCTCCCTGTCGTGTGGCTTTCCACGACTATCTGTCGCGTTCGGGTGATCCGGGCTAGCCTTTGCGGCGTGATCGTGGAGGCGCCCCGTTCTGGGACACTGTGCCGATGAGTGGCGCCCGCCCGTCAGAATCGGGACAGCGCGACGAGGAGGAATCCTCACCCGTCGTCCTGTGCCTCGTGGCCGCGCCCGGGGCGGCGACCGACCTGATGCGCAGACTCGAACCGGATCTGACCGATCTGATCGCTTCACGGCTGCGCGGCGTGGAGTGGGTGGTGCGGTGCGTTTCGGACCGGCTGGTCGAATGGCCGGCCGACCTGAGCCAGCTCGTCGCGGCGGCGCGCCGCCGGATGCTCGAGGAGCACGGGCACCTGGTGGTCAGCATCACCGACCTGCCGTTGCAGACCGCCCGGCGGCCGGTTGTGGCACACGCCAGCATGACGCACGGGGTGGCCGTGCTGTCGTTGCCGGCGCTGGGTGCGGTCGACGTGGTGCACCGGGCGAGGGAGACCACCGTGCGGCTGGTGGCGGCGTTGGTCGGCGGCGACTCGCAGCCGGCATCGGTCGATCGCCGGCTGCGGGAACTCGGCGACCGCGTCGACGAGCAGGGTGCCGCGTTCGGGTTCGTCACCGGGGTGGTGACCGGTAATCTGCGGCTACTGCTGGGCATGCTCCGTGCCAACCGACCGTGGCGGCTGGCGATCCGGCTGTCCCGTGCGCTGGTCGCCGCGCTGACGGCCGGGGTGTTCGCCCTTGTCACCAGCGACATCTGGCGGCTGTCCCAGGACGCCGGCCCGGTCCGTCTCGGCCTGCTGACGGCGGGCTCGGTCGTCGCCGTGACACTGACCATCGTCATCGGGGCCGGCTTGTGGGAGAGGGCGCCGGAGCAGCCGGGTGCGCGGGAACAGGTCGTGCTCTTCAACGTCGTGACCGTCGCGACGGTGGTCCTCGGTGTCCTGGCGCTGTATCTGGCGCTCCTGGTGTTGACTCTGGTCGGTGCGTTCATGCTTCTGCCCGTCGCGACGCTCGCTGATGCGCTCGGATACCGGCCGGGCGTCGGGACTTTGGCCGAACTCGCATGGACGGCCACCTCGATCGCGACGGTCGGCGGCGCGCTCGGCGCCGGGCTGGAGACCGACGAAGCGGTGCGCGAAGCCGCATACGGTTACCAGCCCGACGAGCACGTGCGGCACT
>NZ_BOPG01000090.1 GCF_016863635.1 Virgisporangium aurantiacum | reverse complement strand
CCCGCGACTTCGATGCCCTGGTCGGGTGGCTGGTGCGGCAGATGTCGAAAGAGGCGGTGTGTCGGCTGCTGCGCATCGGCTGGCGCACCGTGGGACAGATCATCACCCGGGTGGTCGCCGACGCCGACGCCGCTGCCGGGGACCGGTTGGCGCAGGTGCGCCGGATCGGGATCGATGAGGTGTCCTACCGGCGTGGCCACAGGTATCTGACGGTGGTCGTCGACCACGACACCCGCCGGCTGTTGTGGATCGCCGAGGGGCGTGACAGCGGCGTGCTGGGCCTGTTCTTCCAACTCCTCGGACCCGAGCGGTGCGCAGAGATCACCCTGGTCACCGCCGACGGCGCCGAGTGGATCTTCTCCGCCGTGACACGGTACTGCCCGAAGGCGCGGATCTGTCTCGACCCGTTCCACGTCGTCATGTGGGCCGGCAAAGCCCTCGATGCCATCCGGGCCCAGGTCTACACCGCCGCCCGAAGGGCCGGGCAGAAAGCCGTCGCCGACGCCGTCAAAGGCGCCAAATACGCCCTGTGGAAGAACGCCGCCGATCTGACTACCCGACAACAGGCGAAACTGGCCCACATCGAACAGACCAACCAGCCACTGTTCCGGGCCTACCTACTCAACCAGCAACTCCGGCAGGTCATCACCACCCCCGGCGGCGCCGACCGCATCGACCTCCTCGACGCCTGGCTCGACTGGGCCACCACCAGCGGCCTGACCCCGTTCACCGACCTGGCCTACCGCATCCACCGCTACTGGCGCGAGGACATCATCAACACCCTCACCCACCAACTGTCCAACGGACTCATCGAATCCACCAACACCAAGATCCGACTCCTCACCCGCATCGCCTTCGGCTTCAAAAACCCAACCGCCCTCATCGCCATGGCCAGACTCCACCTCTGCGGCTACGACCTCCCCCTCCCCGGCCGGACATGACCCACACATCCGACCGGAGAGCCGGGCACAACTGCAAGGTCGACAACCGAGGGCTGTTCTCCGGCGCCGATCTTGCAGTTATGGTGCCTTGTTCGCCCGCATTTGCACTTTTTGTGGCCCACCACAACTGCAAGATCGACTCGGGGGGACGGCTACGCCGGACGGGCAAAGCGTGCAAATCACCCGGCCGCTGGAGGCAAGGTCAGGGGGTTCTGGTGGTCAGGGTGCGGTAGAGGAGGGCGCTGACGGCGATGGTCACCGGCGCTACGACGAAGCCGATCGCCGTGCCCTCGTTGCGGTCCAGGATGGCGCCGTCGATGGCGGCGCCCAGCGCGGCCCCGCTCGTGAAGGCCGTGGACACCCACGCGAACGCCTCGGCGGCCGTGCCCGGTGGGGCGATCCGGTCGACCGTGAGGAACGTGCCGGCGAGCAGCGGGGGCAGGCAGAGGCCGCTCACCACGGTCAGCAGCAGCATGACCGGCAGCGGCGGCACCAGCAGCAGCGGGACGTAACCGGCGGCCAGCAGCGCGGCGATCCACGGCAGCAGGCGGTCGGGCAGCTTCAGCCGGGTGTTGACCAGGCCGCCGATCAGGGCGCCGGTGGCGTTGGCGGCCAGCAGCCAGCCGGCCCAGGAGCGGTCGCCGATCGCCTCGGCGTAGCGGGTCACGGCCACCGGCAGCGTGCCGACGCCGCCGCCGACCAGCACCACGGCGGCCAGGAGGATCCGCAGCGGCGTCGAGCGCAGGGGGCCGGCCCAGTGGCGTTCGGCCTCCTCGCCGCGCCAGTGGCGGACGGCGGGGGTGGTCGTGAACCAGATCGTGCCGGCCAACTGTAGGGCGGCGGTCGCCCACAGGCCGGCCTCCGGGCCGCCGACGGCCACCGCGGTGACGGCGACCAGCGGCCCGCCGATGAAGATCAGCTCCTGGACGGCGATGTCCAGCGTGTACGCCGTGTGCACCTGCTCCTCGGGCAGCAGCCCGCGCCACAGCACCCGCAGGCCGGCCTCGAACGGCGGCGCGCCGGCACCGGCGAGCAGCGCCGCCACCACGGCGAGACCCAGCGGCGGGTCGAGCGCCGCGAGTGCCGCGAACCCGGCCGTCGACAGGGCGACCGCGGCCCACATCACGGGCGGCTGCCGCCACCGGTCGGCGACCCGGGCGAGCACCGGCGCACCGACCGCCAGCCCCACCGTGTAGACGCCGACGAGCAGGCCCGCCGCGCCGATCGACCAGGTTTCGCGGGCGAACAGCAGCAGCGCGACCGGCGCGGCGCCCAGCGGCACCCGCCCGACGAGGCTGGCACCCAACAGGCGCGCCACCTGGGCGGCACGCAGCACAGTGGCGATGGACATGACGAAGCGCTCCTGAAGCTAGGAATGAAGACGGGACGGAGGAACCGCCCAGGACCTAGGGAGCGAAGTCGCCGCGCTCGTGGTCGTTGCCGTACAACGGCAACGGCGGGGTGATCCACCGGCGGAAGGCGCACAGGGAGATCACGCAGGCACCGTACCGCACGATCGGGAACGATAGGGTCGGCGCATGGATCCCGCACTCGTCGTGGCGTTCGTGGTCGCCGCGTTCCTGTTGAGCGTCGCGCCCGGGCCCGACATGTTGTTCATCGTGGCCAACGCCGCCGCGGGTGGGCGACGGGCCGGGCTGGTGTCGGCGGTGGGCATGTCGACCGGGCTCGCCGTGCACACGGTGGCCGCGGCGCTCGGGCTCGGCGCGCTGATCGCGGCGGCGCCCGAGGCGCTGGCGGTGATCCGGGTCGCCGGTGCCGGGTTCCTGGTGTACCTGGCGGTCAGCTCCTGGCGGGCCAGCCGCGCCGGTGCGGCGGAGGAACAGGCGGGACCCGTGAAGGAGCGCTCGCTGCGCAAGCTCTACGCGATGGCGACGCTCACCAACCTGGCCAACCCGAAGGTGGTCCTCTTCTACCTGGCGTTCCTGCCCCAGTTCCTGAGCCACGGGCACGGCGCGTGGCCGATCCCGGTGCAACTGCTCACGCTCGGGGTGGTGTTCATCGTGGTGGGGTTGTCGGTGGACGGCACGGTCGGGTTCACGGCCGGCAGTCTCGCCGACAAGCTGCTCGGCCGGCCCGCCGTGCGGCGACGGCTGGAGCGCGCGTCGTCGCTGATCTTCGGCGGCCTGGCCGTGCGCCTGGCGCTCGACTCGCGGTAGGGCCAAGGGCGTGTCCGGCGGATCTTTGCCGGCCTGCGGCGGACTCAGACGACGACCGGCGGCGTTGCGGCTTCGCCCCGATACAACACCGGTATCGGGACAAAGCCGCGCCTTGCCGGCGGCTTGGGCGGGCCGCCGGGCGAAGCTCCGCAGGCCGGCCCTGCCGTAGCCGCCTGAGCCTCGCCTCGGCTCGACAAGATCCACCGGACACGCCCTACGCGACGCAGAACTCGTTGCCCTCGGGGTCGTTCATCAGCGCGAAGTAGTGGTCGTACTCGGGGGTGTCGGACGTGCTGACCACCGTGGCGCCGGCGGCGACCAGCTCGGCGACCTTCGCGTCGACGCGTTCGCGCCGGGTCGCCAACGGCACCGACCGGCCGCCGCCGACGAACAGGTCGAGATGCAGGCGGTTCTTGACCACCTTGCCCTCCGGCACGGGCTGGAACCAGATTCCCGGCCCCCGGCCCGCCGGGTCGATCAGGCGATCGGTGCAGTCGCCCTCGCCCAACTCGTCTTCCGGGACGTTGATGCTGAGGTAGTAGTCGCGCCAGGTCGCGAACTCGCCGGGCGGCGGCTTCGGCACGTAACCCAGCGCGGAGGCCCAGAACGCGACCAGCGGCCCGGGATCGGCGCAGTCGACGGTGAGCTGGTAGTCGATCGTCATGCCCGCAACGTACGCGGCGGGTACGACAAAACCCCGATCGGGCCGTGGTCGGCCGCGAGGGCCCGGTCGATCGCCTCGGGCGCGAGCACCCGCCCGACCACCAGGTTCACCAGGCCCACCGTCGCCGCGCGCTCCCCGAGCGAACTCGGGACGATGCGGAGACCGGCGGTGCTGCGCAGCAGCGTGATGTCGCGGATGCGAGTGCCGACCGCGTCGACGACGCCGGGCAGCGCGCCGATGATGCCGCCGAGCACGAGCGTGCGCGGGTTCGCCATCGCGATCAGCGACGCCAGCACGGTCCCGAGTTTCCGGCCGGCCGTGACGAGCGCGCGGTGCACCGGCGGCTCGTCGGCCCGGAGCGCGATGTCGGTCAGACTGCCGAAGCCCAACTGTCCGAGCAACGCGTGCCCGGACGCGTACGCGGCGAGGCAGCCACGCCGTCCGCACCGGCACTCCGGCCCGGTGCGGGCGAGCTTGACGTGCCCGATGTCGCCGGCCGTGCCGTCGTCTCCGGTGAGGCTCATGCCGCCGGTGACGAGCCCCGCGCCGATGCCGGTGGCCCACTTGACGCCGAGCACGGTCTCGCCCGGGTGCCGGCTCGCCTCACCGAAGGCCAGCGCCCGCGCGTCGTTCTCGAACACCATCGGCACGTCCCACCGCTCGCGCAGCACGTCGGGTAGGGGATAGGCGTCCCAGCCGGGCAGGATCGTGGTCGGCTTGGGCAGGCCGGTGCCGGGTTCGATCGGACCGGGAAGCCCGACGCCGACGCCGATCAGGCGCTGCGGCGGGCACGAGGCGAGCACCCCGTCGGCCACCGCGACGAGGTCGGCGAGCATCGCGTCGGGCGGGGTGTGACTGACGTCGATGCGGCGCGAGACGGAGTGCAGTTCGCCGCCGTGGACGCCGGTGAGCCCGACCCGGGCGTGCGTGTGCCCGACGTCGAAGGTGAGCACGGTCAGCTGCCGGTCGTCGAAGCGGATCAACTGCGCCGGGCGGCCCCCGATGGACGCCGTGCTGCCCGCCTCGCACACCAGCCCCGCCGCGAACAACGGCGAGATCCGTTCGAGCAGCGTGGGCCGGGACATGCCGGTGGCGTCGAGCAGTTGCTGCCGCGTCCACGCCGGGCGGGACCGGATCAACTCCAGCAGGTGACCGGGGGTGGCCCCGGAAGCGTCCATCGACCCACCTCTTGACAGATGTGTTTCATCTCTGGGAACTTACGTCATCTGATTTTACAAAAGTCACCCCGGGGAGTGACGATGTCAAGTATCTCTTCCGGCCCCACCCTCAGCCGCCGCACCCTGCTCGGTGCCCTGGCGGCAGCAGGAGCAGCGGCACCCGTACTGTCGGCCTGCGGCGGCGTGTCCACGAGCGGCGCCGACGGCGGCGAAGGCGCGGTGAACTTCCTGTCGACCCAGTTCACCCCGGTCGAGGAGCGGCTGCGCTTCGAGACCATCCTCAAGAACCGCGTCAAGGGCACCGAGGTCGCCTTCAACCCCGTCGACAACGCCAACTTCACCGCCACCATCCAGTCCCAGGTCGAGGCGAAGAAGGTCGAGATCAGCCTGATCGGCGGCCTGCACGGCGACCTGGCACCGCAGGCGTCGCGGTTGATGGACCTCGACGATGTCGCGAAAGCACTGTCCAGCAAGGGAATCGACAACGAACTGCTGGAGCTCGGCAAGCTCGGCGGTGCCACCACGAAGTACATCCCGTGGATGCAGGCCACCTACCTGCTCGCCATCAACAAGAAGGCGTTGCAGTGGCTGCCGTCCGGCGCCGATCCCGAGAAACTCACGTACGACCAACTGCTCCAGTGGGCGGTCGCGGGCAAACAAGGCAACGGCGGCAAGCCCATCTTCGGCTTCCCGGCCGGGCCGAAGGGCCTGTACCACCGCTTCTTCCAGGGTTACCTGCTGCCGAGCTTCACCGGCGCGCAGGTCACGAAGTTCCGCAGCGCCGACGCGGTGACCGGCTGGAACTGGATGAAGGAGCTGTGGGCCAACACCAACACCGCGTCCACCAACTACGACTTCATGCAGGAACCGCTCGAGCGCGGCGAGGTGCTCGTCGCGTGGGACCACGTCGCCCGGCTCGTCAACGCACCCAAGGCCAAGCCGGACGACTGGCTGATGGTGCCGGCGCCGCGCGGTCCCAAGGGTCTCGGCTACATGCTCGTCGTGGCCGGGCTCGGCATCCCGAACGGCGCGCCCGAGGCGAACAAGGCCAAGGACGTCATCAAGGCCCTCGCCGAGGGCGACACCCAGGTCGAGGTGTTGCGGCAGAACGCGTTCTTCCCGGTGGTCGACGCCAACCTGCCGGCGGACCTGCCCGGCGGCGTCGGGCTCGAGGCCCCCGCGGTGAAGAAGCAACAGGACGCCGACAGCGCGATCGTGTCGCTTCCGCCCGTCGGTCTCGGTGCGAAGGACGGCGAGGTCTCGCAGATCTTCAAGAACACGTTCAAGGAGATCTGCATCGACAAGAAGCCCGTGCAGCAGGTGCTCGACACGCAGGGCGGCCAGCTCGACGTGATCCTGGCCGGGCTGAAGGTCCCCTGCTGGAAGCCGGACCCGGCCGGCAACCCGTGCCAGGTCGGATAGCCGGATGGCCCGAAGACGCCCGAGGCTGTCGCCGGCGCTGCTGCTGATCGCCCCGTCGCTCGTCTTCATGACGCTGCTGTTCGCCTGGCCGATGCTCGTCGGTATCGGCCAGGCGTTCAGCGGCGACGACGGGCCGACGGTCGAGTACCTGCGGCGCATGGTCGACGACCCGTACTTCTGGCCGGCGGTGCGCAACACGGTGCTGCTGATCGTGGTGCTGATCCCGTTGCAGTTCGCGCTGGCGCTCGGGATGGCGCTGCTGCTGCGCACCCGGCCGCGGTTCCAGGGACTGTACTTCTACATCTGGGTGATCCCGCTGGCGATCAGCGATCTGGCCGCGGGGCTGGTGTGGCTGGCCATCTTCACCGACCGCGGCTACCTCAACTCGGTACTGGAGACGGTCGGCGTCGGCGGCTACTCGTGGCTGTCGTACGAGAACCCGACGACCGTGTACCTCGCGGTGCTCGTCGCCGAGGTGTGGCGGGCCACCTCGCTGGTGTTCGTCATCCTCGTCGCGGGACTGCAGGGCATCCCGAAGGACTACGACGAGGCGGCCGAGGTGTTCGGCGCCAGCTACTGGAAGCGGCTGCGGTACGTGATCCTGCCGCAGTTGCGGCCGAGCATCCAGGTCGCGGTCATTCTGCGAACGATCCTGGCGTTGCAGGCCTTCGCCGTGGCACAGGCGTTGGCGGGACGCGACTTCCCGTTGCTCGTCGGCGAGACGTACCACTGGTACACCACGCTGCAGAACCCGAACGTGGCGGCGGCGATCGCGCTGGTGGTGCTGACCGTGTCGATGGTGACGTCGGTGGCCTACCTGCGGCTGCTGCGCGACAAGCCGGGAACGACGGGGGCACGGTGAAAAGGAACCGTTTCTGGGTGCAGGTGGCCTGCGTCGCCGTGACGCTGTTCATGGGCGTGCCGCTGTACCTCATCACGCTCGCCGCGCTGTCGAGCCGCGAGTCGCTCAACGAGTTCCCGCTGTCGTTGCTGCCGACCGACGTCTCGACCGAGACGCTCACGACGTTCCTGAACTCCACCGGCGTCTACGGCGGGTTCATCAACTCGCTGACCGTCGGCCTGTCGACGCTGGCGCTGTCGCTGCTCATCGGCGTGCCGGCCGGGTACGCGATGGCGCGCTACCTGTTCCGCGGCCGCGGCTCCTACCAGTTGTTCCTGTTGCTGACGCGGGCGCTGCCGATCGTCGTGCTGTCGGTGCCGCTGGCCCGGGTGTTCCTCACCGCCGGCCTGTACGACACCACGTACGCGGTGACGCTGCTGCACACCGCGCTCGCGCTGCCGACCACGGTGCTCATCACGGCCGCCATCTTCGTCGCGGTGCCACGTGACCACGAGGAGGCGGCGCAGATCTTCGGCGCGTCGCCGCTGCAGGCGTTCATCCGGGTGACGATGCCGCAGGCGCTGCCCGGCATCGCGGCCGCCGCGATGTTCACGTTCGTGATGTCATGGAACGAGGTGCTCGGCGCCGCGATCCTCACGCTCAACCAGCGCACGCTGCCCGCGCAGGTGCTCTCGACGCTCGGCGACTCGCCGCTGGCCTTCCGGTACGCCGGGGGGTTCGCGCTCGTGCTGCCGGCGCTGCTGTTCGTCGCGGTGATGCGGCGCTACCTGCTGAACATGTGGGGCACCACGCTTCGTTAGATAGGAACCGCACGTGGCCGAGATAGAGATCAGAGACCTCGTCAAGACCTACCACGGGGCGAGCTACCGCGCGACCGACGCGGTGTCGCTCACCGTCGCCGACGGCGAGTTCGTGGTGCTGGTCGGCCCCAGCGGGTGCGGCAAGACCACGCTGCTGCGCATGGTGGCCGGACTGGAACTGCCCGACAGCGGCACGGTCGCCATCGGCGGGCGCGACGTGACCGGCCTGCCGGCCCGGCGGCGCAACGTGTCGATGGTGTTCCAGTCGTACGCGATCTTCCCGCACATGAAGGTGCGCACGAACATCGGCTTCGGGCTCGCGATGCGCGGCACGCCGAAGGCCGAGATCGAGACGCGCGTGAAGCGCGCCGCCGACGTCCTCGAACTCACCGACTACCTCGACCGCTATCCCGCGCAGCTCTCCGGCGGGCAGCGCCAGCGCGTCGCGGTGGCACGGGCCATCGTGGTCGACGCCGAGGTCCTGCTGATGGACGAGCCACTGTCCAACCTGGACGCGTTGCTGCGCCTGCAGTTCCGGGCCGAGCTGAAGCGGATCGTGGGCCGGTTGGGCGCCACGACCCTGTACGTGACGCACGACCAGGCCGAGGCGATGTCGCTGGGGGACCGGGTGGCGGTGATGCGGTCCGGGCGCATCGCGCAGATCGGCCCGCCGGTCGACGTCTACGACCGGCCGACCGAGCGGTTCGTCGGCGGCTTCCTCGGCGCGCCACCGATGAACTTCGTGCCCGCCACCGTGACCCGCGACGGTCACCTCGCGATCGGCGAGCAGAGCCTTGCGGCGCCCGCGACGCTGAAGGGCTTCGCCGGCCGGGAGATCCTGCTCGGCGTGCGGGCCGAGAACATCAACGTCGGCGCCGGTGCTGATTCAGGCGGCCGGCTCACGGCGACCGTGGAGGTGGTCGAGCCGACCGGCGCCGCGATGCTGCTGACGGTGCGGCTGGCCGGCCACGAGGTGAAGGTGCAGGCGCCGGCGAGCTTCCGGACCGAGCCCGACAGCGTGGTCCGGCTGGACTGCCCGCCGGAGAGCCTGCGGTACTACGACGCGGAGAGCGGAATGGCGCTGGTGGCATGACGGTGGCGACACATACGGGGGTGGCGCCGCCGGCGCTCGCCGCGAGCGCCGCGTACATCCTGCGCGGCAACGACATCGGGACGCTGACCACCGCCGCGCCGCGGCTGTACCCGCACCTGTGGAGCTGGGACGCGGCGTTCGTGGCGATCGGGCTGGCCACCGTGTCGGTGCCGCGGGCGATCGCGGAACTGCGGACGCTGCTCGGCGCCCAGTGGACGACCGGGATGCTGCCGCACATCGTGTTCGGCCCCGACGAGGGGTACTTCCCGGGACCCGACGTGTGGGGTGCGACCACGCCGTCCGGTGCGCGCACGTCCGGGATCTGCCAGCCGCCGGTGCACGCCATCGCGGTCCGGCGTGTGCTCGACGCCGGGCGCCGCAACGGCGGCGCCGACCGCGACCTGGCCGAGCGCTTCGCCGCCGAGACGTTCGACCGGTGGCTGGCCTGGCACCGCTGGCTCGCCACCGCCCGGGACCCGCGCGGGCGCGGCCTGCTGGAGATCTACCACGGCTGGGAGTCCGGGATGGACAACTCGCCGCGCTGGGACGCCGCGTACGCCGCGGTGCGGCCCCGCGAAGACCTTCTGCGGGGACGCGCGCGGCGCGACCTGGAGCACGTCGCCGACGCGCGGCAGCGGCCGACCGATGAGGAGTACCGCCGCTACCTGTGGCTGGTGCACCAGATGAAGGAGGCCGGCTACGACGACGACGCGGTGCGGGAGACCGTCGACTTCCGGATGACCGACGTGTTCATGTCGGCGATCGCGGCACTGGCGAGCGACGTCCTCGCCGAGATCGGCGACGAACTCGGTCGCCGCGCCGAGGCGACCGAGTTGCGGGCGCTCGCGGAGCGGTTCCGCGGCGGGGTGCTGTCGACGGTGTCGCCGGACACGGGCCTGGCCCGCGACGAGGACGTGCGCACCGGCCTCCGGCTCGACGCGCCGACGATCGGCGGGTTCGCGCCGCTCCTCTGCGGCGGCGATCCGCGCGTGTTCTCCCGGCAACTGGCGTTGTTCACCGGCCCGGAGTGGTGCGGCCACCCGGACCTGCGGTACGCGCTGCCGCCGTCGACCGCTCCCGGCCACGCGGGGTTCTCGTCGCGGACGTACTGGCGGGGTCCGCAGTGGCCGTTCATGAACTGGCTCCTCTACTGGACGCTGCACCGGGCGGGCGAGGTCGACCTGGCGATGTCGCTGCGCGCCGAGGGGCTGCGGCAGTTGGGGGATCTCGCGTTCGGCGAGTACTACGAGCCGATGACGGGGGAGGCGCTGGGCAGCGCCCACCAGAGCTGGACGGCCGCCGTGGCCCTCGACTGGCTGATCGTCCCCCCGGCCGGCTGACCCGCCGTCGTTTATGTGAGACCCGGAACGGCCGAGCGCACGATCGCCTCGGCCAGTCCGCGCACGGCCACCGCGTCGACCTCCCCCGGCTGCGCGCTGACCAGCGAGAACAGCGCGCCCCCGTACAACGCCACCATCGTCGCCACCGCCTCCGGCGGGATGGCCAGGTCGAGGTCGGCGTGGTGCTGCCGGGTGAACGCGACCGTGGCGTCCGACAGCGCGAGCAGGGTGGCCGCCAGCGCGGGGCGGCGCAGGCTCTCCAGCCTCAGCTCGAAGATGGCCAGGTACCGGGCCCGGTAGGTGGTGGCCGCCGTGAACAACGAGTCCGCGATGAGGTCGACGGCGGTCGCGCCGGCACCGGACACGCCGGCCCGTGACATGTCGGCGTGGTGCAGCGCGATGACCCGTTCCGCCGTCGCCACCAGCAGCGCCTCCCGGCTCCGGAAGTAGTTCGACGCGGTTCCCGCCGGCAGGTCGGCGCGCCGTTCGACCGCGCGATGGGTGACGCCGTGCACGCCCGCCTCGGCGAGCAGGGCGATGGCGGCGTCGGTCAACTGCGCCCGCCGGAGATCGTTCGGTGGTGGCACTGTGCCAGTATCCGTAGTACAACGTACGTAGTGAATAAGGGGGGTGCACATGGACGTGCTCATCGTGGGAGCCGGCGTCGGCGGGCTCGCGCTGGCCAACGGGCTCGTCGCCCGCGGGCACGGCGTCCGCGTGCTGGAACGGGCCGAGGGCCGGCGCGACAGCGGCGCCGCCGTCACCCTCTTCGGCAACGGCAAGGCGGCGGCCGCCGGGCTGTCGGCCCCGCTCGACGGGCTCGGCGGCCGCATCGACGAACTGGAGATCCGCGGCGCCGACGACCGCCGCTACGGCCTCACCGACCTGCGGCTCATGGCCCGGCGCACCGGGTTCGCCGTCGAGACCGTGCCGCGGGCGGCCCTGCTGCGCCGGCTCACCGACCTCCTGCCGGACGGCACCGTGGAGTACGGCGCCGCCGTGGTCGAGGCCGTACCGGAGGGCGCGGTGGTCGACGCGGCGGGCGTCAAGAAGACGGCGGACGTCGTGGTCGGCGCCGACGGTTACCGCTCGGCCGTGCGGCGGTCGATTCTGGGTGACGGGGATGCGCGCCGCAACGGCTGGTCGAGTTGGCAGGGGCTGACCGCCGTCCTCCCCGAACTGGCGAACGGCACGCACGCCCGGTGCTACGTGGGTCCGGCCGGGTTGTGCGGGCTGATGCCGGCCGGCGGCGGGCTGCTGCAGTGGTGGTTCGACACCCAGGGGACGCCCGGTGAGCGCCCGGTGACCGACTGGCTCGCCGACCGGTTCTCCCCGTACCCGAAACCGGTGACGGACCTGCTCGCCGCGGTGGCGCCCCAGGACGTCCACGAGTATCCGCACGTGCTGCACGAGGTGAAGGACCGGTGGGGAGAGGACGCCGTGACGCTGCTCGGCGACGCCGCGCACGCGTTCCCGCCCTCGCAGGCGCAGGGCGCGAACCAGGCGCTGGAGGACGCGTGGCTGCTGGCGAAGGCCCTCGACGGCGCCGGACCGGTGGACGATCTCCTGCGCCGGTACGAGAAGGTCCGCGCGCGCCGGGTGCGTCGGGTGTCGAGGCTGGCGGCCTCCGAGATCACCAACCGGATGCCGAATGCTGTGGGTCGGTTCGCCGGCACGGTTCTCAGCCCGACGATGGCCGGACGCGCCCATCTCGCCCTGATCCGGCGATTCAGCAGCGTGTTGAACACCGACCGGATATGACTGTCACAGGGAGCGTTCGGCTCCGCGTGTTACTGTCGCGAACTTGGGCATCGCAGCTCAGGACCTACAGGAGGAAACCGAATGGGAGTCAGTCTCAGCAAGGGCGGCAACGTCAGCCTCACCAAGGCCGCGCCGAACCTCGCCGCCGTGAACGTCGGGCTCGGCTGGGACGTCCGCACCACCACCGGCGCCGACTTCGACCTCGACGCCAGCGCCCTGATCTGTGGCACGGAGGGCAAGGTCCTGTCGGACTCGCACTTCGTGTTCTTCAACAACCTCAAGTCGCCCGACGGCACCGTCGAGCACACCGGCGACAACCTCACCGGTGAGGGCGAGGGCGACGACGAGCTGATCAAGGTCAACGTCGCCAGCGTCGGCGCCGACGTCGACAAGATCGCGTTCATCGTCTCGATCCACGACGCCGAGGCCCGCAACCAGTCGTTCGGTCAGGTGAGCAACGCGTTCATCCGCGTGGTCGACCAGGCCGACAACAACGAACTCGCGCGGTACGACCTGTCCGAGGACTACTCGACCGAGACCGCGCTGGTCTTCGGCGAGCTGTACCGCAACGGGGCGGAGTGGAAGTTCCGCGCCGTGGGCCAGGGCTACGCGTCCGGCCTCGCGGGCATCGCCCGCGACTTCGGCGTCAACGTCTGACCCGCAGACTCCGGTTCCGCCGACGGCCGGTCCAGCCCCGCGCTGGGCCGGCCGTCGTGTTAGCGTGCGGCTCTCTATAAGAACCGATATTTCGATATGAGGAACGTCGATGTATCGGAAATGGAGCCGGAGGTCGGTCGATGGGTCAGTTCCGGAAAATCGGCGTCGTCGCGACGGTCGCGGTTCTCGCGGTCGCCGCCGGTGCCTGTGCCGAGGACGACAACGGTGGTGGCACCGACACCGGGGGGCCGATCCGCATCGGTGCGATCCTCGACATCACCGGTGCCGGCGCCAGCCTCGGCGTTCCCGAGCGCAAGACGCTGGAACTGCTGACGAAGAAGGCGAACGACGCCGGTGGCATCGGCAACCGGAAGATCGAGCTCACCATCGAGGACGACCAGTCCACAGAGGACGGTGCGGCCAAGGCGATGAACGAGCTGGTGTCGAAGAACGTCGACATCATCATCGGTGCCAGCCGGACGGGTACGAGCCTCGCGATGCGTCCCATCGCCGAGTCGGCGAAGATGCCGATGATCTCGATGGCCGCCAATGTGAAGGTCACCGACGGCGCCACGTGGGTGTTCAAGACCGCGCAGAACGACGCCGCCGTGCTGGCGAACGTCGTCGACTACGCGAAGACCAAGGGCTGGAAGAAGATCGGGCTCGTGCGTGACTCGTCGGCGTTCGGCGAGGGGGTCGCCGAGCTGCTCAACGAGCTCGGCAAGGCCGACGGGATCTCGGTGGTCGTCACCGAGAAGTTCGCCCCCGACGCCACCGAGTTCACCGCGCAGATGCTCAACATCCGCAACGCCAAGGCCGACATGAACCTGATCTGGGGCATCCCGCCGGCGGCGGCCCTGGCCCAGAAGGCCTACAAGCAGCTGGGCATCACCGCGCCGGTCATGCAGAGCCACGGCATCGGCAACCAGGTGTTCCTCGACACCGCCGGGCCGGCCGCCGACGGGCTGGTGGCACCGGTCGGCCGGCTGGTCGTCGCCGACCAGTTGCCGGCGAGCGACCCGCAGAAGGCGGTGCTGACGAAGTTCGTCGCCGACTACAAGGCCGCCTACAACGAGACCCCGTCGACGTTCGCCGGCCACGCCTGGGACGCCTTCCAGCTCGCGGCCGACGCGTTCAAGGCGGTCGGCACCGACAAGCAGAAGGTGCGCGACAAGCTGGAACAGGTCAAGGGCTTCGTCGGCATCACCGGCATCTACATGATGACCGCGAAGGACCACTCCGGGCTGGGCAAGGACGCGCTGGTGCTCGTCACCGTGCAGAACTCGAAGTGGGCGCTCGCACCCAAATGACCGACCTGTTACAGCTGCTCGTCGCGGGGATCTCGGTCGGGGCGATCTACGCGTTGATCGCCATGGGCTTCACCGTGATCTTCTCGGTCAGCGAGGTCATCAACCTCACGCAGGGCGAGTTCGCCGCGCTGGCCGGCCTGATCGCGATCACCGCCACCACCGCCGGGCTGCCGCTGCCGCTCGCGCTGCTGGTCTCCGTGCTCACGGTGGTGACGGTGGCCCTGCTCGTGCGGCTGGTCCTGGCACCGGTGAAACGGATGACCACGCTGCTGTCCATCATGCTCACGCTCGGCCTGTCCACCGCGTTGAAGGCGGCGATGCTGCTGCTCTGGGGACCGGAGGGGCGCGGCCTGGATCCCTTTCCCGGCAACGACTTCGTCGTGTGGGGCGTGTCGGTCCGGGCGCAGTACCTGTGGATCATCGGGGTCACCGCGGTCGTGTCGGTCGCGGTCGCGGCGTTCTACGAGCGGACGCTCACCGGCAAGGCGTTGCGCGCCTGCGCCGAGCAGCCGACGGCGGCCCGCCTGGTGGGCATCTCGGTGTCGGGTGCCGGGCTGCTGTCGTTCGGGATCGCCGGCCTCCTCGGCGGCATCGCCGGCGTGCTCGCGAGCCCCGTGTACTTCAGCGCCTGGGACTCGGGGCTGGCGTTGGGGCTCAAGGGATTCGTCGCCGCGACGCTGGGCGGGCTGACCTCGATCCGGGGCGCGGTCGCCGGTGGGGTGGTGCTCGGTGTGCTGGAGTCGCTCGTCGCCGGGTACGTCGACTCCGGGTTCCGCGACGCGGTCGCGTTCGTGGTGCTGATCGTGGTGCTGGTCGCGCGTCCCGGCGGGATCCTGCGCCAGCACAGCGTGGCGAGGGTCTGATGGCGACGCGCCTGCTTCGGGGTCCACTGCTTCGGGGTCCACTGTGGAGCTTCGCGCTCCTCGCCGTGGTGCTGGCCGTCTTCCCGCTCGTCGCGCCGGACGACGCCGTCAACGTGGGCGTGTACGCGCTGATCTACTCCCTCGCCGCGATCGGCCTGTCGCTGCTGATGGGCCTCGCCGGGCAGGTGAGCCTCGGCCAGGCCGCGTTCTTCGCCGTCGGCGCCTACACGCAGGCGGTCCTCGTGACGCGCTATTCGGTGCCGATGGTGCCGGCCGCCGTCGCCGCGGTGGGCCTGGCGATGCTCGTCGCGTTGCTGGTCGGCCTGCCGCTGCTGCGCCTGCGCGGGCACTACCTGGCGCTGGCGACGCTCGGCCTGGGCATCATCGTGACGGTCGCGGCCACCGAGTCGGAGTACCTCGGCGCCACCTCGGGCATCTACGGCGTGCCGAAGCCGGAGTTCGGCGGGCGGCGCTACGACAGCGCCGCCGAGTACTTCTGGTTGCTGGCCCCGGTGGTGGTCGCCGCGCTGCTGCTGGCGCGCAACGTCGTGGCGGGACGGATCGGCCGGGCGCTCGGCGCGATCAACGACTCGGAGGTGGCCGCCGAGTGCCTCGGCGCCGACACGTTCCGGCTGCGGTTGCAGGTGTTCGTGCTCTCCGCCGGCTACGCCGGGCTGGCCGGCGTCGCGTACGTGCACTGGATCACGGTGGTGAACCCGGGCGCGGCGAACTTCTCGCTGTCGGTCGAGTTCCTGCTGATGGCCGTGCTCGGCGGCATCGGCAGCGTCTGGGGCGCGGTGCTCGGCGCGTTCGCGGTGGAATTCCTGGACGAGGGACTGCACGACCTGATCCCGAAGATCGTGCCCGACGCGGTGGGGGAGGTGGAGCTGATCGGGTTCGGGATCGTGCTCACCGCGGTGATCCTGTTCCTGCCGGGCGGCATCCACGGGCTGTTCCGCCGGCTGCTCGACCGGGTGCGACCCGGCGCCGCGCCGGCCGCGGCGTCCACAGTGGACGATTCCGACGAGACCCCGTTGTTGGCGCGCGACGGCCGGCCCGCACCGGGCACGACGCTGCTGGAGGTCGAGCACCTCGTGCGCCGGTTCGGTGGCGTCGTCGCCGTCGACGACGTGTCGTTCGAGGTGCGCGCGGGGGAGATCTTCGGGCTCATCGGACCCAACGGCGCCGGCAAGACCACGTGCTTCAACATCGTGAGCGGCGTGCTCACGCCGTCGACCGGAACCGTTCGCCTGAAAGGCGAACGCATCGACGGCCGAAAGCCGCACGTGTTCGCCCGGGCCCGGGCCACCCGGACCTTCCAGAATCTGCAGATCTTCCGCTCGACCACCGTGCGCGGCAACGTCGCCGTTGGCCGGCACCTGCGCGGCCGGGCCGGGCTCGCGCGTGGCGCGCTGGTGCTGCCGGCGCGGGCGGAGGAGCGCGCGATCCACCGGTCCACCGACGACTTCCTCTCTCTCGTGGGACTGTCCGAGGTTGCCGACCGGCCGGCCGGCGACCTGCCGTTCGGGCAGCAGCGGCTGCTGGAGATCGCCCGCGCGCTCGCGCTGGAACCCGACCTGCTGCTGCTCGACGAGCCGATGGCCGGCCTCTCCGGTGGCGAACGTCGCGACCTGGCCCGGTTGCTGCGGCGGCTGCGGGCCGGGGGAATGGCGATCGTGCTCGTCGAGCACGACGTCGAGGCCGTGCTGGCGCTGGCCGACCGCGTCGCCGTGCTCGACGACGGTCGCCTCATCGCGCTGGGCGATCCGGCCGCGGTGCGCCACGATCCCGCCGTGGTCGCCGCGTACCTCGGCATCGAGGAGGAGCAGGCCGCGGTGGATCCGGTCGCCCGGTCGGTGGTGCAGGGGGACTGATGCTCGAGGTGGAAGGGTTGCACGCCGGGTACGACAACCTCCGCGTGCTGCACGGGATCGACCTTTCCGTGCCGGCCGGTCACCTGCTCGCGGTGATCGGCGCCAACGGCGCCGGCAAGACGACGTTGCTGCGCGCGGTCTCCGGCCTCATCCGGCCGTCGGCGGGAACGGTCACGGTGGACGGTCGTGCGGTCGACGGGCTGCGGCCCGAGCGGATCGCGGCGGCCGGTCTGGCGCACGTCCCGGAGAACCGCCTGGTGTTCCCGTCCCTGACGGTCGCCGACAACCTTGCGCTCGGCGGCTGGACGCGGCGCCGGTCCGCGACCCCCGCCGACCGCGACCGTGTGCTGGACCTCTTTCCGCGGCTGCGGTCGCGGCTGGCGCAGCCGGCCGGCACGCTGTCCGGCGGCGAGCAGCAGATGGTGGTGATCGGCCGCGGGCTGATGGCGGCGCCGAAGGTGCTGGTGCTCGACGAGCCCAGCGTCGGGCTGGCGCCCCGCCTGGTGGCCGAGATCTTCGCGGCGCTCGGCCGGCTGCGGGACGAGCAGGGGCAGGCGATCCTGCTGGTGGAGCAGAACGCGCGGGCCGCGTTCCGGGTCGCCGACCGGGTCGCGGTGATGGACCGCGGCCGCGTGGTGACCACCGGAACGCCGGCCGACCTCGCGGGGGACGACCGCGTGCAGAGCGCCTACCTCGGCGGCGGGTATCAGTCCACAGTGGACTGAAGAATGGGTTCGATAACCAATTCGTGCCATCGATCAAAAAGGCTTGCATGGGGTGGTGGGTTGGCCCTACCTTAGAACGGCACCAAGCGAGAGAAGAGATAGAGAGAGACAGGAGATGGCTATGTTCGGGCAGATCGCCTCGACTGAACCGCGGCAGCAGTGGCTGCGCGGGGATGGCGTCTGGGCGTTCGCCTGTGCGGGTAGCAGTTTCCTAGATCTGAAGGTGAATGGCCTCGGCTCGGGCCGGAGGTGTACGTAGGCGCATCCAGCGTTCTACGCACCGCCCGCCCCGCTCCAGGGACCGGGCGGTTTCTTTATTCCATAAGACATACGGGTGTAGCTCAATCAGGTAGAGCAGCGGTCTCCAAAGCCGTCGGTTGTGGGTTCGACTCCTTCCGCCCGTGCGATTCTTCCTGCCCGAAACAGGAATTGCTTATTTGATAACTCCACAGTGGATGGTCTATATGCGGTTGTAGCTCAGTTTGGTCAGAGCGTGACGTTGCCATCGTCGAGGTCCCGGGTTCGAATCCCGGCTGCCGCTCCTGTAAGTCAGTCCGACCGATCACGACGTGGAAGGGGGATCCGGTGGACGTCCTGGTTCTGAACGCCGACCTCGGCCCACTCCACCGGGTCAGCGTCCGCCATGCCGTGCGGATGCTGGTGCGGCGGGTCGCCGAGATCCACGAGGCGAAGCCCGACCGGCTCATCGGCGTCTACCCGGTGCCGACGGTCGTCCGGCTGGTGTCGTACGTCGTCACCCGGTGGCGGCACAGCCGCGGCCCGGCGTGGTCCCGGGCCGGTGTGCTGGTGCGTGACGGCCGCCGCTGCGGTTACTGCGGCCGGCCCGCGTCGACGATCGACCACGTGCTGCCGCGTTCGCGCGGTGGCGCCAACAGCTGGCTCAACACCGTGGCCGCCTGCGGCGGCTGCAACCAGCGCAAGGGTGACCGGACTCCGTCCGAGGCACGCATGCCCCTGCGAACCGCGCCGACGGTTCCCAACTGGGCGGCGATGTACCTGCGCTGAGCGTCCGGCCGGTGGGTCCCGCGGGGGGACCTGCCGGCCGGGCAGCAGAACAGACCCTTTGCGGGCTGGTGCAACTGGCAGCACGTCCGGCTCTGAACCGGAAGGTTGGAGGTTCGAGTCCTCCGCTCGCAGCGCACATGTGAAATTCAAGCCCGGGTGGCCCAACGGCAGAGGCGCACCGCTCAGAACGGTGAGGTTGCGCGTTCGAATCGCGCTCCGGGTACGCAGTAGAGATCAAGCCCTGTTAGCCCAAGCCCTGTTAGCTCAGTGGGAGAGCAAGCGCCTGTCGAGCGCGAGGTCGCCGGTTCAATCCCGGTACGGGGCGCGAGTTCCTGTCGACGGCATGCCGAGGGGGGCCGGCAGGAACGTTGGAGGTTTGGCCGAGTGGTAAGGCAGCGGATTGCTAATCCGTAACAGGAGACATCTTCTGTCGGGAGTTCGAGTCTCCCAACCTCCGCGCAGCACATGCGCCGCTAGCTCAACGGTAGAGCGACTGCCTCTTAAGCAGTGGGTTCGGGGTTCAAGTCCCTGGCGGCGTACTGCGGGGTGCGTGTAACGGTAACTGGCCGGCCTCATAAGCCGAGCGATTGAGGGTTCGACTCCCTCCCCCGCCACGGCGCGGTAGACGAATCGGGAAAGTCACCTGGTTTTCACCCAGGGCACATGCGGGTTCGAATCCCGTCCGCGCTACGTACGAACAGTGAACAGGCCCGTGTAGCTCAGCGGAAGAGCGCCGTCCTCACACGGCGGACGTCCCAGGTTCGAATCCTGGTGCGGGTACGTGATCAGCGGCCGTATGCCCGAGTGGTCAAGGGCTCCGAGTGCAAATCGGGTGTGCGTCGGTTCGATTCCGACTGCGGCTTCGAAGACCATCCACTGTGGGGTTCGGCGAGATGCCGTCTAGTCCGGTATAGACCGGACCCGTGGGAATCGACTAGCGTGTATCCAGCGCGGCCGGGCGGGGTCGTGTACCTGATCAACCCCACGTTCCTCCTGGGAGGTCCGCCCATGACTCCTGCCATCCGGCGCCGGTTGCTGTCCGGCGCCGCCGTCGCGCTTCTCGGTGCGCTCGTCGGTGTGGTCGCCACCGGCGCGCCCGCATACGCGGCCGATCCGACCGCGACCATCGTCAAGACGTCCTCGTGGAGTACCGGGTTCGAGGCCAAGGTCACCATCACCAACGGCTCGACCACCACGATCAACGGCTGGACGGTCGCGTTCGACCTGCCGGCCGGCACCGGGATCAGCTCGTCGTGGGACGCGAACCGTTCGCAGAGCGGCCAGCGCTACACGTTCACCAGCACCTGGAACGGCACGATCGCTCCGGGTGGCCAGGCCAGCTTCGGTTTCATCGGAACCGGAAGCGGCAACCCGTCGAACTGCACGCTCAACAACGCGCCGTGCGCCGGCGGCGGCCCCACCAACCCGGGTGCGCCCGGCACGCCGGGCAACGTGCGGGTCACCGGCACCACCGCGTCGGCGATCTCGTTGGCGTGGAACGCCAGCAGCGGCACGGTCACCGGATACCGGGTCTACGAGGGGACGACGGTGCGCGCCACCGTCACCGGCACCAGCACCACCATCTCGGGGCTGGGAACGTGCACCTCGAGGACGTACACGGTCGCGGCGTACAACGGCAACGGCGAATCGGCGAAGAGCGGTTCGGTCACCGGCACCACCAC
Source organism: Virgisporangium aurantiacum (assembly GCF_016863635.1). Lineage (GTDB taxonomy): Bacteria > Actinomycetota > Actinomycetes > Mycobacteriales > Micromonosporaceae > Virgisporangium > Virgisporangium aurantiacum. The sequence goes on along the minus strand of NZ_BOPG01000090.1, from coordinate 64,871 downwards.
CGGATGCACCAACCCGGGTGGCGGGCGCGGCGCGCCGTACCTGTACCTCGGTTGGGGCGACCCGCAGAACGCGGCGAGCGTCATGAGCGCCACCGGCGTGAAGTGGTTCACGCTGGCGTTCGTGCTGTCGGGTGGTGGCTGCACCCCGTCGTGGGACAGCCAGCGTCCGCTCACCGGCGGCGTCGACCAGCAGACGATCAACGCGATCCGCGCGGCCGGCGGCGACGTCGTGCCGTCGTTCGGTGGCTGGCAGGGCAACAAGCTGGGCCCGAACTGCGCCACTCCGGAGGCGCTGGCGGGTGCGTACCAGCAGGTGATCAACGCCTACAACCTCAAGGCGATCGACATCGACATCGAGAACTTCGACGAGTTCGAGAACGCCACGGTGCGCGACCGCATCCTCAACGCGTTGCGGATCGTCAAGCAGAACAACGCGGGTCTGCAGACGATCGTCACGTTCGGCACCACGACCACCGGTCCGAACTTCAACGGCCTGCAGCTCATCCAGCGGGCGCGTGAGCTGAACGCGAACGTCGACATTTTCACGATCATGCCGTTCGACTTCGGCGGCTCGAACATCCAGACCGACACGATCAACGCCGCCGAGGGCCTGAAGAACGCGCTGAAGGCGCAGTTCGGCTGGTCCGACGCGACCGCCTACCAGCACATGGGCATCTCCGGGATGAACGGGCTCAGCGACCAGCAGGAGCTCACCTCCCCGGCCGCCTGGACCGCGATCCGCGACTGGGCCAAGGCACGCGGCCTGGCGCGGCTGGCGTTCTGGTCGGTCAACCGCGACCGTCCGTGCCCCGGCGGCGGCGTGGTGTCCAACTGCAGCGGCATCTCGCAGGGCGACCTGGAGTTCACCCGGATCACTGCGGGCTTCTAGAAACCGAGCACCATCTCGGCGACGTCGCGGGTTTCGTCGTCGAACAGCACCAGCCGCGCGTTGTCCACAGTGGATGGTGGCGCGGCGGTGATGGCGGCGACCGCCTGTCGCACGGCGTCCTCCTTGGGCCAGCGGAAGATGCCCGCGGAGATCAAGGGGAACGCCACCGTGGTGGCACCGAGGTCGCCGGCCACGGTGAGGGAGTTGGTGTAGCAGTCGCGGAGGAGGGCCGAGCGGTCCTCCTCCGCGCTCCACACCGGGCCGACCGTGTGGATCACCCAGCGGGCCGGCAGGCGGCCGGCGGTGGTGGCGACGGCCTGGCCGGTGGGGAGGCCGCGGCCGTACTTCGCGGCCCGGAGAGCCCGGCACTCGGCGAGGATCTCCGGGCCGCCCTTGCGATGGATCGCCCCGTCGACGCCCCCGCCGCCGAGCAGTGAGGAGTTGGCGGCGTTCACGATCGCGTCGACCTGAACGGTGGTGATGTCACCGGTCAGCAGTGTGATGCGCATCCGACAAGTCTCCCGCCACGTACCCGTCGGTTGCGGTACCGGGGGCGGCGCGGTGGGCGTCATCCAGCTTTTGCGGACGGAGGACGGTGACCGCGACGATGGCCGCGACCACGATGAGCGCCGCGCCCACCGCGAAGGCCAGGCGGTAGCCGGCCGTGAGCGCCGCGGCCTCGCCGAGCCCGGCGCGGTCGGCGGTGCGGGCGGCCGCGAGGGTCGTGAGCACGGCGGCGCCGAGGGCCATGCCGACCTGTTGCGTGGTGTTGAAGAGACCCGACGCGAGCCCGGCGTCGTCGGCCTTCGCGCCCGACATGCCCAGCGCGGTGAGGGCCGGTAGCGCCAGGCCGAAGCCGCTCGCCAGCAGCATGACCGGCAGCAGGTCGGTGGCGTAGGTCGCGTGCACCGGTACCCGGGTGAGGAGCAGAAACATCGCCGCGAGCAGCGCCAGGCCGGCCAGCAGCACCGGACGCTCGCCGAACCGCGCGATCAGCCGCGCCGAGAAGCCCAGGGTGACCACGCCGATGACCACGGCGGGCGGCAGCATCGCCAGACCCGTGCCGCCCGCGCCGTAGCCCTGCACGTGCTGCAGGTACAGCGCCAGCAGGATCTGGAACGCGAAGCAGGCGGCGATGATGAGAATCTGCACCAGGTTGGCGCCGGAGACGTTGCGGGAGCGGAAGATCCGCAGCGGCATCAACGGCGTGCGGGCGGTGGCCTGCCGGGCGATGAACGCGGCGAGCAGCGCCGTCCCGGCGGCGATCCAGATCATTCCTTCGTTCACCACGCCCACGATGACCAGCATCAGCCCCGCGGTGACGAGGACGGCGCCGATGATGTCGGCACCCTTGGCGATGCCCAGCCCACGGTCGTTCGGGAGGACCCTCAGCGCGAGCGCGATGACGGCGATGCCGATGGGCACGTTGATGAAGAAGATCCAGTGCCAGCTGAGCGCGTCGGTGAGGACGCCGCCGAGCACGCTGCCGATCGACGCGCCGGCCGCGCCGGTGAAACTGAAGACCGCGATGGCGCGGGCGCGCTCGGTGGGCTCGGTGAACGTGGTGACGAGGATGCCGAGGCTGACGGCGACGGCCATCGCGCTGCCGATGCCCTGGAGGAAGCGGGCGGCGAGGAGTATCTCGATGGTGGTGGCGGCGCCGGCGAGCACGGAGGCCGCGGTGAACACGGCGGTGCCGGCGAGGAACATCAGGCGGCGGCCGAGCAGGTCACCGAGGCGGCCGGCGAGCAGCAGCAGGCTGCCGAACGCCACCAGGTAGGCGTTGACGACCCAGCTGAGGCCGGCGGCGGAGAACCCGAGGTCGTCCTGGATGGCCGGCATGGCCACGGTGACGATGCTGCCGTCGAGAATGATCATGAGGGTCGCCGAGGCGAGGACGCCGAGCGCAGTTTTTCTTCTCACGGGTGTGACGGTAGCAGATAGTTCCGTTGCAGACGATCCGCTAGTGACGCTTGTCGCGCTGTTGCCGCCGTCGCCGCTGTCGCCGCTGGCGGTCGGCGCGGTGCGCCTGTGGACAGCTGCGCGTGAGCGGGGAAGCTCGTACACGCCCTGACGTGGGAGAACTTCCCCGCTCACGCTCCGTCTGGTGCGCTGGACGTCGTGGCGGTCGGGGTCCCCGGGAGTCGATCTTGCAGTTGTGGTGGGTCATAAACAGGGGCGAATAAGGGCGAACAAGGCACCACAACTGCAAGATCGCCGCCGGGGACAGCGGTCGGTTCGCCGATCTTGCAGTTGTGTCCGCCTTTTTGCCGGAATTCGCCCGTTTTTCGGCGAGCACAACTGCAAGATCGGCGACGTTGGTCCGGGCTCGGATCGCCCCGCCGGTGAGCTCTGATCGGTCAGGCGGATTGGCGGGCGCGGCGGACGCCCACGGCCGGCTCCGCCGGTTCGGCCAGCGGGCCGGTGACCAGGTCGGTCAGGATGCGGATCAGGGTCTGGCGGTCCTGGCCGGGTAGGGCGGCCAGCGTGTCGCGGTGGACGGCGTCGACGATCTCCTGGCTGCGGTGGGCCACCCGGGCACCCTCGTCGGTGACCGCGATGATCCGGGCGCGCCGGTCGTGGGTCGACGGGCGGCGTTCGGCCAGTCCTGCCTTCTCCAGCGCGTCGACGGTGACGACCATGGTGGTCTTGTCCATGTCGCCGATCTCGGCGAGTTGGGCCTGGGTGCGCTCCTCCTCCAGCGCGTGCACGAGCACGCAGTGCATCCGCGCGGTCAACCCGATCTCGGCGAGGGCGGCGGCCATCCGGGTCCGCAGCACGTGGCCGGCGCGGTCGAAGAGGTACGACAGATCGGGCTCGACGCGGGACGGGGACATGGCGGTCATGCCCCCAAGAGTAGTTCCGTGGCAGACGATCTGTTAGTACACGGCGACGCCCGGGGGTACCACGCGGACGGGATCGGGGGGCAGGTCGGGGCCGGGGTTGATCGTGCCGTCCGGGGCGAGATAGCGGAGCCGGGTGCGGCCCTGCTCGTGGTGGGCGAAGGCGGTGCCGTCCGGGCCGACGCCGAGATACGACCAGCGTCCCGATCCGGTGGTGGGCAGGTCGTGCCGGATGATCGGGTCTTCGGCGTCGTTCGTGCCGAACCTCAGGACGGCGGTCGGGTCGTCGTCGCGGTTCAGCACCACCGCCTCGAACCCGGTGCCGGTCCCGCTGAAGCGGACGCCGTTCGGCACCAGCCGCTCGCCGGCGCGCAGTTGGGCCGCCGCGTCGACGGTGAACCAGGTCGCGATCTCGCCCGTCGCGGTGGTGAGGGCGAGATCGACATGGGACCCGGCGGGGGCGTTCGGCTGGGCGACGAGCAGCTGCACCGGCAGGCGCACGCCGAGGACCTCGTGCCCGGGCCACGCCGGTAGCGGCATCCGCGTGCCGTCCTCGACCCACAGCAGGGTGAAGCCCGTCGGCACCTGGTCGGCGCCCTCGTCGCTGACGAGCAGCACCGCCGAGTCGGCGGACCAGGCCCAGGCGGTCATCCGGCGGCCGACGGCGGGCGAGCCGAACCGGTGCTCGGCGGACGACCCGACGAGGTCGCGGACGACCAGGCCGGTTCCGAGGGGGTAGCCGAGCCAGCGTCCGTCGGGTGACAGCGTGACGCCGCGGGTCGACGTCGCGTCGGTGGGTACCTCGAACTCCCGGCCGTCGCCGAACCGCACCACGGGGTAGCAGTCCGTGGCGCAGCCCCAGTACACGAGCGTGGCCCGGCCGAACCTGCCGGCCGGCAACGGCTCCAGCGCCGGCCCGCCAGAAGGAACCGGCCGGACGGCCTCCGTGGAGGATGATCCGACCACCGCGGCGGTGGCGATGATGACGGTGGCCAGCACGACCGAGCCGACCAGCCACCCGTCGCGTCGCCACCGGAATCCGAGCGACATCGACGTCACTCTACGGTGCGGGCGGGAACCTCAGGGACGCTGCAGCTTCGGCGCCACCTGCTCGGCGATCAGCTCGTACGAGCGGATCCGGTCGTCGATGTCGAACACCAGCGTCGTCAGCATCAGCTCGTCGGCGTTCGTGCGGCGCAGCAGCGCGTTGAGCTGGTCGGTGACGGTCGAGGGGGAGCCGAGCGCCTGCCCCTCGCGGCGGGAGGCGATGAACGCGCGTTCCAGATCCGAGAACGGGTACCCGGCGGCGTCGTCGGGTGACGGCATGCGACCCGGCCGGCCCTGCCGCAACCGCAGGAACGACAGGCCCGACGGCAGGCTCAGGTACTCGGCCCGCTCGTCGGTGTCGGCGCAGACCGCCGACACCGCCACCATCGCATAAGGGGAGTCGAGCCAGCGAGAAGGGCGGAACTCGGCCCGGTACAGCTCCAGGGCGATGTCGGTGTTGGCGGCGCTGAAGTGGTGCGCGAACGAGAACGGCAGCCCGAGCCGGCCGGCGAGCCGCGCGGAGAAGTCGCTCGAACCGAGGAGCCAGATCGCCGGCGCGTCACCGCGTCCCGGAACGGCCGTGACCCGGGGCTGGCCGGAACCGGCCTCGAAGTAGCCGATGAGCCGGGCCAGCTCCTGCGGGAAGTCCTCCGCCGACAGCCCCTCGACGCTGCGGCGCAACGCGAGCGCGGTGAGCTGGTCGGTGCCTGGCGCCCGTCCGATGCCCAGGTCGATGCGGTCCGGATGCAGCGCGACCAGCGTGCCGAACTGCTCCGCCACCACCAGCGGCGCGTGGTTGGGCAGCATCACCCCGCCCGAGCCCAGCCGGATCGACGACGTGCGGGCGGCCAGGTGCGCCAACAGCACGGCCGGCGCGGAACTGGCGATACCGGGCATGTTGTGGTGTTCGGCGACCCACAGCCGGTGGTAGCCGAGCTCCTCCACCCGGGTGGCGAGCGCGGTGGTGTGGGCGAGCGCGGTGCCGTTGTCGCTACCCTCGGCCACCGGCGCGAGATCGAGAACGGAGAGGGGCACTACCGAAGAAGCAACTGGGGTCACGTGAACTCTCAACCGCCGAGGCGCGCCTGGGCTTCCCGCACCAGCCGTGTGAGGTATTCCACCGCGGTCGTCTCGTGGGTGAGGGGAGCGGCCTGGCCGCTCCAGAGATTGAGGTGGTCGGGGTCGTCGCGGTCGGCGGCGGCGCGGCGGATCGGCATCATCAAAGCGTTCTGGACCGGGTACGCGGGCACGTCGCGCTCCGCGTCGACCAGATCACGGGTGACGCGGTTCGCGATGCCGCGCGCCATCCGTCCGGAAAAGACCTTCGTGAGGACGGTGCGACGCGCGCCGTCGCTGTTGAGCGCGCGCCGGTGCGGCGCGCTGGCGTTGGACTCGACCGTGTTGAGGAACCCGGTGCCGATCTGCACGCCGTGCGCGCCGAGCGCGAACGCCGCCGCGATGCCGCGCGCGTCGGCGATCCCGCCGGCGGCGACCACCGGCACGTCGACCGCGTCGGCCACCTGGGGGATCAGCGAGAACGTTCCGACGAGCGACTCCTCCACGGGGCGCAGGAACGCGCCGCGATGGCCGCCGGCGTCGCTGCCCGAGGCGACCACGGCATCGAGCCCGGCATCGGCGAGCGCCACCGCCTCCTCGACGGTGCTGGCGGTGCCGATCGTGCGGATCCCCTTGGCCCGGGCCGATTCCAGCGCCGCTGCCGGCGGCACACCCATGACGAAGCTCAGCACCGGGGGAGCGGCGTCGAGGGCCGCCTGCAGCTGGTCGTCGAAGTTCTGCACGGTGACCCTGGCCGGCGGCGTGGATCCGGTGCGCGCGTAGAGCGGCCGCAGGCGCTCGATGTGGGGGACCAGGTCGACGTTCGTGACCTCGGTCGGCTGCGGCACCCACAGGTTCACGGCGAACGGACGGTCGGTGGCCGCTCGCAGCGCGTCCACCAAGGTCTTTATCTCCTGGGGACCCAGCGCGTGGGCGCCGAACGAACCGAGCCCGCCGGCGCCGGAGACGGCCGCGGCCAGCGCGACCGACGACGCCCCGCCGCCGAACGGGCCCTGGACGATCGGGTGCTCGATCCCGAGCAGCGCGGTGAGGCGATCGGTCGGCCAGGGTGTCATCCGTTCACGGTACGCCGATAGGGTTCGCGTCGTGCTGAAGCTGATCCGCGCCGCGACCGTCCTCACCGGACGGCCGGGAGAGTCCATCCGCAACGGGGAGGTGCTCGTCGACGGGACGCGCATCGCCGGGGTCGGTGAGCGCGGCAGCCTCGACGTGCCGCCGTCCGCTCTCGTCCTGGATCTTCCCGGCCGGACCCTGATGCCCGGGCTCGTCGACGCGCACGTGCACCTCGGCTTCGACGACCGGGTCGACCCGGTCACCGGGCAGACCGCCGAGTCCGACCCGCGGCTGCTGCTGCGGATGGCCGAGAACGCGCGCAAGCTCGTGTCCGCGGGCGTCACCCTGGCCCGGGACCTCGGCGGCCGCAACTTTCTCGACGTGGCCCTGCGCGACTCGATCGCCGCCGGCCTCACGGTCGGGCCGAACCTGCTCGTCGCGACCCGGCCGATCACCCCGACCGGCGGGCACTGCTGGTACATGGGCGGCGAGGCCGATGATCTTTCCGGGGTGCGGCGGGTCGCGCGGGAGAACCTGCGCGCCGGCGCCGACGTGCTGAAGGTGATGGCGTCGGGCGGCCAGATGACCGCGGTCGCTCCGCCGGCGTGGCGGTCCCAGTTCGACGTGACGCAGCTGCGCGCGATCGTGGAGGAGGCGGAGCTGCGCGGCAAGGGGGTGGCGGCGCACGCCCATTCGCCGGAGTCTATTTCGGACGTGCTGGAAGCCGGCGTGACGACGATCGAGCACTGCACGTTCCTGACGCCCACGGGCTACGCGTACGACGCCGATCTCGTCGCGCGGATCGCCTCCTCCGGGGTGTACGTCTGCCCGACCGTGCACGGGCAGTTCGAGGCGATCCGTTCGCGGGTCGGGTCGGCACCGCTCGACGGGTGGCTGTCGATGCTCACGCGGATGCGCGACGCCGGGGTAAGGCTGGTGGCCGGTGACGACTGCGGGTTCCACCTCGGCGACCTGGACAAGGCGGCCGACGACTACGTCGGCGGGCTCGAGGTGTTCGCGCTGGCCGGTTTCAGCGCCGCCGAGATCATCGAACTGGCGACGGTGACCGCGGCGGCGGCGTGCGGGGTCGGCGACGAGACGGGCAGCCTCGACGCCGGCAAGCGGGCCGACATCATCGCGGTGCACGGCGATCCGCTGTTCGACCTGGCGGCGCTGCGCGAGATCGACCTCGTGCTGGTGGCCGGCCGGGCGGTGACGCAGTCCGGTGTGGACACGGTGGCCGGGTCGAGCGGCGGCGGGCCGGACTCGCTACGGTCCGACCCCGGTGGCGGGCCGTGACAGCATCGCCCGGAACTCGCGCTCCAGGGCGTCGCCGTCTCGTGCCGTGTACCGGATTCTGGCGCCGTCGATCAGCACCGTGACGGTGACCGCTCTGCCGTTGCGTTCCACCGAGACCGGTTCCAGGTCGGTCACCCGGATCCGCTTGTCGAGGTGTGACTCGGCCGGCTTCTTCTTCCACCACTGCGTGGCCCATCGCCGCGCCCCGGGGAACAGCAGCAGCGGGGCGAACAGCACCGCACCGACGACGGCTGCGGCGAGGAACAGCCAACCCACCGACTCGATCGCGGCCCGGGCGAGCAGCACGAGCAGGCACGGCACGCAGATGACGAGCAGCAGGACGGAGACCGGCTTCGCGTCCTCCTGCCACAGGTAGGCGGCGAGGCCACCGAACACGATCAGCACGATGAGCGAGATGCCGGTCGTGGCGTCGCCGAGCAGCCGGTCGCCCCAGATCTCGAGCCGCTTCGGCTGCGGCAGGGCGCGGTAGCCGGTTCCGGTGAACCGCAGGGTCACCCGGCCACCCGGGCGGGCCCGAACCCCCGTAACGTCGGTCATGCCATGACACGGTAATGGGTTGTGTCTGCTTGCGGGTGGGTCGTATTCTCGTGGAGACGCCAAGCACGGGAAGGGGAAGCGAGATGTTCCGACGTTCATCGTCCGCACCGCGATCCTTCCAGTCGCGACCGGTACCGGGGCGACCGTAGGCATTGGCAACACGCCTACGCCGCCCACCCGCACCGGGTCCGGGCGGCTTTTCTTCGCTCTGATTTAACCGTCCTTTGTGGACGGTCATGCCTACGTGGTCCAAAGGAGAAGACACAGGTCTACGAAACCTGGGATCGGGGTTCGATTCCCTGCGTGGGCACGCACGTATCAACGGGTTGTGGCGCAGCTTGGGAGCGCGCTGCTTTCGGGTAGCAGAGGTCGTCGGTTCAAATCCGGCCAACCCGACTGTGCTGTTGTTTGTTGTTCGCTCGGAGAGGCCAGCCGACAGTTGGCGCCGGCCGCGGTTTCGAAAACCGTTGGGGGACACCCGTAGGAGTTCGACCCTCCTCCTCTCCGCTTCGGTTCCGCATGTCCTCGTTGCGAGCATACCTTCGTCACCGATATATTGCCGCCATGCGGGAGACGTTGCAAGAACCCACGTTCCTGATCCTCACCGCGCTCGCGGCCGGGCCGCTGCACGGATACGGCCTGATCACCGAGGTCGCCACGCTGTCCGGCGGGCGGGTCGAACTGCGCCCGGGCACCCTGTACGGCGCCCTCGACCGCCTCGGCGACGACGGCCTCGTCACCGCCGACCGCGAGGAAATCGTCGACGGCCGCCTGCGCCGCTACTACCGCCTCACCGACGACGGTGCTGCCGTCCTCGCCGCGGCCGCCGATCGGCTGCGCCGCAACGCGTTGGCGGCCACCCGGCGGTTGCGGGCCCGCTCCGCGACCGTCCGGCCGGCTGTGGGTGGCACGGCGTGATGGCGGGGTTCGGTGCGGCCGGTCGTGGCTTCCGGGCCGCTGTCGGCACGGTGCTGAGGGTCGCCGGTGTGCGCCGGACGCCCGACGAGGCGGATGCCGGGATGCGGCTGGCCGCCCGCTACCGGTGGCTGTTGCGCGCCTACCCGGCCGCGTACCGGGCCGAGCGGGGCGGCGAGATCCTCGACACCTATCTCGACGTCGCGGCCCGGCGGTCGTACGGCGTCTTCCGGGGGTGGCCCCGGCCGGCCGACGTCGTCGACCTGGTTGGCGCGGGCGTCCGGGCCCGGCTGCGGGCGCGTGGCTCGTCCGGCCTGGCCGACGCCGTTCCGTTCGCGTCGACGTTCGCCCTGTGCGCGGCGGTGGCGCTGGCCGCGGTGTGGCTGTCGACCGTCGAACCGCGGGCGGTGCCGGCCGGGATCGAGCTGCGGACGCTCGGGCCGGTGCAGTCCCTGGGCGCCGTCGCCTGGGTGGGCTGGATCCTGGCCGGGCTGAGCGCCGTCGCCCTGCCGGGTTGGGTCACCCGCCGGCTGGTGGCGGGTGCGGTCGCGGTCACCGTGCTGCTGGTGCCGGCGGCCGCGGTGACGCCGTTCGAGCGGCCGCCGCTGCTCGTGCTCGTGCCGCAGGTGGCGCTCGGGCTGCTCGCCCTGGGCTGGCGGGCGCACCGGGGCAGCCGGACCGCCGTCGGGATGTCGGCCGTCGCCACGGCGGGGCTGGCGTTCGCCGCGGCCGTCGACGGCGCGCCGCTGTACGGGTACTGGGCCACCGGCCGGGACGTCATGGCGTTCGTCGCCCTCGGGCTGGTGGCGGGCGCAGTCGGCACCGGGTTCGTGCGGGCGTTCCGGCGGGACGCCCGGGGCTGGTGGGCGACACTGCTCGTGCTGCCGCCGGCCGCCCTGCTGGTGGTGCAGCCCTTCGTGCGGATCGCTGGCGACACGACCGGCCTGACCACCGGCAACTGGTGGGCATACGCGGCGGCGGCCACGGGCCTGACGCTGTTCGCGATAGCGCCCCTCCCGCTGGCGACGGCCCTGCGCTCCCGCTGGCGCTGACCGCCGGCGCCTCCGTCAGAACAGGGCCATTTGACCTTCGCCGGGGGCGCGTCGTGACTGCGGCGTGCGGGCGCCCTCCCGGGGGCGGACGAACGGGACGGCCTCCTCCGGCACCGGGGGGCTGCCGCCGGTCAGGGCCCACAGGGACGGGCCGAGGATGATCCCGCGTCTGGCCAGGGCCCGGCGCATCACCAGGTAGTCCAGCGGGAGGCGAACGTCGTCGAGGGAGGGGAGGGGGAGGTCGTAACGCATGCGCATCAGGCGGCGGTTGCGGTCCACCGTCTCCCTGGTCTCGGCGGCCGAGAACGTGCGGGCGGCGGCCTCGCCGACGGCGGCGCGCAGGTCGTCGAACGCGGCCTTCAGCGCGGCGTCGACGCTGCCGAACGCGGCCAGCAACCGCGCCGCGGTGGTCGAGCCGAAGCCGCGGACACCGGGGAGGTTGTCGGAGGCGTCGCCACGCAGGGCGGCCAGGTCGGGGTACTGCCACGCCTCGACCCCGCACACGTCGGGCATCGAGACGGCGGTCACCAGCGTCGCGTTCTCCAGGCCGCCGTTGCGGACCCGCAGCACCGACGTGGTGGCATCGACCAGCGCGAACGAGTCGCGGTCGCTGGTGACCACGACGCACCGCCAGCCGCCGGCCCGGGCCAGCGCGACCGAACTGGCCAGCACGTCGTCGGCCTCGTAGCCGGTGGGCTGCACCACCTGGAAGGCGGCGTCCCGGAGCACCGACGGTGCCGCGAGAAGCTGCGAAAGAAGATCGTCCGGTTTGTCGGGGCGGTGCGCCTTGTACCCGGGGTAGTCGACCTTGCGGGCGGACGAGACGCCGCAGTCGAAGCCGACCAGGACCGCGTCGGGACGCAGTTGCGCGGCCGCCCGCGCGATGTACCCGACCAGCCCCTTGATCGCCCACACCGGCCGACCCCAGTCGTCGACGTGCTTTCCCGTGGCGGCGGCGTGGTAGGCGCGGTGCATGAGGCTGTTGCCGTCGAAGGACAGGAGCAACGGCTGGTCCGGCACGCCGTCCACCTTAGACCTGACAAGCAGCCGACACCCGGTTCACACGCCCCGTCACACGGTGCGCGAGGAGGATCTCGATCGAGAGAAACAGAGGAGCGCACAACCATGACGGACTTCGAAACCATCAAGAAGAACCAGCGGGCAGCCTGGGAGACCGGCGACTACCCGCGGGTCGGCAACACCTTGCAGATCATCGCCGAACTGCTGGTGGAGGCCGCCGACGTGCGGGCCGGCCAGCGGGTGCTCGACGTCGCCTGCGGCCAGGGCAACGCGGCGATGGCCGCCGCTCGCCGGTTCGCCGTCGCCAGCGGCGTCGACTACGCCCGGAACCTGCTGGAGCAGGGGCGCGAGCGGGCGAAGGCCGAGCACCTCGACGTCACCTTCATCGAGGGCGACGCCGAGAACCTGCCGGTCGGCGACCAGGAGTTCGACCTCACCTGCAGCACCGTCGGCGTCATGTTCGCCCCCGACCACCAGAAGGCGGCCGACGAACTCGTCCGCGCCACGAAGATCGGCGGGAAGATCGCGATCGCGAACTGGACCCCGAGCGGCATGGTCGGCCAGATGTTCAAGACCGTCGCCGGCTGGGCGCCGCCGCCGGCGGGCGTCCGTCCGGGGACGCTGTGGGGGACGCCCGGCCACCTGACCGAGCTGTTCGGTGACCGCGTGGAGTGGACCAACCTCACCGTGCGCACCTACGCGTTCCGCTACCTGAACGCCGAGCACTTCTCCGAGTGGTTCCGCGACTTCTACGGTCCGATCACGAGGCTGGCCGGCACGCTGTCGGACGACGACCTCAAGAAGTTCGCCGCGGAACTCGCCGACGTGCCGCGCGAGTTCAACGTCGCCGACGACGGGACGCTGGTCGCGCCGAGCGAGTACCTGGAAGCCGTGGGCGTCCGGCGCGCATAATCCCGAACGGATGGTCACGATCAGGCTGCTCGGACCGCCGGCCGTCGAGAAGGACGGCCGGCCGGTCCGCGCGCCCCGGGGACGCAAGGCGTGGGCACTGCTGTGCTACCTCCTGCTCGCCGACCGCCCGCCGGGCCGCCGGCACCTCGCCGAACTGCTGTTCGCCGACGCCGCCGACCCGCTGGGCGCGCTGCGCTGGACGCTCGCCGAGCTCCGGCGCGTCCTCGGCACCGACCTGTTCAAGGGCGACCCGGTCGACCGCACGCTGCCGGCCGGCTACGAGGTCGACCTCCACGGCGAGGACTCCGACGGCGACCTCCTCGAGGGGTTCGAGATCGACGCGGCCTTCGACGCCTGGTTGCTGGTCGAGCGGCACCGGGTCGCGGCGGCGATCGAGGCCCGGTTGCGCGCCGCGGCCGCCGCGGCGCTCGCGGCGAACAGGCCGGGGGACGCGGTGCCGTACGCCGCCCGCGCCGTCGCCCGCAACCCGTTGGAGCAGGGCAACCACGAACTCCTCGTGCGCGGGCTCGCGATGACCGGCGACCGGGCCGCCGCCGAGCGGCAGGTGGCGGCCTGCACCGACCTCCTGCGCCGGGAACTGGGTACGGAGCCGTCACCGGCGTTGCGGGAGGCGGCGACGCTCAGCTCGGCGTCCCCCAGCATCTTGCCGCTGCGCGGCCGCGCGGCGGCGCAGAGCCAGCTCGACGCCGGCCGCGCCGCGATCGCGGCCGGCGCCGTCGACGCCGGCCTGGAATGCCTGCGCCGGGCCGTCGCCGAGGCGGCCTCGTTCGGTGACGCGGCGTTGCGCGGCCGGGCGTTGGCGGCGCTCGGCGGCGCGCTGGTGCACGCGGTGCGCGGACGCGACGAGGAGGGCGCGGTCGTGCTGCAGGAGGCGATCGGCCACGCCACCCGCGCCGGCGACCGGGCGACGGCGGTGACCGCGCACCGCGAGCTAGGCTTCGTCGAGGTGCAGGCCGGCCGGCGGGCCACCGCCGAGAGCTGGCTGGCCCGGGCGACCGCCGATGCCGAGACCGACGACGAGCTCGCCGCGATCCTCGGCGTGCGCGGGATGAACGCCTCCGACTCCGGCGACTACGCGCGCGCGTTCGACCACCTCGACGACTCGGTGACCCGGGCGGCCCGGTGCGGCGACCACCGGCAGCACGCCTGGTCGCTGTCGCTGCTGGGCCGGGCGCACCTGCTGCGCGGCGAGCGGGCGCAGGCGGCCGCGGCCCTCGACGCCACGCTGGCGCTGGTGCACGACCAGCGGTGGATCGCGTTCCTGCCCTGGCCGCAGTCGCTGCGGGCGGAGCTCGACCTGGCCGCCGGTGACCTCGCCGCCGCCGCCGACGGGCTGGAGCACGCGTGGGCGCTGGGCTGCCAGCTCGGCGACCCGTGCTGGGAGGGCATGGCCGCGCGCGGGCTCGGCCTGCTCCACGCGGAGAAGGGCGAGCCCGGCGAGGCCGCCCGCTGGCTCGACGTGGCCGCGAGCCGCTGTTCCCGGGTGACCGACCGGTACCAGTGGGTGCACGCGCACGTCCTGGACACGGCGATCGGCGCCGCCCTCGACCGCGACGAGCCCGGCCGGGCCGAACCGATGCTGGCCGCGCTCAGTGCCCTGGCGGCCCGGTGTGACCTGCGTGAACTCGTGGTGCGGGCGCACCTGCACCGGCACCGGCTGGGTGACCGGGGCGCGCTCCGGGCGGCGCGCCTGCTCGCCGTCGACGTCGACAATCCGGCGCTGACCCCGCTGCTGTCCGTGTCCCCCGACCGGACGGGTTAGCCGGCTTTTCCGGTGGTCTGTCGGCTTTCGCATTGTTATGCACCGGGCGGCGGAGAAGCATTTCCTCGTGGCGGACGTTCGGGTGCTCGGCGGCCGGTACCGGCTGATCGAGCCGCTCGGCAGCGGTGGCATGTCGGTGGTGTGGCGCGGTTACGACGAGGTGCTGGGCCGGGCGGTGGCCGTCAAGGTGCTGCATCCGGGCGACGCCGTCGACGAGGACGCGCGGGAGCGCGTCCGGGTCGAGGCGCAACGCGCGGCCAAACTCGCCCACCCGTACATCACCGCCGTGCACGATTACGGCGTGTCGGGCGCCGGCGTCCCGTACGTGGTGATGGAACTGGTCGACGGCCCGACATTGGCCGACCTGATCGACGCCGGCCCGGTGCCGGTGGCCGACACGCTGCGCATCTGCGCCCAGGTGGCGGCCGCGCTGACCGCGGCGCACGCCCGCGGCGTGGTCCACCGCGACATCAAGCCGGCCAACATCCTGCTGTCCCGCGGCGGCGTGAAGGTGCTCGACTTCGGCATCTCCGCCCTCTCCGGCGAACCCGAACCCGCCCCCGACGGCCGGTCGGTGTGGGGCACACCGGCCTACCTGGCGCCCGAACGCATCGACGGGGGAGCGGTGACCCCGGCGTCCGACGTGTACGCGCTGGGCCTGCTGCTGTACCGGCTGCTCGCCGGCGGGATGCCGTGGCGGGCGGAGTCGGTGGCCGACCTGTTCGACGCCCACCGGTTCGTCGAGCCGGCGCCGCTGCCGACGGACCTGCCGGGGCTGCCGGCGGCGGTGCGCCGGATGTGCGACGACTGCCTGGCGAAGGACCCGCGCCGGCGACCGGCGGCGGGGGAGGTCGCGCGGGTGCTCTCGGCCGCGGCCGGCCGCCCGGGAACGGCCGCCGGGATGGCGGCAGGATTCGGCGTGGGCGCAGCAGCGACGGCGGGCGCGGGAGCGGCGGGGAGTTTGGGCGCGAGGGCGGCGGGCCTGGGCGCGGCGGCGGCGGGAGATTTGGGCGCGGGAACGGCGGCGGGCGCGAGCGCGGGAGTGGCGGCGGGATCTGGTCCGGGATCGGAATCGTTTAGGCGTCGGACGGCGGTGCGGGCTGTGCCCGTCCCCTCGGGGTTGAAGAGGGGAATCACCCGGCGGCGGCGGATGGCGGCCGGGGTGGCCGCGGCCGTTGCCGCGACGGTGGCGCTCGGCTTCGTGGCGGCCGCGACCCCGCGGGGGCCTCAGTCTTCCGGCAGGACGACCCAGTCGTCGATCACGGTGCCCGACGACGGCGCGAACACCGACTCGAAGGCGCGGTACACCGGCGTGCCCGACCTGCCGTCGCGGATCGCGAAGACGATCCGGTCGAACTGAGCGACCTCGCGGAGCGCGTCGGCGAAGGCGTTCGCGACGGTGGCGGGGTCGTTGCGGAACACGCCGCAGCCCCATGCGCCGAGCACCAGCGTGCGGTGGCCGTGGGCGGCCGCGACCCGGAGCACCCGCGTCGCCCGGCGGGCGAGGACCGCGGGGAGGTCGCGTGCGTCGGCGGGCTGGTTGCGGTGGATCGCGCCGGCGTTCGGGGCGGCGGCGGTGAGGAACGACGTGGTGTAGGGCTCGTCGAGGAGGGCGCCCTTGTCGTCGCGGAAGACCGGGACGGCCGGCGAGTAGATCACGCGGTCGGTGTAGCGGAGGTCGCGCTGGTCGCGGTGGTGGGCATAGAAATCGGACGCGGCACGCAGGCACGGGTACAGCGCCGACGCCCGCGCGAGGTCCTCCTCCTGCGCCTTGGCGCCGCCGAGGAAGCCGCCGCCGGGGTTCTTTGCGGAGGCGAAGACGAGGGCGGCGACGTCGCCCTGCAGTCGGCGGGTCGCGACGAGCGTGGACTCGTGGGTGACCTCGATGTCGGGCGTGCCCGGTGCGGCCTTCGGGAGGGTCTCGCCCGGTTCGTACAGGCGGGTGCCGGCGACCGCCGCCGCGACGTCGATCGTGACCTGGCGGCCCGACGGCGTGCGGTAGTGGCCCGCCCCGGCGATCTCCACCGTGACCCGGGCGATCTCCCGCAGCCTGCCGCTCACCCGCACAGCGTGGCCGCCCACCCGGTGATCGACAACCGAAATACGTTGGCGGGCGTACGCGGTGCGGGGCGGCGGGCGACCATCATGGACAGCGTGATGAGCGGGCAGCGGCGGGCGGTCGCGGGTGAGGTGGGGCTCGCCGTCGGGCTGCTGGTGCTCTGTCTGGCGACGCTGCCGGTCATCGCGCGGGTGCGGACCGAGGACAAGGCACCGGATCTGGCCGCGGTGGCGCTGATCGTGGTGGCCACGGCGGCGCTCGCGTTCCGGCGGCGGTGGCCGGTGGCGACGCTGGTGGTGGCGACCGTGGCCACCTCGGCGTACCTGGTGCTCGGCTACCCGCCCGGCCCGGTTCTCGTGTCGGCGGCGGTGGGCGTGTACTCGGTGGCCCGCCGGCTGTCGATGGCCGTGGCGGCGGTCGCCGCCGGTGGGGCGCTCGTCGTGCTGTCGGCACACATCGTCACCGACAATGCGACGATCGCCGGGCTGATCCCGGCGACGGCGTGGGTGGCGATCCCGTTCACGGTGGGCGTGGCCCGCCGGATGGTGCAGGAGGCGGTGGCCCGGGAGCGGGCCGAGGCCGAGCGGCGGCTGGTCGACGCGGAGCGGCTGCGGCTGGCGCAGGAGGTGCACGACGTGGTCGGGCACGGGCTGGCCGCGATCCAGATGCAGGCCGACATCGCGCTGCACATGCAGCAGACGAAACCCGGGCAGGCGCACGTGGCGCTGGCGGCGATCAGCCGGGCCAGCTCCGACGCGCTGGCCGAACTGCGGGCGACGCTGGCCGCGATCACGCCGGACGTCTCCGGCGACCGCGCGCCGACGCCCGGGCTGGCCCGCGTCGACGACCTGCGCCGCCGCGTCGAGGACGCCGGGGTGACCGTCGACCTCGCGGTGCAGGGCCCGCCCCGCACCCTGCCGGCCGCCGCCGACCTCGCCGCCTACCGCATCCTGCAGGAGTCGTTGACCAACGTGGTCAAGCACTCGCCGCACCCGATGGCGACCGTGGAGATCGCGTACCGGGCCGAGGGGGTCACCCTCACCGTCGCGAACCAGGACCTCGACGCGGGGTCGCACGTCGAGGGCTTCGGCATCGCGGGCATGCGGCGCCGCGTGGCCCATCTCGGGGGGACGCTCACCGCGGGGACCGGGCGCGCCGGCGTCTTCGAGGTGCGCGCGGAGATTCCTACGCCCGCGGACGTAGCCGAGGAGTCGTAGCGCGACGGACGTGTCCTTCCCGTGCGTTCACGAGCATGGGACGCATGACTCAGACCGTTGTCGCCACGGACGGATTGACGAAGCGCTACGGCACCCGGGCCGCCGTCGACGGCGTGACGCTCGAGGTGCGCCGCGGCGAGGTGTACGGGTTCCTCGGCCCGAACGGGGCCGGCAAGACGACGACGCTGCGCATGCTGCTCGGCCTGGTGCGGCCGACCGCCGGAACCGCGTCGGTGCTGGGCCACCCGCCGGGGGCGCCCGACGCGCTGCGCCGGGTGGGCGCGCTGGTCGAGGGGCCGGGGTTCTACCCGTACCTGTCCGGCCGGCAGAACCTCCGGGTGCTGGCCCGCTACCGGGGCCTCGACGACCGCGCCGCCGACCGGGCGCTCGACCGGGTCGACCTGGCGGCCCGCGGCAAGGACCGGTTCCGCACCTACTCGCTGGGCATGAAGCAGCGGCTGGGCGTCGCGGCGGCCCTGCTCGGCGACCCCGACCTGCTGATCCTCGACGAGCCGACCAACGGCCTCGACCCGGCCGGCATGGCCGCGATGCGCATGCTCGTGGTCGACGTGGCCGCGGGCGGGCAGACGGTGCTGCTGTCGAGCCACCTGCTGGCCGAGGTGCAGCAGATCTGCGAGCGGGTCGGCGTGGTCGCGGACGGGCGGCTGCTGCACCAGGGCACGGTCGACCAGATGCGCGGCGGGTCGGTGCTGGAGGTGCGCGCGGCGCCGGTCGCGGTCGCCGCACGGGTGGTGTCGCGCGTGGCCGGCGTGGAGGTGACGGCGGGCCTGGACGACCACGGCCACGAGGTGCTGACCGTGCCGGCCGCCGGGGTCGACGTGCCCGAACTGGCCCGGAACCTGGTGCACGAGGGCGTCGACCTGCACACGCTGGTGGTGCGGGAACGGGCGCTCGAAGAGGTCTTCCTGAGCATGACGGGGGTGTCGTGATGAGTGTTCTGCAGGCCGAACTGTTGCGGCTGCGCCGCTGGCCGACGCTGTGGGTGCTCGCCGGCGTCTGGACCGCGTTGCAGGTGATGTTCTCGTTCGCCTTCCCGTACATGGCGTACCGGTCCGACGATCCCGCCACCGCCTTTCAAGGCTCTTCGGGCGATCTGCTCGGCGGGATGCTGCCGCCGGCCGTGCCCGCGATCCTCGTCGCCGGCACGCCGATGTTCGGCGGCGCGATCGTGCTGATCTTCGGCGCGCTCGCCGCCGGCAGCGGCTACGGCTGGGGCACGTGGAAGACCGTGCTGACCCAGGGGCCGGGGCGGGGGACCGCACTGGGCGGCACGATCGCGTCGGTCGGCGTGTTCGTCGTCGGGCTGGTGCTGTGGACGCTGTGCCTCGATCTGGTGCTGTCGTGCGTGATCGCGCTCAGCGAGTCCCGGAGCGTTGTTCTTCCGGGCCTTGCCGACACCGCGCGGGCGGCCGGCGGCGCGGCCCTGGTGTTGGGAATGTGGGCCGCCGCGGGCATTTTTCTGGGGACCGTGACGCGCGGGCCGGCGTTGAGCGTCGGGCTCGGTCTGGTGTGGACGTTCGTGGTCGAGAACCTGTTGCGCGGCGCGGCGAACCTGCTCGACGCGTTGGCCGTGGTGACCGACCGGCTGCCGGGCACCGCGGCGGGCTCGCTGGCCGGTGCGCTCGGCGCGACCGCCGAGGGACCCGACGCCACGCCCGGGGTGCTGACCGTCCTCAGTGGACCGTCCGCGGCCGTTCTCACCGCCGCGTATCTGGCGGCGTTCCTCGCCGCCGCGGTCGTGCTCATGCGGCGCCGGGACCTGTCATGACTTCCTTGCGCTGGCATCCGGGTCCGCGGACGCGGAAGACGTTGCTGTTGCTGCACATCCTGTCGTCCGGCGCCTGGCTCGGCATCGACGTGGTGCTCGGGATCCTGGTGTTCACCGCGATCCTGTCCGGCGACTCGTCGGTCGCGGCGTCGGCGATCGCGAGCACCGGGCTCTTCGCGACGTGGCCGCTCGCGCTGATGGGCCTGCTGTGCCTGCTTTCCGGCGTGCTGCTGAGCACGGGCTCGAAGTACGGGCTGGTGCGGTACTGGTGGGTGGCGGTGAAACTGGTCCTCAACGTGGTGCTGGTGACGCTCGTCCTCGTGCTGCTGATGCCGACGCTGGGCCCGCTGGCCGCCGACGCGCGCTCCGGCGGCCCGCTGCCCGACATCGGCAACCTCGCCTTCCCGCCGGTCGTGTCGACGGTGGCCGTGCTGGTGGCGATGACGCTGTCGGTGTTCAAACCGTGGGGACGCGTACGATCGGGCCCGCGATGATTTCCGTGCTGGTGGTCGACGATCAGGATCTCGTCCGGCTGGGCCTGCGGGCCCTGCTGGAGAACGAGGACGGGTTCGCCGTCGCCGGTGAGGCCGCCGACGGTCTCGCCGCCGTCGACCTCGCCGTCCGCACGAAGCCCGACGTCGTGCTGATGGACATCCGCATGCCCGGCATCGACGGGTTGGAGGCGACCCGCCGGATCGTCGCCAACCCCGCCCTCGCCGAGACCCGCGTGATCGTCCTGACCACGTTCGAACGCGACGAGTACGTCTTCGACGCGCTCCGCCTCGGCGCGAGCGGCTTCCTGCTGAAGGACACGCCGCCCGCGCGCCTGATCGAGGCGATGCAGACCGTGGTCGACGGCGGCGCCCTGCTGGCGCCGTCGGTCACCCGGACGCTGATCCGCGAGTTCGCCGGCCAGCAGCACCGCGTGGTCACCCCGCACCCGAACCTGGGCCAGCTGACCGAGCGCGAACGCGAGGTGGTCGGCCTCGTCGCCCAGGGGATGAACAACGACGAGATCGCCCGCGAACTGGTGGTGAGCCCGGCGACCGCGCGGACCCACGTGAGCCGCGCGATGATCAAGCTGGGCGCGCGGGACCGCGCCCAGCTCGTCGTGTTCGCGTACCAGAGCGGCCTCGCGTAGCTCTTACGCCTTGCGGTAGACCAGGTGGACGACGCCGGACTTCAGCGGCGTGCAGGTCGCCAGCTCGAACGTGGCACCGGGGCCGGCCGGCGGGAACAGGCGTTCGCCGGTGCCGACGACCACCGGGTGCAGCAGCAGGCTGAGCTCGTCGACCAGGCCGGCGTCGAGCAGGGTGCGGGCCAGCGTCGTGCTCCCCACGACCGCGATCGACCCACCGGGTTCGGCCTTCAACGCCCGGACGGCGGGCAGGAGGTCTCCCTGGAGCTTGCGGGAGTTCTTCCAGGACAGGTCGCCGGCTTTTCCGGTCACCACGATCTTCTCCGGGCGGTTCATGTTCGCGACCACCGGGTCGTCGTCGGACCCGTGTGCGAACGCGCCGGCGAAGCTGTCGTAGGTGACGCGGCCCAGCAGCAACGTGTCGATGTCGCTGCCGGCGGGCCACATCGCGGCGAACATCTCCGCGTCCACGTACGTCATGTGCCACCGCTCGGGCGATTCGACGACGCCGTCCAGGGCGATGAACTCGGCGACGATGAGCTTGCGCATGATCTCCTCCAGGGTGATTGTCGGTCACCGGGTTCAGCGAACGACCCCCGCCCGAATCGACAAGATCCACGCTGGAAAAACGTCCTCGGTGGTCGATCTTGCAGTTGTGCCCGCCCTTTCGCCGGAATTCGCCCGTTTTTCGGCGAGCACAACTGCAAGATCAGGGGCGGTGTGGGCGGCCGCTGCTGCTGCGAGTCGCACCGCCAAACGCATCTGGCTCCAGTAAGCGCGCCGACGCCGCCTCCGGCATGCGTCTGGTTGGATGGGACGCCATGCGCTTCCTCATGACCATGAACGGTGGCGGGCCGACGGCCGACGAGACGCTCTACGCCGAGATGGGCCGGTTCATCGAAGAGCTCACCAACGCGGGCGTCCTCCTCGCGACCGGTGGCCTGGCGATGGACGGCACCCACGCGACGGCCAGCGGCGGGCGGGTGGCGTTCACCGACGGGCCGTACGCGGAGTCGAAGGAGACGATCGTCAGTTTCGCGCTCGTCGACGTGCGCTCCAAGGAGGAGGCGATCGAGTTGAGCCGCCGGTTCTGGGCGATCGTCAAGGACGGTGAGGGCGACCTCCGTCAGGTGTTCGGGCCCCAATGAGCAGAGAAACGCCGTGAGCCGGGATCCGCGGGCGACGGTCGAGGCGGTCTGGCGGCTCGAGGCGGCCCACATCGTCGCGGCGTTGGCGCGGCTGGTCCGCGACGTCGGGCTGGCCGAGGAGCTGGCCCAGGACGCGCTGGTGCTGGCGCTGGAGGAGTGGCCCGCCAAGGGAGTTCCGCCGAACCCGGCCGGGTGGCTGATGACCACGGCACGGCACCGGGCGATCGACCGGCTGCGCCGCGACGACCGGCTCGCCGACAAGGTCGCCGAGATCGGGCGCGACGTCGAGGCGGCGCAGCGCACGGCGGGCACCGCCGACTTCGACGCGGTGCTGGATCCGGACGACGTCCGCGACGACCTGCTCACGCTCATCTTCATGGCCTGCCACCCGGCGCTGCCCACCGAGTCGCGGGTGGCCCTGACGCTGCGCGTCCTCGGCGGGCTGGCCACCGACGAGATCGCCCGCGCGTTCGTGGTGCCCGAGGCGACCGTCGCCCAGCGGATCGTCCGGGCCAAGCGCGCGCTCGCCGGCAGGCGGTTCGAGCTTCCGCCGGCGGCCGAGCGCGCGGAACGGCTGTCGTCGGTGCTGGAGGTGGTGTACCTGATCTTCAACGAGGGCTACACGGCCACGGCCGGCGACGAGTGGATGCGTCCGGAACTGACCCACGAGGCGCTGCGCCTCGGCCGGGTGCTGGCCGGGCTCGCCCCGCACGAGCCCGAGGTGCACGGGCTGGTGGCGCTGATGGAGATCCAGGCATCGCGGACGGCGGCCCGCGTCGACCGCGACGGCACCCCCGTTCCGCTGCTGGAGCAGAACCGCGGCCGGTGGGACCAGTTGCTGATCCGGCGCGGGTACGCCGCGCTCCTGAGCGCCGAACGACTCGGAAAGCCGCCGGGGCCGTACGTCCTGCAGGCCGCGATCGCCGCCTGCCACGCCCGCGCGCGGCGGCCCGAGGACACCGACTGGGTGGCGATCGCCGCGCTGTACGGGTCGCTGCGGGCGGTCACGCCGACGCCGGTCGTCGAGGTGAACCGCGCGGTGGCCGTCGCGATGGCCTACGGACCGGAGCGGGGCCTGGAGATCCTGGACGGGATCGGCGAACTGCGTGGCTACCACCTGCTACCGTCCGTGCGGGGTGACCTGCTGGCCCGGCTCGGCCGCACCGCCGAGGCACGGGCGGAGTTCGCCCGGGCGGCGGAGCTCACCCGCAACGAGCGGGAGCGGGCGGTGCTCTTGCGGCGCGCCGATCCCATCATCTAGGACGAGACGGCGAAGATCGATTCGCCCGAACGGGCGTCTCCTCGGCCTTCCCACGATGTGGGCGCGCGAAGATCGGCGGCCGCGCTCACGGGCGTCCACGATTCGGACCCGCGGCCATGCTCAATGCGCTCGCTCCGCTCGCGCGGGCCGCGAGGCCTCGTAGGCGCCACCTTCCCTCGTCGCTCCGGTCGCTGCGCTCCCTTCACTCCTCAGTCCAGGCGACGCCGGCCCCGCGGCCATGACATCCGTCATGGCCGCGCCGTGACGGGCCGCAGCCCGCACAAGGCCGTACCCGCCCGACCATCGATTCATGCCAGTGATGACCACCAAGACCGGAGCCGTCCGGCTGACCGGCCTCACCAAGAGGTTCGGCGCGGTGACCGCCGTGGACGGCCTCGACCTCAGCATCGAACCCGGCGAGGTCGTGGCGCTGCTCGGACCCAACGGGGCCGGCAAGTCCACGACCATCGACCTGCTGCTCGGCCTGCTCCGGCCGGACGCCGGCACCGTCTCCCTCTACGACCTGGCCCCCGACCGGGCCATCGCCGCCGGCCGGGTCGGCGCGATGCTCCAGTCCGGGGGCCTGCTGCCCGACCTGAACGTCGCCGAGATCGTCACGCTCGCCGCCTCGCTGTACAAGGCGCACCGCCCCGTGCCCGAGGTGATGGCGCGGGCCGGGGTCGGCGACCTCGCCAAGCGCCGGGTCGGCACGCTGTCCGGCGGCCAGCGGCAACGGGTGCGGTTCGCGCTGGCGCTCGTCGCCGACCCCGACCTCATCGTGCTCGACGAGCCCACCACCGGCCTCGACGTGGAGGCCCGGCGGGCGTTCTGGACGGCGATGCACGCCGAGACGGCGCGGGGCCGCACGGTGCTGTTCGCCACCCACTACCTCGACGAGGCCGACGCCTACGCCGACCGGGTGGTGCTGATGCGCGCCGGCACGGTGATCGCCGACGGCACGCCCGCGCACATCAAGTCGCTGGTGGCGGGCCGCACGATCCGGGCCACGATCCCCGGGGCGCACCTCAGCGAACTCGCCGGGCTGCCCGGGGTGGACCGGGCCGAGGCGCGCGGGAACACCGTCCTCCTGACCTGTACCGATTCGGACGCCGCGCTGCGCGCGCTGCTGCGGCGCACGGCCGCCCGCGACATCGAAGTCTCCGCGCACGGCCTCGAGGACGCGTTCCTCGCTCTCACGTCTGGAGAAACCCGGTGAACCTGACATACCTGCGCCTGGAGGTCGTCCGGGTGCTCCGCAACAAGCGGGTCCTCGTCTTCAGCATTCTGCTGCCGTCGATCCTGCTGCTCGTGATCGGCTCACCGGACAAGCACGAGGCCTACCAGGGGACGACGGTCGCCGCCTACATCATGGTCAGCATGGGGATCTTCGGGGCGATGTCGTCGGCGACCGGCGCGGCCGGGTCGATCGCGGTCGAGCGCGGCGTCGGCTGGAACCGGCAACTGCGCCTGACGCCGCTGAACCCGCTGAAGTACGTGCTGAGCAAGGTGGTGCTCGCCCTTGTTCTCGTTCTCCCGCCGTTGACCGTCGTTTATGCCCTGGGCGCGGCGTTCCTCGACGTGCGGCTCAGCGCCGGCACCTGGGCGCTGGTGTTCCTCGGCTCGTGGCTGTCGGCGCTGCCGTTCGCCGCGCTCGGCCTGATCATCGGGTACGTGGCGAAGCCGGAGAGCATCCAGCAGGTCAGCGGACTGCTGTTCTTCCTGCTCGCGCTGTTCGGCGGGCTGTGGTTGCCGCTGGACCAGATGCCGCACGCGATGCGCGTCGTCGCCACCTGGACGCCGGCCTACTGGGCCGCCGACGTGGCCCGCGCGCCGCTCACGCACGGCTCGCTCGACGGCAAGGCGGTGCTGGTGCTGCTGGCGTGGGCGGTCGGGCTGGGGATCATCGGGATCCGCCGGTTCCGGGTCGACACGGCACGGGCATGAGAGCTTGTTAGCGTGCGCCATTTCCGCTTCGTGTGGCTGTGGGTCGCCGTCTGGCTGGTCTACATGGTCTACCCGATCGAGGCCGCCTGGCAGCACCCGGAGACGTGGCGGCGGGTGGTCGGCGTCGCCGCGGCCGTCGCGTACTCGGCGGTGTACGTCGTCGGGTTCCTGCGGCTGCGGATGTCGCTGCGGGGCAAGGCCCGGCGGATCGGGCGGCCCGAGACCACCGCGATCCTGGCGTCGATGATCGCGCTGGTGGTGGTGCTGGCGCTGGCCATCGGCCAGCCGTCGATGACGGCGCTGGTGTACCTCGCGGCGATGGCGGTGTTCGCGCTGCCGACCCGCGCGGCCTGGGCGCTGGTCGGCGTGCTCGCGGCGGCGGCGCTCGTGCTGCCCCGTACGCTCCCCGGGTGGACGCGCAACGACGACCTCGCCTTCCAGGTGGGCATCGCCGCGCTGGCCGTGTGGGGCGTCGTGCACCTGGTGGAGCGCAACACGCAGCTCGCCGCGGCGCGCGAGGAGATCGAGCGGCTGGCCGTCGACGCGGAGCGCAACCGGTTCGCCCGCGACCTGCATGACCTGCTCGGCCACTCGCTCACGGTGGTGTCGGTGAAGGCGGAGCTCGCCGGCCGGCTGCTGCACCTGGCCCCCGACCGGGCCGAGGCCGAGCTGTCCGACATCCAGCGGCTGGCGCGGGAGGCGCTCACCGACGTGCGGACCGCGGTCGGCGGGTACCGCGAGGTGTCGCTCGGCGTCGAGCTGGCCCGGGCGCGGGGTGCGCTGGCGGCCGCAGGGATCGAGGCGTCGCTGCCGGCCGATTGCGGGGTTGTTCCGGCCGCGCGGCAGGAGCTGTTCGGCTGGGTGGTGCGGGAGGGGGTCACGAACGTGGTGCGGCACAGCGGTGCGCGGACCTGCCGCGTCCTCTTGTCGGGCCGTTCGGTCGAGATCCTGGACGACGGCCGGGGGCCGTCAGATTCCGGCGGCGGCGCGGGCCTGGCCGGGCTCCGCGAACGGGTCGCGGCCGCCGGTGGTGCGCTGTCCATCGGACGCGCGGACAGCGGCGGGTTCGTGTTGACGGTGACGGTGCCGTGATCCGCCTCCTGCTCGCCGACGACCAGGCGCTCGTGCGGGGCGCGCTGGCCGCGCTGCTCGACCTGGAGATCGACCTCGAGGTGGTGGCCGAGGTGGGCCGCGGCGACGAGGTGGTCGAGGCGGCCCGGCGCACCCGTCCCGACGTCGCGCTGCTCGACGTCGAGATGCCCGGCCTCGACGGCATCGCCGCGACGGCCGCCCTGCGCGCGGCCGTGCCCGCGTGTCGCGTTCTCGTGGTGACGACGTTCGGCCGGCCCGGCTACCTGCGGCGGGCCATGGAGGCGGGCGCGGGCGGCTTCGTCGTGAAGGACACGCCGGCCCGGGAACTGGCCGACGCGGTCCGCCGGGTGGCGCTGGGGCTGCGCGTGGTGGACCCGACGCTGGCCGCGGAGACGCTGGCCAGCGGCGACACCCCGCTGACCCCGCGCGAGACGGGCGTCCTGCGGGCGGCCCGCGAGGGCGGGACGGTCGCCGACATCGCCTTTTCGCTGGGTCTCTCCGAGGGCACGGTGCGCAACCACCTGTCCGCCGCGATCGGCAAGACCGGCGCCCGTACCCGGGCCGAGGCGGTGCGCATCGCCGACGAGCGGGGTTGGCTCTGAGGCCTTAACGTAACGATGTGTCGGACACGTCCGTAGTGATGCAACTGGTGCTGGCCCGCATCAGCCCGGCAGTGCTCGACGCGATCCGCTCGCGCCCCTCGATGCTCGCCGACATCCTCGGTGCGGCCGGCAACTTCGTCGCCGACTTCGACGACCTCGTGGCGACCGCCGACGCCAAGCCCACCCGCGCCTGGTTCGACACCGCGGTCAACGGCACCGAACCCCTCGGCTACGACGAGCTGACCGTCGGCCCGGCGTTCGCCCTCGACGTGCCCGACGTCCGGGCGGTGGCCGTGGGCCTGGTCGAGGAGGGCTGGGCCCCCGAACCGCCCGCCGACACCGACCCGCCCGACGCCGACGTCGACGCCACGGCCCGCTCGCTGGGCGCCGCCGCCGGCTGGGACCCGGACGAGTTCGCGTCGTACGCGCCCGTGCTGGCCGAGTCGTGGTCACCGGACTTCCTGAACCGTCTCGTGCACGCCGTCGGCGCGGCCGGCAAC
Source organism: Virgisporangium aurantiacum (assembly GCF_016863635.1). Taxonomy (GTDB): domain Bacteria; phylum Actinomycetota; class Actinomycetes; order Mycobacteriales; family Micromonosporaceae; genus Virgisporangium; species Virgisporangium aurantiacum. The sequence goes on along the minus strand of NZ_BOPG01000090.1, from coordinate 37,673 downwards.
TGGTCCGACGAGACGATCGAACGCGTGCACACGGCCGTCGCCGTCCCGGCGATCCACCCGCCGGCACACAGCCTGGCCGGCTTCTTCGCGAAAGCCGCCCAGACCGGCCAGGCCGTGGTCGGCGGCCTCGTGCCCTGACCAGCGCCCGCTTCCGCCCCGCGCGTGGCATTCTCGTCGGCATGGGACGGCCGTCGGTTTTCGAGTTCGCCGGGGGTGCGGACGCCTTCCGGGCGCTCGCCGCCGCCCACCACGCCCGCTGCCTGGCCGACCCCGTCCTCGATCATCCCTTCTCGCGCGGCACCCATCCCGACCACGTCGAGCGGCTGGCCGCCTACTGGGGAGAGGTGTTCGGGGGGCCGGCCCGCTACCCCGGCGGGCACACGAGGATGCTCCGCGTCCACAGTGGAGCCGAACCCGGCGACGGGATGGGCGACCGGTTCGTCGAGTGTTTCGTCGCGGCCGCCGATGACGCCGGCCTGCCGACCGATCCGGAGTTCCGCGCCCTGCTCCGGACGTACATGGAGTCGGCTGTCGCCGAGGTGTTCGCACGAGCCGGCACCGCGGTTGGCGACGGCCTTCCGACACCTCGTTGGGGCTGGAGCGGTCCGCAGACCTGACCCGCGGGCTCTATCCTCGGCCGGTGACCGGGGGCGGGGCACAGCACCAACGAAAGGCACGGGTCGTGATCGCGGGAGCGAGCGGCCTCATCGGGCAGGCCCTGTGCGCGTCCTACCGGTACGGGGGGCACACCGTGTGCCGGCTCGTCCGCCGGGAAGCGGAGAAGCCGGACGAGCGGAGCTGGGACCCGGAACGGCCCGACCCGGAACTCGTCGACGGCTGCGACATTCTCGTCAACCTCGCCGGGTCGCCGCTCAACGGGCGCTGGACCGCCGCCCGCAAGAACGCCATCCGCGCGAGCCGGATCGGTACGGCCGCGGCCCTGGCGGGCATGGTCGCCGGGGCGACGAAGCCACCGCGGGTGTTCCTGAGCGCATCGGGCATCCGGTGGTACGGGATCGACCGCGGCGACGAGGAACTCACCGAAGCCAGTGAACCCGGCCCCTACGACGGCCTGCTGCCCACGGTCGCGCAGGACTGGGAGAAGGCCGCGGGCGACGGGGTCGTGCACCTGCGGCTCGGGCTGGTGCTGTCGAGGAAGGGCGGCCTGCTCGAACGGATGCTCCCGCTGTTCAAGCTGGGGCTCGGCGGCCGGTTCGGTACGGGGCGGGAGTACTGGAGCCACGTGTCGCTGGCCGACGCGGTCGGCGCGATCCGGTTCCTCGCGATGCTGCCGGGCGCGGCCGGCGCGTACAACGTCACCGCGCCCGAACCGGTGCGGAACCGCGACTTCGCCACGGCGCTCGGCCGGGCACTGCGCCGGCCGGCCGCCGTGTCCCTGCCGTACGCCGTGCTGCGGCCCGTCCTCGGTGAGGTGGCCGACGAGGTCTTCGGCGGGCTGAGGGTGGTCCCGCACCGGCTCACCGAGGCCGGGTTCGGGTTCCGCCACCCCGACGTCGACACCGCGATCCGCGCCGCGCTCACCGACGGGTAGAGTTCCGACCCGGAACGGTGAGGTGGGGCCAGGGGAGCGGGACGTACATGGAGGCAGCACGTGGTCGGGTGCTGACCGCGGCCAACGCCATCAGCTTCGCGCGCCTGCTCGGCGTCCCCCTGTTTCTGTTCCTGCTCTTTGTGGCCGACGCCCCCGGTTGGGCGGTGGCCGTGCTCGCCGTCGGCGGCACCACCGACTGGGTCGACGGGTGGGTCGCCCGCCGCTTCGGGCAGGTGAGCCGGCTCGGCGAGATCCTCGACCCGGCCGTCGACCGGCTCTACATCGCGGCCACGGTGGTGGCGTTCACGGTCGAGGGCGTGCTGCCGCTGGCGTTCACGCTGGCGCTGATCCTGCGCGAACTCGTCATGGGCGTCACCCTGCTGGTGCTGCGGCGCAACGGGTTTGGCCCGCCGCCGGTGCACTACCTCGGCAAGACGGCGACGTTCCTGCTGCTCGCCGCGTTCCCGGTGCTGCTGCTCGCGCACGCGAGCGAGGCCGCCAACCCGTACGCGCACCCGATCGGCTGGGGCCTGGCCTGGTGGGGGATCGCCATGTACTGGCTGGCGGCGGCCCTCTACGTGGGCCAGGCCGCCTCCGCCACCAGGCAGCCCGCATGAGCGAGCGCAGCGACGGCATGACGAGACCGCCGCACCGGGAGGCGAACGACCTCCTCACCGACCTCTTCCGCACGCCGCTCGACTCCGGCTACGCCGACGCCGCCCGGCGCCGGGAGGAGCACGGTCCCCGCCCGCCCTGGCAGCAGCGGGGCGGCAAGGCGGGCCGCGCGATCGCGCTGGCGCTGGTCGGCTTCCTGCTCGCCGTCGCCTACCAGCAGGTCGTCGCCGCCAAGCCGGACGCCAACCAGACCCAGGCCGACCTGGCCAAGGAGGTCGCCGACCGGCGGTCCGAGGCCGACCAACTGGCCCGCGACGCCGACGGCCTGCGCGACGAGGTGTCCCAGGCCCGCGAGAACGCCCTGGCCGAGGACCCGGAGCTGCTGCGCCTGAAGGACCTGGAGGCCCGCACCGGCCTCGGCCGCGTGAAGGGCGACGGCGTCGTCGTCACCGTCTCCGACGCGCCGGCCGCGGTCGATCCGGTCACCGGCAGCGTCGACCCGGAGAACCCGGGCCGCGTGATCGACCGTGACCTGCAGGATCTCGCCAACGCGCTGTGGGAGGCGGGCGCCGAGGCGATCGCGATCAACGGGCAGCGCCTCACCGCCATCACGACGATCCGGGCCGCCGGCGAGGCGATCCTGGTCGACTTCAAGCCGGTCACCCGGCCCTACCAGCTGTCGGCGATCGGGCCCGACGGCATCGACAAGCGGCTGGCCGACTCGGCCACCGGCAAGCGCTTCAAACGTTTCGCGGAGACCTACCGGATGCAGTTCGACATCGAGGCCAAGGACGGGCTCACGCTGCCAGCGGGCGCCGACCCCGGCCTCCAGTACGCCCGTCCACCCAGCGCGTCGCCCAGCGTTTCGCCCAGCGTTTCGCCCAGCGTCTCGGGGAGTCCCCGGTGATCGCCGTCCTCGGCCTGATCGCCGGCGTCGTCCTGGGCCTGGTGCTGCAGCCGACGGTGCCGGCCGTCCTGGAGCCGTACCTGCCGATCGCGGTGGTCGCCGCGCTCGACGCGGTGTTCGGCGGGGTCCGCGCGAAGCTCGACGGCATCTTCGACGACAAGCAATTCGTGATCTCGTTCGTGTCGAACGTCCTGGTCGCCGCGTTCATCGTGTTCCTGGGCGACCAGCTCGGCGTCGGCGGCCAGCTGTCGATCAGCGTCGTGGTGGTCCTGGGCGTCCGCATCTTCGGCAACGTCGCGGCCATCCGCCGCCACCTTTTCCGGGCGTAGCGGTGGAAAAAGACCAAGACAAAGATCTTGAGAATACGCACACCGAGCCGCCCGAGGAGGCGGAGGTGGGCGATCAGGTGGCGGCGGAAGAAACCCCGGTGGAGGAGACCACTCCGCCGGAGGAGCGGCGCCGCCGGCGCGCCTCCGGTGCGGGTGCCCTGATCGGGGTGCTGCTCGTGGTGCTCGGGTTCGCGATCGCCGCCCAGGTGCGCAGCACCAACGCCGACTCGGGTCTCGACAACGCGCGCCCCGAGGACCTGGTCCGGATCCTCTCCGACCTCGACGCCCGGCAGGAGCGCCTGCGCCGCGAGATCGCCGAGCTGGAGGACTCCAAGCGCCAGCTCGAGTCGGGCGCGCAGGGCAAGGAGGCGGCGCTGGCCGAGGCCCGGCGCCGGGCCGAGGTGCTCGGGATCCTCGCCGGCACGCTGCCCGCCGAGGGTCCCGGTGTCCAGGTCGTGTTCGCCCCGCGTGACCAGCGGATCCGTGCCGACAGCGTGCTCGACGCGGTCGAGGAACTGCGCGGCGCGGGCGCCGAGGCGATGCAGATCGCCGGCGGCGCGGGGGCTCCGGTGCGTATCGTCGCGGGCACCTACTTCGTCGACTCGGGGGAGGGGATCACCGTCGACGGGGTCCCGATGTCGGCCCCGTACACGATCGACGTGATCGGCGATCCCCAGACGATGCAGACGGCGTTGAACATCCCGGGTGGGGTGGTGGACGCCGTTCGCCAGCGCGGCGGTAACGTGACCATGCACCAGCCGGGGCTGATCAAGGTCACGGCGCTCCACGACGGTGACCCGTTGAAGTACGCCCGGCCAGTGAACTGAACGGTAGGTAAGCAGTGACTCCGGAAGATCTGCGCTACACCGCGGAGCACGAGTGGGTGTCCCCGGTGGCCGCCGGCGGCTCCGGCGGCGTGCGCATCGGTATCACCGACTTCGCGCAGGACTCGCTCGGCGACATCGTGTTCGTCCAGTTGCCCGAGCCCGGCACCGAGGTGCAGGCGGGTGACTCGCTGGGCGAGGTCGAGTCCACCAAGAGCGTCTCGGAGATCTACGCGCCGGTGTCCGGCCGGGTGGTGGCCCGCAACGAGGCGCTCGACGCCGATCCGGCCGTGGTCAACTCCGACCCGTACGGCGCCGGCTGGCTGGTGGAGATCGAACCGTCCGATCCGGAGGCCGTTGCCGGGTTGCTCGACGCCGCCGCGTACCAGGCGTTGACGGAAAACTAGGGCCGGCCGGCGCCGATCCGTGTGAATCACGGTCCGCGCGCCTGGTTGACCCTGAAAACCGGCCGTCGCTAGGGTTGCCGAGGCAACCGTGCGACCCGGTGTCGTATGTGACTGCTTTGCTCTGTGTAGTTCCTGCTCTGTGGTACGCACTGCTCTGCTCGATAGTTCGCTGCGGTTGCCCGACCTTTGACCCGTGAGGTGATCCGATGACGCGCCAGGACGACGAGTTTCCCCCGCTCGACGTCACGTCCACGCTGAACCTTGGCGCGCTGGACGACGGCGTCGACCAGGATCCGCCGGACACCACCGCGGGCCGGGTCTCCGGGTCGCTGCCGCCGGGTACGGCGCTGCTGGCCGTGCGGCGCGGGCCGAACGCCGGCGCCCGGTTCCTGCTCGACCACGACGTCACCACGAGCGGTCGCCATCCCGACAGCGACATCTTCCTCGACGACGTCACCGTGTCGCGCCGGCACGCCGAGTTCCACCGCGAGAGCGGCATCTTCACCGTGCGTGACGTCGGCAGCCTGAACGGCACGTACGTCAACCGTGAGCGGGTGGAGTCGGCCACGCTCAGTAACGGCGACGAGGTCCAGATCGGCAAGTTCCGGCTAGTGTTCATCGCGGGTCCGCGCCCCGACGACCGGTAAAGTTGCCTGGTGACGTCCGGATCGGGTAGCTCTTCCGCCGCCCGATCCGCGCGTGCCCGGTCCGATCGTGTGTGGAGTTCGCCCGAGACGCCGCTGAGCATCGGTGAGGTGCTGAACCAGCTGCGGGGCGACTTCCCCGACGTCAGCATCTCGAAGCTGCGGTTCCTCGAATCGGAGGGGCTGGTCGAGCCCAGCCGCACCCCGTCGGGTTACCGGAAGTACACCCGTGCCGACGTCGCCCGCCTCCGGTACGTGCTGGCCGCCCAGCGCGACCACTACCTGCCGCTGCGCGTCATCCGCGAACAGTTGGCCGCGATCGACCGGGGCGAGACGCTGGCGGGCACGCCCGTACTCGTGGCCGTGCCCCCCGCGTCCACCGAAAGCCCGGCGGCGGTGCCGGCCGCCGCTGACGAAAGGGTCGACCGCGCGGACCTTCTCGCCCGCACGGGCGTCTCCGAGGAGATCCTGGTCGACCTCGAGAAGCACGGCATCGTGGCACCGGAGGACGGTGGGCTGTACGCGCCCGACGCGGTCGAGGTGCTCACCGTGGCGGGTGCGCTCTCCGAGTACGGCGTGACCGCGCGGCACCTGCGGGCCTACCGGGTCGCCGCCGACCGCGAGGTGGGCCTGTTCACCCAGTTGATCGCGCCGCTGGCGCGCGGCACCGGGCCGGCGGCGCGGGACCGGGCGGCCGAGACGGTGCGTGAGCTTTCCGGGCTCACGGGGCGTCTGCACGCCGCGCTGGTGCGTGTCGGTCTCGGGCAGACGCTGCGGTAGTTGTGACTCTTGCGCCCCACGCGCCGCTGCACGGAGCCTGCCTGCTGCGTGTACCGTGCAGGGATAGGTCGGCGAACCGAAGGGCGCTGCGGTGCGTGAGCTGAACGTGGTTGGGGTGCGGGTCGAACTACCTAGCAACCAGCCGATCGTGCTGCTCAAGGAGGTCGACGGCGACCGCTACCTGCCGATCTGGATCGGTGCGGTGGAAGCAACGGCGATCGCGTACGAGCAGCAGGGGGTCAAGCCGGCCCGTCCGCTGACCCACGATCTCCTGCGCGACATCCTGCAGGCGCTGAAGCAGCCGCTGCGCGCCGTCGAGATCGTCGAGATGCGCGACAACATCTTCTACGCCGAGTTGATCATCGGGGAGGGCGTCCGCGTGTCCGCCCGCCCGAGCGACTCGATCGCGCTGGCCCTGCGGGTCGGCGCCCCCATCCGCTGCGCCGACCAGGTGCTCACCGAGGCCGCCATCGTCATCCCCGACGAGCAGGAGGACGAGGTCGAGAAGTTCCGGGAGTTCCTGGAGCAGGTGCGGCCGGAAGACTTCGCGGGTTAGCGTCGCTAGCTGGCGCAGCGCTAATCGGGCGTCCCCGGCAAACTGCCCCAAACGGGTGACAAACCCTTACGCAGCAAGGATTTCGGCGTGTCGGAACGGCGTGTCGAGTGCGTTACCTGGCGGGAATCTGTCGATACAGGCGGTAGGGTTTGGCAGTCTGTAACGGATGCCGGTCGCCGCGTGCTGGGGCCGGGCGAGAAACGGTGGTGGGTCACATGGATGGGTCGGCGGAGTTGGGGCCCGCTCACGCGGACGACACCGTCGGTTACCGCGGTGTGACCGCCTGCCACGCGGCCGGCATCAGCTACCGGCAACTCGACTACTGGGCGCGCACCGCACTCGTGGTCCCGAGCGTCCGCGACGCGTCGGGGTCGGGCACCCAGCGGCTCTACTCGTTCCGCGACATCGTGGTGCTGAAGGTGGTCAAGCGCCTGCTCGATGCCGGTGTGTCGTTGCAGAACATCCGCAAGGCGATCGACACCCTGCGCTCCCGCGGCGTCTCCGACCTGGCCGGCATCACCCTGATCTCCGACGGCACCACCGTGTACGAGTGCCGCTCGCCCGAGGAGGTCGTGGATCTGCTCCAGGGCGGCCAGGGCGTGTTCGGCATCGCGATCGGCGGCGCCTTCAAGGAGATCGAGGGCACCCTGTCCAGCCTGGCCGCCGAGCCCGGCGAACCGGCCGACGTCGAACCGGCGACCCCGCCGGCCACCGACGAGCTGGCCGCGAGACGCGCCCGCCGCCGCGCCGGCTGACGTCTGCGTGAACTCCTGGGTTCCCGGTGGTCGCCGGTCCCCGGTGTGAGCATGATCGTCATGTGTTGAGTTCAGACCTCTCCTTCGCCCTCGACTTCGCCGACCGGGCCGGCAGCACGGTCCGCGACCTCGTCGCGGGTGGCTTCGACGTCGACGTGAAAGCCGACGCGACCCCGATCACCACCGTCGACCGGGTGCTCAACGACCGGTTCGTCGCGGAGGTCAGGGACCGCTTTCCCGGCGACGCGGTGATCGGGGAGGAGGCCAGCCACGCCGCCGCGGGCGACCGGACCTGGGTGATCGACCCGATCGACGGCACCCGCCAGCTGATCCTCGGCATCCCGGTGTTCATGGTGTCGATCGCGCTGGTCGTCGACGGGCGTCCGGTGGTCGCGGTCGCGCACAACCCGTCCACCCGGGAGACGTACCGGGCGACGTTGCGTGGGGGCGCGTTCCGCGACGGAACGCGGCTGGCCGTGTCGGATCGCGACGGGACGGTGGACGCGCCGGCCACGGTGGGCGGCGCCGGCGCGGTTCCGGTGGCGGGCGGGCTGCACGGCGACGGGCTGGTGCGCATCACCACCGACGGCGACCTGGTGCCGTACCGGTACCCGTGGCCGTCGGTGTTCTCCGGCTGCAAGGTGGCCGAGGGCGCGTGGGACGCCGTCCTCGACGGGAGCCGGTCGCCGTGGGACGTTGCCGCGATCGCCCTGCTCGTCGCCGAGGCCGGGGGCACGGTCACCGACCGGGCGGGCGCCGACCAGCGCTACGACGGTCCGGTCAACGGGTGCCTGCTGTCGAACGGGCTGATCCACGACCACCTCACGACGGAGTGGGGGCGCCCGAACCGGACGCCCCCACCTGGATGACTGCTACTCGTACGCGATTGCCGTCAGGACGTTGGTGCGGGCAGCGCGGATGGCCGGTGCCACCGCCGCGATCACGCCGATCACGGCGCCGAGCGCCAGGTAGGTCCCCATCGCCGACCACGGCAGGGCGAACTCCTTGATCCCGTCGTCCGCCAGCGCCTTGACCACCGCGGCGCCGAGACCGGTGCCGACCGCGACGCCGAGCAGCGCGCCGAACACCGAGATCACCACGGCCTCGACAGTGACCATCCGCATCGTCTGTGCCCGGCCCAGGCCGATCGCCCGCAGCAGGCCCAGTTCCCGGGTGCGTTCCAGCACCGACAGGGCCAGCGTGTTGACGATGCCGAGCACCGCGATGAGCACCGCCAGCGCGAGCAGGATCTGCACCATGAGCAGCACCGTGTCGAACTGTGCCACCTGGCCGTCGACGAACTCCTCGGTGCTGGCGACGCTGACCTCCGGGCTGTCGACCAGCAGCGCGTCGACCTGCTTGCGCACGTCACCGATCGGGGTGCCGTCGGCGACGGTCAGGTAGGCCATCGACGGCTGCGGGATCCGCATGTCCGGGATCACCGACGGCGACAGGATGTAGCCGCGCATGACCTCGTTCTTGGCGTAGATGCCCACGATCGTCAGCGTGTGCGGGCCGCCGCGGGCGAACTGCGCCGGCACCGTCGACCCGACCGTCAGGCCCTGTTCCTTGGCGTTCTCCTCGTCGATCACGGCCTGTTCCGGGCCGAGCTTGCCGAGGCTGCCGGACGCCGGCTTCATGCCGACCATGTTGGCCATCGCGCCGAGGTCGGTGACCGCGACGACGCCCCGGTCGTCGCCGTTGACCTGCGCGGCGTCCCAGTACTCGGCCGACACCGAGGACACGCCGGGAAGCGCGTCGATCTTGTCGACCACGGCCGGGTCGAACGTCGGCGGCCGCTCGGACATCTGGTCGCCGGAGACGAACAGGTCGGCCTTGACCTGCTTCTCGGCGAAGCCGTGCAGGCTCTTGTCGGCCGACGCCAGGATCGTGTTGACGCCCGTGATCAGCGCGATGCCGACCATCAGCGCCGCCGCGGTGATCGCCGTGCGGCGCGGGTTGCGGCCGGAGTTGAGCCGGCCCAGCTTGCCCGGCACCGACCAGGAGAACAGCCGCCCGATGACGGCCACCACCGGCCGGGCCAGCATCGGGGTCAGCAGCGCCACCCCGATGAAGCTGATCAGCACGCCGCCGAGGATCAGCATCAACGTGCCGTTGTTCAGGCCGAGGCCGAGCAGCGTCCCGCCGATCGCGCCGACGACGGCGCCGACGATCGTGATCTTCGTGAGCGGACGGTCGGGGGTCGCCGCCTCCTGCATCGCCGCCACCGGGGCGATCCGCGACGCGCGCACCGCCGGCAGCAACGCCGCCACCAGCGTCACCAGCATGCCCACGACGAACGAGGCGATGATCGCCGCGGGCGGCACCCCGATGCTCTCGATGCGCAGCGAGTCGCTGCCCAGCGAGCTGAACAGCTTCGCAAGACCCGCGCCCGCGCCGATGCCGGCGGCGAGGCCGATGATCGACGCGAGCAGCCCGACCGCCAGCGCCTCCACCATCACCGAGGTGATCATCTGGCGGCGACTCGCGCCGATCGCCCGCATCAGCGCCAGTTCCCGGGTGCGCTGGGCGACGATGATCGAGAACGTGTTGAGGATCAGGAAGGTGCCGACGAACAGGGCCACGCCGGCGAAACCGAGCAGGATGTTGTTGAAGAAGCCGAGCCCTTCCTTGGACTCCTTGTTCGCGTCGGCGGTGAGCTGCTTGCCGGTCTTCACGTCGTAGTCGCCGCCCAGCGCGGCGCGGACGTTGTCGCGGACGGTCTCGTCGCTGCTGCCGGGCGCGACCTTGACGTCGATGCTGCTGAAGACGTTCGGCTTGCCGAGCATCAGCTCCGCCGCGACCGACTCGTGGAAGTAGATCTGCAGTTCGCCGCCCAGGCTGTCGCGGCCACCGGAGTACTCCGCGATGCCGACGATGGTGAACGTGCGCTTGGGCTGCAGCGTCAGCACCGACGCCTGCTGGCCGACCTTGTAGCCGGTCTCCTTCGCGAGCGTCCCGTTGATGACGATCTCATCGGCGTTCTGCGGTCCCCGGCCGTCGCGCAGCTTCGTCAGGCCGTCCTCGCCGGTCCAGTTGCTGCCCAGCCGGGGCGGTCCCCAGGTGGTGACGACCTTGCCGTTCGGGCCGATCATGCGTGCGCCGTCGGAGCCGACGTCGCCCCGCGCGGATGCCACGCCGCTGACGGCGGCGACCTTGGTGACGACGTCGGGCGCGATGCCGTCGCCGGCGCCGTCCTCGCCGTCGTAGGCCTCGCCGAGCTTCGACTTCTGGTTCACCTGCACATTGGTGTTGGAGTAGACGTCGGCGAACAGACTGTCGAACGACCGTTGCAGCGTGTCGGTGAGCACGAACGCGCCCGACACGAACATCACCCCCAGCACCACGGCCAGGCCGGAGAGGACCAGGCGCAGTTTTCTGGAGAGCAGGCTCTTGAGGGTTGCCCAGATCATGACCGTCAGCCCTCCGCGCCGGTCGCGTCCCGCGCGCCGACGATGTCGGCGGCGGAGGTGTCGAGGCGCTTCATCATGTCGAGGACGCCGTCGGCGGTCGGGGCGTGCAGCTCGCTGACCACCGCGCCGTCGGCCAGGAAGATCACGCGGTCGGCGTAGGAGGCCGCGACCGGGTCGTGGGTCACCATCACGATGGTCTGTCCGAACGACCGCACCGAGTCGCGGAGGAAGCCGAGCACCTCGGCGCCGGACCGCGAGTCCAGGTTGCCGGTGGGCTCGTCCGCGAAGATCACTTCGGGACGCGAGACCAGCGCCCGGGCGCACGCGACGCGCTGCTGCTGGCCGCCCGACAGCTGCGAGGGACGGTGCCGGAGCCGGTCCCGCAGCCCGACGGTCTCGATGACCGTGTCGAACCACGCCTGGTCCGGCTTGCGGCCGGCGATCGACAGCGGCAGCAGGATGTTCTCCTCCGCGCTGAGCGTCGGCAGCAGGTTGAACTGCTGGAAGATGAAGCCGACCTGCTGGCGGCGCAGCCTCGTGAGAGCCTTGTCCTTCAGCCCGGTCACCTTCGTGGCGCCGATGTAGACGTCGCCCCGGGTCACCGTGTCGAGCCCGGCGAGGCAGTGCATCAGCGTCGACTTGCCGGAACCCGACGGCCCCATGATCGCGGTGTACCGGCTCCGCTCCAGCTCGACGTTGACCCCCCGCAGCGCGACCACCTGCGCCTCGCCGCTCCCGTACACCTTCCACACGCCGTCGGCGCGGGCCGCTACCTGCGAGCCGTGCCCCGTGCTTGCCCGCGTGGGCACCGTGACCGTCACCGTGGTCCTCCAGCTGTCGTCTGTGTGTTTTCACAGTCGATCCTCGGCTGCGGACGGCCCGGTCTCGTCGGCTTGTGGGGTGACCCGATCACTGGTTTCCGGCCGGGGCGTACCCGTAGCCGTCCTCAGGGTCGAACCCTGAGGACGGCGTGTCGCGATGCGGCAGTCGGACTTTGTTGTAATGTTTCTCGCGGCGACAGGACCTCGGTGCCCACTCCCGACATTCCTGGTTGATGGAACTTCCCACGAAGCGGCCAGATCTCGGATGAGAAATGGCTGCTGTCGTCCATCGTGCCGGCACCCCGACATGTATCTGCGGCTTTCGCTGTGCGCGCTGAAGCAGAAGGACCCTGATGGGCGATAGGGAAAAGAAAGAGAAGGCGCTGCGCGATCTCGACGAGGCGTACGGTTCCGAGCTTCGTCAGGACATCCGCCGGTCGCCGGCATGTTGCGAAGATCCGGAGGAGCTGGTCAGGAACGTATTCAGGGACCATCACGCGCAACACACATGGACCGTTCACAACGAGGAATGCCGGCCCCGGTCGCCGGCCGCCGACGACGAACGCAAGGCGATCTACCACATCGCCCGTGGCCTGCTGATCGCGCGGTACCGGGAGTGGCGCGCCAGCTTCTCCGACCCGGCACAGGCCGTCGAGGAGCTGAAGGAGCGGGCGCTGGCCCGCGTGGAGCACAGGAATGACGACCTGGCGGCGGCCCTGGCGATCCTGCCCGACGAAGTGATCGAGGTCTACCTGCTCGGCCTGCCGAGCAAATTCTGTACGTGTGAGCCCGAACGCTGCATGCACCGGTTCACCAACGCGGAGATCGCCGATGCCACGGATCCGCCGGGCGACGGCGGGATCGGATCGCAGCCGACGAAGAACCCCCTGGAATCGCCGAGAAAGAACCTGGTGAGAACGATGCGGAGAAAAGCCAACGCGAAGCTGAAGAACAATGCGGGTCCGCCGAGTACCGGCCCGAGAGGTGACGCGCGATGAGAACCGACAACGACGTCGTCGACCTGAGTACCGACCGGGCGGCAGAACTCAGTGCCGAGGTCGAACTGGCCCGGCTGGGATTCGATGCCCATCGGCGCGGCCACGTGTGGTTCGAGCGGAAGCACTACGGGCCGGCGATCCGGTTCTTCCGGGTCGCCGAACTCTGCGAGGTTCCCGACGCCGAGCACGACATCGACGAGCTCGAACTGTCGAACTTCGAGCGGGTCGCCGAGTGCCGGTGGCGCCCGGTCGTCGAGGAACGCGCTCCGCGGAAGCCGCGTTACAGAGGCATCTTCCGCTTTCGCGGACAGTTGCTTGCCGCCGCGTCGGTGATCGCCGTCGCTCTCATGGGTGTCTCGCTGTGGCCGGGCAGCGGCAACGGCTCACCGTCGGCGGCGACGAAGCTGGAACAGGCGCCGGTGGCGAGCCCGACGACGCTTGAACTGTCGCCGGTCCAACAGGTGCAGGGGCAACCGGTCTCGCCTGCGCCGACCGCACCGATCGGTCGCGGCCAGGCGACCACCCCGACCGCTCCCGACCGCACGGCGTCGTCGCCGTCGTCGAGCCCGAGCGCCCCGGCCGCACCACCCACCGGCGCCACGGATCCGCTCGGATCACACGGCCCCCGTTACCTGGGGCTGCCGCCGTCGCCGACCGACGAGTGGCGCCGCCTGGAGTTCATGGCGCCGGAGGGAACGGAGTTCACGGCCCGCCTCGTGTCCATGGGCAACGCGTCGTGCACGTGGCGGTTCGCCGGGCGGGCCTCGCGCGACGCACCGACCACCGGATCGACGACTGGCGAGGTCGTGGTCGCCCCCCGGGATCACAAGGACCTGAACGTCGCGATCAACGGATGGCCGGTGTTCGTCGTGGAGGCGACGGGGGCCGAGCCTGCCGCCTGCCTCCTGGTGGACCACGACTTCGTGCAGACGATCGAGAACGGCGGTGACGGATCGGGCTCCGGCGACAGGCTGAGCATCCCGGGCCTCACCGACACCGACGACCCCCGTGGCCGGTCGGGACCTCCGTCCGAGCCTCCATCTGCGGGCCCGCCGGGCCTTCCGAACAAGTGAGAGAGGGCATTCCGATGGTCATTGAGTCATCTGTTTCGCCTCGACCATGGATACAAAGCAGTAAATGTACGAACGGCGCCGATCTGTGTCTGCAGATGGCCGCCGAGCCCGACCGCGTTTCCGTGCGCGGGACGACCACGCCGCACGTGGAGCTCGACCTGACGTACGACCAGTGGCGGACCTTCGTGGCGGGAGTCGTGGCCGGCGAGTTCGACCGGTGAGCCCGGGCCGGCGGGTGACGGATCGCGGTTCGTCACCCGCCGCTTCGGGTCAGGGTCTGCGAGAGGAACGCCGCCGCCAGTGACACGGCGAAGGCCGCGGCATTCCGGGCGGCGACCGCCGGCCAGCCCGCGTCTTCGGTGACGGCCTTGGCGCCGTCGGCCAGGTCGCTGATGCCCCTGATGCTCAGTACCGGAAGGGAACTGTTCAGGTACCCGGCGCAGGCGACGCCGACGCTCTCCATGTCGACGGCGACCGCGTCGCTGTAGTTGAAGCGCAGGTGCTCGGCGACCGAACCGAGGCGCGTGTTGACGACGACCTCGCCGCCGGCGATCGGCTTGAAGTGCACGGCCGGCGGTACCACCTCGTCGATCAGTTTCTCCCAGGTTCCCGATCGGTAGACGTGGCCGGCCAGTTGTTCGAGCATGTGCGGCGCCTGCCAGACCTGCGGGCGGGGCAGGAACTCACGGCCCTCGACCTTGCCGCCGTGGAACGCGTAGACCTTGCTGCTCACCACGATGTCACCGAGCCGGACCTCGCGTTTCAGCGCGCCGGCGATCCCCACGAACAGCAGGGCCTTGGGCCGGAACATGACGATCGCCCGTTCTGCGATCAGTGCGGCCGTCGTGTTGCCCGGCCCGGTGCGCGTGAGCGCCACCGTGTTGTGCGTTCCCGGGATCCGGCCGGTCTCGAAGAGCGTTCCCTCAGGATGGCGGTGCGCCCGTTCGACCGCGACGAACCGCTCCACCGCCTGGTACTCGACATCGAGCGCGGTAAGCATCACCACGTCGGCCCGCGGTCTCAACCGATCAACTCGTGGACGGATCGACGATCGCAGCATGGTGTCCCCCCAGGGCGTGGCCGGATTGATCGTTGTCTCCTCCGGCTGTTGTCACTAGTGTGGCAAGAGCAGTTTCGCAATTGCAATATGGGCGTGCAGCTTGGCATTTGCGCACCTACGACGAGCGGCCCTCAGGCCAGGTGGGAGCGGGCACGGTGACACGTGGCAGTCCGACCGCTCAGCGGCGTCGGCTCGGTCGGCTCCTGAGATCACTGCGCGAACAGGCCGGCCTGAACGGCGAAGACGCGGGGGCGGCCGTCGAACGCTCGGCGTCATGGCTGAGCCGGATCGAGTCCGGGCAGGCGGCGCTGCGGCTGCGCGAGCTCAGAGACCTGCTCGGCGTCTACGGGGTGACCGACCCCGCCCGCATCGCGTCGTTCGAGCAGTTGGCGAACGCGGGGCGCCAACGCGGCTGGTGGAGCGACTACAGCGACGTGTCGAGCACGTTCGCCCGCTACGTCGGCCTGGAGACCGACGCGGCCGCGATCTCCACGTTCGAGGACCGGGTGATCCCGGGGCTGCTGCAGAGTCCGGGATACATGCGGGCACTGTTCAACCTGGCGGTGCCCGCCCCATCGCCGGAGGTCATCGAGGCCAGGATCCAGGTACGCGCCCGGCGCCAGCAGATCCTCCGCGAGGCCGACCGCCCCCGGTTCTCCCTCGTCCTCGACGAGGCCGTCCTCCGGCGCCGCATCGGTGGCGCGGAGGTCGCCCGGGAGCAGCTCGCCCACCTGCTCGACGCCATCGATCGACAGCACGTCGACCTGCAGATCCTCACGTTCGCGGGCGGCGCGGTGATGCCCCTGCACGCGTTCACCCTCCTGCAGTTCAGCGAGGACCCGGCGGTCGTCTATATCGACACGCTCACCGGCGGCGTCTGGGAGGAGGGCGACACGCGGACCGGCACCTACGCGGAGATTTTCGCCTACCTGCTGACGATCGCCCTCGACCGGCCGGCGTCCCGGCACCTCATCCAGGTCGCGAAGGACGCTCTCGACTCGTGACGGCGGGATCCGGTTACATCGACGGTGGTTGCGGTTCTTCAGCGGTTCGACGGCATGTCGGGCGCGAAATCCGGCACGTGGCGGCAGCGGGCATACCGGTGGTCCTAGGTTCGGTGGTGTGGAGTTTCGGGTCCTCGGTCCGCTGGAGGTCTGGAGCTCGGACGGTCGGGTGGCGATCGGCGGGCGACAACCGGCGAAGGTGCTCGCCGCGCTCCTGCTCGACGCCGGGCGCCTGGTCACCGTCGACTCGTTGATCGGTGCGGCGTGGGACGGTGCGGCGCCGGCGACGGCGAAGCACCAGGTGCACAAGGTGGTGGCCGACCTGCGGCGGCGGTTGCCGGGGGCGATCGAGACCGACGGCGCCGGCTACCGCGTCCATCCCGCCGAGTTCGACGCCGACCGGTTCGCCGCGCTCGCCGCGGCCGGCACCACCGACGATCTCGCGGCGGCGCTCGCGCTCTGGCGCGGCCCGGCGCTCGCCGACGTCGACAGCCGCGTGGTGCGGGCGGGGGCCGCGGTGCTCGACGAGCACCGGTTCACGGCCGTCGAGCGGCTCGCCGACCTGCGGCTCGCGGCGGGGGACGCGGGCGCCGCGGTGGCCGGGCTCACCGCGGCGGTGCGGGAGAATCCGCTGCGGGAGACGCTCAGCGTCCGGCTGATGATCGCGCTGGATCGGAGCGGACGCCGGGCGGACGCGCTGACGCTGTTCGCGCGCGCCCGTACCCTGCTGGCCGACGAACTCGGCGTCGACCCCGGCCCGGAACTCGCCGAGGCCCACCGGAGGCTGCTCCTAGCGGAGAACCGGCCGCCTGCCGCGCGTCATCAGATATCCACGCCGCAGCGCCGCGCGGCCGCGACCACGTTGCCCCACGATGTGCCCGACTTCCGCGGCCGGGCCGCGGACCTCGACCGCCTCCGTGCCGCGCCCGGCGCCGTCGTCATCACCGCGATCGACGGGATGGCCGGGGTCGGGAAGACCGCGCTCGCCGTGCACGCCGCGCACCGGTTGGCCGGCGACTATCCGGACGGTCAGCTGTTCTGCGACCTGCACGCGCACACGCCGGGCGGGCGTCCGCTCGAACCGGAGACGGCGCTGGAACTGTTGCTGCGCATGGTCGGCGTGCGGCCCGACGACATCCCGGACGGCCTCGCCGCCCGCACCGCCCGGTGGCGCGCCGAACTCGCCGGCCGGCGGGTGCTCGTGGTGCTCGACAACGCGGCCAGCGCGCGGCAGGTGCGGCCGTTGCTGCCCGGCACGCCGGGCTGCCGGGCCATCGTGACCAGCCGGCGGCGGCTCGGCGTGGTCGACGGCGCCACCGTGCTGTCGCTCGACGTCCTCCCGCCGACCGACGCGCTGACGCTGTTCGCGACGATCGTCGGCCGCGACCGGGTGCACGCCGATCCGCTGGCGGCCCGCCGCGTGGTCGACCGGTGCGGGTACCTGCCGCTGGCGATCCGGGTCGCCGGTGCCCGGCTGGTCCACCGTCCGATGTGGACGGTCGCGGACCTGTCGCGGCGGCTGGAGCGCGAACGGCTGGGGGAGCTGAGCGTCGACGACCGTGGGGTGGGGCCGGCGTTCGCGCTGTCGGCCGCGTGCCTCGACGCGCCGCGGCACCGGCTGTTCCGGTTACTGGGGCACCATCCCGGCGCGGACTTCGACGTCGCGTCGGCCGCCGCGCTCGCCGGCCTGCCGCCGTCGCGCGCGGAGCCGCTGCTGGAGTCGCTGGTGGACCTGCACATGCTGACGCAGCCGGCGGCCGGCCGGTACTCGTTCCATGATCTGCTCCGCGAGTACGCCCGCACGCTCGCTTCCGGCGCCTCCGGCGAGGTCGCTCGTGCCCGGGACCGGTTGCACGACTACTACCTGGCGGCGGCTACGGCCGCCACCGCGTCGATCGCGGCCGTGGACGGTGACCTCGACGCGGCGCTCGGCTGGCTCGACGCGGAACGGCCGGCGCTGGTGGCGCTCGCCGGCACGGTGCCGGACTGGCGGCTGGCCCAGGTGCTACGCGTGTACTTCGAGCACCGCGGCCACTTCGCCGACTGGCTCCGGACGCACGAGCACGCGCTGCGGTACGCCGATCCGGCCGGTGCGGTGCTGCTGCGGCTCGGGCTCGGCACCCGGGACATGTGGATGGGCCGGTTCACCGAGGGGATGGACCAGTTCCGCACCGTCCTCGCGACGGCCTCCGACCCGGGCGCGCGGGCGGCGGCCCTCACCAGCCTCGGCATGCTCGCCCATCTCGCCCACCGCGACGCGGAGGCGGCCGGATACCTGCGGCGCGCGCTGACCATCGACCACGACCTCTCCCGGGTCACGGCGCTGTGCCTGAACAACCTCGGCCTCACCGAGGGCCGGCTCGGCCGGTCCTCGTCGGCGCTGGAGTACCACGAGCGCGCGCTGGCCATGGCCCGGGGCGCCGGCAGCACCGCCGCCGAACGCGGGATCCTGCTCGGCATCGGCGAGACGTCGCTGCGGATCGGCGCGCCGGCCGAGGCGCCGTTCCGGCTCGCGCGCGACCTCGCCCGGGCCGGCCGGTTCCGGATGCAGGAGGCGCTGGCGCTCGACGGCATCGCGCACGCGACGGGGGACCGGTCGGCGTGGCGCGCGGCGCTGACGATCTTCGCCGAGCTCGGGGCGCCGCAGGCGGCGCTGGTGCGCTCGCATCTCGACGACCCCGGGACGCCGCACTGCGACCTGTGCCGGTCGGGGCGAGCCGGGGCGTGATCGTCCGGAAACGTGATGTTCACAGAAGAAATTCATTGAAATCCATTTGTGTCGATCGGTGTGGTGGTCGGCTTCACGGCCCTGTCGGTGCACCCGCGCAGGTGGGGACGGATCGTTGTGGCCGCAGCCAAATTGACCGCCGGTGCCGATGATGTCGCACGGGGAGGACATTGATCTTCGCCGCTCTTCTGTGCGGCGGGTGGCTCCGTTAACATCGGCCCGAGCCTATGTCGGGCGCGTCGGTGCAGACGTGGTCGACTTCCGCGGGGGAGGTGGCTTCTGTGGTGCGTTGTTCAACCGCACTCTCGAGAACACTGTCGACAACACCGAACGCGCCGGGCGACCCGCGTCGTTGACCGTGCCGACGCTCGTCCTCGCCGGTAGCGGCTCGCTCGCGCGATCCGTCTGCCGCAGTCTCGCCGTTGTCGTGCGGCGGCCGACGGATGTCGCCGTGGTCGCCCGGTCCGCGGGTGCCGTGCGCGACATCTGTTTCGTGGCGCAGGCCCGCGCCGCGCTGTCCGGCGCGCCCGTCCGGTTCACGCCCGTCGTGGTCGATCTCGCCGACCCGGCGGCGCTCACCGGTGCGCTCACCGACCTCCGGCCCGACGGTGCGCTGCTGTGCGCGTCCACCCAGTCGCCGTGGGAGCGGTGGGGCGCGCCGTCCGCCTGGACGAGCCTGCTCGACCGCGCGGGCTTCGGGGTGACCCTGCCGCTGCACGCCGACCTGGCGATCGCCGTCGGCCGTGCGCTGCACCGGGCGCGGCCGGACGCCTGGTTTCTCAACGCCTGCTTCCCCGACGCCGTGAACCCCGTGCTCGCCGCGCTCGGCGTGCCGGTCCTTGCCGGCATCGGCAACGTCGCCATCCTCGCCGCCTCGCTGCAGACCGCGCTGCGGCTGCGCCGCCCCGACGAGCTGCACGTGCTCGGCCACCACCTGCACCTGCACGCGCCGGCCCGGCCGGCGGACGAGGCGCTCGCCTGGCGCGACGGCGCACCGGTGGCCGGCGTCGGCACGCTGCTCGCCGCGCAGCGCGCGGTCGCCCGGCCGGAGCTCAACGAGGTGACCGGCCACGCGGCCGCCCTGCTGCTGCGCGGCCTGCTCGACGGCGACGAGGTGCTGACCAACCTTCCCGGCCCGGCCGGCCGGCCCGGTGGCTACCCGGTGCGGATCGGCCGGCTCGGTGTCGCCCTGCGGCTGCCGCCGGGCCTGACCGAGGCACGGGCGGTGGAGCTCAACCAACGCTGGTCGGCGGCCGACGGCGTGGTCGTCGACGGCGACCGGGTGACGTTCGGCGACCCGGCCGCCGCCGCCCTGCGTCCGCACCTGCCCGACGTGGCCGACGGATTCGCGGTCGGCGGCGTGCTGCGGGTCGCGGCCCAACTGACCGAAGTGCGCGAACGACTCCGCAAAGCGGCGCCCGAACCGGCGCGCCGCGGCATCGGGCCTGCCACCCGCACGGGCCCAGCGAGAAAGGGAGAACCCGTCATGTCGAGCTTCGCCGCGGCGTCGACCACGCCACCGGCAACCGATCCCGCCACCGCGAACCTGCTCCTCGACTTCTACGACGAACTGCCGCGCGCGATCGCCGCCTGTGTCGACGACCCGACCCCGAACCGCGACCCGAAGGCCTTCTCGCCCGGCTTCATGCTGCCCGAGCCGGGCGACGACGTGCGCGAGTACCTCGACGTCGCGACGGCCTCGTGGCGACCGACCACCGTCTACAGTGGACACCAACTCACCCTGCTCGACCTCACGAACAACCCGGGAACCCGTACCACCAAGACGTTTCCGTCATTGCTGATCGTCGCGCGGGCCGTGGAGTACATCCGCCGCACCGGCGAGTCGATCATGATCTTCTCGCCGACGTCGGCGAACAAGGGCACCGGGCTGCGCGACGCCGTGCTGCGCGCGGTCACCGCCGGGCTGGTGCGCCCCGACCAGTTGCGCATCGTGACGCTGGCGCCCGCGTCGTGCCGCGGCAAGCTGCGACAGAGCCGGCTCGCCGAGGACCCGCAGTTGCGCGCGCTGAACCCGTTGCTGCTCTACACCGGTGACGAACCGGAGGCGGTCAAGCCGCTCGGCCGGGAGTTCGTCGACACGTACGCCGACAAGCTCGCCGGCGTGAACGTCTGGTACTCCCTCGAACTGCGCAACTACCTCGTCGCCGACACCGCGCGGGCGTTCTTCGAGCAGCGCGTCGACCCGACCGACGCCGCGCCGCGCCCGCGCTGGCACGCCCACGCGGTCTCCAGCGCGTTCGGGTTGCTCGGCTACCACACGGGCCGGAAGATCCTGGAGGAGACCGGGCGCGCCGACCCGGACACCCGGCCCGGCAGCCTGCTGGTGCAGCACCTCGGCACGCCCGACATGGTGCTCAACCTGTGCCACGGCGACTTCGACCGCGCGAACGTGCCGTCGTACCGCGTCGACGAGGACTCCCTGTTGTTCCGGCGCGACGGCGACGACCCGCACTTCCCGGCGGTCACGTACACGCCCGACGAGGTGCTCGACCCGACGTTCTACACGCACCGGCCGGTGACGTCGACGGCCATGAACGAGATCATCGCCCGGCACGGCGGCGACGGGATCGTCGTCTCGCTCGCCGAGTGCATCACCCGGTACCCGGTGCTGCGCTCGTGGCTCGCCGGCTCCGCGCGTCCGCTCCCGGCCGACTTCCGCGACCTGCGCGAGTGGTCGACGGTGATGGCGTTCACCGGTGTGCTCAACGCGATCGACCGCGGGCTGGTCCCCGACGGCCACGACGTCGTGGTGCACGGGTCCGGCTCGTACACCACGGCCGACTTCGATCCGCTCGACGCCGCGGCGATCACGCCCGTGCGCACCGTCAGAGACATCGCGGACGCCTTGCTGAGCTGAACCGGAACAGACCCACGGGGGTGGTCGACGATGCCTGCTGCCAATGACCCGATCGAGCTGCCCGGAACGGGGTGGCGGATCTGGCCCGACGCGTTGCTGCGCACGACCGGCTTCCCGGCCGACGGGCTGCAGCGGCTGGCCGCGCCCGACGCGGCGGCCGCCGCCGACGCCCACCTCGCCGGCGCCCTCGACGAGGCCGGCTTCACCGACGCCTTCGCCAAGGCGGCCGCCGACGCCAGCCGCGAGTTGTACGAGATCGCCGGCGATCCCCGGTTCGTCGAGGCGATCACCTGGCAGAACACCAACGTGCTGCACGCCCTCGACGGGCTGCGCGCCGACGGACCGGACGGGCGGCGCAACTACAAGCGCCGCAACCGCGAGGAGATCGTGGCGCGGTACTGGCAGCGGTACTGCGCCAAGAACGACACCATCGGCTTCTTCGGGCCGATGTGCTGGGTGACGATCGACGGTGCCGGTCCCGCCGTGTCGGGCGGGCCGGGCCCGGGGTTCCTCACCGACCGCCGGGTGTACCTCGAACGCTGGGCGCTGGCCGCGTACGCCGAGCGTCTCGCCGCCGACCCCCGCGTCCGGCCGTGGCTGCCGGTGGTGCTGGAACCGCACCTGTTGCTGTGCGGGCGGGAGGTGCGCCGGCCGGTCCATCCGCCGCTGCCGCTGTCGGCCGCCGAGGCCGCGGCGCTCGCGGCCCTCCCGCGGCCGCGCCGGGCCGTCGACCTGGCCGACGACCTCGTCGCCGACGCCGGCAGCGGGCTGCGCAAGCCCGCCGACGTGTACCTCCTGCTGGACCGGCTGGTGGAGCGGGGAATCCTGCGGTGGGGCGCCGACCTGCCGATGGATCTCTCCGCCGGCACGGTGCTGCGGGCGGTGGTCGAGGACGTCGGCGACCCGGCACTGCGCCGGGAGTGCGTCGACGGGCTCGACCGGCTGGAGGCGGCCCGCGACGCGGTCGCCGCGGCGGCCGGTGAGCCGGCCGAACTGCGGGCGGCGCTCGCGGCCCTCGACGGGGAGTTCGCGGCGGTCGTCGGCACGACGCTGCGCCACGGCGCCGGCGAGACGTACGCGGGCCGGGCGCTCTGCCACGAGGACACCGTGCGGGACCTGAACATCACGTTCGGCGGGGACCTGCTGGCGGCGATCGCGCCGGCGCTGGACATCCTGCTGCGGGCCGCCCGGTGGCTCACCGCCGCGATCGCCGAGGCCTACGAGAGCGCGTTCCGCCAGGTGTACGAGGACCTGTGCGACGACCTCGGCACCCGCGAGGTTCCGTTCGGCGACCTCCGCTACCTGGCGTACGGCCTGCTGTTCGGCGCCGACCGGCCGGTCTCCGCGGTCACCGAGGAACTGGCCCGCCGCTGGGCCGGGGTGTTCGACCTGGCCGACGTCGCGCCCGGCACCCGCCGGCTCACGGTCGCGAGCGCCGACCTGGTCGAGCGGGTCGGCGCCGCGTTCCCGGCCGACCGGCCCGGCTGGTCCTACGGCCGGCTGCACAGCCCCGACCTGCAGATCGCCGCGCCGAGCCTGGCCGCGCTGGCGCGCGGCGAGTTCACCGTGGTCCTCGGCGAGCTGCACGCCGCGTGCCTCACCTGCAGCAGCGCCATCTGGATGACCAGTCATCCGGATCCCGAGGCGCTGCGCCGCACCGTCGACCGTGACCTCGGCGCCGGCCGGGTGAAGTCGCTGTTCCCGGAGAACTTCCCGCGGCTGACCGCCCGGATCGCCGACCTGGCCTGGTCCGACCGGACCTGGCAACTGGCGTACGAGCCGGCGCCCGGCGCCGACCCCGACCGGCTGATTCCCGCCACCGCCCTCACGGTGTCCGATGTGGACGGTCGGCTCGTCGCCCGCCGGGCCGACGGCGCGACCTGGCCGCTGATCGAGCTGTTCGGCGAGTTCCTGTCGATCCACGCCTCCGACGCGTTCAAGCTGGTCTCGGCGGGCGCGCACACGCCGCGCATCACGGTCGACCGGTTCACCGTGGCGCGGGAGACGTGGCGGTGCACGGTCGGCGAGACCGGCCTGGCGGCCGCGAAGGGCTACCAGGGCCTGTACCTGGCGGCCCGGCGCTGGCGGGCCGCGCTCGGGCTGCCGGAGCGGGTCTTCGTCCGGCTCGGCACCGAGATCAAGCCGACCTACCTCGACTTCACGAGCCCGGCGCTGGTGTCGTCGTTCGGCAACATGGTTCGCCGCGCGCGGGCCGACGGCGGCGACGACGTGTCGGTGGTGCTGACCGAGCTGCTGCCCACCCCGGAGGACACCTGGGTGCCCGACGCCGACGGCCGGCGGTACTACTCCGAGCTGCGGATGACGATCCGGGATCCGGTGGCGGCGCCCGGTTCCCTTCCGGAGCCCGGCGAGCGGGGTCAGCGGTGACCACCGTTCCCGGACTGATTCTCGCGCGGGCGCGGAGCGCCCCCGATGCGGTGGCACTCCGGCAGTGGGACCGCGAGGTGACCTACGGACAGCTCGCCGCCGCCGTCGGCGCGCTCGCCGGAACCCTGCGCGGGCTGGGCGTCGGCCCGGGGACGACGGTCGGCGTGTGCGGCCGCCGCCGCCCGGAGACCGTGGTCGCGATGCTCGGCGTGATGGCCGCCGGCGGGGCGTACGTGCCGCTCGACCCGACCCACCCGCGTCGGCGGCTGCTGGCCACGCTCGACGACGCGGGCACCCGCCTGGTCGTCGTCGACAGCGACGGCCGCGGGCTGCTCGCCGACGCCGGGGCGGGCCTGGAACTGGTGCCGGTTCCGGTGGTGGGCCAGGCATCCACGGAGACCGGCGACGATTCGGCGGGCGCTGACGATCCGGCGTACGTCATGTACACGTCCGGGTCGACCGGCGTTCCCAAGGGCGTCGTGGTGACCCACCGGGCGGTCACCGCGTTCTGCGTCGCCACCGCCGCCGGCTGGGATGTCGACGAGGGGACGACCGCGCTCGCGGTGGCGTCGTTCGGCTTCGACGTCAGCGTGCTGGACGTGTTCGTGCCGCTCGCCGCCGGCGGAACGGTCGCGCTGGTCCCGGAGTCCGACCGGGTCGATCCCGGGCGCCTCGGTCGGTTCGCCGCCGCGCACCGGCCGACCTGGGCGTGCCTGCCGGTGTCGCTGCTGCCGCTGCTCGACCCGGCCGACTTCGCCGACGTGCGGGTGCTGATCGCCGGCGCCGAACCGCCGCCGCCCGACCAGGTCGAGCGCTGGGCCGGCCCGGCCGATGCGCCGGTGCGCCGCTTCGCCAACGCGTACGGGCCCACCGAGGCCACCGTCATGGTGACCACGTTCGAGACGGCGGGGCACTGGGACCGTCCGCTGCCGATCGGGCGCGCGCTGCCCGGCCATCGCCTGCACGTGGTCGACGGCGACCTGCGGCCCGTGCCGCCGGGCACGCCGGGCGAGTTGCTGATCGGCGGCGTGGGGCTGGCGCGCGGCTACCTCGGCCGGCCCGACCTCACCGCCGAACGCTTCATCCCGGACCCGTTTTCCGGCCGGCCCGACAACCGGCTGTACCGCACCGGCGACCTCGTCGTCGAGGAGGACGGCGACCTGCGCTTCCTCGGCCGCGTCGACCGGCAGGTCAAGGTGCGCGGGCAGCGGGTCGAACCGGGTGAGATCGAGGCGGTGCTGGCCGCCCGGTCGGGGGTGCGGCAGGTGTCGGTCGAGCCGGTGTCCGGCGCGGACGGCACCCGCCTCGTCGCGTTCGTGGCGCTCGACGATTCGTCCCTCGACGCCGCGGCCCTGCGCGAGCACTGCGCGGCCGCGCTGCCGGCCGCGATGGTGCCGTCCCGGTTCGTGCCGGTGGACGCGTTGCCGCTCAACGCCTCCGGCAAGGTCGATCGGGCCGCCCTGCGCGAGCTCGCGACCGTCCACAGTGGACCCGAGGAGATCGACGCCTTCCGGCCGGCCGGCGAGGAACAGGCCGTCCTCGCCCGCGCCTGGGCCGACGTCCTCGGGGTCGCGGTCCGCTCCGGACACGACGACTTCTTCGACGCCGGCGGGCACTCCATCGCCGCGATGCGCCTGGTCGCCCGGCTGCGGGCCGACCTCGACCGGGAGATCGAGATCGAGGACGTGCTGGCGGGCCGCACCGTCGCCGGCATCGCCGCCCGGTTGGCCGGTGCGGCGGCGGCCGGACCGGAGCCGGGACGCGGTGCGCCGGCCGCCCTGTCGCCGGCGCAGCAACGGCTGTGGTTCCTCGACCGGTTCGCCCCGGACGCCACCGCCTACAACATCTCGATGGCCGAACGGATCCGCGGCCCGCTCGACACCGCGGCGCTGGCGGCGGCGCTCACCGCCGTCGCGGCCCGGCACGAGGTGCTGCGCTGGCGGATCCCGGACGCCGACGGCACCCCGTACGCGGCCGTCGACCCGCCCGGGCCGGTGCCGCTGCCGGTCGACGACGTCGGCGCCGGTGACGTCCAGGCGCGGCTCGACGCCGAGGCCGGCGTCCCGTTCGACCTGGCCACCGGTCCGCTGTGGCGGGCCCGGCTGCTCCGCGTCGCGCCCGACGACCACGTGCTGACCGTGACCGCCCACCACGCCGTGTTCGACGGCTGGTCGCAGGACCTGCTCTACCGCGACCTGGCCGCCGCGTACACGGCTGTATTGGCGGGCCGCGACACGCCATTGCCGCCGGCCGCCGCCGGGTACGCCGACTACGTCGCCTGGCGCGCGGCCCGCCACGCGCGCCGCGCCGACAGCGACCTGGCCTGGTGGCTGGCCCACCTGGACGGCGCACCGACCACTGTGGACCTTCCGCGGGACCGGCCGCGCCCGGCCGCCCAGTCGTTCCGGGGAACGCTGACCGGCGGCGAGCTGACGGTGGAGGCCTCCGACGCGCTGCGCCGGCTCGCCCGCGGCGTGTCGGCGACGCCGTCGGCCGTGCTGCTCGCCGCGCTCGGCCAACTCGTCGGCCGCCTGGTGGGCCGCGACGACCTGGTGCTCGGCACCCCGGCCGTCGACCGGCGGCACGCCGCGTTCCTCGACCTCGTCGGCTTCTTCGTGGAGATCATGCCGCTGCGGCTGCGGCTGCGCCCCGAAGCCGGGTTCACCGCGCACGTCCGGGCGGCCCGCGACGAACTGCTCGACGCTCTCGCGCACCCGGAGGCCCCGCTGGAGCGGCTGGTCGGCGCGCTGCGGCTGGGCGGCGACGCGGCCCGCAACCCGCTCGCGCAGGTGCTGTTCAACGCGTACAACTTCACCGCGCCCGCGCTGGTGCTGCCCGGCCTCGACGTCACACCGATGCACCCGGGCGTGCCCGGTTCGCCGTTCGACCTGACGCTGTACGCCATCGAGGTCGGCGGCCGGTTCCGCATCGACGTCGTCTACAACGAGGACCTGTACGACGCCGCCCGCGCGGAGGGGTTCGCCGCCGCGTTCCGGTACCTGCTGGAGCGGCTGCTCGCCGACCCGGAGCGGCCGGTCGGCGAGGTCGACCTCGGGCCGTACGCCGGGTTGCGCGAGGGCCTGGCCGGCGGGCCCGGCTCCGTCGTGGGCGCGCCGGTCGCGCCGGTCGCGCCGCGGCCGGCCGCCGGGTCGGCCAGGTACGCGCTGACGACGACGGAGAGCCGCATCGCCGAGGTGTGGCGGGACGTCCTGGACCGGGACGACTTCTCGCCGACCGACAACTTCTTCGACATCGGCGGCAGGTCCCTGCTGCTCGTCGCCGTCCAGCGCCGCCTCAACCACCTGTTCGGCCGGGACCTGCGCGTGGTCGACCTGTTCCGGCACACCAACGTCCGCGCGCTCGCCGCCCACCTGGACGGCGCCGCGGGCACACCCGACCTCGACCGGGCCGCCGCACGGGGTGCGGCCCGGCGTCACCGCGGCCGGGGCCGCGCCACCCGCCGGCCCGACGCGGAACAGCAATGAGGAACCGAGGAGGTCACCGATGACCAACTACGCGGAGGCGGAACCGGAGGGCGTGGAGCCCGTCGCCATCGTCGGGATGGCGTGCCGGCTGCCCGGCGCGGCCGACGTGGAGGAGCTGTGGCGGAACCTCGTCGACGGCGTGGTCCCGATGCGGACGCTGAGCCGGGACGAGCTACTCGCGGCCGGCGTGGCCGCCGACGTCGCCGACGATCCCGCCTACGTGCCGGTGACCTACCCGCTCGACGAGATGGAGTCGTTCGACCACGACCTCTTCGGGATGTCGCGGCGGGAGGCGACGTTCGCCGATCCGCAGATCCGCCTGTTCATCGAGCTGGCCCACAGCGCGCTGGAGCACGCCGGCTACGACCCGCGCAGCTACGCCGGCGACATCGGCGTCTACGGCGGCGCGGGAACGGGCAAGTACCTGTGGGGTCACCTGTACCGCAACCGCCGGTTGATGGAGCTGGCCGTCGACACGCTGGGCATGTCGACGGCGAACCTGCCCGACTTCGTGACCACCACGACCTCGTACCGGTTGGGCCTGCGCGGGCCGAGCGTCAACGTCTACACGGCGTGCTCGACGTCGCTGGTCGCGCTGCACCTGGCCTGTGAGGCGCTGCGCGCCGGCGAGTGCGAGCTGGCGCTGGCCGGCGGGACGTCGGTGGAGCTGCCGCACAACGTGGGCTACACCCACTCCGAGGGCAGCGTGGAGTCCGCCGACGGCCGCTGCCGCCCCTTCGACGCCGGCGCCACCGGCACGGTGTGGGCGTCCGGCGGGGCGATGGTGCTGCTCAAGCGGTTGTCCGACGCGGTGGCCGACGGCGACCCCGTGCACGCGGTGGTGCTCGGCAACGCGATCAACAACGACGGCGCGGCGAAGATCGGATTCAGCGCGCCCAGCGTCGACGGGCAGTCGGCGGCGATCGCCGCCGCGCTCGGCGCCGCCGGGGTCGACCCGCGCACCGTCAGCTACATCGAGGCGCACGGCACCGGCACGGCGCTCGGCGACCCGATCGAGGTGGCGGCGCTCAGCGCGGTCTACGGCCGGAACACCGACGAGACCGGCTGGTGCGGCCTCGGCTCGCTGAAGTCGAACATGGGGCACCTGAGCCAGGCGGCGGGCGTGGCCGGCGTCATCAAGACCGCCCTGGCGCTCGGCCGGGGGCTGATCCCGCCCAGCGTCGGCTTCGAGTCGCCGAACCCGGCCATCGACTTCGCGTCGAGCCCGTTCTACGTCAACACCACACTGTCCAAGTGGGACACCGGGCCGACGCCGCGTCGCGCCGCGGTCAGCTCGTTCGGCATCGGTGGCACCAACGCGCACGTCGTGCTGGAGGAGCCGCCGGCGCGGGTGCGGACGCCGTCGACCCGGTCGGCGCACGTGGTGCAGGTGTCGGCCCGCACGCCGGAGGCGCTAGCCGCCGCGGTGGACCGGCTCGCCGGTCACCTCGCCGAGCACCCGGACCTCGACCTGGCCGACGTCGCGCACACCCTGCGCGCCGGGCGCCGGGCGTACGTCCACCGGACCGCCGTGGTGGCGCGCGACACCGTGGACGCCGCGGGGGCGCTCGCCGCGCCCCGGCGCAGCCTCACCGGCGCCGGCAACCATCTGCCGCCGAACGTGGTGTGGCTGTTCTCCGGCCAGGGGAGCCAGTACGCCGGCATGGGTGCCGAGCTGTACCGCGCCGAGCCGGTGTTCCGGTCCACAGTGGACGAATGCGCCGACGTGCTGGGCGACGGGCTCGGCACCGACCTGCGCGAGCTGATCTTCGCCACCGGGCCGGCGGCCGACGAGCGGCTGCGGCACACCGGCCTCACCCAGCCGGCCCTGTTCACGGTGGAGTACGCCCTCGCCCGGCTGTGGTGGTCCTGGGGCGTCGTGCCGAACGCGATGGTCGGCCACTCGATCGGCGAGTACGTCGCCGCGACCGTCGCCGGCGTGTTCGCCGCGCCGGATGCGCTGCGGCTGGTCGCCACCCGGGGGCGGCTGATGCAGGCGCTGCCGGCCGGCTCGATGCTCGCCGTCCAGCTGGCCGAGGACGAGCTCGCCGGGCGGCTGCCGGCGGGTCTGGCGATCGCCGTGGTCAACGGTCCCGGTGCCTGCGTGGTGTCCGGGCCGACGGACGAGCTCGACGCGTTCGCCGCCGAGCTGACCGCCGCCCGCGTCAGCAGCCGGGCGCTGCGCACGTCGCACGCGTTCCACTCGCCGATGATGGAGCCGATCCTGGCGGCGTTCACGGCCGCCGTGGCCGACACGCCCCGGTCGGCGCCGGTGCTTCCGTTCCTGTCCAACGTCACCGGTGACTGGATCACCACCGAGGCTGCGACCGACCCGTCCTACTGGGCCGGGCAGTTGCGCGGGACGGTCCGGTTCGGTGACAGCGTGGCGCGGCTGGTCGGGACCGGCGACGAGTGGGCGTTCGTGGAACTCGGGCCGGGCCGCCAACTGGCCGGGCTCACCCGGATGCAGACCGCGAAGACGACCCCGGTCCTCCCGACGATCCCGGGCCGCGGCGAGAAGGGCGACCCGCTCGCCACCTGCTACACCGCCGCGGCGCACCTGTGGGCCCACGGCGTGGACCTCGACCCGCGGGCGCTCGGCGAGCGGGCCCAGCGCGTCCCGCTGCCCGGTTACCCGTACCAGCGGGTGCGCTGCTGGGTCGAGCCCGACATGGAGCTGGTGCCGGCCGGTCAGGCCGCCCCGGTGGTCCGGCCGGCCCCGGCCGACGCGACCCGGCGGGAGATCGACGAGTGGATCCAGGCGCCGGTCTGGCGTCAGCTCGCGCCCCGGGCCGTGGCGGACCCGGCACCGCGCTGCCTGGCGTTCACCGCCGGCCCCCGCGGCGACCGCCTGGTCGACGCCCTGCGGGCGGCCGGCACGGAGGTGGTCGAGGTGCGCCCCGGTGACGCGTTCGCGGCGGACGCCGACGGGTACCGGCTGCGGCCGGCCGCGCCCGAGGACTACGTGCGGCTCGCCGGGGCCGGCGTCCCGGAGCGGGTCGTGCACGCCTGGGCCCTCGACGCCCGCGACAGCCAGGACACCGTCTTCTTCAGCCTGCTGCACCTGGTGCAGGCGGCGATCGCGGCCGGCGCGACGGGTGACGCGCGGGTGCACGTCGACGCGGTCACCGCGGGCGCGTACGAGGTCGTCGGCGGGGATGCCGTCGACCCGGCGGGCGCCACCGTGGCCGGGATCGCGCTCACGGCGGGGCACGAGTCGGGTTCGGTGACCGTCCGCCACGTCGACATCGACGCCGATGCCGACATCGGCGCCGACCTGACCGCGCCCGCCGCCCGCCGGCTGTGCGACGCGCTGTGGCGCGACCCGGCCGACGAACCGGACCGTCCACTGGCGCTGCGCCGCGGCCGGGCCTGGGTCCGCGACTTCGAACCGGTCACCGTGCCGGACCCCGGGCACGCCGGGCACCTGCGCGACAACGGCGTCTACCTGATCACCGGCGGGCTCGGCGCGCTGGGCCTGGCGATCGCCGACGATCTGGCCGTCCGGGTCTCGGCCCGGCTGGTGCTCGTCGGGCGGGCCGGCCTGCCGCCGCGCGCGGAGTGGGACGGCCCGCTCGGCCGGCGCGCCGCCCGCGCCGTCGAGGCGGTGCGCCGGATGGAGGCGGCCGGCGCGCAGGTGCTCGCCGTCGCCGCCGACGTGTCCGACGCCGGCGACCTACGGCGGGTGCGCGAGGAGACGCTGGCCAGGTTCGGCCGGCTCGACGGCATCGTGCACGCGGCCGGCGTCCCCGGCAGCGGCATGATCGAGGCCCGCAGCCGGGATGACGCGCTGGCCGTGCTCGCCCCGAAGGTCGCCGGCACGCTCGCCCTGCGCGCGGTGTTCGGCGACCTGCCGATGGACTTCGTGGCGCTGTTCTCGTCGCTGGCCGCCGTGCTGCCGAGCATCGGCGACGTCGACTACATCGGCGCGAACGCGTTCCTCGACGCCGAGGCGGCCGTCAGCGCGGGTCCCGCCGGCGGGTGGGCGGCGCCGGTGCGGTCGCTGGGTTGGTGCGGCTGGCGCGACATCGGCATGGCGGCCGAAGCCGCCGGCCTTCGTGCGGACCCGGACGGGGACGCGGCGACCGGTGGGACGCCGATCGACCATCCGGTGCTGACCGTGCTGCACCCGGCCCGGCCGGGCCGGCCCGCGTACTGCGCCGGCACCGTGTCGGCCGGCACCCACTGGGTGCTCGACGAGCACCGCCTCACCGGCACGCCCGTCCTGCCCGGCACCGGGCAGCTGGAGCTGGTCCGGGCGGCGGTGGCGGCCGTCGTTCCGGCGCCGGACGGGCGGCACGTGGTGGAGCTGCGCGACGTCGCCTTCGTCCAGCCGTTCGCGGTGCCCGCGGGGTCCACCGCCGAGGTCCGGGTCGAGGTCGACGGCGCCGACGTCACGGTGGTGTCCATTGTGGACGGTGAGCGGCGGGTGCACACGTCCGGCACGGCCGCGTGGGTTCCGGTGGACGCCGACCCGGTCGACCTCGACGCGATCCGCCGGCGGTGCCCGGATCCGGCCGTGGTGGAGGTCGAGGGCGGGCGGATGCTCGCGTTCGGCCCGCGCTGGCACAGCGTCCGGGAGGCGTGGGCGGGATCCGGCGAGCAGCTCGTCGGCCTGACCGCGCCCGACGCCGCCCTCGCCGACCTCGACCGCTGGCCGCTGCACCCGGCACTGCTCGACGTGGCGACGATGCCGGTCAGTGGGCCTGCCAATGGGCCGGAGGCGGGTCCGGCGGCGTTGCCGATCGGCTACGGCCGGCTGGTGGTGCACGACCGCATCCCGGCCCGGTCGTGGGCCCACCTGCGTGCGACGAGCGCCTCGACCGCACCGGGCGTCCGGTCGTTCGACCTGACCGTGGTCGCCGACGACGGGCGGGTGCTGGTCTCCGTCACCGATTTCATGTTGCGTCCGGTCGACCTCGCGGCCGTCACGACAACCGTGACCACACCCGCCGCCCCCGCGCCCTCGGCGCGGGCGGCGGCACAGATCGCGGCCGGCGACGACCTCGACTCCGTGATGATCTCGCCGGTCGACGCCGTGGAGGTGTTCCACCGGGCCATGTCCGCCGACCTCACCCCGCACGTGCTCATCGACCCGATCCCGTTCCGCGGCCGGCTGCGCCGCAGCACCGACAACGCCCGCCGGCTGCTCGCGCGGCTGCGCGGCGAGGAGACCGCGGCCGGCGAAGACACCGACGCCGGCAGCGACCCGCCCGCTGTCGTGGATCCCGACGACCTCGTCGCGGTGGTCGGCCGGGTCTGGGCGGACGTGCTCGACCTCGACGACGTCGACGTCGACGACGACTTCTTCGCCGTCGGCGGCAACTCGCTCGTCGCCATCCAGGTGCTCGCCCAGATCCGCAAGGCGACCGGCGTGCGGCTGCCGATGCGGGCGCTGTTCGACGCGCCGACCGTTGCCGGCGTGGCGGCCCGCGTCGCCGATCTGCGCGCGGCCAACGCGGTCCCGGATCCGGCGCCCGCACCGGAAGCCGCGCCCGAGCCGCAACCGGCGACAGCGCCCGCAGCCACCACGATTCCGCGGCTGGCGCGATCGAAGGGACAGGCATGATCGTCGACGCCGACGTCTTCCCGGCCTCGTTCGGCCAGGAGCGGCTGTGGTTCTTCCACCAGCTCGACCCGGACCTGCCGCTGTACCAGGTCCTCGCGCCCGTTCCGCTGCCGTTCCCGATCACGCCGGCGCAGGTGGCGGAGGCGGTGCGGCGGCTGGTGCGGCGGCACGAGACGCTGCGCACCGCGCTGGACACCCGCGACGGCACGCTGTTGCAGGTGGTGCGCGACGAGGTGCCGGTGTCGGTGACGCACCACGACCTGAGGGGCCTGCCGGCGCCGGAGCAGCGGCCCCGGGCGCGGGCCCTGATCACCGCCGACGCCGTGATCCCGTTCCGCCTCGACGAGGCGCCGCTGTGGCGGGCCCAGCTGATCGAGTACGGCGACGACGGCCGGTGGCTGCAGTTCACCCTGCACCACGCGATCGTCGACGGCCGGTCGGTGGCGGTGCTCATCACGGAGCTGACCGAGCTGTGCCGGGCGGTCGTCGAGGACCGCGAGCCGCGGCTGCCCGACCTGCCCATCCAGTACGGCGATTTCGCGGCGTGGCAACGCGACCAGCTCTCCGGCGGCGGCCTCGACGCCCAACTGGCGTACTGGGCCGAGCGGCTCGGTGACCTGCCGGCGCCGCTGGAACTGCCGGCCGACCGGGCCCGCCCGGCGAAGAAGACCTACGCCGGCGGCGAGCTGGTGTTCGACGTCCCGGTCGACACGGTCGACGCCCTGAACCGGCTGGCGCGGGGCGAGCGGGCCACGCCGTTCATGGTCGCGCTGGCCGCCTACGGAACGCTGCTGTCGCGGCTGTCGGGCCAGTCCGACATCCTGGTCGGCACCCCGATCGACCGGCGCGGCCTGCCGGAGCTGACCAACCTGATCGGGATGCTGGTGAACACCGTCGTGTTCCGGCTGGACCTGTCCGGCACGCCGACGTTCCGCGAGCTGGTCCGCCGCATCCGCCAGCTGGTGTTCGACGCGCTCGACAACGGCGACGTGCCGTTCGACCGGCTCGTGGAGCTGTACCAGCGCGACCGCGACCCCAGCCGGTCGCCGTTGTACCAGGCCGGATTCAATATGATCGAGATCCCCGAGCCGTCGCTGTCGAACGGCACGGCGAAGTTCGACATCCTGCTCGACCTGGCGGTGGTCGCGGAGGAGCGGCTGATCGGGCGGATCGAGTACTCCAGCGACCTGTTCGACCACGCGTCGGCCGAGGTGTTCGCCGCCCGGCTGCTGCGGTTGCTCGCCGGCGGTCTCGCCGCGCCGGACACGCCGATCGACGCACTGTCCATCATGGACGACGACGAGCGCGACCGGGTGCTCGCCGCGGGCCGGTCCGTCGTGACCGGGCCGGCGCCGGGCGGGCTGATCACCGACCGGTTCGACGCCGTGGTGGCCGCTCACCCGGACACCGTCGCGGTGCGCGACGCCGACGGCCGTCACCTCACCTACGCCGACCTCGACGCGCGGGCGAACCGGCTGGCCCACCGGCTGGTCGAGCTGGGCGTGCGGGTCGACAGCCGGGTCGCGCTGTGCTGCGCCACCGACGCCGACCTCGTGGTGGCCGCCCTCGGCGTCCTCAAGGCCGGCGGCTGCTACCTGCCGCTCGACCCCGACTACCCGCCGGACCGCCTCGCGTTCTTCCTCCGCGACACCGCCGCGGTGGCGGTCGTCGCGCACCGGCGGCTCACCGGCCGGTTGCCGGCCGACGGGCCGCCCGTGGTGGCCGTCGACGAGCCGTTGCCCGGCCCCGATTCGCCGCCCGCCGGCCGTGCGACGCCGTCGTCCCTGGCGTACGCGCTGTTCACGTCCGGCTCCACCGGGACGCCCAAGGCGGTGGCCGTCGAGCACCGCAACGTGCTGGCGTACCTCGACGGGCTCGCCGCGGTGATCGACCAGCGACCCGGCGACGGGTACGCGATGCTGCAGCCGCTCACGTTCGACTTCTGCGTCACGATGTTCTACGGCGCGCTGCTGTCCGGCGGAACGCTGCACCTCGCCCCGCGCGATCTCGCCGCCGACGCCGGGTTCGTCGCGCAGCTCGTCCGAGAGGCGCCGGTCGACCACCTGAAGATCACGCCGTCGCACCTGGCGGCGCTGCGGGCCGCCGTCAGCGACCCGGCCGAGCTGATGCCCCGGCGCACGCTGCTGCTCGGCGGCGAGTCGTCGCGGTGGAGCTGGTTCGCCGACCTCCGCGCCACTCCCGGCCCGGCGGTCGTCGTCAACCACTACGGGCCCACCGAGACCACCGTCGGCGTGCTCGCGCTGCCCGGTGACCGGACGCCGCGGCGGTCCACCGTGACCACGCCGATCGGCTGGCCGCTGGCGCACGCCGTGACGTACGTGCTCGACGACCGCCGGCAGCCCGTACCGGACGGCGTCGTCGGCGAGCTGTGGGTCGGCGGCCCGCAGGTGACCCGGGGCTACCTCGGCCGGGCCGACCTCACCGCCGAACGCTTCGTACCGGACCCGTTCTCCGGGCGTCGCGACGACCGGATGTACCGCACCGGCGACCGGGTCCGCCGGTTGCCCGACGGCGCGGTGGAGTTCCTCGGCCGCGTCGACGACCAGGTGAAGGTCCGCGGCTACCGGATCGAGGTGAACGAGGTCCGGCTGGCGCTGGCGACCCACCCGCACGTCGACGACTGCGCCGTGGTGGTGCGCGGCGAACAGCTCGTCGGGTACGTGGTGCCGGACCGACGGGCCGCCGTGGACCTGGCGGCCGTGCGGGCGCACCTGGCCGGGCGGCTGCCCGAGTTCATGGTGCCGACGACGTTCGTGGTGCTCGACGAGCTGCCGCTCACCCCGCACGGCAAGCTCGACCGCCGGCGCCTGCCCGAGCCCGGCGGCACCGCCCAGCGGGAGCCGGAAACCCTTGACACCCCGCAGACCGCGACCGAGGAGACGGTGGCCGCGCTGTTCGGCCGGCTGCTGGACCGCGAGAACGTGGGCCGCACCGACAGCTTCTTCGCCCTCGGCGGCCACTCCCTGCTCGCCACCCAGCTCGTCAGCCGGCTCCGGGCCACGTTCGACCGCCCGATCGCGCTGCGTGCCGTCTTCGAGCGGCCCACCGTGGCCGACCTGGCCCGCGCGATCGAGGAGACCGCGCGCAAGGGGAGCCGGCGGCTGCCGCAGATCTCGCCGGTGCCGCGCGACCCGGCGCCTGTCGCCTCCTACGGCCAGACCCGGCTGTGGTTCCTCGACCAGCTGGAGCAGGCCGGCCAGCTGTACAACACCAACCTCCGGCTGCGCCTGACCGGCCCGATCGACGCCGTGGCGCTGCGCCGGGCGCTCACCGGGATCGTCGACCGGCACGAGGTGCTGCGCACCCGCCTCGTCCGCGACGGCGGCCGGGTGGTGCAGGTCGTCGTCGACACCGACCTGCCGTTCGCCGAGCTGGAGCTGTCCGATGTGGACGGTCCCGACCGCGACGGCCGGCTCGCCGACGCGCTGGCCGCGCACGGCGACCGCGGCTTCGACCTCGCCGCCGAGCCGCCGCTCCGGGCGCTGTTCGTGCGGCTGGCACCCGAACTGCACGAGCTGCTGGTCACCATCCACCACGCGGCGACCGACGCCTGGTCGGCCGGCATCCTCGTGCGCGAACTGCGCGCGCTGTACGCCGCGTTCCGCGACGGTTCTCCGGATTCGCCGCTGCCGCCGCTGCCGGTGCAGTACGCCGACTTCGCGGTGTGGCAGCGGGAGCTGGTCGAGTCGCGGCTGCGGGCCACCCAGCTCGCCTATTGGCGTCGGCAGCTCGACGGTGCGCCGTCGCGGCTGCCGCTGCCCACCGACCGGCCGGCCCCGGCCCGGCGCACGTACGAGGGCGGCCACGTCCCGCTGGAGTTGCCCGTCGGCGTCGCCGACCGGCTGCGCACCCTCGGCGCCGACCACGACGCGACGCTGTTCATGGTGCTGCTCGCGGCGTTCTACGCGCTGCTGGCCCGGCACAGCGACGCCACCGACCTCGTCGTCGGCACCCCGGCGGCGAACCGGCCCCGGCCCGAGGTCGAGTCGATGATCGGCTTCTTCCTCAACACGCTCGTCCTGCGGGTGGACGCCGGCGGCGACCCGACGTTCGTCGAGCTGGTCGACCGGGTCCGCCGCACGACGCTGGACGCCTACGGCAACGCGGACGTGCCGTTCGAGGCGCTCGTCGAGGAGTTGCAGCCGGAGCGCGACCTGGGCGGGACCCCGCTGGTGCCGGTGCTGTTCACGCTCGAGGACACCGAACGGGAGACCGGCGAGGTCGGCGACGCCACCATCACCTGGGCGCCGATGGGCACGTCGCTGTCGCGGTTCGACGTGTCGCTGTTCCTGTGGCGCCGGGCGGGCAACCTCACCGGCGCCCTGGAGTACCGCACCGACCTGTTCGACCGGGAGACCGTCGAACGGCTCGGCCACGACTTCACCCGCCTGGTGACGGAGGCCGCGGCCGACCCCGGCCGGCCGCTGTCCCGGCTCGCCCCACTGTCCACCGAGGACAATGCGGTCGTCGACGCGGCGTCGCGCGGCCCGGTACGGGAGTACCCGCCGCTGCTGCCGATCCGGTACGCGCCGGAGTCGGTGGTCGTCGACGAGAACGGCGTCGAGGTGACGGGCACCGCGTTCGCCGCGCGCGTCGACGGCCTCGCGGCGCGGCTCGTCCAGGCCGGCGTCGGCGTGGGATCGCCGGTGGGCATCAGCCTGCCGCGCGGGATCGACCTGCTCGTCGCCGTCCACGCGGTGCTGCGCGCCGGCGGCGCGTTCGTGTCGCTGGAGCCGGACTTCCCGGACGGCCGCCTGCGCGACATGGCGTCGCGCGCCGGCGTCGACGTGGTCGTCACCGACAACGCTCCACTGTGGACGGACCGGGTGGTGGTGTCGGCGGCCGAGTCGGCTTCCGGTGTGGACC
>NZ_BOPG01000089.1 GCF_016863635.1 Virgisporangium aurantiacum | reverse complement strand
CCGACTGGGGTCGGGCCGGCATCCACAGGAGGCGCCCTGAGCCACCCCGGGAGCAGTGGAGGCCCTGATACCAGGATGATCTTGTCCGGAGGATGACCGTTCACCGTGTCAGCCGGCTGCCCTTCGACTGATGGAGTGGGCGCCGTTCTACGGTGCCTTGCTCGGCCTGGTCCTCGCCGTGGTGGGTTGCTGGGTCTGGCCCCGGCGGCACCAGGGATATGGCTGGGCATCGGCTACATCATCGCGGTCATCGGCGGCGGGATCGGCGCGTCCTTGGCGGCCTGACGGCGGCACCCGGGGACTGTCAGGAACACGGCGGTTCGCCAGTCGTGGTTCTCGTATTAGGGAAGAAGACGCCGTCCCTCCCAGGTTCCGTGTTCGGACAACGGGCGGAACCGCATGAAGGCGGACTCGTGGTGAAAGTCCCGGCGGTGCTGTTCAGCCATGGCAACGGCGTGTGTGTGGGCCTGCGCGACGGCGCTGCGGCCGTGGACCATGTCGGTCATCGCGCGAACACTGCGCCAGATCGTGAAGGTCGAGAAGGTGCGGGGCGGGCGGATCGCGGCGGTGGCGAATGTGGTGCCCGGGTGGCTCGCGACCAGACGTTCGACCGGCCGCCCCCATTTCAGGAACCGGGGAAGCTCAGGAAGCTTGAGCCGGGCGAGCGTGACGGCCACGATCGGCTCCTCCGGGTCCCACCCGCCCGCACGAACCGGAAGGCCGGCGAGGGCGGCGACCTCGCCGTAGCGCCGCAGGTACTGCAACCGCACATGCCAGCCGTCCGAGAGCCGCCGCCCCAGACCGTCGTCGGCGAGGAATCGCTCCAGCGCTGACTCGTCCTCCCATTCGGCGAACATGGCAAGCCGCCGCAGCTGCATCCGCTCCAGCGACACCGCCGGGGAGCCCAGCCGCATGAGCGCGAGACATTCGGCGTGCCGCAACCCGCCCGCCCGCGGCCCGCGACGCAGTGTACGCAACGTCAAGGACGGCGAAAGCAGTGCGAGATGGAACGAATGGATCATCGGCCCATCATCCTGGGTCGTCCATCTCCCGTGCCGTCCCTCTTGGGGCGTGCGGGCCCGCGACCGTGGCTAGGCAGTAGGACCGGCCGTCGTGCCGCTGGCTTCGGCCAGCCCACTGGCAGACAGTGAACAGCAGCCTGGGTGTTGTGGTGGTCGGTACGGTGGCGTTGTGATCGTCCGGCGTTGGGTGTTCTGGGCATCGGCATCCCCACGCCCGACAGCCGCACGTGTTCGACAGCTTCCACCGGTCCACCGCCCACCGCCGCCGCTACAGCGGACACGGACTGGCCATCTGCAAAAAGATCGTCGACCGGCACGACGGCACCATCCGCGCCACCGACAATCCCGGCGTCGGAGGCCGGGGTGAGTTCTTCGGCGGCATCGGTGAGGAACGCGTCGAGCTGTAGGTCGGTCTTCGAGGGCCACCAGCGGTAGATGGTCTGCTTGGCGACGCCGGCCCGTTGCGCGATCGCCTCGACGGTCAGCCGGGCGATGCCGTGCTCCACGAGCAGGTCGTCGGCCGCCTGCACGCCAGCACCGCCACGTGATGCGCGACCGGGCTGGTCACCACGCTCGCCCGATCACGACCGTGGACGGTAGCCGGGGTGGACGCCGGCGGTGAGCTCCTGTTGCTCCGCGATGCGGGCAAGCAGGTCACGGAGTTGGGCCCGCTCGGTGTCGTTGAGTGCCTCGCACAGCGCGTTCTCGTGGGCCCGCCCGACGGCGCCGATCCGGCGCATCATCTGCTGACCGGCCTCGGTGAGGTGCAACGCGTACAGGCGACGGTCGGGCTCTCCGCGGCGGCGCTCGACCAGGCCGCGGGCCTCGAGGCCGTCGACGAGAGTGACGAACCGGCTGGGTGGTGTGCCCAGCCGGGTGGCGTAAGCCTGCTGGCTGAGTCCGGGGGTCACGGCAATCATCCGCAGCAGCCCCGCCTGGGGCGCGGCGAGGTCCAGTTCGGCGATGCGCTCCTTGAACCGCGCGGCGGCGTGCGCGCCGACCTGGGCGAGCAGAAAGCTCGCTCCGCCCCAGCTCCGTTCGCTGTTCCCGACTTCAGGCACGACCGAATCGTACCATTGCAAAGATGATGTACATCTGTATATGGTATACATCCGTGCATGAAGGAGAAGCCATGTCCACGTCCCGATCCGGCCCGCCGCTGATCGTCCCCGGCGCCGCGTTCACCGTCCTGACCATCGCGTCAATCGCCATGGCCGCGGGCGTTCCCCGGCCGACCGCACCGGCGGCCGATGTGCTCACCTATGTGCAGGAGCACGCCACCTCCATGCGTGTGTCGGCGTTCCTGACTCTCGGCGCCGCGGTGTCGCTTGCGATCTGGGCCGCGGTCGCCTTCCGGCGCCTTCAGGTGCTGGGAACGACGGCGCCCGGGTCGGCGATCGCCCTCGCCGGTGGCCTCCTCGCATCGGCGTTCCTGGCGCTGTCCGGTCTTGTCGGGTGGGTCGCCGCACGCGGTCCCGCCGACGATGCCCTCGCCACCGTGCTGCGCGACCTGACCTTCGCCACCGGCGGACCCGGACATATCGCGTTCTTCGGGCTGCTGCTGGCCGGCGTCAGCGTGCCGATGCTGCTGCTGCGCATCCGGCGGCCGGCCGCTGTCACCGGCCTGGTCCTCGCGGTGATCGCCGAGCTCTCCACACTCACCCTGCTGACCCTCGACGCCGCGCCGACCCTGCCGGTCGCCCGCTTCGGCGGCATCGCCTGGCTGGTCGCGGTGAGCCTGCTCCTACCCACCACCCGTCCGCGCACCGCCGATCCGGCCGCCGTGAGGACGGCGTGATCGCCCTCGTCACCGGCGGCACCGGCGGCATCGGGCGGGAGATAACGGCCAAACTCCGCGACGCCGGAGCGAGCGTTCTCGTCACCGGCCGCGACCGCACCCGCGGGCAGGCCACCGCCACCGACCTCGACGTCACGTTCCTGCCGGCCGACCACTCGACCATCGCGGGCAACCTCGACCTGGCCTACCGGATCGGCGAACGGGTCGCATCCGTCGACGTCCTGGTGAACAACGTCGGTGGTGGAGCGTTCGCACAGCGGACCGTCACCCGCGAAGGGCACGAGGCGACGCTCGCGCTCAACTACCTCGGTCCGATCGCGTTGACCCGGGCCCTGCTGCCCCTCCTGTCCCCGCGGTCGCGGGTGGTCCAGGTGGTCTCCAGCGCCTTCGGCATGCACCGCGGCGACCCGTTCGCCGCCCCGGCCCGGTACACGGCCGTCGCCGCGTACGCCCACGCCAAACTACTGAGCCTCCTCGCCACCATGAGCCTGGCCCGGCAACTCGACGGCACGGTCACCGTCAACGCGGTCAACCCGGGGATGGCGTGGACACCCGGCGTTCAGGCGCTCACGCCCCGGGCCGTCCCCGCGTGGCGGTGGATCTGGCCGCTGGTCCGCGCCGTCCAACGCCGGGCGTCGCCGGAGAAAGCAGCCCGGACACCGACCCGGCTCGCGCTGACGCCCGACGGCACCGGCCGGTTCTACGAAAGCAACGGCACCGCGCAAACGCTGCCTGACCGGCTCCGCGATCCACACCTCCAGGACCGCGCCTGGCAGTACGCCGCCGCCGCCGCAACCACCATCAAGGAGTGACCCATGCCAACCCCCTCACGACGCACAGTCCTGCGGGCCACCGCCGCCACCGCCGGCGCCCTCACCGGGGCCTGGACCGGCGCGGCCGGCGCCGCCGTTCCGGCCGACCGGCAGGTCTCCGCGTGGATCGAGCGCAACGCCCGCCCGGTCACCGGCCGATCCATCGACGCCATGCTGCGGAACGCCGTCGTCGTCGGCCTCGGCGAGTCGACCAACGGCGCCCACGAGCATCTGGTGCTCAACCACGACCTGGTCCGCCATCTCGTCGAGAAACGCGGCTTCCGCGCGATCGCGCTGGAGGAGGACTGGACCATGGGCATCCAGATCGACCGCTATGTGCGGCACGGTGACGGGGATCCGCGCGCCCTTCTGCCCGACGCCGGCCTGCCGTGGCGCACCGTCGAGATGCTGGATCTGATCCGCTGGATGCGCGCCTTCAACGTGGCGCATCCGAACGACCCGGTCGCCTTCCTCGGCGCCGACGTGGTCGCCGTCCGCGCCCTGGCCTACGACGCGGTCACGGAGCACGTGAGGCGGTACGCACCCGGACGACTCGCGGAACTCGGCCGGCACTACGCCGTGATCCGACCGCCGGACGACATCACCGCGCACATCGCGTACTACCGGAGCCAGCCGGACAAGCAACCATTCCTCGACCACGCCCGCCGAGCGCTGCACCTCGTCGCGGACCTGCCGGGCGACCGCGCAGCCGCCCTGGCGCTGCAGCACTCCCGGGCCATCCTCGGCTTCTACGAGTACCACGCAAGCGGCGAGGTCGCGATCCGCGACCGCGCTATGGCGCAGACGGTGGCGTTCTGGCGGCGGCACACCGGTAACCGGATCGCCTACTGGGCGTCCAATGTCCACATCGCCGTCGGACGGCCGCTGACCATCTCCTACCCGCCGTTCCCCGCCGCCACCCAGCACACCGCCGGCGGCCTGCTCCGGACCCGGTACGGGCACGGATACCTCCCGGTCGGTGCCGGTTTCCGGACCGGCGTCATCCGTACCGGCTTTCCGCCGGCCCAGTACACCGTGCCGCCGCCATCCGCGTCGTTCGCCGACGCGGCGTTCACCCTCGACTCACCCGACCCGTACCTTGTCGACCTCCGCGCCGACGCGCCCCCTGCCGTGCGGCGGTGGCTGCACACGCCCGCCCGCATGCGGGCGATCGGTCCCGCATACGACCCGCTCGCCGACTCCGCCTACCACATGTCCGGCGCCGGCCCCGCCGACTGGTTTGACGCCCTCCTCCGGATCGACCGCGTCACGGCACCGCAACCGGTGTGAAGGGCGGTGCGGCGCATCGAGCCGTCGGCGGTGGCTCCACACGCGTGCTCGTCCGTCCCTCGTTCGACGGGATCGTGGCCGCAGAACACGTCGACACCCGCATGGTGGGCCGCCCGCAGCTTGTCCACTGTGGTCAGCCTGGCCGCGCGGTCGGTCTGGGTACTCACTTCTTCGAGCCGGCTGTCTGTGTACCACTGCGCAACGAGCCGGCTTGACCCAGACGCAGCATCAAACCCACATGCTGTCCTCGACGCCGCGTACGGCCACCAGGCGCGAATCGACAACCGGTTCGCCCAACTCATCGACGGGCTCGGCTAGGACGCCAGAGGAGGCCCGGGCTCGTCCGCGTCGGCGTGCGTGACCGCACCTCGAGTTTGCTCAGGCGCCCCTTGGCCACGTGACGTCGAGGAGGAAGTCGGGCCGGCCGAACGAGGACTCGGCGCCGAACAACTCGACGGCCGGGCCGTGCGGTCACCGAGGTCCACTTCCGCAGCGAGCCCTGGAACGGTGCCTTCTTCACCGTCGGGTCCAGTACCGGCTCCTCCGGACGGGTTCCGCCGCTTCGGGTCAGCCCCCAAATCGTGGTCGCCGCGGTCACGACGACGACCACGACGGCCACCACTTCGCCGGTCGGTCGTTCCCGGATGGCGGCGACGGCTGGACGGGCATCGGCTGCGTAGCGTCGGCGTCAGGCCGACTCGCGGACCACCAGCTCCGTTTCGAGGACGACGGACGGCTCGATGGTGTCGCCGCCGGCCAGGCGGAGCACTTGCCGGGCCATCGTACGGCCGATGTCCCGGATGGGCTGGCGCACCGTGGTGAGCGCGGGCTCGGCGTACCAGGCGGCTGCCGTGTCGTCGAAGCCGATGACCGCGACGTCGTCGGGCACCCGCCGGCCGCTACGCCGCAGGGCCTGCAGGGCGCCGTTGGCCATCAGGTCGGACGCCACGAAGACCGCGTCGACGTCCGGGGCGTCGGCGAGAAGCTGGAACATCGCCGCCGCGCCCGACTCCCGGCTGAAGTCACCGAGCGCCACGATGGGCTCGCGCCCGCTGCCGGTCACCTCGACGCGGTAGCCGGCCAGCCGGTCGACGCCGCCGG
This sequence comes from Virgisporangium aurantiacum, assembly GCF_016863635.1. Classification (GTDB taxonomy): domain Bacteria; phylum Actinomycetota; class Actinomycetes; order Mycobacteriales; family Micromonosporaceae; genus Virgisporangium; species Virgisporangium aurantiacum. The sequence continues at coordinate 89,135 of NZ_BOPG01000089.1, read as the reverse complement.
CGCTGCGCGGAGAGCCCGCGATGGTGGCCACCCGCTGCCGGCCCGACTCCACCAGTCGGCGCACGGCGAGCCGCGCACCGTCCGCGTTAGCGGCGTCGACATAAGGGACGGGCCTGCCGCCGCTCGGACGCCCGTTGGTCACCACCGGCACACCGGTGCCGGCCAACGTACGAATCACCGGGTCGGCGCCCGACGCGGAGGCCACCACCACGCCGTCGACGTGTCCCGCTGCGGCGCGGCGGCGGACGCGCTCGACGCTGTGCCGCGAATTCATGACTTCCAGTGTCAGCTCCTTGCCCGCGGCGTCCAACTCCTGGCTCACGCCTTGGACCAGGGTCGGGAAGAAGGTGCTGTCGGAGAAGGTCCGGTCGGCTGATTCGGTCAGCACGAGAGCGTACGAGTCCGACCGCTGTGTGACGAGGCTGCGTGCCGCCGGGTTGGGCACGTACCCCAGGTCGTCGATGGCTCGCAGCACGGCCTCCCGCATCTCGGCGGTGACCTTCACCGAGCCGTTCACGACCCGTGACGCCGTCGCCCGGGACACTCCCGCGTGGCTGGCCAAATCCTCGAGGGTCGGCCGGCTCGCGTGCCGCGCCGCCGCCATCATCCGGCCGCCCGCGGCCGACTCGAAAAAGAAGGCACCATACGAAGTGAGGTCATGCTCCAGTTACCTTGCTTCCAGGGCTCGACGACCAGCGCTCCAATCGGCACCGCCGCGCCAATCTACTCTCGCGGCCACGCCCCCCTCCACAAACGGCGCGAGTTTTCGGATGGCGCAAGATCCGAATTTGAAACAATGTCTGCCATGATGAAGATCCGGCGGCGCGGACCGCGGTCAACGTACCCCACCATCTCATTGTCAAGCTCTTCACCTGCCGTTTGCCGATCTGATGAACCGCCCGCCGACGATGATGATGAACATTGGATTTACCGGAGCGCGGCGATGTTTCCGACCCCGGCGTGTCATGAGTCACTATTCGCGTCAATGCTGGTCAAGCTCTACCGTTTCCAGTGCCGCCCGGGGACGTCTCAACGGCGAGGAAGTTCCCATTCTTTTACCTCCCGGAAACGTTGGCCGAGCAGACCACGGTCCTGGTCGGTTCCGGCGGCCGATCATCCATTGCGTGAGAATCGTGGCGGCCAAGGTCCCTACGATCCCGACAATCGCTACCGCGAGCGTGGAATCCATTCACAAAGTTTACGCCGGGGTCCGCATCGGGCGACCGGCCGAGACCGCGCCGGTGAAGGGGACCACCTGAACACGCCCGAGTTTCTGCCATCGAGATGCCGTGATCCGGGTTCCCTGCGACACCGCTGTTGAGGTGCGCTGTGATGGTCGGGCGCCGCTTGGCGGCCGAGGTCGAGACGGAATGTCGGCTGGTGTCGTATCGCCGTGGAGGAGCCGGTCGCCATGACCCGCAAGGGCGCTGTCCGGCTCCTCCGGGTGCGATCTTCCGAAGTCAGCGCTGATAGACGCGCACGTAGTCGACGACGAAGTCGGCCGGCAGCACCGTGCTGGGGTCGGGGTTGCCGAGCCAGCCGCCGACGTGGTGGGTTCATCCTCGGCGCCGTCGCCGTCACCCCCGACACCGATCTAACCCTGCAGCTCAGCGATGGCGGCCGGGAACTGACCGAGCACCTGTCGATGCGCGACACCCACGGCGGCACCATGGCCCCGATCGCGATCGGGGCCATGGCCGCCCTCACCGGTCTATTCGCCGTGCTGGACGCCCGCGCCGCCGACCGCCGCCTGATCCTGGCCGGGCTGCGGGTGCCTGTCCTGCTCACCGCCCGGCTCGGCCTGATCGGCCTGTCCGCAGGCCTCGTCACCGTCGTCTCCCTGGCCGCCACCGCTTTCGTGTTCGAGCCCCGGCAATGGCCGGTGTACGCCGCGGCGAACCTGCTCGTCGCTGCGGTCTACGCACTCGTCGGCGTGGTGCTCGCGCCGTTCTGCGCCGCTGTTGTCAAGGGCGGCGAGGAGGGTTCGAATTCGGTCGGCTTCGGGCAGGTCAAGGTCTGTGTAGAGGGCCAGGGCGTGCTGGTAGTGATGGCGGGCGAGAGTGTGGTTGCCGAGGGTGTGGTGGGCGTGGCCGAGGCCGGTGTGGGCGCGGGCCCGCTCGTCCCGGTCGCCGTTGTCGGCGGCGGCGGTGTGGTGGGTGAGGGCGTCGGCGACGCGGCCGGCGGTGTGGGCGGCCTCGCCGAGGCCGTTGAGCGCCCAGGCTTCGCCGAACCGGTCGCCGGTCTCGCGGAAGATGGTCAGGGCCTGCTGATGGTGTTCGGTGGCCCGGCCGGGCTGGCCGAGGCGGGTGTAAAGGGCGCCGAGGCTGTCCAAGGCCCAGGCTTCGCCGGTGCGGTTTCCGAGGTGCCGGAACAGGATCAGCGCGTGCTGTAGATGATCGCCGGCCGGACCGTACGGGCTCGACCGCAACTCCGCCTCGCCAAGATTGTTCAACGTGTACGCTTCGCCGGTCTCGTCGCCGGCCTGGCGGTTCAGGCTCAGGGCCTACTCGTAGTGGTCAGCCGCCGCCTGGTGCTGGCCCAGTCGTTGCTCGATGTTGCCAAGGTTCGCCAGCGCGCGAGCCTCGCCGGTCCGGTCGCCGGTCCTCCGGTACAGGTTAAGGGCGAGCGCATAACGGTCGGTGGCTGACCGGTAATGGCCGGACTGCTCCTCGATGGTGCCGAGATTGTTCAAGGTACGGGCTTGGCCGGCCGGGTCACCGGCCTGACGGAACAGGTCCAGGGCCTGCTGGAAGTGCTCGGCGGCAGGTTGGTGCTGACCCAATCGCCAGTAGGCAACGCCGAGGTTCGTCAACGCGTGGGCCTGGGCAATCGTGTCACCGTCGTGGCGGGCGGCGTTGCTGGCGTGGCCGTGGACGGTCACGGCAGCGGTGTAGTGGCCGCCTTCGAGGTAGCGGAACAGGGTGCGGGAGAGTCGGGTGGTGTAGCTGCGCCAGCCGTGGGTGGCGGTGTGGACGGCGACCGTGACCAGGGTGGACCGTTCGGTGTCCAACCATCCCCGCGCGGTGTCCGGATCGGTCAGGTCCGGGATGGGGGCGCCGGCCGGGGGGATCGCGGGCCGGTGGTGGGCTTCGGCGGGGTACAGGGCGTTCATCGCGATGGTGGCGGTGGCGAGGTAGTGGTCGAACAGGCGGGTGAGTGCGGTGCGACGCTCGGCCGGGCGGTCCTCGTCGTGGGCGCGGGTGGTGGCGTATGCGCGGATCAGGTCGTGGAAGGCGTTGTACCTGCCGAGAATGCCGTCCGGGCAGCTCAGGCGGCCTGCTCGTATTCGTGAAAGACGCCACCGAGGCGGTCACGCCGCTGGATGTTCAGCCGGGCAACTTGGTCCGGGTCGGTGATCGGTTCGGGCAGCGGTTTCAGTGGCCGGACGTTCGCGATCCCCTGATGTGGTCGGTGGAGGTTGTAGAAGCGCTCGTATTCCCGCAGCGCATGCAGCAGCTGCCGCTGGTTCCAGATGAGTATGCGGTCCAGCAGTTCGCGGCGGCAGGTCCGCACCCAACGTTCCATGATCGCGTTCATGCGGGGCGTCTGGATGCCGCTGAGCACGACCGTGATGCCGGCGTGGGCCAGGATCGCGTCGAATATGCCTGGGTACTTGCCGTCTCGGTCGCGGATCAGGTACGTGGCTTTGCAGCCGGCGTCTTCGAGGTCCATCACGAGGTTGCGGGCGGCCTGGCTGACCCAGGCGGCGGTCGGATGGGCTGTGGCGCCCAGGACGCGGATGCGGCGGCTGGCGTGTTCGATCACCGTGAGGATGTACATCCGGGCTCCGGTCAGCGTCACGGTCTCGATAAAGTCTGCGGCCAGCAGCGCGTCGGCTTGGGACCGGAGGAAGTCCGTCCACGTAGTGGCGGCCCGGTCGGGGGCGGGGTCAATGCCGGCCTCGCGCAGGATCTCCCAAACGGTCGACGGGGCGACGCGGATCCCGAGGGTGAGCAGTTCGCCGTGCACCCTCCGATATCCCCAGTTGCCGTTCTCCCTGGCCAGACGCAGTACCAAGGCCCGGATCGAGCGCAGCGTGCGGGGCCGACCGCGGCGGCGCGGCCGTGAAACTGCGGCGTGGCGGCGGGCGAGCAGGTCACGGTGCCACTTGAGGATTGTGTCGGGCTGGACAAGCAGCCGCAGGCGTCGCAGGGTGGGGCGTGGCAGCGGGTGCAGCAGCGCGGCCAGCCACGCCCGATCGACTGGCTCGAACCGGACGGGCTGCCCGGCGAGTTGGCGTTGCAGCACCGCGAGCTGGTGGCGCAACGACAGGATCTCGATGTCTTGGTCACGGCCGTCGCGGGGCAGCAGTCGCAGCAACGCGAACGCGTTCGTGATGCCCAGGTACGCCAGCCGCAGCAGCATGAGGCGGCATCATCGCGTACTCATCGGTGACGATGCGAGCGGGCAACGCCCCGACCCAAACCACCGGCGGGCTCGGGCGCCCGAAGAGCCAATGACCTGCACGGATGCCATTATCGGCAGGTACAGCGCCACACGATGTGCATGTTCCAGGAGTACGTCGAGAAGGCGTACGAGGTTCGGCTCACGGTCATCGGCAACATGTTCTTCCCGGTGACGATTCGGTCTCAGGACGCCGACGCCACCCGGATCGACTGGCGGGGCTGGAACGAAATGTCGTACGGCGACTATCATCCGCTGCCCGACGATCTCGTCAAGAAGGTGCAGACGCTGCTGACCGAGCTCGACCTCGTCTACGCGGCCCTGGACTTCATCGTTACCCCCGACGGGGAATACGTCTTCCTCGAAGTCAACCCCAACGGACAGTTCATCTGGATGGATACCGATCTCCAGCTTCCGATGGCCGACTGCATGGCCGACCTACTCGCCGCAGGCGGTCCCCTGCGCCGCGGCGACGCCATCCAGGTCGGCTATTGACGTTCGGCAAGCTGCTCGGCGGGCTTTCCCGTGAGGTGCTGTAGTCGAGGGCGAGCTGCGCCGCCTCGGCCGGTGCGGCGGTGCGGTAAAGCTCCACAGCATGAGCAAAGGTCGGCCCGGTGGTTGAGCGCTGCCGCTTCGATTGGCGAGTCGCCTCGTTCAGCCGGTCCGAAGACCGCCGTCAACCGACTGACATCGCCGAGGGAACCGGTCGGTTCCGCACGCCTTCCTATCGTTGCGGTCATGACGATCGATATGTCCGGCCCCGTTCGGCGTGAACCGGGTCAGCCCGTCTTCCCGCCCGCTCGCGTGGCGAGGTCGTCCGGGTCGGAACCGGCGGTGACTCCGAGAGGATCAATAACACTGGCAACGTGCCCTCGACCTGCTCGCCGCGCATCGCCGCGATCCGATCGCTCAGCGGCTCGTGCGTGGTCCAGTGGGGGACGAGCACGAACGTCCAGTAGACCATTAACGCGCCCACGAACCCGATGGTGACGTCCATGGCGGAGCGCCACCGTCGCCGGCCGTCCGAGCTACCGGCTGTGGGGAACGTCAGCAGGGCGATCACGCCGCCCAGATTCCCGACTACGGCCAGCGCCTCGGTCGCGGTCTCCACCCGCTGTGTCGCCGAGGCCAGCGCGGCACAGCCGAATGCGCCGCTGAGAAGCCACCAGGCGCGGCGGGTGGGCCAGTCGAGCCGGTCGGACCGGCCGAGGCGGAACGCCAGATATATCACCGGAAAGTTGAGCAGACTCCGGATGAGTTCGAAGGCGCGGTCGCGGACGTCGTCGGACGCTCCGGGCACGGCGAGGACCAGGATCGCCAGTGCCCAGAGCAGGGACGTGAGCAGCGTCCACCCGTACGGGACCCGGCCCGCCCTGCGAATCCTCATGCCGCCCTCACCCGGATAGACGCCCTCTGTCCTGGTCGGCCGACGCGCCGGCGGGTTGAGCGATTCGGCGATGCCACGCCCCGTGGAATCCCCGTTCAGCCGGTCCGGAGGCCACCGTTGACGTCGTAGGTGGCGCCGGTGGTGAATGACGACTCGGATGACGCCAGATGACAGATGGTATGGGCCACCTCGTCCGCTGAGCCGAATCGTTGCCCGAGCGGAACGGAGCGGGCCAGCGCCGCGCGGGCGTCCGGGTCCATCGCACCGGTCATGGCCGAGGCGACCGGTCCGGGAGTGACCGCGTTGACCCGGATGCCCTCGTCGGCGAGCAGGCGGGCGAACGACCGGGTGAGGGCCAGGATCGCCGCCTTGCTCGCCGCGTAGTGCACGCTGGTTACGATGCCGCCCACCTGGCCGGCGATCGACGAGACGTTGACGATCGACCGGTCGCCCTCGGCCGCCCGTAGCAGTGGCACCGTGTGGCTGGTCATCAGGAACGTGCCGCGCGCGTTGGTCTCGAGGACGGCGTCCCAGTCGGCCACTGTGACGTCGTGCCACTGCTGGTACGGACAGGCACTCGCGTTGTTCACCACGACGTGCAGCCGGCCCCAGTCGGCGCCGATCCGCGCGGCCAGCGCGAGGATCTCATCGGGTTGCCGAAGGTCGAGCCGGGAGACTTCGACCCGGCTCCCCAGGTCCCGGCACCGCTGCGCGACCTGCTGTGCGGTGTCGGACCGGGAACCGTAGGTCAGCCAGACGTCCGTCCCGCGTTCCGCGAGCCGGGTCGCCGTAGCCGCTCCGATGTCGCCGCTGGCGCCGGTGATCAGCGCGGCCCGGCGCCGGGGGCCGGCACCGTTCACCGCGGCCGCACCGGCGGGTGCTTGTCGGCCCACGGCAGGCCGGCCTCGATCTGCGCGGACACCCGCAACAGCACGTCCTCACGCCCGTACGCGGCAACGAGGTGCGCGCCGATCGGCAGGCCGTCGGCGTTGACGTGGACCGGCAGCGAGATCGCGGGCTGACCGGTGATGTTGTACGGGACCGTGAGAAGGGTGAGCACGTCGAGGTCCATGGTCAGGGGATCGTCGACGGTCGCCTTCAACAGGCCCAGCTCGGGCGGTGGCACCGGCGTGGTGGGGGTGAGCAGCAGGTCCCAGCCGTCGTCCTCCCACCACGTCTCGATCTCCGTGGCGCGTTGACGCAGCGCGTCGACGCCGTCGGAGTACATCGACGCGGTGACCTGCTGGCCCATACGCGCGACCTCCCAGGTCGACGCCTCCACGTCGGCCTCGGTGAGCTCACGGCCGATCGCCGCGCTGTAGAACTCCAGTTCCTTCATGATGGAAACGGCGACGACCGGCATGAACTCCTCTGGCCACGGCCCCTTGCGCAGGGCGTCGGGGTAGGCGGCCGAGACGTGGTGGCCGAGGTTCGTCAGCAGATCCGCCACCTTGCGGGCGGCGGTGACGTTCTCCGGGTCGATCTCGACGGTGCCGGACGGTTCGTGCGTGAGCACCCCGATCCGCAGTCGCCCCGGGTCGGCGCCGACCTCGGCCAGAAACGGTCGAAGGGGCGGCGGCGCGGCATACGCGTCGCCGGGCCGCCGGCCGCTGACGACGTCGAGCACGCCGGCGATGTCGCGCACCGAGTGCGCCAGCAGCCCCTCGTGCGGCATGCCCGAGACGTTGTCCGACCGGACCGTCGGCCCCTGCGAAATGCGACCCCGGGTCGGCTTGATCCCGATGACGCCGCACTGGCTGGCCGGCATGCGGATGGAGCCGCCCCCGTCGTTGCCGTGGGCGATCGAGACCATGCCGGCGGCCACGGCCGCCGCCGAGCCCCCACTGGACGCACCGCTGGAGCGGCTCAGATCCCACGGGTTGGCGCTCGGACCCCAGGCGTCCGGCTCGGTGGTGGGTTGGATGCCCAACTCCGGCGTATTGGTCTTGCCGACCAGCACAAAGCCCGCTTCGCGCATCCGCTGGACGAAGAAGGAGTCGTGGTCGGACCGGTATCCGGCGGCCTTCACGCCGGCGATGCTCGCCGCGTGCAGGTCGCCCTCGGTGACCATCGTGATGTCCTTGAGCAGGTACGGCACACCGGCGAACGGACCCTCGCCGACCTTGTCGGCCTCGTTGTACGCCTTGTCGAACAACGGAATGACCACCGCGTTCAGGCTCGGGTTGAGCTCCTCGATCCGGTGGACCGCCTCGTCGACGAGTTCCCGCGGCGAGACCTCGCCGCGGCGGACGAGTTCGGCCTGCGCGGTCGCGTCGAGAAATGGGTCGGGCATGGCACCTCCGCGAATCTGGTCAGTTGACCTAGTTTAGCCACACCGGCGGGTCAAATGGCAAGTGGCGACGCGCCGACGGTTCGTGGACCCCTTGCGTTGACAGGGTTTGCCGCTGAGCTCATACTCGGTCAGCCAACCAGGTCATCTGTCCAACTTCAGTCTGGAGGGAATCTGCGGTGATCGAGATAACCCGGCGGCGTACCTGGGTCGGTGCGTTCGTCGTCACCACGCTCATCGCGGCGTCCGCCGTGACGGGGTGCTCGGACGATGCGGCCGACGACGACAACACCGTCCGCATCGGCTATGTCAACAACGAGGGTGGAGCGCTGTCACTGCCGGAGTTCCGGATCGGTGGCGAGGTCGCGGTCGAGAAGATCAACGGCGCCGGTGGGGTGAACGGCAGGCGCGTCAAGATCGTGAAGTGCCTCGCCGACGGTTCACCCGAGGCGTCCATCAACTGCGCCAACACCCTCATCGACGCACGCGTCGCCGTCGCCTACACCGGAATCGACATCTCCTCCGACGCGGCACTGCCGCTGTACGTGAAGGCGAACATCCCCTACGTCACGTCGAACTCGTGGGGAACCGCTCAGCGCACCAGTAAGGGCGCCTTCCTTCTGCACACCGCGACGTCGGCGTACGTCGTCGGACCGCTGCGGCTGCTGCAGCAACAGGGCGCGAAGAAGGTCGCCGTGCTCACCGAGCAGTCGTCCGACGCGCAGAAGATGATGGACACGCTCGTCGCACCGGCCGCGAAGAAGCTCGGATTGACGTTCAAGCCGGTACTCGTCGACCCGGCGAATCCGGACTGGACGCAGGCTGTGACCACCGCGCTGTCGTCCCAACCCGACGGCATCGTCGCGCAGCTCACCGAGGAGAACTGCGTCGGCATGGTGACCGCGCTGCGGACCGCCCGGTACGACAAACCGATCATGGCCGGCTCGTGCACCGCCTACGTGCAGGCGCTCGGAAAACAGGCGGTCGGCACCTACGTGTTCACCGATCTGTACGCACCGGAGACCAGGCAGTACGCCCCGCCGGAGATCCAGCAACGGCTCGGCGCCTACGAGTCGGCGATGCGGGCCGCCGGACAGACGCAGTACATCAACGGATTCGCCGTCGTGCCGTACTCGTCGATGTTCGAACTCGCCGACATCCTTCGGACGATCCCGGCCGGTTCCGCCATCACCACCGAGCGGGTCTTCGAGGCGTTCCGGGCGGCGAAGACCTCACCCGGTCACCTCGGTTCCGACCTGCACTGCGGCGCACCGCCGTACCCGGCCGAACCCGCCAACTGCCGGGCCGACGTCCTGGTGTTCAAGGTCGTCGAAAGAACCGACGGCTCGGTCGGCAAGGAGCCGGTGGGGCAGGGCTTCCAGCCGATCGGCGACTGAGCACGACCCTGAACCGACCAGCGATCCATCGGAATCCGGAGGAGGCACGGTGCAGCAGGTTCTGCTGTTCGCGTTGATCGGTCTGGGCGCGGGGGCCGCCTACGCCGCGATCGGTCTCGGCGTGACCGTCACGTACCAGGGGACCGGAACCGTCCACTTCGGACTGGGCGCGGCCGGCATGTGGACCGTGTACGTGTTCGACGAGCTGCGCCGCACCGGCGATCTGCTGCTGCCGATACCGTTGGTCCGTGTTCCGCTCGGTTCTCCGACCGGAACGGCCGTCGCGCTGGTGCTGGCCGTACTCTCGGCCGCGGCGGTCGGATGGTTGAGCCAACTACTGGTCTTCCGTCCGCTCGCCGCGGCGCCGGTCCTCGCCAAGGTGGTCGCCTCGATCGGCATCATGCTGACCCTGCAGGCCCTGGTGGTCCTGCGCGTCGGCAGCGCCTCACGTGCGGTCGCGCCGGTGCTGCCCGCCGGTGGCCTGCACATCGGTGACGGAGCCGTGCCGCAGGACCGGTTGTGGATCGCCGCACTGCTGACGGTCGTGACCGTTGCGCTGTGGGCGTACCTGCGTTACACCCGTTTCGGGCTGGCCACCCGGGCGGCCGCGGAGAACGAGCGGGCAGCCTCACTCGCCGGATTCGCGCCCCAGGCGCTTGCCGCGAGCACCGCCGTGATCGCCGGCGTCGTCGTTGGCATCTTCTGTATCCTCGCCGCGCCGACGCTGGGACTGACCACGACCGGGTTCGTCCTGATGATCGCGCCCGGTCTGGCCTGCGCCCTGGCCGGCCGGTTCGACAATCTGTTCGTGGTACTGGCCACCGGGCTGTTGCTCGGGGTCGTCCAGTCCGAGCTGACGCTGCTGCGGGGACAGGAGTGGTGGCCCACGTGGGCCTCGACCGGTCTCAACGACGCGGTGCCGTTCCTGGCGATCGTCGGTGGGCTCGTACTCGTCGGACGTTCCCTACCCACCCGCGGCGCCGACGCGGCGGAAGCACTGCCCGAGGTCGTCATTCCGCAGCCCCGATGGCTGCCGATCACCGCGGTGATCGGCGGTGCCGTCGTGCTGCTGTTCGTTCTGCGCGGTGGGTTCCGGTTCGGTCTGATCACCTCGTTCATCGTCGCGCTGCTCGCGCTGTCCCTCGTGGTGCTGACCGGCCTCGCCGGTCAGGTTTCCCTCGCCCAGGCCGCGTTCGCCGGATCCGCCGGTTTCGTGGTGGCGAAACTCGCCGCCGCGCACGCGCCGTTGCCGATCGCGCTGCCGTTCGCGGCGGCCGTCGCCGCGCTGCTCGGAGTGCTCGTCGGGTTGCCGGCCGTCCGGATCCGCGGCGCTCAACTGGCCGTGGTGACCCTCGCGCTCGGGATCGCCCTGGAACGGTTCGTCTTCCGGAACCCGAGCTTCACGGACCCGGCCGGCAACCCGATTCCCGACCCCGTGCTCTTCGGCATCAGCTTCGGCGTCAGCGACGGCCTGCAGACCGCGCGGATCCAGTTCGGACTGCTCGTGCTGGTGATTCTGACCGTCGTCGCCCTGGGCGTGGCCAACCTGACCCGTAGCGGCACCGGGCGGCGGCTGCTCGCGATCCGGTCCGACGAGCGCGCCGCCGCCGCGGTCGGCATCAACGTGAGCGCGTCCAAGTTGCTCGCCTTCGGCATCGCCTCGTTCATCGCCGGCATCGGCGGCGCGCTCATCGGTTACAGCCGGGGGCAGCTCACCGCCGACTCGTTCACCGTGTTCGTCGGGCTCAGCCTGCTGGCGTTCGCCTACCTCGGCGGGATCACCTCCGTCTCCGGCGCGGTCGTCGCGGGCCTGTCGGCGCCGCTGGGCCTGGTGTTCGTGACGTTCTCCCGGCTGTTCGAGGATCTCGGTACCTGGTACGCCGTCCTGGCCGGAGTGAGCCTGGTGTTGGGAGCCATCTTCAACCCGGTCGGCGTCGCCGGCGCGGCGACGTCGATGTTGCGTCGGTTCCGGGCGGCCGGCGGTCACCATCGTCCGGTGGCGCCGGGCCCGCCGGAGCCTCCGCCTGTTGCCGTCGTCGGGGCTCGCGCCCACACAGGCAAGGTACGGCTGCGCACGACCGGCCTTTCCGTCCAGTACGGCGGCCTGCGGGCCCTGGACGGCGTCGACCTCTCGGTGCGGGCCGGTCAGATCATCGGGCTCATCGGCCCGAACGGTGCCGGCAAGACCACGTTCATCGACGCGGTCACCGGCTTCACCCCGAGTACCGGTGAGGTGTTTCTCGAAGGTCTGTCGCTGGACGGTGCCCCACCCCACCAACGGGCCCGGCGCGGACTGCGGCGGACCTGGCAGGCCGTGCAGCTGTTCGCCGACCTCGACGCCCACGACAACGTGGCGGTCGCCGCGCAACCGTTCGACCTACGAACGTTGGTCCTCGATCTCGTGCGGCCGCAACGCGCACCCGTGCTCGCCGCCGTCGGCGGCGCGCTGGCCCGCATGGACCTGACGCCACTGGCCCGGGTCCGGCCGCAGACGCTCACGCTGGGCCAGCGCAAACTCCTCGGCGTGGCCCGGGCGCTGGCCATGCCCGGCTCGGTCCTGTTGCTCGACGAGCCGGCGGCCGGCCTGAGCGGCGCCGACCGGATCGCGCTCGCGGCCCGGTTGCGGCAGTTCGCCGCGGACGGCCTGGCGGTGCTGCTCGTCGAGCACGACGTCGATCTCGTCCTGAGCGTCTGCGACCACGTCTACGTGTTGGAGTTCGGTCACCTGCTGGCACACGGCACACCCGCCCAGATCCGGACCGACCGACGGGTCATCGACGCATACCTCGGGCAGGCGTCCCGCGGCGTGGAGGAGCGGGCATGAACGCACCCGGCGAACTGTGGATCCGCGGCCTGTGCGCGGGGTACGGCGGCGTCGCGGTGGTGCGCGACCTCGACCTGGAGGTCAAGGCCGGCGAAGTGGTGGCGCTGCTCGGCGCGAACGGCGCCGGCAAGACCACGACCCTGCTGACGATCAGCGGTCTGCTGCGGCCTATCCGGGGCGCGATCACGGTCGGCGGGCGGGTGGTCGACGGCTGGCGGCCGCACGCCGTGGCCCGGCTCGGGGTGGCCCTGGTGCCGGAGGAGCGGGGGATCTTCCGCCAGTTGACCGTGACCGAGCACCTACGGCTGCGTCGGCGTCGGAACTCGCCGGCCACGGACCTGGTCTACGAGTACTTTCCGGCCCTCGCCGACCTCGGCGGTCGTCGCGCGGGGCTGCTGTCCGGCGGCGAGCAGCAGATGCTGGCGTTGGGTTGCGCGCTCATCGCCCGGCCGAGCCTGCTGATGATCGACGAGTTGAGCCACGGGCTGGCCCCGATCGTCGTCGAGCGGTTGCTGACCCAGGTCCGCCGGATCGCCGACGGGACCGGGACCGCGGTGCTTCTGGTCGAGCAGCACGTGCGGACCGCGCTGACCGTCGCCGACCGCGGCTACGTGTTGGCGCGGGGTGAGCTGGCGTTGAGCGGCACCGCCGCTCAACTCGGCCGCGACGCCACCCGGCTGGAGGCCAGCTATCTCGGCGGAACAACACCATGAGCTTCGATAGCGAGAGGGAGACCGTGCTGCACGCGACCGACCTGCGGTGCCAACGCCTGCCCAACCCGATGGGCGTGGACGCGGCGCGGCCGGTGTTCTCCTGGGTGCCTGTCGCCGAGAAGGCCACCCGCCAGACCGGGTACCGGGTTCTCGTCGCTGACGACCCGGCGACGCTCGCCGCCGGCTACGGCGACCTCTGGGACTCCGGCGTCGTGGACTCCGACGAGGTCAACGGCGTGGTCTACGGCGGCCATCCGCTGCCACGGGGCCGGCGCGGCTGGTGGACCGTGCGGCTGCGCGACGGGGACGGACGGATCGGTCCGGCTGCCGAACCGGTCTGGTGGGAAGCGGGCCTCCTCGACGCGCAGGGCTGGCACGCCCGCTGGGTGAGCGGGATCGGCCCGGGACCCCTGCTGCGGACCTCGTTCGAACTGTCGGCCCCGGTCCGGCGGGCCCGGGCTTACGTTTCCGGGCTCGGGCTGTACGAGCTGCGGATCAATGGCGCGCGGGTCGGCGACCGGGTGCTCGATCCGGCCACGTCCACGTACGCGGAGGACCCGGCGATGCGGGGTCCCGACGGCACGCCCGCCCGGATCCGGTCGGCCCGGGTGCTGTACTCCACCTACGACGTCACCGACCTGCTCCGTGCGGGTCGCAACGCGGTCGGCGTGCTGCTGGGTCACGGTTGGTTCAGCGCCGAAACCGACGTGCGTCCCGCGCCGTTCGGACGCAGCCCGTACGGGCTGCGGCCGCGCGCCATCGTGCAGTTGAACGTCGAGACCGAGGACGGGCGTTCGGTGACCGTCGGCACCGGCCCGGACTGGCGCACATCGGCGGGTCCGGTGGTGTACAACGACCTGTTCCACGGCGAGCACCACGACGCTACGCGGGAACCGACCGGCTGGGACACCGCCACCTTCGACGACAGTGGATGGACATCGGCCAGCCTGGCGACCGAGCCCGTCGGCGACCTGTACGGCCAGATGATGGAGCCCGTCCGGGTCGTGCAGACGCTGGCGCCGAAGTCCCGGCGCCGGATGGCTGACGGTCGGTTGGTCTTCGATCTGGGCCAGCACATCACCGGGTGGACCCGCATCGAGGTGAGCGGGCCGAGGAACGCGCGGGTCACGCTCCGCCACGCCGGCCGGGTCGACGACGCCGGTGAGCTCGACCCGGCCAGCAACCTCATGCCGCGAAGTCCGGCCGAGCAGACCGACCACTACGTGCTCGCCGGTGACGGGGTCGAGACCTGGGAGCCGCGGTTCACCCTGCACGGGTTCCAACACGTCGAGCTGTCGGTCTCGGATCCGACCGTGACGATCCACAACGTGGAGGGCCGCGTGGTACACAACGACGTCCGATCGACCGGTGACTTCTCCTGTTCGCACCCCCTGCTCGACCGGCTGTACCACAACGTGAGGTGGACCCTGCGAGCCAGCCTGCAGGGCATCCCGCAGGACGCGGCCGACCGCGCGGAGCGGCTGGCGTGGCTCGGTGACCCCGGCTGGACCATCGAGGAGTACCTGTACACCTTCGACACGGCCGCGTTCTGGACCAAGTGGCTCGACGACATCCGCGACTGCCAGCTGCCCGACGGGAGCGTGCCGTTCGTCAGCCCACCGCACTGGCGGGGACCCCTGCCGGACGCGTTGCCGTACCTGAACGATCTGCCGTACGCCGGGTGGTCGGACTTCTCGTCACTCTCCTACATCGTGCTGGCCTGGCAGCTGTACCGCTTCACCGGCGACCGGGCCGTTCTGACCGACCACGTCGGGGCGTTGCGCCAGGCGCTCGAATGGACCCGCGCCCGGACCCGCGACCACCTTCTGACCGAGGGTTTCGGCGAACACATGGAGCCACAGCCGGACGGCACCTCGTCGGTGTTCGCCCGGGTCACCCCGGTGCCCGTGGTCGCGACGAGTTGGTACCACGCCGGTATCCGTGCGATGGCCGGCATCTCGGCCGCACTGGGCGACCGGGTCGCGGCGCGGGAGTACGACGCCCTCGCCGCGCGGGTGCGTGCGGCCTTCAACCTCGCGTTCCCGGAGCCGGAGGGCCAGACCGGCCTTGCCCTGGCGCTCTGGCACGACCTCGTTCCCGACGACCTCCGGCCGGCCACGGTCAAGCGGTTGGCCGACCAGGTCGGGCACCGGCTGGGTACCGGCACGATGGGCACCGCGGCGCTGGAGCACGTCCTCGTCGACGGTGGTGCCGCCGACACGATGTTCGACGTGGCCACGAGGGTGACCTACCCGAGCTGGGGACACCAGATCGAGCAGGGCGCCACCACGGTGTGGGAGACCTGGGGCGGCGAGGCGGAACGCAGCCGCAACATGAAGCTCCTCGCGTCGGTCGGCGTCTTCCTGTTCCAGGACGTGGCCGGGATCTCGCCGGACGCGCCGGGCTGGCGTCGTATCCGGGTGCGTCCGGCGCTCACGCACCGGCTGGCCGCAGCGGCGGCCCGCGTCGAGACCCCGCGCGGGACGGCGGCGGTCGACTGGCAGGTGACCGGTAACGAACTGCGGATCGAGGTGATGGTGCCGACCACGGCGACCGCCGACGTGTGGCTGCCGACGGGTGTTCTGGTCGAGGGCGACGGAGTCGTGACCCGTCGGGACGGCTTCCTCGTCGTCGAGGTCCACGGCGGCGTGCGCCGGTTCGTCGTGGAGCTGGACCGGTGACCGGCTCGCTGATCGGACGGGTCGGACTCGTCGTCGGCGGTGGCGCGGACGGACCGGCCGGACCGCGAGAGACCCTGCCGCTGGGCAACGGCCGTGCCATCGCCATCTCCGCCGCGCGGGCCGGTGCCCTCGTGATGGTGGCCGACCGTGATGCCGTGACCGCCGAGGCCACCGCCGCGGCGATCCGGGCGGAGGGCGGCGCGGCGGCGAGCGTGGCCTGTGACGTGTCCGTCGCGGAGGACTGCATGCGGGCCGTCGCCGCGACCGTCGAGCAGTTCGGGGCCCTGCATCTGCTGGTCAACAACGTCGGAATCGCCGACCTGGGCTCGATCCGTAACACCGCGGTCGAGGACTTCGACCGGGTTCTCGCCGTCAACGTGCGCGGTCAGTTCCTGACGATGCAGGCCGCCCTGCCCGCGCTACTCGACGCCGGTGACGGCGCGATCGTGAACGTCAGCAGTATCAACGCGATCCGTCATCACGCCGGTATCGGATACGAGACGAGCAAGGCGGCGCTGCTCGGTCTGAGTCGCCACGTCGCCGTCACCACCGCGAAACGAGGCATCCGGGTCAACACGGTGCTGCCGGGGCTCATCGACTCGACCATGCGTCGTCGCTACGCCGACCTCGTGACCGGCGGCGCGGTGACCGGCGGCGCGGTGACCGGCGGCGCGGTGACCGGCGGCGCGGTGACCGGCGGCGCCGTGACCGGCGGCGCCGTGACCGGCGGCGCGGTGACCGGTGACCCGGCGGCCCGGGTGCCGCTCGGCCGGCTCGGTTCTCCGTGGGAGGTGGCCGCGGTCGTGGTGTTCCTGTTGTCAGCCGACGCCTCCTACCTGAGCGGCGCCGAAATCGTCGTCGACGGCGGGATCACCAACCGGCTGTGACGCCGTGCCTGAATTTCTTCGAGAGGAGTATGTGTGACGACTGTCGACGTCGCGGTGGTGGGTGCCGGTCTGGCCGGACTCGTCGCCGCCCGGCAGATACAACGTGCGGGCCGTTCTGTGCTGGTGCTGGAGGCGCGCGACCGCGTCGGCGGACGTTTGCACAACCATGTGTTGCCGGACGGTCAGGTCACCGACCTCGGTGGGCAGTTCGTGGGGCCGACCCAGACCTGTCTGCTCGCCCTGGCCGACGAGTTGGGAGTGCAGACGTTCCCCGTGTACGACACGGGCCATACGACCTATTCGGTGGCCGACCGGGATCCGGTCGATCTGCCGTCGCTCGACGAGTTCTTCGGCGAGCTCGACGCGATGGCGGCAAGCCTTTCCCTCAGCCGGCCGTGGACCGCGCCGCACGCCGTGGACTGGGACGCACAGACGTTCGACACCTGGATGCGGACCCGCCTGCCCGACCCGGCGGCCCGCCTGCTGGCACAGCTGGTGACGACCGCTCTCTTCACCGCTGAACCGGCGGAACTGTCGCTGCTGCACGTGCTCGTGTACATCCGCGCCGCCGGCTCGATGGGCCTGCTGACCGAGGTGGTCGGTGGGGCCCAGGAACGCAGGTTCGTCGGTGGCGCCCAGGGCGTCGCGATCCGTCTCGCCGCCCTGCTCGGCCCCGACGCCGTACGGCTGGGTACGGCGGTGCGGGCCCTTCACCAGGACGCCGACGGTGTCCGGGTGGTCGCCGGTGACGCCGAGGTGTTCGCGGACCGGGTTGTCGTCGCCTCACCGGTCGCGCTGGCCGACCGGATCAGGTACGAGCCGCCGCTTCCCGCGGAACGCGCGCAGCTGCATCAGCGGGTCGCGCCGGGCGCGACGGTGAAGGTGCAACTCGTGTACCCGGAACCGTTCTGGCGCGCCGGTGGGTCCAACGGCCGGATCTTCACCGACCACGGCTGGGTCCGGGTCACCTTCGACAACACCCCACAGTCGGGAGCTCCGGGAATCCTGGTCGGATTCGTCGAGGCCGACGCGGCCCGGGCCTTCACCCGGCTCCCTCCGCGGGCCCGGCGCGAGGCGGTCATCGATTGTCTGGTGCCGCATTTCGGCCGGCCGGCCGCCGATCCGGTGCAGTACATCGAGACCGACTGGTCGGCCGAGGAGTGGACCCGGGGCTGCTTCGGCGCCAATCTGCCCACCGGTACCTGGACCCGCTACGGGCATCTGCTGCGCAAACCGGTCGGTCGGCTGCACTGGGCCGGTGCTGAGACGTCGACGGTGTGGATGAACTACATGGAAGGTGCGGTGTGTTCGGGCGAACGCGCGGCGGCCGAGGTCCTGACCGCGATGGGCAGCCCGACGGGCGACCGGGTGGAAAGAATGAGCGGGACGATACCGGCATGACCCCGACTACCGTTCGGGGCGACGGCACCATGGCCGGGCTGTTACCCGAGATCGCGGCCCGGTACCCGGACCGGACGGCGGTTGTCGCTCCGGACGGCGGCGTACTGACGTTCGCCGAGTTGCTCGAGCAGGTGACGCGGACCGCGCTCGGACTGATCGACCGCGGCCTGTCGCCCGGAGACCGGGTCGGCCTACTGTGCACGACCCGTCCGGAGTGGACGGTCGTCGACTACGCCGTCACGATGGCCGGCGGCGTCGTCGTGCCGGTGTACCCCAGCAACGCGCCGGGGGAGTGCGCCTGGATCCTCGCTCACGCCGGCGTGACGATGGTGGTCTGCGAGGATGCCGATCAGTTGGCCAAGGTGCGGGCCGTGGAATCGCAGCTGCCCCGGCTGCGGGTCGTGGTGACCGTGGACCCGGCACCGGGTCACGCCGATCTGGAGGAGATCCAGCGACGTGGGCTGGCCGGCGCGCCCGGTGAGCTTGCCGCCCGAGCCGCGGCGGTGACGGCCGACGACCTGTACACCGTGGTCTATACGTCCGGCACCACCGGGCCGCCGAAGGGGTGCGTGCTGACCCACGGCGGGTACCGCGCCGGCATCGCCGCGGTTACCGACCGGGAGGTGCTGCGCGACGACGACGTGGTGTATCTCTTCCTGCCGTTGGCGCACTCGTTCGCGCGGCTGATGCAGCACGCGGCGTTCGCCGACGGTGCCGCGGTCGCGTACGGGAACCCGCAGCGTGTGGTCGAGGACCTGGCGGCGCTGCGTCCGACGTTCCTGCCGGCCGCGCCCCGGCTGTTCGAGAAGCTGTACCGCTGGTGTACCGAGGGGATGACCGAGGCGCAGCTGGAGCACGCCGTGTCGGTCGGCGCGCGGGTGCAGGACCTGCGGGTCACCGGTCTGCCGGTCCCCGACGATCTGCGACGCCTCTACGATCCGCTCGACGCGGCGCTGTTCGCCCGGATGCGCACGGCCCTGGGTGGCCGCCTGCGCCAGGCGTCATCGGGTGCCGCACCCATCTCGCCGGCGATCCTCCGGTTCTTCTGGGCGTGCGGCATCCCGGTCATGGAGGGCTACGGGATGACCGAGACGGCGACGGCGGTCACCGCCTCGACACCGGAACACCACCGGTTCGGCACCGTCGGCCGGGCCGTGCCGGGTGTCCAGCTCGCGGTGGCTGTCGACGGAGAACTTCTGGTGCGGGCACCGAGCATGTTCTCCGGATATCTCGACGACCCGGCCGCCACCGCCGAGGCACTCGACGGCGGCTGGCTGCGCACCGGCGATCTGGGCGAGCTCGACGCCGAGGGCTACCTGCGGATCACCGGGCGCAAGAAGGAGATCATCATCACCGCGGGGGGCAAGAACCTGACCCCGGCCAACCTGGAGAACGACGTCAAGCGGTCGCCACTGGTGTCCCATGCGGTCATGCACGGTGACGGCCGACCGTACCCCGTCCTACTCGTCACCCTCGACCCGGACGCCGCGATGGCCTGGGCGCGTTGGCAGGGCATCGCGGTGACCGGGCCGGCGGATCTCGCCCAACATCCGGTTCTGCTGGCCGAGATCCGTGCGACGGTCGACCGGGCCAACGCCGAGTACGCCCGGGTCGAACAGGTGAAGAAGTTCGTCGTGCTCGGCCACGACCTCACCGTTGAGGCCGGCGAGCTGACCGCCACCCTGAAGGTGCGTCGGGACGTGGTGAACACCCGCTACGCGGCGCAGTTCGACGAGCTCTACCGGGCCTGAGACCGCCGCGGTTTCCGTGCCGCGGCCGCCGGCTTGCTCGTGGTGGCACCGCCTGTGGCACCGCCTGTGGCACCGCTTTGGGCGCCGCCGCCCAGGGCGAGAAGCACCATCGCGTCGGCGAGCAGGTGGGTCTGGCGTTCGCAGGCGGCCTCGTCGCGGGACGCGGCCCATTCGAACGCCAGGCCGTCGAAACGGTGGTTGATGAACCGCACGATCTCCTCGACGCTGATCGCGAGGTCGACCGGCTCCAGGTTGACGGCACGTTGCAGGTGCTCGCGGACCAGGTTGCCGCCGAAGTTGTCCCACATGCTGTACACCTCCTCGGGCGGGCCGCCCTCCCGGATGCGCCACATGCCGAGTTCCATCAACGCGAGTTGGAGACCGGGGTGCTTGCGCGCCCAGCGCCACAGCGCCGCGACGCTGTCGCGGATGGTGGCCTCGACGCCGAGGGCGGGATCGACGCCGTCGAACGCGGTCCGCAGCCGCGCCGCGCCCTGCTCGGCGACGAGGTGGATCAGCTCTTCCTTGCTGCGGAAGCAGTAGTGCAGTGCACCCAGCGGTGCGTCGGCCTGTTGGGCGATACGACGTGTGGTGGCCTTCTGCAGTCCTTCGGTGGCGATCACCTCGATGGCCGCGTCGATGATGCTCTGTCGCCGCTCTTCTGCGGACAGGTAGGCCACGTCTACTCCAACCGTTCGTGCCGCAGGTCGACCGCGAGCATATCCGTCGTTCCGGCGACCCTCGAACCGGTTGACAGCCGAGAGCCGTGATGCCAATACTAGGTCACTCAACCTGGTCATGTGACCAAATTGGAGAGGTGCGTATGACCGACGGATATCCGGACGATCTCGCGCTGTTCGTCGCCGGCTCCTGGGTCGCCGGTGGCGACCGGGCCACCCGCCCCGTTCTGAACCCCGCCTCCGGCGCCGTGCTCGCCCCGCTTCCGCTGGCCGGACCGGCGGACCTCGACGCCGCCGTGACCGGTGCGGTGGCAACGTTCCCGGCCTGGCGGGCGACGCCGCCGCTGGAGCGGTCGGCCGTCCTGCGCGGTGCCGCCGCGCTGCTGCGCGAGCGGGCCCGGGCCGTCGCCACCGCGGCGACCCTGGAACAGGGCAAGGTCCGCGCCGAGATGGACGCCGAGGTCCGGCTGGCCGCCGACATCCTGGACTGGTACGCGGAGGAGGGCCGTCGCGCCTACGGCAGGGTCCTCGGGCCGCAGGCCGGTACCCGCCGGTCGGTGGTGCACGAACCGGTCGGGGTGGTGGCGGCCTTCGCTCCCTGGAACTTTCCCGTGGTCAACCCGGTCCGCAAGATCGCCCCCGCGCTCGCCGCCGGGTGCACCGTCGTCGTGAAACCGGCCGAGGAGGCACCCGCCAGCGCGCTGGCGGTGGCCCGGGCGCTGCACGACGCGGGGCTGCCCGCCGGAACCCTGTCGGTGGTGTTCGGCGAACCGGCCGAGGTGTCGGCCAGGTGGCTGGCCGAACCGGCCGTCCGGAAGGTGTCGTTCACCGGTTCGGTGGCCGTCGGCAAGCACCTCATGCGGCTGGCCGCCGTCACCATGAAGCGCACCACCATGGAACTGGGCGGCCACGCCCCGGTGATCGTCCTACCGGACGCCGATATCGACGTGGCCGCCGCGTACTCGGTCGGGGCCAAGTTCTTCAACGCCGGCCAGGCGTGCGTGTCGCCGACCCGGTTCCTGGTGCACCGCGACGTGTACGACCGGTTCGTCGACGCGTTCGTCGACCGCGCCCGGATCCTCGTACTGGACGACGGTCTGGCCGAGAAGGTCGACATGGGGCCGCTGGCTCACGCGCGTCGGCCCGCCGCGATGGAGGGGTTCGTCGCCGACGCCGTGGCGGCCGGCGCCCGTGCGCTCGCGGGCGGACGGGCGGTCGACCGGCCGGGATTCTTCTGGGAGCCGACCGTCCTGGTCGACGTGCCCACCAGCGCGCGCGTGCGCAACGAGGAGCCGTTCGGGCCGATCGCCGTCATCAACCGGGTCGACGACCTCGACGCGGCGATCGCGGAGGCCAACCGCCTGCCGTTCGGGCTCGCCGCCTACGCGTTCACCGACTCCGCGGCCGCGATCCGACGCATCGCCGGTGAGGTGGAGGCCGGGATGCTCGGGGTCAACACCTACTCGATCGCCACTCCGGACGCGCCGTTCGGAGGGGTGAAGGAGAGCGGTCACGGGTCCGAGGAAGGCATCGAGGGCATGGCCGGGCATCTCGTGACGAAGGCGATACACGAAGCGTGAGCGATGCCGTTCAGGAAATCAACGAGGAGAAACCCATGGGAATGTTCGACGGCAAGGTTGCGATCGTCACCGGCTCCGGCCGGGGCATCGGCCGGGCGGTCGCCGAGTCGCTCGCGGCGCAGGGCGCGGCGGTCGTCGTCAACGACATCGATGTCGACGTCGCCGAGCAGGCCGCCAAGGAGATCGGCGGCCGGGTCGCGGTGTTCGGCGGCGACCTCGCGGCCGACGGTGCGCCGGAACAACTGGTCGACACCGCCGTGCGCACCTTCGGCCAGCTGGACATCGTGGTCAACAACGCCGGCTACACGCTGGACGCGCCGATTCACAAGATGTCCGACCGGGACTTCCAGGCGATGCTCGACATCCACACCGTCGCACCGTTCCGGGTGCTCCGCGCCGCCGCGCCGCACCTGCGGGAACCGGCCAAGGCCGAACGCGCCGAGGGCCGTGAGGTGTTCCGCAAGGTCGTCAACGTCAGCTCGGTCGCCGGCACGATGGGCAACGCCGGCCAGGCCAACTACTCCGCCGCCAAGTCCGCGGTCATCGGCATGACCAAGACCCTGGCCAAGGAGTGGGGCCAATTCAAGATCAACGTCAACGCGGTGGCGTTCGGCTTCGTCGACACCCGCCTGACCGTGGAGAAGACCGGCGACACCGTCGTACGGGTCGGCGATCGCGAGGTCCGGTACGGCATCCCGCGGGCCATGCGTGACGCCATCGCCGCCGCGATCCCGCTCGGCCGGGCCGCCACGCCGCAGGAAGCCGCCGGCGGCGTCATCTTCCTGTGCTCGCCCTGGTCGAACTACGTCCACGGTCAGGTGCTGAACATCACCGGCGGCCTGAGCAGCGGCATGGACAGCTGACATGCCGCTCGACCCGACCGCGCTGCTGAACGCCGAGCTGCCGCAGAAATGGGCGTCCTGGGACGTCGACCGCGTGGCGCTCTACCACCTGGGGCTAGGCGCCGGCTCGACACCGACCGACCCGGCCGAACTGGCCTACCTCCTCGAACCCGACCCGCGGGTCCTGCCGACGTTCGCGGTCATCCCGGCCTTCGACGTGCTGCACGGCCTGAACGACCTCGACGGCTTCGACATCGACCCGACGACGTTGCTGCACGGCGAGCAGGAGATCGAGCTGTACGAACCGATCCGCCCGGTCGACGACGTCGTCACCACCGGCCGGGTCACCGGCGTGGAAGACAAGGGGAGCGGCGCACTCGTCATCGTGGAGACGCTGACCCGGCGGGTGGCCGACGGACGGCCGTGCTTCGTCAACCGGTTCTCCTCGTTCATCCGGGGCGCCGGCGGGTTCGGCCGGACCGGCGCGTCGGCGCCCGCCCCGGAACCGCCCGCGCGCGAGCCCGACGCCGTCGTCGAGCGCGCCACCCTTCCTCAGCAGGCCCTGCTCTACCGGCTCAGCGGTGACCACAACCGGGTCCATGCCGACCCGAGGTTCGCCGCCCGGGCCGGTTTCCCCGCCCCGATCCTGCATGGGTTGTGCACGTACGGCATGGGCGCGAAGGCGGTCGTCGACACGGTTCTCGGCGGTGACGTCACCGCTGTGTCGGCCTACCGGGCCCGCTTCGCGGGCGTGGTGTACCCGGGCGAGACGTTGGTCGTGCGGATCTGGACCGACCCCGACCGGATCCTGCTGACCATGCACAGCAAGGAACGCGGCACGCCCGTCATGACCAATGCGGTTATCACGACAAAGGAATCGTCATGAGTACCGAACGCACATTCGTCGTCGGCGTGGGGATGACCCCGTTCGCCAAGCCCGGCGCCAAGGACGGCGACTATCCGGACTGGGCGGCCGAAGCCGGTCGGCGTGCGCTCGACGACGCGGGCGTGGCCTACGACCAGGTGCAGGAGGCGTACGCGGGCTACTGCTACGCCGACTCGACCGCGGGGCAGCGCGCGCTATACCAGTTGGGCCTGAGCGGGATACCGGTCGTGAACGTCAACAACAACTGCTCCACCGGGTCCAGCGCCCTCTATCTGGCCCGGCAGGCGGTCAAGCACGGCGTCGCTGACTGCGCCCTGGCCGTCGGGTTCGAGAAGATGCGACGCGGGTCGCTCGGGGTGACCTTCACCGACCGCACGTATCCGATCGACCGTCATCTGGAGGCCATGGGCCGCCGGTTTCCCCGATCGGATGCCCCGATGGCTCCGCAGATGTTCGGCAACGCGGGTATGGAACACATGCGGCGCTACGGTTCGACCCCCGAACACTTCGCCAAGGTCGGCTGGAAGAACCACCAGCACTCCGTGAACAACCCGTACGCGCAGTTCCGCACCGCGTACACGCTCGGCGACATTCTCGACTCGCCCACGATCTACGGTCCGCTGACCAAGCTGCAGTGCTCGCCCACCAGCGACGGCAGCGCCGCGGCGGTCGTCGCCTCGGAGCGTTTCGTCGACGAGCACGAGTTGTGGGACCGGGCCGTCGAAATCGTCGGGCAGGCAATGGTCACCGACCTTCCCGGCGTGTTCGACGACGACGCGGACTGTATCAGGATCGTCGGGTTCGACATGTCCCGCACGGCCGCGCGCATGGCCTACGAGCAGGCCGGATTCGGTCCGGACGACATCGACGTGGTCGAACTGCACGACTGCTTCAGCGTCATGGAGATCCTCATGTACGAGGCGCTGGGGATGGCCGAGCCGGGCCACGGGCACGAACTGGTCGACCGCGGCGCCACCACGTACGGCGGCGACGGGCCGGTGGTCAACCCGTCCGGGGGTCTGATCTCCAAGGGCCATCCGCTCGGGGCGACCGGCCTGGCCCAGTGCGCCGAGCTGAACTGGCAGCTGCGCGGCGCCGCCGACGCGCGGCAGGTACCGGACGCGCACGTGGGGCTGCAGCACAACATCGGGCTCGGCGGAGCCGCCGTCGTCACCGTCTACCGGGCGGTGGCGGCATGAGCACGCTTCAGCTGAACGACGAGCAGCGCGCGTTGGCCGCCGCGATCCGCGACTTCAGCCGCAAGGAGTGCGGCACCCGGGAGCAGCGGGCCGCCTGGACCAACGACTTCAAGGACAACCACAGCCCGGAGCTGTACCAGCGCATCGCCGACCTGGGCTGGGTCGGCGTCACCGTGCCGGCCGAGTACGGCGGCGCCGGCAGTTCGATGCTCGACATGTGCGTCGTGGTCGAGGAGTGCATGCGCGGCGGCCTGCCGGTGGTCGGCATCGCGACGACGATCATCGTCGCGGCGGCCTACGAACGGTACGGCAGCGCGCAGCAGAAGAAGGAGATGCTCGGCGGGATCGTGGGCGGCGCCCCCGAGTCGGTCGCGATGTCGGAGCCCGGTGCCGGGTCCGACGTGGGCAGCCTGTCCTGCCGGGCGGTGCGCGACGGTGACGGCTGGGTCGTCAACGGGCAGAAGACGTGGTGCTCCGGCGCCCACTACGCCAAGCACATCCTGCTGGTGGCGCGCACCGGGCGCGGTGCCACCAAACACGAGGGCCTGACGATGTTCCGGGTGCCGACCGGCACGCCCGGTATGGAGATCCGCGGCATCGACACGCTCGGCGGCCGCGAGGTCAACGACATCTTCTTCACCGACTGCCGGCTGCCCGCCGACGCGGTGGTCGGAACCGTCGACGCCGGCTGGTCGCAGCTGACGACCGGGCTCAACGTCGAACGTCTGGTGCTGGCGGCGGTACTGCTGGGCATCGCGGAGCGGGCCTTCGACGACGTGCTGGCCTACGTGAAGCAGCGCGAGCAGTTCGGTCGCCCGATCGGTACGTTCCAGGCGCTGCGGCACCGGATCGCCGACCTGGCGACCGAGTTGGAGTGCTGCCGTCTGCTCACCTATCACGTGGCGCAACGGGTCGACGCCGACCCGCACCGCATCCTGCCGCAGGAGGTGTCGATGGCGAAGCTCAAGGTCACCGAGACCGCCAAACGGGTCACGCTCGAGGGTATGCAGATGATGGGCGGATACGGTTACGCGAGCGAATACGACATGGAACGGCACGTCCGGTCCGCGCTGGCCGGCACGATCTACGGCGGGTCCAGCGAGATCCAGCGCGACATCATCGGCAAGACGTTGGGGTTGTGACGTGGGGGCCACCGCGGACTCCCGCAAAGCACTCGTGACCGGCGGCGCGTCCGGCTTCGGCCGCGCGATCGCCGCCGGGTTGGTCCGCACCGGCGCGAGCGTGGCGGTGCTCGACGTCGACGCCGAGCGGGTGGGTCAGATCGTCGACCAACTCGGTGATGCCGCCCTCGGCATCACCGCCGACGTCCGCTCGGCCGAGGCGGTGGGGCGCGCGGTCACCGCCGCGCACGACCGGTTCGGCGGCCTGGACACGGTGATCGTCTCCGCCGGCGTGTTCCAGGTCGGTGATCTGGAGGCGGTCACCGAGGAGAGCTGGGACCGGACCCTCGACGTGAACCTCAAGGGCGCGTTCCTCACCGCACAGGCTGCGGCGGCGCCGCTTCGGGCGAGCGGACGCGGCCGGATCGTCACCATCGGCTCGGACTGCGGCCGTCGGGGTTTCGCCGGTCAGGTCGCGTACGTCGCGTCGAAGTTCGGCCTCGTCGGGCTCACGGAGGCGCTGGCCGCTGAGCTCGCACCGGACGGGGTCACCGTCAACTGCGTCTGCCCGGTCGGCTGCCCGACCACCGCCATGGGGCGGGAGGTGCTGCGCTGGAAGACCGCGCGGATGGGTCTGCCGGCGGACACGATCGTCGCCCGGGCCGCCGCGACCAACCCGCTCGGGCGCAACGCCACCGAGGCGGACGTCACCGAAGCCGTCCTGTTCTTCGTCTCCGAAGCCGCGAGTTTCCTGACCGGCGTCACCCTCGATGTCGACGGCGGCGCCCGGCTCGGCACCGTGCCTGGGCTCGGTTGACATGGCCGACCTGCCATTCGTCGACACACACGTGCACTTCCATGACCTCAACCACCCGACGCTGCGGTACTCCTGGCTGGATCCCGACGCCCCGGTCGACGAGATCGTCGGTCCCGACGGCGCCATCCGGGCCCAGCGGTACTGGGCCGACGATTTCCTCGCCGAGACCCGCTTCCACAACGTCAGCAAGGTGGTGCACGTCCAGGCCGCGCTCGGTACGCCGGACCCGTTCGAGGAGACCCGTTGGCTGCACGCGTTCACCGAGAGACTGGGTGTACCGCACGGGATAGTCGCCGCGGTCGACCTGTCCCGTCCCGACGCCGCCGTCCAGTTGCGCCGGCATCAGAGGTACCCGAACGTCTGCGGTGTCCGGGATCTGCGCTACGACGACTACCTCACCGACGAGGCATGGGAGCTGGGTTTCGCGGCACTCGCGGCGGCCGGACTGGTCTGCTGCGCCGATCCGGCGATAGACCAGCTGCGGCACGCCCGCCGACTGGCCGAGCGCCATCCCGGCGCGACGCTGTGCATCGACCACGCGGGCTACCCGAAGGACCGCGCTCAGGCCACGTTCCGATTGTGGCGGGCGGAGATGCGGAACCTTGCCGCGGCCGGGAACGTCGTGGTGAAGATCTCCGGGCTGGGCCAGGCAGATCACCGGTGGACCGTCACGTCGATCCGTCCGTGGGTCCTGGCCTGCGTGGAGGCCTTCGGCGTCGACCGCAGCTTCTTCGGCACCAACTGGCCGGTCGACCGGCTCTTCAGCTCCTACGGCGACGTGATCGACGCGTACGCCGAGATCGTCGCCGACTTCGCCACCGATGAGCGGCGGAAACTGTTCGCCGGCACCGCCGAACGGGTGTTCCGGCTCTCGACGGAGGTGGGGTGATGCCGGTCCGGGTCGCGGTCATCGGCTGCGGATGGTGGTCGACGTATGCGCACCTGCCCGCGATCGCCGTACACCCGGACGCGGAACTGGTCGCGCTGGTCGATCCCGCATCGGCACGGCTGGCGGCGGCCCGTGCGGCGTTCCCGTCCGGTGAGTGTTTCGACACGACCGAGGCGATGCTCGACGCCGTGACGGTCGACGCCGCGGTCGTGGCTGTTCCACACGCCGTGCACCACCCGGTGGCCCGGCTCGTTCTCGAGCGGGGCATCCACACCCTGCTGGAGAAGCCCATGGTGCTGGAGCCGGCGCACGGTCGTGAACTCGTCGCGCTGGCCCGGGCCCGCGGCGCGGAACTGCTCGTCGACTATCCGTGGCACTACAACACGCACGTACTCGCAATCCGCGATGCCATCGCGGCCGGCCGGATCGGGCCGATCGAGCACGTGTCGTGCCTGTACGCCTCCACGGTCCGCCACCTGTACGCCGGCGATCCCGAGCCGTACCGGCGGCTGTTCGGCTACCCGGTGAATCCGCCCGACCCGTCCACCTACGGCGATCCGGCGCTTGCCGGCGGCGGCCAGGGCCAGACCCAGGTGACCCACGCCGCGGCGCTGCTGCTGTGGCTCACCGGCGTGCCGGTCGCGGCACTCGCCGCCTACACCGCGGACTTCGAACTCCCGGTCGACCTGACCGTCAGCACGGCGTTCCGATTCGTCAACGGCGCTACCGGAGTGCTGAGCTCGACCGGTTCGGTGCTTGCGGGACAGAAGGAGATCGTCCAGGTGGAGATCTTCGGCCGGGACGGTCACGTCCGACTCGACGTCAACGAGGGGCGCGCCTCCATCCACCACGGCACGACCGTCGAGCATCTCCCGCTGCTGCCCGCGGTGGACCGCAATCCCGAACACGCACCGGTGCACAACCTCATCGACATCGCCGCCGGCCGGACCGGCAACGGGTCACCGTCGCACGTCGGGCTTGGAGCGGTGGAGTTCGTGTCGGCGATGTACCGGTCGGCCCGGACCGGCTCGTACGTGCGGCTTTCCGAGGAGCGGTCATGACGTTGCGCGGGCTGGATCACGTCGGCTTCACCGTGTCGGACCTCGACCATTCGATACCGTGGTACACCGTGCTGCTCGGCAACCCGCTACTGCTGCGCAGGACCTGGGATGTGCCGTACATCGGGACGATGATCGGGTACCCGGACTGCCGCATGGAGTGCGCCTTCTTCAGCCTTCCCGGCGGCACGGTGCTCGAACTGCTCCAGTTCTTCGAGCCCGCGCCGGGCACGGTCGACATGGAAACCTACAACGTCGGCAACGGCCACCTCTGCCTGCTCGTCGACGACCTGCAGGGGGAGTACGAGCGGTTGCGTGACCACGCGACGTTCCGTTCGCCCGGTCCGGTCACCATTCCCTGGGGCCCGTACGCCGGGGGTCGTGGATGCTATCTGCGAGACCCGGACGGCATCACGATCCAACTCATCCAACACCCGCCGGGCGGGCCGTCGCTGGGCCCGGACGGATCGGCTTGACCTGCGATGCTGAGCGGCGCGATGGTGCGGCAGGAACTTCTGCGGGGACGGCTGGCGACCACGGTCGCCCACCCGGCCCGGCACCGACCTCGTTCCCACCAGGCCCGGCCCGGCGCAGGCCACCACCGATCACCGTCGCGCGTGCGGGTTGACTATCGAGTTCACCGCGCGGCCGGCCAGAAAGTCGACGATCTGGCCGGCCGCGCGGCGGGGCAACTCTTGTATCGACGTAGGCGAGTACCAGGCGGCGTGTGGAGTGAGGAGCAGGTTCGGAGCGTCGCGCAGTGGGCTGTCGGCGGGCAGCGGTTCGGTCTCGAACACGTCGAGTGCGGCCCCGCCGAGGTACCCGCTGCGCAGTGCCTCAGCGAGGGCGGTCTCGTCGACCAGTCCGCCCCGGCAGGTGTTGACCACCAGGCTGCCGGGTTTGAGCCGTCGGATCGCCTCCCGATCGAGCAGGTGCCGGGTCTTCGCGGTCAACGGGGCGTGGAGGCTGATGATGTCGGCGCTGCCGAGCGCCGGGGCCAGGTCGACGGGACGGTGACCGGCCGCTCCGATGTCGTCCGCGGACACGCCGGGGTCGTGCACGACGACGGTGAACCCGAGTGCGCGGGCGTGTGCGGCGACCAGCGACCCGATCCGACCGAAGCCGATGACGGCGAGGGTCGTCCGGTCGGGCCGGCTCGCCTGGGACGCGTCGGCCAGCACCGACCACCGTCCCGCGCGTACCGCGCCGTCCAAGGGCAATAGCCGTCGGGAGAGGGCGAGGATCATCGCGACGGCATGCGTGGCGACTTCGTCGACGCAGTAGTCGGGCGTGTTGGCAACCGCGATGCCCCGCCGGCTGGCGGCGTCGACGTCGATCATGTCGTATCCGATGCCGAGCCGGCTGATGAAGCGGCAATGGGTCAGCTCGTCGAGAACCTCCGCGGTGATCGGCGCCCACTGGACGAGGATCGCGGTGGCATCACAGGCCGCGCGTATGACGTCGTCGGGTTGGCGGCAGTTCGCCCGGTGTACCCGGAGCCCGGCGGAGCTGAGAAGGGCTACGGCTGTGCCGTCGTCGGGGAGGTCCCAGTCGGTGATGACGACCAGGGGTGCGGGGTCAGCGGCGGTCATCGGTGCTCCGCCCGGTCGGCTGCGGTAACGGCGACAGACCCGGTTCGGGCTGGATGCCAAGACTGTTGATGGTGTACGCCAGCAGTGTGTAGTGGCCGACGAGTACCGGCAGCTCGATCAGCTGCGTGGTCTCGAGATGGCCGCGGAGACCCGACCATGTCGGTCCGCTGATCCGGGCGTCGAAGTGCAGTTCGTCCACGGCCGTAACGAGTAGGCGGCTCCGGTTGTCCCAGCCGTCGGCGGCCGGCCCGTCGACGACCCGTGCCACGGTGGCGGGGTCGAGTCCGCCGGCAAGGGCGATCTTCACGTGATGGCCCCATTCGTAGGCGACGCGGCAGTGGTAGGCGACGCGCAGTATCGCAACCTCCCGGTCGCGGAACGGCAGCGAGCCGTGGCGGAGTAGTTGATCGGCGAACCGCATCCAGGCCGGGAAGAGCTGGTGGTGCCGGGCGACCGTGGTGAAGAGGTTGAGATCGCCCAGGCGCGCCGCACCGAGCGGGGATTCGGCGCCCAGGTTGGCCGTGAGAATCGCGCGGACCCGGTCGGGCCACTCCGCCGGCGGGGCTGGGGCCACCCGCGGAGCGGTGATCTGACCCGAGCACACGAGCTCGACGTCGTCCAGAACCGCGTCGTCCACGGGCATCTCCTCGGTAGGCGTCATCGCGCACGACGATGGAACGAGCGGTGCGGCGACTTGTTCATACGACCAAGTCGCATGACCGAGTATGCCTTGGTGCGATTCCTGGGGCAAGGCTGGCTTTGGTCGTCAGTAAGGACACCACTTGGTCACGAGTCTCGACACCACCGTCCTCGGGCGGCTGGGCGCCCTCAGTCCTCGCAGGTGCCTGTGCCTCGGCTGCCCCAGATCGACACGGGCGATCGCGATCCGACCGTGTTCCCGACGCGTGATCGACCAGTACCATGACCAGTACCACCAAGCAGCCCGACCACACCAACAAAGCCGGTTCAAACGCCACGTGCGAGTATTGGCAGGGTTTAGGGGCGGTCTGCGGAGGTCCAACTCAGTGTGGCGGGGCAGTTAGCGCCAGATTGGATCGGGTGCGATTGGCGTTGCCATTGCTGGAGCGGCCGGCCGGCTCGGCCGGCTCGGCGGGTAAGACGGGTGGATATTGCGCGGCCAAGCGCGAACGCGTTACCGACACCGGAGGCGTGACGATCGCAGAGTTTGCGAGGGTAACCGGGGACGCGGCCTACCATGTCTGTGCATTCAACGGATGGCGGCGGGGCGAACGGATCGAGCACCACCCGGTGGCCACCGTCAACGTGTACCCGTCAACGAGTACCTGTGGACGCGCTGCTCTTTGACGCCTACTCGATGACA
Organism: Virgisporangium aurantiacum; assembly: GCF_016863635.1. Taxonomy (GTDB): domain Bacteria; phylum Actinomycetota; class Actinomycetes; order Mycobacteriales; family Micromonosporaceae; genus Virgisporangium; species Virgisporangium aurantiacum. The sequence goes on along the minus strand of NZ_BOPG01000089.1, from coordinate 57,394 downwards.
CCGGTCTGGCGTAGTCGGCGCAGCCAACTGGTGGCTGTGTGCCGGGGGACACCGAAGTGGTCGGCTACCTGGATGGTGCTGCGGGAGTCGTTCCACGCTGCGACCACATCCGCCTGTTCCGGCATCCGCCGGTAGGCACGGCTGGTTCGTGCCGTCTTTCGGGTCGGGGTCTGGTCGGCAACCCGGCCACGCTGTCGACGTTGCGTGGACTTCTTCGGTGCCTCCGCGGCGGGGTTTCGGGTGCGCCGCCTACGCGACGGCTGAGCTGAAACCTGTGTGGACGATGGGGTGTCCGGCGCGGTAGGAGCGGGTGGCGTCAGAGCGGCCACCAACGCGGCGAGGTCGACTATCGGAAGGTCCTGCTGGGAAAGGCCGGAGCCGTCGGTGTGGACGGTAAGCTCAGTGACCCTGGCGATCCCACCTGTCGTGTCGACCTGGATCGTCGTTTTCGACCCGGACGTCTGACCCGCCCGTGCGCCGCGGCCGGTGCCGGTGGGCGTGATCGTGACCGTGAATCCACTCATTGCTGGTCTCCGCGTATCGTGAATAACATTATTGATCAAAAAGAGTTTGCCACGGAAACGTCAGAAGTAAACCCCAATGAGTCATCCGGGTACTGGCTGGGCCTGTTCAACCCTCCTTTCAACGTGGCCAGCGCGTGGCCGGTCCGGGCGTCCGGCGCACCCGGCGTTGAGTGCCGGGGCGATCAGGCGGATCGCCGGATGCACTCCCGGATCCCGCGCCACATGGGCCAGCGGCCGGTGCGACTCACGGGCGAGCCGAACCGCCCGGTCTCGCAGTTCCTGCAGATACTTCCTCGGAGCAGCCGTTCAAGGTTCTCCCTTCCATCAAGAAGATCGTCCTGGGCTCAGGGGTGGCCGGGTGACGAGGAAGATCGACCAGTGGTCGCGGGGCTGGATCGTGTCGTGACATGGATCGTCGCCGTCACCCCGCCGCCGCCCAGCGGACAAAGTCCGCACGTCACAGCCACCGAACACCATTTACGAACCCCACAGGCAGTTTTCTCTCCGATTTCATCCGTGTACACGGACCGTGGCCCGCAGGATGGTGGGCATGGACACCACGCCGGCCGACCCCGCCCGACCGACCGATTGGATTTCTGGCACTGAGGATCAGATGTTCGAATACCTGGCCGCCAACACGGACGCGACGACCCGTGACCGCGTGGTCCTCGCAGCAATCAACGTGGCCGCTGCCGCCGCAGGTAGCGACGCAGATCGATTGGCGCGTATCCGTCGGCTGATCGCTGCCCGAACCAGGGCCCGGGATGTGCACGACGACGATCCGGCGTAGCGGCGGGCCAGGCGCCGGAATCGGGTGATCCATTCCAGTGCCGGCCAAGTTTGGTCGAGGACTCGATGCCTTTAGGGCTCATCCCAGATGGTTGTTCTTGAGTAGGCGGCGGTAGCAGAGCAGGATGCAGCCGAGGTCGGCGAATGCTTGGAAGTGGTCGGCTTTGCGGTCGTAGCGGCGGACGAGTCGGCGGTTGTGTTGGAGCCAGGACAGGCAGGACTCGACGATCCAGCGGTGGCGGCCCAGGCGTTCGGAGGACTCGATCCCTTTGCGGGCGATGCGTACGCCGATGCCGCGTCGGCGGACCTCGTGGCGTAGGGCGTGTACGTCATAGGCTTTGTCGCCGTGGAGCTTGCCGGGTCGGTGCCGGGGTCGTCCGCGGCGGCCTTGGATCGGGGCGATGGAGTCCAGCAGCGGGATGAGTAGGTGGGCGTCTGGGACGTTGCCGGCCGAGATGAGGCAGGTCAGCGGGATCCCGGTGCGGTCGCAGATGAGGTGGATCTTCGACCCCGGTTTGCCGCGGTCGGTCGGGCTCGGCCCGGTTTCAGCGCCCCCTTTTGAGCCCTGACGGCGATCGAGTCGACGACGACCCTCGACCAGTCGATCTCGGAGACGACGGCGAGGCGGTGCAGGAACTGCTGGTGCAGCCGCGGCCATAGCCCGGATCGGGTCCACTCGCCGAACCGGCGGTGCACCGTTGATCGGCTGACCCCGAACAGGGCAGCGGGCAGTTTCGGCCAGGACAAGCCGGCCTGAACCAGGTAAACGATCGCCGCCAGCACCGCCCGGTCATCGGCCCGTTTCTTCCACCGCCCTGCCGACGCGGCGGCGGAACTGGGATCAACGGCTGCGCCACCTGCCAGAAGTCATCCGGAGCCCACGTCTTGACCATGTTCTCAACGACAGCCGTCACTCAACCATGATCACCGACCAGGTCAGCGCCCACCCATCTGGGATGAGCCCTAATTTCGTAGTCGCAGATCGATCCGCGAGCTGGCACCCCTCACGTGAGGGTTCACCGCGGCCCGCTCGGCGATCTCCTCCAGTGTCCGGTTGGTAGGCAGTTTTATGTCGGTACCTCGCGACGACCGTTGGCGATGTGTTCGGCTATCCGCCAGGCGTTGGCCATGATGGACAGTGTCGGGTTGGCTCCGGTTCCGGTGGGGAACGGGCCGCCGTCGACCACGAAGAGATTGTCGGACTCGTGCGCCTGGCACCACGGGTTCAGCACCGACGTCTCCGGATCGGTGCCCATTCGGGTCGTGCCGTGCTGGTGCGAGCAGTTGCCGGTGATCCGGTCGATGTACACCCGGTAGACCTTCTTCGCCCCGGCCGCCTCCAGGATCTCCGCGTTCCGGTCGATCAGGTAGCGTCCCATCGCCAGGTCGTTGGGGTGCGGCCGCAGCGTGATCCGGGCCACCGGGAGGCCCCACGCGTCGGTCACTTTCTCATCGAGTTCCACGCGGTTGTCGAGCTGCGGCATGTCGTGCACGACCATCGCGGCGGCCATGCTGTGGTTGAAGTACTCCCGGTCGATGCGTTTGGCCTCGGCACCCCACAGCGGCCGGTCCGGCAGCCCCCAGTTGATCGGCAGCGGGATGCCCACACCGGCGCACGCCATGTGTCCGCCGCCGGCGAAGCCGCGCGAGTCGTCATGCTCGTAGAACTGGAAGCTGCTGGCGCTGATGTAGCCGCCGCCGGCCCAGGCGTAGATCGGGTCCTCGAAGAGCCCCACCGCGGCGCTGTACTCGTGGAACGTGACGTTGCGGCCGACCAGGTCGCTGCCGTTGGCCAGGCCGTTCGGGAAGCGGCCCGAGCGCGACAGCAGCAGCAGCCGCGCCGTTTCGATCGCGCCGCAGGCGAGCACGAATACGTCCGCCTCCTGCTCGACCGGGTCGCCGTCGGCGTCCTCGTAGACCGCGCCGCGGACGCGTCCGCGCTCGTCCACGGTCAGTTCCCGCACGTAGCTGTCGGGACGCAGGTCGTACCGGCCCGTCGCGAGTGCGTCGGGCACGAACACGTTCAGCGCGCTTGACCGGGTCCCGGTCGGATCGCCGTGCTGCTGGGCGAAGGCGCTGATGACCGTCGGCCGGCGCCCGTTCAACGGCCGGGACAGCGCCGCCTGCGGCGTCGGGAACGAGTTGTAGCCGAGCGCGGCGCATCCGGCGTGAAACTTCTGCGCGTACCGCGACAGCGGCAGCGGCGGGCACGGGTAGTCGCGGCTGCGCGGGCCTTCGAACCGGTTCGCCCCGGCCTGGCCGGAGACGCCGAATGCCCACTCGATCCGGCTGTAGTAGGGCTCCAGGTCGGCGTAGCTGATCGGCCAGTCCGCGAGGGTCGCCCCCGGCAGGTCGCCGATGACCGTGCGCGGCCGGAAGTCGTTCTCCGTGAACCGCGGCAGCCAGCCCTGCCAGTGCACCGTCCCTCCGCCGACCATCTGCGGCACGGGGCAGAACAGCTCGACCCTGGGCTCCTCGGTCGCCGACGTGCGCACGGTCCGGGGGTTGAGCAACGGGTCCGGCCACAGGTTGTAGCGGCTGACGTTGGCCAGTTCGTCACCGCCGAACGTCTCACGGGTGCGCCACGGGCCGCGTTCCAGCGCCACCACCCGCCACCCGCGCTCGGTGAGCACCTTCGCGGCGGTCGCGCCGGAGGCTCCGGCACCGATGATGCAGACGTCGACCCGCTCCGGTTTCGGCTTAGGCGCCACGGTTGTCCTCCTTCCCCGGGTACCCGAGGGGGTCGGCGAAGTACTCGACGACGCTGTACCGGCCGGAGTGCACGTCGGCGAGGGAAGCCGGCCCCGGGAAGCCGATGAAGTCCCAGCCGACCCGGTCGCGGTTGCCGCCGTAGGTGGGGTCGGCGTAGAAGCCCTGGCGGGTGTGCAGGGCGAGCAGCGGCAGGAAATCCAGCTCGATCTCCACACTCGTCTGTTGCAGGGGCGTCTCCACCGGCGCGAACCCCGCGGTCGCCTGCGCCTCGGCCAGGTTGTCCGCGGTCTGCCGGCAGCCCTTCTCCAGCTCGGTGAGGACCTCGTCCTGCTGCTCGCCGGTCAGTGCCGCGAAGTCGGCGCCGAACCGCGTATCGGCCCGACGGTCGAGTTCCTGAACCCCGACGACGTACTTGTCGCGCAGGATATCCAGCCGCTGCTGCCACGCCTGTGCCCGCTTGCCTTCGAGCTTCTCGAAACCGCTGCCGTCCGGCTTGGCGTAGACGTGGTCGAGGCTGGACAGGTACCGGTCGAGGAAGTCGATCGTGCCCGCCTCCCGCGCGCCGGGCCGGTCGTCGGTGGGGATGATGCGGGCCATCGCCGCCGCCACCGTTTCTCGCTGATGCGGGTCGAAGAATCGTTCTGCCGTCACGCGGGCACCTCCACCCAGGTCTCGTCTCGCGTCGAGTCCACGACGGCTTGCGTGAGGACGGCCGCCCGCAGGCCGTCGGCGAAGGTGGGCAGCCCTTCGGGCTTGTGCCCGGCTACCGCGGCGTAGACGTCCGACACGAAGGCGGTGAACGAATCGTGATAACCCTGCGCGCCGGCATCCGCGGCGGCCTCGGTGAGCCGCCTGGCGTCGTCCGGGTCGGTCGCCAGTGGCTTCTCGCATACGACGTGCCTGCCGGCGCGCAGGACGGCCTCGGCGAGCGGGAGGTGGGTCTTGTTCGGGATGCAGATGTGCACGGCGTCGACGTCGTCGGCGGCCACCAGGTCGTCGATCGAGGCTGCCGGCCGTTCGGCGCCCATGCGGGCCGCGGCCTGCTCGGCCTCGTCGAGCGTGCGGCCCGCGACCCGGCTCACCACCCCGCCGACGGCCCGGACGGCATGCGCGTGGACGGTGCCCATGAAACCGGCGCCGACGATCCCGGCACGGAACCGGGCGGTCATGACGGCCTCACTTCCGGCGGGCCAGCGCGACGGCGAGGATGATGATCACGCCGCGGACCACCTGTTGTTGGCTGGCCTCGAGCCCCGCGAGGATCAGGCCGTTGTTGATCAGACCGATGAGCAGGGCCCCGAAGAGGGTGCCGATGACCGAGCCGTACCCGCCGAACAGGCTCGTGCCGCCGAGGATGACGGCCGCGATGGCGGACAGTTCGTCGCCGGTGCCCCACTGGAAGCGGCCGGACTGCAGCCGGCCGGCGTAGAGCATCCCCGCGATGCTGGCCACCACACTGGACACCAGCAGTACCGAGAACTTGATCCGGCGGGTGTTCACCCCGGTGAACTCGGCGGCGGTCCGGTTGCCGCCGGTGGCCAGGACCTGCCGGCCGAACCGCGTCTTCGCCAACACGACTGCGCCCACCACGACGAACGCCGCCGACCACAGCAGCAGTCCCGGGATCGGGCCCACGTTGCCGGATCCGAAGATGAGGTTGTAGGTGTCGTTGAGGATCGGCTGGGGGGCCGAAGCGGTGATCCACTGGGCGACCCCAGCCGCGATGCCCAGCATGCCGAGGGTGACGAGGAACGACGGAATGCCGAGCGTGCTGACCAGGCCGCCGTTGATGGAGCCGACGACGAGTCCGACGGCCAGGCCGGCGATGATGCCCGCCGCCAGTCCCCAGTGGGACAGGGCCATCGCGGTGCAGACGCTGGACAGGCCGGCGACCGAGCCCACGCTCAGGTCGATCTCCGCGGCCGCGATGACGTACGTCATGGCCACCGCGATGACCGTGATGATCGCGGTCTGCCGGAAGATGTTGAGCAGGTTGTTGGGCGTCAGGAAGCCTTCGTCGCGCAGGAACACGGCGAAGAAGAGAAAGACGACGACGAAGCCGATGTAGATGACGTAGCGCCGCCAGTCGAACTCGCCGATCCTCCCCAGGCCTCGCCGGCCTGCGGGGGTGGCTTCGCCGGCGGCGGCGGGCGCGGTAGTACGTGTCATGGTTCAGACTCCTTGGACGGCGAGTTGGAGGGACTCCTCATCGCGAACGTCCCGGCGGTGCAGATCCTGGGCCACGGAACCGTCGCGCAGTACGAGGATCCGGTCGCAGACGGCGAGGAGTTCCGGTAGCTCGGAGGAGATGACGATGATGCCCTTGCCGTCGTCGGCAAGGCTGCGGATCATGTCGAGAATCTCGGACTTGGTCCCGATGTCGACGCCCGCCGTTGGCTCGTCCATGATCAGGACGTCGGGCTCGATCCCCAGCCATTTGGCGATGACCACCTTCTGCTGGTTGCCGCCGGACAGCAGCCGGACCGGGCGGTTCGGGTTGGCGACCTTGATGGAGAACCGCTGGATCAGCGAGCGTGCGAGCGAGTTGCCCTCGCGGTCGCTGAGGAACGGACCCCGCCCGATGCGCCCGAGCAGGGGCAGGAGCAGGTTGTCGCGGACCGAATGGTCTAGGACGAGCCCCTGTGCCGTGCCAAAAGTCGTCGCACGGTGTGTGGGCTGGGTCGGTGTTCGGGTGCGTGATGATCGGTTCGTGTTCGTGCGGTTGCTGTATCGGGTGTCGGTGCAGGTGTTCGGCTGGCTGGCGTCGCTGACCCGCGACGGGGACGCCAAGACCGCGGAGCTGCTGGTCTTGCGGCACGAGGTGGCGGTCCTACGTCGTCAGGTCGGCAGGCCGCAGCTGTCGTGGTTGGACCGGGCGGTGCTGTCGGCGCTGTCCCGGGTCCTTCCGCGCCGGTTGTGGGCGCACCGGATCGTCACTCCGGCAACGATGCTGGCTTGGCACCGTCGGCTGGTCCAACGGCATTGGACCTACCCCAACCAGACAGGCCGGCCACCGGTCGGCAGCGAGATCCGCGAACTCGTCCTGCGCTTGGCGCAGGAAAATCCGTCCTGGGGGCACCGCAGGATCCAGGGTGAGCTGGTCGGCCTCGGCCACCGGGTCGGGGCCGGCACCATTCGACGCATCCTCGCCACAGCCAGGCTCGGGCCGGCTCCACGCGACGCGGACACCCAGTGGCGGACCTTCCTGCGCACCCAGGCACAGGGCATGCTGGCCGTCGACTTCTTCCACGTCGACACCGTCTTGCTACGCCGGCTGTACGTGCTGGTAGCGATGGAGGTCGGTACACGACGGGTTCACCTGCTGGGCGTCACCGGGCGCCCGACCGGGCAATGGTGCACGCAGCAGGTCCGTAACCTGGTCATGGACCTGGGCCGGCGCCTCGGCGAGTTCCGGTTCCTGATCCGCGACCGGGACGGCAAGTACACCGCCGCGTTCGACGCCGTGCTCGCTGACGAGGGCGTCGAGGTGGTGAAGATTCCGCCGCGGACGCCGCGGGCAAACTGCTACATCGAACGGTTCATCGGGACCGTCCGCCGCGAGTGCACCGACCGCATGCTGATCTACAACGCGGACCACGCCCGGCAGGTCCTCGACGAGTACATCGCGCACTTCAACCGGCACCGCCCGCACCAGAGCCTGGGCCAACACCCGCCCAAGCATGATCCCACCGTTGTGGTCCCGCTCGATGCGGGGGTCCGGCGACGACGAGTCCTCGGCGGCGCCATCAACGAATACCACCGAGCTGCCTGAACCGCACACCACCACCAGGCGAAACGACTTTTGGCACCCCACAGGGCATGGCGACGCCGACGGCCTCGGCGGTCTGCAGTTCGGCGACGGACACGCCCAACTGCGCCAGCACCGCGCGTGCCTTCGCGACCCGGTCCGGCTCAGCCATCGTCGCAGGTCTCCGGCTGCCGACCGTAGTGCTCAATGAGTAGGTGAGCGATGAGCGCCGGCGACTGTTCGAGTAGCAGATCCTGCGTGGGCAGCGCGATCAGCACAACCCGCGTCTGCGTGTCGAGCCCTGCCAGCAGCCGCGCAGACGCCGGCAGCGTCAGCTCGCCACGGCCGCCCACCACCTGCCGGCCCGCCGTACAAGAGCCGATCAGCACGGCGTCGGCGCCGACGCGCAGCTCTACACGACGGCCCGGCTTCCACGCCAGTGCGGCCAGCACCGGGCGCGAGCAGAACCCGCCCGGACGCGTCCAGACGCGCCACATCGATGAGAAACGGCTCAGACCCGGCATTGGCCGGCAACTGGAGCCGGGGGAGCGCCGGCACCTCCAGCGGAACCGGGGGTGTAGAGCGCCGCGTCGCGGGCGGTACCAGCGCCCCGATCAGCTGTTCTGGACGACCTGCCCTGGTGCTCCCAGAGACGCCCATGCCGTTCATCGTCGACCGAGCCGATGACGCAGGCTCGGGAAAACGGCAAGATCAGACCGCTCGACGGGCCACGGCCCCTCGATCCAAGTCTCGATCAGGTGTGCTGATCCGGCGTCCGGTAGTTCCCGCCAACCGGCCGAATGTCCACTTGGCGTGGGATTCCGCGAAGACTGGTGTCCGAGGCTCAACACGAACCATTTTCCAACCGAGGTCGGTGCTCTCGGCGGATCTCATCGTCGCGTGAAGGAAGGTGGTTGCCCGCCTCCGGGTGGCGAAGCGTGGGTTCGTGCAACAGGGCAGGCCACGCGGACGGTCGCAAACAATTGCTGAGCAGGGAAAGCGTCTCCTGATCGAGCAGGCGGTCGGCTTAAAATCGGCTGATTGAGCGAGTGCGGGTCTGTTGGATGACCCGGGCGGACTCCGACAGATCTGCATCTGCGAGTGCGTCTGACCGGCGCATCGTCTTCAACTGGCGTGACGGGGCCTGTCCGAGAACCAAACGAACCGAGTCCCCGCAGGGCCGGTTCTCTCGGCCGATCATGATTTCCGCATGACCGACCATTCGAGGAATCACGGAAATGAATCGAAGCTAGTTGTTTGATCCGCCTGGCGTGGCGGCCGCCGTTCGTGACCCTAAGTGCCAGTACTGCTACCTAATGTAACGCGTCTGTTGCGGCACGTAGGCGTGCAGGCCATTCGGTGGAACCGTTATGGGTGATGGGACTGAGCCTGACGCAATCGTTCGGGCGGCAGCCGAGCGATTCCGGTTTGATATGACGAGGTTGACCGCCGAGCGGAGCGACAGACCGGGCCGCGGACACCGTAGTTGCGGCGCGGGCCAAGGAGTGCGAGGTCTGAGGTTGACGTTACGAGTCTTGGCAGATCCGGGCACGACCGGTTGCCGCGCTGAGGCGAAGCGGACCGTCGCGCCTTCGCATGGTGGCCGTCATTGAAACGCTGTTCGCGGGCGCTGGGGTCGTTAGCGGAATGGCCCGCGCGGTCCCTGCGGATGTCGTCGTCGGGATCAAGAGCGGAGGCCGCGCGTTCAGCGAGCCTCATCGCAAGGCCTACCGCGAAAGACACATCGTCAAGCGGAACGTGTAACCCGCGCGTCGCGTAGCGGCCGCGCCCCTGTTCGTTGTAGGAAGGGCGGCCTCATCGTCGTGTCAGGACCGATTCGAGCGTTGACCGAAGTCATGCTCTCGCCTGATAGATCAGTCATCGCCTCGGCGGGCGAGGACGGGCACCTCGGCTTCTGGGATCCCGCAACGGGCCGACGGGCACGCGGCTACGGCGCGTTCCGCACCGATCCCATGCGAGCGCTGACGAGCCTGCGCCTGCCGACTGGCGAGCACGTGCTCGTGTGGGGCGACCAGCGCTGCGACCTCAGGCTGTGGGACATCGAGAGCCGCCGATTCATCCACGAACCGATGCGAGGGCACCAGCGCTCGGTCCTCGCCCTTGCCTCGTTCGCGGCGTCGGATGGCCAGTCGCTGCTCGCATCGGCGAGCGGGGACGGCACCGTCCGGGTGTGGCAGCCCGGTGTCGCCGAGCAGATCGCGGAGATGACCGTCGGCGACGGCCGTTCGGTGTCCGCGCTCACTTCCGTCCCGACGCGCAACGGTCAGATGCTCGCCACGGCCGGCGAGGACGGCGTCGTCCGCTTGTGGTCGCCCGAAACCGGTCGGCTGATCAGGTCGCTGCCCCTGCGCCACAGGGGCGCGGTATACGCACTGGCCTGCGTTCCCACGAGCGACGGCGGCGTGCTCGCGTCGAGCGGCGAGGACGGCCTGATTGTCACGTGGGACCTGAACGCCGACCAACAGCTTCAATCACCGATGGCGGGCCATCACGGCGCGGTGCACGCCCTCGCCGTCATCACGAACGACCCCGACAGGGGTACGCTCGCATCGGCCGGTCAGGACGGCACCGTCCGTTTCTGGGACGTCCTGGCGGGCCGGCCAGCGAGCCGTCCGCCGCTGACCGGCCACATCGGCACCGTGTTCGCCCTCTCCGCCCTGCGATCGCGCGAAGCGGCGACCATCCTGGCCTCCGCGGGCCGGGACGGTCGGGTGCGGCTGTGGGACCTGCACAGCGGCGTCTCCACCGTCGATCCGGCGACCGGATGGATCTGGGCCGTCGCGCCGGTCGCCTTCCGCGACGGTCATCTCCTCGCGGTCGCCGACGACGACGGCGGGATTGTTATCCGCGATCCCCTCCGATCGGCTCCGGTACATCGGATCGAAACCGAGCCCGGTAGGGCCGTCTTCGCCCTGACGACCGTCGCCGTCGACGATGGACGATCCCGCATCGCCGCGGCCGGACAGGACGGCACCATCAGAGTGTGGGAGCTTGGCGCCGGCGACGGGCCACAGCCGGCGATTTCGAACGGCACCGGTGCTCCGATCTACACGATCACCACCGTCCCGATGCCGAATGGTGACACCGTCCTCGCCGCAGCCGGCAGAGACGGCAGGATCCGGCTGTGGGATCCGGTCACCGGGCAACGCGTCGGTGCGCCGATGGCCGGTCACACCATGCCCGTTCGAGCGCTCACGACCGTACGGCTGTCGGCCGACGAGGTACTCCTGGCCTCGGCGGGATCGGACGGTACCGTGCGGTTGTGGGACATGGCGACACTGGCCGAGCGGGTCGCACCCCTAACCGGACACGTGGGATCGGTGTACGCGCTGGCCGCGACGACGCTCCCTGACGGTACGCCGTTCCTGGCGTCAGCCGGCCAGGACGGCTCCGTCCGACGATGGCTCGACCTCACCACCACGCCCCGGTGTGACGTACTGGTGCAACGCAGAAGCTGGGTTCTCACCCTCGCCGTCATACCGACCTCCGACCGGCGGACTCTACTGTCCTGGGCAGGCAGCGACGGCGTGGTCGGCCTAACCGACGCGACCGGCCCACGCCGGTCGACGAGCCTGCACGAGACACCGTCATCGGTAGTGTTCTGCGTGACGCCGTTCCCGGTCGCCGGCCGCGGGCCGCTGCTCGCCTTCGCTGGTTCCGCGCGACACGTCGGACTCCTCGATCCCACGACGGAGTTTCGGTCCGTTCTCTTCCCAGGTTCCGCCGACGGCGCCGCCGACACCGACCAACTCGACCGGGGTGACCTCGTTGCAGCGCTCGCGTCGACCATCAGCACGTCGCGGTACCAACCCGGCGGTGTTCCCACCGATGCCGTCGGGCCGACGGTCTGCTCGGTCGAAGGGGCGTGGGGCTCGGGCAAGACCAGCCTCCTTCGGATGGTCGAAAGCGAACTGCGCGAGAGTGGTCATCCGCAGCCCACCGAACGCCGGCGTACCCCGACGTTGACCGCGGCCCGGGCTGACGCCCGGCTCGGCCGGCCACAGCCGCTGAAGTCGGGTGTGCGGCTCATTACCAAGGCGATGGGGTGGGTAAAGGCGGCGGGGCGTCGGCCGACCGTGGAACCACAGGCGGATCCGCCAACACAGCGCCGGGTCACTGCGTGGTTCAATCCGTGGGCGCATCAGACCAGCGAACAGGTGTGGGCGGGGCTCGCGAACGCGATCCTGCACGCGGCCGCGCCGGTGCTCTACCCGACTGACCGGGAGCGCGAGTCCTACTGGTTCAGTCGCAACGCCCGCCACGTCGACGTCCGGGCGCTCCAGCGGCTGTTGCGCCGCCGGACGATATCACCCGTCTTCGCGTTCGCGGCGTTCGCACTCCTAGCGCCGGCGGCGGCCCGGCTCCTGGACCCACAAATCCGCTACCCGATCAAGGCAGCTTTCATCGACACGAAATTGCACGGCACGCATGTCGCTGTCATTCTTCCTGTCGTCCTGTTCCTTCTCGGGCTTCTGCATTGGTGGTTCAGGTATGTCACCAGCCGCGCGTCTCGATGGCTACCACCGGAGCTCTTCGGCGGCCCGTTGTCCAGCGGTGGTGCGGGAACCACCGGTTGGGGTCTGCCGCTGCCGGTGGTCGACCCGTTGTATCAGGCCCGGTCCGGTTACTTGTACCTGCTTCAGCACGACATCGCGGAAGTCCTGAGCGACCTTCGGACGTCCGATGTGGAATTGGTCGTGTTCATCGACGATCTGGACCGGTGCGGTCCCAAGACGACGGCGGAGGTGCTCGAAGCGGTCAACCTGTTCCTCTCCGATCAACTGCCGCACTGCCGTTTCGTTCTAGGGCTCGACCCAGTCATCGTTGCGGCGCATCTGGACTGCATCTACCGCGACGTGACCACACCGACGGATCTGCTGCACCCTGAGGATCCGTCGCCGGGTTGGACCTTCCTTCGCAAGCTGATCCAGCTTCCGATCGCACTGCCCCGTCCCGACGACGAGACGACGGACGGACTCGTCGATCATCTGCTGGGCAAGGAGATCTCGACGACGGTGGAGCTGGAGCCGTTGCGCGGTGCGTCGGCGACGGGAATGCCGTCGGTCGAGGAGGCTTCGGTCTGTGTAGCTTCGGGCTCAGAGGTGTCGGTGCCGGGCGACGACGATCCGGCGCCGGTGACCGGTGTCGGCGCCGACTTCGGCTGGAGTGAAGACGAACCGGTCGCCGCGACCGATGACGACTCCCTGGCGGCCATCCCGATCGTGACGACGGCTCCGCTGGAACGTCATCCCGAGGTGCGCGAATTCCTCCGTAGGCGGCTGGGGGCATACGCACATCGGTCGGCCCGGGACATCAAGCGGCTGCTAACGGTGTGGTCTTTCTACGCGCAGGTACTCGATCAGCGGTTCCCGCGCAGCGGAGAGGCTGCCGTCGATCGCGCCAGACATCTCCTGCTGCTGGCGGAGATCGTCACGCGATGGCCGGCGCTGCAACGTCGGCTGCACGCACCGATCGACGCGGGCCGCGGTCTCGGCCTGCTGGTGTCGGCGGCGAACGACGACGTCGCCTGGGGACGCGCGATCGGCCAGCTGAAACTCGACGGACGGCAGGATTCCACGGCTGTCAAACAGCTGCGGATCGCGTTGCAGGGCGACGACGCCACACATGCCGCGGCGCTGGCTGTCCACCTCTGCTGAGACCACGTCCCGGCCCGGGCCTGTCAGCGGGCCTTGGATCGGGTGAACCGGGCCAACGCGAACGCGGCTCCGCCGCCCGCGCAGATGAGTGCTACGACCGCCTGGGTGGAACGACCGAGGAAGAACAACGTGATCGCCGTACCGGCGTACAGCGCGGCGCCGGCAAGGTGCATCAGCGTCAACGGGGACCAGTGAGCCACCCGGCGGATGGAAAGGTCCGAGATGACCTGTGGCTGTTCGTCGATCACCGTGGGGCGGTTGCCTAGATAGGCATCCCGGCCGAGGTGGCCCTCGATGTACAACCGACCTTCGTCGGACCTCAGCGAGATCGACCTCGGCCGGGATCCCGTTTCGACTTCGGACCCGGATCGCGCAGAGCTGAGGGATTTTCGGAGTAGCAGTCGCCCGGTGAACCTAGTCATTGCTCGACCCCACTTTGCCGGTCGTGTCGTCGCGCTTCTGCTGCGTTGGCACACCGGGAACACCTTCGTCGCCGATGGCACCATTGTGCCCGAGAAACTCCGTCGCGTAACCACCCAGATGCGCAAGAGCGACGCCTAACGAGCGAGCCAGAAAAATCAAGAGACGAACATCGTGACTTGTCAGCGACATCGGGATGTCCGAATCGACGATGAGGATGCCGTACTTTCTGGCACTGGTACGGACCGGCGTCAGGATCCTCGAACGGTAGCTACGAGCCTGATCGTCGATGTCCTCCTCGTGCAGTGCCTCGTCACTGCGGGCGATCTGCACCACCCGACGATCCGGATCATCATCGGAGTCAGTGAACGACAACCGGGGTGGGTCGCCCCGGAACCCTTCCGAGTCGTACCGGCGCAGAGCCATCCCATCGGGTGAAAGGCTGTACAGCACGCTTCGGATCGTTCTCCTGGGGAACGGGTTCAACCCGCACTGCTGGTGCGCCAGGGCCAGGATCAACGACACAAACCGGCGGGCCTCGCCGTTGCGCTTTTCACCCGGAGGTATGGCGATCAACGCCGCCAACGGCGGCATGACGTTGTCGACAACCTCGTCGAACCGATCGACTGTGCCCTGGAGGATGACCGCCACCTCGTTGAGAACCAGGTGACTCCATACCGCCACGTACGTGGCGCCGAGGATCGCGGCGATGCCGAGCAGACCGGAGTATGTCCTTGCCGAGCCACGCAGAAAGACAGCGCCAATCAAGAACAGGGCCGCCAACGTCGGCAGGATCAGAACCGACGCGGCCAGGGCCCTTCGCCTCCGGCTGCCGTCACCCAGGGCGGATTCCGCCATGCTTGAAGACCGTCCCCTCCTTCATAACACGATGTCTCATCAACGAATTGGCACCCGACCGGTTATCGAGGCGACTACCAGTCCGGCTGCGCCCGTGTCGACGATCATGACGTGGCCAGTACCTCGGTCGGCAGATGCTTCGCACCGGTGAGTGCAGGGGCTGCACGCTGTCGGCCACCTGCTGGGTCTGCCGGCCGCTAACCCCCCGCTAACCCGCATCTGCTAGGAAGCGAAGGCACCACTGCAAACCTACTGCCAGCACAGCGAAAGGACCTCAGCATGACCGCCGTACCCGTCAGGCTCACCCGCCGGCCCACACGACCGGCCGTGCCTGCCAGCGGACACGGAAAAATCCGGGTTGGCGGACAGTTTGGTCCGGGCTGGCGGACATGAGAATTCCGTGCCCGCGGTCACATGATCTTCCGGAAACGCCTGACTTTCGTCGATGAACGGGAGATCCCCTCGGTTGGGGTTGGCTGCTGATTGCTGATCAGGTAGCCGACCCGTTCCGAGGGGATCCGTGACCAAGTCTGACAGGGAGATCGTGGAAATTTTGGAGGCGTTCGATCTGACCCTGTACCGTGCCAAAACTCGTCGCACGGTGTGTGAGCTGGGCCGACGGCCGGGTGGGTGATGGTCGGGGTTTGTGTTCGTGCGGTTGTTGTATCGGGTGTCGGTGCAGGTGTTCGGCTGGCTGGCGTCACTGACCCGTGACGACGAGGCCAAGACCGCGGAGCTGCTGGTCCTGCGTCACGAGGTGGCGGTGCTGCGCCGCCAGGTCGGTCGGCCCCGGCTGTCGTGGCCGGATCGGGCGGTGCTGTCGGCGCTGTCCCGGGTGCTGCCGCGTCGCTTGTGGGCGCATCGGATCGTCACCCCGGCGACGCTGCTGGCGTGGCACCGCAGGTTGGTCCAACGACATTGGACCTACCCGAACCGGACGGGCCGGCCTCCGGTCAGCGGCGAGGTCCGCGACCTGGTCCTGCGTCTGGCGGAAGAGAATCCGCGCTGGGGGCACCGCCGGATCCAGGGGGAGCTGGTCGGCCTCGGCCATCATGTCGGGGCCGGCACTATCCGACGCATCCTCGCCACAGCCCGGCTCGGGCCGGCACCCCGCGGCGTGGACACCCAGTGGCGAACCTTTCTCCGCGCGCAGGCGCAAGGACTGCTGGCGGTCGACTTCTTCCACGTGGACACGGTGCTGCTGCGCCGGCTGTATGTGCTGGTCGCGATGGAGGTCGGGACACGAAGGGTGAACCTGCTCGGCGTCACCGCGCAGCCGACCGGGGACTGGTGTACCCAACAGGTCCGTAACCTCGTGATGAGCCTGGGCTGTCGCATCGACGGCTTCCGGTTCCTGATCCGGGATCGCGATGGCAAGTACACCGGCTCGTTAGACGCCGTCCTCGCCGACGAGGACATCGAGGTGGTCAGGATCCCGCCGCGGACGCCGCGGGCGAACTGCTACATCGAACGGTTCGTACGGACCGTCCGGCACGAGTGCACCGACCGGGTGCTGATCTACGACGAGGGCCACGCACGGCAGGTCCTCGACCAGTATGTCGCCCACTTCAACCGGCACCGCCCGCACCAGAGCCTGGCCCAACATCCACCTGAGCACGACCCCACCGTCGTGATCCCGCTCGACGCGGCGATCCGACGACGACGCATCCTCGGCGGCACGATCAACGAGTACCACCGAGCGGCCTGAACCCGGTTCCACCACCAGCCGAAACGAGTTCTGGCACGGTACAGGACAAGCGCACCAGTCGTGGGGCGGTACGGCGGTGGAATCCGAAAGCCCAGTGGGTGATCTCGACCTGCGTCGCTCATGAGCCGCTGATCAGCGAGGCCGACTTCGTCAGGGCGCAGTCCGTCAATGCTGTGCCGGCCCTGGCCGACTACCGGTACGCACTCACCGGGCTGGTGATCTGTCGCCCGTGTGGACGGCGTTACGACGCGCACTGGTACACGGGCATCCGGGGTATCGGTGCAGGCACGGAAATGTTAGGGCAGGACCAGCGCCGGCCGGCGGGCCGAAGCCGATCTACCTCCGGGAGGACGTGCTCGTCGCCAAGATCGGACTGCAGGCCGCAAGTCCGGCCGGAGACGCTGGCGCCGATGCCGGTGACATGGCAGCCTACCTGCGGGCCAACCATCTGACCGTGGTCTGCGACAGGAACACGATCATTATCACGAGCCAGCCGACCACAAGCCTGAGCCTGGCACTGAAACAGCGACCCCCACCTGATCCGTCATGAACCTGACGACCACGGTGGGGGTTAACGTGTCCGAGAGAGAGATCGACACCGTAACTCCACGCGGACTATGCCGCGTGCGCCTGATGGGAGCGCGCTGTTGGCTTGGTCGTTGATGTCCGCGGTCGGCGCGTCGACAAACGCGGTGTGACGCGCTGTCTGCGTTTGCAGGTGAGGTGGGTACAGGTGTACGAATCCCAGCCAATCCGGAGGATGCAAACACGTTCCTCCATCGTCTCAGGCGAGGCAATTTCCGGCGAGCTCCCGGCACAACCGCAGCCGGAAAACCGTCAACGGCCGAGCCCGCTCGACGAGCCGGTCATCGCGCGGCAAGAATGCGTTCGGCTAGCAGATATCTTTCCTTGCCGGGCCGTATGTGTCCGCCTGGACCACGCTGCGCCTCGACAGCATTGGTTAGACGCTGCTTCTGGCCGGCGTCAAGGGATTCGAGCAGCATGAATGCCGTCAGTAGCGCGTGATATTGCTCAAACCCAGAACGCGACTCGCCGATGGCTTCTAACACGCAGTCGAGATCGGCCAAATGCGCTATGTCTCCCTGCATGAGGCCGAGTGCGGTGATGCGGTCGCCGTCGCGCCCCGAGTCGAACAGGGCGCGCACCTGGTCAGCATTCCAGCGGCCGATGGCAGCCTCGTGCCGTGCAGTGGATACTGTCCGCTCCAGTTCGTCGGTGCGGCCTGGTCCCGATGGCAGGTTCCGTCGGGTCGACTCGTATCTACCAGCTGGATCCCCGGCTGCGGCGAGCAGTTGGATCGCTTCCTCCCTGAATTTGGCGGCCTGTACGTCAGCACCCTTCTGCTGTGCCTGGTCCGCGGCGAGCAGCAGATCGAGAGCGTGGTCTGCGGATGACAATGCGCGGCCGAGATAGAGCTGCGTGAGTAACCATCCGCCGAGAAAACCGAGGATCGTGAAGTAGCACAGCAGTGCACCGCCGAACGGCACGCTGGTGGAGGTGCCACCGAGCGCGGGGGCGACACCGCGCAGCAGCCTGCCGCCGAAAAAGATGAGCTGGTCGAACTGAACGAGCCCCACGCCTACAAGGATCTTGGTGAGCCAGTCAGAGATTTGCTCGAGGTTGGTGTTCGCGCGGTACCGACGGCTGGAAGGTGCACCGTCACTGCCGGGGCCTGCGGCGGCTCGGGGCACACCGAACAGAAAGCCGAGTAGGCCGCCCGCAACCGCAGATGCTGCGGCCAGCATGAACGCCGACGCCAGCACGGATGCGAATTGGTCGGCCGATACGGCATAGATGACGATCGCACCCGCTCCGACCCCAACCGAGACGATTCCCCAGATCAACTCGGTGCGGCCGGCGGCCCGTCCGATCTCCCCACCGCTAGATCCGGCCATGTCCCTACCCTTCGAGTGATACAACCGTCACACTGTGTCAAGGTGGCGATGCCTACGTCAATCGTTGGTCGGGAGGGACGATGATCGATGCGCCGCTCGACCCAGAACTGCGTCGCCTGCTGCCCCGGCAGGCGTCCGGCATGTTGGAGACGTGGTGCCAGAACCTGAGACAGAGGGTCGAGTTGGTTCGTCAACTCGACGGCGGGTTCACGCCGGCGCTGGTGGCCAAGGTCATCGTCTCGAACGCGGACGGCACCGACGCGCGCCCTCTGGTCATGAAATACCTGCCACCCCGCGAGCGGACGAGGCTGGAGTACAAGCAGTTCGAGGCGGCCACGACCGCTGCGCCCCAACCGTTCCAGGGAAGGCTCGTGGGCGTACGAAAAGGGCATCTGGTGACAGTTGCGCGTGACTCGATCATCATTTTCATGGAGTGCGCGACGCTTGGTGGCCGTGAACCTGACCCGCTGAGCGTGCTCCTTGGGGACGAACGGCTCGGTGCCGCCTGCGAAGGTGTGGTGAAGGCCATTGTCGAAGACTGGAACGGTGCCCCCGAGCGGCAGGTCAAGCAAGAGACGGCCGACGAGTATCTGAAGGAGATGGCAGGGTGGACCTGTAAGGCGCGGGGTCCGCTCCACGAATGGCTCCGGACGAACTGGCCTGAGCTGCTCGACAGGGGCCGCGAGCAGTTGCCCGGCGACGGCGATACCCTTCCCAATCCTGTGCATTTAGTCCGGTATGGCGGTGCCCTGAGGGGACGTACGATGCTGGTCCTCCGGGGACACAGTCACGGCGACCTGCACACCGAGAACATTCTGATTCCGGCCGCGCGCACTGGCGCCCGCCACTTCGGACGTTTCTTACTGATCGACCTGTCCACGTACCGAACGGATGGCTTCCTCGCGTACGACCCCATGTACCTCGTCTGCTCAATCCTCGCGAGACGCATGGAGGATCTGCCTGACGACGGCGCACCGCTGATCGACCTGATGCTCGGTGAGCGCAAGCGATCTCGGACGTTTCCTGATGACATCGGCCGTGTGGGGAGGCTCGTTTCCCGTGCGTGCCGACGGTCGATCCTTGCCGACAATTGGACTCTGAACGACTGGGAGCCCAATCTCCTGCTGGCGCTTACCGGGACCGCGCTGATCTTCGCGGGTCGGAAAACCTCGGGCGGCCTGCGGGCCAACCGGTGGTTCGTCACCTTTGCCGCCCGCGCCGCGCAGGAGGCGCTCAACCGTCTGCCGCCTCCGGAGCCCGCACGCGTTAGAGGTACGAGAGAGGGATTTGCCTCCTGGGCTCATCTGATCGACGATGTGGCGTTTCGTATCCTCATCGTGGCGGGCCCGGAAGGGATCGGCAAGACATATGCCCTCCGGCGGCGCCTCAACGCCCTGCAGCAGGCTTCTGAAAATGATCTCGCCGTGCGCCCAATCGACATCCATGCGGGGTCCACGTTCGGTGCGGCTGACCTAGTAGCGGCGCTTGAACAGGCATTCGGCCGCAAGAACAGCCCGTTGGCAAGTGCATCCGGCCGCTCGGGCGACCTTCTTCTCGGCCGGCTCGATCCGCTGCTCGATCGGAACGCACATCAGCGCGTAGTCGTGGCGCTCGATTCGGCCGATCACCTGGTTGACCGATCCCGGGCGCTTCGCGACGTTAGCCTCGACGATGCCCTGCAGCTGCTATCCGACCGCACCGACCATCGGGTCTCAGTGCTGCTCGTCGGTCGTGAGCAGCCGAAGCGCAATCGTGGATGGGTCGACGACGCCGACGTACACAAATTTGACGAAGGGCTGACAAGGGAGGAGTTGAAGGCGTTCTTCGCGGTCCTGGACGGCAAGGGCGTCTACCGCGTGGCCCACGTCGGCGATGCGACGTGGGATCTGCTGCACGAACGGACCCGTGGCAATCCTCGCGCGGCCGAGTTGATGTTCGCGTTGCTCGACTTCACCGAGAGCGAGTTCGAAACGCTTGGCGACGTGGCCGCGTTCGTGGCCGGAGTGCAGCCCACGGATGTTCTCGATGCTCTATTCGGCGCAGTTCTGGAGGGCCTGGACGACCTCCACCACCAGGTCCTGCTGACTCTGGCGGTATACAGGATCGCTGTGGGCGTTGATGCGGTCCAGACCGTCGTCGGTGCGGAGCGTGTCGGTAGAACTCTTCGGAGGCTGGCCGCTAGAAATGTTATCAGGCAAGACGATCATGGCCGTTTCTACCTGCAGGCGCCGGACGACAGCCGTGTGATTGACGCGCTGGGCGGTGAGGCCGCGATACGGGATCTGGGTATGCGCGCCGAGGCGTACCTTGCTGGCATACCGGTTGGGCGAATCGAACGCCTGCCCGATCTGTGGGCGCACCGTGCGCGCATCGACATCCTGATCTCGTGCGGCGACTTTTCCGGAGCAGTCCAACTCATGGACGACGTTGAGGAGTACCTGCGGAAGTGGGGCTACAGCTGGCTTCTCATCGATCAGCGAGAACGGATACGGCCCCATCTTCGTAGCACCGGTGATGTGCTTGCCAACCTGAACTGGCTCGCCGCGGAGTATGTGGAGGTTGGCCGCTTCGACGAAGCGGAGAAGCGCTATCGGGAGGCGCTGGCGCTGGCTGACGGTGCTCGGCACATGCCACGTCGAAAGCGCATTCTCACCAATCTGGCGGGTGTGCTGTTCCAGCGTGGCGACATCGACGACGCCGTCACAACCTACGAAGATGCATTGTCAATCGCACGTGAGAATGGTCGGCCGGCCGAGGAGGTCGCGCCGCTCGAGGGGCTCGCCGGCTGTTATCGCCACTACGGCGACTTCGCTGCTGCCAAGGAGTGCCTCGAAGAGGCCCTACGGTTGGCGGGCGACGTGGAGCGGCGAGGCGGGCGGGTCATGGGGCTGCTGCTCAAGCTGGCCCGTCGCGACATCGAGTGTGCCCGATACGGCGAAGCGGGGGATCGCATCCGGCAGGTGGCAGAAATCCTCGACGAGCGTGCCGATCCACTGACGGCGTGCCACCGCTACGACATCGAGGCGGACCTCAACCTGGCGCGCGGGGAAACAGATCTGGCGCTGGTGTTCGCGCGACGCGCCGCCAATCTTGCGGCGGACCTCGGAGACCCACGCGTCTTCGTCCAGGCCCGTACCACTCTGGCCGCTGTCTACCTGGACGAGAGGCCGCCGCGGCTGAAGGAAGCCCGGCACGAGATCGAGGTTGCGGCCCGACGACGATCCATCGGGGACTCGCTGCTTGTTCTCGGCATGCAGGCGTTGGTTCGGACCCTGCTGCGGGAACCGGAGACCGGGGATGTATTCGACCGGCTCCGCGATGAGGCCGTCGCCCGTCGGCGCAGAGACGGGAAAGACTTCGCGGCCTGGGACTTCGAGGGCTTCGCGCTCTGTGGTCTGGTCCTGAACGGTCGGGCCTCGCTGTCCGAGGCGGAGTACGCATTCGATCGGGCGCGCAGCATTTGCCGCCCGGCCGGGTTGGTCGACCGCCTCGGTTCCCTCCTCAAGACTCTCGACGCGGGAAGCGGCCGGCTTGAGCCGGCGATTGCGGCGGCGTTGGGAGACCTTGGAGGGGCGCCCTCAACCGCGTAGCCAGCCCCGTTCGTAGGCCCGCATCAGCGCCTCCGTTCGGGTGCGGACGCCGAGGCGCTTGTACAGGCCGTGGAGTAGACGGAACATCGCCCGCTCGGAGTAACCGACGTCGTTGGCCAGGGTGGCGACGGTCGACCCGCCAGCCAGCGCCCGGAGCCAGCCGATCTGGTCCGGCGGTGGCCGGTCGCCGTTGTCCGGCTCGTCCGGCTCGGTCGAGAGCATCCGCAGAACCTCCTGCGGGAGCGTGGCGTCGCCATCGGACAGCCCGGCCATGACGCGCAGCACCGAGTCGGGCGATGCGGACCGGCTGATGACTGAAGTCGCCCCCGCGCGGACGGCTTCAGCGCCGCTGGCGGCGGTAATCGACGCCAGGACCGCGACCACCGCCACGCCGCGACCAGCCCTCCCGAGTCGGGAAAGCATTGCCCAATCGAGATCATTGTCCACAGTGAGCAGCACGGTAGCCTGCTCGTAGCGCCGAGCCCACCCGAGCGGATCGGCGGGGGTCTCTACTTCGTGTCCCGCCTTGGCAAGCAGCGCCACGATGCCGTAACGGAACATCGGTAGAGGATCAACAACAGCCACCCGCACGCTCAGCCACCACTCCCGTCGCCGGCATTAACCGCACCGATCATCGACGGCGTGCGGCGCGTCGGGAAGCTGGATGCTCGGGCGTGTCACGAGATGGCGGGAAGCTGCTGGCAGAACACCGCCATCCGTCGTACGTAACGTCACTTGTAGATCACATTTAGTGAAGTTGGTCCTGGACCTGCGGAAGTTTTCCCACCTAGCGTCAGCGGCGAGTCGGCCAACCAGGCCGGATACGTCTCGCGGCGGGAGGGGCCATGCTTTACGACCGTGACCGGAACGGCACTCCGCTCGAGCCTGTCCGCGCCAACGACGACCGGCAATGGACGGTGCCTCCTGTTGCCGAGGCAAGACTGCGGTCCTTGGGCGGCGTAGACCGAGTCTTGGTCGTGCTGGGCGATGCCGCCAGGGAGCGAGGTGGCGGTTCCTTCCCCGGTGATCGGGTTTGTGAGGCGGCCGGTCTCTCCTGGGACAAGGACAACCAGACGATTTTCGGCCAACTGGTGCGGAGTGGGCTGATTAATCATCAGACATGGGATGACGGCGACTACTTCTCGCTTACCCAGTCCGGGACGGAACGCTTCGCTCAGCTGAACAGGCTGGGTCTACCTGGTACGGCCGAAAGAACCATCCCCCACCCGCCCGGGCCGGAGCGTGGCCTTCCAGGCCTGTAGCGGCCGGTCTGCCGGTCGGCTTGACGCTAATGCTGGAACACAGTGGCCGCCATTCGACCAACGACGACTGCTGGAATTACCTCACCTCGCCGAGCACCGAAGTCGGTGCTACAAGAGGTACTTCGCCAAACGGACCACCTCGTCAACGGCATCTTCCAGTCTGAGCATGGCTACAAGATCGATACGGATGGTCTCAGCCGGCGCCCAGTATGATGCAACGGGTGCGGCGCATCTGATCTGGACTAACGTTGGGGAACCCGCACCTCCGTGCAGCCGGCCTTGGTGACCGCGCAGATCGGTTAAATCGGTACAGACAGAAAGATTCCAATCAGCTGCCGGTGAGGGGTGCACCGAGACGGCGGACACGGTGCCGAAACCCCGCTTGTGCGGTGGCTGCTGGCAGATGGGGTTGCGGCAGATGCTCTGCTCGGTCTGCTGCGCGCAGGTCGGACAACGATTTCCGAACAGAGGCGGGACTGTTGCCAGGGCGCTGCTGATGCAGATCGGAGCGTGGCCCGTGACTCCGCACGGACACCCCGCGCGGCTCGGAAACCCAGGCGGAGGACCGGCGACCGGGGGAAGGTCACAATGCTCCTGCGGCCGCTTCGACCAAGCGGTGCCGTTGCGCCGCGACAGCGTGCGGTTCCGGAGTCGGTCATCGTCGAGACGCTCGTCGAGGAGGCGCTGCGGCTCGCCGACGAGATGGGTGTGGAGCTGCCCGAGGACCTCCGCGGGCTGAGCGGCCCGACGGTCACCGTCCACTGACCGCGAGCGTCTTCGCAATGAGGGAAGGATTCAGCGTTCGAGGCGCTGTTTGAGTGCCGCCAGGTTGGCGGGCATCTCCTTTGTCGCTTCCCGACGGACGAACAGCGGGACGAGGACCTTGCCGATGCCGTGGCCGGTGAAGTCGACCGAGATCGTGAGGCGGGACCGGTCGTCGGTGATTGGTTCGACGCGGAGGTCGACGACGGCTCGGATCGGTCCGTCGATGCCGCGGACGCCCCAGGTGGCTGGCGGGTCGATGTGGGTGACCTCGGACGTGCTGGAGCGGTTGGCGCCGCCGATGCGTCGGGTCGTCATGCATCGGGTTCCGACGGTGGGTGGGCCGGAGCCGTCCATGTGGCCGTCGATGACGCCCTTCTGCCATTCGTGGAAATGGGTGGGGTCGATGGCGTAGGCGTACACGTCCTTGGCGGGTCGGTCGACGTCAATGCTGGTGATGATCGGTGCCATGTTGGCCTTTCTGCTGTCATCTCCAGGTGAGTCGTTGCTGGAGAAGGGATTGTTCTGCGGGGTTGGCGGTGCGGGCGAGGGTGCGGATGTCGGCCTCGCGTGCCTCGTCGGTGCGGCCGAGGTCGCGTAGGAGTTCGGCGCGGGTGGCGTGGAGGAGGTGGTAGTCGTCGAGTTGGTCGGCCAGGGCGTCTGCTTCGGCGAGTGCGGCAGCCGGCCCGGCGACGTATCTGAAGGCGACCGCGCGGTGCAGCCGGGTCACCGGTGACGGTGCGACGTAGAGCAGGATGTCGTAGAGCACGACGATCTGTGCCCAGTCGGTGTCCTCCCATCGCTTCGCCTCGGCGTGGCAGGCGACGATGGCCGCCTGGAGCTGGTACGGGCCTGGTCGCTTGTGTGCGGCGGCGCGGGCGATCAGGTGGCCGGCGTCGGCGATCGCATCGTGGTTCCAGCGGGACCGGTCCTGGTGCGGCAACTGGATGATGTCGCCGTTGAGGTCGAACCGCGCGGCGACCCGCGCCCGATGGAGCCGGATGAGAGCGAGCAGCCCGGCCACCTCCGGTTCAGTGGGCATGAGCTGGTGCAGCATCGCGGCGAGGAACTCGGCGTCGTCGGTGAGGTCCCGGGACTGGGCCTGAGCACCCCCGCTACTCAGGTAGCCCTCGTTGAACAGCAGGTAGATCACCGCCAGGACCTCGGCCAGCCGACCGGCGAGCTCATCTGCGGCCGGGATCCGGTACGGGATTCCGGCGTCGCTGATCTTGCGTTTGGCCCGGGTGATGCGTTGTCCAACGGTGCTCTCCGGGACGAGGAACGCCTTGGCGATCTGGGCAGTGGTCAGCCCGCACACGACGCGCAGGGTCAGGGCGACCTGGGCGCTGCGGGGCAGCGCCGGGTGGCAGCAGGTGAAGATCAGGCGCAGCCGGTCGTCGGGTTCCGGTTCGGCGGGCCACGGCACGAGTGCGAGCTTGTCTCGGTGGCGGATCTCCCGCCGCAGGACGTCGAGCCCCCGGCGGCGGGCCACGGTGAACAGCCATGCGTCGGGCCGCTGCGGGATACCGTCCACCGGCCAGGTCGTCAGTGCCGCCTCGACGGCGTCCTGGACGAGATCCTCGGCAGCGGCGAAGTCGCCGATCAACGGCACCAGGGCCGCGGCGAGCCGGCCCGCGTGGTCGCGGACCACGCGGGCAAGCTCAGCGTGTGGGATCTCCGTCAAGATATGCGGCTCAAGACGCGATCGGCCGGATCTCCACCAGCGGACAGGCGGGCCACGACCGGGCGATGCGCAGCGCCTCGTCGAGGTCGGCGACATCGATCTCCGCGTAGCCGCTGACGACCTCCTTGCCCTCGACGAACGGGCCGTCGGTGACCAGCGGCTCGCCACCCTCCAGCCGCACGGTGGTGGCGGACTCGGCCGGCATGAGGTGGGCGTGGTGGGTGATCTTGTCGTGGTTGTCCATGAACCACTGCTGCACCCGGCCGTAGGCGCGCTCACGCTCGGGTCCGTCCATCGCCGCGAGATCGGCGGCGAACTGCTCGGTCTCGACGAACAGCAACACGTACTTCATTCGGCGCCTCCGAACATCGCGGCCATCCGCTTGCCCATCTCCTCTTCGCTCACATCCTCCACGTGCGAGGCGACCGTCCACCCGTGGCCGAACGGGTCGATGATGTAGCCGTCGCGGTCGCCGTAGAACTGGTCCTCCGGAGCCCGCTTCAGGGTCGCGCCGAGCTCGACGGCCTTGGCCACGGTGGAGTCGACGTCCTCGACGTAGATGAACTGGAACACCGGGCTGCCGGCCAGTCCACCGGCAGGTGGAGCGGTGGTGCCTGTGTATGGGTTCTCGTCTTCGACTATCAGAACCGAGTCGCCGATCTCGATCTCGGCGTGGGCGATGGTGCCGCCTGGGCCGGGCATCCGCATCCGCTCGGTGGCGCCGAACACTGTGGCGTAGAAGTCCAGTGCCTTCACGGCGCCCTGGACGACGAGGCAGGGCGTTACCCGGCGGTAGCGCTGCGGAATCGGGTTGGGCTTGGCTGTCATCTTTCCTCTTTCGCGGTTGGTGTTGTATGGAACGTCGCGGTCCGCGTCTTCATTGGGTAGACGACCGGCGGGTGCCACGATCCGACAACGGCGAAAAGAATCTTGAAAGACAGCCAGGAGCGGCGGGCTCCGGCGTCGTCCCGCTGCTGTTTGGCGCCAGCCAGGAACGCATGAACCTGACCGCCGCGAACGCAGATGGGGCAGCTGCATACCGCTGAGCTGGGCTGACTCAGATTGGATTGCAAGATCATATGCCGGCCTCGCCATCCGTCCTCGGGCAACTCAGCGGGTGCCACCTCCTTGCCGGCCGGTGCTCGCCGCCTGGCTGCTCGTCCCATGTCACGTCCGGTTGAAGGTAGCGGATGATCAAGGAGTTGACCGGAAGACCGGCGAGCGGGACCGCCGAGGGGTCAAGGTCTCGCGGGCCTGCCCATGACACCCCAGTGATCATGAAGCCGGTTTGCGACGCGATCGTCAAAGGAGCCCAGAGCAGACTCATCGACGTTCGACCCGGCCGAGACGTGCCGCTGGTCAACCAGGGCCTTGTAACCGGCGCATCGTTCTGCGGACGCGTGACCGGCCCCGGCGGGATGGTGCGGTCGACCGTGGTCCGTCGCTGTGAGGGCGGGAACCGTGGGGGTGCGTGCCGCGTCGGATCGGGGTGTGGGCAATGGCGGAGGTCGGTCCGGGCTGGCCGTGGCGGTGCTGTTCACAGTGCTGGCCGGTTGTTCGGCGGGCGGGTCTGTACCGGAACCGGTGGGGTCGGTGACCGGCATGGCGTCGCCGGCAGGCCCGGATCCGTCGTCGGGCGGATCGGTTTCGGTGTCGGTGGACGCCGGGCATTATCCGGCGGGTCGGGCGGTGATCGTGGTGAGCGTGCGCAACGGCGGCCCGGTCCCGGTGTTCACCGACGATCAGAAGAGCGATTGCACCGTGGCATTGTTGGAGCGCCGGATTGGGCAGGGCTGGGTGGGGTTGCGGGCCTGCGGAGCCGAGCGGGCACCGGCGGTCGTGCACCTGGAACCCGGGGCGGTGCACGTCGCCCGGATTGATCTGGGAAGTGAGAACTTCCGGCCGCAGCCGGTGACGCCGGGCACGTATCGGGGGGTGGTCGGCTACCGGCCGGCCGCCGAGCCGTCGGGTGAGGAGCCGCAGTTGGCGGTCTCGGCGACGTTTGTGGTGACGTGACGGTGCAGTTCCCGGCGTTGGGACCGGGGACTGCACCGTCCGGCTTTGAGATCTAGAAGCAGGCGCTGTCGAGTGTGCTGCCGAACTCGACGTAGCGGGCGTTGACGTGTGCCGACGTGGTGTTGCCGTTGAGCATTGCGTAGTTGGTGGCCACCCACGCGTTGGTGCAGCGGGCGTTGGTGCGCACGGTGAAGTAGTCGCCGTAGCGGCCGTCTGCACGGTTGTGGGTGCCCGAGGCGGTCAGGATGACGGTGCCGAAGTGGATGGCGTCGGCCGGGGTGTCGTCGACGCCGACGAAGCCCTGCGCGGCGCTGCCCCCGCCTCCGGCCCGTCCGCCGGCGGCAATGGTGATGCCGAGGTCACCGAACACGTTGCCGCTGACCGTCGGGTAGCCGAAGCAGTGGTCGGCGTTGAAGATGTGCGGTTCGGAGAGCAGCACCATGTCCGAGCGGCGGAACGAGGCGGCCCGCACGTGTCCTTGAGTGACACCGCCACCGGCGGAGGCGTTCCAGAACCAGGTGACGTTGGCGCCGTGCACCGCGCCACGCATCCGGAACCCGGCGGCGGAGAACGATGTGGTGCGCTCGATGAAGTCGAAGTCGCCGGTGCCACCGCGGCAGTCGGGGTTGTTGAAGGTGGAGGTCTGGATGGTGCGTACCACGTTGGTGATGGTGGTCGAGGACTCCGGCCAGGTGAACGCCCGCATCGAGGAGGTGCTCTCGATGGCGGCGAAGTACATGGTGGTCAGGTTCGCCGCGCCCTCGACCGGTGTGAGGATGCGCTGGCCCACGGTGCCGGTGTGGGTGAACGTGTTCGTCGTGGCGGTCATGCAGGCCGACATCTGGGCCAGGTCGAACCGGCGGATCTGTGCCGCGGTCCAGGTGCTGCCGTTGGTCAGGTTGCTGCTGCTCAGGTACAAAAACCCGGAGGTCAACGCAAGGTGCGGGTAGTCGGGCAGGACGTTGTCGGCCGCGCCACCGGGGTCGATGAGATAGGTGCACAACGGCGCGGCGTTGACCGCGTCGCGTACGAAGATGCGGATGACGCCGTTGGTGAGGGCGGCATTGGTGTACAGCAGGATGCTGAAAAAGCGGTCCCGTGGGTGGGCCCGCACGACGTCCTGGTCGCAGCAGGCGTTGGGGGCGTCGGCCGGCCCGGCGGGCAGGGCCACGTCGGCCCAGTTGACGCCGTTGTCCAACGACGACGAGGCGTAGGTGTTGCCGGTGTAGAAGACGGTGTTGCCCTCGTTGGCCGCGGCTGGCTCAGCCAGGGTGCTACTCACCGCGGTCGCTCGATCGTTGGCCTCGTTGCGGCGGATGAGCAGGGCCTGGGTCCCGATCGCGCCGGGCAGGTTCGTCGGTTCCACGCCGACCTTGGCGTCGGGAGCGGCCGGCCCACCGGGCGCGGCGGGCTGCGCTGCCGCCACCTTTTCGCGGACCTGGTCGAGCCGGTCGGCGAGGGCGGCCCGGTCGGCCGCGCGGGACGTCGACGGGCTCAGGGGTCCCTCTGGGCGTACTGCGCCGGTCGCCGCAGATACCGAGGCACCCGCGGGCTCGGGTGCCGCGGCCGCCGGTGCGCCACCGACCGCCACCAGGATGCCCGCCAGCACCGCCAGGGCCGCCGCGGCGGGTAGGGGTCGCGCGGGTTTCGCCATCATGTTGCCTCCTCGGAACGGCGGCGACTTCTATCGCCGAAAGCATTCTGATGGCTATCGATGTCCAATCGGTCGGCCCTGTCGTATCCAGAACTTTGCCTGGTCGTTTCGCCGGATGTATGGTTCGATCCGAACATTCATCGAGACTCGTCGATCACGATTGGCTGTCAAGGGCGTGAGCAGGCAAAGGGCGATATCGAGATCGGCCCCATAGGGCCGTGCCTTTGCTCCAGATCAGGCCTCCCGTGTCGCCTCACCCCTCGTTCGCTCGGGCAGCGTGCCCCAGCAATTCAGGGGAACTGTGGACACGCACTTGATGTCACATTTCGCAAAATCTGCCCGGCGCACTTTTTCTTTCTCCATCAGCACATCACGCCCCTGAAATACATGCCCCATTTCGCGAACCGCGCACCGACCCGGCGTGGCCGATCTTCTCCACGCCGAGAGGATCGGCCGAAGCCTGTACCTGCACGCCGGTTGTAACGGCCCGGTCCCTGGACGGCGGGCTGGCGGGCGCGCTCGGGGTCTGCGCGCCCGCCTTTTGCTGGTTCTGCGGTCGACGGTTAGGGGACGTGCTGTGCGATGCGGGTGCGCCATTGGCAGGTACCGGAGATGGTTACCGCTTGTTCTCCGGCGATCCACTGGGTGTTCAGGTTGGGGTCGGTCTGGGCGCCGGAGTAGTCACCGCTGCGGGCGGTGGTGGTGCTCGGGGCGGTGGCGGGCAGTGTGCATGTGCCGGGTGCGTAGGTCTGGACCCTGGTCCAGCCGCCGCCGGTGCTGGCGATCATCGCCTCGGAGCTGAGGAAGGCTCCTGCCCCGCTGAATTCCCACGTTGCGGCGGCCTGCAGCGCCGAGTTGGGGGCGATGCTGTTGTGGTGGACGAAGATGTTGTCGCCCAGGCCGGTGAAGACGTTCACCACGATGCTGGCGGTGAGGCCGCCGGTGGCGGTGGCGCCGACCGCCACGCGGGGGGTCAGGGTGCAGGATTCGTTGGCTGTTCCGCCGGTGAAGTTGCAGACCGTGGTCAGGGTTCCGATCACGGTGTTGCCGATGGCGCCGGTCTGCAGTATCCGGTTGTCTCCGGTGTCGATGAGGACTCCCGTCCCGCCCGGCTGGGGTGAGTCGGGTGGGACACCGTATCCGGTGCTGGTGAGGATGAGATGGGCCAGTGTCGGTGCGCCGCTGGCGACGTTGCGGACCCGCCATACGTGGTACTGGTTGCTGGTCCCGGACGTGGTGCTCAGGAAGTACGCCGGGTTCGTCGTGTTCAGGAACGACGATGGGCTGGTGTAGTGCTGGGCCGGTTGGATGGTGAACTGGGTGCCGTCACCGGCGGTCGCGGCGGGCTGGAAGGTGAAGAACGGGATCGTCGGGCATGAGGCCGCGTTGTTCTCCGCGATGGTCTTGTTGAACGTCCGGATGATCGCGAAGGTGAACGTCCGGTTGGTGAACCGGAACTGGTTCGTGGTCACCGAGAAGCTGTCCGCGCCGGCGCCGAGGCCCGGGTAGTCCGACCAGCTGGCGTCCGCGGTGCCTACGTTACGGCGTCCCTCGATGTTGTAGAAGCACCAGCCGGCGGAGAGGCTGGCCGGGTCGGCGGCCCGGGAGATGGCGATCCAGATGCGCGAGACGTCGTCGGCGGCGTTGGTGTTGTCCCGCCCGGCCACCTGCAGCGCGGTGACGAAGACGCGCGGGTTGGCCGCGTTGCGGTCGTAGTAGACCTTGGGGTCGAACAGCCGCCCGTCGGCGATGGCCGCGCCGGTGAAGGTGTTCAGGTCGAGCGTCTGTAGCGCGGTCCCGGTGGCGGTGGACAGCCGCACCGCGCTGTTCGTGGCCTCCACGATCCGGTTCGGGCTCTTGCCGACGATGGTGTCCGGCGGGTTGAAGACGGAGCCGTTGTTGGCCGAGCCGGGCCGGTCCAGCCCATTGAAGAGAGTCGTCACGACCTGCGTCGTCGGCCCGCCACGAACCGGCGGCACGTCCGGCCGGTCGCCGCTCGGCGCCGTGGCAGCAGCCTTCTTCTGCTGCTGGTAGGTCTTCGAGTCGGTCGCGGTCAACAGTGGGGTCGGTGTGGACTCCTCGCCGGGCGTCACCTGCGTTTGTGCGCCGCCCTTGTCCGCGTCGGGCGCGGGCACGGCCTGCCGGGCCTCGGCGGATGCCTCGGCCGCTGCGGCAGGCTCCGCCGCCCCGGCGGCGGGCAACGGGCCGAGCGCGCCGCCAGCAATCACGAGGATGGCAATGCCCAGAACTGATCGACTTTTCATTGCTCTTCTCCTTCGCATCGTGGGACAGAGCAACAGAGTCCGAACGGGGGTATCGTCTACGCCGCTGTTGCAACCACGTTGCATCCCATTGATCGTCATCACAGTGACCGAGGGTGGCGCGCGTAGTACTGCACCCCGGCCCGGAGGAGATCGGCGCCAGGCGATCTCGCCGGTCTGCGGGCGGTCCACGACCCGGTCGACCACGGCATTCGCGATGCGCGCGCTGGTCCGATGTGGAGCGGGCTGAGCACCCCACAGTCGGACTGGTTCTGGCGACGCTATCGCTGCTCGTCATGCCGGTGCTGTCCGCAGCGCAGCGGCGCACTGGCCGGGCACTCGGCTCGCAGCCGGCGATGGCCGACTCCGAGCAGACCATGCCGTGCACCTATCTGTCCCGAGCGCTGTTGGTCGGACTCGCCGTCAACTCACTGTTCGGCTGGCGGCGGGCCGATCCGCTCACGGCTTTGTCATCGCCGCAGCGGCGGTCCAGGAAGGCTGCGAGGCATGGGGCGGCGACACCTGCTGCACGCCCACCGCCGGATTCACGTCACCGGCCGCCCCCAACGCGGGCGACGGATGCGCCGACGGCCGCTGCACATCAGAGGAAGCATCCGCACCTGCCGTCCGTACGCGGACGCTCACGAGGCCGACGGCCATCCTGATCGGGGCCGGACCATCCGGGCGGATAGCCCACGACTTCTGATCGACAGCCCACAATGCCAGGCCGAGCGGGTCACCGCGGTACACGGATTCTCCAGCCCCGTCCGGATACCTCGTGGTCAACAAAGGATCTTGGCTGAATCGTCGGGCTGAGGCAACGTTCCAGCGCCCGGCTGGCCCCGCTTGTCTGCGCTTGGCCAAGGCCCGAGCGACGATCGTGCATGCGCCCTGTTCCGTGATTCGCCACCGTCGAGGGTCCGGGCCTGCAACGACGTTGCGCGCACGGCGTCATCTCCGGCGCTGTTGTTGTTGTGCGGCCCTGCGGTGCGCGTCAAGATTTTTGAGGCAGGAAGTTCAGGGATTCATTGGCTGAGCCGTCTGGCAGTTCCTGTTCTGTTCGGGCGGTTGGTTGATCCAGACGGCGGTGGGTAGCGCGACGGGCTCGGGTGGCTTGTTGACGAACCGGTCGGGGTTGCGGGCGTAGGCGGCGGTGAGGACCTCGGCGCGGGCTGCGCGGACCGTTTCGGCTCGTCCGTGGTGGACGTCGATCGGATGCAGCCAGGCGATACCGGAGTGGTAGTGCTCGGCGTTGTACCAGGCGAAGAATCGTTGGCAGAACGCTCGTGCGTCAGCGATGGAGCCGAACGTGTCGGGAAAGTCGGGCCGGTACTTGAGAGTTCGGAACTGCGCCTCGCTAAAGGGGTTGTCATTGCTCGTATGCGGTCGGGAGTGCGACTTGGTGACCCCGAGGTCGGCCAGGAGGAACGCGACCGGCTTGGACGCCATGGACGAACCGTTGTCGGCGTGGATGGTCAGCTGATCGCGGTCGATGTTCTGCTTGGCGATCGTGTCGGCGAGGAGCTTCTCGGCCAGCACCTTCGACTCGGTCTCGGCGATCAGCCATCCCACGACGTACCGCGAGTAGATGTCGATGATCACGTACAGGTGGTACGAGGTCCACTTCGCTGGCCCGTGCAGCTTCGTGATGTCCCACGACCAGCACTGGTTCGGTTGGGTGGCAACAAGTTCAGGCTTCACCCGGGCCGGATGGACGGCCTGACGGCGGCGTTCCTTCACCTCGTTGTGGGCGTGCAGGATGCGGTACATGGTCGAGGGCGAGCACAGGTGCACCCCCTCGTCGAGGAGCTCGTGGTAGACGCTGGCCGGGGCCATGTCGACGAACGTGGCACCGTTGAGTACCGACCGGACCGTGGCCCGCTCGGCCTCGGTGAGCGCTCGCGGCTGTGGCCTGCGCTCGCGCACCGGCCGTTGCGGCTGCGGCGACTGGCGGTGACGTCGGTAGTGGTTGGCCTGTGGCCGACCGGCCGCCTTGCACGCTCTGCGGATCGACCCCAGCACCGGGGTCAGCTCCGTGATCGCGTCGTCGGTCACGGTGTGGGCTCGCTCCCGCTGGGCTGGCTGTCGGTCGCGAGTTCGCCCAACAGATCCGAGAGTTTTCCCTGAATATCAATGACTTTCCGGGCCTTGCCCAACTCGCCCTCAAGATGCAGGACCCGCTGACGCAGCCGGGCCAGCTCCTTGTCCCGCGTATCCGCCGGCGGACGCCCCGCCGGCCGGGCCAACGCCTCCTTCACCGCCTGGTCACGCTGGGACCGCCACGCTGCGATCAGCGACGTGTAGAGGCCCTCGCGCCGTAGCAGCGAACCCTTCCCGGCCTTGTCCAACGCCTCGTACTCTTCGAGGATCTTCGTCTTGTACGCGGCCGAATAACGCCGGGTCTGCGCTCTGGCCGGGACTTCCGGATCGGGCACCTGGTTCGTAGAACTCACAGCGGAGTAGCTCCCAGCTCGCCCTCAAGGATCAACATTTCTAGCCAAGATCCTGCCTCACTCGATCTTGACACAGAGGGCTGGTGCGTTCGTGGGTCATCGCGCAAGGTTTGTTCATGAACGGTGAAAAGCGAGCCCACCTGAGCGAGGTCGGCGCGGGGGCGGTAGAGCTGTTGGCCGAACTGGTGTCGATCGACAGTGTGAACCCGGGACTCGTGGCGGGCGCAGCCGGTGAGCGGCGCATCGTGGATCGGCTGTCGGCGCGGCTGGCACGGTCGGGCTTCACGGTCACCGTGGTGCCGGCCCCGGGCCGGGAGGGGCGGCCGAGCCTCGTCGCGGTCCCGCCGTCGGCCGCCGAGGTCCCGACGGTGGTCCTCAACGGCCACCTCGACACGGTCGGCGTTGCGGGTATGGCGGATCCGTTCACCCCGCGGGTGGAGGACGACCGGTTGTACGGCCGGGGCGCGGCGGACATGAAGGGCGGCGTCGCGGCGCTGGTCGTGGCCGCGGAGCACCTCGTCGCGGCGGGCGCGCCGGTGCGGCCGGTCCTGGCCCTGGTCGCCGATGAGGAAGACGCCAGCGTGGGCAGCGAAGCCGTGATCG
Source organism: Virgisporangium aurantiacum (assembly GCF_016863635.1). Classification (GTDB taxonomy): domain Bacteria; phylum Actinomycetota; class Actinomycetes; order Mycobacteriales; family Micromonosporaceae; genus Virgisporangium; species Virgisporangium aurantiacum. The sequence continues at coordinate 22,756 of NZ_BOPG01000089.1, read as the reverse complement.
CGGCCCTGCCCGGCCTCGGTGTGCGGCCCGACGCCTGCCTGATCGCGGAGCCGACCGACCTGGTCCTGGCCCGGTCGCTGCGCGGCTTCGCCGTGGTTCGGGTGTCCTTCCCCGGGCGGGCTGCGCACAGCTCGCAGGCCGAGCTCGGTGTCAACGCGGTGACGCACCTGGGGCGGCTGCTGCACGTCGTCGATGAGCGGGCGTCGGCGGTGCGCACCCGGGGCGGGGACCTCATGGTGACGGTCGTGCGTGGCGGCTCGTCGGCGTTCGTCGTACCGGACCACGCCGAGTGCCTGGTGGAGATGCGCACCACCCCGGAGCAGGCCAGCACGGACGCGCTCGCCGAGGTACGGGCGCTGCTCGATCCACGCTGGCGGGCCGACGCCGAGCTCGTCGCGGCCCGCGACGGGTGGCGGATGGACGAGGCCGGCCCGGCCCCGACGCTCGGTGCGGCCCTCGGTGCGCGACTGGGCACCGGTCCGACGTTCGACGCTCCGTACTGGATGGAGGCGCCGCTGTGGCAGCAGGTGTGTCCCACGCTGATCTGCGGTCCTTCAGGCGGTGGTCTGCACGCCGTCGACGAATGGGTCGACCTCGGCCAGGTCCGCGCGTTCGCGGACGCGCTGGTCCACGAACTGCCAGCCCGATAGGGGAGTCCCGGTGACGTCAGGAGATCGGTACCGGCCCGGCCGCGACCACAGGCGACCGGCGGGCCGCGCGAATGACGCTGCACCTGGCGGGGCCGGCTAGCCGACGTCGTGTCGGCGCAGAGCCCTTCGCTCCTGGCTACCCGCATGTCGTTACAGGGCCACCCCGCCTGATCGCGCCGGGCGGTGCCGCTGGGCGGGAGCCGGCGGCGGAGGAGCGCAACCCGCTGACGCAATGGGTGCCGATGACGTTCTCCTGGGTGCTGTGGGGCCAGTCTGCGTTCTCCTGCTGCTCTCGGGGCGCCACTGCGGCGCACGTATAACGCAGAGCTGATCCCTGGTGCTGTGGGACCGACCGAGTCTTGCGTGGGGAGGCCGGACGCTGGCCTCACGCTCAAGCGGCGACCGGCCGGGGGATCCGGTCGCCGCGATCATGAGAGACAGTGGTTCTGCTAGAGCGAGATGACGTGGTCCGGCGGGTTCCCGGCGAGCGCGCCGTAGAGGTCAGGGAAGCATCCGACGGTGACACCGTCGACCGTGTCGGCGACCGTGCAGTTGCCCGCCTCGCCCTTCGCCAGGCCCCGTTCGAGCGCGCACTGGTCGCACATCATCAGGAGCATGTTGTTCTCGCGCGCGACCTTGGCCAGGCGCTCGCCGATCGGGTCGCCGCGACGCAGGACGTAGTTGTTGTCGTCGAAGAAGAACATCCCGACGACCTCGACGCCGTGCCTACCTTCCTCAAGCTGGGGAAGGATCATCTTGCCCAACTTGTAGCTGGCGGTGTGGCCCGACGTGACGAAAACGTAGGCGATCCGCATGGCCTCACTCCAATCTGGTCCCAGTCGTACGTCGAGAGCGTGCCGTACGACGCGTCGCCGGGGCGTCGCTCCACCGTGACGTCGGCGTCGCGCCGGCGCCTCCTCGGGACCAGGCCAGGCGGGGGACCAGCTCGATTGCCGGATCTATTGCCGAATCGATCCGGGGTAGCTGCGAGTGATGTCAGCCGCTAACATCAGGAAAGCCTGATCGATCGACCTGGCCGCATCACCACGGCAGCGGTCGGGAGGCGTGTTGCGTGATGATCGGCGTGCGCGTGCGTTCTGATCATCTTGCGAAGTGGGCACCAGGCCGAGTGTCCACATGGGTCAATCGGTAGACGTTCGGCGACACGTGGATTTGTCGACGAGCGGTGCGTGCGAGGCGAGGGCGGCGACTGGGGCTCGACCAGGCCCCGATCTCGACGGGGGCCCGGATGAACGATCATGTGGCGTGGGGGAACGCGGAACTGGGCGCGGTGCCGCCCGCGGCGCTTGATCCGCCGCGTCAATGCTGTCGGTTCAATATCCGGTTGCTCGGTCGCTTCGAGTTGACGGTGGGGGAGTACCAGGCCACGCCTGGCGCAGGAGTCCAACGTCTGGTCGCCCTTCTGGCGCTGGCCGGAGGTGCGGTGTCTCGCCGCCGCGCCGCGCACACACTGTGGCCCGATGCCACGGCGCGCCGCGCGGCCGCGAATCTGCGGTCGGTGCTGTACCGGCTCCAACGGACCAACCCCCACCTGGTCGGGTCGAGCACGGCCGACCTGCACCTGAACCGGGACTCCACGGTCGACACCCAGCGGCTCAACGATCTCGCGAGACTGCTCCTGGATCGCTCGCGGCCGTGCGGCGACGCACAGCTCAGCACGGCGTTGTCAACGAACCTGGACGACGACCTGCTGCCCGACTGGCCAGACGAGGAGTGGTTGCAGGAGGAGCGCGAGCGCTACCGGCAGTTGCGCCTGCATTGTCTGGAGGCGCTTTGCGAGCGGCTGGTCGCCGCCCGCTGGTACGGGGCGGCGGTCGACACCGGGCTCGCGGCCGTTCGTGCCGATCCATTCCGTGAGAGCGCACGCATCACGTTGGTCGCGGCCTACCTGGCCGAGGGGAACATCGCCGACGCGCGCCGGCACTACGACGGCTATCGGAGGAGACTGCGCGACGAGTTGGGCGTCGAGCCGGGTGCCCGCTTCGGTCAGGTCGTGCAGCTCCACGACGTTCGTCGGTTGGAGGAGGCGAGGCCGCGACGCGGGACCGGGCGGCGCCGGGCCCGCGATTGACGCAGCCGGACCGATTTTGCCTTCTCAACAGGAAATGCTGATTAATCGCCGGCCGGACGCTACCCTTGGCCCATCGATGGATCGCCTCGAGGAGGCCGCCGTGAAGTTGCCTCGTGCGCCGTTGGAAGACTGGTTGCGCGACTACTACTTCACCGCGGACATCGACATCAGCAGCAGCGGTGTCGAGCCGTACACCTTCACGGAAGTCCGTTCGTTGGTCGGGCTTCGGGCGGATCACTTCGAGGCTCTCGACTTTCGTGACAGCCCCACCTGCGGTGACCCCGGGCTGCGCGTGGCGATCGCACGACGCTGGGACGGCGGCGATCCGGCCCGTGTGATGGTGGCGAACGGGTCCACCGAGATTCTCTTCGCGGTCCTGACAACTTTGCTGCGACCCGGAGACGAGGTGGTGGTGGTCGAACCGGCCTACCACGCCCTGTGTTCGATCGCGTCGGCCATCGGTTGCCGGCTTGTGCCCTGGCCGCTTCGCTTCGAGAGTGGGTTCCGGCCCGACGTCGACGAACTGGCGTCCCTCATCTCGCCGGCGACCCGCATGGTGGTCGTGAACTTTCCGCACAACCCCACCGGCGCTTCCCTGGCCGACGGAATGGCCGATGAGATCGCGGACGTGGCCGCCGATGTCGGCGCCTACCTGCTGTGGGATGCGGCATTCCACGAGCTGACCTACGCCGATCCTCCGCCGGCCCGGACGCCGACCGGCTACGAGCGGGCCATCGTGACCGGAACCCTGTCGAAGGCATACGGGCTGCCCGGTCTGCGGGTCGGCTGGTGCGTCGCGCCGCCGGATGTCGTCACCGGCTGCGTGACCGTGCGCGACTACACGACCCTGGCACTTTCTCCGCTGGTGGAGTTGGTGGCGCTGCGGGCCGTGGAGAATGCGGATGCGCTTCTCCAGCCCAGGCTGGCGCAGGCCCGTCGCAACCTCGGCCTGCTGGAGGAGTGGATCGGCGTGCACCAGGACCGGCTGGCCTGGGTACGTCCGGACGCCGGTGTCATCGCATTTCCCCGCCTGGTCGACATGGCGTCGACGGACGAGTTCTGCGATCGGCTGCTGCACGAGCACGGTGTGCTGCTCGTTCCCGGTAGCTGCTTCGGCATGAGCGAGCATGTGCGGCTGGGGTTCGGCGGTCGCACCGACGAGTTGGAGCAGGGACTCGCGCTGGTCGAACGAGCGCTCAAGGCGGCCTGAAGCGCACCGGAATGCGGATCGCCGGGGCTGGGCGGTGAAGATGGACGGCATCAATCTCGTCGATCCCGACCTGTACGAGCACGGCGATCCGCACGCGGTCTGGCGCTGGTTACGCGTTCACGATCCGGTGCACTGGCATCCGCCTACGCACCTACCGGGGTTCTGGGCCGTCACCACCTACGACAACGTCCGCGCCGTGTATCGCGACCACGCGCGTTTCAGCTCGGCGGCCGGCATTCTGTTGCGCCCCGAGTCGCATGGTCGCGATCCGGGTGGCGGGCGCACCCTCGCGCTGACCGACCCGCCCCGGCACGGCGAGCTCCGCGCCGTTGTCGACAGGTGGTTCGCCACGACATCGGTACGCGCGATGGAGCCGCCCATGCGGTCGGCGGCCGCGCGGATCGTGCGTGACGCGGTTGAGCGGGGATCCTGCGATTTCGTCTTCGACGTCGCGGCCCGGCTGCCGTTGCAGGTCATATGCACGCTCATGGGCGTACCGGATTCGGATCACGAGGCGATGTTCGCGATGACCAGCCGCGCCTTCGGAGCCGGCAGGGCCGAGGACCGTAGCACGGCCCACTTCGAGATCCTTCAGTACTTCGAGGCCCTCGTCGCCGACCGTACCCGCCGCCCCGGCGACGACCTGGTCAGTGCGCTGGTCACCGCAATGGTCGGTGGTCGCCGGTTGAGCCTGGACGAGGTGCTTCTCAACTGCGACAACCTCATCGTGGGCGGAACCGAGAACGTCCGGTTGGCCGCCGCGGGCGGCATGCTCGCCCTGATGGACCACCCGGCCCAATGGCAGCTGCTGCGCGACGAACCGGGGCTGGTGCGCGGTGCCGTCGAGGAGGTGCTGCGCTGGACCTCCCCGGCGACCCACATCATGCGCACCGCGACCGTGCCGGTCATGCTCGACGGCCGGCGGATAGCGACGGGTGACCGCGTCACACTCTGGAATCCGTCGGCGAACCGTGACGACGCCGTGTTTCCCGGGGCGGACCGGTTCGACGTGCGGCGCAGCCCGAACCGCCATCTCTCGCTGGGCTCCGGCGAGCACCTCTGTATCGGCGCCCTCCTGGCCCGCGTCGAGTTGCGGATCTTGTTCGAGGTACTGGCCGCTCACGTGGCACGGATCGAACCGGACGGCCGCGCGACACGGCTGCGGTCCGTCGTCGTCAACGGACTGGAGCGGCTTCCGGTCCGGCTGACCGCAGCGTGACATGACCTTACGGCGGTCAGGTCGTGCGACGGCGAATCAGCAGAACCGCTGCCGCGATGAACAGGGCGGCCAGGGCGACGAGCAGCCCTGCCTCGATGAACTGGAAGGTCCAGAACCGGCCGTTGGGATGGTATTCGACGAACGGCCGGAAGCCCTGGTCGAGCATGTACTGATCGAAGTCGTTGCGGTCTTCGCGGACCCCGCGTAGGTAAGCCAGTTGTTCGGCGGTGGAGAGCCGGTGGCCCGTACTGTCCATCCAGCCCTGGCCGAGAATCCAGTCCTGGTTGGCGACCGGCGGCGAGTTGATGTCGAACGTCCGCACCAACGGGTCCTGGTAGCGCGGTCGGAGGAGTTGTTCGACGGGAGTACGGATTGCGAAGTAGACGAGGAGGGTGACAGCCATCGCGGCGATCATGCGTCGCAGGACAACGCCGATGAATGTGCCGACGGCGAAGCCGAAGAGGGCGGCGGCGGCGAGAGACAGGCCCTCGAAGTTGAATGCCGCCGGGTCGATCCGACCGCCAACCGCGTCGAGCGGCTGCCGCCACCACGTGAGCATGGCCGCAAACGCGGCGGCGATGACGATGACCGCGCCACCGACCAACGCGATCTTGATGGTCAGCCAGCGAATGCGGGTGACCGACTGGACGAAGACCAGTTTCCACGTTCCGTGCTCGAGTTCGCGCGACAGCAGCGGTGCGCCGATGAACACGCCGGCGAGTGCCGGCAGCAGGTTCAGCAGCGTGAGTGTGTCACCCCAGCCGACGTACCGGTCCCGGAAGCTGGTGATGATCTGCCCGCAGGCACCGCGCTGCGTGTCGGCGAGGCAGCCTTCGATGCCTTCGGTGCGGTACGCGGCGTGCATCGACAGGCCGCTGATGAGTAGCCCGGCTGAGACGAGTACGAACAAGGTGACGGCGGCAATCAGCTCGATCCGGTGTTGCCGCCAGGTCATCCACACCATGGTCACGCCTCCGTAGGTCCGAGTTGGCGTGCCGGCGCCTCGACGGACTGGTCGAGATAGGCCAGTACCAGCTCTTCCAGGCTGATCGGATGTTGTTCCCACTGCGGGTGTGGCTCGGTGTCGTCGGGCAGCCGGACGAGGAGGTTGCTGTGCCGTTCCCCGTGGCTGACCGCGATCACCTCGCCGGGTGGTGCCGAGGTGTCGGAACGGGGGCCGACCAGCATCCGGTGGCTCTGCAGCAATGCCTCGAAGCTCCCGGCCAGGCGGACGTGACCGTCCTGCAGAAGGACGAGGTGGTCACAGACCCGTTCCAGCTCCGACACGACGTGCGAGGACAGCAGGACGGTCAACTCGCCGTCGGCGACGGCGTCGACAAGGCTCTTCATGAAGTCACGACGGGCGATCGGGTCGAGGCTGGACACCGGCTCGTCCAGGACCAGCAGCCGCGGCCGCTTCGCCAACGCGAGCGTGAGCGAGACCTGTGCCTGCTGGCCACCCGAAAGCTTGCCCGCCCGATGGCCCAACGGAATGCGGAGCTGTTCGAGGCGTCTCTCCGCGAATGCCTCGTCCCAGCGCGGGTTCAGCGAGCGACCCATGTGGAGCAGGTTCTCGACGGTGAACGTCCGGTAGAGCGGATGATCCTGTGCGACGAAGCCGATCTGTGCCAGCCCGGAGGACTGGTCGATGCGTACAGGTTCGCCGAACATCCGAACCTGGCCTTCAGTGGGTCGGAGCAGTCCGATCGCGAGGTGCAGCAAAGTGGTCTTGCCGGCCCCGTTAGGCCCCACCAGAGCGATGATCCGGCCCTGCGGAAGGGTCAGGGTGCACTCGCGCAGCCCCCATGTGCGTCGGCCGTATCGCTTGCCGAGTTTTTCGGTCTCCAGGACGGCGGTCATGCTGCTCCCCCCTCGGCCTCGCTGTCGTCGATGACCGCAGCGACCAGAGCGCCGATCTGCTCGGCATCCAGACCTGCGTTGCGTGCCCCGCGTAACCAGGTGTGCAAGGAGCGGGACAAGCGTGTGTAGCTGGGTGGCGGAATGGGCTTGAGTGTTCCGGTGATGAAGGTTCCCTGACCGGCCCGCGCGGTGACGAGCCCGGCGTGTTCGAGATCGCGATAGGCCTTCACGACGGTGTTCGGGTTGACGACGAGTGCGGCGGCGACCTCCCGCACGGTCGGCAACCGGTCGCCGGGCCGCAGATAGCCGACCAGCAGCGCCCGCCGCACCTGTTTGACGAGTTGCAGGTAGGTGGGAACACCGGAGCGGGAGTCCAACCGGAACGCGAACATGCCGCCCTCCGATCGAATGTCTTCTTGTACTAGAAAGATGGTACATTCCCGGGCTGCAATTTCAACCGGGTCGTGCGTTGGCCGATTGTCGGGACACACTGTGGGGAGCGCTGTTCGCTTCTTGTCGGGGGATGCCGCATGATGCTCTCCGCACCGGTCGCTCCAATGGCCTCTCATCAGCTTCTTCTGCTCCTCCTCCAACTCGGGCTGCTGCTTCTGCTCGCCCTCGTGCTCGGCCGGCTCGGGATATTGATCGGTATGCCAGCAGTGGTCGGGGAGTTGTGCGCCGGCGTCCTGGTAGGCCCATCGGTGCTCGGCAACGTGGCTCCGGCATTCGCCGAATGGCTGTTGCCGAAGGACGGTGAGCAGTACCACCTTCTCGACGCCGTCGGACAACTCGGCGTGCTGCTGCTGGTTGGTCTGGTCGGCCTCAACGTCGACTTCGCGCTGGTGCGTCGCCGTGGCCTGACCGCCGCGCGGGTGAGCGCGGCGGGGTTCGTCGTGCCGCTCGGGCTCGGCATCGCCACTGGCTACCTCCTGCCGGACTCCTTCCTGCCGTCGACGGCTGACCGCACGGTCTTCGCTCTGTTCCTCGGCGTGGCCATGTGCGTCAGTGCCATCCCCGTGATCGCCAAGACCTTGCTGGACATGAACCTGTTGCACCGCAACGTCGGCCAGCTCATCCTGGCCGCCGGCATGGTCGACGACGTGTTTGGCTGGCTTCTGCTGTCGGTCGTGGCCTCGATGGCGACGATCGGTGTCCACCTCGGACGCGTAGGATTGTCGGTGCTGTACCTGGTCGGCGTGGTTCTGGTCGCGCTACTCGTCGGGAGACCGTTGGTGCGAGCGGTTCTCCGGCTGAGTGCGCGGTCCCGCGAACCGGGTCCGACGGTCGCAACGGCCGTCGTCATCGTCCTTCTCGCCGCGGCCGCAACCCACGCGTTGGGCATGGAAGCGATCTTCGGCGCCTTTGTCGCCGGCCTGCTGATCGGCTCGTCCAGCGCCTTCGACAAGGAGCGGCTCGCGCCGCTGCAATCGGTCGTGCTCTCGGTTCTCGCCCCACTGTTCTTCGCCACAGCCGGCCTGCGCATGGACCTGACCGCCCTAGCTGAGCCGATCGTGCTCGGTGCGGCCGTCGTCGTACTGCTGGTGGCCATCGTCGGCAAGTTCACCGGTGCCTTCATCGGCGCCTTGGCCAGCCGGCTGAATCGATGGGAGGCCGTCGCGTTGGGAGCGGGCATGAACGCGAGGGGAGTCGTCGAGGTGGTGGTCGCGATGGTGGGGCTTCGTCTCGGTGTGCTGAACACGGAGACGTACACCATGGTGGTCCTAGTAGCCATCGTCACCTCGGTGATGGCCCCACCTGTGCTGCGGCTCGCGACCCGGCGGATCGAGGAGGTGGCAGGCAGCGAGCTGCGCATGGCCACCGACGATCTCGCCGAAGGCCCGGCCCGTTAGCCGGTTCCGGCGGAGTGCCCGACGGTCAACGGCCATGCAGCGCCCGAAGATATTCGTAGTTGGTCGGCAAACTATCGAGCAGAGCCTGCTGCTGCCGCTTGACGCCGGCCAGCAGCAGCGCGCCCTGCTTGACGGAGTCCGGTTTGTGGGACATCGCGGGCAACGGCCGGTCGGGCAGGACGTTCAACCCGGTGAGGATGCAGTAGTAGCTGCCGTTGGTCCAGAAGTTCCGAAACTCCGCATCGAGGTTCGTGTAGTAGGTCGCCTCGTCGGCGATGGGCGGGTTGACCGGCAGACCCGCCCTGAACATCTCCACCTTCTCCGTGATGTTGTCGGTCAGGTGAAGTTCCTTGTTGGCCAACCAGAACGGTGTGTCGGCGCGCTGGGCGAAGTAGAAGTGTGCCTGGATGAAGTCGCGAGTGTCGTCGAACATCAGCTCGATCTCGCGGTTGAAGCGGTTGACGAGGGTCTCGTTGAATCCGCGGTCGGGGAAGTGCTTGAGGAGCTGGTACAGGGCCGCGTAGATGAAGTAGATGCCGGTGGACTCCAGCGGTTCGAGGAAGCACGACGACAGTCCGATGCCGACGCAGTTCTTCACCCAGGCCCGCCGGTTGCGTCCTACCCGGAACCGCACGTGGTTGAGCTGGGCCTCGGCCGGATCGAGGTTCCACAGCCGGCAGAACTCCTCGGTCGCGTCGTCGGCGGTGGTGAAACGGCTGGCGTAGACGTACCCGGTGCCGAATCGGCCCAGCATGGGGATCTTCCAGGTCCAGCCGGCCTTCATCGCGATCGCCGACGTGTACGGCTCGACGCCCAGCTTCGCGTCGTCGTTGCGTAGCGCGGTGGCGACCGCGCGGTCACACAGTAGGTGGTCGCTCATGTCGATGAACGGCTCGCCCAGCGCCTGATTGATCAACAAGCTGCGGAAACCGGAGCAGTCGATGAACAGGTCGCCGTCGAGCACCTGACCAGACTTGGTCTTCAACGCCTGGATGTAGCCGCGCTCGTCGAGGAGAACCTCCTGCATCTCATCGCGGACGTGCACCACACCCTGGCGCTGGGTGGCGAAGCGGCAGAGGAAGTCGGCGACCAGGTGGGCGTCGAAGTGCCATGCGTACTGGGTGGCGCGCCGGCCGTCGCGATACCGCGGTGCCCGCTTGGCGTCCATCAACACCGGCTCTTTGAAACAGGCGTAGTCGTAGGGGTCGTCGCACTCCCCGCGCACACGGGCGTGGTACCAGTAGTGCGACAGCGGGATGTCGTCGTACTGCGGGAGCAGGCCGAACGGGTGGTAGAAGTGATCAGACCGGCCGTCGCGATGGCGTGGCGCCTGGCTGGCCTCGCCGGGCGTCCGCCAGTTGATGAACTTCACGGCCATCTTGAACCCGGCGTTGCACTCCCTCATCCACTCGTCCTCGTCGAGCCCGAGGTAGTCGAAGAAGGCCCGTTGAAGGTTGGGCACGGTGGCCTCGCCAACACCGATCTTCGGAATGGTCGGGGCCTCCAGGACGGTGATCCTGACGGTGTTCTGCAGCGCCTTGCCGAGGTAGGAGGCGGTCATCCAGCCGGCCGTGCCACCGCCGAGAACCACCACGCTTCTGATGCGCTCATCCATGATCGCTCCTCGGTGGGCGCCCCGGCCGGGCACCGTCGGCGCGACGGACGACGTGGGCTCGACCGCCCGCTACTGGTTCGCGTCGGCGCCGGCGGTGGCGTCGTGTACGCCCGGACCGTTCGGTTCGGCGGGCGAGTCGGCCGATGACTCCTCGGCCCTCGACCGGTCCATCACCTCGCGGAGGCTCTTCGGGCGCATGTCGGTCCACACTGTGCGGATGTACTCGTCGCACTCGTCTTTGGAGCCCTGCTGGCCGGTCTCGCGCCACCCGCCGGGAACCGGCAGATCGGCGGGCCAGAACGAGTACTGCTCCTCATGGTTGACGAGCACCTTGAACACGGCCTCTTCGTTCTCGAAGTCAAAGGAGGTCGTACGCATGATCTCCAAACCCATCAGGTTTTCCTGTGGCAACTGATGTCACAGCGTCCTCTCCTTCCGCGGCTGTGACAAGAGGCTGGTCGATATCGGCGCCCGCGCGGTCGACACGCGGACGCCGTCGACCTCCTACAGACGGGAACTCATGCGAGAGCGCTCAGCAGCGCTGCGCACGCCTCCTCGCAGCGGCGGCACACCTCGGCACATACCCTGCTGTGCGCCGGCAGCCCGGCGGAGTCGGCGCATTCGTCGCCGCACGCCCGGCAGGCACTGACACAGGCCTGCAGCATCGCGCGGGCAACGTCCGTGTCGTATCCGGCACTTCGTGAGAGCACCCGCCCGGTGGCGCCGCAGACGTCGGCGCAGTCGAGGTTGGCGCGCACGCACGCGATCAGGTTGGCGACATCGCCCTCGCCCAGGCAGGCGTCGGCGCACGTGGTGCACGCCTGGGCACAGTCGAAGCAGGCCTCGATGCAGCTGGCAAGCAGCGCGCGGTCCACGCCACCGAGATCGTCAGGATGGGTCTTCAGTATGGAGCTGGCCGTTGTCATCACGTTTCCTTCTGTCTCATGGTCGTCGGCCGGGCCGACGCGCAGTAGCGTGGTCTGACGCGCCCGCACGGCGCTCTTGGTTGGTTCGGTTCTCTTTGGTGGGTGGGACGATGGACGTGACGACGGGCAGGGTGGTGCGGTTCGACCGCGGGCGCGGCTATGGGTTCATCGCGCCTGACGGAGGTGGCGACGATGTGTTCGTCCACACCAACGATCTGGAGGCAGACGGCCACGCGGTCGCCGTCGGAACCCGGGTCAGGTTCCAGATCGTCGACGGCGGGCGGGGGCTGAAGGCCTTCGACGTGCGGGTGTTGGCCGACGACGGGTCGAACGGGGCCGCAACCCCCGTAGTGCGGGCGCCTCAGGTGGTGCCGGCACCGCCGACGCCGGAGGTCGACGACGAGTTCGACGTGCTCTCCGAGAAGGAGTTCGTCGCGGAGGTAACCGAGCTGCTCGTCAACGCCGGACCGACCTTGACAGCCGGCCAGATCGTCGACATCCGCAAGGCTCTGGCCGGCTTCGCCAGGGCGCACGGGTGGGTCGAGTGACCCTGGCGAGCGATGGAGACCCGGGGCGACGCCAACGGCGTTGAGCTGCCGGCGATCCAGCGCGACAGCGTTCACTTAGCCTCCCTCGGACGGCTCCCTAGGTTGCGCTCAGGGTAGCGCCGGCCCGGCGATAAATCAGCACTTCCTGTTGAAAGCGGAACGCCCCATGGCTATCGTGAGTTGAGCCGCCCATCAATCAATCAAGGACGGTGGGCCCGTCCTGGTCGCCTCTACACCAGGAGCGGTAGCCCGCGTCCGGCATGGGGAAGGCGTGGTATGTCGCCACGGGGGGAAAAGACTGCCGCGGTCCGGCGCGGCGTGGATCCGTTCCGGCTCGATGGCGCCGCCCGAGGCCAGTTGTGGTCGGTGCTCGGCGAGTCGGTCGAAACCTACGTCCGCCAGGTTCAGGCATTGCCTGCCGGGCGAACCGTCGATCAGGCCGAGGTGCGGCAGTTTCTTGCGGGCTTCGACTTCGACCGGCCGATGGATCCGGCGGCTGCGCTGGATCGCGTGGTCGACGGGTTGCGACGGTTCCAGCCGCACGTCAGCCATCCACGACACTTCGGTCTGTTCGATCCGGCTCCGACCGCGATCGGCGTCGTGGCCGACGCGTTGGCCGCGGCCTTCAATCCCTGCCTGGCATCGTGGGCCGGCAGCCCGCTGGGGGTAGAAACCGACGGAATGCTGGTGGATGCATTCGCCCGGGTCTTCGGCTATCCCGTCGACGCCGCCGACGGAGTCGTGACCGGTGGCGGCTCCGAGGCCAACCTCAACGCCGTCCTGCTCGCGCTGACGGCGCGGTTCCCCGATCATCGCGAGTCGGGCCTGCCCGGTCCGCACGCGCGTCCGTTGATATACCAGACGTCCGGGGCCCACCCCTCGATCCGCAAGGCCGCACAGGTGACCGGCCTGGGTGCCGCGGCGGTGCGCGAGGTACCGACCGACTCCCGGCACCGGATGGACCCGCGCGCCCTGGACGCCATGGTGACAGCGGACCGGATCCGTGGCGGCACGCCCCTGCTCGTCGTGGTCACGGCGGGTACCACTGGTGCCGGCCTGGTCGACCCCATCCGTGACGTCGCGGAGGTGGCGGGCCGGCACGGCTTGTGGCTGCACACCGATGCTGCGTGGGGCGGCGCGGGTATGCTCGTGCCCGAGCTGCGCGCCGAGTTCGCCGGAGTCGAGCGGTCCGACTCGATAACGTTTGATCCCCACAAGTGGATGTCGGTTCCGTTGGGGTGCGGCCTGTTCCTCACCCGTCGGCGCGGGCTGCTCGAGCGGGTGTTCGGTCTCGGGGTGGACGGTTTTGTGGCCGACGGAGACGACGCGCCCGCCCCCGATCCGTGCACGCGCTCCATCCGATGGTCGCGCAGCTTCGGGAGCTTGAAGCTCCTGCTGTCGCTGGCGGTGGCCGGCTGGAGCGGCTACGAGTCGGCGCTGCGGCAGCAGGTGTGGCTGGGTGAACGCCTGCGCGGCGGCCTGATGGCGGACGGTTGGGCCGTGGTGAACGACACCAGGCTTCCCGTCGTCTGCTTTGTCGATGGACCAGACGAGCCGGAGGAGCGCCATCGCTTTCTCCGGACGGTGGCACGAGGCGTGAGCCGGTCGGGCCAGGCAAAGATCTTCGTCGCGACACTCGCCGGCCGGCCCGTGCTGCGGGCAGCCATCACGAACTACGCCACGACCGCCGAGGACGTCGACCTGCTGGTCGAACTGCTCGGCGACGTCCGTGGACAGGCGCTCGCGCGAGCGGACGACGACGGCGCATCCACGACGGACGACTTTCAGGAGGGCGCGTGCTCGGCGGGGGCCGAGCAAGGACGGCTAGGCCCAGTCCGGGCCGATACGTCCGCAGGTCGCCAGGTGGTCCCGGTTTTCACTGGACAACCGTCCGGCGAGGTCGAGTAGCTTACGCAGTCGGAGGTCCTTGATGGAGTAGATCACCTGCCTGCCGCGCCGCTCGGTGGTGACGAACTGGCACCACCGCAGGCACGCCAGGTGATTGGAGACGCGGCTCTGGGGAACGCCGAGCGCTGCGACGACCTCGCCGACCGTCTGCGGTCCTGTGAGCAGCAGACGGACGATGGCCAGTCTCGTCGAGTCACCCAGCACACGGAACAGGCGCGCGTTCGCGGCGTCGGTTAACGCGACGTCAGCGTTCGCGGCGTCTTCGGTCGTTACCACGGTCATGTTCAGATGCTATGCGACAACGAGGCCCGCGGCACGCGGCTGCGGGCCGGTTGCCGGCCGACCGTACACGTTCGCTGACAGTCCACGAAAACCTGTTGTATCAGCCGCCAACCACCGATAGGCTAGACCGCTAGCGAGGAGTGGCCCATGGAGCAGCTTCGCCTGAACAGCGCAGAACTGCACCATGCCTACGAGCTTGCCGACTCGATCGGTGAGCGCTACGGCCGGGTCGACGACCCGGACTTCCTTATTGCCGCGCCGGTACTCGCCCACGACCTTCCGCCGCGGATCCGTTCGTTCCTCAACCATTTCCGCCGGGCCGAGATCGGCAGCTGCATGATCGGCGGACACGTCATCGACGACGCGGCACTCGGCGCCACTCCGCACCACTGGAACGCGATCCCGGATCCGTCGTCGAGCCTGAGGTACGAGATCCTCCTCGTCCTCTACACCTCCCTGTTGGGCGACGTCTTCGGCTGGGCGACGCAGCAGGACGGCCGGCTCGTGCATGACGTGCTGCCCATCCGGGCCCACGAGAACGAGCAACTCGGTTCGGGCAGCAAGACCCTGCTCACCTGGCACACCGAGGATGCGTTCCACCCGTACCGCGGCGACTACGTCGTGCTGGCCTGCCTGCGTAACCCCAACGGAGCGGCAACCACGGTCGGTAACGTCGACGATCTCGAACTCGACGAGGCAGACCGCGAGGTGCTGTTCCAGGAACGCTTCATCATCCGGCCCGACGAGTCGCATCTGACCAAGAACAACACCGCATCCGGCGGGACCGACTTCAGCCACATCGAGGCGCTGAACGCCGCGCCACCACCGGTTGCGGTGCTGTTCGGCGCGGCCGACCGGCCGTACATCCGGGCCGATCCCTACTTCATGGACGTCCCCGACGGTGACGAGCGCGCGGCCCAGGCCCTCCACGCCCTGGAGACGGCCATGGAACGCTGCCTGACCGACGTCGTCCTGACCACCGGTGACTTCTGCTTCCTGGACAACCTCAAGGTGGTCCACGGCAGAAGGCCCTTCTCCGCCCGGTTCGACGGCTCCGACCGCTGGCTCAAGCGGGTCTGTGCGACCCGAGACCTTCGCAAGTCCCGCACCGCCCGCACCGCCCTGACGAGCCAGATCATCGGCTGACCGGTCAGGTCACCGGGTAGCCACGTGCCCGGATCGGCAGCGGACGACTCCCGTGGCGGGAAGGTTGACGAAGCCTTGCGTGTGTTACTGATCTCCACATATGAGATTGGCCGCCAGCCGTTCGGGCTGGCCTCCCCGGCGGCCTGGCTGCGTACGGCCGGGTTCGAGGTCGACTGCCTGGACCTGGCGATCCAGCAGATCGACGAAGGGCTCGTCGCCGCCGCCGATCTGGTGGCCTTCTACGTCCCGATGCACACGGCCACGCGGATCGCGGTCGCGCAACTGCCGGTGGTCCGCGCGATCAACCCCGCCGCGCACCTGTGCTTCTTCGGCCTGTACGCACCGGTCAACGAGGGATACCTGCGAAGCCTGGGCGTCGGCACGGTCCTCGGTGGCGAGGTCGAGGAAGGGCTGCTGTCCCTCGTCCGCCGGCTGGCCACCGGCGACGGACCTGAACAGGCGGAGCCGGTGATCTCGCTGTCCCGCCAGCAGTTCCTGGTGCCGGACCGGCACGGCCTGCCGACCCCGGACCGCTACGCACACGTCGTCACGGCCGACGGCACACTGCTCATGGCCGGCAGCACGGAGGCGTCGCGGGGCTGTCTGCACCTGTGCCGACACTGCCCCGTCGTCCCGGTCTACGGCGGACGGCTCCGGGTCGTCCAGCGCGACGTGGTCATGGAAGACGTTCGCCGGCAGGTTGCCGCCGGCGCCGCCCACATCACCTTCGGGGACCCGGACTTCTTCAACGCCCCGCGACACTCCGAGACCATCGTCCGAGCGCTGCACGCCGAGCACCCCGGGGTGTCCTACGACGTCACGATCAAGGTGGAGCACCTCCTAGCCCACCGTCGCCTGCTGCCCCTGCTGCGCGACACCGGTTGCCTTTACGTCACCACCGCTGTCGAGGCGGTCGACGACGCCACACTCCAGATCTACGAGAAGAACCACTCCCGCGCCGACTTCGTCGAGGTGGTTACGGAGTTCCGGAGAGTCGGACTGACTCTCAATCCCACCTTCGTCACGTTCTCGCCGTGGACCACGCTGGACAGCTACGCGGACCTGCTGCGGCTGCTCGTGGAGCTCGACCTCGTCGACAACGTGGCGTCGATCCAATTGGCGATCCGCCTGCTTGTACCCGCGGGATCCCGCCTGCTGGAGCTGGCCGGGGTCCGTGCGCTGTTGGACCCGTTCGACCAGGCCGCGTTGTGCTATCCGTGGCACCACCCGGACCGGCGGGTCGATGACCTGTACCAGGCGGTGCGTTCCGCCGTGGAGGACGGCGCAGCCGCGGGGCGCAACCGACGGGAGGTCTTCAGATCGATATGGACGCTCACGCACGCCACGCTCGACGCCGACCCGGTGCCGGTGCCCGCGTCGCTGTTCGGGGATCCGTCGCCGGCGCCTCACGCGACGGAGCCGTGGTACTGCTGCGCCGAACCGACCGAACAGCAGTTGGCCGGTCCGGGTCTGAACCGTTCGGGAATCTGATCCAGGTGCCGGGGGAACGCGGGTGAGTCGACTGCAGGTACGCGTGCTGCTGGATACCGGCCCGTCGGACGGGGAGATCGCCGACATCGAGGCGCTCTTCGACCAGCTCGGAATGGACGCCGCAGCCGAAGGGCACTCCTACGGCGGACCGCCGCCGTCGTCGGCGTTCCTCATCGTGGTCAACGTCCCGCTCGTCGAGTTCCTGGACACCTTCGCGGTGCGCACGGGCGACGGTGTGACGGTGTTCCGCAGACTGGCGCTGAGCCTGCTCGGCATGCGGGCCGACGCCCGTCGGTGGGGCCGTCCGCACGGCCTGCGGCTGGAGGACTCGCACGGAGGGCTCAACGTGTTGCTGCCGGGCGATCTGCCGGAGCACGCCTACGCCGGTCTGCTCGCCGTCGACCTGTCGGGCTTCGACCGGTCGTCGCCGCCGGCGAACGTCGAGTGGCACCACCGGTCACAACGCTGGCTGGCCTATCCGACCGTGGGCCGGCGGCGGGTCGGTCGACGGCTGCCGGACCGCCGGCGGGGACCGGGGCCGACGCCGGGCGTGCGTCAGTTGCGCGGGGAAGAAGTACAGCACCTGTGGTCGCTGGTCGAGGACGGTGCCCGATCGGTGATCACCTGGCAGCGCGCGCAGATCGTCCTGTGGAGCGGTTCGGGCTGGAGCATCGCTGCGGTGGCTCGGCAGGCATTGATGAGCGAGCACCGGGTCGCCGCGATCGTGGAGAACTTCAACGCCGACGGAATGGCGTCGTTGGCCGTCGACTACACGGGCGGGCGTCGCGTTTCGCTGCGTCCGGACGAACTGGACGCCGCCCGGGCGATCGCATCGAGTCCGCCTGCGGAAGTGGGCGTACCCGAGCCCGCCTGGACCGCGCGGTGCCTCGCGGATTTTCTAGTCGCCGACGGGGCCGTCGAGGACATCGAGCTGGATGCGGCTGGCGCGCTGCTGCGGCAGCCATCCGTCGCGACCACCGGTTGAGGGGGACCGTACCGATGGAATCGATCCACACCGTTCCCGACCTGTTGCGCCGGTGGGTACGAACCGACCCTGACCGCGTCGCTCTCGCCGTCGACGGCGGTGGGACGTTGACCTACCGCGGCTGGGAGGAACGGTCGAACGCCGTTGCGCACGGCCTGCTCGGGCGGGGCCTGCGACCCGGTGACGCCGCCGCTCTGCTCTTCGACAACCGCGAGTGGATCGAGTATGCCGTCGCCTACCTGGGTGTGCTCAAGGTCGGCGGAATCGCGGTGCCGCTGTCGGGACGGATGACGGAGCCGGAACTCGCTCTGGCCCTTGACCACTGCACGCCGGTCGGGCTCGTTCACGCCGGCAGGCGGACCGTCTCCGGCGTTTCCGGCTGGGTGGCCTCCGTCGCCGACCTTGTCGATGACGGTGTCCTCGGCCCGGTACCCGGTTCCGTCCGACCGGGCGACATCTGCGAGGTGCTCTACACGTCCGGCACCACCGGCCGGCCGAAGGGTGTCGCCAGTACCCACCAGCACTCCGTCCGTCCGCTGGTTGAGGCACCGCACTGGTACCCGGAGCGGTGGGCGGCGAGTGCGGGCCGGACGTACCTGCACGCCAACTCGATCGGGTCCGCGGCCGGGCAGCTACGCCTGCTGGAACCGCTGGGACCCCTGGGCATGACGACCCTGGCGCTGCCGGTCTTCGACGCCGAACGCTTCTGCACGCTCCTCGCCGAACACCGCGTGGCCGTCGTGCAGCTCGTGCCCACTATGGCCCTGACCATCCTGGACATCGGCGCGCACGAGCGGCACGACCTGTCCGGTGTGCAAACGGTGGTGTTCGGCTGCGCCCCGCTGCCGGCCAGCGCGGTACCCGACCTGGCCCGCGCATTCCCCGCCGCGACGCTGGTCAACATGTACGAGCTCAGCGAGGCCCGGCATGTCGGCACCTACGCCGTGTGCGGCGACGGGCCGAACGCCGCGGTTGGCCGTCCCCGTGGCGCGACCGAAGTCAGAATCACCGGGAGCGACGGCCGGGAGGTGTCGCGGGGAGAGATCGGTGAGATCCGCCTGCGCTGGGCGGGGCTCGGTCCACATAGCTACTACCGGGACCCGTCGGCCACGGACGCGGTGTTCGGTGACGGCTGGACCCGCACCGGTGATGCCGGGCGCCTGGACGAACACGGCCACCTCACGCTCGTCGACCGGCTCAAAGACGTGATCATCTCCGCCGGCCAGTCCATCTCGTCGGTCGAGATCGAAGACGTGCTGTTCCAGCATCCGGCGGTGAGCGAGGCCGTCGTGTTCGGCCTGCCGCACCGGATCCACGGCGAGGAGGTAGCCGCCGCTGTGGTGCTCAACGACGGTGGGGCCACCGTGGAGCAGGTGCGCGCCTTCGTCGCCGATCGGCTCTCCCGACACAAGGTCCCCCGGCTCGTCTTCGCCGTCGAGGCGATACCGAGAAACCGGAACGGGAAGCCGCTGAAACGCGAGTTGCGCGACCGCTTCGGTTCCGTGGACGCGACGCCAACCGACGCCACGACCGACGAGTTGCCCGACCGGTCCTCGTCCGCGAAGGCATCGGAGCCCGATCGCGAGCGTGTCGTGCGCGCGCTGTGGAGCCAGGTACTGGGCACCGAGCCGGGTCCGAATGACAACTTCTTCGACCTGGGCGGTGATTCCGTGCGCGCGAGTCAACTCGCTGCCCGGATCTGCGACGAGTTCGGCGTGCGGTTGACCGTGGGTGAACTGTTCGAGCATCCGACCGTTGGCGCCGTCGCCGATCTGATCTCCGACGTCGCACGCGCTGGGCGGCCCGCCCCACCACCCATCCGGCGACTGCCCCGAGTCCCGTTGACACAGCCTCGAAGCCCCTCGTAACGGCCCTGACAGATCCGGATAACCTGTTGTATCGAGGTAGCCGCGGCGGTATGGTCGCGAAGGGCCCCGCACGAACGGAGGACCCCGATGCCTAGCGACGACATCCTGTTCGCCAAGCCCAACCTGATCGTGGAAGGCCTGGTCGACCAGTTCTACGCGTGGCTTCATCTCGTGCCGCCGGCACCGGCCGCCATGAACCTAGCCAATCTGCACCTGTCGATGCTCGACTCGTATGTGCAACAGCCTCAGGTACACGCCGCCGCCGTCGCGAATCCGAAGATGAAGGGCGGCTTCTTCGTCAACTACGGCGGCAAGCGGACGGAGGAGATCAGGGGGCTCCGCGACCGGATCGTCAGCGGCAGCGCCGCGCTGGTGGAGCTCGCGGCGGCGATCAAGCAGACCGACGAACTGCTCCGGGCACAGGCGACCGGCTACGAACTCACCGGGCTTTACCAGCAGGTGCCCGCCGCGCTTCGCGGTTTCATCGAGCTCGCCTACGACATCAACCATCACCCGTCGATGCGTTTCCTGGAGCCACTTCTCTACCGCAGCCGGTACCACCGGGAGGAGCGCCAGTCGATCGACCTGTCGCTCGACGACGGCACCGAGCGCCCGTTCATCCTCAGCACCCCGCGCCTTCCCGCACCGGGTCACGTCCAACTGCCCCTCCCGCTACGACACCCGGGCATCGACACACTGTTCGCCACGCGGCTCACGCCGCAGCCGTTCAGTCGCATCCGGGAGGCGCTGGAGATCGACGACGACAGCGATGCGACGACCCTGCGGACGTTCCTGACCGAAGAACCGACGATTCCCGACGACCGGCACGTGTCGACCGGTGCGCGGATCCGCTACTTCGGACACGCCTGCCTCGTGCTGCAGAGCCCGACCGCGTCGATCATCGTCGACCCCTTCATCAACGCCAACCACGCCGCCGGCGACCACTACACCTACGTCGATCTGCCCGACCGCTTCGACTACGTTCTCATCACCCATGGCCACCAGGACCATGCCGTGCTGGAGTCGCTGCTGCAGCTGCGTGGTCGGGCCGACGTGGTGGTGGTGCCGAAGAACGGCGGTGGCCAGCTACAGGACCCGTCGCTGCGGCTCTACCTCGAGCACATGGGCTTCGCCGTGCGCGAGGTCGACGACTTCGACCGGCTGCCGCTGGACGGCGGCGAGATCATCGCCTGCCCCTTCCTCGGCGAGCACTCCGATCTCGACATCCGGGCCAAGTCGACGTACTGGATCCGCATCGGCGGTCGGGCCGTTTTCGTCGACGCCGACTCGTCGGGCATCGAGCCGGAGCTGTACGGCCGGGTCCGTGACGCCGTAGGACCCACCGACATCGCGTTCCTCGGCATGGAGTGTGACGGTGCCCCGTTGACCTGGTTGTACGGGGCGCTGTTCACCCAGCCGGTGAGCCGCAAGATGAGCATCACCCGGAAGCTGTCCGGCTCCAACGCCGAGCAGGCGATGGGAATCGTGGAGAAGCTGGGCGTCAACGAGGCGTACGTGTACGCCATGGGGGAGGAGGAGTGGGTTCAGCACATCATGGCCACGAGCTACACGCCCCAGTCCTACCAGTTGAAGCAGGTGGCCGAGTTCCTCGAGGCGTGCACCGCGCGAGGTGTCAAGGGCGAGCATCTGCTGGTCCAGAAAGAGCTGCGGTGGTAACCGCATGAGCGTTTTCGACGACGAGGACGGCGCTCGCCGGTTCAAGGTGCTCATCAACGACGAGGGCCAGTACTCGCTGTGGCCGGCGTCGTTCGACACGCCGGGTGGCTGGTGGGAGACCGGCAAGCAGGGCACGAGGCCGCAGTGCATGGCCTACGTCGACGAGGTGTGGACCGACATGCGTCCGCGAACGCTGCGCGAGGTGATGGACGGTACAGGGCGGGCCGCGGAACCGGGCTAGCCACCTCACGCGGGGAGGGGACGACATGGCGACGCATGAACCGACTTCTGACGGCGTCATGTCCGGCGCTGCCATCTTCAACTCGGCGGTGACCGCCGCCGCGATCAACGCGGCCCATCAACTCGGAGTGTTCGGCCGTCTGGAGCGCGACGGTCACCTCGAGGTTCGCGCGTTCGCTCTGGCCAACGCTCTGCACCGCCCGACATTGGAAGCGATTCTCGTGGCGCTGGCGAGCTTCCGGATCGTCGAGTTGGACGACGGTCGCGAGAAGGTGCTGCCGGGGCCGTGCTTCGCGGAGATCAGTCGGCTCAAAGGGTTCTTCTACTGGCTGATCGGCGGCTACGGCGAAATTCTGACCAACCTTCCCACCACCGCGCGTCTGGCCGGCCGCGGCGGCGACGTGGCGCGCCGGGACGTCCGGGCGGTCAGCATCGCATCCGCCGACATGAGCGCGGTGAACGTGGACGGCCTCTTCCGATCGGTCATCGAGTCGTTGACCTTTGATGTCTGCGCCGATCTCGGCTGTGGATCCGCCCAGCGGCTCATCACCATGGCGCGGCAGCGGCCCGAACTCCGCGGCGTGGGCGTCGACGTCGCACCGGCGGCACTCGATGTGGCCGCGACCGCGGTGACCGCCGCCGGTCTCGCGTCGCGGATCACGTTGGTGGAGGCCGACGTGTCCACGCTCCGCCGCCGCCCGGACTTCACCGGCGTGCAGCTCGTAACCTGTTTCTTCCTGGGCCACGACTTCTGGCCCCGGGACCGGTGCGTCCGCACCCTCCGCCGGATCCGGGCCGCCTTCCCGCAGGCCGAGCACCTGCTGCTGTGTGATACCCACCGCTGCGCGGCGGTGCCGTCGGCGACCGACCAGATCTTCAGTCTCGGGTTCGAGCTCACGCATGCGGCCATGGGCCAGTACCTGCCCACCATCGCCGAGTGGCGCGGCGTGTTCGAGGACAGTGGATGGGACTGCGTCGCCGAGCACCAGGCGACGATCCCCGCCGCCACAGTGATCTTCCACCTCCGCCCCGGTGGGGTGTCGTGAGCGACGCCACCGCGAGCGGTCCGCGCAGCGACGGGAGTCGACCGGCTCTCTCGGCGTCCCGGCAACGACTGCTCGAACGGGCTCTCGGCGGAGTTGGCGCTCCGCTAGCCGGCGCCATACCGCGTCGGCCGTACGGCATCCCT